>CANLUS010000001.1 GCA_947494325.1 uncultured Flavobacteriaceae bacterium
CCTACATACCCCAATAACGGGGTGCAAATGTACAACACATTTATCCATTCAACAAAAGAAATTTTAGATTTTTTTTACTTTACATTTTTTTCTCTTTTAAGAGGCTATTTTGCAGCGCATTACTACGATACTTTTTTGAATCAAATTTCAATTCTAAAATAAAATTGACATGACACCATCTAAATTCTACAAGGCAAAGAACCCAATTATATCCAACTTAGTATACATTAAGGAAAAAAGATCACTAACCTTAACTTTAATAATCTTTTCCGACAACACCCAAATTATCACTAGTATTATTGTACACATATTACTTTTCTGATATCTTTGCAGCCTTATTTAAAGAATGCGAATGATTAAAATTACATTACCAGACGGATCGGTTAAAGAGTTTCCTAAAAACAGTACTCCAATAGATGTAGCTAAAAGTATTAGTGAAGGCTTAGCCAGGAATGTTATTTCTGCACAGTTTAATGAAACTACTGTAGAGTCGACCACTCAATTATCAGAAGATGGTTCATTAACATTATATACATGGAGCAATGATGAAGGTAAAAAAGCATTTTGGCATTCTTCAGCGCACGTCCTAGCGCAAGCTATTTTAAGTTTATATCCAGACGCGAAGCTAACCATCGGACCCGCCATCGAAAATGGGTTTTACTATGATGTTGATTTTGGACAAACTTCTATATCTGAAAGCAATTTCAAACAAATAGAAGATAAAATGCTAGAGTTTGCTCGTCAAAAATTTGATTTTACGTTACGATCAGTCTCGAAAGCAGATGCGCTGGCATATTACAAAGAACGGAATAACGAATTTAAAGTTGAGTTAATCGAGAACTTAACTGATGGTGATATTACTTTTTGTGATCATGCTGATTTTACGGATTTATGTCGCGGAGGCCACATACCGAATACTGGTATCATTAAGGCTGTTAAGATCATGAGCGTTGCTGGAGCCTACTGGCGTGGCGATGAGAAAAACAAACAACTTACCCGTGTTTACGGTATTTCGTTTCCGAAGCAAAAAGAGCTCACTCAATACTTGGCTTTATTAGAAGAAGCTAAAAAAAGAGATCACCGAAAACTCGGTAAAGAGTTAGAGTTATTTACCTTCTCTCAAAAAGTCGGTCAGGGTTTACCATTGTGGTTACCTAAAGGCGCAGCTTTAAGAGAACGCTTAGAAAATTTTTTAAAGAAAGCTCAAAAGAAAGCAGGATATGAAATGGTAGTTACACCTCATATTGGCCAGAAAGAATTGTATGTTACTTCTGGACATTACGCAAAATATGGCGAGGACAGTTTTCAACCAATTCATACACCAAAAGACGATGAAGAGTTTTTGTTGAAACCTATGAACTGCCCGCATCATTGTGAAATCTACAATGCAAAACCATATTCTTACAAAGAGTTACCAAAACGTTTTGCTGAATTTGGTACCGTATATAGATATGAACAAAGTGGAGAATTGCATGGTTTGACAAGGGTTAGAGGCTTTACACAAGATGATGCACATATTTTCTGCACGCCAGACCAGTTAGATCAAGAGTTTAAAAATGTGATTGACCTTTCTTTATATGTTTTAAGATCTTTGGGTCTCAAAGATTTCACGGCACAAGTTTCTGTAAGAGATCCTGAGAATCCAGATAAATATATTGGTGACGTTGAAAATTGGGAAAAAGCGGAACAAGCCATTATCAATGCGGCAAAAGACAAGGAATTGGATTATGTTGTTGAAACAGGTGAAGCTGCTTTTTACGGACCGAAATTAGATTTCATGGTACGTGATGCTCTTGGCAGAAGATGGCAACTAGGAACTATCCAGGTAGATTACAATTTACCAGAACGTTTTGACTTAAATTACAAAGGATCTGACAATCAATTACATAGGCCTGTAATGATTCATCGTGCACCATTTGGATCTATGGAACGTTTCATTGCATTATTACTTGAACATTCTGGTGGTAATTTCCCTTTATGGCTGACTCCAGAGCAAGTTATTTTACTCCCTATCAGCGAGAAATATGAAAATTATACCGAAAAAGTTTTAAAATCGTTAGAAAATTCCGAAATTCGCGCCCTCGTAGATGATAGGAATGAAAAGACAGGCAGGAAGATACGTGATGCAGAAGTTAGTAAGATTCCGTACATGATTATCATTGGCGAGAAAGAAGAGCAAGAAAATTTGATTTCGGTAAGGAAGCATGGTGAAGGAGATTTAGGTACATTTACCATAGAAGAATTTATCTCTTTAATTAATAAAGAAATAGAAAGTACATTAGTACAATTTTAGTTTAACCGCTATCAATAGATAGTATAAATTTTACAGTTATAGCAATACGAAGAAAAGGAGGAAGAAAGCCTTGGAGAATTATCAAAGAGGACGCTCACAGAATTAATGACAAAATAATTCGTACACCGGAAGTACGGCTGGTTGGAGACAACGTTGAAGTTGGCGTCTATCCAATTGCAGAAGCAAAGAAACTTGCTAATGATTTCGAACTTGATTTAGTTGAGATATCTCCAAATGCCTCTCCGCCAGTCTGTAAGATAATAGATTATAAAAAGTTTGTTTACGAGCAGAAGAAACGTGAAAAAGCATTAAAATCTAAAACAACTAAAGTTATTATAAAAGAAATTCGTTTTGGTCCTCAGACAGATGATCATGATTATGAATTTAAAAAGAAACATGCGATTAAGTTTTTAAGTGATGGAGCTAAACTTAAAGCATTTGTTTTCTTTAAAGGTCGTTCGATCGTATATAAAGATCAAGGGGAAATCTTATTATTAAGATTAGCTCAAGAATTGGAAGAATATGGTAAGGTTGAACAGATGCCAAGATTAGAAGGTAAGCGAATGACTATGTTCATAGCTCCGAAGAAAAAGTAGTAAAATGCTGAAATATATTCAGCCTTAGAAATATAAGAATAAGCAATATTAAATATATAGGAAGATGCCTAAAATGAAGACAAAATCTAGTGCTAAAAAACGTTTTAAGATGACGGGCACTGGTAAGATAAAGAGAAAACATGCTTTCAAGAGTCACATTTTGACAAAGAAGTCAAAAAAGAGAAAATTGAAGCTGACTCATTCTGGTTTGGTACACAAAGCGGATGAGATGAATATCTTAAAACAATTAACATTAAAATAAGCAATGCTTATTTTGGTAATTATGAACCCTGTGTTAGTGCCATAACAAAACGATTGAAAAATATCTGCCTAACTCAAAAACATTAAAATTATGCCTAGATCGGTAAACTCAGTAGCTAAAAGAGCTCGTAGAAAAAAAATATTAAAACAAGCAAAAGGTTATTTCGGAAGACGTAAAAACGTTTATACAGTAGCCAAAAATGCGGTAGAAAAAGCAATGTCTTATTCATACCGTGATAGAAAAAACAACAAACGTAACTTTAGAGCTTTATGGATACAGCGTATCAACGCTGGTGCTCGTCAGTATGGAATGTCTTACTCTCAGTTTATGGGGAAAGTAAAGGCTAACAATATTGAACTAAACAGAAAAGTTCTTGCTGATTTAGCAATGAACAATCCTGAAGCTTTCAAAGCGATTGTAGACAAAGTAAAATAAATTAAATAGCTTGCTTATTGCTATTGAAAAACCCGAACAGTTTGTTCGGGTTTTTTATTTTCATTTTTTAGTTGCTCTAACTAGAAAATAGTTTCACTCAAGGCATAATATATGGCCATTAATGCCGAAAATATTGCACTTGCTAAAAAACGCCAATTCAGATACACTTTATTCTGAATAACATAGTTCGCAACAAAGGAAATAGGTATGTTGGCTAAAAATGACCAAAGTGCAATTCGAAACAATCCAATATCTATCAGATTTAAATCATTTGAAAGTAATTTAATAAAAACTAAATGTCTCAAAATCCAAATTGGATTGAAATAAGCAATAGCCAAACCTGTTTTTGCTAAGGTACGCTTATAACTAGACAGTCCTTTTGTTTTTCGGTCAATCCAAGCAAAGTAATTTGGAATTTCGAATGCATATAAGGTTGCTCCAATAATAATCATTCCTAGTAATCGAAACCAAGAGAACTCATTCAAGAGTAACGCTGCTATAGTATCGCCAGCACTATAAATAACAGCACCTCGTACTATATTATATGTTGTATATTGAAGCCTACTTTTCATAGAGGGCCATCAAAACTTTTTCGGGCGTAAATGGAGCGTGAAATTTCAATACATACGACTTGTTGAATGCCTTCACTGCGTTTTGAATGGCAAAATAAGCGCCTATACCATACATTAATGGTGGTTCGCCAACCGCTTTCGATTTAAATATGGCCATATCATTTCCCTCAGTTTCTAATGGAATTGTTTCAATGGTTTTAGGTGCAGAGAATATATCTGGAACTTTATAAGTACTCAATGCATTCGATTCTAAACGACCGTCGGTATCATATGCAATTTCTTCAATTGTCATCCAACCAATTCCTTGAGCCAAGGCACCTTCCACCTGCCCTAAATCAATCCCTATATTCATGCTTTTACCAAAATCATGAACAATTTTAACTGTATCAATCTCATAAATCCCTCGAACACAGTCGACAGTAACGGTAGTAATTGCGGTTCCATAAACATGATACGCAAAGGGATGTCCTTTCTCTTTGGTTTTATCAAAATGAATAATAGGTGTAGCATAATGCGCGTTTTCCGATAAGGCTACCCTTTCTAACATGGCTTGGGCAACTAACGTCTCCCAACTTATTTTCGACTTTTGACCGTTTACAAAGACCACATCATTTTGAATAGAAATTGACTGTTCATCTTCATCTAGCATTTCTGTCGCTACTTTTACCAATCTACCCAACAATGCTTCGCAGGCCATTTTTACAGCCTTTCCATTGAGATCGGCCGTTGAACTTGCAGCTGATGGTGATGTGTTTGCTACTCTTGTAGTATTAGTCGTTTCTAGTTTCACTTTTTCAGAAGAAATTCCTAATATATCTTGAACGACCTGTAGCATTTTTGTATTGACACTTTGACCCATTTCAACAGCACCGGTACTTACACCAACACTACCATCTTGATAAATATGAACTAAAGCTCTTGCATGATTCATAGGTGTGTTAGTAAAGGAAATACCAAAGGCAATGGGCATCAACGAAATTCCCTTTTTGAAAGACTCATTATTCTTGTTAAAAAGGTCAATTTCGCTTTCTATTTTTTCTAATTCAAATTTTTTCTTTGCAGAAAACCATGTGTTTTGAACCTCCACCTTTGTCGCAATTTGACCATATGAAAATTCATCATTTTCTGATAGCAAATTCGCTTCTTGAATAAATCGCCTATTTACTCCAATAGCCTCAGCAGCAGCAGCAATGGCGCTTTCTATTACAAACATTCCTTGTGGACCTCCAAACCCCCTAAAGGCCGTATTTGGAGGTAAATTAGTTTTACAACTATACACGCTCGTTTTTACATTAGGCACAAAATAACTATTGGTTGCGTGAAACAATGTTCGTTCAGCTATTGCTGGAGATAAATCTGCCGCAGCTCCGGCGTTCTGTAAAAACTCAGCTTCGAAAGCGGTAACTTTAAGATTTTTGTTCAATCCTATTTTAAAAAATGACGAATATGGATGGCGTTTGCCCGTCATCCTCAAATCATCATGACGATTTAAGATATATTTTACAGGTTTATTTAAGTGCTGTACTGCAACTGCAGTCATCACAGCCCAAGGTGTTGCTTGATCTTCCTTTCCTCCAAAACCTCCACCCAATCGAATTACGTCTACTTCTACTTTATGCATAGGAACCCCCAAAACTCTTGCTGTAATCTTTTGAACAGCAGTTGGACCTTGCGTCGAAGAGATCAATTTTATGCTTCCATTTTCTTGTGGAATTGCATAGCAACCTTGTGTTTCTAGATACAAATGCTCTTGACCGTTGGAGAAAGTCTCCCCTTCCAAAACATAATCGCAATCAGAAAATGCCTCTTCGGTATTTCCAAGGCTAAAAGAACGCGGAGCATTGATAAAGCTTCCTTTAGTTTTTGCTTCTTTTGCTGTTGTAATTACTGGTAATTCTTCTATTTCTATAGTGATTAATTGACGAGCTTGCTTAGCAATCGCTTCTGTCTCAGCGACAATAAATGCGATCGGTTGCCCCCAAAAATGCACTTCATCTTCAGCCCATAATGGCTCGTCAGGAAGAATGCCTCCTATTTGATTTTCCCCAATAATATCCTTATACGTAAAAATCTTAGTAACGCCTTTAAGGTTTTCGGCTTCGCTATAATCTACATTTTTAATCTTACCATGTGCCTTTGGGGAATCAAATACTACCCCAAATAAAGTGTCTTGTCTTATTATTATATCATCAACAAATAACGACTCCCCTCTGACATGAGTATAACTATCAATATTTTGCATAGTCTTCTTCATTAGTATATCAGTTTTTGAAGGTCTACTTTTAAGGGAAATAATTCGATAAAATGTGCGAAAAACAATTGTCGAGCTAATAATCTCTTATAATCAGCCGATCCCCTAACATCACTAATTGGCATAATTTCTGACTGTAATATGTTTTCTGCTCCTTTTATGTTTTGTGGATGTATCTTTTTACCAATTAAAAATTGACATGTTTTAGTCAAATATTTTGGAATCGCAGCGACTCCTCCAACCGCAGCATGTGCAGTAATAATAACATCTTTATTCATATTGATTCTGATCGCTGCATTCACACTAGCTATATCTAAATGTGTTCTCTTACATACTTTTTCGAAATTAAAAGTTTCGTTCTCCGATAGAAGATTAAAAGAAATGCTTTTAACGATTTCATCTTCTTGTAAATCATATACCTTATAGTCTCTATGAAACTCTTGAAAACGTACTTTTCTCTCTGCCCCATTTATATGTTGGATCGTTATTACAGAATTTAGCGCCAAAAAGAAAATTGACATATCTCCGATAGGAGAAGCATTAACAAAATTACCTGCCAGTGTTCCCATGTTTCTAATTTGTTCAGAAGACACTAATTTTAAAAAAACATCCAATTTTGGGAATACCTTCCTAAGTTCTTTGTGTTCGAGCAATTCAGTAACCGTCGTATTGGCTCCAAGCGTACAGACATTATCCGCAACCGAAATTCCATTTAAATTAGTGTTCTTCGCAACTAAATGTATTGTTTCCTGAGCTAACTTATCGGCATGACGCACATATAAATCGGTGCCATTAGCCACAATTGTAGTATTAGATTGGTAAGAATGATCTTCAGAATTAGGGCTAAGAAGTGACTCTAACCTTTGAGGAATTGTTTCAAAGTAATTTGGAACAAATCCTTGCTGTACCAACCATTTTATTTGGTGATTATCATCTTTTTCTTCTACTATTTTTTCAACTTCGAAACCTGCTTTTTCAATTGATTTATACCCTGTACACCTACAAATGTTTCCGCTTACAGCGTCATTACAAGAATTTAGATTACTTGCTCTATCTTTTAGTGCAAAGCCAGTCATAGAAACTACAAATCCCGGTGTACAAAATCCACATTGCGTAGCATAATTTGAAGCCATTGCTTGTTGAACTACATTTAGTTTTTTTGGTAGGTTCACTCCTTCAATAGTTACAATATGTTTCCCATGTGCATTTCCCAATGGAGCAATACACGATGTAATACTTTGATAAGAAATTTGATCATTATTTAACGAACCCATTAAAACGGTGCAGGCGCCACAATCTCCTTCTCTGCATCCAATCTTAGTTCCTTTTAATCGTTGCTGCTCTCTAATAAAATCAAGTAACGTAATACTCGGCGTTACCGCTGTCTTTACCAATTCATTATTTAAAATAAATACTGTCATATTAATTTTTAGGTAAGAACACCTCAGCCATCATACATCTTGCACTACCCCCACCACAAGCTTCTATGGTATCTAGTGAACTTGCTAAAATAGGACAGTGATTTTCGATTCTATTAATTTGTTCTTTGGTGAGACTATCATATGCCGCCTGACTCATAATTAAATGTAACATATCATTTACTCCCTTTACTTGTAGCATATTACCAGCAAAATTATTGACTTGATCCTCGGTTATAGTGATTATTTCTTTTCCGGTTCGTTTTAAATGACCTATAACATTTTTACGCTCTTTTTTATCGTCAATACAATCTAAGCATATCACGGCAAACGTCTCTGCCAAACACATCATAACGTTCGTATGATAAATAGCCTTGCGCTGATCATTCACCGTTTGGTTTGCTGTAAAAATGACAGGAGAATATTCAAAATCTTCACAAAACTCAATAAATAAATCCTCCTCGGCTCTAGGTGACAAGGCACAATAGGCAATTCGATTCTCTCTATCCAATAACAAACTTCCCGTTCCCTCTAAAAATAACCCTTCCTTTTCGGCAGCAGTGTAATCTACAATGTTGTCAATTTTAAATCCAGCTGATTCTAATTTTTCCAACACATCTTCGCGACGTTCCAAACGACGGTTTTCAGCAAACATAGGATATAGACCAACATCGCCACTCTCGTGAAAAGAGATCCAATTATTTGGAAAAATCGAATCAGGTGTGTCATGTTCAGTCGTATCATCAACCACCACAACCGTGACGCCAATTCCTCGCAATTTTTCTACATATATGTCAAATTCTTGCTGTGCTTTTGTATTCACTGTCTCAGGTAATAAGCTATCTAAGACTTTCTGATAATAATTGTTGACTGCAGTTTGTTCATTCATCCTAAAACCAATAGGACGAATCATTAAAATTGTATTGGTGGTTTGTTTCATTAAATTGTTTCTTTTTATCAAATCAAAATTACTCTAAATTTGAGAACTTCTAACCTTTGGATACTCATTTTGCTAACAAAATAGGTCTCAAAAATTTTCTTAAAATGAACTATTACATCACTTATAAATTTAAAAGAAAAGTCTTATTCTTGTATCAATCTATATAATAATATCGCAGTTCTTTTTGTGAGATCTTCAATGGTATTGAGATTCACTGTTTCTTTAGGAGTATGAGCACCGTTGCCCATCGTTCCTAAACCATCCAAACAATCTACATATTGTGCTACGAAAGAAATATCGGCGGCTCCTCTGCGCCCGGGGTCATAGGCTTCTACGGCTCCTTGTTTTAAGTCTAAACTTACTTCATTTAATTGTTTGAGTAACTCATTATTTCCTTTTGATGGTCCCATAGCTGGATAACTATCGATAAACGTAACTTTCGCCGAAGTCTTGGGTAAATTATGCTGCACAATTTCACGCATTTTTGCACGTGCCTTCTCTTTTTGTGCTTCTGAGATAAACCGTAACCCACCATATACAACAGCAGTTTGCGATACAACATTACTCTTGCCAAAAACATTTCCTTTACTCAATTGTTGTTGGTAATCCATCTGAGTACCACCTAAGACTATCCCTGGGTTAAACGTTAGAAATTGCTCACCTCTTACATTCTCATAAAATTCATGTAAAATTCGTGACATTTCGAAAATCGCTCCTGCACCAACACGATCGTTAAAAATTCCAGAAGAATGTGCTCTTACACCTGTTGTTTCAACTTTCCAATCTGAAGAGCCACGTCTAGCGACTGTGGCATAATTGAATCCGGTAGATGTTTCAAATCCCAGTGCTATATCGCTACGTTTGGCGGCATCTATCAAATCTTTTCGACTTATCGAAAGTGGTTTACCCGTTGCCTCTTCGTCACCTGTAAATGCAGCGATTACCTGGGCATTTTTTAGTAAGCCATTATCCGACAAGGCTTTTAACGCATATAATAGAATCACATTACCGCCTTTCATGTCATTCCCTCCAGGTGCATGTGCTATACTATCATTGACCATTTTAAAGATTTGAAAAGGACTATCTTCTTCAAATACAGTATCTAAATGACCTATTAAGAGTAATCTTTTCCCTTTGGTACCTTTAGTTTCCGCGAACAGGTGCCCAGATCTGTTCACCATAGACATGTCGTACCAAGTTGTATCGAATCCGATTTCTTTGAATGCAGTTGCAAATATATCACCTACTTGCTTCACACCTTTATGATTCATCGTGCCGCTATTTACATTAACTACCTTCTTCAAAAAGTCGATGGCCTCTGTATTATTTAACGCAACACTATTGATAATTTTTTTTTCAATTCTGGATAGTTTTTGAGCATACGAGGTACACATTATTAGGAATAAGAAAAGCCCAACGTATTTTTTGAATGACGACATTTGAAAGTAATTTAAGAGTTATGTACCTTAAAAGAAGTATAAATTTATGATAACTATTTTAATTTCTTGTCTATTTTTTCTTTTAACCTACTTGCATCTAAGTTTCGAGGATCTATGTTAAATGCTCTGTCAGCATAAATTTTAGCCTTTTTATAATCTTCCATTTTAAAATAGATATCAGCTAATATGGCATCTGGCTTAGCAGCTTTGACATCTTTCATTTGTTCAGCTAAGGCCTGAGCATAGACTAAAGCATCTTTAAAGTTTTTGGTTTCAGCCGTCAATATTGCTTTATAACCTAATAAGAAAGGAGTTTTTCCTTGTCGTTTTGTAACCAATACTTGCATCGAATCTAAGGTGCGTTTTGCGCCATATTGTGCATGTAAGATTTCTATATATTCTGACTTCAGGTAAACTTCATTGGGATATTCATGTACAAGCTTTCTAAAATTATATTCACCAATATTAAGTGCCTCTTGCAGTGCACTCTTTGTCATTTCAGATTTTTGATCTCTTAAATTGGTATACTTGGTAAGGGCTTGATACACATCAAGTATTAAGCGCTCATTTCCCTGAATGGTCTGTTTGTGATCCTCTACAGTTTGGTATAGAGCCAGACGCTCTTCAAGATTTAACGTTAATCTTGCTAGTACACTTTTACCAACAAGAAAATTGGGATCATACTCAAGTGCTTTTCTATAGGACACTTCCGCAGCTGCATAATCTCCAAAGTCCATGATCTCTTGCCAACCTTTATGGTAATGTATCAAGGTTGAATCAGCAGAAGTCGTATATTTTATCTTTTTATGATCCGATCGGGTATTACATGACATCAATAATAAACTCACCATCACAAATACAAAATTCCGTAACATATCAATCTCTAATCAATGGCATAGTAGAACAACGTAATAACCCTTCTTGCTTTGCAATTTCTGCATAGGGAACTTTTTCTACTCTAAAACCCTGTTCGCTAAGCCAAGAATTTAGTCTTGTGAAATTACGTTCGGAAATTATAACATCTTCTGAAATAGAAAATACATTACTATTCATATGATACATTTCATCTTTAGTAATTTCAAAAACATTTTCTTTACCGAAGAAGTTTACTAACCAATCGTATTCTTCTTCTATTAAAAACCCATTTTTATGCAGAATAGCCTTATTGGAACCAATAGGTTGAAAGCAACAATCTAAGTGCAGCGCATTTTCTTTAGCAACAGTATTCGACTTACGTAATTCGAAAGACTTTACTTTTTTATGCGGAAATAGATCTTGCAAGGCTTCAACGGCATGTATATTTGTTCTCGCAGTAATATATTCTGGATAATCTTCACCGGTATAGGTACCTACAAAAATGTAATCATTCCAAGGCATTACATCTCCACCTTCTACATGACATATCTCTGGTAATGTAATAATTTTCTTAGGGTCAATCTGATCTATCACATATTGAATGGCGTCGATCTCCCGCTCTCTATCGGGCAAAATATTCGATTTTATAAATTTATCTTCAACGACGAAAGCAATATCCCGTGCAAAAATCTGGTTATAATCTTTAATAGCGTTAGGTCTAAATACTTGAATATCATATTTTTTGAAAACGGCTGCAAGAGCTTCCATTTCTTGTACCATATCTTCAATTTTCGGATAAGTTCCTGCCATGATATGTTCTCTGGATTTAGGATCATAAGCATCCTCTAAGTTGGGTGTTGGCCCATTACTCTCTGCGGTTCCTAACACGACCGCTCTCAACCTCGATGTTTCGTTCTGAATATTTAGCTCTAGCATAGAATGAAAAAAGCTTCATAACGTTTTTGTTATGAAGCCCATTTATGTTTAAAAGTTTATCTTTTATTAATCGACTTAAATTCCCTGAAATTTTCACCAGTATATACTTGACGAGGTCGACCAATTGGTTCTTTACGCAAACGCATTTCTTTCCATTGTGCGATCCACCCAGGTAAGCGACCTAATGCAAACATTACCGTAAACATTTCTACTGGAATACCCATTCCTCTATAAATGATACCAGAATAGAAATCTACGTTCGGATACAGTTTACGTTTTACAAAATATTCGTCATTCAATGCTTCTTGTTCTAAACCTTTCGCAATATCTAAAATAGGGTCTTCAATACCCAGATCAGCTAACACCTCATCGGCAGCGACTTTAATGATCTTGGCACGTGGATCAAAATTCTTGTATACTCTATGCCCAAAGCCCATTAAGCGGAAAGGATCTTCTTTATCCTTTGCCTTGGCCATATACTTTTTTGTATCCCCACCATCTTCCTTGATTGCCTCCAACATTTCTAAAACAGCTTGATTGGCACCACCATGTAAAGGACCCCATAATGCAGAAATTCCTGCAGATAATGATGCAAATAATCCTGCATGAGATGAACCAACAATTCTCACCGTACTGGTAGAACAGTTTTGCTCATGATCTGCATGCAAAATTAATAGTTTGTCTAGTGCGTCTACTAATACTCTATTTTGAACATATTCTTTGTCGGGTCTTTTGAACATCATTTTCAAAATATTCTCTACATAACCCAAAGAATCATCTCCATAATCTAATGGTAATCCCATCCGGCGCCTCATAGTCCATGCAACTAATACCGGAAACTTTCCTAATATTTTTACAATGGCATTATACATCGCTTCATCTGAAGAAACATCAACTGAAGATGGATTAAAAGATGTCAAGGCACTTGTTAAAGACGAGATCACACCCATTGGATGAGCCGCCTTTGGAAAGCTCTCAATGATCTTTTTAATATCTTCATCAACTACAGATTTTTCCTTAATATCAGCATGAAACTTGTCTAGTTGTTCTTTTGTAGGCAACTCTCCAAATATCAATAAGTAAGCTACTTCTAAAAAGTCTGCTTTTTCAGCTAAATCTTCGATTGAATAGCCCCTATATCGCAATATTCCTTTTTCTCCATCTAAGAATGTAATACCACTTTCACAAGAACCTGTATTCTTAAATCCAGGGTCAATGGTTGTTACACCTCCAGTAACGCCTCTAAGCGTTTTTATATCTATGGCAACTTCATCCTCTGATCCAACAATTAGTGGGAATTCATGCTTTTGACCTTTAATTTCAAGCGTAGCTTTATCTGACATATATTATTGTTTTTTGCGGATTGCTAATTTACGAAATCTTCGTTGATTTCTAAAACTTCTAACAAAAGGAATTATTGTTTTAGATATCTGTAAATTTTAGTCGAAAAAAAAGCGATTATTGACAAATCAATAATCGCTTTTTAAAAGTTCAACATACTTTTTAGCTGATTTTGAACGCTTTTTCTTGAGGATAATATGCTATTGATCCTAATTCTTCTTCTATTCGAAGTAGTTGGTTATATTTTGCCATTCTATCAGATCGAGAAGCAGAACCAGTCTTAATCTGACCTGTATTCAAAGCAACTGCCAAATCGGCTATAGTGTTATCTTCTGTTTCACCTGAGCGATGCGACATTACCGAAGTATAACCCGCATTGTGGGCCATATTTACAGCTGCAATCGTTTCTGTCAATGTTCCTATTTGATTAACTTTAATTAAAATAGAATTTGCAATGTTCGTATTAATACCTCTTGATAAACGTTCAACATTGGTCACAAATAAATCGTCACCTACTAACTGTACTTTATCTCCAATTTTTTCTGTTAGGTATTTCCATCCATCCCAGTCATTTTCATCCATACCATCTTCAATAGAAATAATAGGATAATTCGCTGCTAATTCGGCTAAATAATCTGCTTGTTCTTTACTTGTTCTAACCTTCCCTGATTTTCCTTCAAATTTGGTGTAATCATAATTACCATCAACATAAAATTCCGCGGCAGCGCAATCTAAGGCAATCATAACATCATCACCCAATTTATATCCTGCATTATCTACTGCTTTTTTAATAGTATCTAATGCATCTTCTGTTCCTCCTTCTAGGTTCGGAGCAAAACCTCCCTCATCACCAACTGCAGTACTTAAGCCTCTATCGTGCAATACTTTCTTTAAGTGATGAAAAATTTCCGTTCCCATTTGTAGAGCATGCGTAAAATTTTTAGCTTTTACTGGCATTACCATAAACTCTTGAAATGCAATAGGAGCATCAGAATGAGAACCTCCATTAATTATATTCATCATCGGTACCGGTAAAGTATTCGCCGACACACCTCCAACATATCGATACAAGGGCATGCCCAATTCATTTGCCGCTGCTTTCGCACAAGCCAAAGACACTCCTAAAATGGCATTAGCACCTAATTTAGATTTATTTGGTGTACCATCGAGATCGATCATTGCTTGATCAATGTGGTTTTGATCAAAAACTGAAGTTCCTAACAATTCTGTGGCAATGGCATCATTGACATTATCTACTGCCTTTGAAACGCCTTTTCCCATATAAGATGAACCACCATCTCTTAATTCTACAGCTTCATGTTCTCCTGTTGAGGCTCCTGAAGGTACCGCTGCTCTTCCTACTATTCCATTCTCGGTAATGACATCTACTTCTACGGTAGGGTTTCCTCTAGAATCAAATATTTGACGGGCATGTATATTAATTATTATACTCATTTTAAGCGTTTTTAATTGGATTAATTTATACCGTAAAATTAGCGAATTGTTTATGCATCTATATTTTAAAAAAACAATTTATACGATAACGTTTTCGTCTAATTTATACCTTCAGTTAATTCTTTATCATGTCAAAAAACTGATCGAATAAATATTCGGCATCGTGAGGCCCTGGACTTGCTTCGGGATGATATTGTACAGAAAAACACTTTTTATTCTTTAAACGAATACCAGCGACAGTATCATCATTTAAGTGTAAATGTGTAATTTCTACTTCATCATTCGCCTCTGTTTCTTCTCTATTGATCGCAAAACCATGATTTTGAGAAGTAATTTCACCCTTACCTGTTAACAGATTTTTTACTGGATGATTAATTCCGCGATGGCCATGATGCATTTTATAGGTAGAAATCCCGTTTGCTAACGCAATCACTTGATGTCCTAAACAGATTCCAAATAATGGTAAATCTCTTTTAATAATTTCCTTTGCCACTTGTTGTGCATCAACTAAGGGTTCAGGGTCTCCCGGACCATTAGATAAAAAATATCCATGAGGTTCAAATTTGCTCATTTCTTCGAAAGAAGTATCATAAGGAAATACTTTTACACAGGCATCTCTTTTTACTAAATTTCGAAGAATATTTTTCTTAACACCAATATCTAATGCTGCAATTTTATATGTCGCATTTTCGTCACCTACGATGTAGGGTTTAGAAGCTGATACTTTTGATGCCAACTCCAAGCCTTCCATATTTGGAACTTTTGATAATCTTTCTTTTAACTCCTCAATATTCTCAATTTCGGTAGATACAATTCCGTTCATTGCTCCATTATCTCTAATGTATGCAACAAGCGATCTTGTGTCTATATCAGAAATGGCGACCAATTGATGTTTTTCAAACCAATCTTTTAGAGATGAGTCAGCATTCGGGCGAGAATATTCAAAACTAAAATTTCTACAAATTAGTCCAGATATTTTTATGCCATCTGATTCAACTTCATCATTATTCACTCCATAATTACCGATATGAGCATTAGTAGTCACCATTAATTGCCCATAATAAGAAGGGTCGGTAAATATTTCTTGATAACCGGTCATTCCTGTGTTAAAACAAATTTCTCCGGTAGTAGTTCCTTCAATTCCTATTGATTTTCCTTCAAAAATGGTTCCATCAGCTAGAAGAAGAATAGCTTTTTTACGAGGTTGGTATTTCATTTTTTTACTAAAGTTTGACAAAAATAATACAAAAAAAAAGGATAAACTAAAATTTAGTTTATCCTTTTATAAAACTTATTAATAGTCTATAAAGAATTATAATATTTAAAGATTTTCTTTAAATCATTTTCTTTCTTAAAAGAAAGTTTATTATTCTTGACATATGATTCAATATCGCTCGATTTACCTTTAAATATTGCTGCTAGACTTTTCTTCTTTAATTTTACTGATGTGATGGTTTTCGTGTCATTATCTATTAAGTAATACTTTGCCGTTTTAACGTATTTATCAGTAATATCCTTAAGCATTAATGGGTTAGGCTGCGCTTGATCGAATTTCACACCATGTCTTTTAATCAATGAAGAATTTTCACCTTCAAACAAAACCTCACAAAATTTATCTCCTTCATCGAGTCCAAAATAAAACTGTTTAAATTTTCTATTATTCAATTTTATTTGACCAATTATTGTATTATCAAATACGAATATAGAATCTTCAGAAACCTTAAACTGAAATTGGTCAGCTAAAATGTTATAGTTAACCGATTTCAATAAATATTTTCTACTATCAACTTCAATAACACTTGAGGTATCCCAATCTTCAAAAAGGTATATACTTCCTTTTACTATTTTCTCCACTTCATCTTGCTTTGAAAATCTTAACCTCGTTAAATCATTTAACCTATTTGAATCTACTACTTGGTTCGGAGTTAACGGTCCACTTGTGATTAATTGCCCAAACGATATTGTTGTGCAACATAAAACGGCTATAATGATAATTTTTTTCATACTAAAATATTAGGGTTTCTATAGTATAAAGATAGTAATATTTAAATTACCTTTTTAGTATTCTTTTTAAATCAAAAAAAAGGATATACTAAATTCAGTATATCCTCTTTACAATGTATTTTAAGAAGTTTCTATTCTTCTTCTTCAGAAGCCTTAGTTTCAACTGCCACTGGCGGTGTTGCCGTAGTAGATTTCTTACCTCTTCTTCGAGTAGATTTTTTCTTCTTTTTACCGTTTGGATTGTATAGTTCGTTATAATCAACTAACTCTACCATTGCCATATCGGCATTATCTCCTAACCTATTACCTAACTTGATTATTCTCACATAACCTCCTGGTCTATCAGCTACCTTAGTAGCCACCTCTCTAAACAGCTCAGTTACGGCTTCTTTCTGTCTTAAGTAACTAAATACAATTCGTCTATTATGTGTTGTATCACTTTTAGACTTTGTAATTAATGGCTCAACAAACTGTCTGATCGCCTTCGCCTTCGCTACCGTTGTATTAATACGCTTGTGTTCAATTAAAGAACAAGCCATATTTGCCAACATTGCCTTTCTATGCGCCGTTTTTCTTCCTAAATGGTTAAATTTCTTTCCGTGTCTCATCTCTATCTATCTTAAAGACTATTCTTTATCTAATTTGTACTTACCTAAATCCATTCCGAAAGTTAAACCTTTGTTATTCACCAACTCATCTAATTCAGTTAATGATTTTTTACCAAAGTTTCTAAACTTCATTAAGTCATTTTTGTTAAAAGATACTAAGTCACCTAAAGTATCTACTTCTGCTGCTTTTAAACAATTCAACGCTCTCACAGAAAGATCCATATCAATCAATCTTGTCTTTAACAACTGTCTCATGTGTAATGATTCTTCATCATAAGATTCAGTTTGAGCTATTTCATCTGCTTCTAATGTGATTCTCTCATCTGAGAATAACATAAAGTGATGGATTAATATTTTAGCAGCTTCTGTTAACGCATCTTTAGGATTAATAGAACCATCAGTTACGATATCGAAAATTAATTTCTCGTAATCTGTTTTCTGCTCTACACGATAGTTTTCGATTGCATATTTTACATTCTTGATAGGTGTATAAATAGCATCCGTAAAAATAGTTCCTAAAGGAGCATTTGCTTTTTTATTTTCTTCAGACAATACGAAACCTCTACCTTTTTCAATTGTAATTTCCATATCAATCTTAACAGATTTTTCCATGTTACAGATTACTAAATCTGGATTTAACACTTGGAAACCTGAAATGAAATTTTGAAAATCACCAGCAGTTAATTGTTCTTGACCGCTAATTGAAATCGCAACCGTTTCGTTTTCTGACTCTTCTATTTGTTGCTTAAAACGAACTTGTTTTAAGTTTAATATAATCTCAGTAACATCTTCAACAACACCTTTAATTGTAGAAAATTCATGTTCAACTCCTTCAATTCTTAAAGATGTAATTGCATACCCTTCTAAAGACGATAATAACACTCTACGTAATGCATTACCAACTGTTAAACCATAACCTGGTTCTAAAGGTCTGAATTCAAATCTACCTTCAAAATCGGTAGATTCAATCATTATTACTTTATCTGGTTTTTGAAAATTTAATATTGCCATATACTTTTCTTCGTTTTAATTGTTAGTTGGTTGCGCGATTTATAGGTGTGAAGAAATACGAATAAATCCTTTGGCCAACTACCAATATGATTAATTTATTATTTAGAATACAATTCTACAATGAATTGCTCATTAATATTTTCTGGGATCTGAATTCTCTCTGGGATAGCTACAAATGTTCCTTCCATTTTATCACCATTCCAATTCATCCATTCGTAAACACTGCTATTATTAGCTAATGCGCTTTCGATTGCAGATAATGATTTTGATTTTTCTCTTACTCCAACAACATCTCCAGCTTTCAATTGATAAGAAGGGATATTCACCAAATTACCATTTACAGTAATATGACGGTGAGATACTAATTGACGTGCTCCTCTACGAGAGTTTGAGATACCTAAACGGTATACAACATTGTCTAAACGAGATTCACATAATTGTAATAAAACAACACCTGTGATACCTTTACTACGTGAAGCTTTTTCAAATAAATTTCTAAACTGACGCTCTAATACACCATATGTGTATTTGGCTTTTTGCTTCTCCATTAACTGGATTGCATATTCAGATTTCTTTCCACGACGACGGTTATTTCCATGTTGTCCTGGAGGGTAATTACGTTTTTCGAAAGATTTATCATCTCCGAAGATTGCTTCGCCAAACTTACGAGCAATTTTAGTTTTTGGTCCTGTATATCTTGCCATTTCTATTTAGTTTATTGAAAGGGATTATGAATTAAGGCTTATCCTTCGATAATCTAACTCCTTTCATTTAAAAAATTAATTTAATTATACTCTTCTTCTTTTTGGAGGACGACATCCATTATGTGGCATTGGTGTAACATCAATTATTTCTGTGACTTCGATACCTGCATTATGAATAGTTCTAATAGCAGACTCTCTACCATTACCTGGGCCCTTTACATACACTTTTACTTTACGTAATCCTGCTTCATGTGCAACAGCTGCACAATCTTCTGCTGCAGTTTGCGCAGCATATGGTGTATTCTTCTTAGATCCTCGAAATCCTTGCTTACCTGCAGATGACCAAGAAATAACATCTCCTTTTTTATTCGTTAAAGAGATAATTATATTATTGAATGAAGCGGTAATATGAGCTTCTCCAATAGCGTCAACAACAACTTTACGTTTTTTTGAACTTGCTTTTGCCATAATTATTTAGCTATTATTTAGTTGCTTTCTTTTTGTTAGCAACAGTTTTTCTTTTACCTTTTCTTGTTCTAGAGTTATTCTTAGTTCGTTGTCCTCTTAAAGGAAGACCAACTCTATGACGTATACCTCTGTAACAACCTATATCCATTAAACGTTTGATGTTTAATTGTGTTTCAGAACGTAATTCACCCTCGATAGTATATGTACCAGCTTGCTCACGAATTCTTCCAATTTCATCATCAGACCAATCTTGAACTTTTGTACTTTCATCTACTTTCGCATTTGCTAAAATCTCCTTAGCTCTGCTGTTACCAATTCCAAAAATATAAGTTAATGCAATAACTCCTCTTTTATTTTTTGGGATGTCAATTCCTGCTATTCTTGCCATAATTATCCTTGTCTTTGTTTAAATCTAGGATTCTTTTTGTTGATTACATATAATCTGCCTTTTCTACGCACAATCTTGCACTCGGCACTTCTCTTTTTTATTGATGCTCTTACTTTCATCTTTTATCGTTTTTACGATTAAAATCGTTAGTATCTATATGTTATTCGAGCCTTCGTTAAATCATATGGGCTCATTTCTAATTTTACTTTATCTCCAGGTAATAATTTGATATAATGCATACGCATCTTTCCAGATATATGCGCAGTAACTATATGTCCATTCTCTAATTCTACTCTAAACATCGCATTAGACAATGCTTCGTTTATGGTTCCGTCTTGCTCTATTGCTGGTTGTTTGGCCATAACTATGCTACTGATTTTCTTTTAGTTCCTGTTTTCATTAAACCATCATAATGACGATTTAATAAATGAGAATTTATTTGTTGTATTGTGTCAATTGCAACACCCACCATAATCAATAATGATGTACCTCCATAAAACATTGCCCAACTTGGTTGCACTCCTGCCTGCACAATAAATGCAGGTAAAATTGCTAAGAAAGCCAAGAATATAGATCCTGGTAATGTAATACGTGATAATATAGTGTCTAAATAATCGGCTGTTTCCTTACCTGGACGTATCCCTGGTAAAAATCCACCACTTCTCTTTAAGTCATCTGCCATTTTATTCGTTGGAATTGTAATCGCAGTATAAAAATAACTAAAGATGATGATCAACACAGCGAATAAGACATTATACCATAAACCGAACATATCTAAAAATTCTGTACCAACAGCCTTTAGGGTTTCATTATCAGATTTTGCTAATAAACTTGGTACAAACATTAATGCTTGTGCGAAGATAATTGGCATTACTCCTGATGAATTAACTTTTAAAGGGATATATTGTCTTGCTCCTGCAACATCAGCAACATTTCCGGCAACTGTCCTTCTTGCATACTGAACAGCTATTTTACGAACCGCAGTTACTAATAACACACATGCTAAGATTACAACCAACCAAACTATAACTTCAATAAATACCATTAAGATTCCACCATTACTTTGTTGCAATCTTGAAGTCAATTCTTGCATAAAAGTAGAAGGGAAATTCGCAATAATACCAATCATAATTAGTAACGAGATTCCGTTCCCAATTCCTTTATCAGTAATTCTTTCACCTAACCACATTGCAAATACTGTTCCTGAGGTTAATAATATAATTGAAGAGAACCAAAACATAGGACCATTACCTAGCAAAAATGCACTTGCTGGAATTCCTAAACTTGGTAAACTAATGATATAAGTTGGCGCTTGAATCAACAAAATACCTACCGTCAACCATCTTGTAATTTGATTTATTTTCTTACGACCACTTTCTCCTTCTTTCTGTAGTTTTTGTAAATAAGGAATTGCTATTCCCATTAATTGCACTACAATAGAAGCTGAAATGTAAGGCATAATACCTAATGCCATAATCGAGGCTTGTGCAAATGCACCTCCGGTAAAGGCATTTAATAAGTTCAATAAATTATTATCCTGAGTCGTATTTTGAAGACCACTTAACTGGGTTGGATCAATTCCAGGTAATGGCAATTGTGCAGCTAAACGATACACAACCATTAAACCCAATGTCAATAGAATCCTATTCCTAAGTTCTTCTATCTTCCAAATATCTTGTATGGTACTTATAAATTTTTTCATTTACTTCTAAAAGTATTTATAGCGCTACTGCTTCACCACCTGCTTTTTCAATTGCAGCTTTCGCTGTAGCAGTAAATTTATGCACCGTAATATTCAATTTTGCTTTAAGCTCTCCTCTTCCAAGAATCTTTACCAAATCATTTTTACGAGCTAATCTGTTTTCTACTAAAACATCTAGAGTCACAGTATCTTTAATTCTACCGTTATCTACCATTTCTTGTAACTTATCTAAGTTTACACCTACATATTCTTTACGATTAATATTCGTAAAACCAAATTTAGGCACACGACGTTGTAAAGGCATTTGACCTCCTTCAAAACCAATCTTTTTAGAATAACCAGATCTAGACTTTGCTCCTTTATGACCTCTAGCGGCAGTACCACCTTTACCAGAACCTTGTCCTCTACCTATTCTTTTACCAGCCTTTGTTGAACCTTCTGCAGGTTTTAAGTTATTTAACTCCATAACCTTATATTATTTAATTTCCTCAACAGAAATTAAGTGTTTAACTTTATTTACCATTCCTAGAACCGCAGGAGAAGCATCATGCTCAACTACCTGATTCATTTTACGTAAGCCCAATGCTATCAACGTTCTCTTTTGATCTTGAGGACGTCTAATTTGACTACGTACTTGTGTAACTTTAATTTTCTTCATCTTGTCCTCTTTTATCCGTTAAAAACTTTTTGCAAAGAAACTCCTCTTTGTTTTGCGATACTACTTGCATCACGCAACTGTAATAATGCATCAAATGTTGCTTTTACTACATTGTGAGGATTCGAAGAACCTTGTGATTTTGATAATACATTATGTACTCCCACTGATTCCAATACCGCACGCACAGCACCACCGGCAATAACTCCAGTACCACTAGATGCAGGCTTTAAGAATACTTTTGCTCCACCAAATTTACCTTTTTGTTCATGAGGTAAAGTTTGGTTGATGATCGGAATTCTTATCAAATTCTTTTTAGCATCTTCTATCGCCTTTGCAATTGCAGAAGCAACATCTTTAGATTTTCCAAGACCATGACCTACTACGCCATCTTCATTACCTACAACAACAATTGCAGAAAAACCAAATGTTCTACCACCTTTTGTTACTTTAGTAACCCTTTGTACTCCAACCAAATGATCTTTTAATTCTAACCCGCTTGGTTTTACTCTTTCAACGTTTCCGTATTTTTGATACATAATCTCTTATTAAAATTTTAATCCTGCTTCCCTTGCTCCATCAGCAAGTGCCTTAACTCTACCATGATATAAATATCCGTTACGGTCGAAAGCAACACCTTCGATACCTGCTTTGGCAGCTTTTTCAGCTAATGCTTTACCTACTTGGGCAGCAACTTCAATTTTAGTTCCTTTAGAAATTCCTTTCTCTCTAGATGATACGGCCAACAATGTTTTTCCGTTTAAATCATCTATCAATTGAGCATTGATTTCTTTATTACTTCTAAACACAGATAATCTTGGTCTACTTTCGTTACCAGATACGATTTTACGTATTCTGTGTTTGATTCTTTGTCTTCTTTCAAGCTTTGATAATGCCATAATACTTATTTATTATGCAGATTTACCTGCTTTTCTTCTTAATTGTTCACCTACAAACTTAATTCCTTTTCCTTTATAAGGTTCTGGCTTACGCATAGATCGAATCTTTGCTGCTACTTGTCCTACCAATTGCTTGTCAGCCGACATCAATTTAATAATAGGGTTCTTACCTTTTTCTGAAATAGTTTCCACTTTTACTTCTTTCGCAATATTCATTACGATAGTGTGTGAAAAACCTAAGGCTAAGTCTAATTTTTGACCTTGATTACTCGCTCTATATCCTACACCTACTAATTCTAGCTCTTTCGTCCATCCTTTAGATACACCTTCAACCATATTTGAAACTAATGATCTGTAAAGACCATGTTTCGACTTATCTTCTTTAGCTTCTGAAGAACGTGTTACTAAAACATTTCCTTCTTCTACTTTAATCGTTACGTTCGAAAACTCTTGAGATAATTCTCCTTGTTTCCCTTTTACAGTCACCACGTTATCTTTAACATCAACTGTAACTCCTTCTGGAATCGCTACTGGATTATTTCCTATTCTTGACATCTCTTAATTTTTAATAAACGTGACATAAAACTTCACCACCAACGTTTTCCTGACGTGCTTTTTTGTTAGTCATCACACCTTTCGATGTAGATACTATCGCAATTCCAAGTCCATTTAAAACTCTCGGTAATTCAGAAGAACTAACATACTTACGTAAACCTGGTTTACTTATTCTTTCAATATTTCTAATCACAGGTTGCTTTGTTTCTTTATCATATTTCAAAGCAATTTTTATAGAATCTTGAACCTTATTTTCTTCAAATTTGTAGCTTAAGATAAACCCTTGATCAAATAAAATCTTGGTCATTTCTTTCTTTAAATTAGAAGCAGGTATTTCAACTACTCTATGTCCTGCACTCGCAGCATTTCTTATTCTTGTCAAATAATCTGCTATAGGATCTGTATACATATATATTAATTTGCGGTTACGGTTTTCGACGCATGTCGAACCTGAAACCAATTTATAATTTTACCAACTAGCTTTTTTAACTCCTGGTATTAAACCTTGATTAGCCATTTCACGAAACGTTACACGAGAAATACCGAACTGACGCATATATCCTTTTGGTCTTCCTGTTAACTTGCAACGGTTGTGCATGCGAATTGGCGATGCATTTTTTGGTAACTTTTGCAATGCTTCATAATCTCCAGCTTCTTTTAAAGCTTTACGTTTTTCAGCATATTTAGCTACTGTTTTTGCTCTTTTCACCTCACGGGCTTTCATTGATTCTTTAGCCATCTCTTAATTCTTTTTAAATGGTAAACCTAATTCGCTTAATAATGATTTTGCCTCTTTATCAGTAGATGCAGTAGTCACAAAAGTGATATCCATACCACTTATTTTGTTTACTTTATCAATATTGATTTCAGGAAAAATAATTTGCTCTGTTACTCCTAAATTATAGTTTCCTCTTCCATCAAATCCGTTTGATTTGATCCCTCTAAAATCTCTAACTCGTGGTAACGAAGCAGTAACCAATCTATCTAAGAACTCATACATTTTGTTACCACGTAAAGTAACTTTTGCCCCAATTGGCATTCCTTTACGTAATTTAAAAGATGCAACATCCTTTTTTGATAGTGTATGAATTGCTTTTTGACCAGTAATCATAGTCAACTCATCAATTGCATATTCGATTAATTTTTTGTCAGCAACAGCTGCTCCAACTCCTTTACTCACTACAATTTTTTGTAGTTTAGGAACTTGCATTACATTCTTATAACTGAACTCTTCAGTTAATGCGGCCTTTACTCTGCCGTTGTAATCTTCTTTAAGTCTTGGTACGTATGCCATAACTATATAATTTCTTTAGATTTTTTAGAAAACCTAACTTTCTTACCATCTTCTGTTCTAAAACCTACTCTTGTAGTCTCACCTTTCTCTACTAACATTAAGTTAGAAATATGAATAGGCGCTTCAAATTTAGAAATACCACCTTGAGGGTTTTGTGCACTAGGCTTCGTGTGTTTAGACACCATATTTACTCCTTCTACAATTGCTTTATTCTTATCGATAAGAACTTTCACAATTTTTCCTTCTTGACCTTTATCGTCACCAGCAGTTACTCTAACTGTATCTCCTGTTTTGATCTTTAACTTTGTCATGATTATAAACTATTAAAGCACTTCCGGTGCTAGTGATACAATTTTCATGAATTGTTTTTCACGAAGTTCTCTTGCAACTGGACCGAAAACACGAGTACCTCGCATCTCTTCAGTAGGATTTAATAATACACATGCGTTATCATCAAATCTTATATAAGAACCATCTTTACGACGTACTTCTTTCTTCGTACGTACAACAACAGCTCTAGAAACTTGTCCTTTCTTTACAGTTCCGTTAGGCGTAGCATCTTTTACAGTTACTACAATTTTGTCTCCTACAGAAGCGTAACGTCTTTTTGTTCCGCCAAGTACACGAATAACAAGTACTTCTTTTGCACCGGTGTTATCTGCTACTTTTAATCTTGATTCTTGTTGTAACATAATTATTTAGCTCTTTCTAAGATTTCTACTAATCTCCAACGTTTGGTTTTACTTAATGGACGTGTTTCCATTATTTTAACTGTATCACCAATATTGCAGTCATTTTTCTCATCGTGTGCAACAAATTTCTTTGTTTTCAATACGAACTTTCCGTACATAGGATGTTTTACTCTAGTTACATCGTTAACAACAATAGACTTATCCATTTTGTTACTTGAAACAACTCCTATTCTTTCTTTTCTAAGATTTCTTTTTTCCATCTTGTGAATCGAATACAATTATTGTAATTCTCTTTTTGTTAATTCTGTTGCTACTCTAGCTACAGTTCTTCTTAGCTCTCTTAATTGCAAAGGTGTTTCCAACGGAGAAATTGCGTGAGCCATTTTAAGATCTGTATAATTTTTCTTTAACGCATCAAATTTCTCTTGCAATTCTGCTACAGATAATTCTTTAACTTCTGATTGTTTCATCTTCTTAATTTTTAAGCGTTATCAAAATCTCTTGCTACCACAAACTTTGTTTTCACTGGCAATTTTTGAGCTGCCAAGCGTAAAGCTTCTTTTGCTACTTCGATAGGTACACCACCGATTTCAAACATAATTCTACCAGGTTTCACTACAGCTACGAAATATTCAGGAGCACCTTTACCTTTACCCATACGAACTTCTAATGGTTTTTTGGTAATTGGTTTGTCTGGGAAAATTTTAATCCACAAACTTCCTTGTCTTTTCATATAACGAGTTGCAGCAATACGAGCAGCTTCAATTTGACGAGAAGTTAATAGATCTTGCTCAAGGGCCTTGATACCAAACATTCCGTTAGAAAGTTGATGACCTCTTTGAGAATTTCCTTTCATATTCCCTTTCGCCTTCTGAACCTTACGATATTTTACTCTTTTAGGTTGTAACATTTTCTAAATCTTTAAAAAATTTATTTTCTTCTTTGGGGCTTTCTTCCACCTTTATTACCTCGATCACCACCTTTACCTTGTTTCTTAGATAAACCTACTAATGGAGATAATTCTCTCTTACCATAAACCTCACCTTTCATAATCCATACTTTCACACCTATTCTTCCATAGGTAGTATGAGATTCTACTAGTGCATAATCAATATCAGCTCTGAATGTAGAAAGAGGAATTCTACCTTCTTTATATGATTCAGAACGTGCCATCTCAGCTCCGTTCAAACGACCTGAAATCTGAACCTTAATTCCTTCAGAATTCATTCTCATAGATGCAGCAATCGCCATTTTGATCGCACGTCTATATGAGATTCTATTCTCAATTTGACGAGCAATACTAGTCGCTACTAAATAAGCATCTAATTCTGGACGTTTTATTTCAAAAATATTGATCTGTACTTCTTTACCAGTAATCTTTTTAAGCTCTTCTTTTAACTTGTCTACCTCTTGTCCACCTTTTCCGATAATAATACCAGGTCTAGCAGTAGTGATAGTAACGGTTACAAGCTTCAAAGTGCGCTCAATAATTACTCTAGAAACACTAGCTTTTTGTAATCTAGCACGTACGTACTCTCTTATTTTATAATCTTCAGCAATTTTATCGCCATAGTTTTTTCCACCATACCAGTTTGATTCCCATCCTCTGATAATTCCTAAACGATTCCCTATTGGATTAGTTTTTTGTCCCATACTATTTATGAATTGCTTTCATTTACTTTAGTTCCCAATACCATTGTTACGTGATTAGAACGCTTACGAATTCTATGTGCACGACCTTGAGGTGCTGGTCTTAATCTTTTCAACATTGCTGCGCTATCAACATATACTTCTTTTACAAACAAACCTGCATCTTCAATATTTGCATCTTCATTTTTTGCTTGCCAGTTAGCGATCGCTGATAATGTTAACTTCTCTAAACTACGTGCAGCTTCTTTTGGACTGAATTTCAAAATAGCTAATGCTTTTTCAACTTCAACGCCTCTTACCAAATCTGCCACTAAACGCATTTTTCTTGGTGATGTAGGGCAGCCATTTAATTTTGCGAAGAACTTATTCTTTCGCTCTTCTTTTAGCTGCTCGGCTCTTAATCTTTTACGAACTCCCATGATTTCCTACTATTTTTTACCTTTATTTTTCGCACCTGCATGTCCTCTAAACGAACGTGTTGGTGAAAATTCTCCTAACTTATGACCTACCATGTTTTCTGTAACATAAACCGGCACAAATTGACGTCCGTTGTGAACACCGATTGTTTGACCAACAAAATCAGGTGTAATCATTGAGGCTCTAGACCATGTCTTGATTACAGATTTTTTGTTTGACTCAACATTTGCTTGTACTTTCTTTTCCAATTTATGGAAAACATAAGGTCCTTTTTTTAATGAACGTGCCATAGTTTCTTATTTTTTTCTACGTTCTATAATATATTTATTACTTGCTTTCGTTTTAGAACGTGTTTTATATCCTTTTGCAGGAATACCGTTTCTAGAACGAGGATGTCCACCTGAAGATTTACCTTCACCACCACCCATTGGATGATCAACTGGATTCATCACTACTGCTCTTGTACGAGGTCTTCTACCTTGCCATCTTCCTCTACCTGCTTTACCAGATACTTCTAGTTGATGATCAGAATTAGATACTGTACCAATAGTAGCTTTACAAGTAACTAAAATTAGTCTCGTTTCTCCTGAAGGCAATTTTACAGTTGCATACTTACCGTCTCTCGCCATTAATTGAGCAAAAGAACCAGCACTACGTGCCATAACAGCACCTTGTCCTGGGCGTAATTCTATACAAGAAATTACAGTACCTAAAGGAATATCACTTAAAGGCATACAGTTACCAACTTCTGGAGCTACCTGATTTCCAGCAACAATTTGCTGACCAACTTTTAGTCCACTTTGTGCGATAACATACCTCTTTTCACCATCAGCATAATTTAATAACGCAATATATGCCGTACGGTTCGGATCGTATTCTATTGTTTTCACAGTTGCAGGAACACCATCTTTATCTCTTTTAAAATCGATAATACGATATTGCTTTTTATGACCTCCACCTAAATAGCGCATGGTCATTTTACCTGTGTTATTTCTACCTCCAGATCTTTTCTTAGGAGCTACTAAACTCTTTTCAGGTTTCGCAGCAGTAACAACATCAAAGTCGTTTACTACTCTAAAACGCTGACCTGGTGTAACTGGTTTTAATTTTCTTAATGACATCTTTTTTCGTCTTAGATATTACTATAGAAATCTATGTTATCTCCTTCAGCCAACTCAACGATTGCTTTTTTATAAGCTCCCTTCATTCCTGTAACCACACCTTGTTTTGTAAACTTGGTATTTCTTTTTACTGGATAATTCATCGTTCTAACTTTGTTCACTGAAACTCCATAAGCTTGCTCTATAGCTTCTTTTATTTCTATCTTATTAGCTCTTGGATCAACTACAAATCCGTAACGGTTAAATAACTCGCTCTGATCAGTTGCCTTTTCGGTAATAATAGGTTTTATTAAAATATTCATAACTATTATTTGCTAAAATTAGATTCAATTTCTTCTACACTCGCCTCTGAAATAATAATTTTATTAGCGTTCAAAACTCCGTAAGTGTTTATTTTTGAAGCGGTTACAGTATTTGTTCTTTTCAAATTGCGCGATGACAAATATACATTTTTATTCGAGGCTTCCAACACAAACAAAGATTTTTTATTCTCAACCTCAAGGGCTTTCAAAACATTTGTAAAATCTTTTGTTTTTGGAGCATCAAATGTAAAGTTCTCCACCACAATAATATTATTCTCTTGCGCCTTTATTGAAAGTGCAGATAATCGTGCTAAACGCTTCAAGTTTTTATTCAACTTAAAACCATAATTTCTTGGTCTTGGCCCGAACATACGTCCACCACCTCTAAAGACACCAGATTTAATACTTCCCGCACGTGCAGTACCTGTACCTTTTTGTTTTTTTATCTTACGAGTACTTCCCGTAATTTCAGCTCTTTCTTTCGCTTTATGCGTACCTTGACGTTGATTTGCTAAAAATTGCTTCACGTCTAAATACAAAGCATGCTTATTTGGCTCTATCGCAAAAATAGCATCTGAAAGCTCAACTTTTCTTCCAGTATTTTTCCCGTTGATATCTACTACTGCTACTTTCATTATTTCTGAATGATTACATAAGAGTTCTTATGACCTGGAATAGCACCTTTTATCACTAAAAGATTCTTTTCTGGAACCACTTTTAAAACTCTTAAATTTTGAACTTTTACTGTTTCGCCACCCATTCTACCTGCCATCTTCATTCCTTTGAATACTCTCGCAGGATATGATGCAGCACCAATAGAACCTGGAGCTCTTAATCGGTTATGTTGACCGTGAGTTGCTTGACCAACACCAGCAAAGCCATGACGTTTTACAACACCCTGAAAACCTTTACCTTTTGATGTACCTGCCACATCTACGAACTCACCTTCTTCAAAGTGTTCAACTGTTATTGAATCACCTAATTTGTACTCCTCACCAAAACCTTGGAATTCTACGACTTTTCTCTTGGCAGATGTACCAGCTTTCTTAAAGTGACCATCTAAAGCTTTATTAGAGCTTTTTGCCTTCTTGTCATCGAAACCTAATTGAAGAGCTTCATACCCATCAACTGCAGTGGTTCTGACTTGGGTAACGACACATGGACCAGCCTGAACAACGGTACACGGAATATTCTTTCCGTTCTCGTCAAAAATGCTTGTCATGCCGATTTTCTTTCCTATTAACCCAGACATAATTTACTTATTATTAATTGTTATTTATATTCAAAAAAATTCAGGGTCAAAAATACTTCAACCCTGAATGTATTTTTTACCGTTTTTCCCTCGTCAACCGCTTGGGACATGTTACTAAAAGAAATCTTCTTTTAGTATATTTTTATCACACTTTTATCTCTACCTCAACCCCACTTGGCAATTCTAGTTTCATCAACGCATCAATCGTTTTTGATGAAGAGCTATAAATATCTAATAACCTCTTGTAAGAACTTAATTGAAATTGCTCTCTAGATTTTTTGTTCACGTGTGGAGAACGTAGTACAGTAAATATTTTTTTGTGCGTTGGCAATGGAATTGGTCCATTAATCACAGCACCTGTACTTTTTACTGTTTTTACGATTTTCTCAGCAGATTTATCTACTAAATTGTAATCGTAAGACTTTAATTTTATTCTAATTTTTTGACTCATCTTTATCTATTTAGTAAATTAACCTTGTGTCTTTTTAATGACTTCTTCAGCAATATTCTTAGGTGTTTCTGCATAGTGAGAAAATTCCATCGTAGATGTTGCTCTACCTGATGATAATGTTCTCAATGAAGTTACATAACCAAACATTTCAGATAAAGGCACTTCACCTTTAACAACTTTAGATCCTGCTCTATCAGACATGTCATTAACTTGACCTCTTCTTCGGTTTAAATCACCAACGATATCACCCATGTTTTCCTCAGGAGTCAACACTTCCAACTTCATAATAGGCTCCATTAGCACAGCACCGGCAGCTTTCGCAGCAGCTTTATACCCTAATTTTGCAGCCAATTCAAAAGATAATGCATCAGAATCGACAGCATGGAAAGAACCATCTTTTAAGGTCACTTTCATACTATCCATCTCAAATCCAGCTAAAGGACCGTTTTGCATCGCAGTTTTGAATCCTTTCTCTACAGAAGGGATAAATTCTTTAGGAATATTACCACCTTTAATCACATTTACAAACTCAAGACCAGCTTTACCATCTTCTGTTGGCTCCATTGTAAATACAATATCGGCAAATTTACCACGACCACCAGATTGCTTTTTATAAACTTCTCTATGATCAGCAACTCTTGTAATAGCCTCTTTGTACTCAACTTGTGGTTGTCCTTCATTAACCTCTACCTTAAACTCACGTTTTAGACGGTCAACAATAATATCTAAGTGAAGTTCTCCCATACCAGAAATAATCGTCTGACCTGAAGCTTCATCTGTTTTCACTTGAAAGGTAGGATCTTCTTCAGCTAATTTACCTAAAGCCATTCCTAACTTATCTACATCAGCCTTTGTTTTAGGCTCAACAGCAATACCAATTACCGGATCCGGAAAGTCCATTGATTCCAAAATAATTGGGTTCTTTTCATCTGATAAGGTATCACCTGTTTTAATACTCTTAAAACCTACAGCAGCACCAATATCTCCAGCTTCAATAAAATCAATTGCATTTTGCTTATTAGCATGCATTTGGTAAATACGTGAAATACGTTCTTTTTTACCTGAACGATTGTTCAATACATACGAACCTGCATCTAAACGACCTGAATACGATCTAAAAAATGCTAAACGCCCTACGAAAGGATCTGTTGCAATCTTAAATGCTAATGCAGCAAACGGTTCTTTAACATCTGGTTTACGAGCAATATCATCGCCAGTATGAGGATCTGTACCTATAATAGCTTCCTTATCTAAAGGAGAAGGTAAATAGCGACATACAGCATCCAATAAAAACTGAACACCTTTATTTTTAAATGCCGAACCACATATCATAGGAATAATAGACATATCCATTACAGCAGCACGAAGCGCAGCATGCACTTCATCTTCAGTAATAGAATCCTCATCTTCCATATATTTTTCTAATAGATCTTCATCATATGCAGCCACCTCCTCAATAAGTTTTCCACGTAACATAGCAGCCTCTTCTTTTAACTCTTCAGGAATTTCAATTATATCGAAAGTAGCTCCTTGAGTTTCATCATGCCATACGATCGCACGGTTCTTAACTAAGTCAACGATACCTTTAAAATCTGCTTCATCGCCAATATTCATTACAATTGGTACTGCATTAGATCCTAACATATCTTTCACTTGCTGACAAACCATCATAAAATTAGCACCTTGACGGTCCATTTTATTTACAAAACCAATTCTTGGCACCTTGTAATTATCAGCTAATCTCCAGTTCGTTTCTGATTGAGGCTCTACACCATCAACAGCACTAAACAAAAATACCAATCCATCAAGCACACGTAAAGAACGATTTACTTCAACTGTAAAATCTACGTGACCTGGAGTATCAATAATATTGAAATGATATCCTTTTGTATCATCAACTGGCTTTCCATTTTCGGTAGGAAACTTCCACTCACAGGTTGTTGCAGCCGAAGTAATTGTAATACCTCTTTCTTGCTCTTGCTCCATCCAATCCATTGTTGCAGCACCATCATGTACTTCACCAATTTTATGACTCACACCTGTATAGTATAATACACGTTCTGTAGTAGTGGTTTTACCCGCATCAATATGCGCAGCAATACCTATATTTCTTGTATATTTTAAATCTCTAGCCATCCTAATTAAAATCTAAAGTGTGAAAATGCTTTATTGGCCTCAGCCATTTTATGTACATCCGTTCTTTTCTTAACAGCAGCTCCTTCTTCTTTTGCTGCAGCTAATACTTCGCCAGCTAAACGCTGAGCCATAGATTTTTCATTACGCTTTCTAGCAAATAAAATCATCCATTTAATTGCCATTGACACTTTTCTATCTGGTCTAATTTGCATTGGAATCTGAAAGGTAGCTCCCCCAACTCTACGGCTACGTACTTCTACGTGAGGCATAACGTTAGATAAGGCATCTTTCCATATTTCTAGTGAAGTTTTTTCTTCGTCTTGTTTTCTTTCTTCTACAATGTCTAATGCATCATAAAATACTTTAAAGGCCGTAGATTTTTTACCATCTTTCATCAAGTTATTCACAAAACGCGTCACTAACTGATCATTAAATTTTGGATCCGGTAAAAGAATTCTCTTTTTGGCGATTCTTTTTCTCATGTCTCTTTACATTAAAGTGATTTAATTATTTTTTTGGGCGTTTCGCTCCGTATTTAGAACGACGTTGTGTTCTACCCTCAACTCCTGCTGTATCTAAAGCACCACGAACAATGTGATATTTTACACCAGGTAAATCTTTTACTCTTCCACCTCTAACTAATACTATCGAGTGCTCTTGTAAATTATGACCTTCTCCTGGGATGTAAGCATTTACCTCATTTCCATTTGTCAACCTAACCCTTGCTACCTTTCGCATAGCTGAATTTGGTTTCTTTGGAGTTGTTGTGTAAACACGCGTACATACACCTCTTCTTTGAGGACACGAATTTAAAGCAGCCGATTTGTTCTTCTTAGTTATTTGGGTTCTTCCCTTACGTACTAACTGTGATATAGTTGGCATACTAATTAATTAATTGTTTTAAGTTTTTAAAATTCTCTCTTTTTAAGAGGCTGCAAATGTATAAATTATTTCTGGTTATTCAAATAGGTTTGAATTAAATTTTATTTACATCTTTAAAATAGTCGACGAGATTACTTTTTTAAAGGAGATTTTAAACTATTTTTGGGTCGTTTTGAAACTTTTTTTAACACCATATATATATATCCTATTTTTTTGCAGTTATTTTTCGGCGTTACATTCTCAAAATTTAACCTTGAAAATTTCAGCAAAAGACACGCTCAACAACAGCTATCTTAAGGCCTTAAAATATCAAGAGAATCACCCCAACGAAAAGCACTTGTTTTTACAAATTGATTCTTTGAAATTTCGCTTAGAAAAATTGGGATTCCTAAATAACCGTCTCGACACGGTCATAAAAAAAGATACGATTTACAATGCATATTTTACGCTTGGCAACTCAACTAAAATGATGAGAGTTCATTATGATATCAAGATTGTATCGAAAGATGTATTGCAGTCTATTTCGAAAGAGATTAACTCTTCCTATTTTGACTTAGAACTTAATTCGGTTCCAAGAGCCTTAAACCATATCGTCTCATCATTTGAAAAAAAAGGCGATGCATTTGCGGAGGTTAACCTAACAAATATTGTATTTAGAGAGAATTATCTTGAAGGGACATTACATATTGAACAGTCATCAATTCGCACCATCGATAAAGTTGTGATTCAAGGCGAACCTAACTTTCCGAATACTTTCATCAAACATTATTTCAATATTAATAATGGTACTATTTTTAGCAGAAAAAAAATCTCAACAATAACAAATCAGATAAAGGCATTGCCTTTTGTTGATCAGGCTAAATCTCCGGAAGTTCTTTTCACGAATGACTCTACCTTCCTATATATTTATCTGAAAAAGAAAAAATCCAACAAGTTTGATGGTCTTATTGGATTCTCATCAACCGAAACCAACAACAACATACAATTTAATGGCTATTTAGATTTAACGTTAAATAATATTTTTAAGGGCGGTGAACGTCTCGCATTAAATTGGAAAAATAATGGAAATGACAGGCAGTTTTTCAATCTAAACATAAGAGCTCCTTATGTATTTAATTCTCCTATAACACCCGAAATTGGATTAAATATATACAAACAAGATTCTACCTTTATTAATACGAAAGCTTCAATTGACTTAAATTACACCCTTAATTATAGGAATGAAATAGGTCTCTCATATATTTCAGAGTCATCAACAAACTTGTTAGATAATCCCATTTTAAATCTCGATGATTATAGTACAAATCTTTACGGCTTGAACTATCGATATACAATTTTAAACGATGACCTATTATACCCTACAAAATTTAATTTCGATGTTCACGCCTATATCGGATCACGAAAAATTGTAAATCTTAGAAAAAACAGTCAAACAAGAATCAACCTAAACACTCAATATATATTCAACCTGAACTTTAAAAATAGCATTTTCGTTCATAATACGAATGGAATATTACTATCGGATAATTTTTTAACAAATGAGCTATTTCGAATAGGTGGAGTTAACAGCATTAGAGGATTTAACGAAGAAAGCCTCTTTGCTTCTCTATACACTATTACTAATATAGAATTTAGATATCGAACAAATACATCTTCTTACTTATACACCATTACTGACGTTGGATTTATCCAAAACGATTTAGAAAATATAGATCAGAAAATTTATAGTCTCGGTCTAGGATATACATTTAATACGAATTTCGGTCTATTAAACTTAAGTTATGCACTTGGTAAGTTAGATACTATGCCATTTAGCTTTAGTGAATCTCGATTTCATTTAAAAATCGTGAGCTTCTTTTAAGATTATCATTTTAAAAGCTTTTGCAATGCACTTACAGTCAGTCAACTGTTAACTATTAATTAACATTTCTCTAACTTTTTAACGTAAAAAAGTTGCGTCTTTAACAATTTATTAAGACTTTTGGAGATAATTAATTCAAATAACTATATAATGAAAACAAAGTTTAGTGGAATTTTAACGCTATTACTGGCGTTTGTTGTGCAATTTACATTTGCGCAAGAAAAGACTATAACCGGTACTGTTTCAGATGAGTCTGGACCGTTACCTGGGGTTAGTATCATAATTAAAGGGACTACTACTGGTACTGAAACTGATTTTGATGGTAAGTATACTATCAATACAAAAGTTGGAGACGTATTAGTATATAGTTTTGTAGGGATGAAAACTCAAGAAAAAACGGTAGGCGTTTCAAACACTATTAATGTTGTGCTAGAAGCCGACAACGTTCTTGACGAAGTAGTTGTTACTGCCCAGGGTAGTAAAAGGGAAGCCAGATCATTAGGTTACTCTATTAGTAAAGTTGAATCTGATCAGTTAGAGCAAAAATCTCAATCGGATTTAGGAAGGGTTTTACAAGGTAAAGCTGCCGGTGTAAATATTACTGCAACCAACGGTGTATCAGGTTCTGGTACAAACATTATCATTAGAGGTTATACTTCTATTTCTGGTAGTAACCAACCTTTATTTGTTGTAGATGGTGTACCTTTTGATGGAGGAAACAATTCTCAAGATGCATTTTTCGATAACGTTACTGAGTCTAGTAGATTTTTAGATTTAGACCCGAACAATATTGAAAGCATCAACGTATTAAAAGGATTAAGTGCTTCTGTACTTTACGGAGAAAGAGGTAGAAATGGTGTGATCTTGATCACAACTAAAAATGGTAGTTCTGCTTCGGCTAATAAGAAATTTGAGGTTACTTTAACTTCATCGTACTTTTTATCTGATGCTATTCTTCCAGATTATCAAACTGAATACGGAGGTGGTTTTCACCAAAACTTTGGTTTCTTCTTTAGTAACTGGGGATCTGCTTTTACAGATGACATTAGTTCAAATGGTTCTTTTAGAGGAATCGATACTGATGGTGTAACGTTAGTTGAGCACCCTTTAGGTCGTCTTTCAGACACTTCATTAAGAGCTGGATTTGAAGACTTAATTGCAGGTAATTACAGACACCAGAATTATAATAGTGTGAAGAATTTCTTCAGAACTGGTACAATTGCATCGACTTCTTTGAACTTAAGAGGTAGTGCTGAAAATGTATCATATAATGTAAACTATGGTAGAACAGAAGATGAAGGTTTTACACCTGGAAATAAATTGACAAGAAATAGTTTAGGATTTGGTGGTTCTGCCAAACTTGCTAATAAATTTACAGTTTCTGGAGCATTAACATATTCTAATACAGATTACAAAACGCCACCAATTTCTGCTTCTTTAGGTAGTGGTACTATCGGAGGCGGTGGATCTGTTTTTGGTGATGTATTATATACTCCTAGAAATATTGATTTGATAGGATTGCCTTTTGAGGCTGCTGATGGTCGAAGTGTTTATTATCGTTCTGGTAATGATATTCAAAATCCAAACTGGACAGTTAGAAATGCAAAGACAACTCAAGATACTGAACGTTTATTTGGTAATGCGAACATTATGTTCCCATTCAACGATAACTACTCATTAACTTATCGTGTTGGTATTGATACTTATACTGAGTTCAATAGCTACGGACAAAATAAAGGTGGTGTAGATGGTGACGCAACTGGTATCTTTAGAACAATTACCGCGAAGAACAAAATATGGGATCATAGTTTCATATTCAACGGTAATGAAGATCTAACAGAAGATTTAAACTTAAAGTTTATCGTTGGAGCAACATCTAGAAGAGATGTATATGAACAAGATGGTGTTGAAAGTACAAACCAATTATCTTTTGGAATCTTAAGACACTTTAACTTCGTTAATAAGTCAACTGTAAATAGCTTTAGTGGTCAAGAAATTGCATTCCAATCTGAAGTAAACACTTTAGGGGCATATGCAGATGCGACTTTTGGTTATAAGAATTATTTATATCTAAATATGTCTGCGCGTAATGACTGGACTTCAACATTAGAAAGTGAAAACAATTCAATTCTATTTAAAGGAGCAAGTCTTTCTTTCATTCCAACAAGTTTGTGGGAAAACTTAGTTTCTACAAATGGTTTAAATTATTTGAAAGTTCGTTTAGGTTATGGTGAGTCTGCAGGTTTTCCAAATGCCTACAGTACACGTAATACGTTGAACTTAACATCTAGATTATTTGTTGACAATGCAGGAGGTGTATTATCAGGTAATTCAATTGCAAACAGATTGGGTAATCCTAACTTGACTCCTGAATTGGTAAAAGAAATAGAATTTGGTGTTGACACGAAATTCTTAAATAACAAAATTGGTTTAAATGTAAGTGTGTTCGATAAAAGAACAGAAGACTTAATTACAGATCAAAATTTAGATCCTTCTACTGGTTTTACAGTAACAAGAATTAACGCAGGTGAGTTAAAAGTTCAAGGTATTGAGATTGACTTAACTGCAACTCCTGTTAAAACTGAAAACTTTAGATGGGACGTTTCTGGTAATTTCTACGCAGACGAAAGTGAAGTATTATCCCTTCCAGAAGGAACTACTCAAATTGCATTGACTCCAGTAATTGGAGGTCGTCCAGCGAACTATGCAATTGTAGGTCAGCCTTTAGGTGTTTTACAAGGTATCGCTGTAAGAAGAGATGCAAACGGAAACCGCCTTGTAAGTGGTAATGGTGACTATTTAGAAGATACTGATATTAGTATTATTGGAGATCCAAATCCAGATTGGACTTCTTCTATAACAAATACACTTAAATATAAGAACTGGTCATTCAACATGTCTTGGCAATATAGACATGGTGGAGATATCTTCTCGCAAACAGCAGGTGCTACAATAGGTAGAGGTGTTGCTGTTTCACCAATTAGTAGAGAAGGTACCTATATTTTACCTGGTGTGTTACAAGATGGTACTCCAAATAATATTCAAATTACTGCAACCCGTGTATTCTTTAATAACTTTGGATTCGGAGCAGAAGAATTATTAATATTTGACGGAAGTACTCTTAGACTTTCTGAAGCGAGTCTTTCATTTGCTTTACCAAGCAAATTATTAGAGAAGTCTCCTTTTGGTTCTATCGCAATAACAGCGTCAGGTTCTAATCTATGGTTTAGAGCATTCAATTTCCCTAAAGCCGTTAATTTTGACACGAATACGTTAAGTACAGGTGTTGGTAACGGACAAGGTATCGATTTTATAACTGGACCTAGTTCTAGAAGATATGGTATAAGTGTAAAAGCAACGTTCTAAATTCTAAAAAAATAAAAATAGAGATCATGAATAATAAATTTAAAAATATAATACTAAAAGGAGTTTTTGCAGCCTCTCTAGTATTCTCATTTAGTGCGTGTGAAACCACTGAGTTAGAAATATTAGATAATCCTAACGGGCTTACTCCTAGCACAGCTGATGCTGAATTGTTTATCAATAACATTCAGGTAGAGACTGGTACTTACTTCGAGAATATTACCGAGGAAGGTATGGAAGTTACTAGGCTCTTACATATGTTTGGACCTACTTACGATAATGCATATGCTGCATCTCAATTTGATGCAACTTGGACTAGAGCGTATGGTAGTATTTTAGCGGATATTAGAGCACTTGCTCCTTTAGCGGAAGAAGCGCAATTATATACGCATAATGGTATCGCCAGTGTTCTTGAAGCATACATAATCACTTCTCTAGTTGATTACTTAGGAGACATTCCTTATTCTCAAGCAATTCAAGGAACGGATTTCCCTAATCCTGCTGTAGATGATGGCGCTTCGATTTATGCTGCTGCGATTACATTATTAGATGCTGCAATTACTGAATTTGGTAGAGATGAAGTATCTAAACCAACCAACGATTTATTCTACGGTGGTGATGAAGCAAAATGGATTCAGTTAGCGAATACTTTAAAGTTAAAGTTATTATTGCAAACGAGACTAGTTGACGCTTCTGTTGCTGGTCAAATAAATGCATTAATTGCAACTGATGACTTCATTGAAACAAGTGCTGATGATTTCCAGTTTAGATATTCTTCTATTGATGCAAATCCTGACAGTCGTCATCCAATTTTCGGAAGAAACTTTAATGTTGCTGCCGACGTTGCTGATTATATGTCAAATTCGTATATGGCCGAAATGAAAGATGGAAAATCAGTTCCAGATCCACGTTTAAATTACTATTTCTATAGACAATCTTTAAACTTTACTACTGATGTAAATGAGAATTCATGTATTACATTAGATGCTCCAGATCATTTCCCTACGGGAACTACTTTTTGTGATCCAGGAGATGGTTACTGGGGTCGTGATCACGCCAACAGTGCTGGTATTCCACCAGATGGAGGTTTAAGAACTACTTGGGGATTATATCCTATTGGAGGTTTGTATGATGATGGTGGCGGTGCTGCTATTCCTGGTAGAGCAATTAGTATTCAAGGTGCTGGTATCTCTCCAATCATGTTAAGCTCATATGTTGATTTCATGTTAGCAGAGTCTGCTTTGACATTAAGTACTACCGGAGATGCTAGAACTTATTTAGAAGCTGGAATAAGAGGATCAATTGACAAAGTAGTTAATTTTGCACCTGATCAAGTTCCTGCTGGATCTGCTCCAGATGCTGCGACAATTGATGCTTATGTTAATGAAGTACTTGCTGATTATGATGCAGCTGGTAGCGATGACGCAAAACTAGAAATAATTGTTCAAGAATATTTCATCGCCTTATTTGGTAATGGTGTTGAGGCATATAATACTTATAGAAGAACTGGTAAGCCTGGTAATTTACAACCAACTTTATTAGCAGCTTCTGGCACTTATATTAACTCATTCTTATATCCATCTGAATTAGTTGATCAAAACTCGAGTGTTTCACAAAAACCTGACCAGACTGTACGTGTATTTTGGGCAGTGGGCGGACCAACGCTAGATTAATCTTAAAAAAAAGTAACAATGAAAAAAATAATAAATTTAATATTAATAGCAGGTTTAGTGCTAGTGTCAGCTTCTTGTGAAGATACTGACAAACTAAATTTTGATCCTTTAACATTAGAGGAAGGTGCTTTTCTAAGAACCTTGAGCGTTGAATCAAATACTTTCAATGCTGCTGATATCCCGGGCTCTATGTGGGGTGCAACGGTAGAAGGTGATGATGGTAGTAATGGAGATTTAATGACTTCAGTAGACGTTTTCGTATCATTTAGAGATAATACTCCGGATAATGGCGAAACTGCTCCTGCAGAAGCTTTAATAAAGACTATTCCAATTGCTGATTTTGCAAGAAATGATGACGGCTTTTTACAAGCTTCAATCAGTGCAACAGCGCCTGAGACTTTAAGTGCTTTAGGAATTACTTCCAGCGATATTGACGGAGGTGATAGGTTTACATTTAGACTTGCATTGAATTTGAGTGATGGTAGAATTTTCTCAAGTACTAATATTGGTCTAAATATTACTGGTCCATTCTTTAACTCACCATTTAGATATGTGGCAGATGTTGTATGTAACCCTTTAAATCCAATTGCTGGAGACTATATCTTTGAACTTGAAGATACCTACGGTGATGGATGGGATGGTGCCTTTGTAACAGTAACTATAGATGGTACAGCTACCGATTATACAATTTCTGGTGCTCAGGCAACAGATGCGACGTATACTATAACTGTACCAGCGGGTACAAGTACGTTATCATTTGTATATACGCCAGGTAATTTTGAGGGTGAGCACATCCTAAGAATTATAGGTCCTGTATCAGGTAATGAAATATTTAATGCTAATCCTCCATCAGCTGGAGAACTAGTGTTGAATCTTTGTAATGAATTTTAGATTACAAATTAATTAGATAAAAAACCACCTCGAATGAGGTGGTTTTTTGTTTATTGACTATTTTTGAATATCGTTTTATTAGCTCATGAAACTTATAAGTACACTTTTTCTATTTTTTATCATTTCGTTTTCTTCTTATTGTCAAAACACCGTTGGCGTTATACAGAATAATTCGGGTTCATTTAACGGATATACTTTATTCACGGCTCAAACCGAAACCTATCTCATAAATAACTGTGGGCAAGTTATCAACCAATGGTCAAGTGCCTTTCCTCCTGGAAATGCAGTTTACCTATTAGAAAATGGAAACTTACTCAGAGCGGCTAAAATCACGAATCCCGACATCAATTTTGGTGGAAGAGGTGGAAGAGTAGAATTGTTCGATTGGGATGGGAACCTAATCTGGGAATATACCTATTCAGATAACTTAGTCAGCCACCATCACGATGTATTTCCTATGCCAAATGGAAATATTCTAATGCTAGCCGTAACAACAATGACCTTAGCTGAAGCCACACAGGCTGGACGGGACCCCGCTTCTCTTTCTGAAAATCTCTTATATAATGAGCAGATCTTAGAATTAGAACCTGTCGGAACTAATGATGCAAACGTGGTATGGGAATGGAATATTAAAGATCATTTTATTCAAGATTTTGACAACACGAAGGATAATTTTGGTGTGATTAGCGATAATCCGCAATTGCTTGACATTAATTTTTTAGGGACTTCGGCTGGTAAAGCCAATTGGATGCACATTAATTCAATGCAATATTACGAAGACTTAGATCAGATCGTTCTTAGTTCTCGTCAGCTAAATGAAATTTATATCATAGATCATTCAACTACAACCGCCGAAGCTTCAACAAATTCTGGTGGAACCTATGGAAAAGGTGGAGATCTTTTATATCGTTGGGGAAATCCAGTAGCATATGGTCGAGGTACAGTTAATGATCAGCAGTTATTTGGTCAACATTATCCTTATTTTATTCCAGAAGGCTTGACTGATGCTGGGAAAATTATGGTATTTAATAACGGATTCACTCGAACTCCAGAATTTTCAGAAGTGTTTGTGCTCTCACCTCCTACTAATTCTCTAGGTTTCTATACGCAATCGACGGGTGCATATGGTCCATCGAACCCTGAATATATATACACGGATCCTTTCAATCCTGCGAATTTCTTCTCTTCATTCTTATCTAATGCTCAACGATTACCGAATGGAAATACGTTGATAATTGAAGGTGCATCAGGATCTTTTTTTGAAATTAATGCCAGTAATTCTAAAGTTTGGGAATATATCAACCCAGTAGGTTCTTTCGATATTTTAACACAAGGAGACGATCCTACAGGAACGGGAAACACGACATTTAGAGCTATAAAATATGCCACAGATTACCCGGCCTTTGTTGGTAGAGATTTGACTCCTAGCGATCCAATTGAGCTAAATCCGAATTTAAATAATTGTACTATTCTTAGTACAAATAATCAAGAAATCAGTGATTTAAGCATTTTTCCAAATCCCGTTGTAAATAAACTAACTATCGAATCTCTTGACCCAATTACTAAAGTAGAAATTTATAGTATTGACGGTAAGCTATTAACAACTGTTGCTAAAAGTGATCAAATTAACCTGGGTCATTTTGCTGCAGGAATTTACAACATTAAATTATTTTCGTTTAACAAAACGGCTCATAAAAAACTTATAAAACTATAATTCTATTCTTCCAAATAAGTTTAGAACTGTCGAGAAGCAACACCTTCTTGTTAATTTGCCGTGAATTGTGTTCAATTTCCATAATATTTTTTATAGTTAATTAGGCAACCTGATTTAACATCTGTTTAACGTTTGAAACTCATTAAAAAAACGATTTTCACCTATTTGAGCACAAATAACCCCTATATATTTTCAAAAAGGACTGAACAAAAAAAGAAGTCGCCACCAAAGTTATTAACAGTTTTTAACACGAATTTGATTTTTTTTGTTAAAAAATTGGTTTTTTAACTTATTATTAAGACTTTTGGCAACAATTAATTCAAATAATCATATAATGAAAACAAAGTTTAGTGGAATTTTAACGCTATTACTGGCGTTTGTTGTGCAATTTACATTTGCTCAAGAAAAGACTATAACTGGTACAGTGTCCGATGAAACAGGACCTTTACCCGGTGTTAGTATATTAATTAAAGGTACTACAAGTGGTACTGAGACTGATTTTGATGGGAAGTATACTTTAAAAGCGAAACAAGGAGATGTCCTTGTTTATAGTTTTGTAGGTATGGTAGCTCAAGAAAAAACGGTAGGTGCTGCAAACGTGATCAATGTTGTATTGGTTGCAGATAACGTCTTAGATGAAGTGGTAGTAGTGGCCTATGGTACAGCAAACAAAGAAACTATTACCTCAGCGGTTACAACTATTGATGCTGAAGCTATAGAGTCAAGACCGACTGCATCATTGGCACAAGCCTTACAATCATTATCTCCGGGTTTAAATATCTCTACGGGTAATGGTCAACCAGGTGCGAATAGTACTATTCTTTTACGTGGTATTAACTCTATTAATGGTAACGTTGAACCGTTATTCATTATTGATGGAGTACCTGTTGATGAAGATAGCTTTCGTTCTGTAAATCAGGCAGACATTAAAACTGCAACTGTATTAAAAGATGCATCTGCTACCGCTATTTATGGTAACAGAGCTACAGGTGGTGTTATCGTTTTAACAACTAAGAAAGGTTCTTTTAACAAAAAATTAGAAGTTAGGTATTCTGGTAGAACAGGTTTTACGTTGACTCCTTCTCCTAACTTCACATTAGCAAATTCAAGAGAATTGCTATTGATTGAAAGAGAAAGAGGATCTGGACCAGGTTCTGGTGGATATAACTCATATGTTGGTGGAGTTTTAGGCGTTTCTGGTGGAACACCATTAACAGATGCTGATATTGACAGAATATCTTCGGAAGTTGATACTGATTGGCAAGATATTTTATTGAGAACTGGTCTTACAACTTCTCATGATTTATCATTTTCTTCAGGTTCTGATAAAATGACTTCATATACTTCTTTCGGTTACTTCGAACAAGAAGGTGTTACGTTAAGATCTAAGTTACAGAGAATGACGTTTAGAAATAATACGACATTTAAATCTGACAATGACAGATTTAATTTAAGTACAAATTTTAGTATTGGTTTTAGTAGATCTGATATCCCTGGTGGTATTGGTCTCGGTACAGGTGGTAGTGGATCATTAAGTAATCCATTCATTGTGGCTTTCGTTGGAAAACCATATTTATCTGCCTTTAATGCTGACGGTTCTAGAAATATTATTGGTAATCCAGATTTTGATGATGCCGATGGTTTCTTAAACACACCATATATCGCTCAAAACGTAGCGGCATTTGATACAAATAGACAAACTGAAATACGTGGAATTGGAGGATTGAATACTTCTTATAAAATTACAAACGAATTAACTGGTTCAGTTGGATTTGGTATGGACTTTAGAGAAGTTACAGGTTTAGCCTTACAACCAACAAATAGTATTAGAGGTAGTCATTCAAACGATCCAAATGCACAATTTCAAGGTACTCAAAGTGAATTTTTAAGTAGAGATACTAGAATGAACTTAGATGCTAGATTGAATTACTCACATACATTTGGTGAAAAACACAATATTACTTTATTAGGTGCTACTGAATTTATCTATGCTGAAAATAGAGGGTTTAGTTTTGCTCAAAATGGTTTGATTCCTGGATTAGAGGGAACTGGTGCTGGTTTTGTAGGTGGTAATACAACTGAAGATCCAAATAACGATGGCGTAGATGATTATTTCTATATTCCTGGTATTGGTTCATTTAAACAAAACGTTTCTCAATTTTCTTATTTTGGAAAAGGAACTTATGACTATGATAGAATTACAGGATTTGACATAACAGTTAGACGTGATGCATCTTCTAGATTTAATAGCACGAACAAATGGGGTACTTTCTGGGCCGCAGGTGCTTTCATCAATTTAACAAAAAGTTTATTCGAACCAAGTGATATCATTAACGACCTTAAATTAAGAGGTAGTTATGGTCAAACTGGTAATGATCGAGTTGCTGGAACATATTATGGAGGTCTTGTTATTCCTTTTGATTTATTTAATACTGGTCAAAGTTATAATGGTAGTGTAGGTCTATTTCCATCTCAAATTGGAAACCCTAACCTTAAATGGGAAACTACAACTAAAGCCAATATAGGTATTGATTATGCAATGTTTAAGAATAGATTAACTGGTTCTTTCGATGTTTACAAGAATGAAACTGAAGATTTATTTATTACACGACCAAACACAGCAATATCTGGTGGATTTACAGGTATTAGTGATAACGTTGGTACGTTAGAGAATAAAGGTGTTGAAGCAAGTTTTACATATAAAATTGCTAACACAGATAAGTTATTCTGGTCTGTAAGTGCAAATGCTTCTTATAACTTGAATGAGATTACTTCATTACCAGGTACGGAGCCAAATGCTAACGGTGAAATTATTTTAAATGCAGGACAAAGAGCTGTTGAAGCAGTTGGTCATCCATTTAATACGTATTACGCTGTTCGTTGGGCAGGTGTGAATCCAGCTAATGGTAGACCATTATACTTAACTAGAGATGGTGAATTAACTGAAACGTATAGTTTAAATGATAGAGTTTTTACAGATAAATCAACTGTACCAGTTTATCAAGGTGGTTTCAGTACTGCTTTTGCATATAAAGGGTTTAGTATTGATGCTAATTTCTCTTTTGCTGCAGATGTGCACCGTTACAATGGTACTTTAGGTGTTGCTGAAGATCCAGGATTAATTGGTATTGCGAATGTTACAAGTACTTTATTGACTGCTTGGAGACAACCTGGTGATATCACTTCTATTCCGGCTTTAACAACAGGTTCTGTTAGAAACTTATTAACGACAAGATATTTAGAAGATGCTTCTTACCTAAGATTAAAAACGTTATCTATTGGGTATCAATTAGGTGAAAAGTTTATTGAGAAAACTCCTTTTACATCTGTTAGAATTTACGCTCAAGGAGAGAACTTACTTACTTGGACGAAATGGAGAGGTTTTGATCCTGAATTTGATCCATTCGCAACGAATGACTTTTTCACGTTCCCGAACTCTCGTATATTCACGTTAGGTCTAGACATAAAATTATAAAAAAATACAAATGAAAAATATCTATAAATTTTTAATGATAAGTTTGATTGTAACCTCTGCGGGGTTATTTCAATCATGCGATGATAATTTAGAAATAGATCCAAACTCTTCATTGATTGCTACAACTGCATTTAGAAGTGTTGCCGATCTACAAACTGCGCTGAATTCAACGTATGCGCAGTATAACAATACGACGATTCAGTTAAATTCAATTTTTACGGATAATACGAAAGTAGGTGTAGATAACGGTGGACAGCAATTAACGTTGCACAGATTGGTTATGGATCCTTCAACTGGCGTAGCTGGAAATATTTGGATATCTAGATATGCTATGATTAATCAAGCATCTCGTATTATTGATGCTGCTACAACTATTGATGTAACAGGTCAAGAAACTGAAGTGAATCATATTTTAGGTCAAGCGTATGCTTTAAGAGCCTTTGCTCATTTTGAATTATTTCAATATTATACGCCTGATTATTCAAATGCAGCTGGGTTAAGTGTACCTGCTGTTGATTTTGTAGTAACAGTTGAAAACTTACCTAGAAATACTGTAAGTGAAGTATTAGCATTAATTAATACTGATTTAACTACGTCTAGTTCTTTATTAGATGCTGCTCAAACTGATAACAGATTTATTACAGGTGATTTTATTACTGCCTTAAGAGCTAGAGTAGCACTTTTTTCTGGTGATTATACAGGTGCTCTTGGATTTGCAAATCAATTGATTGCTGATTATCCATTAGCAGATACTGCTCAATATCAAGCAATGTATTTAGATGCTGATGATACTGAAGTAATCTGGAAAGCTGCTAGAGTTGTTGGTGATGCTGGACCAGGATTTATCTGGCACTTTGGTGGTGGAGGTCCTTTTATGGAAATGTCTAATTCATTTTTCAATACATTAGATCCTACTGATGTTCGTTATGGAGTGACATTTAATGTTGGAGCTAGTAATCCAGCAAATAACTTGCACTTAATAAACAGATACCCAGGTACTGCTAATGAATTTTTAGCAAATATTAAAGTATTTAGAGTTTCTGAAATGCATTTAATAAAAGCTGAGGCTGAAATAAGAGCGGGTCAAATTGCTACTGCACAAACGACATTGAAAGCATTAAGAGATGCTAGATTTGGTGCAGATACTACAGCTCCTGATTTTAATGACACAGCTAATGGGTTGACTTACTTATTGAATGAAAGAAGAATTGAGTTAGCTTATGAAGGTCATAGATATTTAGATTTGAAGAGATTCGGTACAGGTTTATCAAGACTTATGGCTGACTGTATGAATTTAGATAATGCATGTGATATGGCAAGCAGCGATGCAAGATTTACGTTACCAATTCCTTTAGTTGAATTGAACGCGAATGATCTTATCGTTCAAAACCCTGGTTATTAATTTTTAAAACAGTTAAAATGAAAAATTATATAAAAAGACTTTTAATCGTGGCTTTTGGGTCTATCCTATTCGTAGGTTGTGAAGATGCTCCGCTACAGATTTTTGAAACTCCAGAAGGTTTTATTCAAATGGTTTCGAGTACTGGAAGCGTAAATGAAAACAGTGCGACAGAATTTGTATCTACAGTTGTTTTTGGTGGTCCAACGACTACCAGTGATATTACTGTGAACTATACTGTAACATCTTCTGATCCTTCGAGATATACTGTAAACCCATCGTCTGGTTCTGTTACAATTCCTGCTGGAGAATTTACTGCAGATATTGCTATTCAACCTATTGATAATTTTGATGTAGATGGTGACGTACAAGTTACAATTGCTTTATCAGCAGATAGCTCAAAACCAATTGGTATTGGTGGAGAAGGTTTAGTATCTGCAAGCAAGGTAGTCACAATTATCGATAATGACTGCCCAATTGATATTGCTTCTTTCGTAGGTACTTATTCAGTATTTGAGAACTTCACCGCTGGTGTGAATTCTCCAAGTGGTTTGAATAACTTCTTCGGAGAATCTTATCAGATGGAAATGGCATTAGATCCTGCAGATGTTAGTGGAACAAAAGTAGTTCTTACGAATTCGGCTGGTTTCGATACTTATATTAATGACGGAACAATTATGTCATTCGATACGTGTAACGGAAGAGTATCTTTTGATGCAGGTTTCCCAACAGTAGCATTATTTAGAACATTTGAATATACAGCTTCTTCTTATAACGAGAATACTTTTGTAATTCAGTGTACTGGACCGTTAGCTACTTTCGGTGAATACCAGTTTACATTAACTAAACAATAAGCCAAATAAGGTTTTATTGAGCTTAGTTTATATACTTAAAAATAGCGATGAGATAATTCTCATCGCTATTTTTTGTTAGTATCCTTATCCCTACATTTGCAGCATGACAAACGCATCGACAAAAATCTTTGGCATCCGTGCAATTATAGAAGCCATTAACGCAGGGCAGACCTTGGAGAAAGTATATATTCAAAAAGGCCTCAAAGGACAACTATTTGCTACGTTGAACTCATTAATCAAAGAACATTCTATTTCTAGTAGTTATGTTCCTGTTGAAAAGTTAAATCATCTTTCAAAACATCAAAATCATCAAGGCGTTGTCGCTAAAATATCAGCAATTTCATTTCACAGTTTAGAAACCATTCTTTCTACAAAAAAGACCAACGCGCTATATTTATTACTTGATCAAGTCACAGATGTTCGTAATTTTGGTGCAATTTTGAGAACCGCAGAGTGCACAAATGTCGACGCTATTATCGTGCCTAATCAAGGAAGTGCTCCCTTGAATGCTGATGCGATTAAAACATCTGCTGGCGCTGCCTTTAAAATCCCAATTTGTAAGGTAAACCATCTTTTAGATGCAATATATGAGCTGCAGGCTGAGGGAATTCAAATAGTTTCTATAACTGAAAAAACAGATGCTACTATTTATGACATTGATTTTAAAAAGCCAACAGCCTTGATTATGGGTTCTGAGCATAAAGGTATATCTCCTTCAATTTTAAAAATATCTGACAAAAAAGGCAAATTACCACTACTAGGAGATATTGAATCTCTGAATGTATCTGTAGCTTGTGGAGTCTCCTTATATGAAATAGTTAGACAGCGTTCATAATACTAAATCTATTCTTCTTCACTTAAATCGATAAAGTTGCCATCAGCATCTAAAAAGATATCTACTTCATCAACGTAATCTTCTTCTTCCCATATATATGCCATTTTTTGCGGACCAAAATTTCTATAAAGAATTGCAAACAATAAGCCAACAAGAAAACCCGATAAATGACCCTCCCATGATATTTCTTCCTTAATTGGAAAAAGATACCAGATCATACCTCCATATAGAAAAATTACCATTAAAGAAACCGCAATCAATCGATTATACTTTCTTATAATTCCGCTAAAAAAAATGAAACTGAACAACAAATAAACCATTCCACTAGCTCCAATATGATAGGAAGGTCGCGCTATTATCCAAGTTAGTAAACCACTTAATAAGAGCCCATAAAACACTATTTTCAATGCGATGTCTCTATAAAAATAGAATAACGAAATGAGTAACACAAATAGTGGAACTGAGTTGTTGAATAAATGTTGTAAACCACTATGAATAAAAGGTGAAAACACAATACCTCTTAGGCCCACAATCGTTCTAGGAGCCACTCCGTAGGTATTAAAGTTATGACCAAATTTCACTTCAAACCAATAAACCAACCACAAAAACAACACACTATATAATGGTATAGCCAAGGTGCTAGGTGTAAACTTAAACTGTCTATGGTCGTACTGATTCATATCTATTAAACAACAAAAATATCACCACAAATATAAAACAGTACAAATTGTCATCATTTTAGCTATTTTTGTTAGATGAATACACCTTTGGCAGAGCGCATAAGACCGAAAACACTTGATGACTATATCAGTCAACAGCATTTAATTGGTACAAAAGGCGCCTTAACCGAACATATCAAACGTGGTGTTATTCCTTCCTTAATTTTGTGGGGACCTCCAGGTATTGGTAAAACAACGCTAGCTACTATTATTGCGAACGAGTCTAACAGACCTTTTTATACACTTAGCGCAATCAATTCAGGGGTTAAAGATGTTAGAGATGTTATCGAAAAAGCTAAGAAAAGTGGTGGTTTATTCACCACTAAAAACCCCATACTATTTATTGATGAAATTCATAGGTTTAGTAAATCACAGCAAGATTCACTCTTAGGGGCAGTTGAAAAAGGTTGGGTAACCTTGATAGGAGCAACAACCGAAAATCCTAGTTTTGAAGTTATACCGGCGCTTCTTTCAAGATGCCAAGTGTATATACTAAATTCATTCGATAAAGATGATTTAATTGCCCTATTAGAAAGAGCCATCAATGAAGATGAATATATTTCAAAAAAAAATATAACGTTAAAGGAGACCGATGCCCTTCTTCAATTATCAGGAGGAGATGCTCGAAAACTTTTGAATATTTTCGAGTTGATTGTCAATTCGGAAGATGAGCCTATTCATATAACCAATGACTTAGTCGTTTCTAAGGTTCAAAAAAATACAGTTCGATATGATAAAACGGGTGAGCAACATTATGATATCATATCGGCATTTATCAAATCAATAAGAGGTAGCGATCCAAACGGAGCTGTGTATTGGCTTGCGCGGATGATTGAGGGTGGTGAAGATGTTAAGTTCATTGCTCGACGTCTGGTCATTGCGGCATCCGAAGATATAGGTAACGCTAATCCTACAGCATTGATTTTAGCGACAAATACATTTCAAGCTGTTTCAGTTATAGGCAATCCAGAATCGAGAATCATTTTAAGTCAATGTGCTGTATATTTAGCAAATTCACCTAAAAGCAATGCGTCATATGCGGCCATTGGAAAAGCACAGCAATTAGTGCGCGATACTGGAGACCTTTCAGTTCCGTTACATTTACGTAATGCCCCTACCCAACTAATGAAAGATTTAGACTATGGGAAAAATTATAAGTATGCACATACTTATAACGATAACTTTATCGAACAAGAATTTTTACCCGACAACATTAAAGGAACTCTACTTTATGAACCTGGTAATAATAGTCGCGAAAATGCTTTTAGAGAGGTATTAAAAAAACGTTGGAAAGACAAATACGACTATTAATTAAAATTTAATTTGTACTTCCTTTTTAATTAAAGTACCGTTCTCATAATATTCAGCTATCCACTTCTCATCTACTTTATGAAGAATCCCATTCTTAAGCTTCAATATAAATACATCTTTCATCGAACTTCTTTGTAAAATGTAGACAACTTTAGGAGTGCTATCTACCAATTGAAATCCAAACGGTTTTGATTGGGCATACAACACGTCAGAACTATCTGTACTTTTATCTTCAGCCTTCACTACATCTTCCTTTATTTCTATAGGTTTTTCTTCTACTATCATCTCCTTTTTTTCCATAACCTCCTTTTTCTCAACAATTTCCTCAATAACTTCTGTTGGTTTTGGTTCTTCTGTCGGAATGTTCGCTACGGGCTTTTCAATTACTTCTTCTATTATTGGGGCATCTTTCTCTAATGTTACCTTAGATTGAATTGAGGCACCACTATCATACGAATACTCCAAGGACTTAATCGATTCAAATGCCTTTCGGGTGGCCTGATGAAAGGCCTTTTTAAAATCTTTTACTTTGCTCTTACCATCTGAAGAAATGAAAATCTCTGTATTTCTACAGTTCAGCAACCCAATATTCACCTTTGTCGTGAACATATTAGACTTATTATTGATTTTCGCTCGTAATGCTAGACATGGATTATCATATAAATCTTGTGGCGGTTTCTCATCATCAAAAAGTGCCACAAACCCTTCTTTATTAAACAAAAACTTTGTCAGTGAATTTAATTGGTGTTTGTTTTCTACTTTTTGAAAATCAAATTTTCTTGGAACCAAAATATATTTGTAACCGTTTAGGTCATTCTGTCCGTTTAAGATTATGGTTGTAAAACCAAAAACAATGAGAAGTAATACGATTTTTAATTTCATCTTTAATATTTGAACTATTAGTTATAAATGCATCTTTAATTCATACAAACTATGAATACCAGTAATATCTTTAGGAATTACCTGTTTCTCAAAATTACAAAAAATAGCCTTCATATTCATATTTAATGCCCCTTGAACATCTGCTTCCAAATTATCTCCTATCATTATACTATGCTCAGGTAAAGCATTTGCTGATTGCAAAGCATAATCGAATATTTTGGGATTTGGTTTTTTTACACCTACACTTTCCGACGTAATCACCTTATCAAAATATTTTTTTATACCTGATCTGATTAACTTCAAATCTTGAATTTCATCAAAACCATTGGTAATAATGTGCATTTCATATTTGTGTTCTAAATAATCTAGGACTTCTATGGTGCCTTCAAATAGCTGATTATAATTTGGTAAATTATCGATATATACTTTTGACAGATGATCAATTAAATCATCAGAAATAGTATAATGTAAAGCGTCAAAACTCTTTCTTAAGCGCTGATAACGAAGGGCCGATTTGCTCACTTTTTCTTCTCGATATAGTTTCCAGTAGCTATGATTAATGGGGACGTAAATTTTTAAAAATGACGCCATATCAATGGTAATAGCATTCTCTTTAAAAATAAAGTCGAATGTTTTAGCAGAATTGGTTTCAAAATCCCATAAGGTATGGTCTAAGTCAAAGAAAACGTGCTTTATGTTCATAAAGTAAATTTAAAACTATTTATCATTCCAACAGCATACAGATAATTTTTATATTTGATGAAACTTATTTTCTTGAATAAGAAACTACATATTTTATTTATTAATAGCTGGTATCCATCTAAAGTAATGCCAACAAATGGCGACTTTATTCAAAGGCATGCAGAAGCTGTGGTTCTTAAAAATGACGTAACGGCCATTCATATCATTTCCGATAAAACTTGTAAAACATCTATTATGATTACCGATGAAGTAATTAATGATGTAAGAACTCTTATCGGATATGTGAAGTTTACTAAAAATCCAATTCTCAAATGGTGGCTTTTCATAAGAGCCTTTGGTAAAATTGGTAAAAAAGTTCGACCGTTTGATATCGTCCATGTTAATAGAATATATCCACTCGGAATTTTCGCACTCATTTTAAAGTATACCAAAAAAAAGACATATGTTATTTCTGAACATTGGACTGGTCTCCTTAAAAATCATGTAAATTCCCTATCCTTATTTGAAAGATGGATATCGAAAAGAATCGTTAAAAGTGCTGCCATCATCTGCCCCGTAAGCCAAAATCTCAAAAATGCTATGGTAGATGCTGGTTTTAATGGAAATTATGAGGTTGTTCCAAACGTTGTCGATATAAGGTTATTTGTTCCCAAACGCATTGAAAGGAATCAGTTCACCTTATTGCATGTATCTAATATGATCGATCAGCACAAAAATATAAGTGGGATGCTGCGCGCAATGGGCCAACTGAAAAAGAATATTCCTAATTTAAAATTTATATTGGCAGGTGAAAATTCCGAAATATACAGGGATCAGTTAACTAAGTTATCTCTTCAAAATACCGTAGAACTTTTACCTCAAATGGAGCACGCTAAAATAGCAAAGTTGATGCAAGCAGCGGATGCCTTTGTTTTATTTAGCAACTATGAAAACCTTCCATGCGTTATCCTCGAATCCTTTGCTTGCGGTTTGCCCGTTATCTCTTCGAATGTAGGTGGTATTTCTGAATTTTTTCCAACTAACTTTGGCTATCTCATCCCAAAACAAGATGATAAAAAGTTAATAGAAACCTTGATGCAATTTTATGAAGTCAAAACCGAATATAATGGTTTAAAAATGCATCAATACGTGAAAGATAATTTTAGCAAAGAAGTCATTTGCGACACCTTTTCATTACTCTATAAAGATGCTCTTAAACTATGAAATCTGGTTTAAAACATATTTTACAGAGTTTTGCTCAAAGAGGTGGCATGTCTATCTTTTTCTCCAGTTTGATTGCGCGAATATTATCCTTTATTACCTCTATAGTAGCGCTTCAATTAATTGATAACACCATTTTAGGTTTAGTTATTTATGCCTTCACTATTATTTCATTCGTAATACCCATCAGTGGCTTGGGCCTGCATCAAAGTCTCATTCGATATGGGGCCTTATTAGATTCAAAGTCTCAAAAAAATAGTCTCTTTTTATACGTATTAAAAAAAGGAGTATTATGGTCTTTGATATTGGTAGTAATAATCATCGTAGCTAGTTTTGTATTCGAACCTCTATTATTAGAATCAAGAAACTATCTTATTGTGCTCTCTCTAATTATTCCGACATCCTTTGTATTAGAGATTTTAAAAATTCAATTGCGTTTGTTTCACAAAAATGTCAAATTCGCTAAAGTTGAATTCACTTATGCACTTGTATTACTTGTTAGCGTTTTTTTGCTAAGTTATTTCTACCAAGAAAAAGGATATATCGCTGCGCTTATTTCTGCTCCAATATTGACTTCATTATTATTTCTAAAAGGACTAGATATCGAATATAAGCAGCATTCCAAATTATCTATTATCGACAGATCGTTCTGGAAATATGGGTTTTTCGCAAGTCTGTCGAATGTCGCTACACAATTCCTAACTGCTATAGATATTATACTGATTGGTTACTTTCTTACGAACCCAGAAACAGTGACAATTTACAAATACATTACATTGATTCCGCTCAGCTTGCTATTCTTACCACGAGTATTTATGACCACTGACTTTGTTAAGATTACCGAAAACATTTATGATAAAAATTATATTAGAACGTATATCAAAAACTATAGTTTGTTATTTCTAATCATAAGTATTTGTATTATCTTATTTTCATTCGTATTCGCGGATTTCATACTGTCTTTTTTCGGAGAAAATTTTACAAATCACACGGATTCTTTTAAAACACTAATCATTGGAATTTGTGGAATTTTACTCTTTAGAGGCCTCTTTGGAAATTTGCTATCTGCAATTGGTAAGGCTTCTACAAATTATTGGATTGCTCTCAGTGCAATATGCCTAAATATACTATTGAACTATTTCTTAATTCCGAAATACGGAATATTCGGAGCTGCTATTACTTCTACCGTATTAATGTGGTTTACGGGTATAATATCGATGATGATGTTTTATCTATATTACAATAAACTAGCCAAATAACACATATTTTTTGTAGTGATAGTAGGTTTCTTCAACCGCTCCAAAGCTTCTAAAAAAAGAGGCAATCTCTGGAATCATAGAGCCTTCAAAATCTAATACAAAGTTTGTGCTCTCAAACCTTTTGATAACATCATTTAAAATCAAAGACATTGCTTGATTCGTTCTACCTTCGGCATCTACAGAAGAAAATAAATAGGTGATTCGTTTCGTATCTTTTAAAAAAAATGCACCTCCAACAAGTTCGTTTTGAGCGTTAATAACACCAACACTTTCTGCCATTCCAAGCTCAATACCCCGCGCAATTAATTCATTTAATGTATCGTAATCTGATTCCTTCTTAGAAATTTCATGCCCTTTATTAGCTCTGAAAAAAGTAATAATATCATCATAATTATAATTTTGAACAATCCTTAAGTCGGAATTTAACGCTTGTTTTATATTACTTTTTCTTCCTTTTTTAAAGTTCTTGAAAAGAACTTCATAAGACGAATTTAGCGGTAAAATGTAATTTGTTCTCGTAGTTATATTTTTATCATTAAAGCGATTTTCTGAATTTAAAAAGATATCTATCAACTTAAATTTTTTAGGAATTGCTTCAATGAACTGTGAAATCAAATTAGCATCTATTGTACTCCCAAAAACCCCTAATTGTTGAGACCAAGAGAGAAGGTATATATAGTGTAAGAAATACTTTCTTCGTTTTGGTAAAGGCATTACCGCGACGTAATCGTCTAAGACCAATACATCCCATTGTTCATTCGCCACAATGTCCAAATACCAGCTACAACTGTAGATACGAGTGTTGTCTGCATTAGCAATACAACGATCATACTTTTTAACATTAAGGTTGTCTCTAGTTAGATAAGAAATCATTTATTAAAAGTAGAAATTTGCTTAAATATATCGATATAAAGTTTTTTCCAGCGTACCCATTTCCCTTTATCACTAAGTGTTTCGTTATGAAATAAGGTAATAAAAGTTCCATTAACCTGTTGTACTTCTTTTGCTAACTTAGAAATTACTTCATAAGATCTTTTATATGATAAGCCTAGATAATCTTTCAAAGTCACATCCATAACGGCGAATGGAAATATTTTTAAGGGCGTTTGTATCTCATAATCTAAATCATAAAAATAAAATGGAGTACATGTGCTTGCTCTAAAACCATAATGTTGTGCATATCCCATGGTGTAATCTTCTCCAATTTCTAATCCTATCAAGTTTTGATACGTTTCTGGCATTGCCAATCTCAAATAATGTTGTCGAGATAATTGAACTGGAATGTTCGTAATATCTTCTAACCTTTTCTTTTCTTTGGTTAGTTTTAAATCGTTTTTCATTGAAAAATAAGACGGATGTAGGCCTACCTTGCAATAATCGGCAATTGACTTTATAAGTGATCTATATTTAGCGTTTCTAGAGGAGGTATTCTTATCGAATGTTGTATACTCACTGACCAAAAAGAAAAATATAGTCTTAATATCGTAGGTATTCTGTAAACTAATTAACTCTTCAAACGTATCAAATGGGTCTTTTCTAAATCCCAATATAACAGCTGTACGTAACCAAACGCTTTTAAGATCAAATTTAAAAATATCTTTAGCAAAGCCTCCGATGGTTCGAACGATACCTTTATGTTTGTAACAATAAGCAACATCTACGTCTATTGTAGAAATATATTCAAACCTTCGTTCTTTAAATTGAAAACCCTCAAATTTTTGTCGTAATAAGTCTCTAAATTTATACGCCCACACATCAATCAATGGTTTTTCTAAAAATTTATATTTAAATGCTAAACTTTCTTCCGCAGAAAACCGACCAAACTTATCTTTTAAATGGGGTAAATATTCTTCGTATCGACTTAATAAATAAAAACTAGCGGCGAAAACATCAAAAGGAACTGTAGCCTTCTGTTTATTCTGAAAAAAACAAGGAATTCCATCCCAGTCACCAATTTTTATTTCAATGTCATTGATGCCTTGCTCAAATAATAAATCTTCACTTTTAATGAAAAACTCATTCCCTAATGGTTGCTTTGCATATGTCAATTTCAGGCCATTATGAGCGACAAACTTTTCAACCTTTGACGTAAATTCAAACGGCACCTGTAAAATCCTAGTAAAAAAATGTTTAAAGGTATAGGTTAATCTAGGTGTGACTTTATGAGTATAAACTAGCAGCATTACAATAAATTACTATCGGCAAAGCTAAAGTAACCTTTTTCGGTAATAATTAAATGGTCTAATACTTTAATATCTAAGGTTTCTCCAGCGTATTTCATTTTCGATGTCAAGTTTTTATCGGCATTGCTCGGTTTTAAAGTTCCTGAAGGATGATTGTGACATAAAATAATTCCTGTTGCCAACAACTCGATTGCTTTATTAAACACAAGTCTGGTGTCAACCATCGTGCCTGTTATACCTCCTTTACTCAGTTGTTTTTTGAAAATGATCTTATTGGCATTGTTCAAATAGATTACCCAAAATTCTTCATGTTGCAAATCACCCAATATTGGTTGCATAATTTCATAAATCAATTTGCTGCTTGTTACTTTATCTACTTTCAAGGCTTCCTCCAGTCGACACCGTTTGGCCAATTCTAAGGCGGTAATTATAGAAACTGCCTTTGCTTTTCCAATCCCTTTAAACGACGTCAAATTGTCAACAGATAACTTACTAAAGGCATTTAAATTGTTCTTTGTCGAAGCTAGCATTTTTTTTGCCAAGGTCACGGCACTTTCCTCTCTACTACCCGACCCGATTAAAATTGCAATCAATTCTGCATCCGAAAGTGATGCTCTTCCTTTCGATAACATTTTTTCTCTAGGACGATCATCTTCATTCCATTGTTTGATCGAAAAAGATTCTGACATACACCTAGTTAATTAAAATTTTCATTTAAAGATATAAAAGAAAAAAGTAATACTTTTGCAGTTCCTTACTTCATTAAAAATAAACACATGAAAATAGTAATTGCCGGCGCTGGTGAAGTTGGTTTTCACTTAGCTAAATTACTTTCTTACGAATCACATGACATTACACTTATTGATCTTGATTCAGAACGTTTAGCTTATGCTGACAATAAATCTGACATTCGTGTTATGAAAGGTAATGCTACGTCTATTTCGGTTTTAAAAGATGCTAATGTGAAAATGACCGATTTAGTGATTGCCGTTACATCTAATGAGACGATTAATATTACCATTAGTGTATTGGCAAAAAGACTAGGAGCTAAACGCACGATTGCACGAATAAATAACTCAGAATTCATCGATAATAAAGAGGAAATCAATTTTTCTGAATTTGGTATAGATGAACTTATTTCTACAGAAGAACTGGCAACAAATGAAATAAAAATGATGCTCAATCAGGCAGCCTTTAATCATATTCATGAATATGATGAAGGTGAGTTAAGTATGTTTGGTATTATGTTATCTAAATCGGCTCCTTTTGTTGGTATGTCGGTAAAGGAAGCGGCTCTTACTTTTCCAGAAATTCATTTTATGCCAATTGCTATTCAATGTGAACATTCTGATGAAATAAAAATACCTCGAGGAGATACTGTTTTTAGAAGTGGTGATCTCGCCTACTTCATTACTTTAAAAGAAGGTGTTACTGAGCTTTATAAGTTGACAGGTAAAACCAAAGAACATGTGCACAATGTTATGATTCTAGGAGGCAGTAACATAGGAAAAAGAACTGCGAAAGAACTCTGTCATAAAAAATTGAATGTTAAGATTTTAGAGGTCAATAAAGACAAAGCACTAGAACTAGCAGATGAGTTACCACATGCATTAGTTGTATATGGAGACGGTCGAGATGTTGAGTTACTCAAAGAAGAAAATATCGATGAAATGGATGTTTTTATTGCTGCTACCGAAAGTTCTGAGACGAATATTATGGCATGTTTAATTGCGAAATCGAAGCATGTGAAAAAGACAATTGCCTTAGCCGAAAACATAGATTATTCTAAACTTTCACATTCAATCGGAATTGATACCATTATCAACAAAAAACTATTGGCCGCTAACAGTATCTTTAAACATATTAGAAAAGGTGATGTTTTAGAAATTGCCACACTTAATAATTTGGATGCAGAATTATTAGAATTTCAAGTTCGAGAAGACTCAAAAATTACGCGTAAAATAATTAGAGAGCTAAATTTTCCGCGAGAAGCAACAATCGGTGGAGTTATTAGAGAAGGCAAAGGACATATTGCTTTAGGTGATTTTAGAATTCAAGCTCATGATAAAGTTGTGGTAAGTTGTTTGGCCGATGCTGTCTCAAAAGTTGAGAAGTTTTTTGATTAAGCATTTCTTTTAAATGAAAAAACTAAATATAAAAATCATCTTCCAAATGATGGGCTTCTTGCTCATCTTTAATGGTGCTTTTATGTTTTTATCGGCTGCGGTAAGTTTTTATTATAAAGATGGCGCCACTCAAGGAATATTTTTTGCCGGATTTATTACCACGTTGGTTGGGTTTCTTCTTCATTTTTCAACTAAAGGCTTCAAAAAAGAAGTGAAAAAACGTGAGGGCTATATTGTTGTTACCCTTGGATGGATTTTAATGTCGCTTTCTGGTACCTTGCCCTATCTCTTTACTGAAGAAATTATAAACTTTACGAATGCTTTCTTTGAAACCATATCTGGTTATACAACAACTGGAGCATCTATTATAAACGATATTGAAGCTATGCCAAAGGGTCTTCTATTTTGGAGAAGCACCACACATTGGATAGGTGGAATGGGAATTATTGTACTAACAATTGCAGTGCTTCCCTTATTAGGTATTGGAGGAATGCAGTTATTTGCTGCAGAGGCTCCGGGACCATCGGCAGACAAATTACATCCTAGAATTACGGATACCGCGAAACGATTGTGGTATATCTATTTCGGACTAACAATTACCGAAGCTATTCTTCTAAAATTTGCAGGGATGGGTATGTTCGATGCAGCAAATCATGCGATGAGCACCTTATCCACGGGTGGTTTTTCTACGAAAAATGCAAGTGTTGCTCATTGGAATGATCGACCCATTATACAGTATATCATTACCTTTTTTATGTTTCTTGCTGGTGTGAATTTCGTCTTGAGTTACTTCGCTTTTAAAGGGAAATTCAAAAGAATTATTAACGACGAAGAGTTTTTAACCTATTTCTTTAACATTATTGGTATTGTAATTATTGTGTCATTAGTGGTCTACTTTAATGCCGACATTTCAAAAATACCCACCGATACTCAACTAATTGCCCATCCAATGGTATATGGTGAATTTGAAAGTGCTGTTAGACATGGCCTGTTTCAAGTTGTTGCGATTATCACCACTACTGGTTTTGTTACTGCTGACTTTACCTTATGGACACCATTTTTAACGGTTCTTTTCTTTATTTTAATGTTTTTTGGAGCTTCTGCTGGTTCGACTGCGGGGGGAGTCAAATTTGTTCGACATATTATCATGATCAAAAATGGTTATTTAGAGTTTAAAAGATCGCTACATCCGAATGCCATTATCCCAGTGCGGTTTAATAAGAAATCTATTTCCCAAGATATTGTTTTTAATATAATGGCTTTTATAGTCTTATACCTTATTGTATTCGCCGTCGGAGCTTTAGGTTTCGGAATACTTGGTTTAGATTATATTTCGGCCCTTGGTGCTGCAGCTTCATCGCTAGGCAATGTTGGACCAGCTTTTGGTGCTTTAAGTCCGGTGCATAATTATGACCTTCTGCCAGCAGCTGGTAAATGGTGGTCGGCTTTTTTGATGCTCTTGGGTAGATTAGAACTATTCACTGTACTCATTTTGCTCACACCTTATTTCTGGAAAAATAATTAAATTGAAATTTAAAGATCAACTTAATAACATATTAATTTTTCAAGCGACTCCTCATCGGATCATATCTCTTGTTCCTAGTCAAACAGAATTACTTGTTGATTTAGGATTGGAAGATCAAATCGTTGGAATTACTAAATTTTGTATTCACCCAGCTCAACTAAAAAAACTTAAAGCTATTGTTGGAGGGACAAAAAATGTAGATCTTCAAAAAATCAAAGCATTACAACCCGATATTATTATTTGCAATAAAGAAGAAAACACGAAAGAAATGGTAAGTGCTTTACAGAAGATTGCTCCTGTATATGTTTCGGATATTTATAATATCGCTGATGTTACACAATTATTTTCTGATATGGGTTCTATTTTTAACCAGGTTTTAGTTGCCCGAAAATTACAGGAAGAACTACTTGAGAAAATGAATCACTTTAGGAGCTTCATAAAAAATAAGTCTCATAAAAACGTTGCCTACTTTATTTGGGCTAAACCATGGATGATCGTGGGAGGTGATAATTTTATAAATGAAGTTTTAAAGCTAAATAACTATCAAAATGCTTTTGAGTCTATTAGCAGGTATCCCGAGATTGACTTAAAGCAACTATCATCATTAAACCTAGATTTGATTTTATTATCCTCAGAACCTTATCCCTTTAAAGAAAAACATGCATCCATCTTACAGCACTATAGTAACGCAGAAATCAAATTTGTCGATGGTGAATTTTTTAGCTGGTATGGTTCACGATTCTTACAGTCATTTGATTATTTTAAGACTTTACATACATAAAAAACCACCTCAAATTGAGGTGGTTTTCTATAATCAGTGTTACTCGTTATTTTATTGAGGATTTTGCACCATATTAGGGTTAGCATCAAGCTCTTCACGAGGAATTAACCATTCCCATCGAATATCTCCGGCAGGCACTTCCAAAACATTATCTGCTAATGCAGCCGTATGATTTGCACCTGTTCTGTCTAATGGTAAATTCAATCGCTTTAGATCTAAGAATCTAAACCCTTCACCCCACAGTTCTACTCTTCTTTGAATCATAATCTCATCAATTAAAGCTTGACCTGTATTGGAAGACAGCGTATACGCATCATCTCGCGTTGTAACTAAGTCAAAAAGTGCTTGGGCAGCAGCACCATCATTACCATTTCTTGCCTGAGCTTCTGCTTCAATCAAATACATTTCTGCAGCCCGCATGTGTGGCACATCCATACTACTATCTCCATTACTTGCAGCCAAAAACTTTTGGTTAGTATACGGTCTTCTTTGGTGAATATCCAATAAAGATTTACCTGAAGGTAGATTTAGATGTTCTCCTGTAGGATCCCATAAGCCCTTTCTAACGTCGGTAGCTGGAATCAAATCGTACAATGTTGAATTGATCGATCTAGGATTCCCTCGAATTGCTGAAGAGCTAAAGTTTCTAGAAATATAAGCTCCATACGTTCCGAAACCGTCGTTTTGATCAGCTTGAATCTGACTAGCCCACATAAATTCTGGATTACTTTCAGATGAACTCTGAAATCCATTTGCATACGTTGCTTGATTCATCAGACTAAAATCAGCTCGTGCTTCTTGAGCAATTTGAGCTGCTAATGCCCAATTACCCATGGTCAATGCTACTCTTGCTTTTACTCCTTTGGCAACTGCTTGATTTATATGAGATTTATTCGCTCTTGGCAAACCTTCTAGCGCCAAAATCGCAGCATCTAAATCATTATTTATTTCAGTATACACTTCTTCAACAGTGTTTCTGGCCAATTGCTCTTCTAAGGCACTTTTCTTATAAGGTACGCCAAGTTGAGAATTACCACCGCCAGCAACATATCTTCCACCGTACGTTTGTACCAATTGATAGTGTGACCAAGCTCTATAAGTTAAAGCTTGTCCTAAGATCTCATTCTTTTCTTCTTCAGGTCCCTCTGCGTCGGCAATTCCATTTATCAATACATTTGCATTCGCAATGATTATATAATACGATCTCCAAGGAAATTCACTGTAAAAATCAGTATCACTTCTTCCTGCTGTCCATTTATAAACCCTATTATGCCATTGTTCTCTATGCACAATTTGATCTTCTCCCATCAAATCCATGTGAATGTATATACCTCCAATTCCACAATTTCCTTGGATCGCATTCCAACGTGTATATAGCGATCTATGAATTCCATTGACTACCGCTTTTGCTGTTGCCGTTGAGGCGGTTGCCTCACTCGCAGCAACTTGATCGGAAGGTACTGTTTCCAAAAAGTCGTCCTTACAAGAGTTCATAAGAACTACTCCTAAAACGAGTATTAAAATTAATTTTGCTTTTTTCATTGTATTATAATTTTAAGTTTAAACCAAATGATATAATCCTTGACGGTGTAAATACATTTGAAGTATTACCATTAAACTGCTGTTGTACGTTCAATCCTTTTCTTGCATTTATTGAAAATACATTCTCTGCAGTTGCGTATAATCTCAAATAAGAGACACCAATTTTTTCGGTGATAGCATCATTAAAAGTATAAGACAAGTTCGCTTGTCTCAAATTAATAAATGAAGCATCAGTTAACCATCTATCTGAGGTAGCGTCCCATTGAGATGCAAATGAAGCATCCAATCTAGGAATATCTGTAATATCACCAGGTTGTTGCCAGCGATCTAAAATATCTACGTGTCTTGCCGTTCCGTACGAGCCTGCACTTAAAATTCCTGCGTAATTAAAATCTAACGTTTCTCCACCTATTTGATATGTGAATAGTGTAGATAATGAAAAGTTCTTATAGGTAAATTCATTCGATATAGAACCTGTAAGATCAGGAATTGCAGTTCCAGCATAATGGAATCTTGCATTATTAGAATTAGGAGTTACTGCTATTCCATCAACAGTTCTAACTCCTGTAGCATTTGGATCTTCAGCTACAAATAGACCTGAACCATCAGCAGGATCAACACCATACCAATCACGTAACCAATAATCGAACAATCCTTTACCAACTTGTAATTTTTTAGTTCCATTAATAATTTCTCCTTGCGGAAGTTTCGTAAATTGATTCTCTATTGTAGCAGCATTTACCGTTAAGTTCCAAGTAAAGTTGTCATTCTTAATAATATCAGCCGACAAGCTCAACTCAATTCCACGATTGTATAAAGTTCCAATATTTTCAAGCTTGTTATCTGCACCATCAGAAAAGGCCACAGGAACATTAAAAATCAAGTTTTGTGATTCCTTGTTATAATACTCAACAGAACCTCTCAATCTATCAAAGAGACCGAACTCCACAGCAACATCAAAATTGGCACTTGTTTCCCATTCTAAATCAGGTGCTCCTAGACTCGATCTAATAACTCCTGGTTCATTTTGATTGTTATTATCTAATGCAAAAGTAGCTTGAGCTGGATTGTAAGAAGCAAAGCCATTTGCATCCAATATTCTACTATTTCCTAGCTCACCATATGAAGCTCTTAACTTTAATTGGTTTATCCAAGAAACATCACCAATAAAGTCTTCTTTATCAACACTCCAAGAGCCTCCTACAGACCAAAAAGTACCCCATCTTTTATCACTCGCAAATCGCGATGATCCATCGGTACGAATAGAACTACTCAAAAAGTACTTATTGTCATAATTATAATTCAGTCTACCAAAGTAACTATCATCGGTTGCTTCATTTCTAATTGATCTAAGGTCAGTTGTTTCAACAAAATTGATCAATTCTAGATTACCTGCAGCAATTTGATTTCTTCGTGTTCCATTCAAATCATCAATTTCTAACTGCTGGCTTTCATGACCTGCTAATACTTCAAAATTATGAACGTCATTAAAAGATTTTGTATAATTCAATAATTGATTAAATCCGACTGTTCTAGTTCTAATAAATTGTTTAAATCCTAAACCTGTTGGTGCACCATCACCAATAACAGTATTCCAGAAAAAAGTATTGTAGAAGTTTTGTTCTTCATAACTTAAATTTGTTCTCAACGTCAAGCCCTTTGCCAACGTAATATCAGCATAAGTCTTTAAATTTATATTTGTTATTTCGTCAAAATCAACATCTAATTGTCTTTCAAGAACCACGTGTCGACCAGTACTTGCCCCACTTGGTCTGTTGTCATTAATATCAAATTGTCTATTGCCGTTAGCATCTAATACGAAATCACCTGTTACTGGGTCATGCTCATAAATTGGATAGATAGGTCCGATTTCTCTCGTAAAACGGAAGGCATTTCTAAAACTATTTGTTCCTCCAAGTTGTCCTTGGTTACTTTCAGATTTACTAGCTGCAAGATTACCACCAACTTTTAACCATTTCTTAGCTTGATAATTCACATTTACTCTTGATGTAAATCGCTCAAAATCCGATTTTACCAAATAGCCTTCTTCATCTAAATAACCAAATGATGCAAAAAAGTCGGCGTTTTCAGTTCTTCCTTGGTAACTAACATCTGCTGTTCTTCTAATTCCAGTTCTTGTAATGGCACCTTCCCAGTCAAAATCATTATATAATAACGAAGCATTCGGGTTTATCAATCCATCAGTTCCTACAATCTGATTGTTTGGAACGTTAAATGGGTTGTAGCCCAAAATTCCAAAAATTCCATCACTAGCCGCCTGATTTGCTGCTGCTAAATCCGCCGCACTACTCGTACCAGGAATCGCTGAAGTATTTCTTAGCGCCTCCCACATAATTGGATAATAATCGAAAGCATCGATACGATCATATTCAGGAATTGATCTATCAACCATACTTGTCGAAACATTTATCGAAAGTTCACCTCTGCCTGTTTTACCTCTTTTAGTAGTAACTAATACTACACCATTGGTAGCTTTATTACCATAAAGAGCAGTTGAAGATGCATCCTTTAAGATAGTTATGTTTTCAATATCATTGGGATTGATACTTGCTAAATTTCCATTAATTGGAATTCCATCTACAACATATAAAGGAGCATTAGAAGCGGTAAAAGAACCGAATCCTCTAATTCGAATATTTTGGCCAGATCCTGGTTGTCCGCTTGCTGTTGCGATAACCCCTGGCGAAGCTCCTTCAATTGCAGTTGAAAGATTCGTAATTGATCGTTTTTCAATATCTCTCGTATTAATTTGGGTAACGGATCCTGTAATTGCCTCCTTACTAGATGTACCGTAAGCAACAACAACTACCTCTTCTAAAATATTCCCTCCTTCGAGAGTAACATCAATTACGTTTGAAATTCCAACTGTTTTTTCTTGAGAAGTCATACCAACGAAACTAAATACAAGAATGTCACCTGTATTTGCTTTGATTGTATATTTTCCGTCAAAATCAGTTTCGGTACCTGTAGTCGTACCTTTGATAATAATACTTACTCCTGGTAATGGTCCTGTATCATCGGTAACAGTACCAGAAATAGTTTTCTCTTGTGCAAAAGTAAATTGCATAACAAACACTAATAATAGTGTTAAAAGACTAAATCGCTTTGTTTTCATATTTAATTATTTGAATTAGTAAATAGAGATTCAAACTCTCTTAAGTTGTGTACTGATCAAATAAGGCAGGCAATAAATAAAATACCTTTAATGAAGTCAAAGTTTAGTGGAAATTAAAAATAGATTCTTATTGCCTTGCCATAATTAATTCAAATACAAAAACAAAAAGACGTTTTTAGGTGGCATCTATAGGTAAAACCTATAATAATTAACTTAGCCGTGAAAGATTTACTATTTTTTTACGCGGACGTTGCGAGATCAACTCCGTTTATTTTTTTGATGTACTGCGTTGGAGTAAGATGAGTCTCTTCCTTAAAGGCTTTGTTAAAAGTTACCTTGTTGTTAAAGCCTACATCATAAGCTACATCAATAATATTCAAATTACTATGAAGATCATTTCTAAAAATCTCTTGTGCCTCTTTAATTCGATATTTATTAATAAGGTTGAAAAAGTTTAAATCAAAATGTTCATTAATAACTTGAGAGATATTATGCCTGGTTGTTCCTAACTTTTCAGCAAGGATATCCAAACTTATCGTGTTCATTTTATATACTTTTTCTTCGTTAAGTAATGAAAGTAATTGTTCCTTTAAATCATTCGAGAAATTTTCTGTTAGACCCGATTTTTGATATTTATGTAACTCCTGAGCAAATATGTATTTTTTACTGAAAACTCTTGGACTAACATATGCGGTATACCCTACGTACAATACGATACTAACCAACACAAATACTTGAGAGTACAACATAAAATTATTGTCTCTCATAAAGACTACATGAGTCACGAGAATAAACGCATAAATCATATAGGTTACTGCGTATAAAATGTTTAAAATAGACATGTTTCGTTGCCATTTCAAAATTTGATCATTGAATTTAGAAGCCTTTCTAGCACTTCGTAAATAAATTCGAATTGATAAGAATCCATATACTAATAAAGACACAGCCTTTATAAAAACAATCACTTCTAATGTAGTTGCAAAATCTTGATCAACATTAAATATCTTATGCTGCTTTACTTCAGGCGAAAGCATATAAATAGGTATAAAATAAGCCACGATTACTAGTGTAGGAACGAGATGAAGAATATCTTTCCATTTAAAAGTATATCTCTCAGAAATTCGTTTAAAGTAAAAATACAGCAAGGGTCCATATAAAAAAGAAAAGGTAATTGTCGCCCAATATGAATTTGGGAGATTAAATGAGTAATTCGTTAAATATAAAGACAAGTGTATCAAAAAAAGCGAATGTAATAGAACAAATGCACCAATTAACAAATTAGCAATAGTATCACCTTTCTTTCTGAGATTTAAAACTAAAGCGATAAAAATGCCAATAATACCAGATGCAATAAAAAACAATATCCAGCTGTCTATTTTTGGTTTATACGACGAAACCATGCTTTCGTATTCTTTTGAACCATTAATATTTCGTAAAGATTCATTATCTAGAATAGCAATATCGTAAGTTGACTTTATATACTTTACCAAATATACTTTTGCCTGCGCAGCATTCCCTAAATAGGCATAACTCAAACCCATCTTTCTATAGTCACTACTTGTTAGATCAATATTCTCTAGAAGTTTCTTTTTATACCAAGCGACTACCTTTGAGGCATTATTTGCGGTAATTTCTTGAGTATTATAGGTAGCGTATAAACTATCAACCTGAGTTTCTTTCATAAAAGAATCGGGGTCGGATAGGTAGCTATCGGCGTTTGCGGTACAGACGCCGAAAACTAAGAATAACATATATATTATTCTTTTTGACTTCATTGTTAAGGTATGCTATTTGAATTCTTAAGTTAAAGATAGCATAAAATTAACTGAATACTTTGTTAAGACACTAGTTAATTATTTGTTAAACCACTCATAAACAGTAAGTCCCGATAATAACTTACTTTTAATGTCCTCTTTACTAACAATTTAAAATTTGTTAAATTGTTAATGAATTATTATTCGTAATTTGGCAATCCTACAGTCATTATATTGAGTCTATGATTTTAATATTAAAACATATAATTCCAAAAAATTATAGTGGTTTAGCAATATATCCTTTTATCTTCCTTAAAACCAAATCCCTAAGTGAGAATGAAGTTTTAATCAATCATGAACGTATTCATTTGAAACAACAGCTTGAATTATTATGGATATTTTTCTTCATATGGTATATATTAGAATTTATAGTTCATTTGATCCGATTTCGCAATTGGAAAAAAGCATACCACAGTATCAGTTTTGAAAAAGAAGCGTATCACAATGAGTCTGATTTAGATTATTTAAAATATCGGAAATTTTGGGATTTTCTTAAATATTTGAGATAAATATACTCGATAATAAATCGTAAATTGCGCCATAAAATTAGTACTACATAAATGGAGCAAATTCATCCCTATACACCTAAACATAAAATACGAATTGTAACAGCAGCATCTTTGTTTGATGGTCACGATGCAGCCATTAATATTATGCGAAGAATTATTCAAGCCACTGGGGTGGAAGTTATTCATTTGGGACATGACAGAAGTGTTGAAGAAGTTGTAAATACTGCTATTCAAGAAGATGCCAATGCCATTGCTATGACTTCATATCAAGGAGGACATAATGAATATTTTAAGTATATGTATGATCTTCTAAAAGAAAAAGGCGCCTCCGGTATCAAGATTTTTGGTGGCGGTGGCGGTGTTATTTTGCCCGAAGAGATAAAAGACTTAATGCAATACGGTATTACGCGAATCTATTCACCAGATGATGGTCGTAAAATGGGTTTGCAAGGTATGATTAATGATATGATCCAACAATGCGATTTTCCTACTGGTGAATCGATCGATTTTGAAATTGCCGATTTACGACATAAGAATGACGCACAGTTAGGAAAAGCAATTTCTGCTGCTGAAAATTTTTCAGAAAAACATGTCGATTTTATATCTGAAATTCGCGAAAAATCCTCAAGGTCTGTTATCCCAGTGCTAGGGATCACAGGTACAGGAGGTTCTGGAAAATCTTCATCAGTAGATGAACTTGTGCGAAGATATTTAATTGATTTTCCTAGTAAAACTATTGCCATTGTTTCTGTAGATCCATCCAAGCGAAAAACTGGTGGCGCACTTTTAGGAGATCGCATTCGAATGAATGCTATTAAAAATGAACGTGTATATATGCGTTCACTTGCAACAAGACAATCTAATTTAGCGCTGTCAAAACATGTAAGCGATGCTATAGATATTTTAAAAGTGGCAAATTTTGATTTAGTTATTTTAGAAACTTCTGGTATTGGGCAATCGGATACAGAAATACTGGATCATTCAGATGTTTCTTTATATGTAATGACTCCGGAATACGGGGCTGCAACACAGCTCGAAAAAATCGATATGATTGACTTTGCCGATGTTATTGCTCTAAACAAATTCGATAAACGCGGTGCCTTAGATGCGCTTCGAGATGTTAAAAAACAGTACATGCGAAATCATAATTTATGGGATACTCCTATGGATGAGATGCCAGTTTACGGTACTATAGCTTCACAGTTTAATGATCCCGGAACCAATAGCTTATATCGCGTATTAATTGATAAGTTAAATGAAAAAACTAGCGCTAACTTTAAGAGTTCTTTTGGTCTTGAAAAAGATATTAGCGAAAAACAATTCATTATCCCTCCAAATAGAACACGTTATTTATCGGAAATTACAGAAAACAATCGAGCCTATAATAAGTGGAGCGCCGAGCAACAGCAAGTTGCTCAGAAATTATACGGTATTTATAAGACAATTGAAACAGTCGCAAATGTTTCGGTTGAATTAACCACTACAGGTATTCAAGAAGAAACAATAGTAGGGAACGGTGAAAATGAGCAAAAAGACTTTCTTCAATTATTACTGAAGGAATTCTCTCGTATCAAAATGGATTTAAACCCTCATAATTGGGAAATTATTACCAATTGGAAATCGAAAAAGCAGCGCTATATTGATCCTGTATATTCATTTAAGGTACGTGATAAAGAAATTAAGATTCAAACGCATACCGAATCACTCTCACATCTTCAAATTCCGAAAATTGCCTTACCGAAGTATGAAGCTTGGGGTGATATTCTTTTATGGAGTTTGCAAGAAAACGTACCTGGAGAATTTCCATATACTTCTGGTATTTATCCATTTAAACGAACTGGTGAAGATCCAACACGTATGTTTGCGGGTGAAGGAGGACCCGAACGTACCAATCGTCGTTTTCACTATGTAAGTTTGGGGATGGATGCAAAGCGATTATCAACAGCATTTGATTCTGTTACTCTTTATGGAAATGACCCTCATATTCGTCCAGATATTTACGGTAAAATTGGAAATGCAGGAGTTTCAATTTGCTGTTTAGACGATGCAAAGAAGCTATACTCTGGTTTCGAATTAACGAATTCCATGACTTCTGTTTCAATGACAATTAATGGCCCGGCGCCCATGCTGCTAGGTTTCTTTATGAACGCGGCTATCGATCAAGAATGTGAAAAGTATATTCGAGAGAATGACCTAGAGGCAGCAATTGAGAAAAAAATTAAAGAAATCTATACCAAAAAAGGGGTTCCAAGACCAACATATCAGGGAGAACTTCCAGAAGGTAATAACGGATTAGGTTTAATGCTTTTGGGAGTGAGTGGAGATCAAGTACTTCCAAAAAACATCTATCAGCAAATTAAAATGGAAACCATAGCCAAGGTAAGAGGTACCGTTCAGGCCGATATTTTAAAAGAAGATCAAGCGCAAAATACGTGTATTTTTTCAACAGAGTTTGCGCTGCGTTTAATGGGAGATGTTCAAGAATATTTTATTCAAAATAACATTCGAAATTTTTATTCTGTTTCTATTTCTGGATATCATATTGCCGAAGCAGGTGCGAACCCTATTTCACAATTGGCTTTTACCCTATCTAACGGTTTCACCTTTGTTGAATATTACCTTTCTAGAGGAATGGATATCAATAAGTTTGGTCCGAATTTATCATTCTTTTTCTCAAATGGTATTGACCCAGAATATGCGGTAATTGGTCGTGTTGCTCGAAAGATATGGGCAAAAGCAATGAAACAAAAATATGGTGCGAATTCAAGAGCACAAATGCTTAAGTATCATATACAAACTTCGGGTCGATCATTACACGCCCAAGAAATTGATTTTAACGATATAAGAACAACACTACAAGCCCTCTACGCGATTTATGACAATTGTAATTCGTTACATACCAATGCATATGATGAAGCAATAACGACACCCACAGAAGAATCTGTTAGAAGGGCAATGGCAATTCAATTAATTATCAATAAAGAATTAGGTCTAGCTAAAAATGAAAACCCAATTCAAGGTGCCTTTATTATTGAAGAATTAACTGATTTGGTTGAAGAAGCCGTTTATACCGAATTTGATAGAATTACAGAGCGAGGTGGTGTATTAGGTGCTATGGAAACGATGTATCAACGTTCTAAAATTCAAGAAGAAAGTTTGTACTATGAAACTTTAAAGCATACTGGAGAATTTCCTATCATCGGTGTCAATACGTTTTTAAGCAGTAAAGGTTCACCTACCGTGCTACCAGCTGAAGTTATTCGAGCCACTGAAAAAGAAAAGAAATATCAGATCGAGGTTGTAGAAAATTTGAATATAGGAAACTCAGCAAATGCAGAGAAACAACTTAAATTATTACAAGAGAAATCTGTTCAAAACGAAAACATTTTTGAGCAATTAATGGAGGCAACTAAGGTATGCTCATTGGGGCAAATTACGAGCGCACTATTTGAAGTAGGCGGGCAGTATCGTAGAAACATGTAAGTAGGCACATTTTTAGTGAAAAGAACCTCAAAAAAAATACAACTCCAAAATGTTCGGGAATTCAAATCAAAATTATTTGATTGGTCTCAACAATTTGAAGAAATAGCTTGGCTAGATAGTAATAATTATGAGCAACATTATAGCAGTTATGACCTTGTTCTCGCTATCGATGCACATACAGTTTTACAAACAAATTATAACGATGCGTTTGATCAATTACAGCGGTTCAAAAATGAGGTTAACGACTATATTTTTGGATATCTAGGTTACGATTTAAAAAATGATATAGAAGCATTGACTTCCAAGAATCTTGACGGATTGGATTTTGCTGATCTCTATTTTTTTCAGCCAAAAAAAATCTTCTTTTTAAAGGGAAATGAGCTCGAAATTCAATATTTAAAACTTGATGAACAAAACATTGAATCAGATTTAAAAAGCATTTCAAATATTATAAAACCTACCCGTGCAGATGTCCATGAAGTAAAAATTCATAAACGAATTACCAAACCACAATATTTAGAGCAATTAAAAAAAATTCTCGATCACATACATAGAGGTGATATCTATGAAGTTAATTTTTGCCAAGAGTTTTATGCCGAAAATGCAAGTATCAATCCATTTGAAGTTTATAAAAAACTCAATAAAATTTCGAACCCTCCTTTTGCGAGCTTCCTTAGAATAGATAAGAAGTATGTACTCTCGGCATCTCCTGAGCGATTTGTTCGTAAACAGCAACAGAAAATTATTTCACAACCCATCAAAGGAACTGCAAAACGACTTTCAAACCGAAGATTGGATCAGAAATTATCTCAAGATCTGGCACAAGATGAAAAAGAGCGTTCTGAGAACATCATGATTGTTGATCTGGTGCGCAACGACTTATCAAAAACGGCCAATATAGGGTCGGTAAAAGTTGAAGAACTCTGTAAAGTATATTCTTTTGATCAGGTACATCAATTAATCTCTACTATAGTCTCAGAGGTTCCTAATGAAATTGACGCAGTAACTATTGTTAAAAGTTTATTTCCTATGGGAAGTATGACAGGCGCTCCTAAAGTTTCTGCCATGCAAATTATTGAAGCCTTAGAAAGCACTAAACGTGGGTTATACTCTGGTGCAATTGGCTATTTTACACCTACAAATGACTTCGATTTTAATGTAGTGATTCGAAGTATTTTGTATAACGAAACTCAAAAATACCTATCCTATTCTGTAGGTGGGGCGATCACTTCAAAATCTAACCCCGAAAAAGAGTATCAAGAATGCCTTTTAAAGGCTATTGCGATGAAAACAGCATTGAAAAATTAAAAATTACACGCGTTATCGCTTGTTTTCCAAACGACATTTCCAGATGACAAGGTCTCCGATGTAAAATTTCCATCTCCAATAAAACCAATATTTTCTCCTTTACAATTATAAACTACAAACACAGAATTACAAACAGGACAGCAATCGGCAAAAATTATAATTGCTTCACCATCATGAACAGCTTGACTTATATAAAGATATTTAGAAAATTCGGTACTATTTTGTTCTCTCTCCTCAATTTCAGCTTTTAACCAAGCTAAATCGGTTGTAGGGTCTCCAAAAGTGCATAAGGACTTAAATCCTATATCATTATCAGAATTGCATGAATATATCAGGAAACTGACCATTAAAAGTTTGATTAGGGTTTTCATTTTACATGAGTTTTCTTGTCTTTATAGATTCTAAGAACTCAGAATGGTTGCTTTGTTCAGGTCATAATAAGCCAAATTTGGCATTAAAATTGCCTTCATAGTTTTGATTAGGTTTATTCTTGTATATATACTAATTTTGCCGAAAATTGATTAATCAAAAAAAGAAGATGGATATAAACATGTTGAAATGTAAAATTCACAATGCTACAGTAACTGAGGCCGATCTCAATTATGTAGGTAGTATTACTATTGATAGTAATTTACTAGACCAGTGTGGATTGTTGGAGTATGAAAAAGTGCAGGTGGTCAACAATAATAATGGAGCCAGAATAGAGACTTATACCTTTAGAGGTGAGCCAGGTAGTGGAATTATATGTTTAAATGGAGCCGCGGCGCGTCATTTTGAAATTGGTGATACCGTAATTATCATGGCCTACGCTCAACTTTCGCAAGAAGAGGCAACATCACATAGACCAACCGTGGTATTAGTTGATGAAAAAAATAACATAACCAAGGTTGGCAATTACGAAGAGAACGGTATTATCAGTTAATTCTTCACACATAACCATGCTTAGAGCTATTGAGAAACAAGGAGTTCTCAATATTTTTTAACATTCTTAGTGTTCATTTCACTGCTTTTGATATTTTTGAGAGTAACAAGTACATTATGGAGCATCAAGAATTTAATTTCACCTTTTATAACACCGTTTTTTTTGGGCAATATTACAAATCAGAAAAGGTAAAAGGCGTCATTATTTTGGTACATGGAATGGGAGAACATTCTAGCAGATATGGTGATTACCTCATTCCGAAATTTTTAGAGCACGGAATATCTGTAATTACATATGATCAATTTGGACATGGTAAAACTGGAGGAAAAAAAGGTCATAACCCTAATTTTGAAGCGTTACTGGAGACCGTAACGATAATCAAAAACAAAGCAAATGATATTTTCGGCGATGTACCTTTCTTTCTTTATGGACACAGTATGGGTGGTAATGTTGTTTTGAACTACGCGCTCCGTAAAGAACATAATTTTAAAGGTATTATTGCGACTAGCCCTTTTCTTAGGATTTCTTTTGAACCACCAGCTTGGAAATTGAGTATTGGTAAAATTATCCAAAAGATAGCCCCTTCTATTACCATGCCCAATGAACTCGATCCTACACACTTATCTCGAGATAGTCATGAAGTTCAGAAATATATTGATGACCCTTTAGTGCATAATAAAATTAGCCCGAATTATTCGCTTACATTCTTTGAAACAGGAGAGTGGGCTATTCGCAAAGCGCAAGAACTACAAACGCCGACCTTAGTGGTGCATGGTACAGACGATAAAATTACCGACCATAAAGCTTCAAAAGAGTTCGTTGAAAACACCAATGGTATTGCAAATTTGTCGCTGTTTAAAAATGGATATCATGAATTACATAATGATTTAGACAAGGAGCGATTTGCTGAAACGATCATAAGTTGGATTTCGAACACATTATAATGTTGATTTTTTTGAAACTGGAACGGAATTTGATGCATATTGTTCTACCAATGAATAATTTAACGTTAAACTTTAACAGATTTGAAAAAATCTTTTAAACTATCAATCGTTATAGGTTTCGGATAAATGGCAACGCAATAGTAATTCTATTAAATAAATTTGTATATTTTTGTTGCCATCGCTGAAAACATTTGTTAATAACATACGTAATGAATAAACCCCTATCAATAGTATTCTTATTAGTATCGTTTGCGTGCTTTTCGCAAGACAATGGTAGTGTTACTCCCTTAGATTCTAAAGAAGTACAGAAAAAAACCACCTTAGATCTTAAAGCAGCAAAAGAGAAAAAAGAAGCCGACTCATTAAAACTTATCAATCATAAAGAAGCTACCTTAATCGATAGCTTATGGTTGAATTCAATGTATAATTCTCCATTATTTGATAATGACCTGTTTGTATTACCTTCAAAAAAAATAGAAGATACAGTCGCAATAGATTTATCAAGTGAATTATTAAAAGAACGGCTAACCCATCTTGACAGTAAAACACCTTTTAACGTTGCGTATAATCCGTCTTTAGAACGTATTATTAAATCGTATTTAAAACATCGTAAAGAATCATTAGCAAATCTAATGCAAAAGGCGAAGTATTATTTCCCGATGTTCGAAGAACATCTCGATAAATACGACTTACCATTAGAAATAAAATATTTGGCTATTGTCGAATCTGCGCTAAGACCACGTGCGCGCTCTAGAGTTGGTGCTTCAGGTTTATGGCAATTTATGTACTATACAGGAAAGCAATTTAACCTTGAAGTGAATTCTTATGTTGATGAACGACATGATCCTTTAAGAGCGACAGAGGCAGCTTGTAAATATTTGAGTAGTCTCTATAGTATATTTGGTGATTGGGATCTTGCTTTAGCCGCTTACAACTCAGGCCCGGGTAATGTATCGAAAGCCATTCGTCGTTCTGGTGGAAGCAGAAACTATTGGAACATCCGTAGCTACTTACCAAGAGAAACTGCGGGTTATTTACCGGCATTTTATGCAACATACTATATTTTAGAATACGCAAAGGAGCATAATCTACAATCTGATCAAAATTATCTAAAGAATTTCGAAACCGATACTATAATCGTTAAAAGGCAGTTGACCTTTGATCAAATTAATAGAGTTTTAAAAACAGATGACGAATTATTAGAGTTTTTGAATCCTCAATATAAACTCAATATTATTCCTTTTATAAAGGGTAAAAATTACACCTTACGTTTACCTCAGCATTTAATTGGCAAGTTCGTTTCTAATGAAGATCAAATTTATGCCTTCGCTGAAGCGGATGATGCGAAACGTGAAAAACCGTTGCCAAAACTATTTGAAAATCCTCAACGCATCCGTTATAGAGTAAGAAATGGTGATTATTTAGGTAAAATTGCCCAAAGATATGGTGTTGGCGTTTCGCAGATAAAACGTTGGAACGGATTGCGCAGTAGTCGATTAAAAATCGGCCAACGTTTAACGATATATCCTAGAAATTATACCTCGAGTAGAAAAAAAAGCACTAAAACTTCTTCGAAGAAAAAAGTTACTACAGCAACACCAAAAGGCAAGTATACCACGTATACAGTACAAAAAGGTGACTCGCTTTGGTTGATTTCAAAAAAATTTCCAAAAGTTTCTGTTAGTCAAATTAAAAAATGGAACAATATTTGGAGTGTTAAAAGTTTGAAACCTGGCACTAAACTTAAAATATTTAAGGGCTAGACCATAACATTCTAACTTAAAACTCTAAAAATGAAAAAAATCATACTCTTTTCGCTTATCATATTATCTACAGTAGCATGTCAAAACAATGGCAAACTTGTACTTAAAAACTCTATGGGTAGAATCAATAGTTTAGTTATCGTTATTGATAATTCAGAGTGGCTAGGAAAACCAGGCGATGCTCTGCGCAAAATTATAGGCACTCCTGTTTTGGGACTTCCACAAGAAGAAAATCAGTTTTCTGTCACTCAAACTCCGGTGAAAGCTTTTAAAACTATCTTCCAAACCAGCAGAAATTTATTGTTGGTAGGCTATGGTAATGAGAATACCTATAAAATAAAAAAAGACATTTATGCGTCACCTCAAGTCGTGATGACCATTTTAGGAACAGATGAAGCCTCTTTACTTGCTCAGATTGAAAAATATAAAAAAGAGATCGTTGACGTATTTAAGAAAGCTGACATCAAAGTATATCAAAAAAAATTAGGGCAAAGCTTAGTACAGAACGATACAATCAAAACGCTTAAAAAATTAAATGTAGCTTTAGAAATTCCAACAGATTATAGAAGGGTCGATGATACGGGCGATTTTTTGTGGTTTAGAAAACATATAGAAAAGGGAGACATGAACCTTCTTGTATATGAGCTTCCGTTAAAAGATGTAATGACAATAGAAAATTCAATCGCTGCCGAAAGAGATACGATTGGTAAAAAATATATTCCCGGGCCATCTGATGGTTCATATATGATAACTGAGGCAGCCTATTCGCCCCATATTATTCCAACAGAACTTAATAAACTATCAGCTTACGAAACGAGAGGTAAATGGGAAGTGAAAAATGATTTTATGGCGGGTCCTTTTCTTAACTATACCATAATCGACAAAGCGAATAATCGCTTATTAGTTTTAGAAGGCTTTACGTATGCTCCAAATGCCGACAAGCGTGATTATATGTTCGAGTTAGAAGCAATTATTAAAACGCTAAAGATCTAGAAGTTATTCGAGCTAAACGTTTTCATTTCACCCTCTTTGGTTACATATATTAAATACCCTTTTAAATTAGTGTATTTAGATAAAAATTGTTTTGCCTCTTCAAGAGGCATGGCCATTAATGCGGTCGCATAACCATCTGCATCAGCACAATCTAATTCTGTAATTATTGAAACACTGAGCAAATTACTTTGCGTAGAATACCCTGTTTTGGGGTTTATAATATGAACATATTTCTCACCAGTGATACTATCTATCTCAAACTTTCGATAACTACCAGAAGTCGCCATGGCTTGATTTTTTAGTTCAATAACTTTTCCTATTGATCGTGTTCCATCAAAATTAGGCTCTTCAATTCCTGTTCTCCAAGGTTTATTCGTAGCACTTTGCCCGCGAGTTCTAATCTCACCTCCAATTTCTACTAAATAATTCTCGACTTTTTGAGATTCTAAAAATCGACCAGCAATATCAACGGCATATCCTTTTGCAATCGCATTAAAATCAAAATACATTTGAGGGTTCTCTTTTGATATTTTACCATTTTTCAATTGTACTTTATCAAAACCTACCAAATCTAACAGTTTCACAATATCAAGAGAATCAGGAATAGTACTTGCTTCCTCTGGCCCAAAATTCCATGCATTCACTAGCACTCCAATGGTTGGATCGAATACACCTTCGGTTTCTTCAAAAATTCTTTCAGATTTTCTAAAAACCTCCTTAAAGTATTGATCAACAACGATTGTTGAATCCCCATTATTGATTTTTGAAATATCAGAATTCGTGATATAGGTTGATAATGACTTGTTTATTAAATGAAATAAACTATCTATTTGCTTTGTATAATCAATCTGGGTGCCATATGTAATATGAAAAGTGGTTCCAAATGCCACGCCTTCGAGTTTTGTGAACTCATTTATCTCTTGTATTTCAGCTTTTTCTTTACATGAAAATGAACAAATTAATACGATAAATAAGCCTATATATTTCAATCTCTTCATAATTGCTTTAGAATCTTAACTTAACATTGTCAAAGATAAAATTTAAAGTTTGTTAAATTCCTATTAAAATCAATTTCGCTTTCTTTATTTTTAATACCTTAGTCTCTTAAATTAAAAACTCTAATTATGAAAAAAATTTTTATACTAGCCATTAGCTCGACGCTGTTACTATCGTCTTGTGTTTCGCAAAAAAAGTTCGCTGAACTTCAAACCGAATTTGATGCGACCAAGCAACAATTAACTGATGCCAATGGTAAAGTATTAGCTTGTCAAGTAGAAAAAGATAAGTTAGCAAATCAAATGGCTGCTTTAGAATCTCAAAATAAATTTTTAACAGAAAATAATGCGAGTAATATGCGTCAAATTGAAAACTTGACCATGTTATCTCAATCTGCTAGTAGTAATATTAAAGATGTCATTTCTCAATTAAGCGAAAAAGACAAATACATTAATGGTATTCGTGGGGCAATGTCTCGAAAAGATTCTATTAATCTAGCCTTAGCGGTAAATTTAAAAAGCGCCTTGGCAGATGGTATCCAAGATGAAGATATTATTGTAGATGTTGAAAAAACGGTCGTATATATTACTATTTCTGATAAACTATTATTCACTAGTGGAAGTTCAAATATTTCTGCAAAGGCAAAAGGTTTACTAGCCAAAGTAGCTGCAGTAATAAAAGAAAAGCCAGAGATGGAAGTGATGGTTGAAGGATATACAGATAATGTGCCAATTAAAACGGCACGAACAAAAGATAATTGGGATTTAAGTACGCAACGTGCTAACTCGGTAATTAGAGTATTACAAAATGACTATAAAATTGATCCTAAACGATTGATTTCGGCTGGTAGAAGTGAATATTTACCCTTAGCATCGAATGATACAGCGGAAGGTCGTTCTAGAAATAGAAGAACAAGATTTGTGATTTTACCTAAGTTAGATCAATTCTTTGATATATTAGAACAAAAGCCAGAGGCAGGTAAATAATCTCTGTAATAACAATAATTAAAAAGCCCATGATGTTATCATGGGCTTTTTTAATTTTTAAAACAAATAGTTAATGCTACACTTCAACAATTGAAGCACCTGGTGCATTATTCTTCACAGATTTTATACCGTTTTCCATCGTAGAAGTAGATGCGTATTGCTGGCTACTACCGATAACCTGACCATTTGTAGATTTCAAATTAAAGAATGGCTTTCCGTTTTTTGCTTTCAATCTATCAAAGCATTTATCATCTTTACAATTCTTTTGTACAGATGCAATTCCGTTTTCACATCCTTTTTTTGATGAATACCCTTCACTAGCTAAGATATTTTGACCATTACTAGCTTTCAATCTAAATCTGAATTCCCCTCTTTTGTCTTTGTAAACTTCGAATTTTCCCATCGTTTATTTTTTTTTAAAGTTTAGTTTAGTCTACAAGATATAAATTTCATTTTTAAAATTAAAAATAAATGTTGTTGGATTTGTAAAATAGACATATTTACAGATAAAATTTCGATGAAATTAAGAGCTAAGTATCACTATTTTAGGTAAGAATTATTCTAATACTTTCACAAAATCGTCGAAAGCCACGTAATAAGGATTGTCTTTAAAAACAGGCATGTCAACACTCTCAGCATTGGCCAATCCCACTCCCGCAAACCAAACATGTGCGTTCTGTTTTTTGGCATGTTCTTTAAATGTCTCCATCCATATAGTATCAAAAGATTGATTTTCTTGCAAATTTGTTGTTGCTTTTACGAGAACAAATATGGTAGGTTCATTTTTTTTATAAAGTACGAACTGGGGGTGTTTTTTTAATTTGCTATTAATGGCCACAAATTCATAACCCATTTTCTGTAGTTTTTCACCTACAATATTCATGGCTAAATTATGAAGTTCTTGTGCTGATAAAGGTGTCATCTAAAAACTATTTCTTTTTATTACGTTTATTATAATTTTTGTCACCTCTTGTTTTGGGCTTCTTATATTTCTTGGCGATTTCTCTCCGATAAGAACCTCCTTGATTCGTTTTACTATTTTTTTCACTCTTTTCGTGAAACGCCTCTCCCGAAACATACGTATTCGATCCTCTATTTCGTCGATTCTCTACTAAATCTTCTTTAGGACGCTCATCAGGGGTTAATTTGCTGGAAATTTCAACTTCTTCAGGAAAAGCTATCATCGGAATTTCGTAATTCATCAATTGCTCTATCCGTTCTTTGGCTTCATTTTCATTCTCGGTAACAAATAACAACGATTCACCTTCATGTTTTGCCCTACCCGTTCTCCCAATTCGATGCATATAATTTTCAGGGAATTTCGGAGTATCAAAATTGATAACATGGCTAATCTCGCTTAAATCTAGCCCTCTAGACATCACATCGGTAGCGATCAATATTCTATTATCTCCTTCATCAAATTGTTTAATAGAGCGCATCCTGTAGTTTTGCGTCTTATTAGAATGAATTACACAACCCTCTGTTGGATACATTTCTTCTATAACCTCAAACAAACGATCCGCATCTTTTTTATGAGAGGTAAACACAAGTACTTTATGAAAAGTCTCTTTGTTGTGCAACAGGTGCACCAACAAATTAGCTTTGGTATAAAAGTTCTTAACAGAAAAGCACTGTTGATTTATATTATCAAGTGGCGTACCACTAACCGCTATTGATATTTTTACTGGTGCAATAAAATAATCATCAATCAGAGCATCTACATCTTCTGTCATAGTTGCCGAAAACATAATGTTTTGACGCCTTTCGGGTAAGAGCTCGAATATGTTTTTTAATTGAAATCGAAATCCGAGATCAAGCATTACATCGACTTCATCAATTACCAATTTTTGTATCGATTTTAATTTTAACGCTCTACTCAATGCCAAGTCATACAAACGACCCGGTGTAGCGACAACAATATCAGCGCCCTGAGCCATCGTTTGCTTTTGCGCATTGATGTTCACACCTCCATAAACCCCTACTGTGCGCACGTTCATATAGGCTGATAGCTTAGTTACCTCTTCAACAATTTGTAGCACAAGTTCACGAGTAGGTACTAGAATTAATACTCGAGGGTTGACTTGTTTTGAGAACTTCAGATCACGAAGAATTGGTAAAACAAATGCAAATGTTTTACCGGTACCTGTTTGTGCAATACCTACCATGTCTTTTCCCGAAAGTATTTTTGAAAAAGATTGTTCTTGAATTGGCGTTGGTTGTGTAAAGCCTAAATCGTCAAGAGCGTAATGCAATTGCTTCGATAAGTTTAAATCTTCGAACGTACTCATGACTAGTTAAGTTTGTGCAAATTTACTTAAAATTATACGTAGGCACTAGTTATAGATGGTTCGATTTATTTGCGTAACTTTAACTGCACCATGCTATTATACTTTTTATTGATAGGTGTTGCATATAGCAGAATCAACTAAGCCCTCAATCATGCTCAAATTCTTCCGCAGAATCAGGCGAACCCTATTGTCTGAAAATAAATTCTCAAAATATATACTCTATGCAACAGGCGAAATCATTCTCGTAGTAATTGGTATTCTAATAGCACTTCAGATTAATAATTGGAATGAAAAAAGAAAAGAGAACATTAAATTAAAAACAGCATTACAATCTGTATATAACGATTTAGTCTCTGACAGTTTACTTATTAATGAAGTATTACCTCAAGTATACCGAAGAAATGTTATAACTACTAATTTATTGAAAAGGTCTTACGCAACAGAAGCGAATCTCGATACTTTAGTGAAAATTATGAAATCTGAATTTCCAGTAAGATGGTATTCCTCACCACCTTTCAATACAAATACCTTTTCTAATTTAAAATCTACTGGCGCTTTTGATATTTTACCTTCAGAAGTCAAAAAACGATTATCAAACTATTATACGTCCATGGTATCAAATCAAGATTTAGTTGAAAAGACATTAGGTCAATATAGAATCCATTTAGACGATTTTGTAAAAAAATACAATATTATAGGTAGATTATACGATGAAAATTATAACAACAGTTATATATATAATCATACATGGACAAATATTGATAGCAAAGATTTCACACCAAGAGTAGCCGTAATGTTAGCTGCTTATAATGTTTTATACTTAGTTGCAAAATCTGAACTAGAGACAAATCAGCAAAATATTAAAGAAATTCTACCACTGTTAAAACCTTATCTAGATTAATAACTAATGATTAAATTCTTCCGCAAAATTCGTCAAAACCTACTCATGGAAAATAAAACCTCTGAATACCTCAAATACGCCATCGGCGAAATTATTTTAGTGGTTCTTGGGATTTTGATTGCACTTCAAATAAATAATTGGAATGAACATAAAAAAGAACGGGACAAAGAACGAGCTTTTTTAAAAGAAATAAACTTAGATTTCAAATCCAATAAAGCGCAATTAGACTCAATCATTAGCTATAATGAGATGAGTTTGCACGGTGGTACACGTGTATTAGACGCTATTGAAAATTTTGACTTAAAAAAACCCGAAATTAATGAGACGAACGCCCATTTTGCAGATAGTATAAAAAAATACTATCCCTTGCTATGGCGAAATAAATCGTTCAACCCAAAAAACGGTTCTGTCGAAGCCCTTTTAAATTCATCTTCTTTCGATTTAATTAAAAATGACACCTTAAGAAGAAATTTGATATCTTGGAAAGATGTGTTGGGTGATTATCTAGAAGAAGAAGCCTTCGCTGTCAAATTTTTATTCGATGAGTATGGCCCATGGAGGAGAGCAAATTTTGATCCTGATATAGATGATGATCCAGAATATATCACTGCCTTCTTCAGTAAACAACATCGAAATTTCGTGAATAGAAGGTGTGGAGATTTATTTAATAATTTAAAGACAGTAGAAGAAGAGGGTGTAATCGCTATGATCGACGCTATTATTAGACTAACTGAAGTGCGAGATAATGATTAAATTCTTTAGTAAAATACGCTATAACCTTATGAGTAAAAACAAAACCACCAAATACTTTAAATATGCCATTGGCGAAATTGTTTTGGTGGTTCTTGGTATTCTTATTGCTTTACAGATTAACAATTGGAATGAAGACAGAAAAGAACGAGCACAAGAACAAGAATTACTCTTACAATTACAATCAGAATTCCAAAGTAATCTAGAGCAACTTGACCAAAAAACTGCTATGCGAGATCAAATGACTGATGCTGCATTAACGTTACTTCACAATATTGACCATCCGGAAACGAGAGATGCAGACTCTATTACAAAACACATAGGACTCACAGCTGTAAATCCAACGTTCGACCCCATTATTAACGATATTAATAGCTCTGGAAGAATACAACTATTACAAAATATAGATCTAAAAGAACGACTTGCTAGATGGACAAGTGAAGTTATTCAGGTAACCGAAGAAGAGCAAGCTTGGGTATTCATTAGAGGAAATGAATATCTCCCGATGCTATCGCAAAAAGGCTTTATGCGAAATGTTTTAAATCGTTATTGGAAGGATAATGTTCTTGCAGCTTTTCATTTAGATGAAGGCACTAAGACTGAAATTGATTTAGGAAATTCTAAAAAGGAAAATGTTATCTCATCTATTTTAGATGATCCTCTATTCGAGAGTTCTATTGCACAATGCGCTACTTATGCAAAACTCACAAATAGTCAAGCTGTGAGTTTACGTCACCGAATAGTCGAAATTTTAGAAATCATAAAACAAGAACTAAAGTAATGATTAAATTCTTTCGAAAAATTCGTCGAAACTTAGTTATGGAAAGCAACACAGGCAAGTACTTCAAATACGCCATAGGCGAAATCATCCTTGTTGTTATTGGTATTCTCATTGCATTACAAATTAATAATTGGCACGAAAACCGACAAAAAGCGAATGAAATCGAAAGCTTAATGCAGGTTTTTGAAAACGAATTAAACAAAAATATTGAAGCCTGTAATCTATTCATAGAATATGGATTTGAGACTGATTCTATCTCTTCATTATACAAGAATGAAAAAATAACAAAACAGATGCTGGCCGACGATCCATATTTAGAATGGGGATTTGGTACCAATACGCAGCAATTCGCAGATGATCGTTTAAGTGAATTAATTTCAGTAGAAAAGCGTTTGCCAAATAAATACAAAAAGTTAATTACTGACTTAAAAGAATTAAAAAGACGTATTGAATCTCAACGGAGTTGGGAAAAAAAGGCAGTAGACTTAAGTCTCTCTCGATTTAAAGAAATGACAGACACTTTACCGTGGATGTTCAAATACGACTCAATTTCAAGAGATAAAGCACGAGACTACTACTTAACAGATGAGATTTACAAAAACAAAGTACTGCATTATAACACATTACAACTTAGCGAGAATGTGTGGGATGCCACGCTTATTAGGTCCAGTTCTGTCGTTCTATTATGGCAACTGAAAAAGATTAGAACAAAAAATAATGCACTCGATTTGAAATCTTTCTTAATTAGTAAAGGCTTGGAACCTTTTGAAGAATTGGATTGCAGCGAAAGACCATTTAAAAATCGAGAATCTATAAGTTTCGGAAGAAACTTTATTCTTTATAACAACTCTGATAAAGAAGTTTTATTTAACGTTATTGAAACATCCGGAGAGCTGATTTCAACTGGGCGCTTAAAATCAAAGTCAATACTTTTTAATGAATCGGTAAATCTCTCAACTAACCGCTTAATAGAGCGAGTAGATGACTCAGGTTCTTGTGTAAAAGTATATCGCTATACCAAAGAAGATTTCCTTATTTTCGATTAAATAATTCTAATGTTTCTTCGAAATCAATTCTGGAAATTTTTTCTGAAAACGTTTCAATCTAGGTATGGAAACACCCTGAATATAACGATTATTTGGATGTAAACGCTCATAGTTTTGGTGGTAATCTTCGGCAATCCAGAACTTTTGAAAAGGATACACCTCGGCCGCAATTTTAGCTTTTAATTCATCAACCAATGCTTTTTTCTTTTTCAAAATAATCTCTTTCTGTTCGGCATTTTGAAAAAATAGAATTGATCGATATTGAGAGCCTCTATCTGGTCCTTGCCCATTTACTTGCGTTGGATTTTGAGAGCCAAAATATACATCGACCAATGTTGCAAATGAAACTACTTTTGGATCATAAATTACTTCTACAGCCTCAGCATGCCCAGTTCGCCCAGTGTTACTACCTTCATACGTTGGATTTTCAGTAAATCCTCCAGAATAACCATTAATAACTTCAGTCACACCATTTACGCTCTCATAAATAGCTTCAACACACCAAAAACAACCACTTGCAAAATAGGCTTTCGCCAGGCCCTTTTCAAGTGGAACTGTCACTGGGTCTAAAGTCAATAGCTCCAATTGCTTTTTCTCGATAGTACTCATTTTCTTTTGAGCAGATTTCTGTTCGCTCTGCGCTTTACCTTGGCAACTGATTGTTATAAAAACTACAGCTAGTAAAAGTGATTTGATGGTATTCATTAAAATATGATTTTTTTCGATTTGTCGTTAAAATAGATAAAAACTAACTCAAAGATATCATAAAATAAAAAACCAACTCATGAGAGTTGGTCTATTATATAATCTTGGTATGATTAACTTATTTAAAATTGAATTTAATCAAACCCAATACGGTATGTAGCAAATTAATTTTAAAATGCTTTTTATTACACCCATAACAAATATACCTGCGACTATCGGGTAAGAGTGTTTTTTGATACTTTTTACGTTGAATCCTCTCCAATTGAGAATAACATGTAGGGCAATTCATAATGTTTAGCTTTGTACTACTAACGTAGTGATAGTCAAAATATTTCATAACATAAAAAAACCTGACTTAAATAAGTCAGGTTCTATAGTTTATAACTCCGGTAATCAATGTATTGTAAATATCAACACATCAAACTCTTTGTGCCTATCCACCAAAGTCGTCAAATCGAATACTTTCGTCAGGGATTCCAAAATCTTCTCCCATTTTTTGAACCGCCTTGTTCATTAATGGAGGTCCACAGAAATACAATTCGATGTCTTCTGGAGATTCATGATGATTTAGATAATTATCGATTACACAATTGTGTATAAAACCTACGAAACCATCTCCTTCACCATCGATACCATCTTTCACTTTCCAATTGTCTTCTTCTAAAGGTTCTGATAATGCCAAGTAGAATTTAAAGTTTGGAAAATCTTTCTCTAATTTATAAAAGTGATCTAGGTAGAATAATTCTCGCTTAGAACGTCCACCGTACCAATACGTCACTTTTCTTCCTGTCTTTAAAGTTCTGAATAGATGATATAAATGTGAACGCATTGGTGCCATACCGGCTCCACCACCTACATATAACATTTCAGAGTCTGATTCATTGATGAAAAATTCACCATAAGGGCCTGAAATAGTTACTTTGTCTCCTGGTTTCTGTGCGAAAATATAAGAAGATGCAACGCCTGGATTCACATCCATCCAACCATTTTTTGCTCTATCCCATGGTGGGGTAGCAATACGAACATTTAACATTATCTCTCTTCCTTCTGCAGGATACGAAGCCATAGAATAAGCACGCTCTACAGTTTCATTGTTCTTCATAACCAATGGCCATAAACCAAACTTATCCCATTCTGCCTGAAATTTATCTGGTGTTTCGTGCTCTTCGGGATGTGCAGTAATGTCCATATCCTTATAATTGATCGTACACTCAGGAATTTCAATTTGAATGTATCCACCTGCTTTATACCCCATATCTTCAGGAATTTCAACAACAAACTCCTTAATAAAAGAGGCCACATTATAATTTCTTACTACTGTTGCTTCCCATTTCTTAATACCAAAAACCTCTTCAGGAATAGTGATATTCATGTCTTGTTTTACCTTTACCTGACAAGACAAACGAGCTCCAGCTTTTAACTCCTTACGCGTAAAATGCGGCGTTTCTGTTGGTAGCGCCTCACCACCACCTTCTAACACATGACATTCACATTGAATACAGGTACCTCCTCCTCCACAAGCAGAAGGCAAAAATATTTTTTGTGCCCCTAAAGTTGATAATAGAGAATCACCTGAAGCTACTTCAATTTCCTTTTCACCATTGATCGTAATCTTTACTGGACCTGAAGGTGATAATTTTTGTTTTACAAATAATAAAAGACCAACTAACAATAATGTAATTGCTAAAAATGCGCCTACTGTTGCTAAAATTGTTCCTGTTGTACTAACTTCTAAAAACATATTATTGATTTAAAGCTGTTGTTGTTTTTGCTGATTTTTCTTCTTCTTTCTTGACTACATCTTCCTTCTTTTTATCTTCTACCTTGATAGCCTGTTCAACCTTTTCTTTTTTATTTCCATCATCGCTACCTGTTAACATTCCTCCGAAACTCATAAATCCAATGGCCATCAGCCCTGTAAGTATAAATGTGATTCCAAGACCTCTAAGTGGTGCAGGAACAGAAGAATATCTAATTTTTTCACGAATTGCAGCAATTGCAAGAATTGCTAAGAACCATCCAATACCTGAACTTATACCATAATTTAATGCCATTCCTAAGGTAGGTATCTCACGAGATTGCATAAACAAAGAACCTCCCAAAATCGCACAGTTTACTGCGATCAACGGTAAGAATATACCAAGTGAGTTATATAAGGCCGGAGAAAACTTCTCAACGACTATTTCTACCAATTGCACCATGGTAGCAATCGTGGCAATAAACATGATAAATGATAAGAAACTTAAGTCATAACTTGCGTATTCTGGACCTAAGGTTTTTGCCAAGGCTCCTGGCTGTAAAATATATTGATCTAATAACCAGTTTAATGGAACGGTAACGGCCAATACAAAGATCACCGCTGCTCCCAAACCTACAGCCGTAGCCACTTTTTTAGATACTGCTAGGTAAGAACACATTCCTAAAAATGTGGCGAATACCATATTATCTATAAAGATTGATTTAAAAAATAACTCTAAATGTTCCATATCTTTATTCTTGTTCGATTAATGCTTTGTTTCTACTTCGCTGAACCCATATGATAAGTCCGACGACAATTAACGCCATGGGAGAGTATAACATAAATCCGTTATTCTCATATCCGAAAGCGAACAGACCTGTTTTTTCCACAGGATCGCCTAATACTTTAAATCCTAGTAAGGTACCAGAACCTAATAACTCTCTAAAAAATCCTACAATAATTAAAATTGCACCGTAACCGGCAGCATTTCCAATACCATCTAGGAATGATTTCCAAGGGCCATTTGCTAGAGCGAAGGCTTCAAAACGTCCCATTATAATACAGTTAGTAATAATTAATCCAATAAATACGGATAGTTCTTTACTCAACGAATAGGCATATGCTTTTAATACTAAATCAACTATAATTACTAAGGCAGCAACTACGATTAATTGTACGATAATTCTAATTTTAGAAGGAATAATATTACGCATCAATGAAATCACTACGTTACCAACACCTAGTACAAATATTACGGCGATGGTCATTACAATTGACGCTTTTAATTGCGCAGTAATTGCCAATGCTGAACATATCCCAAGTACTTGAATCGTAATTGGATTATTATCCGTTAACGGATCAGTAATTAGCTTTCTATTCTTCTTTGAAAATAAAGGCTCACTGGGTGCCTTTTTTACTTTTTCTTGTTCTGCTACTTCTGCCATCTAATCTTATTTTAATGTGTTAAAGTATGGTAAGTACATTGCTAAATCTTTTTTAATCATCACGGTTACTCCGTCTCCTGTAATAGTAGCTCCTGCAATCGCATCTACTTCATTATCAGTCTTATCATCGTTCTTCGGATCTGCATTCCCTTTCGCTACCACAATTCCTTTAAATTGATCGCCACTGTAAATTAGTTCGTCGGCGAAATCTTGATAGAAAAATGGCTCCTTAATATTGGCTCCTAGTCCAGGAGTTTCTCCTTTATGGTCAAAGAACACACCTTTTACTGTTCTGAGATCTTCTTTTAGTGCCACGAATCCCCAAATCGCATCCCATAATCCTACACCTCGCATTGGAACGATATAGAATTTTTCACCGTCTTTCTCTCCAATAAACAAAGGCAATTTTCTGACGTAGGAAGCATCTGATTTTACTTGATCGCTTTCCTTTTTGATATCTATTAAATAAGCTTCCTTATCTTCAGTTGCTTTATCACCTTCGATGACCAGCTGCGTTGTTATATATTTGTCAAATTCTGTCGTCACTTTGTCTGTCGAAACAAAACTTGTCGCATCATCAGCATTTCCAGAAAGCGTTGCTTCATTAACACCCATGGCAAACAAAATATTTTGTTGCTTTTCTAATTTCTTATTCAACGTAATTGTTGGATTAAAATAAGATGCCGTAAATGCCAGTAAAGAACCCACCACTAAAACCATACCTATGGCAAATAAAATGGTGTATGTATTACTATCAGTATTTCTAGCCATAACTTATGCTGTTTTTGCTTTTAAACGTTTTTGTCTTCTTTTTACATTTCCTTGAACCACGTAATGGTCGATTGTTGGAGCGAATACATTCATTAATAGAATTGCCAACATTACTCCTTCTGGATAGGCCGGATTAAATACTCGAATTGCAATCGATATAAAACCTATTAAAAATCCGTAAATCCATTTTCCTTTATTGGTTTGCGATGCTGTTACCGGGTCTGTTGCCATATAAACAACACCAAAAGCAAAACCACCAACTAATAAGTGTTTCCAAAATTCTAAGCTCATAAGACCGTAGAATTTACTCCCTGAGGTAATAATATCTGCATCTACTACACTATTGAATAAAAAGCCCATTACCAAAGCACCTATTACAGCACTTAACATAATTCTCCAACTACCTATCTTGGTAAAGATTAAAAATAACCCCCCTAATAATATTAATAAGGTTGATGTTTCACCAATTGAACCTGGTATAAATCCAAAGAACATTTCGCTAACATCGTAATTATAGGGTTGTGTTTTTGCTAAACTACCCAGAACAGTTTCTCCAGAAATAGCGTCTAAATTTTCACCTGCTGCAATTAACTGATCTCTTTCAACGGCTCCTTTTACCCATACTTTATCTCCACTCATCCAAGTAGGATAAGCAAAGAACAAAAAGGCTCTAATAGTCAATGCCGGATTCAAAATGTTCATTCCGGTACCACCAAATACTTCTTTGCCAATTACCACACCAAAAACAACAGCTACAGACAACATCCATAATGGTGTATCGATAGGCACAATTAATGGTACTAACATTCCAGTAACTAGATATCCCTCTTCTACTTCATGTCCTTTAATTACTGCAAAAATAAATTCAACCAAGAGTCCAACTCCATATGACACAATCACTAATGGAATAATCTTCCAAAAGCCAACCATAAAATTATCGATACTCCAAAATTCTCCACTAAAGAAGCCGCTTGAAACTGACTGAATATCACCTAAAGCCAAGTGATGTTGATATCCTGCATTGAACATACCAAATAATAAACATGGTACTAATGACATGATTACAATATTCATGGTACGCTTTAAATCATCGGCTGCTTTTATATGTGTACCGTTATGCGTAGTTTCATTCGGTAAATACAAAAATGTATGAATTGCATTAAAAGCAGGGGCCATTTTAGTGCCTTTGTATTTCTCTTTTAAATTGTGTAAGTTTTGTTTTAATCCCATAATATTAACCTATTTCCTCTAGCATTAAATCTAATCCTTCTCTTATAATTTGTTGATGCGGTTGCTTAGAAACACAAATAAATTCTGTTAACGCAAAATCTTCTGGTGCTACCTCATACATTCCGAGCGCTTCCATTTCATCTAAATCTTTATACAAACACGCTTTTAGAATTTGCATCGGATAAATATCTAATGGGAAAACTTGTTCATAAGCACCGGTTAGTACAAAAGCTCTGTGTTCACCATTAGTGTTTGTATTTAAATCGAATTTTTTATTCGGAGTTAACCATGAAAAGGTCAATGCTCTAGAATTTGATATTTTATTAAAAACAGGTTTATTCCAACCAAAGAATTCATAATCATCACCTTCTGGTATTGCCGTAATTTGATTGTCATAAAACCCTAAGAAACCATTTTTGTTTACTTGAGTACCAGACAATACGTTACCGCTAATGATGCGCTCATTGGTTTCGTCTAAATTCGTAGTTACAATATCGGCAATCGTTGCTCCAATCAAGACTTCAACATACGATGGATTGCTAAATTTAGATCCTGTGAGTGCCACTGTTCGTTTTGCATTGAACTTTCCTGTCAATAATAATTCACCGATGATAACCAAATCTTGAGGTGTAACTACCCAAACAACCTCTCCTTTATTTATTGGATCAATTTTACCTATTTGCGTACTTACATTACCACTCGGGTGCGGTCCAGAAACTTTGTGCAAAGAAACTCCGTTCAGTCCAGCCAACGGAGAATTTCCGTTCTTTGAGACACTTACGTGAATCTTTCCTTCAGTTAATTTTGTTAATGCAGTCACAGCAGCTTGCAATTCAGCCTCTTTGCCTTGTAATGTATAATCTAAATCAGCGGCCAATGGTGCACTAGCATATGCGGAAATAAAGATTGCTTTTGGTTGACCCTCCGGATTCGCAACAACATCATACGGACGTTGTTTTATGAACGGCCAGCATCCTGCGGCTAAAAGATGTGCTTTCACTTCTTCACCTGACAAAGCCGAGGCGTCTTTTTTACCAAAATCTTTGAACTGTTGTTTTTTGTCTGCTAAGATTTTAATTTCCAGAACTTTACGTTTTGCCCCACGTACAATTTCAATTACTTCACCACTTACCGGAGAAGGAAATAAAAGTGCTTCATTCGCTTTATTGTAAAAAAGGGCTTCACCAGCTTGTACTTCTTCACCAACTTTTACTAATAATTTTGGGGTAATTTTATGGAAATCGTCGGGCTTTACGGCATACACACTACCTAAAGGAATTGTAGCTGTTGTTTTGTCTGCCTCGCCCACCAGCTTAACATCTAAGCCTTTTTTGATACGAATGTCTTGTGACATATTAAAAATTTGAGTTAATTGTCTTTTAAAACGCTGCAAATTTAAAAATTTTGACGGTGTTATGTAAGTATTTAGAGCCTTAGATTCTTTATTTATATTAATTCTAAATAAAGCCTAGGTAAGGTCTAATTCCCTTTTAGTATTTTTACAAACCAAAACGGTACAACATTTGATTCACACACTTCAAAAAACTGCAATGTTCAGCATTACAAACAACATTTTATCAATTTTAGTATGTATTTGTTTCGTTAAGGTTGGTTTCACGCAACAAAAAGCGGTTATAAATCCGCCAAGTAACATCAAGTCTGTGGTATTAAGTCCATTGACGGCGAATGAATATGCACCCATTATTAAGTTAGGAGCTCCTTTAGTATTGAGTTTTGATGATCTCGATGCACAGCAGGAACAGTATCGCTATAAAATTGAGCATTATGATTATAATTGGGAGTCGTCAAATTTAAATGCAACTGAATTTTTGAATGGTTTCAATGATGATTTGATACGCAATTTCGAAAATTCCTTCAATACCCTTCAAGACTATACGCATTATACCGTTAGAATTCCGAACGACAACATTAGTATAAAAATAAGTGGTAATTATGTCATCAGTGTGATGGACGAAGATGATGTTGTAGTTTTCTCAAAACCATTTATTGTGTATGATCCTTTAGTCGATGTTGGCGTAAGCACTCACAGAAGTAGGGATATCTCTACAATCAATACGAAGCAAAACATTCAATTTGTTATTAGCTATCCGAATCTAGCAATCAACAATCCAAGTAATGAGCTTAAGGTGGCAGTTTATCAAAATAATGATTGGAATACTGTTATCAAGAATATGAAACCACAATTTATGAGAGGCACACAATTGTTGTACAAATACAATTCGAATATAAATTTTTGGGCAGGAAACGAATTTTTGTTTTTTGACACGAAGCAGATTCGCAATGCCTCAAACAATATTTATAGAACTGAGCTAAAAGATATATTCAATACATATCTCTATTCGGACGAACCGCGCCTTCAAACACCCTACACCTTAAATCCTGATATCAACGGTAATTTTGTTCTAAGAACTATCGACAACGATGATGTTCAACTTGAGGGTGACTATACACTTGTTCATTTTAATTTACTAGCTACCAAAGAACTAAAAAGTGATCCAGTTTATGTTTATGGAAACTTCAATGATTGGCAGCTAAATGACGACAACAAGATGATTTACAATAAGAAAACTAAATCGTACCAAACTCAACTATTATTGAAACAAGGTTTTTATAATTACAAATATGTAACACTTGAAAAAGACGGTACAGTAAATCATCAAGCTATTGACGGTTCTCATTTTCAAACCGAAAATAATTATACTGCTATTGTGTATTATCGCCCCTTTGGCACGCGCTATGATCAAGTCATTGGTGTTGGCAGCGGTAATTCTGAAAGTTTACGCAACTAAATGCGACTATAGACATCTAACAATTAGTGAAGTTGCTAATTATAAAACAATTAGTATCTTTGTTTCACACTTTAAGTTAGTAGATAACTATGGTTCAGCAAGTAACAAATGGTATTAAAATTTCTGTAAAGACAAATTTTGAAGGTTCTTCCTATCAGAATTATAGAATGCTTTTTTCATTTAGCTACAGCATTACTATAGAAAATCAGAGCAACGATTCGGTTCAATTAGTGAGCCGTCATTGGAAAATTTTCGATTCGCTTAAGAATATTGAAATTGTTGAAGGAGAAGGTGTTATAGGTGAAAAACCAATACTAAAACCAAAGAAAAGCTACACCTATCGTTCCTATTGCAATTTAACATCACAAACAGGCTCTATGCGTGGATTTTTTAACATGATTAATTTCACCTCTACAAAAAAGTTCAAAGTAAAAATTCCATCTTTTCAATTAAATGTCCCGGCTATTTTAAATTAAAAGCAAGAAGGTTTTTCTGTTTTTCTTAAAAAAACTATTTTTAACCGATGTTAAAGTTGTTTAAAAAGAATAAAAAAGAAAAGCTCCCTGCTCGACTGCGAGGCAACTCCTGTTTAAACTGCAATGTTCCATTAGAAGGAGAAGAAAATTTTTGTCCAAATTGTGGACAACGAAACAACATCAATCAACTTAGTTTTAAACTTTTTGTCGAGGAATTTTTTGGCGATGTTTTTTCATATGACTCTAGACTATGGGGTACGGTTTTTCCTTTGATTCTTAAACCAGGTAAAGTTGCCTATGAATTTGTTTCAGGTAAACGTAAAGAATTTATCAATCCTTTTCGAACTTACTTAACAGTATCTTTACTATTCTTTGTAGTACTAGGTCTTGTCAAAACGATTCAACAATATAACGGAGACGGTACGCAAACCTCAAAAATTTCATTGTTTAATTTTGGTGATAATGATGATGATGACAAGGATGATTTAACTACTGCTCAAAAAGATTCGATAGTAAAGAATACTTTAACCAACGTTCAAAATAATGCAGACGTCAATCTCGACTCTATTTTAACAGCGAATAATGTAAACTTAGACAGCATTGATCTAGATAAAGTATCTATTGATTCGGCAAAACAAAAGATTCGTCAACAAAGCTCATTTGTAAAAAAAGTTACTGCTTTTTATGATTATCATGAATTGAATCAAGATCATTCTCCTGCGCAAGCGTTTGATAGTTTAGGATATGAAAACACCTTTTGGAATCGGTTTTATTACGACAAGTCTATAAGCGTTTACAAAATGCAGCAGGATGGTGATAGCTTTATTGACCAACTTCTTTCAGGGATATCCATTGCTGTATTTTTATTTCTACCCATTTTCGCCTTGTTTTTCAAACTCATTTATATTCGACGAAAATATACATATATGGAACATCTTGTATTTGTATTTTATACACAATCAGTGTTCTTTTTATTAATGTTGTTATTCTTTATTGCCTATACCCTTTCGAATGAAGAAGGTAGTTTAATTGCTATATTCTTTTTATTGTTCGCTGTATACATCTACCTAGCTATGAGACGATTTTATCAACAAGGATGGTTTAAGACATTTGTAAAATTTACCATGGTAAATTTTTCCTTTATGATTATGTCATCAATTGGCGTCTTAATTCTGACAATGATTTCTTTTATATTCTATTAGTCTAAGGTATTGCAAGCTGCGGAAGGAAATTACGTGAATCTTCTTTCAAATGGATTTGCAGAAAGAATTCATCATCAGAGGTTAATTCAACTGAAGTATCTTTAATGAATTTAAGGTAATTATCCTTTGCAGAAACCTGAGAAAATTCAAGTGGATTTTTTATATATTTTTCCATATCCAAAAAGGCCCTAAACTTAATTTTAGCCTCTTTATTCGCCCTAACATCGAGTTGATTTTTAGTGAAAATATATAGTTCATCATGTTGCTTTTTCACAAACATTTTATAGAGCGGAATACTCGTGAAAAGTGTATCCTTATCTATAGATCTGATGGCGTTATTTTCCATAAAATACGTATACAAGCTACCTTTACTACCAAGTATAAAATTGACATCAGGCGTTCTAAGTTCCTGAACTGATTTTTTCTCGATTTTATTAAAATCATCATCGTACTCATAGGTCACTATTGTGTCAATTGTTTTGTCAACAGAATTTAAATCTATAACTACCCTCCCATCCCATTTGTCTATAATTGAATCAAGAGACAGTTTCGTAAAATCATTAAATTTCTTTCCGTTTTTATGAGACGACAGGGATTTAAAAAGGGTATGTTTTTTGTTGACCTTAGCCGCCATAAATCCAACTGAATTCTCAGAATTATCAACATATATATCATCCAAAAATAACTCAGAAATTAGCGTCCCTTTAATTTCAAGTAGCCCATTTTCAAAATTCGCTTCTAAGAAATCCGCTTTGGCACTTGAATATGTAATGTCGCTTTGTGAATTAGCAATCGATTGTAGCAAATAATCATTCTTTTCATAAAAACTAGTTTCTTGGAAAAGATTTTCAAAGACCTGAACGACAGATTCCTCACGTTGTTTCTTAATTGCAATCACTATTTTTCCATTCAAAATACCGATGGTTATTCTATCTTTATTGAATAACTTTAAATTATCGCTTGTTACTTCTTTGAATCCTTCTTGTAACAAATAGCGTTGAAGCTTATCACCATTCTTTACATTGACAAAATTGCTAAACCAAGCGCTTTTATATGTAGATGTATTCGTGAAAAATAAGAGGTTTTTTGGTATAGAAACAGTTTTTCTTAATGATTCTTTTTCTTTCTTTTTGGTCTTAAAGTTGATGTATTTCGAAGGGTTCTTTATAGCATCGACCAAAAAATGATGTTCTATTTGACGTAAATCAACATGTATAATTTCCGTTGCACTTTTAGGTATTTTACCATCTAACACCACCCCTAGTTTATATCTAAAAATATAGATCGCTATAAGTACAATACAAATAGTAACGAAAAGAGATCCGAGTTTTTTTCTCATCTGCTAATTATTACTTAGCTGCAAATTCAATAAAGTTTAAAAAAGTTTTTAGTGAATTCCCCTGAGAACTTGAAGTATTAATCTTCATTTCAGAACGCATTTTATTCCCTTTCATCTTCGAAGATTTGAAATACGCATCTTTAAAATTCTCTTTCGCATAGTTCATAAATCCTTGTTCTTTTTTACTCAATTCTGATGCTGGGATTCTCGACATAATCTTTTCACCATTCACATAAAAAGCAGATACGTTTTTTTGCATCATTTTTTGATGCTTTCCTAGGTTTTTAACAAAACGATCATTTACAATATTCGAAATCTTGGTTTCAGAAGTTGTAAAAAATAAAATATCGTTTTTCACTACCGCATATAGATCAACTGGTATCTCATTTTTAGGAACATTTACCTTATAATAGCCCGCCTTATTTTCTATAAGCTCATACTTAATTCCAAGACGTGCTGCTTTGTTTAGTAATTTCCCTTTTTTAGATCCTATCATCATGGTAAAATCAGGCACTACATCATTTTTCGTTTTCGTAACTTCCTTTCTTTTATAATCTTCGTCATATTCATACGAGGTATAAGTCACTTCTTTTTCTCCGAAATCATTCAAAACGAATAACATATCACCGGTCATTAATTCACCAATAGCTTCTTCATCTAATAAAAGCCCCATGAAGTCACCGCTTAAATCCATTTCTTGCTTGTACTGAGGCATCATACCACCATACATACTTGTCATTAAAGTAGGATATTCTTCGAACAGAGCTTGCATATTCATTGAGAAGCTCATATATGCCAATGCATCGTTCTGATTAAAATAATTAAAGAAATTTTTGTTCATTTTTGAATTATACACTTTTTTAAAGGCCTTTTCCCATTGAGAACTCACTTCCATTTCCATGGTCATTCTTGTCGCATCTTTATCAAAATATAAATTGGCCACAACACTTTTAAATCCATTATACATATTGCCTTGAAGTCCGGCGAGCGAACTCATCCCAGACATACCATAAATACTTGACATAAAACCATTCATGAGGCCACCATAATTTTTGACCCAAACAGATGCAGCAGCATCTTTATCTTTACTCGCTAGGTATTTTTTATTATTTAAAATTGAACTTCCGCCATTTCCATTAAAAATTGATAATCCATAGGCCTTGGCCCATCGCGAAGCTATCCTTTTCTTGATCGTATAATACGATTCATCTTCAGTTTCAGCTTGAGCTTTAAAACGCTCCTCATTATCTTTAAAGAAATTATACGGCTTTTCATACCCGGAAACTAGCAACATTTGGTCATTCCAAATGGCAACAGAACTATGATCAACCATTATTTGAACCCCACCTTCTGAAATAATATTTTCTTTATTTTTCGGAGACATCAAACTTTCAAACATATTCTTATCAGTTAATTTTACCAAAAAATTATGGTAACTAATACTGTCTGTTCTTTTATGAAAATAAAATGCCTTTGAGTTTAAGTCTATTCCTATCTCCTTTACACTTTTCATCTTACTACCCTCGTCCTTTTTTCTACTCAACTCTTTAAACATCATTTGAGCAAAATTGTAATTGTCAAATTCGGGAACAGAGACCAACTCAACTAAGCGGTTTCCGTTTATTGAAACGACAGCTTCCGCACTGTTAGGAATTTTACTTTCTAAATTTTGTGCAATAGTTGTAAACGATACACAAATAGCAACAATAAATAATATCTTTTTCATATTGGTTAGTTCTGGAGTTTGATTTGGTTTTTTATTGAATTTTTATTTTTAATAATATCTTGAGCATTTACTCGTAACATGATTGCTTTTTTACTGCCTGCAATTTTAGCCGTTGCATTTTGCGACGAAATAATTGGTGTTTCAAAACGATAAATAGTGGTCATGGTAGCAGTTTCGAAGACCTTTCGATCTTCCATATTCGTTTTTTTAAACTCTTTTGAAATATCGTAATGATAATTTCTTGTAAACGTATTTTTACTTTGATCGAAACTGAAATGCTTTTGTTTTTTTATTAAAGTCGCATCCTTTTTTGTGCTAAAATTCGAGATGACTGTATTAAGTGCATCAACATCTGTAAAATCACAAGAAACGGTAAATATGTACTCGGTAAAGTTTATTGAATTCTTAACATTTGAAATACCTTGAATTCTTTTTATTTTTTCAATAGCCTGCGTTATATGAGATTTAATCTCTTGTTTTGAAGGTACCTTATAATTATTCACGCTGTCAAGCAACATCATAGAATTTAGCTTAGTCTTACTCTTGCTTAAATTCATGGTAAGCGTCACATGACCCGATCCATCTTTATTAAAGCTAACTTCCTCTATAATTTCGAAACAGCTTGTACAAAGAAATAACAGCGCGATAAAAATATAATTAATCCCCTTTTTAGACATAGCAACTTATTAGTAGCAAATTTAAGAAAATAGTTACAATAACGTTCTTCTTACTAAATAATTACTTCCGATATTTCTTTTGTCATAATATCTTCATAAAGCATCTTTATACATTCACCTTTTTTCTCAATAGAAGTAATACTTACCGTACCTCCCATACCTCTGTTCATTAGAACATCTATATAAGGATCACCAACACCCGCATTATGATGAAAAGTTAACATACTGTCTTGCGATTTTTCATTTTCCGTATGCCACCCTGTAAACCACTCTTTTCGCAACTTTTTTACCCCATCATCGTATAATGTTGATGATGACCAAATATGTTCTTCTTGTGTCATTAATTTTGTATGCTTATTGACACCATCCCAAACAAATTCTAGTAATTCTAAAGAATGGTTCCAATCAACAATAGTAAGTGTAAATTGTTCAACTCCGAGTAAATCAACGGCATCTAATCCTTGATGAATGTCATTCGCTTTTAGCAACTCTTTGACGATTAAGCCTCTACTTCTTTTATATGTTAGTCTAGAAGTATGGTATTCAAAGCCTCCATTTAGCAAACAAATGAGCCTTTTCTTGTCGCTCGTACCTATCCATGTACCTCCCGCTTTCCCATCTTTTGGATACCATAAATCAACACCATCTTCGTTTTTCTTTCTAGGATGTTCGGCTTTTTTCCGTGAAAACGGAATATCTCTACTAGAGGTTAAAATAAAATCAGATTTCCCCAAAGGAATATAGGTTACTGTACACATAAAATAGTTCAATCATTTCGTTACTTATTTGTAAAAGTAGTTCTGATAAACCGCTCAATAAAATGACAAATAAGTTGTAACTTCGCGGTTCAAAAATAGACTTTTTACATAAAAAATATACAAAAATGGCAAGCGGATTTTATAAAGTACCGAAAGCAGTTAACGAACCTGTAAAATCGTATAAACCAAATAGTCCTGAACGCAACGAATTACTTGCAACTTATAAAAAAATGTATAATGAAACGGTTGACATTCCTTTTTATATTGGTGGTGAAGAAATAAGAACTGGCAACACCGTTTCGATTCATCCTCCACATGACCATCAGCATACCGTTGGGCAGTATCATAAAGCTGAGAAAAAGCATGTTGAGCAAGCCATTGCTAATGCCCTAGAAGCACGTGAAGCATGGTCTAAAACATCTTGGGAACATCGCGCAGCGATTTTTTTAAAAGCAGCTGAGTTACTTGCAGGTCCATATAGAGCAAAAATGAATGCTTCAACAATGATCGCACAATCTAAAAATGTAATGCAAGCAGAAATTGATGCGGCCTGCGAGATGATTGATTTCTTTAGGTTCAACGTAGAGTTTATGACAGAAATCTATGCGAATCAGCCTGAATCTGCACCTGGTATTTGGAATCGAATGGAATACCGTCCGCTGGAAGGGTTTACATATGCAATAACACCATTTAATTTTACGTCTATCGCTGCCAACTTATGTGCTGCACCAGTAATGATGGGTAATGTATGTGTGTGGAAACCTTCTGATAGTCAAGTATATTCTGCACAGGTAATCGTAGAATTATTTAAGGAAGCAGGTGTTCCTGATGGAGTCATCAATGTAGTATACGGTGATCCTGTAATGATTAGTGATACTATTTTGAGTCATAAAAATTTTGCCGGATTACATTTCACAGGCTCTACTAACATTTTTAAATTATTATGGAAGCAAATTGGAGATAATATAAATACGTATAGAACATATCCTCGTATTGTTGGCGAAACAGGTGGTAAAGATTTTATCTGGGCTCATGCGTCTGCTAACGCTTTACAAGTGGCCACAGCGATAACTCGAGGCGCTTTTGAATATCAAGGACAAAAGTGTTCTGCTGCCTCTCGCGCATATATTCCAAAAAGTTTATGGAGCGATGTAAAGGAACACGTAGTTAATCAGGTCAAAACTATAAAAATGGGTAGCCCAGATGATACCTCCAATTTTGTGAATGCGGTAATTCATGAAGCTTCTTTTGATAAGATTTCAAGCTATATTGACAAGGCCAAAGCTGATGCAAATGCAGAAATCGTTATCGGAGGGAATCATGACAAATCGAAAGGATATTTTATTGAGCCTACTGTTATTCTAGCTAAAGATGCTCAGTACGCAACAATGTGTACTGAATTGTTTGGCCCAGTTATTACGATCTATGTATACGATGACAGTGATTGGAAAGCATCATTGGTCACGGTAGATACAACCTCTGAATATGCTTTAACTGGAGCTATTTTTAGTGGAGATAGATACGTGATTGATTATGCAACAGACGCCTTAGAAAATGCGGCTGGAAATTTCTATATAAATGACAAACCAACCGGAGCAGTTGTTGGTCAACAACCATTTGGTGGCGCACGAGGCTCAGGAACAAATGATAAAGCTGGTTCTGTATGGAATTTATTACGTTGGACATCTAATCGTACCATCAAGGAAGCCTTGGTGCCTCCAACCGATTATAAATACCCATTTTTAGAACAATAAAAACGTATTATTTAAAAATAAAAAGCCTTAATCTTATGATTAAGGCTTTCTTTTTTTCATAAACAACTACGGTTTATACTTTAATGGAATATGCACCACTTTCTTCGTTTCAAAAAAGTCTTCCGAAAAGTAATCTTGCAAGTTATAGAGTGTTGTTTTTGGAAAGTTTACTAACTCATTCGTTAAATCTCCTCCTTTTAAATATAAAATCCCATTCGATAATTCGTGCTGTTGCTTTTTCGCAACCTTTTTACGGGTCCATTTCACAAAGTCATCCATGTTAGTCACGGCTCGACTTACAATAAAATCGAATTCTCCCTTCACCTTTTCGGCGCGCTCGTGAGATGCAGTAACGTTTTTCAAACCTATACTATTTGCAACTTCGGTCACTACTTTTATCTTTTTTCCAATCGAATCTACTAAGTGAAACTTCGTAGCAGGAAATAGAATAGCCAATGGTATACCAGGGAAACCACCACCCGTACCCACATCAAGTACCCGTGCTTTTGGTTTAAAACTTTGCACTTTAACAATTCCGAGAGAATGCAAAACATGCCTCAAATATAATTCATCAATATCCTTTCTAGAGATTACATTTATCTGGGCATTCCATTCCTTATATAACCCTTCTAATTGTTCAAATTGACTCAGTTGATCTTCGGTTAAACTTTTGAAATATTTTTTAATCAGTTCCATAATTCGAATTGCAAAACTAAACTATATTGTTAAAAATTGTATAAATTGCCCACTAAAACATCTTTGAATTTATAAATGATGTACTTTTGCAACTTATATATTAAGATAACAACTCACTATGTCAAATAATATCTCTGTAAAATTTTCTAAGGTAGATTCTGCGAAATTTTTTAGAACATTAAATAAAAGGATTAACGAATATTTTAAGGAGAAAAAAGTTAAAAAAACTGGTAATTGGAAACTGTATTTCAAAACGGTTATCATGTTCGCTTTGTTAATTACTCCTTTGATTTTATTACTTACCTTGAGCTTACCTGTATGGACTCAAATACTTTTTATGGTGATTACTGGTATAGGGATCGCCGGGGTTGGAATGAATGTTATGCACGATGCCAATCATGAGTCTTTTTCAAGCAAAAAATGGGTAAATAAACTCATGGGAAGTAGTATCCATATCCTTGCCGGAAATGATTATAATTGGAAAGTTCAACATAACGTTTTGCATCATACTTACACGAACATTCAGGGGCATGACGAAGATATTGATGCTGGTAGAGTAATTCGTTTTTCAAGACATGCAGAGTGGTATAAAATGCATAAATATCAGCAATATTATTCTATTTTTCTTTACGGATTGCTAACAATTAACTGGGCAATAACAACTGATTTCAAACAAACATATTTATACCTTAAAAGAAAATTATCATATGGTAAGATGCCTAGTCCAGCAACGCAATGGACGAAATTAATCATTGGCAAAATTGTATATTACTCTCTTTGGGTGGTACTACCCTTAGCGATTGGTGGTTATACTTGGTGGCAAGTTCTAATAGGCTTCTTCATTATGCACTATACAGCAGGAATTATTTTGAGTGTTGTTTTTCAATTGGCACATGTGATGCCAGATACAGACATGCCAGTACCTGATAGTGATGGCAATATGAAAAATACATGGGCCATTCATCAATTATTTACCACAGCCAATTTTGCCCCAAAGAACAAAATTGTAGGTTGGTTTACTGGTGGTTTGAACAGACAAATTGAGCATCATTTATTTTCTCATATTAGTCATGTACATTATAAAGATTTAGCTAAAATAGTAAAGAAAACAGCACTAGAGTTCAATCTGCCTTATAACGAATATAAAACGACACGAGCTGCAATTATTTCTCATTTTCAGCAGTTAAAAGAATTAGGTAAAAAGCCTGCTATGGCTTAATTAAATTTTACTTTATAACCAAAAGCGTTTGAAATTTAACTTTTTGATACGAAAAGGATTTTAAACGCTTTTTTATTGCATTAATATTTCTACTTTTGAGACTTAATTTTTTAGGACTCAATATCATGCAACAACTTTCTGATAGAATCAATAACTTACCAATTTCTCAAACATTAGCAATGGCTGCAAAAGCCAGAGAATTAAAGAATCAAGGGAAAGACATTATAAGTTTAAGTTTAGGTGAACCAGATTTTAACACACCCGATTTCATTAAAGAAGCAGCAAAACAGGCGATTGATGACAATTACAATTCTTACACTCCGGTAAATGGATATTTAGAATTACGTGAAGCTATATGCAGAAAATTTAAAAGAGATAACGGTCTGACCTATGACGAAAGCCAAATAGTAGTATCTACAGGCGCAAAGCAATCTATTGCTAATGTTGCGCAAGTATTATTAAATCCAGGAGATGAAGTATTACTTCCAGCGCCATATTGGGTAAGTTATTCTGCCATTGCAACCTTGTCGGAAGCCAACTTCGTTGAAATTCCTTCTTCTATAGATACTGACTTTAAAATTACTCCAGAGCAATTAGAAGCTGCAATAACACCTAAAACAAAAATGATTTTTTTTAACTCTCCGAACAATCCTAGTGGATCCATGTACACAGAGAGTGACTATAGAGCATTAGCTAAAGTGCTAGAAAAATATCCTAATATTTTTATCTTATCTGATGAGATTTATGAACATATTAACTACAGTACGCCAACATTTAGTTTTGCCGCTATAGAGAATATGTATGATAGAACTATTACGGTGAATGGCGTAGCAAAAGCTTTTGCCATGACTGGATGGAGAATAGGATATATAGGTGCACCTAGTTGGATTGCGAAAGCCTGTACCAAAATGCAGGGTCAAATTACCTCTGGAGCCAATTGTATAGCGCAGCGTGCAACGATTACGGCTTTAGACGCTCCAGTCTCTAATATTCAGTACATGGTGGATGAGTTTAAATCACGTAGAGACCTTGTTCTGGGCATGATCAAAGATATCGATGGAATGAATGCGAATGTACCAAATGGTGCTTTTTACGTTTTTCCAGATGTTTCATCTTTTTTCGGAAAAACATTGCACGGAACAACTATAAATAACGCATCTGATTTTGCTTTATTCATATTAGATAAGGCCAATGTAGCCACCGTTACGGGAGATGCTTTTGGAGCTCCAAACAATATTAGAATTTCATATGCTGCTTCGACAGAAGAACTTACTGAAGCTTTTAAACGAATTAAAGAGGTTTTAGAATCATAAAATAATGGCATACACTGTTAGTTTCAAGAGTAAATGGGCGGATTTCGATGCGAATAAACACATGCGTCATAGCGCGTATAATGACTACGCTGCCGAGTGTCGAATACGTTTTTTTAATACGCATGGTCTACCTCCAGAATTCCTAGAAAAACACAACTTTGGCCCAATACTTTTCGAAGAAAACACACGTTTCTATCGAGAAATTAAAATGGGTGAAAGCCTTTCCGTAGAAGTACGGTTATCGGCGACATCTAACAAAGGAGAACGTTTTAAAATGGTACATCACCTTTATCGAGAAGATGCGATTTTGGCGGCAGAGATTCATGTTTATATCGCCTGGATAGATCTATCTAAACGCAAACTTATGGCACCTCCTCAAGAAGCGATAGAAATGCTTCAACATTTAGAAAAAACGGAAGGATTCGAGGAAATTACTTTAAAAAAACGATCTTGAAAAATCGAAAATTAACGTACACACTATTAATCGCCATAGTGATCATGGCTTTTTACACCTTTGATTTATTTTACCCAGATGAAGCCTCGAAAAAAAACGAGTATCCTCAAGAAATAATTGAAAATGAAGACAAAACATCTAAGCAATTTGATTATTTACCAACTTCTACAACGAATCAAATTGTTAAACATAACTTCTTAACATTATCATATAACGAACAATTCGAACAAGCCGAATGGGTTGCTTATGAACTAAAAGCTTCACATATCTCAAGAACGAATAGGAAACGACCCTATTTCATATATGATAAAAAAGTAAAAACTAAGTCAGCCAATTATAGAAATTACAAAGGTTCTGGTTATGATAGAGGGCATTTATGCCCGGCAGGTGACAGAAAATTCTCCGAGCGAGCGTTTAACGAAACTTTTTTTACTTCTAATATTTCTCCTCAAAAACATGATTTCAATTCAGGAATATGGAATCGCTTAGAGCAAAAAACACGTTATTGGGCTACCAAAGACAAGCAATTATTCGTTATTACAGGAGGAATTTTGAAAAGAGGCTTAAAAACAATTGGACAAGAAAAAGTTGCTGTACCCAATCAATTTTATAAAATATTATTGGACTATTCTAAACCTCAAATAAAAGCAATCGCTTTTTTAATACCTCATCAGAAGTCTAACAGCCCACTTTATAAATTTGTGGTTTCTATTGATGAAATAGAAGCATTAACTTCTATTGATTTCTTTCCAAATTTACCTGATGAATTAGAAAATTCTCTAGAGAAATCATCAAACTACAAAAATTGGAGCTTTTAAATTCAACTACACTTCTGTATACTAAGTAGTTACATTTTAACTTCTAAGAATTATTTTATACCTTGTTAAGCTATTAACCAATTAACTTTATAAAATTATGTTTTCAAAATCTAATTTAATTTCGACAATTGTTACGGCCATTTGGTCATGTATGGGAGGGTTTTTATTATGGGGTGTTCTCATTGATCCTTTCTTGCAAGGTCATCTTGGTAGTGCCACGGGCCTCATGAAAGAACCAATCGATGTAATGTATTTAGTCATTGGATGTGTCATTCAAGGTTTTGCCTTTTCAACCATTTACAGTAAATGGGGATCAAATGAGTATAGTGCCGGAAATGGTTTAACGTTTGGAATCTGGGTCGGAATTCTTGCTGGATTCGGTAATGGACTTATCGATTATGCAACAAGTAATATGCTTGATCTTACAGGCGCCTTAACAAACGGACTTATCTATGTTGTCTTTTTTGCTATTATGGGAGCCATTGCCGGTATCGTATTTAAAATGACCTCTAAATAACCAATAATATTCAAGCCAAAAAATGCTTCTAGAAATCTAGAAGCATTTTTTTTTATACTATTTTCAAAAACTATGAGTTTTTCAAAGCCTTCAATAAATTAGTCGTTGCTTTATGTTGATTTGTAAATACTAAAAAGAACAACAAAGGTAAAGTTGATATGTAGTTGATAATCAACAACGTTAATTTCTGGATCATACTATTCGGTTTTATAAATTTCTCTGAGGGGTAAAATAGGTAACGTTTAAAATTTCATTTTATTGTACAGTTGTGCAAAAATTTGAAAATGACTAAGTGATTTAATTCTTCACATAATTTGTATATTTGTCAAACTTTCAAAAAAAATGCACTACAAGAGAATTCTATTAAAATTAAGTGGAGAAGCGTTAATGGGTGAGCGCCAATATGGTATAGACCCGAAACGTTTGGCAGAATATGCTGAAGATATCAAAACAATTACTCGAGAAGGCGTCGAAGTAGCTATTGTAATTGGTGGTGGAAATATTTTTAGAGGTGTAGCAGGAGCCAGTAATGGTATGGATCGTGTGCAAGCTGATTATATGGGTATGTTGGCCACAGTTATCAATGGCTTAGCCCTTCAAAGTGCTTTAGAAGATGCTGATGTTCCAACACGATTACAAACGGCAATTAAAATTGAAGCAATTGCAGAGCCGTATATAAAAAGAAAAGCGGTGCGTCATTTAGAAAAAGGCCGCGTAGTTATTTTTGGTTCTGGGACGGGAAATCCATTTTTTACGACAGATTCTGCTGCGGTTCTAAGAGCGATTGAAGTAAGTGCAGATGTAATTTTAAAAGGCACTAGGGTAGATGGTATTTATGATTCTGATCCTGAAAAAAATGCAGGCGCTATCAAATTTGACAACTTATCTTTTGATGAAGTTTTGAAAAAGGGACTTAAAATTATGGATACAACAGCGTTTACCTTGAGCCAAGAAAATGAATTACCAATTATTGTTTTTGATATGAATACTCCTGGTAATTTATTACGAGTGGTTTCCGGCGAGAACATTGGAACAAAAGTCGTAAATTAGGTTTATATTTATATTTGTGGCTTACTTTTTGTAAGCTACATTGCAATTGAAATTTTTGTAACATGAATGAAGAAATTGAATTTATAATAGATACTGCAAAAGAGCAGATGGAAAACGCCATTGATCATCTAAAGAAAGAATTGGCAAATATTAGAGCTGGAAAGGCATCTCCTTCAATGCTAAGAAGTGTAATGGTCGATTATTACGGTTCGCAAACACCATTAGCACAAGTAGCTAATGTAAATACTCCAGATGCCCGCACCATTACTGTTCAGCCGTGGGAAAAAAACATGTTGCAGGAAATTGAACGCGGCATAATGATATCAAATTTAGGTTTTAACCCAATGAACAACGGTGAAAGTATTATAATCAATGTTCCAGCTTTGACTGAAGAAAGAAGAAGAGAGTTAGCAAAACAAGCGAAGGCAGAAACCGAAAATGATAAAGTGAGTGTTCGAAACGCACGAAAGGATGCTAACAATGACATTAAAAAAGTTGATGTTTCTGACGATATGAAAAAAAATTCGGAAGCCGAAATTCAAGAACTTACCAACAAGTACATTAAAATAATAGACGATTTATACGCTAAAAAAGAGATCGAAATAATGACGGTTTAATTCCAAAGACTCTCTATGACCACATATAAATTTTTGTTAAAAGCAGCCATTTAGGTTGCTTTTTGTTTTTAACATTAGTTTATTTGATTTACCAAAAATTAAAATGAAAAAGATAATTTTTCTTATTTTTCTAATTCTCCCACTATACTTACCCGCCCAATCTTCATTCTCAGGGATGATAAAAAATAGTCAAACAAACGAACCTTTACCCTTTGCTAAAATTACTATCAATGATGCACACTTCGAGATGAGTGATTCAGAAGGAACATTTTTAATTACTTCAAAGAAATCGGTCACTGAAATAATTGTTTCATATGTCGGATTTAGAACCAGGAGAGTTCCAATTAAAAACAATACAAAATTTATTTCAGTCAAACTTGAACCATTCACAGAAAGCCCGACTATAGATGCAATCAATACTTCGAAAGATCCAGCAAAAAAGATCATACAAAAAGCAATTGAAAATAAGAACAAAAACAATATTTCAAAATCATTAAACTCTTTTGAATACAGGGTTTATAATAAACTATTAGTAACTGCAAACCCAGATTCTATTGATGGAAAATTAGATTCTGTTTTTGTATTGCGTAATGATAAAAGCATATTCAAAAATATAGATTCAACCAACTATAAATTCAAGAATCAAATCCAGAAACAGCATCTATATATTAGTGAAAAAGTTGCACAGCATAAATTTAAAAGAGGTAAAAATAAAAAAGAAATTATTTTAGGTTCTCGGATGGCTGGCTTTAATGATCCTGTATATGAAGTATTAGCCTTAAATATAGAAGATTTAAGTTTTTATGACGAAGTCTATACCTTACTAGGTACAAATTATATTAACCCATTAGCAAAAAATGCATTAAAAAAGTATAATTACAAAATTTTAGACACAGTAACTCGAGGTAAGCATCGCGCTTACATAATTTACTACAAACCCAAACGAAAGAATGAATTCGTAGGCCTTGAAGGCGTTTTGTTTATAAACTCAGAAAGTTATGCCGTAGAAGAAGGGATAGCTGAACTAAAAGGTATCATTAATGTTAAGGCCTCACAAAGTTTTAAATTTTTACCAGAGCATCAAATTTGGTTTCCAAATGAAATGCAAATTTCAATCCGCAAAGGAACTACCAAAGAAACCATAAAACTCTTTGCCGGCGCCTTACGTTTCGCAGATGGGATACAACAAAATGATTCGATTTCAACTACCAAAACCAAGAATCCCAGTGACTTATCCTATCTTGTTTCGAAAAGTAATATTGTTGGGATTAGAATCAATGAACCAGTAAAAATAATCAATTCAGCATCGACAATAGAAATTAACAGAAATGCAAGTAAGAGAGACTTTTCATTTTGGAATACCTATCGAACCGATACCATTTCTAAAAAAGGACTTCGTACATTTAAAGTAATTGATAGTTTTTCCAAAAAAGAGAAAATCGAAAAAAAGTTAAATATTGGTCGAAAATTAGTCAAAGGTTATTTCCCTACAAAGTTGTTTGATTTTGATTTGAGTCAATTGATTAATTTTAATGGTTATGAAGGTTTTCGCCTTGGATTTGGAGGTCAAACAAATGCTGCTTTTTCAGAAAAAGTTCGATTTGAAGGGTATACGGCGTATGGTTTTAAGGACACTAAATTTAAATATCATGGAGCTTCATCAATTCGAGTAAACGAACAAAACAATACATGGATCGGTGTTGGCTACACGAATGATCTAGAAGAAGCAGCAAAATTAGACTTTTTATTCGATGACACCTCTTTTTCTTTGATCAATCCTAGAAACCTGAACATTGGGCAATTTTACAATTACGAAACGTTTGAAGTCAATGCAGGCAATGATATATTACCTAATTTAGAATCAAAGTTGAAGTTAAGTCATGGGACATATGAGCCAAAATTTGACTATCAGTTCATAAATACGACCCAACAATTAACTAACTATAAGTTAACCTTAGCAACCTTCGCAATTAAGTGGACTCCATTTAGCCGATATATGAATTCACCCATTGGGAAATTAGCAATTAAAAATAGTACTCCGAAAATTACTGCTCAAATCACAAAAAGTTTCCCTTCTATTTTAAAAGGAGATTTCAATTTTACTCAAATAAATTTCAAATTTGAACATACCGTAAAGGCAATCAAAAACAGTTCGACTTCTTTTTTGATACAAGGAGGAATCATTAGTGGTGATACACCACTTTCTCATTTATATAATGCGACACCAAATTATGCATTAAAAAATCCATGGCGAAAGCGAATCAATTTTTCGGGCACAAATGCTTTTGAAACCATGTCTTTTAATGAATTCATATCAGACACTTATGTAATGTTGCAGGCGAGGCATAATTTTGATCGGTTTAAAATTAGCCGAAAATTCAAACCACGCCTGAGCTTAATTTCTCGATTTGCAATTGGGGATATTCAAAATCCTAACTTTCAACAAGGCGTAAATTTTGAAAGAATGAATAAAGGATATTTAGAATCAGGTTTTGTACTCAATCACTTGTTTAAAGATTTTGGCATCAGTTCATTTTATCGATACGGAGCATATAGTAATGCTAAATTTTCAGATAATTTGGCCGTAAAATTAACCTATGTTTTAAGTTTAGGATTCTAAATTTTACTAAACTATTTTAGTACCTTTGTTATTCTTATTAAAATTGTGCATCGTTAATGAACTTTTGGTCTGTAGTTTCTAGAATCATCCTGAAAGGAAGAATAGTCATTTTACTATTAATAGCTGCAGCTACTTACTTTTTATACACTCAAACTGAACATATTAAATTTTCGCACACAGAAGCGAATCTTTTACCTTCCGACCACCCGGTTAATGTAGAGTATGATAAATTTCTAAGTATTTTCGGAGAGGAGGGTAACATCATTATTCTGGCAGTACAAGATTCTAGTATTTTTAAGGTTGATAACTTTAATAAGTGGAATGCCTTATCTAAGGATTTAGGAAGCTATACAGAAGAAGTTGATTTTACAGTTTCTATAGGAGATATTAAGAAATTGAAGAAAGATGAAGTTAATAAAAAATTCACTGTAGAACCTCTCTATAAAACGAACCCTAAAACCGATGAAGATGTTCAAGATATTAAGGATGAACTTTTTGAAAACCTACCCTTTTTCGACAACTTCTTATTCAACAAAGAGACTGGAACGATTCGTACGGTTATCTATATCAAAAAAGACATTGTCAACGATATCAAACGTAAAGACTTTGTTTTTGATGTTTTAAACCCAACTATTAAGGAATTTGAAGACGCAAATGGTGTAGATGTAAGAATTTCGGGGATGCCATATATAAGAACTATGAATGCTCAAAACATAGTTGATGAAATTGGGCTCTTCGTTGGACTTGCATTATTAGTCACTTCCTTAATCTTTTTCTTTTTCTTTCGCTCATTTAGAGCCACCTTCATTACAATGCTCGTTGTTTGTGTCGGTGTGATTTGGGCATTAGGTTTTATAGGGTTGTTCCGTTATGAAATATCAGTGCTCATGGCACTTATTCCACCCCTTATTATCGTAATTGGTGTTCCTAATTGTATTTTTTTAATAAATAAATATCAGCATGAAGTAAAAAGTCATGGCAATCAAGCCAAGTCTTTACAGCGTGTAATTTCAAAAATTGGTAATGCAACACTCATGACCAATGTTACGACGGCATCAGGTTTCGCTACTTTTATATTTACTAAAAGTCAGTTGCTCAACGAATTTGGGATTATAGCTTCTATAAATATTCTAGTAATATTTATGCTGTCTTTATTAATCATTCCTATCATTTATAGTTTTCTGCCAAAACCAAAAACCAAGCATTTAAAACACTTAGAAAAACGTTGGATAGAACGCATTGTTGATTGGATGGAGAACATTGTTCGTCATAAAAGAATTGCGGTGTATATCTCTACTGTAATTGTTATTATCACCAGTATTATTGGTGTTTATATGATTCGAGTTTCTGGGAGTTTAATTGAAGATATGCCAAAAGGAGAACCTTTCTTTAAAGATATTGTTTTCTTCGAACAGGAATTTGGCGGTATTATGCCATTAGAAATAATTATCGATACAAAACGTAAAAAAGGAGTTATTAAGCTTTCGACCTTAAAACGGATGGATAAGTTGAATGAAATTATTGACGAAATACCGGAGTTATCACCGTCCGTTTCGGTTCTAAATCTTGTGAAATATTCGAAACAAGCGTACTATAACGGAAACCCAAAATATTATCAACTGCCCAGTGGTCAAGAACGTGCTTTTATTTTAGAATTTACCAAAAATTCAGATGCCAACTCTGATTTGTTGAAAAACTTCGTTGATTCTACAGGACAATATGCTCGAATAACAACGTTTATGAAGGATATTGGCACCGAGAAAATGGAAAGAATTGAAGAACGACTTCAAGCCAGAATTGACAAAGAATTTCCAAAAGAGCGATATGACGTAAAAATGACTGGAAAAGCACTCGTTTTTCTTAAAGGCACGAATTACTTAATTAAAAATCTTGTGGTATCATTATCACTCGCTATTTTGCTCATCGCCATTTTTATGGCGTGGATGTTTAGATCATATCAGATGATCATCATCTCTTTAATTCCAAATATTTTACCTTTATTATTAACGGCTGGTTTAATGGGCTTTTTAGGAGTAGCCATAAAACCATCAACAATACTTGTTTTTAGTATTGCATTTGGTATCTCTGTAGACGATACCATTCACTTTTTAGCCAAATATAGGCAAGAGTTACAAGCGAATAATTGGAAGGTAAAAAAATCTGTATACGGGGCTTTACGAGAGACGGGAGTGAGTATGTTTTACACTTCAATTGTATTATTTTTTGGTTTCTTGGTGTTCATTGTCTCTAGTTTTGGCGGTACAATAGCATTAGGCGGTTTGGTTTCAGTAACTTTATTATTAGCAATGGTATCGAATTTATTATTATTACCTTCATTGCTACTTTCACTTGAACAAAGCATTGCAAATAAAAAAGTGTTCAAAGAGCCTGCTATCAAAATTTTACCAAAAGCAGAAGAAGAGTTAGATAAAGAAATGGATGAAGGCCCAACTGAGAATCTTAAGAACTAAATAATGAAAGGAATTATTCTAGCTGGCGGAAGTGGCACAAGATTGCATCCTTTAACCCTTGCGGTAAGTAAGCAATTAATGCCTATTTATGACAAGCCAATGATCTATTATCCATTATCCACCTTGATGTTAGCAGGCATTAAGGACATTCTAATAATATCTACACCGCACGACCTACCATTATTTGAGCGTTTATTAGGAAATGGTTCTAAACTTGGATGCAACTTTCAATATGAAGCACAAGAAACCCCAAATGGTTTAGCTCAAGCCTTCGTTATTGGAGAGAAATTTATTGGTAATGATAGTGTAGCTTTAATTCTAGGAGATAATATTTTTTACGGAACTGGATTACAGCACATTCTGCAAAACGCCACCAATATAAAAGGTGGAATGGTCTTCGCATATCATGTAAATGATCCTGAACGTTATGGTGTTGTTGAGTTTGATAGAAACAATAATGTTATATCTATTGAAGAAAAACCTACGAAACCCAAGTCGAATTATGCGGTACCAGGAATTTACTTCTACGAAAATAGCGTAGTTAGCATTGCTAAAAACCTCCAACCTTCCTCACGTGGTGAATATGAAATTACCGACATAAACAAAGCGTTTTTAGAAGAACAAAAGCTTACTGTTAGCATTCTAGACAAAGGTACTGCATGGCTTGATACTGGTACTTTTCAATCATTAATGCAAGCACAACAATTTGTGCAGGTAATTGAAGAGAGACAAGGGTTAAAAATTGGTTGTATTGAAGAAGTAGCTTACAACAAGGGATTTATTTCTTCTGAACAATTGGAAAATATTGCGTCGCCATTATTAAAAAGTGGTTATGGAAAATATTTGATGAATCTATTAAAATAGACTGTATTTTTATATTTCTTTGACGTTGTTAACTATCAAAAATCATACCTTTTAATTCGGCAATCGTAAAATCAATCATTATCTTTGTACTTCAATAAATTTTGATCACAATGCAAATGAACGTAGTTGATTTATTACAATCAAATAAATTTTCACAAGAAGTACATTTAAAGGGATGGGTTAGAACATTTAGAGCGAATCGTTTCATTGCCTTAAATGATGGATCTACTATCAATAATATTCAATGTGTAGTTGATTTCGAAGCAACAGATGAAAGCTTGCTAAAAAGGATTACTACAGGTGCAGCAGTAGAAATTAAAGGTATCTTGATTGAGAGTCAGGGGAAAGGACAAACGGTAGAGATACAGGTTAACACTATTGAAATTCTCGGTGATTCTAATCCCGAAGAATACCCTATACAACCAAAAAAACATAGTTTCGAATTTTTACGCGAAAATGCGCATCTTAGAGCGCGTACTAACACTTTCGGCGCTGTTATGCGCGTTCGTTCAATGCTATCATTTGCGGTACATAAATATTTTACAGAAAACGGATTCTACAACTTTCATGCTCCAATTATTACGGGTTCGGATGCTGAAGGTGCAGGAGAAATGTTTAGAGTAACTACGATACCGGCCGATTCTCCTTCTAAAAATGAAGATGGATCAATTGACTATAGAAATGATTTTTTCGGAAAAGAAACTAATCTCACCGTTTCGGGACAATTAGAAGCCGAAACTTATGCAATGGCTTTGGGCAAAGTATATACATTCGGACCAACATTTAGAGCTGAAAATTCTAATACAACAAGACATTTGGCAGAGTTTTGGATGATAGAACCTGAAGTGGCCTTTATGGATTTAAATGGCAACATGGAATTGGCTGAAGATTTTATTAAATCGGTGGTTACATATGCGCTTGAGCATTGTAAAGAAGATATTGAATTTTTAGATCAACGTCTTACAAAAGAGGAAAGTACAAAACCAATGATAGAAAGGAGTGATATGTCCTTGTTAGAAAAATTGAATTTTGTTGTTGAGAATGATTTCAAACGTATTAGTTATACTGAAGCAATTGATATTTTAAAGAACTCAAAACCTAATAAAAAGAAGAAATTTAAGTTTCCGATACATGAATGGGGGGCAGATTTACAAAGCGAACATGAACGTTTTCTTGTGGAAAAGCACTTCAAATGCCCGGTTATTTTGTTTGATTATCCTGCGAATATAAAGGCTTTTTATATGCGCCTCAATGAAGATGGAAAAACAGTAAGAGCAATGGATGTATTGTTTCCGGGTATTGGTGAGATTGCAGGTGGTTCCCAGAGAGAAGAGCGTTTAGATGTATTGAAGGAAAAAATAAAAGCCTTAGATATTGACGAAAAAGAACTTTGGTGGTATTTAGATTTAAGGAAATTTGGTACGGCAGAACATTCTGGTTTCGGCCTAGGATTTGAACGTTTAGTTCAATTTACGACGGGTATGAGTAATATTAGAGACGTAATTCCGTTTCCTAGAACACCACAGAACGCAGAGTTTTAAGAATAAGAAATGATCAAAATATAAGAAATATGAAAAAGTTAATTCTAATTACAATGAGCATGCTCACCTTTTCTTTTACCTTTTCTCAGGTTGAAGAGGTTGAAATTGAAGAAACCGTTATAGAGAGTACTGAATCTAATGTAAACTCTTTATACAGTAAAAGTACTTCCGATATTGTAACAGGAGAAATAGATAATACCCTTTTAATTTTTAAAGGAAGAAACACCTCTTTATATGGATTAAAGGATAAAAATAATAACGTTTTAGTGAAACCTATTTTCAGCTCTATTACGACCTATGGTTCTACTAAAGATCGTATTTTAGCGCGCTTTGATTGGAAAAAGAATGGTGTAATCGATAGTAAAGGAAATATCATAATACCATTTGAATACTCGGGCATTTCAAAAAATAAAAATCAGTTTATTGCAACAAAAAATAATCAAAAACAATTGCTTGATTATTACGGAAAACCTTTACTTAAGAATACATATGAAGATCTTTACTATTTAAATCAAAAATATATTAAGGTAAAAAGTAATGGTCTATATGGTATTTTAAAATTAAATGGAGAAGAGATGTTTCCTGCGGAGTACGAGGAAATCAATCATTATTCTTCTCAAGATTGGTTCTTATTGAATCAAAATGGAAAAACGATCATTAAAAATAGCGAAGGGAAAAGAGTTTTCGGAAAACAGTATACAAGTATTTCGAAATTAGATTATGACTTTAAATACATTCTTGCAGAAAAAAATGGAAAGTACGGTATTATCAATAAATATAATGACATTGTAGCACCATTTATTTTTGACACGGTTAGTAAAGAATATGACAATCGATTGTTTACGGTACAAGAGAATGGAAAATGGGGTGTATATAGTATTCTTTTCGATACTTACATTGTGAAACCAGAATATGATGCAATACAAAAGGTATCAAGCGGCTACTATGTATTGGACAAACAATCAAGCAAAACATTTATCAATTTATTGTCTAATAAGAAAGTTGATTTTTCTAATTATGACAAAATAAATAATTACGTCTCTTATAACATTGTTAGAGTTGAAAATAACAGTTTAAAAGGTGGTGTAGATGTCAATAGCGGAAAATTAATTATTCCTTTAAAATATCAATATTTAGATATTTCTTCTAATTATATCAAGGCAAGATTACCAAACACAAAACTATCTGATGTTTATGATACTAAAGGTAAATTATTGTTTGAAAATGTTACACAGATTAATCGTCTAAAAGATTATTTCTACCGCGTATCAAGTAATGGAAAAGTTGGTGTAATCAGTAGAAATAAAATTATTATCGATGCTAAATACGATTTTATTAAAGGTTTTAAGAATTTAGCTGCCTTTGTAGTGAAACAAAATGAAAAATATGGATTGGTTGATCATGATAACCAATTCTTAATACCGCTAGGAAAATCTAAAATTACGGTCGATGAAGCAAAAAATGTGGTACATTGGAAAGACAAAAAATATATGGTCAGCTTAGGTAAATTGGTTGCAATAAAACAGAAGTAATATATGCTTAAACAAAATCTTCATTATAAATTATTACAGAAATTATCGCCTCAACAAATTCAGTTGATGAAGTTAATTCAATTGCCAACGCAAGCTTTTGAAGATAAAATAAAGCAAGAAATTGAAGAAAATCCGGCGCTAGAATCTGGTAAGGAAGCCAAAGATGCTACCGATGAAGAGGCTAGAAATGAATATGAAGATGCTGGAAACGAAACTATTGAAACAGACATCAATATTGATGACTATTTAAGTGACGATGAAACGCCCAGCTACAAATTACAAGCCAATAATTATAGCGATAGTGATGATGACAAACATATTCCGTATGCATCGGGAACATCATTTAATCAACATTTAAAAGCTCAATTAAACACAGTCATTCTAAGTGAGCACGAACGTCAAATTGCTGAATTTTTAGTAGGAAGTATTGATGAAAGCGGGTATATAAGAAGATCTATCGAGGATATTGTCGATGATTTAGCTTTTACAGCGAATATTTATACCACTGAGGACGAAGTGTCGAGCATGTTAAAAATAGTGCATCAACTAGATCCAGCTGGAGTAGGTGCCACCACGTTGGAGGAATGTTTATTGATACAGCTCAAAAGAAAAAGAGAAAAAGAGGAACGTGATTTAGCCATCGAAATTTTAGAAAATGCTTTTGATCACTTTGTTAAAAAGCACTACAAAAAGTTACTTCAAAAATTTAATATTACTGAAGATCAATTAAAGGGTGCAATCCAGGAAATTGAAAAGCTAAACCCAAAACCGGGGGGATCATATGCTGGAAGTAATAAAATAGTAGAGCAAATTGTACCTGACTTTTCGATTAAAATTATTGAGGGTCAATTGGAGCTGACCCTAAATTCTCGGAATGCTCCCGAGCTCCATATCTCATCGGAATATAACAATATGTTAAAGGGATATAAAGAATCGAAAGACAAATCTAAATCTCAGAAAGACGCTGTTTTATTTATCAAACAAAAATTAGATGCAGCCAAATGGTTTATTGACGCAATTAAACAACGTCAGCAAACGTTGTTGTTAACCATGAATGCAATTATGCATAGACAAGAGGCCTATTTCTTATCTGGAGATGAGCGTAAGTTAAAACCGATGATCTTAAAAGATATCGCTGATAAAATAAATATGGATGTCTCTACGGTATCGAGGGTGGCAAATAGTAAATATGTCGATACTCCTTACGGAACAAAACTGATTAAAGAATTCTTTTCAGAATCAATGAAAAACGATCAAGGAGAAGATATTTCGACCCGCGAAATAAAAAAAATCCTTCAAACCGTTATTGAAGAAGAGAATAAAAAGAAACCTTTAACTGATGATAAGCTCTCGGCTATATTAAAAGAAAAGGGATATTTAATTGCACGAAGAACTGTAGCTAAATATAGAGAACAGCTAGATATTCCTGTAGCTCGGTTACGTAAAGAAATATAACTATGTTATTTCACAGAGCCATTTCCTACATTTTTCATCCTATTGTGTTTTCTATAATTGCGACACTACTCTATTTCATAGCCTTGCCCAGTCACATTACTAAGCAATCTGAATATTATATTTTGATTCTTATATTTTTGGCCACTTACGTCACTCCATTACTATTATTAGCCTTTTTAAAAGGTTTTAAAATGATTCAAAGCTATCATTTAGAATCGATAAATGAACGTAAATTTCCAACGTTATTTATGATCGTTTTATTTGGTCTATTGGGTAAGAAACTACTTGAAGTTCGCGCACTTGACTTATTGGCTTATTCATTCTTTGCCTGTGCTCTGGCCTTACTATGTGTGTATATGCTTTTTTTTGCAAATCTAAAAACAAGTTTACACACCATGAGTATTGCTGGGTTAATTGGCTTTACTTGCGTTGTAAGTTATCAATACAAACTGAATCTATTACTACCTCTTATGGTATTATTTCTTCTTGCGGGAATTATTTCAACGGCGAGATTAAAGTTACAAGCGCATAAACCAAAAGAAGTATACATTGGTTTTTTGATTGGTTTTAGCACACAGTTAGTGACATATTATATATGTAGTACTTATAATATATAAAAGATAAGTCCAATTCTTAAGTCTCTTCCTCCTATTGGTGTTTCTGCCGGACTTATTAATGCCTCGGATGAAAATATATCGTTCAGTCCGTAATATACATTCAGATTCCAAGTTCCAAAACCAGCTCCAAGGGTCAACCCATATTGAAATTTATTAATTTCTTTTATTCCTCTAACTCTTAAAACACCATCCTTCTTAAGTTTTGCATTAGATGCAAAAACATATCCCATCTTAACTCCAGTATATATTCTCCAAAATTTATATCTAGTAGCGGTAGATGTTCTCCATCTAATCTCAATTGGTAACTCTATAGTATGCATTGAAAATTTATTTCTATCAAATGACCTAACCTCTTCAAATGTAGTAATTCCACCTGTTTCTTCAATTTTCAAATCTTGAAAATAGGTATTTCTCCCGTAACCGAGCCCAATTCCAAAACCAAAATCTCTCTTTTTATTTACAGGAAGATCCTTAATGTATCCAAAAAAAATACCGTTTGATAAACCATTCTGACTAATCCCAGTTGGTAAGTTATACAAGGAATTATAAGTCGCTCCAATATAGAATTGATCTTCTAAATAGGCCTTACTACTTATAGAGTCCTTAGATTGAGCCAATGACATGTTCGTCATAATAACAGTCAGGATAAGGATAATTTTTTTCATTCTGATTTGACGAGTATACTTTTATAAAATAAAAAAAGGCAATCGGTTAGATTGCCTTTTTTAATTATAAAAACCGATTAGTTTTTAATATTGTCTAGAGCACTACCCTTACGAGTAGAATAATTAAGCTTTAATGCATTAACATCTCTCAGTTCAATTTTTATATCGGTAATAGTTCCAACATTGGCGTCCATATCAGCTTTGATTGAAGTTGTCATCAATGGAATATCCTTTTGCGTACGCTTTCTTCTTTCTTCAAAAATGAAAGCTGGTACGTCCGAAACCTTAGAAATTCTATCATTCAACTGAATCAAATCACCTGGAGAACCGTCTTTTGCTTTACCAACGTAGATATAACTCACCAAACTCTTCTTCTCTAATTTCTTAACCTCCGTTGCCTTAGGCAATACAGGTTGTTGAATCTTCAATGATGTTTCACGCATCACCGTTGTCACCATAAAAAAGAATAATAACATAAAAACAATATCCGGTAAGGAGGCCGTAGAAATACCAGGCGTTCCTTTTTTCTTTTTTCCAAATTTAGCCATACTTATTCTTATTTAGTTGGTTCAGCCTCAGAGATAATTTGAGGGTAAATATTTATTTTAATATCTTTCTGCTGCTCATAGTTAAGTCTATCAAAATCCTTGCCATATTTCTTGTTCGAATAGCGATTTCTAAGCACTGTATATGCTCCTACTAGTTCATTTTGAACTGAGATATAAGTAGCGTACGATGTTCCTCTATCACTCTGTAAAGAAATAATTGCCTTTTTTGGATGATCTGATGATGCTGGATCTTTTGCTCCTTCACACCAACTACAAACGCTTAGGTCTTGACTTGCCATATCTGCAGCAGAACCTCCACCATTATCAATAAAATTAATCGCAGCTTCACGCAAATCTTCCACTTTCATATATTGATCACCTTCAACTAAGATCTCGTTACGTCTATTAACATTAACTTCGAAAACATTCTTCTCTTTTAATACCGGAGGTACTACATCTTCTGGCTGTTTCTCAGGTAATTTTCGAGAAATACCAGTATCTACATCCATTGTTGTTGTTACTAAAAAGAAAATCAATAACAAGAACGCTATATCGGCCATAGAACCTGCATTAATTTCTGGGGTGTCTCTTCTAGCCATAGTTCTTTATTTTACTAAATTCTTAACGATTCCAAAACCAATGATTCCTAAACCAGCAGCTCCTAATATTCCAGTAAATGTAATCAAACCACTTACCCATTTCGTTACTGATTTTGCCTCTTCACCTGTGAGAATTTTTCCAGAAGTATCTTTAATTTCAATTACTTCTCCTAAAGCACCTGTTGCCAAGTCATCTGAAGCTGTAAAATGAGTCACTAGTAAAAGTGCTACCAGAATTCCTACACCTATTAAGGTCTTTTTTAAGTTTTGAGGATTCTTTACTAAACCTGCAATCGATAAAATAATCGCTGTTGCAGCAACCAATACCAAAATAAAAATAGCAAACCCTACAAAAGGTCCAATGATACTGTTTTGAGCAGCCTCGTCAATTTTTAAAGTGTCGTCGCCTACCATAATAATCCTTACCATGAAGAAAGCTCCAATAAGGCTAATGATAGCGGCCACTATCGTTAATATTTTTGATAATTTATTATTGTCCATGTTATCTCTTATTTTTTATGTCTAACCAAAAGGTCAACAAGCGTTATTGAAGCATCTTCCATATTATTTACAATACCATCTACTTTCGAGATAATATAATTGTAAAAAATTTGAAGGATAATCGCTACAACTAAACCAAATACAGTCGTTAATAAGGCTACTTTAATACCACCCGCAACAATAGAAGGAGAAATATCCCCTGCTGCTGCAATTGCATCAAACGCTCCAATCATACCAATTACTGTCCCCATGAACCCAAGCATTGGTGCCAAAGCGATAAATAATGATAACCAAGAAATATTCTTTTCTAATAATCCCATCTGAACACCTCCATAGCTCACAACTGCTTTTTCAGCTTGATCTACTCCTTCGTCCATTCTATCTAATCCTTGATAAAAGATAGATGCAACAGGTCCTTTTGTATTTCTACAAACTTCTTTTGCTGCTTCTACACCTCCAGAAGATAATGCATCTTCAACACTAGCAACTAATTTATTAGTATTTGTAGTAGCCATGTTTAAGTATATAATTCTTTCTATTGCAATAGCTAATCCTAAGATCAAACAAACCAAAACAATTCCCATAAAAAATGGACCTCCTTCTATAAAACGTTGTTTCAACTCTTGGTGAAATGTTTTTTCAACTGCTGCTGCCTCTTCAGTTTGAATTACAGCTGCAAAACTGTTTTGAACTGAACCTAAAAATAATCCTGTCATTGCTAGGATAGTAAATGCTTTTTTCATTGTGTGAATCTTAATTAATTAAATTAGTTATTGGGTTTAAAGATATAAATTTTTTATTAAAAACAACAATCTCAGCAGAGAGAAAGGGATTCGAACCCTTGTTATAATTTCTTATAAACACGCTTTCCAAGCGTGCGCCTTAAACCACTCGGCCACCTCTCTAAATGTTAATTTTTAACTTTAGGACTGCCAAGTAACAAAAAATTATTTACTAAATAAAAAATTATCGAAAAAACTAGCTCATTTCTCCGCGAAGGGCAGTTTCAAAAATTGACTTAAAATTGGCTTTTGGAATATTCTCTCCCAATAAATACATCAACTTAGCTACAGCAGATTCAGTTGTAATGTCTTTACCGCTAATAAGACCTATACGCTCTAATTGAACACTAGTTTCATAATGTCCTAAAATTACACTCCCACCTGCACACTGCGTTACATCTACAATAGGAATGCCTTTCTGTAATGTTTCTTTTAACAATTTAATGAACCATTTTTCTGTTGGCGCATTACCAGATCCATATGCCTCTAAAATGACTCCTTTTAAGGTTGGTATTTTTAAAACACTCTCAACAACATTTTTAGTAATTCCTGGAAACAGCTTTAATATGACAATGTTCTCTTCTAATTTCTTTCTTATCTTAAGTTCACTCCCATTGAATTGATGATATGTTAAGCTTTCATTAAATTTTAAATGCACACCACTTTCAGCTAACGGTGGATAGTTCGGAGAGGTAAATGCTTCAAATTGCTCTGCATTAATTTTGGTAGTCCTATTTGCTCTATATAGTTTATACTCAAAATAAAGACCTACCTCTTTAACATGTGGTTCATCCGTTTTTTCGTTTCGAGAAGCCGCAATCTGAACTGCTGTAATCAGATTCTCTTTAGCATCAGTTCTGAGGTCTCCAATAGGTAGTTGAGAACCCGTAAAAATAATAGGTTTCGTTAAATTCTCAATCATAAAACTTATAGCAGATGACGTGTAAGACATGGTATCAGATCCGGTAAGTACTACAAATCCATCTTTCTTCGAATAATATTGTTCTATTATCTCAACAATATCTACCCAATACCGTGTATTCATATTCGACGAATCAATAGGTTCTTCAAAAGAAACTGCCTCGATATTGCAATTGAGTTGATTCAATTCTGGTATCTTATCATATAAATGATTAAAATCAAATGCTTTCAAAGCATTCGACTCATAATCTTTTATCATACCAATGGTTCCACCAGTGTAAATCAATAATATTTCGGGAGTTGTTGTCATATTGTCATAATAACTTCAATAAATTATAATTATTTGTAAATCAATTAGTTAAGTGAATTAAATTGTAGTTTAACAAAGAAATAGCACTTCCTATTTTATTTGGAATAGTTTATGCGGTAAATTTACAAGAATATTACAATAAACCTTAAAATTTAAATTATGATTGGATTCTATATACTCATCGGAGCTATCTCATTGGTAAGCTGGTTGATAAGCAATAAACTAAAGAGTAAATTTAAGCATTATTCAAAAGTTCAATTAACAAACGGCATGAGTGGTGCTGAAATTGCAGAAAAAATGTTGGCGGATCATGGTATTTCGAATGTCAAGGTGATTTCTACACCAGGTATGTTAACAGATCATTACAATCCAAGAAACAAAACTGTAAACCTGAGTGAAGGAGTTTACAATCAGCGCAATGCTGCTGCTGCTGCTGTTGCAGCTCACGAAGTTGGTCATGCCGTACAGCATGCCACCGCTTATCAATGGTTAACAATGCGTTCTAAATTGGTACCTGCTGTTAGTATCACATCTAAATTCTCTCAATATATGGTAATAGGTGGTATCATTTTTGGAGCCGCCTCAGGAAATACTGGAATAGGATTTTATATTGCTATTGCGGGATTAGCATTTATGGCACTCGGTACATTATTTAGCTTTATTACACTACCGGTTGAATATGACGCTAGTAATAGAGCATTAGCTTGGTTGAAAAATAAAAATATGGTCAATCAACAAGAATTCAAAGGATCTGAAGATGCGTTGAAATGGGCAGCAAGAACATACCTAGTAGCCGCCTTAGGATCCTTAGCAATGTTACTTTATTGGGGCCTACAAATATTAGGTAGTAGAGATTAAGACTATTTAAACAACTAATTAAAATCCCGCTTTCGCGGGATTTTTTAGTTAGAATCATATATATTTACAAGAAATCAATCAATTTTAAACCTATGGAAAATCATTCTGAAAATGTGCTCGTAAGCGATTTATCAACTATTGAGCGGGTCGAATTTTATAAAAAAACATATTCTCATGTAGCTGGAGGAGTATTATTCTTTATTCTTATAGAGTATCTATTTCTTCAATCGGACATGATCGTAAATTTCGCTTTATCATTGACCGAAGGCTATAAATGGCTTTTTATGTTAGGTGGATTTATGTTCATTACGAACTATGCCGAAAAAATGACGCTTAAAGCGCCAGAGAAGAATGTTCAATATCTTGCTTATGGACTATATATTGTTGCGGAGGCGTTTATTTTCGTTCCTTTAATATATATTGCAATTATGCTCACAAATGGTCCCGACTTGATCAATCAAGCTGCGATTGTTACATTGTCTCTATTTTCAGGACTAAGTGCTATTGTGTTTGTGACTAAAAAAGACTTCTCTTTTTTACGATCTATATTGACCGTAGGCTTTTTTATAGCTATCGGACTTATCGTTGCTGGTATTTTATTTGGCTTTGACCTTGGATTATGGTTTTCTGTTGGGATGTGCGTTCTGGCTGCCGGTTCAATACTATATCAAACATCAAATTTGGTTAACAAGTATTCTACTGATCAATATATTCCTGCAGCTTTAGGGTTATTTGCCTCTTTAATGTTATTATTTTGGTATGTGCTTCAGATTTTCTTATCAAGGGATTAGAGTAACTTCTGTATAAAATAAAAATCCCGCTTTCGCGGGATTTTTTATATTTTAATTTGTCGATCTATTTGCTGATCTAAAGATATAAACGTCTCTGTTCGCGCTACTCCTTTTATTAATTGTATTTGTTTATTAAGCACTTCCATTAAATGCTCATTGTCTCTACATAGGATTTTTACAAAAATCGCATAATTACCTGTGGTGTAATGACTTTCTATCACCTCATCAATTTCCTTTAATCGTTTTACTGCCTCTTTATAGGTACTTGCAGCATCTAGAAATATCCCAGCGAATGCCAATGTTTTATATCCGAGAGCCTTTGGGTTTATAATAAACTTAGATCCTTGAAGTAATCCAGATTTCTCTAACTTTCTCAATCTTTGATGAATTGCTGCCCCCGAGATACCGACTTCTCGAGCAATGGCCAAAATTGGCGCCCTTGCATCACTCATTAGGTTCTTTAAAATGATCTTATCAATACCATCAATATGTAGTGCTTTTTCTTTCATATGTTCACTTTTTTATTTCTAAGATTATTGAATGTAAGTATACACTCCTATTTAAGTTTCAAATATAAAATAAAAGTAAAAAATAAAGGATATGAAAAATCATATCCTTTAAAATTTATACTAAATTGAAATTTATCCTTGAGGTTCCATTTCAAAATCTTCCATAAACTTGGTGGTGTAATTTCCTGCCAAATAATCTGGATGATCCATAAGTTGTCTATGAAAAGGAATCGTGGTTTTAACACCTTCAATCACAAATTCATCGAGTGCTCTTTTCATTTTATTAATGGCCTCTTCCCGCGTTTGAGCGGTAGTAATTAATTTAGCAATCATCGAATCATAATTAGGCGGAATCATATAGCCAGCATACACATGTGTATCCAATCTTACTCCATGACCTCCTGGTGCATGCAGGGTTGTAATTTTACCTGGAGACGGACGAAAATCATTATAAGGATCTTCAGCATTAATTCTACATTCTATTGAATGTAAATTAGGTGTATAATTTTTTCCTGAAATTGGCACGCCAGCAGCGACTAATACCTGTTCGCGAATCAAGTCAAAATCTATTACTTGCTCTGTAATTGGGTGCTCAACCTGAATACGCGTATTCATTTCCATAAAGTAGAAATTACGATGCTTATCTACTAAAAACTCTACTGTTCCTGCTCCTTCGTATTTAATATATTCTGAAGCTTTCACAGCGGCTTCTCCCATTTTTTTTCGCAAGGTACTCGTCATAAAAGGAGAAGGAACTTCTTCAGTTAACTTTTGATGACGGCGTTGAACAGAACAATCTCTTTCTGATAAATGACATGCTCTTCCAGTAGAGTCACCTACAACTTGTATTTCAATATGCCTTGGTTCTTCAATTAACTTTTCCATATACATATCATCATTTCCAAAAGCCGCTTTTGATTCTTGTCTTGCAGAGTCCCAAGCATCTTTCAAATCTTCTGGTGTCCAAACGGCTCGCATTCCCTTACCTCCTCCACCGGCGGTAGCTTTTAACATCACAGGATAACCAGTTTCTTTTGCAATTTTTTGACAATCCGCAAAGTCTTTGATGATTCCATCACTACCTGGAACACAAGGTACACCTGCCTCTTTCATTGTTGCTTTCGCTGTTGCTTTATCTCCCATTTTAGAGATCATTTCTGCAGAAGCACCAATAAACTTGATATTATGCTCTTCACAAATCTTTGAAAATTTTGCATTTTCTGATAGAAATCCATAACCCGGATGAATAGCATCTGCATTGGTAATTTCCGCAGCTGCAATAATATTAGAAATTTTCAAATAGGAATCACTACTTGGAGGTGGACCAATACATACGGCTTCATCAGCAAACTTCACGTGCAAACTTTCTTCATCAGCAGTTGAATATACCGCCACTGTTTTTATTCCCATCTCCTTACACGTTCGAATCACTCGAAGTGCAATCTCGCCTCTATTGGCAATTAATATTTTTTTAAACATAACTTCTTAAAATTAAATTTCCTCCAAAACTTCGAATCCAAGCACACAACTTCCTCTAAAGAATTCTAGAATTTGGATTTTGGTTCCCAAGGTTTGGGATTAAAATTGTTATGAAGGATCAACTAAAAATAAAGGTTGATCAAATTCTACTGGTGATGCATCATCAACTAATATTTTAACGATTTTACCTGAAACTTCAGATTCGATTTCGTTAAATAATTTCATCGCTTCAATTATACAAACGGTATCACCTACGTTAATTGAACTACCTACTTCTACAAATAAAGGTTTATCTGGTGAAGGTTTTCTATACATCGTACCAATTATAGGAGATTTGATGACCACATATTTTGAATCATCGTCAGCTGCTGGTGCAGCTGCAGGTGTTTCATTTGCAACGGCTGGTGCAGCCGGAGCTTGTGATACTGGTACTTGTGCTATTGGCGCCTGATGCACAATAGTCGTTTCAGTCTTATCTGAAGACCCTGTTTTAATGGTTACTTTAACGTCTTCCATTTCTAATTTCACTTCGCTAGCACCTGATTTAGCCACAAATTTTATTAGATTCTGAATATCTTTTAAATCCATATTATTTTTATTTAGTTAGTTGTTTTAAGCGTTATATGCCCATTTCAAGTAAATAGCTCCCCAAGAGAAACCTCCACCAAAAGCGGCAAAAATTATGTTATCCCCTTTTTTTAGCTGCGATTCATAGTCGGCTAATAATAAAGGTAAGGTAGCAGAAGTGGTATTTCCATATCTATGTATATTCATTAATACTTTAGATTCATCTAACCCCATTCTTTCTGCAGTTGCGTCTATAATTCTTTTATTTGCTTGATGCGCAGCAAGCCAAGCCACATCATCTATTTTCAAATTGTTTCTTTCCAGAATTTTTCCACTTACATCAGCCATATTAAAAACAGCATTCTTAAAAACAGTCCTACCTTCTTGATGCACGTAGCATTCAGGTCCGCCAAATACTTCTCCTTTTTCAAAAGGGTTTGCAGAACCGCCTTTTTGAACTTGTAAAAACTCTCTTCCTTCACCATTTGTTCTTAGATACTCATCTTGGATACCCAAACCATCAGAAGAAGGTTCAAATAATACGGCTCCGGCACCATCACCAAAGATGATACATGTAGCACGATTGCTATAATCAATCATCGAAGAATTCTTGTCAGCTCCTATCAATAAAACTTTTTTATACTTTCCAGATTCAATAAAGCTAGATACAACCGACATTCCAAAAAGGAAACTAGAACAGGCAGCATCCATATCAAATGAAAAAGCTTCTGTTGCTCCAATTTGAGAAGCTACAAAAGCTGCAGTAGAGGCCGCTTGCATATCTGGTGTTGCAGTTGCAACAACTACCAGTTCAATTTCTGTCGGATCGAGATTTGTTTTTTCAATTAAATCTTTCGCTGCATTAATTGCCATGAAAGAAGTTCCCTTTCCTTTACCTTTTAATATTCTTCTTTCTTTTATTCCTGTTCTTGAGGTAATCCATTCGTCATTCGTCTCAACTAAGGTTTCCAGTATTTCGTTTGACAAAACGTATTCTGGAAGATACTTTCCTACGGCTGTTATTGCTGCAGTGATTTTACTCATAATGATATCTTAATTAATAGATAATTTCTTACTAAAAGTGGCACCAAAGTAATGAAATTTATTTTGGTTTCCACCTAAAAAAATATTGTTTTTTGATCATATTTGCTCTAAAACATAAAAAAAAATGCTAAAAAAAGCCGTTTTTTGTCATTTTCGCATTTTTCGTCGAAAAGAGGAGGTATTAATTTTTAGTTAAAAAACTCTACAAAAAATTGATGATTCTTATATGACAAATCAGACGAACTTCTTCCTTCACAAAACAATTATTTCAATTAACTTCTCAAAAAATAGAAAAGCCCTTCGAATATCGAAGAGCTTTGTGCGGCTGAAGGGAGTCGAACCCCCACACCTTGCGGCACTAGATCCTAAGTCTAGCGTGTCTACCAATTCCACCACAGCCGCAGTTTTGCATGTGCTGAATTTATTTCAGTAAATGTGGGTGCAAATATAATCAAACTTACTAAATAGCAAAGCCGATCACTTATATTTTTAGTATTTTTGATTTCTATCAATTTAAGAACAATGACGAACACAAAACTATATATAGAAACCCATAAAGATCGTTTTATTAATGAACTTATCGAATTACTAAAAATACCGTCTATTAGCGCCGACTCTGCGTTTAGTCAAGACGTTATTGACACTTCAAAATTGATAAAGACAAGCCTAGAAAAAGCAGGATGCGATCGTGTCGAAATTTGTGAAACTCCTGGATATCCAATTGTTTATGGAGAAAAAATAATTGATTCTAATCTGCCAACGGTTTTAGTATATGGTCATTATGACGTACAACCGCCCGATCCATTAGATTTATGGGATTCACCGCCTTTTGAACCTATTATAAAAAAAACAAAAACACATCCCGAAGGGGCCATTTTTGCTCGCGGCGCCTGTGATGATAAAGGGCAACTATACATGCATGTAAAAGCATTAGAGTACATGACGAAAACCAATAATTTACCATGTAATGTTAAATTTATGATTGAGGGCGAGGAAGAAGTTGGTTCAGAGAGCTTAGCTTGGTTCGTAAAACAACATCAAGAAAAACTAGCAAACGATGTTATTTTAATTTCAGACACTGGTATGATTGCCAACGATATTCCGTCGATCACCACTGGATTACGCGGATTAAGTTATGTCGAAGTTGAAGTTACAGGGCCTAATCGCGACTTACACTCTGGCCTGTATGGCGGAGCGGTAGCAAACCCTATTAATGTTTTGACGAAAATGATTGCTTCGTTGCATGATGAAAATAATCACATTACGATTCCAGGGTTTTATGATAAGGTTGAAAATTTATCTACTGAAGAACGAGCAGAAATGGCGAAAGCGCCATTTTCTTTAGAAGGCTATAAAAAGGCCTTAGATATCGATGCTGTTTATGGAGAAAGTGGATATACTACTAATGAGCGAAATTCAATTCGACCCACATTAGATGTTAATGGTATTTGGGGTGGTTATACAGGTGAAGGTGCAAAAACTGTTATTGCTAGCAAGGCATTTGCCAAAATATCTATGCGATTAGTACCTCATCAAGATTGGGAAGAAATAACTAAACTCTTCAAATCTCATTTTGAAAAAATTGCTCCTAAGGGCGTCACTGTTCAAGTAACACCTCATCACGGAGGTCAAGGTTATGTTACCCCTATTGACAGTATTGGATACAAAGCTGCTGCAAAAGCATATTCTCATACGTTTGGCAAAAATCCTATTCCACAAAGAAGTGGTGGAAGTATTCCAATTGTGTCTTTATTTGAAAAAGAATTGAAAAGTAAAACTATTTTGATGGGATTTGGTTTGGATAGCGATGCGATCCATTCTCCAAATGAGCATTTCGGAATTTTTAATTTCCTCAAAGGAATAGAAACTATCCCATTGTTTTACAGTTATTTTACAGAAATGAAGTTGTCAGAATTATAAATTTTCCATTCGACTTACATAACCGTATTCGTCACTACCACCTCTATTCGAACGTTCGATTCTGTGTTCATTCGAAACAAAGGGGTTCTGAATTGTTTCTTTTTTGGAAGAAATAGTATTAATAATGGTGTTAATTTTTTCTTTAATTAGTTTGGTCATTTTTGTTTCACTTTGTTATGCCTAATAATAACAACTAAAAGATTAAAATTCCTACCATACATTTCATTTCTTTAAAATCACTTTTCTTTTTTCTTTAAATAATCATTGTCGTATAACCAATCTTCGAGACGTTTTGGCCAACTACTTAAGGTTTTCAATTTGGTACGATATCCCATATTAAAAGCGTGTCCTCCTTTTGCATAAATATGTGCCTCTACGGGCTGATCTACTTTTCGGTATCCTTTTAAAATTTTCATCACGGGTTCAGAACAGCATTCATCATTGTTAGCAACAACTAAAAAAGCTGGAGGTACCATTTTTGGAAATTCGTCTGGAATACCTAGAGGCCCTGGATATACAAGAATCTGGAAACTTGGCTTTGCGCTCACCTTGTCGATTTCATTACTATTTTTTACAGATGCGATTTCCTTATTATATGTTACCATCGACACGACCTCACCTCCTGCAGAGAATCCTAGCATTCCAATTTTATTTGGGTCAATATCCCATTTTTTTGCATTGAACCTCACTGTTCTCATGGCTCTCAAACCATCCTCTTTGGCATGTTTCTCTATCCTATACTGAGAGTTTTCTTCCCGGGCTAGTCTATATTTTAATACAAAGGCGGTAATACCTAATTTGTTCAAAAAAAGTGCTGCATTTTTTCCTTCTGAGTTATATACAAGAGCTCTATGACCTCCTCCTGGGCAAATAACTATTGCTGTTCCATTAGAGCGTTCTTTTGGTGGCGCATACATTGTAAGAGTAGGGTTATGCACATTCTTCACCCACCAATCTTTTGCTTTTTCTGGTTGATTTTTCAATTTCTCAAATCCAGGAGCTCCATTTTCCCAAAGCGAGATTACTTTTGGAGTTGTTTGGCAAAAAAAAGTCAGTGGAATAAGATAAATAAGTATGTGTAAAAGGGTTTTCATGCGACTGAGATGTTTTCTCAAATATAATCTTTTAATCTATTTTAAGGTTTACCATAATTTTAACAGTTAATTCACATCTTTTGAGCAACATATGTTTCATTTTAAGCGTTTCTATTATTTAAACCTTCTCTACAATGCTTAAAAACTTCTTTTGGATGTGCTCTGGCGCAGACCCCGATTTACTTCAAGAAAGTCCAAAATCAGAACAAATAAAATATGCTGGTATCGGCGGTACTGTATTTTTTACTGCTGTTATGGCATTTATTTCTGGTTCATATGCCTTATATACGGTATTTGACAATTCGTATATGGCTATTGCTTTTGGTCTTATTTGGGGCCTTCTTATATTTAATTTAGATAGATTTATCGTTTCTACAATTAAAAAACGAGATAACGTTTGGCAAGAATTACTGCAGGCATCACCTCGAATCATTTTAGCTATTATTATTGCTGTTGTTATTTCGAAACCCTTAGAAATGAAGATATTTGAGAAGGAAATTAATCAAGTACTACTGGAGCAAAAAAATGAATTAACATTACAAAACCAAAATCAAATTGCTGAACAATTTACTCCAGAAATTAACAGAATTGAGTCGGAAATTGGCGCATTAAAAGATGCCGTGAGCGCTAAGGAAAAGGAAACAAATGATTTGTATAACACTTATATTGCCGAAGCTGAAGGTACGGCGGGCACTATGAAATTAGGAAAAGGACCTGTTTACAAAGAAAAAAGAGAGAAACACGATGCCCTATTAAAAGAATTACAAGAACTAAAAGAAGAAACGAAGCTTACAATTTCGGAAAAAGAAGCCGCAATTACCACACTAAGAACTACTCGTGATAATCAGGTAACTACGAGTCAACCCATTATAGATGGTTTTGATGGATTAATGTCTAGAATTAACGCCTTAGGAGAACTAGCATGGTTCCCTTCTTTCTTCATTTTATTGTTGTTTCTAGCGATAGAAACGGCTCCAGTATTAGCGAAAGTAATGGCACCTAAAGGGGCCTACGATTTGAAATTTGACGAACAAGAAGATGCATTAGCGACTTGGGTTGCTCAACAAAAAAATCAAAGAGCGGCACTTTTAGATACCGATACTACCTTAAATGAAAAAGTTTATTACGACGTTGCTGAAGATGCCGAAATTTATGACTATAAAAAGCAAAAGGCTAAGGATCTCTTAAAATTACAATCTGATAAATTTTACAAAAAACAAAGTGACTTGATTTAAGCAAATAAGTTCGGTTTTCTAACAGGAACTTTTATCAACGTAAGAACAGGTTTTTACTTCACTTCAAGTGACGTAAATTTAAAAGAATTACCATCGAACAAGCCTTTGTCGCTTAGTTTTAATGATGGAATTACTAACAGTGCCATAAAAGATAATGTCATATACGGTGCTCTTAAAGTGCTACCCATTTTTTTAGCTAATCTATCCAATTCAGCGTAAGCAATACCTACTTCCTTGCCAGGGCGATCACTCATAATACCAGCAATAGGCAGGGGTACTATCTTGTCTTCAGTATTTGTTACTGCACAAATTCCTCCTTTATTTCTAATTAATAAATTAACGGCTTTGCAAATTGCTTCGTCGGAAACTCCAACGGCTATAATATTATGGGAATCGTGCCCTACTGAACTTGCGATGGCTCCCTGTTTAAGTCCGAAATTTTTAATGAACGCAATAGCAGGCTCTGCATTTTTATACCTATTTACTACGGTCATTTTCAAAATATCATTTTCGGTATTTGACACTAAATTACCATCTACAATTAGACTTTTGGCTTCTATCTCATTTGTAATTAATTCTCCATCTAAGGCTTCAATAACTCTTATCTTCTCTGATCCCGAGTGTAGTTCAAAATCGGTCGTTGTTTTTAATTCGGTATTAAAATTATTTAACACTTCAAAATTCACATTTTCTATTAGGGAAGTTCCTTCTTTTGCCACTAAATTTCCATCAATATATGTCTCTAAAACTTTAAATTTGATCAAATCTTCAACTACAATAAAATCAGCAGCATCTCCCTGTTTTAACAAGCCAACATCAAGTTTATAATGTTCGACTGGATTTACGCAAGCAGCTTTCAATATCTTAAACACATCTATCTTTTTAGCAACTGCCCTCGCGCATAACTGATTGATATGACCTAATAACAAATCGTCTGGGTGTTTATCATCAGAGCAAAACATCATCGATTCAAAATGTTCAGGAAGCAACTCAATTAGCGCGTCAAAATTTTTAGCAGCACTTCCTTCCCTAATAATTATTTTCATACCTTTTTGAAGTTTTTCTAAGGCTTCATCATATGTAAAACATTCATGATCAGTTGAAATGCCTGCGGCAATATATGTCGATATATCCTCTCCCCTGAGACCTGGAGCATGGCCATCGATTGGTTTATTATATTGCTTTGCAAGAGCAATTTTTTTCATTACTTCTTCATCATTAAAAAGAACTCCAGGATAGTTCATCATTTCGGCCAAATACTTGATATCTGGATTTTGTAGCATGTTGTCAATATCATTTGAATCGATTACGGCGCCGGCGCTTTCGAAAGACGTTGCAGGTACGCATGAAGGTGCGCCAAAATTAAATTTTAATGGTACTTTTTTACCATTTTCAATCATAAATTCTACACCCTTAACACCTAAAACGTTGGCTATTTCGTGTGGATCAGAAACAGTGGATACGGTTCCATGTGACAAAGCAAGTTTCGCAAACTCAGACGGAACTAGCATCGAGCTTTCTATATGAATATGCGCATCAATAAAACCAGGTAAAATATATTTTTCTGAAGTATGTGATTTCGGCGTAATCGAGATTATTTTTCCATTCTCAACTAAAACTTCACCTTTATAAATATGTCTATTTAATATATCAACAATGTTTCCTTGTATAATCATTCGCTCGTTTTACAAGACGAATCTACAAAGAATAAAATATATTAATTAAAAAATAAATTGAAAAATGAGTAGTAAAATACTCCTTATGATAACTTAAAAAGTGATAGAAAAAAACCTTGAAATGATGCCGGAATCAACTCAACTTCTTCCTTTTCTTTACTTTGTATATCTTCTATGATATTGTTCGCAAAATTATAATCGACTTTTCTAAATCGATCTGCTCGGTATGCATTGAATCCGCTACTTGGTGATTTTGACTCTTTTAAAATCAATCCACCATCATAAGGGTTAAAACCTTCGATAGTATACATTTCTCCCTTTTTCAAACCGCCTAATCTATACCATCTTCTTTTTGCATTTGTACAAACTACAACTTCTCCTATTTCAAACGTAGTATCCATAATTAAATCGTTATTTAAGTGCATGAGAGCTATTATACATTAAACATACGAATAGAATCTAAAGGAAATCTAAAGAATTTGACAGAAAAGAAAATTTTCGACAAAAAAAGAAGTTAATATGCAATACGAAGTAAAGAGTTAAGAAGATTTAAAAGAGAATCTATCTTAATTTAATGATAGAAAGTCAAAACTGTTCATTTTAGACTTATTGGAGATTTTTATTTTTGGCTTTTGAGCTACCATCTTTCTTACTGGTTGAATCAATTCAATAATTGAATCTGCAAAACTATAATCGACTTTTCTAAATCGATCCATTCTATATGCATTATAACCACTTCTCGGAGATTTAACTTCCTTAAGAATTAACCCCCCATCATAAGGATTGAAACCAGCGATCGTATATATTTCACCTTTCTTAAGGCCACCTAGTTTAAACCATCGTTTGCTATCATTCGTACAAACTACTTTTTCTCCTATCTCAAAATTATTCATATTCACTTCTTTTATATATAACAACTGAAAATTAAAAATTCCTTAACAAATGGGTCTTTTTTTTCAATTATTTTACATGATACATTCTTTTACTTAGAAAGATGATAATCGTACCATATAGAGATTTGACATCTAAAATTTACTTGTAGGGGGTAATGCAGCCAAAAATATAAATACTAATCATATCAGACAATAGCGAAAACCATGATTTTGAAAACTAGTGGTTTCTGGGTAGTTTATTTTTAAATGCCTTATTTTTAGGTATTTAAAAATATCAAAATCTTCTATCTGGATGAAAATTTTCGATATTCATGGTTAATTTTTTCTCTGATATAATTTCAGAAACCAGTTTTCCTGTGGCAGTAGCCATGCTCCATCCCATCATGGCATGACCGGTAGCAATTGTAAGATTATGACACCTATTTGACTTTCCAATATATGGTAAACCATCTGGTGAAACAGGTCTTAATCCTGAATCGGCGTCTGCTTTTTCTTCTTCAGAAATGGAAATATCAGGATAGTATTTTAACACAGCATTCGCAATCGCTTCTACTCTCTTTTTTCGAATATAATGATTGATTCCTGCGATTTCCATTGTACCCGCAAAACGTGTAAATCCATTCATAGGTGTTATAGCAACTTTCGCTTCTGCCAAAATAGAGGGTATGGTAATATTGGTTTCTCTATAGCGATTCATCCGATATCCTTTGCCGGCCTGAACCAATAATTGCAATCCTATTTTTTTGCTTAGAATGCTACTCCAAGATCCCGCTGCTAATATAAATTCATCTCCTTTTATCTCTTGTTTCGTTGTAAGAAGAGTAGTGATTTTTCTATCTTTGAAAATGACGTCTTTAACTTTTTCATTTTTATAAAACAGGACACCCACACCTTGCAAATAATCCTTCATTTCTTTCATAAATTCATGCGGTGTGGTGTGATAATCACATTTATAATACGTAGCGCCTTGAACATTTAATTCCACTTTCGATTCTAAATTTCGAACTTCCACTGCAGTTAAATTATCAACTTCAAGCCCTTCATTTCTTGCCAATTCGGCCACTTTTATTTCCTCATCTAATGCCTTCTCAGATTGACACAGCATCATCAATCCTTTTTTCTCATAGTGAAAAGTAAAGTTTTGACTATGTCTTATCTCATCATAGAGCTCTTGGCTCAATAAGGCAATATCTTTAATTGCTGGAATCGATCTTTGCACATGTTTTGGATTGCAAGATTTATTAAATGCCCAGACCCATTTCAAAAAATCTCGATCTAAACGTGGTTTAATGTATAGAGGACTCGAAGCATTAAACATCCATTTTAATCCTTTTTTCATAACTCCAGGAGCAGCTAAAGGGATGATATGACTTGGAGATAAATATCCGGCATTTACATAGGATGCCCCAGCATCCATATTTGATTGATCAATTACAGTTACTTCATGACCTTCTTTTTGAAGGTAATAGGCAGAGCACAATCCGACGATTCCTCCTCCAATAACAACACATTTTTTCATTTTATTCTTTTTTGGGTTCAATTAAATCCCAAAGATTTCCGTATAAATCTCGAAATACACATACAATACCATATGGTTCTTCTTTCGGCTCTCTAATTATTCTTATTTTTTGATCTAGTAAGTTTTGATAGTCTCTATCAAAATTATCGGTGTTCATAAATAAAAACACACGCCCACCCGATTGATTTCCAATATATTCTTTTTGAGTTTCACCATCCGCTTTAGCAAGCAACAAAGAAAAGGCACTATCTGCTGATGGCGCAATCAAAACCCAGCGTTTCTTTTCATTTAAAACAGTATCTTCTATTACTTTAAAGTGTAATTTATGAACATAAAAATCTATGGCTTCATCATAATCTTTGACCACCAACGCGATATGTGCTATTTTTCTTTTCACTACTATAAAACTTGAAATCCATGCGCATATGGATCATTTTCTTCATCTATATGAATGGTATTATAGCCATATATTTTTGCCCAACCTTGCACACTTGGTATTATCGCTAACTTTCCATTCAGAGTGGTTTCTTCTTCAACACGACCAATAAAGGTTGAACCAATAAAACTTTCATGAATGAATTCTTCCTTTTTATTCAATTTTCCTTTGGCATATAGCTGGGCCATACGTGCAGAAGTTCCAGTTCCACACGGACTTCTATCTATAGCTTTATCTCCGTAAAATACGGCATTTCTCCCTGATGAATCTTTATGAATTGGATCTCCAGTCCAAAGCAGATGTGTCACATCTCGAATGGTTTCATTCTCGGGATGTATAAATGTATTTGGGTATTTCGCGTTAATACGATCTCTTACCACCTGAGAATATTGAATGATTTTTGACGCTGTAAAATCTTGAATTCCTGAAAAGTTTTTTTGTGGATCTATAATAGCATAATAGTTACCTCCGTAGGAAACATCAAAAATAATTTCTCCTAAATCAGGACATTCAACTGTTAATTCTTTTGCCGCTAAATAACTCTTTACATTCGTCAACTTTACCCAATCTACTTTTGTGCCAGATTGTTGATATTCTATCTCAACTAATCCGGCTGGAGCTTCCATCTTAATTTTACCGGGTGTTTTAGGTGTGACTAAACCTTCTTCAATTGCAATAGTAATAGTGCCAATAGTTCCGTGCCCACACATGGGTAAACAACCAGAAGTTTCAATAAACAAAATGGCAAAATCATTATCAGGATCATGCGGCGGAAACAACATGCTACCGCTCATCATGTCATGACCGCGAGGTTCAAACATTAAACCCTTGCGAATCCAATCGTATTCTTGTAAAAAATGTTGCCGCTTTTTGCTCATTGAATCGCCCTTTAAGACAGGAATTCCATCGACAACTACGCGCACCGGATTTCCGCATGTATGAGCATCTATACAATTGAATACACTTTTATTCATTTTTCACCTTTTCTATAAACGCATTCATTCTATTTTCTAGAATAGCAAGCGTCACCGTTCCTTGTTCTAAAATGACTTCATGAAATGCTCTGATGTCAAATTTGTTACCCAATTCTGTTTCAGCTTTTTTTCTTAACTCTCTAATTTTCAACTCTCCAATTTTGTAAGATAGCGCTTGGCCTGGCCAAGAGATATAACGATCAGTTTCGGTGTTAATCTCATGTATTGAAAGTGCCGTATTTGAGGCCATATAATTTACGACCTGTTCTCGACTCCAACCTTTTGCATGAATTCCAGTATCAACGACCAATCGACAAGCACGCCACATTTCATAGGTTAATTGTCCAAATTTTTCATAAGGAGTTGTGTACATTCCCATTTCATCAGCTAAAAACTCGCAATACAAGCCCCAGCCTTCTCCGTATGCGGAGAGATACATATTTTTCCTAAATGTAGGAATGCTATCTCCGAGTTCATTATTTAGACTTCCTTGTAAATGATGACCCGGTACAGCTTCATGAACTGTCAATGCAGGCATAGTATACAACGTTCTACTTGGCAAATCATAAGTGTTCACCCAATAATACCCTGGATCTGTACTGTTTTTTGAAGTTCCTATATATCGACCGGTAGTATACTTGGGCGCAATAGCATCCGGTACAGGCGCAACTCCATATGGTTTCCGAGGTAAGGTTTTGAAAAAACGCGGGAGTTGAGCATCTGCTCTTTTTGCCATATCTCTTGCAATCATTAATAATTCATCTGGAGTTTCCGCATAAAATTGTTTATCTGATCTCAAGAATTGAAAGAAGTCTTCAAAAGACCCCTTAAAATCTAGATCGTCAATAATGCTTTCCATTTCTTGTTTGATGCGTGCAACTTCTTTTAATCCAATTTCATGAATATCGTTTGCAGAATACTGAGTACTTGTTGTATAATAGTTGATTCTATTTTGATAATACTCGCTACCTCCAGGCGTGTCAGAAACTCCTAAGGTTGTTCGTGTTTTAGGAATATACTCTTTTTCAAAGAAATTCTTAATTCGTTCAAACTGAGGAATCACATTATTGGCTAATGTTTTTTTTGCCGCATCGATTACAGAATCGCTTTGATTTTCAGTTAAAACTGAAGTGACATCCTTAAACGGTGTATAGAAAAAACTATCTTCTATCGCATCTACAATATGCTTGTCATACGTAGATTCATATCCTTTAAAAATAACTCTAGGTTGAGACACTCCTTTTTCTAAACCTTCTTTGATAAGTTTTAAATTTTGATCGACATATGCAGGTAATGCATTCAATTTCCTCAGATATTCTTTTGCCTGTTTATAATTGGTTATGGGACGCACCATATAGGGTAAACTCACATGAAAACCGGAATCAGACAATAGAGGGTTCAAAAATCGCTCGAATGTATTAAAATCAATGGTATCTTGGAGTCTAAACTTCAATAATTCTAATGATATATTTTCAGTTTCGGTGAGATTATCTCCCTTCAGTTTCATCAATTTATCCAACAATGATTGCGAAAACTCTGCATCTTTTTTATATCGCTCTTTAGTAAATAAACCTAATGGAAATATCCCTTTATCATAACTTTCATAGGCATGATACTCTTCAATTATTTCTTGAAGTTGCATGGATTCATTTAGAACTTCATTCTTATTACAGCTCAAAAAAGTAAGACATATCAACAACGAGGAAATTTTAAAGAGTTTCATAATGCTTATATTTTATCTTTAGTTTGTTTGTTGTTGACTGACCTGGAAATCTGTAACGGATTTTCGTTTTTAAGCTCTTCAGGCAAAAGGTCATCTGGCCAACTCTGATAGGAGAACGGTCGTACCCAACGTTTAATTGAATGTATACCCACGGCGGTAAACCTACTATCGGTCGATGCAGGATATGGTCCACCATGTAACATTGAAGGACACACTTCAACACCTGTTGGAACTCCATTAAAGATAATGCGCCCTACTCTATTTTTAAGCGACTTAATTGCGCTAACGTATGTAGAAATCTCACTATCTTCTGCAATCACCGTACCCGTAAGTTGTCCTTCTAATTTAGAAATAATGGTTTCTAATTGCTCTGCATTTTTACAATTTACCACCATAGAAAATGGTCCAAATACTTCTCGATGCAAGATGGTGTTTTCTAAAAATGTATCCCCATCAACTGTTGCAATCGTTTGTTGTCCATAATTTACATTCACATCACCTTCATAATCTGCTACTATTTCTAGTCCTGATTGAGAAAGTGCAGTTGCCTTGTTTTTCATATAAGCTCCACTTATATTTGGATGCAGCATACAAGAAGGTTCAACTTTCACAATTTCTTCTGATAGCTTGACCACAAAACTGGTGAGTTCATCGCCTCCAATTCCCAATATTAAACCTGGATTCGTACAAAACTGTCCAGCACCTAACGTAATTGATTTGGCGTAGGTCTCAGCCAAATCATTTCCTCTTTTTTTCAAAGCCTCGGGTAAAATAATTACCGGATTTACACTTCCCATTTCGGCAAACACGGGGATTGGTTCTGATCTTTTCGCTGCGAGATCGAATAATGCACGACCTCCGCGAATACTTCCTGTAAAACCAACTCCTTTAACAATTGGATGTTGCACTAATTCTTGTCCAACCTCTATTCCACTACTATTTAAATTAGAAAATACACCGTTCGGCATACCGGTTTTTTCGGCAGCTTTTATTATGGCCGAAGCTACCAATTCTCCCGTTCCGGCGTGCATAGGGTGTGATTTCACAATTACGGGACACCCCGCCGCCAATGCTGCTGACGTATCGCCTCCAGCGGTAGAAAATGCCAAAGGAAAGTTTGAGGCTCCAAAAACGACAATTGGACCTAATGGAACTAGCATTTTCCGTAAATCTACTTTTGGCATTGGTTGACGATCTGGTTGGGCAGTGTCTATTGTTGCTTCTACCCAAGAACCATCTTTAACCAGGTTGGCAAAAGACCTTAACTGCCCTATGGTTCTTCCTCGTTCTCCTTGTGCCCTACCTTTAGGCAATCCACTTTCAGAAACATAGGTGTCAAGTAACTTGTCGCCTAAAGCTAAAATCTCGTCAGCGATCGCATTCAAAAATGCCGCTTTTCGCTCTCCGGTCATTGTACTGTAAGTTTTAAAAGCGGCCGTAGCCAACTTCGTAGCTGCTTCAATTTCCTCAGAATTGGCCTCAACATAAATAGAATCATTTTCAAGATTCAATTGCGGATTAAACGTTTTGTACGTTTTAGAACCTTTAGCAGATAATTGATTGCCGATATAATTTTTTCCTGTTATCATTTTTTTTGTATGCGTTTTAAATGAGCTTCAATATCAACGGGCTTATGAACAATATTCGTTGAAACTGGGTATTTCTTTAATAACTCTTTTGGTCTTATTGGACGTTTTTCGAAATCACCTCCACAATTCGGACAAACATGATGCAGTATATTCTCAACACAAGCAGCGCAAAAGGTACATTCAAAAGTACATATCATAGCATTTGCAGTATTGTAAGGCAAACTGTCGTTGCAATTCTCACATGTTGGTCTTATTTCTAACATTTATAAATTCATGTAATTGGGTAATGTTGGTCTTACCGCTAAAGCATCCGTTATTATTTTTTCTATTCTTGTTCTTTCTCCTCCTTGCAAAATTAATCTCGGAGCTCTCACATATTCATTTCCAATACCCGTATGTACCGACGCCATTTTAATATATTGTACTAGCTTGGGATGAATGTCTAACTCTAAAAGAGGCATAAACCATCTGTATATAGCTATAGCTTCATCAATTCTACCTGACTTTACTAACTCGTAAATTGCAACTGTTTCTGCAGGAAAAGCATCTACCAAACCTGCAACCCAACCATCGGCACCTAACACCAAACTTTCTAAAGCCAGGGTATCTACACCTGTCATAATTGCCAAACGATCTCCAAATCTATTCTTAATTCTCGTAATATTAGTCGTATCTCTTGTCGATTCTTTTACCGCTTGAATATTAGGACAAGCATCTAAAAGCTCTTGAAACATGTCTAAAGTTACCAATAATTTATAGTCAACGGGATTATTGTAAATCATAATCGGTAAAGATGTGCTATTTGCAACTGTTTTAAAATAGGTAACAATTTCTGCATCACTTGCCTTATAACGCATAGGAGGCAACATCATTAAACCACTTGCTCCATCTTCTTCAGCAGCTTTTGCCAATGCAATTGCAGCTTTGGTTGTTTGCTCTGCAATATTCATTAAAACAGGAACTTTACCATCGACGAAAGCAACAGTTTCTCTAGTTAATTTTCTACCTTCTTCGTCAGACAAAGTACTGGCTTCACCTAAAGTACCACCTAACACAATTCCATGTACACCCGCTTCTAATTGTGCTTGAATGTTGACCTTGAACATTTCTAAATCTAACTCGTCATTCGCTGTAAATTGCGTAGTTACTGCTGGCATTACGCCTTTCCATTCTATACTCATATGATATATTTATTTTAAACAAAACTACCAAATAGCAAGCATTGATACTACTTGGTAATTATCCATTTTTGATATAATATTATCCATTTTTTATAATTTATAAATACATTTGAATAATATTCGCACAAATTCATTATGAAAGTATTACCGTTTAATATACCTAAACAGGATAATGTTGCTCTTATTTATCAAGAAGATTTTACCGATATATTTTATGATAAATTACACCAACATGAAGAAATTCAATTGAGCTATATAGCCAAGGGAACAGGAACGCTGGTAATTGGTGATTCTATTAATAAATACGAAATGGGAGATGTCATTATTATTGGGAGTAACATACCTCATGTCTTTAAAAGTGATCCGATTAAAAACGAAAAATCATTGATGCTTTCGTTATTCGTAAATAACTCATCTTTAAGCAGGAGTTTTTTTGAACTAGATGAATTTGAGTCGTTACAATCTTTCTTTAAAAATGCCATCTATGGACTAAAAGTGATATCCAATATTGAACAATTAAAAGATCTGTTTCTCCAGTTAAAAAAAGTAGATAAACTAGAGCGTTTTATCATTTTTTTTAAAATTTTACAGACTATTAGTAATTCTAATTACCAGCAATTATCATCTTTTATTTATCCAAAAAATTATTCGAATGCTGAGGGAGAACGCATGAGTAAAGTAGTAGCATATACCATGAGTCATTACGACCAGCCCATTAGCCTAAGTCAAATCTCAAGTATTGCCAATCTATCTCCGAATGCTTTTTGCAAATACTTCAAATCGAGAACAAACAAAACCTATGTTCAATTTCTAACGGAAATAAGAGTCGAACATGCTTGCAAGCTCTTAAGTAAAACACACGAATTAACTATATTAGATATTGCATTGGCGTCTGGATTCACAAATATTTCTAACTTTAATAGAAAGTTCAAATCCCTCAAAAAAAAGACGCCATTGCACTATAAAAAGACATATTCTTTCTAATATTTCTTACCAAAATTTTGTTGTTTTATTTTTTTATTCTACATTTGTAGAGTTAATTCTAAATTTGTAGAGCAATGCAATTATCAAAAACCGAAGAACAATTAATGCAACATCTATGGAAGCTCGAAAAAGCTTTTATGAAAGATCTACTGAATGCATTTCAAGATCCAAAGCCAGCAACAACAACTGTTGCTACGCTTTTAAAACGGATGACAGACAAAGGTTTTGTTGCTTATAAATTGTACGGAAAATCTAGAGAATATTATCCGCTTGTCAAGAAAAAGGATTATTTCTCAAAACACGTAAATGGACTTATCAAGAACTTTTTTAATGACAGCGCTTCTCAATTCGCTTCTTTCTTTACTCAAGAAACAGATTTATCTAAGAACGAGTTAGAGGATTTAAAGAAACTAATTGACAATGAACTTAAAAAGAAATAATTATGCTATTCTATATCTTAAAATCTAGTGCCTGCCTACTTATCTTCTTACTTTTCTACAAACTTTTATTAGAAAAAGAACGGATGCATATTTTTAAGCGTTTCTATTTACTCGGGGCGTTAGTTGCATCTTTTGGTATACCCCTGGTTACATTTACTAGCTATGTTTTTGTTACTCCCATAGAAGAATTTACCATGTTAGATCAAAATTCTATGATTGGCTTTGAACAAGAGCCCATGCTCCCTATCAACTATATACCAATTATTTTATGGACTATTTACGGTTTCGGAGTGCTTCTTTTTACACTTAAGTTTAGCTATAATTTATACGAAATCGTTATTAAGATTCGCAAAAACCCACATTTAAAAACGAAGTCCTTTATCAACGTATTATTAGAAGATCTAACGATTCCGCATACTTTTTTTAATTATATTTTTCTAGATAGATACGCCTTCGAAACAAAACAAATACCGCAAGAAGTAATCATTCATGAAGAAACTCATGCAAAACAAAAGCATTCGTTAGATATTCTAATGATTGAATTAGTACACATCGTATTTTGGTTCAATCCGTTACTCTATTTCACAAAGCAAGCCATTAAATTAAACCATGAATTTCTAGCAGATCAGGCAGTTCTAAATCAGGGCAAGAGCACATCTGTTTATCAAAATATATTACTCAGTTTTTCGTCAACAGATTATCATCCAACATTGACCAATGCTATTAATTATTCATTCATCAAAAAACGATTTATTATTATGAAAACACAAACATCCAAAAGAGCGGGCCTGGTTAGAGTTTTGATCTTACTACCACTGTTGGCCCTACTAGTTTACGGGTTTAGCGAAAGAGTTACGGTAGAGCAATACGACCCACAGATTGAGGAAAAAGTTCTCGAAAATCAGGATAAGATAACTAGAAACGAAGTCATTGAATATAATAAAAAATGGAACGACGGATCTCCAAATTTCTACTACACCAAGCAAACATTCTGGATAAAAAATAAATTTGGAGAAAAGCAACCTAATAAATTCTCTGAACTTTCAGAATTACACAAAAAAAAGTGGTTAATTTTTCCACCAGATATCCACACGAAAGAACAAATTTCCAATTTAGAATTTGAAAAACTTAAAGATGCTTCAACGTATGTAGTTAGAATAAACGGTGTACTCATTGACAACACCAAATTGAAAAGGTACAAATCTACCGACTTTGTCACATTTTCGAAAAATAACATCTCTTCGTTAGCTCATTTACCTCAAAAATATCATTATAATTTAATGACTTCAAAAGGTCTTGAAATGAGCCGATTACTAAAAGAAAGTACAAGAAAAATACAGAAGCAAGAAAAGGCAACCCCTGAGCAATTGGCAACATATAACAAGTTAGCAAAACATTATAATTCGATGTCTAAAGAAAATATGATAGTCAAACTTAAAGATGTTGAAAAGCTTAAATATATCTATAGCTTAATGACCAAAGCTCAGAAATCAAAGGCACAGCCATTTCCAAATTTTCCACCTCCCCCTCCACCACCGCCAATGGTAAAAAATTATATGAACCAAGGTTCTGAAAAACTACAAGTCATTTCTAAACAATTTACAGAACTCGCAGAAAAATATGGGAAAGCCGTTGGTAATTATAATAGAACCAAAGAAAATTATACAGATTTAGAACGTTTATACGACAATGTAATGAAGTTACATGAAAAGTTCTTATTCATGGCTAAAAAGGAAAATGTAACAATTCCACCACCACCACCTCCGATTCCTGAGAAAAAAAGAGTTCGTAAAAGCAAAAAATCTAATATTCCACCACCATCTGAGCCGGGAATTATCGAAGAGCAAGAGATCATCGAGGAAAGAGAAATCATCGAGGAAAGAGAAATCATTGAGGAAAGAGAAGTCATCGAGGAACTTGAAGTTATTGAGGAAAGAGAAGTCATGGACGAGCGAGAAATTGTTGAAGAGATAGAAGAAATTCTGCCTACTCCTGTCATTCCACCAAACCCGTTAGATCACATCATTGATTTGGCGAAAAAAGGAGCAACCTTCTATTATGATGGTGAAAAAGTATCATCTGACAGAGCAATCGAATTGTTAAAGAAAAGAAGCAATATGCACATTCAAGTTAGAGACCATGATTCAGACAATCCGAATGTGTACTTATCAAAGAAACCAATTCGCGTTGACACGAAAAAACAGACTTCGCAAAAAAAATATGGAACAGGATACGCCAACTTTATGCGTGAAATGAAGAATAAAGGAGGGCAATTTTATTTTGAAGGTCAAAGAATATCATACCACCAAACATCAGAGCTTAAAAAGAAATATGGAAAGTTACATATGTTAACCCAAAAAGGAAACTCTTACAGACCGCTCATATTTTTATCGCGAAAAGAGATCACCAAAAAAGATTTTGATCAAATTAAAAATTAAAATAAAAGGCTTACCGTTCTGGTAAGCCCTTTTCTTTTGTGTCCAATTGCTATGATATTTTCTTTACGTACTGCGTAATAATCACAATATGTTGCCCATCGACTTTTCCTTCAATATATTCGGCATTATCATGATCTAATGAAATTCTGCGAACTGCTGTTCCTTGTTTTGCAACCATACTAGAACCTTTTACCTTCAAATCTTTAATCAATACAACCGAATCTCCTGCTTCTAAAATAACTCCGTTCACATCCCGATGAATTATTTTCTCACTTTCATCTTCTCCTTCACCAGTTGCTTTCGCCCAAGTCAAGGTTTCTTCATCCAAATACAGCATGTCCAACAAATCTTGAGGCCAACCTTCTGCCTTCAAGCGAGACAACATACGCCATGCTACTACCTTTACTGGAGGATATTCACTCCACATACTATCATTTAAACAGCGCCAATGATTCACCTGTATTTTGGCAGGGTCTTCGATTTGTTCAATACAGGTTTGACAGGTCAACAAACTTCCATCCACACCACCTATTGAAGCAGAAGGAACTTCATAAACATTTAGGTTTTCGCTCGCACCGCACAACTCGCATTTGGAAGCACTTCTTTTTTCTAATTCCTTTAAAACACTCATATTTATTTGCTACTATATCTTTTGCAATAGTACAATAATTATATTCTCAGGCAAACTACTACCACAGAAACCTGTTCTAACGAAAAAAACTTCGATCTTTCGACCAAAGTTTGTTTCTAAATGATATGAAAAATAGTGTTAAGATTTTATTCAAAAAAAGTAGATAATATATCTTAAGCCCCCTTAATTAATCTTCTTTTGTTTCTTAACAACAGTTCAAATATATACCACATCAAAGTATAACGCACCTATTATTAGTTAATCTGACCGGAAGTATCGATAAAATGACATTTTACTGCGATCAACGGTTTATTTCGATTAAACTAATCTAGCAACTTAAATTGATCTCTTAATTTCTTTGGCATTTTAGCAACAACCAAGTCATAAGAATGATCAATTAATTCAAAAATCAAGGCATGAGGTAAATTTGTAATTTCTAAGGTATTCCATAGTTTTTTATTCATATGATACCCTCCATAAATAAGGCCGTCATATTCATCTCTTAGAGCGATTGAACGTTCTGGATCACATTTCAAATTAATTTGAGGAGGTAGACGCTCCAACCCTGATAATACAAACATTTTACCCAGTACTTTAAAAACCAAGGTCTGCTCATCAAAAGGAAATTCTTCTGTCACGCCTTTCTTATTCAAACAATAGTCTCTTACTTCTTCAATATTCATTTTAATAATCTTTCCATTACTAAATTAGCATTATGTAATTCTTCAAAATTAAATTGCTTATATAAACCATGAGCGTCAGCTGTTTTTAGCATCCAGGTATGACAATTCTGCAATTGAGGGTCATTTACAATCTCTTTCATTAAAGTTTTTGAATACCCTTTTCTCGGTACTGTGGCAATATAAAAACATCCATTAAATAAGCAAAAACGGTATAATCAGTACAAACTCGCGCAAAGCCAACTTGAACAGCATCAACATAAACACCAAAACATAATGAATTTACAATTGTGTTTTTAACCTCTTTTATTGTTCTCCCTTTGGCCCAATAACTATCGGTTAAAAAAGCGTGTATCGCAGGTATATCTAACCTATCCTTATCTTTAGAAATCTCAACCATTTTCAATTTTATACAAAACAGGACGGCTTGGCGACGCATCGTTTTCGAAAGGTGCCACCTGAATATTTAAAAAATACGTTCCGTCGTCAATATCATTATTTACAAAAATAAATTCGGTAATTGTTGCATCTAGCCTCAACTTTCCTGAAGTATTCCAAAAAGCATTATGCGATAACAATTCACCATCATCTTTTTCTTTATCAACACTTGGCAAATCAATGAGTAGATGTTTCACCCCTTTTTCTTTTAACAAGATAGCTGCATCTTCTAACAAATATGGTGGATTCGTATGTGAATATTGCATACTTATCTTTTCGTTTGTATTTGGAATCGTTCGTAAAATAATCGCTTCTCTTTTCTTATTCCCAATGGCAAATTGTAACTGTTTCCTCGAAATAACAAAATCATCTCCTTGTTTTTCTGGAGCCACCGTAATGAGTTCAGCCAAAAAAAAGAATTTTTTTAAGTTTCGATTGATCGAATGGTTCTCTTCGGTAATATGACCTACACATTCGGTATGAGTACCATGTGCATGTGGATTGAATTTTATATTATTAAAATTGACCACGGCACCAGCAGATACACTAATTATATCACCGTCAATTTTGGCAGGTTTTATTTTAGGTTTTCCAATATACCAGGCATTTACATTGTCTTTTGAATCTTTCAAAGGCATTGAAATATCAAGTGGTTTCGACAAATCAATCTGATGTTTACGAGAATTGTAAGTAATTATAGCAATCATATACCAAATATACTAAATCATGAACAAGTCAGACGCAATTCCATCAATCAAAAATTTACCTTTCTCAGTAGCTTTAAGAACTTCAGATTTCTCACCATTCTCCATAATTATCAGCAATTTTTGAGTAATGAAATACTGTGCATTTTTATATAATTGATTTTTAAATGATTGCCCAAAGCGATTTTCTACTTCATTAAATGAAACGCCCCATATTGTTCTCAGCCCTGTCATCACATATTCATTGAACCTATCTTCTTTAGTCAATGTTTCACTCTCTTTAGGTAATTCACCTTGTTGAATTGACTTTATATATGAAGGGTTGTTAGACACATTCCAACTACGTATATTATTATTAAAGGAATGAGCCGAAGGTCCAAAACCCAGATATGGTTTTCCTTGCCAATAAGAAGTATTATGTTTGGAAAAAAATTCTGGTTTTCCAAAATTTGAAATTTCATACTGTATAAAACCGTGTTTTTCGGTCTCGTTCACTAACATAGTAAAGTGCGCCAAGGCTGTCTCTTCTGATACTTTTGGATATTTTCCTTGACGGATAAAGGTATCTAATGCTGTTTTAGGTTCTACTGTAAGGGCATAACTCGAGATATGATTCACACCAAGATCGAAGGCTTTTTGCAAATTTTCTTTCCATCTTTTATTCGTCATATTCGGAATTCCATAAATCAAGTCAATGGTAATATTCTCAAAGTGACGTGTTGCCATTGACAGAGAATTTATCGCCTCTTCTGCATTATGAGCTCGATTCATAAGTACCAAATCTTCATCAAAAAAAGATTGAATTCCGATACTTAATCTATTTATTGGGCTTTCAGCTAATTCTAGAATTTTAGCCGCTGTTAAATCGTCGGGATTCGCTTCTAAAGAAATTTCTGGGTCGTATGATACTTTATAATTTTGATAAACAGTATCGACCAATCGCTGTAATTCATTCACCGATAAAACACTTGGTGTGCCTCCTCCAAAATAGATGGTTTCAATTGGTTCATCTGCTAGTTCCTCTTGTCTTAGTATCATTTCGGCATTCAAAGCCTCTAGCATTTCATCTTTCCGCTTCAGCGATGTAGAAAAATGAAAATCACAATAATGACATGCCTGTTTACAAAAAGGGATATGAATATAGATACCGGCCAATTTACCTTATTTTATCTTGGTTTTGTTTTACAAAAGCACCCCATCCGGAGTAGCTTTTGCCAGTGTCGACTTTTCCTGCATTGTAAAAATGACAAACGGCAGCAGCTAAACCATCGGTAGAATCTAAGTTTTTAGGTAGTTCTTTCAAACCTAATGTGTTTTGCAGCATTTTTGCCACTTGTTCTTTACTGGCATTTCCATTACCGGTAATTGCCATTTTTATTTTCTTAGGTGAATACTCGGTGATGGGTACTTCTCTAGACAAGCCAGCGGCCATCGCCACGCCTTGTGCACGGCCTAGCTTTAACATACTCTGTACATTCTTACCAAAAAATGGTGCTTCGATAGCAATTTCATCTGGGTGATATGTATCGATTAATTCCACAGTACGTTCGAAAATTAATTTCAGCTTGACATAGTGATCATCATACTTCTTTAAGATCAATTCATTCAATTGCATAAACTGCATCTCCTTCTTGACCACTTTTATCAATCCGAAACCCATAATAGTGGTTCCAGGATCAATCCCTAAAATAATTTTCTCTGTATTCAAGTTAATTAATTATAATAATTAAAGTGGACTACTTTTTCCTGTTCTCCACCTGTACCTTTATAAAATTGAAGAGCTTGCACATCATCTGCATGTGCCGCCACAAACATTTCATCTATTCCTCTTTCTGAACTGAGTGACTTCAACTTTGACAATAATGCCTTACCAATTCCTTTCCGTTGAAACTCACGTTTCACAGCAATATCGTATATAAAAAGCTCTGTAGCTTCTTTATGATATTTCCTAATTTCATATGCTGTTAAACCACCGACAATCTGTTGATCATAAATGGCAACAAGAACGACAAAATCAGATTTTAAAAGTAATTCTGTCAAATACCCATTCGTCGGTAGATCATCATCGCTATGATCAAACACCTCTTGAAACAATGTAATTAATTCTCTAAAAGATACTAAATCATCTTTCGATAACACTTTTATTTTTATCTCATCCCTCATTAATAGCTAGATACATGTTCACTCATATCGAATATGAGTACTCTCGTAAGAATAACAAATATTTATTTACTTTGCACTAATGTACAATTCGTTGCAATACAAAACTAAACAATTCTTATTTCTCCTTATTAAGTTAACTATTATTGTTGGTGCTTTTTATTTTATATATAACAAGATTGTACACAATGAACAACTTGAATTTTCTGTTTTCGTTTCTCAGATAGAAACTACTATTTTCAACAACCATAAGGTAATTTTCACCCTATTATTATTTACTTTTCTAAATTGGTTTTTTGAAATTTTAAAATGGAAAACGCTCGCCTCTTTTGTGCACAACATTTCATTTTTAAATGCAGCCAAACAAAGTTTAGGTTCACTAACAGCATCTCTATTTACACCAAATAGAATAGGAGAATATGGTGCTAAGGCGATTTATTATGAAAAAAGAAAGCGCCGAAAAATCATGTTAATGAATTTAATTAGTAATAGCTCCCAGATGCTCGTTACTACTATTTTCGGAATTGTAGGACTGAGTTACTTTTTGACCCATTTTACTGTAGAAATTGAATTCTTTCGCCTTCGCAGATTGGGCTACTTAATCGCATTACTAATCGCTTTTGTTTTCTTTGGCAGAAAATTTGGCTTTAAAAAAATTCGAGGATTTTATATTGATAAAATTATTACATTCATCAAAAGTATTCCTTTGCGTGTTCATTTTACAACCATGCTATTTTCAATCATTAGATATCTCATTTTTTCACATCAGTTCTATTTTTTAGTAACCGTTTTTGATGTGCCTATTGCTTATTCAACTGCCATATCGTTTATTTCGAGCATGTATATATTGGCATCTCTAATACCGAGTCTGAGCTTTTTTGATTGGTTAATTAAAGGCTCTGTAGCCTTATGGGTTTTTAGTTTCGCTGGAACCTATGAACTTGTAATCGTGACGATATCATTAGTTATGTGGATCTTGAATTTTGGAATTCCAGCAATTTTTGGAAGTTACTTTGTACTTAACTTTAGCCTTTCAACTATTCCTAAAACGATCCATACAAAACTATGATACTAGCGGCAATCATCATAACATTTTTGTATAGTGCGCTCATAACTTCTTTGATTATTGGTTTTGATTCTGTGACGCCGTTCCACACGGTAAAACCTTCACACGACACCAACTTTTCGATTATAATCCCTTTTCGCAACGAAGCTTCAGATTTACCTACACTATTACACAGTTTAGAAGCACTTGCTTATCCTACAGAAAATTATGAACTCATTTTTGTTGATGATGCTTCAAAAGATATATCTGCACAAATAATTAATGATTTTTTCGCTAACTCTCACTGTAAGTTCAAGGTTATAGAAAATGAGAGGACCTCAAATTCTCCTAAAAAAGATGCCATTTACACAGCTATACAGCAAGCTTCGTCAGATTGGATACTCACTACCGATGCCGACTGTTCGATTCCAAAAAAATGGCTACAAACTTTTGATCATTTTATCAAAAAAAAGAATCCTAAGCTTATCGTTGGGCCTGTAACATATAGCTCTAAAAACACATTGTTAGAACGTTTTCAACATATTGATTTTTTAAGTTTGATGGGAAGCACCATTGGAGGCTTTGGTATTCAAAAACCATTTCTGTGCAATGGGGCTAACTTGTGCTATAGTAAACAAACTTTTTTTAAGATCAAAGGTTTTGAAGGCAACACTAATATTGCCAGTGGAGACGATATTTTTTTATTAGAGAAAATGGTGCAGCAATATCCCGATGATGTTCACTATTTAAAATCAGATGATGCCCTGGTGATCACTCAGCCTCAGCCTACATTAAGCAAATTGATACAGCAGCGAACGCGTTGGGCGGCAAAATCTACTGCATATACCAACACGTTTAGTCGGCTCGTAAGCGTCATTATATTAGGGATGAACACATTTGTTCTTGTTTTGCTTTTTGGAATCCTCTTTCATTTCAATTTATCGTATGTTTTACTCATTGTTTTCTCTATCAAATTTTGCATCGATTTCTTACTAATATGGAGCGCTGGCAGTTTTTTTAAACAACGTAATGTAATATGGTACTATCCGATAAGCAGTTTACTATACCCTCTTTTTATTATGTTTGTACTTATTAACTCGCTCAAATCGAGATATTCTTGGAAAGGAAGAACCTTTAAAAAATAACCTCACAACCATGTCAATTCTCAATTACAATACTTCAAATCCGGTATTTAGCCATAGTATTTGGAAACGTGAAAAATCGAAGACGGCACGGATGAGTATGACCGGACTTTTTATAAAATCACTGTTTTCTCTTGTATTATTGGGGCTCACAACATGGTATGTTTGGGATTTAGTCCAAAAAGGTGTTGACGTAAAATGGTATACTTCTGGTGGAATGTTAGCTGCCATTGTATTTAGTCTACTAACTTCTTTTAAACGAACATGGGCACCTATTACCACTCCTTTATACGCTCTGTCAAAAGGTTTATTTCTTGGAGGAATTTCGGCCTATGCTGAAACTCGGTTTCCAGGGATGCCTATGAAGGCTGTAAGTATCACGATTCTTACTTTTTTAGTGATGCTTTTACTATATCAACTACGAATCATTATGGTAACTCGACGCTTTAGAAGTGTCATAATAAGTGCCGCCGTTACAATTATGTTCATCTATATCATCAATTGGATCTTAACCTTTTTCGGATTGAGTTTACCTTTCGTTTGGGGTACTTCTTGGTTCGCAATTGGATTTAATGTCATTGCAGCGATTATTGCTTCTTTTTCATTGTTGTTAGATTTTGATTTTATTGACCGTAAAGTAGGCAGTGCACCTAAATATTATGAATGGGTGGCAACTTGGGGATTACTTGTCACACTTGTCTGGCTTTATATTGAAGTTCTCCGATTGATGAAAAAATTGGCGATTCGTTTTTAATTAAATCATCTGAATTATTATTTCCATTCTGTATTGTGATTTTACGCGCATACCATTTTTTCTTGCGGGCTCTATGGGTGGAAGTTCACGAATACTCTCTCTAATAATTTCTTCCAAATTTGGCAATTCTTTAGTAATTATTTGCGGCGAATTTATTCTTACTAATGATGCCCTATTCGTAAGGTCAATTAATATATCGATGGAAACTTTATCATTTACTTCACGATCTACCCTCAACTCATGTTTTGCAAGTAATTCAGTAAGTTTTTGAGTGATCGAAGTTTCAAAACATTCTTTGCGATTACCATCTTCTTTCGCATCATTGCAATCTGGGAAAAGTGGATACTTGGTAACTGATGTAAAATCGACCACGGCCGGCAATAACTGAATAGTAGTAGTTGCTGTACTTTTTTGAGATGAAAAATAATCACACGAAGTACAGAGTAGACATACCAATAAGAGTTTACAAACTCGCCCCAACATTGTTATTTAATTGACAATGTGAAAGTACAATTTTTTGCTAAACGGTGTTACTCAACTTTTTCACCTTTTATAAACAGTGCCTTCTTGATCTCTTTCACACGCCTTTCTACGTAGGCGGTCTCTTCTCTATCTAGTGATTGAAATCTATCTAAATAGCGTTTATACTGTTTTAAAGCAATCTTTTTATCTTTATAATAACTATCTGTAGCTAAGGCAATTTGAAACAGTATTGTTTTATTTCGAGGATTCGATTCTAGGCCTTTTTCAAATAATTTTATCGCCTTCTTTTGCTCCTTTTGTGACAATTGCAACATTCCTAAATGATAATAATGTTTATCTAGTTGAGGTTTCTGTAAATACATCGACATCATAAAAGCCATTTGAGCTTTTTTATATTTTTTTAAATTAGCATAAACTAGCCCCAAATTATAATGAACCTCATCATCTTGTATGTCCTTTTCTTTTGCTTTTAAAAAATAAGTCTCCGCATTTTCAAAATCTTCTAGTTTTAAATAGGTCAATCCGTACATTTTGTACGTGAATAAGGTTTTAAATCCTAACGTATCTAATTTATCAAGATGTTTTAAAGCAACGTCATATTCTTTTTTATAGAAGGCATCTTTTGCTTTTAACTGATTGAAATTTATACTTTCCGGATTTATTTCTAAGCCTTTATCGATGAATAAACTTGCCGAATCCCTAACGTCAATGGCTCGATAAAATTTAGCCAATCGATACATACTTTTTAAATGGGTAGAATCTAACTCAAAGGCTTTTAAAAATCCTATTGAAGGATCTTTTTTCACCTTATCATATGCCAGGCCTAGGTAATAATGATAATTGGGGTTTTTTGGGTCTTGCTCGCTCAATTCAGTGAATAATTGTATTGCCTTTTTTACCTGTCGTTCTCCCATGTACAATTTTGCTAGTGTATATTTTAATAACAAATTGTTAGGGTTCTCTTCAAGAACTTCTTGATATAACGTGATCGTTTTAGCCACATTTCCCATAAACTGATAACTCACACCTAATCTTTCTTTAATCTTATCAGAAGGATTTAAGGTATACGCTTTGTTATAATAAGAAATTGCTTTAGAATGGTTACCTACTTTTTGAAATGTCGATGCAATTCGTTCTAATATCGAAGAAGACGGGTTTTCGACTTCTTGCAATTTAATTAATGCTAATTGATAATCGCCAGTATTCAAAATACTATCTGCAATTTTCAACATAGGGTTCTGAGCTTCTATTTTGAACAATGCAAGCACACAGATAACACTTAGTAATTGTTTTTTCATACTGTTAATAGAGTCGATCTAACCAATGTATTATATTTAAAAGTAGCTTGTAATTCTGAGAAGCATAGTCGGCGTTCATACCTACCTTGCGTCGTTGTTGTCCTGCTAATTGCCCGGTAAACATAGCCGCTTCTCCAAATACAGCCACACGCCCTTTACCGAATTCTAAGATTGCACCTTGCGACAAATTTGAAGCCTTAAATTGCTCGATTTTATCATTAAAAACCCACATGGTGTCTGGTAAATGGACAGTATATTTTTCATTTAACTTTAAAATTGACCGTGCCTCTGCGGGTGTTTCAAAAGCTTGGCCCGTAAACGTTACAACTTTTTGAACTGTTTCATCTGTGTTTCTACCTTTAGTAATGATATTAGATGCTAACATTTCATTATCACTTGTAAAATCTAAAATCCCTCTACGATCATTGTCGAACAAAAAACTATCATAGAACTTAAATCCAAAAGCTTTTCCTAATTCGGCGGCTGCGCCAGCAAAAGGCATATGATCCGCTATTAAGAATAATGAACCTCCGTTCGTTATCCAGTGTTTTAGCACTTCAATCTCTGCTTTGGAAAAAGCACTTTTTGTTGGGCTCGTAAATGGGGGTCTACTATCTGCAGAAAGTGCATTTGAAATAACTAGAATATCCACCTTTTTCAACTTCTCATCAGTAAATACTGTATCAAACCCTTTAACTATGTATCCATCTTGTCGCAGCAATCTAGCAAAAGGTAAAAACCGATTGTCTTTGGTATGAAAATTTCGATGCCCTTGATCGATGTATACTACGGCTCCTTTTCCTTCTTTATAGGCCCTCTTTTTGATTGTAGGATTGTACAATGTATCTGGAACCTGTTGACCATAACTAAACGCAGCTATTGCCAAAAACAACAAACATATTTTTCTCATTTATTGAATATTAAAGGTAATTGGTAACATATATTTTACAGTAACTTTTTCGCCGTTTTCTTTTTCACCAGCTTGTAATTTCGGAACACTCAATATGGTTCTAGTTGCTTCTTTTTCTAAAGCTTTATGAGGCGCTCTCGCTTTAACATCGACAATATCTCCATTTTTATCAATTTTAAACTGGACATAAATTCTCTTTTTACCTGGTTTTAATCCGGCCTTAGTCGAAATCGAAGCGTCAAAATTTACAGCCACAAATCGTTGTAAACTTCTGTTAAAGCATGCTTTCGGATCTAAGTCTCCCTCGCATCCAGGAAATATTGGAGACTTGGCAATTATAGCGAAAGGCATTCCATCGGAAGTATCCACCTCTTCTAGTTGCAATTCACTGTTTTCTTCATTAGTAGTTAATAGCTCTTTATTTTTTTCTGCCAAATAAGTATATAAAAGTGCCTTCATCTCCTCTCTTTTGGCTTCAGAATCTTCCGCATTCAAAGCATTGCTCAGCGCATCGATTAGTTCGTTGAGTTCGTCATCATCTAATTCGGCTCCTGATGTTCTTAGCTTATGAATTAACGCCTCTCTACTACTTTCTTTTTCTATTGGCATTTCATTGTTCTCACAAGAGCTATAGAGCAACATTGCCAGTAATACTGGTATCAATAATACATACTTAAACTTCGATAGCTGCTTTGATTTGTCTTTGTTTAACATAACAATTCGTTTTTTGATAAGTGAAATTTTTAAAAATGAATTAATAAATGATATGTGATAGGTGTCAAAAGTTTGACTCAATAAATTTTGAAAATAGTCCTTTTTATCCGTCTCTTTCACTGTTTTACCATCAGCAATAAATTCGTGTAATTCGGCAATACGCTTTTGAAACACATAACTTAACGGATTGAACCAACACAGAATTTTTTGTAGTTCAAATAGAAACAGGTCAAGACTGTGTTTTTGTCTTACATGTACCAATTCATGAGCAATGATCTGCTCTTTTTGGCCTTCCGTTAAGGATTTTCCTAAAAAAATATAATTAAAAAAAGAAAAGGCTTTGCTATGCTCTAAAAACACTATTCGATACTTACCTAAACGTTGTTTTTCACCTTTAGCAATGAGTTGCGTTAGCTGATACAGTTTTAGAGCGAACAAAATAAACGCAATTATGGCCCCTAGCACCAAAATAATTTGCAAGACATTAAAAAATAAGCCGCCCCAATCAAAACGCTCTTGAATGACAGTAGTAGGAGATAATACAACTTCTGGCAACAAAATCATGTACTCTTGTGGTACTATTTCTTGAAACCCAGTAAGTTTTATAAGTGGTATGCAATAGGCAGCAACAGAAGTGGCCAATAAATAAGCTCTATTCCATTGAAAGAACGTTTCCTTCTTTAAAAATATATCGTACACAGCGATGAACAATGTTTGAAACAATATGACTTGAATAATATAATCGAACATAATAACTACTTCTTTTTATTAATTTCATTTAAAACATCTTCCATTTCTTCAAGACTTACATCATTCTTCTCCACAAAAAAGGACACCATACTTTTAAAAGAACCTCCAAAGTATCCATCCATTAGTTTATGCAGACTCTGATTGCTATACGCTTCCTTTTTTACTAACGGAAAGTACTTGTATCCTTTTCCAAAAGGTTCGTGATCTACAAATTTTTTATCTTCTAATATTCTTACTATTGTAGAAACCGTATTATATGCCGGTTTAGGCATAGGTAATTCAGCGATTATCTCTTTCACCGTACACAACTCTAGTTGCCATAAAATTTGCATGATTTGTTCTTCTGCTTTTGTTAATTGCTTTGACATCTTTCAACTAATTTTTTAGTTTAATGAAACAAATATAACTAAATATTTAGTTTAAACTAATTTTTTAGTTGAATAATTTTGTAACAAACTTTTAGTAATTTCGTCAGATAATCAAAAAACATGGATATATTATTAGTAATTCTGGGCTTTTGTTTAATGGGCCTGGGTCTTGTAGGTTCTTTTTTACCAGTGTTACCTGGTCCCTTAACAGGATGGTTGGGTTTGCTCGTTTTACATCTAACAAAGGCTGTTGAGCTTACCTATACGTTTTTGGGCATTACCCTTGGAGTAGCTATACTCGTTTGGGTATTAGACTATTTTATACCAGCTATGGGTACAAAAAAGTTTGGAGGGAGTAAATTTGGAGTAATAGGTACAACTCTCGGTTTGATAATTGGTCTAATCTTTATCCCCGTGCCCGGTGGTTTTATTATTGGTGCCTTCGCTGGTGCCTTGATTGGAGAGCTAATGCATGACAATCAAGATAAATCTCGTGCAGTAAAAGCAGCATTTGGTTCTTTTATTGGATTTCTGCTTTCTGCAACTCTAAAATTTATGGTCAGTTTGGTATTTCTCGTACTGTTTTGTAATCACGTCTATGAAAATTGGAATTCCATCATTGGATCATAAAACAGATTGATCTATTGTGTTAAATATCATCTGTGTTCTATCTATTTTTCCTATATTTAGTTTTCTCAACAAGATGTAAACGATCACAAAATGCCAAGATATTTAGGTAAAAAATTCCTTAATTCCGTATTTCTTTATTGTTTTTTAAGTGTATCATTTTGCTCTGTTTTAAATGCTCAGAATAACAATAACGAACCTTATCAACTGTTCGACAATATTATCGGCCAAACCAATGCCGGAATTTTTAACGGGCTTCAATATTACGATAAGTTTCAAGTAAAAGGTGATAAGCACCAATTTTTCAAACATAAATTCTTCATTTATGGATCGTTAGTTTATAAGGGAGAGCCGTATTTTGACATGTCAATTAAATATGATCTTCATACCGATGAACTGCTTGTAAAAAATTTAGAGGTAACAAATGGTTCCATAACAGTATTAAATAAACAATATATCGATCAATTCGAACTTAATGGTCATCAATTTAGGAAACTAGAGATTAATTTCAACGAGTACAAGCGCATAACGGGATTTTTCGAAGTCCTTTTAGAACACCAAAGCATTTCAGTTTTAAAAAAACATACCAAAAAAATGTCTAGGATTGTAGACGGAGAAGTGTCGTACGAATTTAAAGAACAGTATGCATACTATCTTCGATTCAATGAAAATTACTACCAATTGAAAAAGACGAACTCTTTAGTTTCCATTTTTCCAGAATATAAAGTCCCTCTTAGAAATAGCTTTAAACAATATTCAAATCTCAGAAAAACTGATCCGGATACCTATCTCTTATCAATTATTACTGATTTAAATAAACTCATAAAAAACTAATGAATATGAGTTTTAGAGTAGTTTTAGTTGTACTGTTATCGATGGTTCTAAATTCTTCAGTTTACGCTCAAAAAACTCCATCCCTTATATCCATAAATGGTGAAAATAAGTCAATAAAAGAGTTACTTTTAGAAATAGAACAACAAACATCTTATCGATTTTATTTCGCAAACGAGTGGCTTACTGATAAAACCATTAGTACTTCCTTCAATAATAAAAGAATAGAAGAAATTCTTAACGTTGTTTTTGAAGGCACTTCAATCAATTTCTACATTGACTCGAACAAGCGTATTATTTTAACTCAAAATAGTACTATTTATACAAAGCTACCTGAAGGCTTCTTTACTGATACACTAAAAAATAATGAACCGGCACTTTCTGTAGCTCCTATTTTTTTAGAGAAATCAACTACCAGCAGAACAGCACGCATTGAAACTGTTAGAATTGGTAGAGAAAACCTCAGCGCTCGTACCAAGGAATTTACACTTTCGGGTATTGTAAGGAATAGTAAAAACGACACTCCGATACCTAATTTAACCATTGTTGTGCGAAAAATTAGTAGAGGTACTGTTACGAACTCCAACGGTTATTACGAACTTAAGTTACCCACCGGGATCAATTTAGTAGAAACGAGTTTACTCGGTTTTGAAAATATTAAAAAAAATGTTGTTTTATATAATAGTGGTTCCCTTAATTTTACCGTGGATGAAACTTTTGAAGAATTAGATGAAGTCGTATTAGAAGTCGATAGCTTTCAAAATATTGAAGACACCACCACGGGAAGTTCTAAGATTAGTTCAGAAGAATCGAAGAATATTCCATTAGTGCTTGGAGAGCGAGATGTATTAAAAATTGCGACTACGTTGCCCGGAGTTACGACTGCTGGTGAAGGCGCAGCAGGATTTAACGTAAGAGGCGGCAAAACAGATCAAAATTTAATACTTCTTAATGATGCAGTTGTATACAATCCGTCGCACTTTTTTGGTATTTTTCAAGCATTAAACCCCTTTGCGATTAAAGATGTGAATATTTATAAGGGAAGTATTCCTGCAGAATATGGAGGGCGCCTATCCTCCGTTTTTGATATTCGAACCAAACAACCATCGAATGAAAAGGTTAAAGCCGAACTAGCAATTGGTCCAGTTACTTCAAATGCTGTCGTTGAAATTCCTGTTGTTAAAAATAAAGCTGGATTGCTGATCGGTGGTCGCGGAGCCTATTCTAATTGGATCTTAAGATCTCTGGATGAAGACAATCTAAAAAATAGTGAGGCGTCCTTCTACGATTTCATTGCGAATTATAATCATAAAATAGATGAAAAAAATAATCTCGAAGCTACTGGCTACTATAGTAAAGATAAATTTAGCATCACATCAGATTCTTTGTATAGCTATAGTAATAGACTTGCGTCACTAAAATGGAATCATACCTTTAATGAAAAACATCATGGAAGTCTTTCATTACACAATAGTCAATATAAGTTTAATATTGATTTCGATGGAAGTATAAATTCTAACTTTTCACAAAACTATCAAATTGATGAAACCGAATTAAAGCTTCGAATGGACTATGCATTGAATGATACGCATGCATTGACTTATGGAGTTACGGGAAAATTATATTCGGTGCTGCCTGGAGAAATTTCTCCACAAAGTGCCAATGACTTAATTACTCCTACCGTTGTACCCAAAGAAAAAGGGTTGGAAGGGGCAATATTTATTTCGGATGATATTAAGGTAAACGAAAAGTTACAATTAGATGTTGGTCTGCGATATTCATTCTTTGCAGGTTTAGGTCCATCTTCGCAAAGAGTCTATCAGGAAGGGGTACCTAGATCTGATAATACGGTCATAAATACTGAAATCTTTGATAACAATGAAGTCTTTGAAACTTATGGCGGACCAGAAGCTCGTGTTTCAGCACGTTATTTAATAAACGATGATCTATCGATCAAAGCAAGTTTCAATAATACCTATCAGTTCATTCATACGCTCTCAAATAATACAACGGTATCTCCTATTGACACATGGAAACTTTCTGATAGCAATATCGAACCTCAACAAGCTAGTCAAGTATCTTTAGGAATCTATAAAAATATTAACATCAATGCCTATGAATTTAGTCTAGAAGGCTTTTATAAAAAGCAACAAAATATTTTAGATTTTAAAACTGGAGCTCAACTTCTTTTAAATGAAAATGTCGAGACCGAAGTACTACAGGGAGAAGGAAAGTCATATGGTGTTGAATTCTTGGTACGCAAAAATAAAGGTAAACTCAATGGATGGTTGGGGTATACATATTCTAGATCTCTATTTAAATTAGATAGTGAATTTAACGAAGAGCGAGTAAATGATGGCGAGTTTTTTCCATCAAATTTTGATAAACCTCATGATGTAAGTCTTGTGTTAAATTATAAATTATCTCAGCGTATTAGCCTTTCTAGTAATTTTATATATCAAACAGGGAGACCAGTAACGTTTCCTGTAGGTAATTTTACATTCGGCGACGGAGAATTTGTATTATATAGCGACCGAAATAAATTTAGAGTTCCAGATTATTACAGATTAGACCTCGGTATTAATTTTGAAGGAAATCATAAAAAGAAAAAGCTTTTTCACAGTTTCTGGAGCTTATCAATTTATAATGTCTTGGGAAGAAACAATCCGTATTCTGTGTTTTTCGTGACAGATAATGGCGAGGTTAAAGCTTTACAAAGCTCAATTTTTGCGGTTCCTGTGCCATCAATAACGTATAATATTAAATTTTAACGAAATAGAGAATAGTAAAAGAAGTTATTAATAAAATGCATGTTAACAATACATATAGTTTTTTCAAATCTTGCATAGGTTGCTATTCTTGGGTCCTAATCTTGTTTTTGACAATGGTGTCGAGTTGTATTGAACCCTTTGAAGGTGCTGTAAATAGTTTTGAAGATGTATTAGTTGTGAATGCGACCATTACCAACGAAATCAAAAAACAGGAGGTGTCTTTAACGCGTTCTTTCCGATTCGAAGAGGAAGTAGCCCCAGCAGAAGTAAATGCAGAAGTCGTTATTCGTACCGAAGATGGAGATCAATATATATTTGAAGAAGTAAGTCCTGGAAAATACGAATCTATAATCCCATTTGCTGCAGAAATAAACAAAGAATATTCACTAACAATTTTAACAGAAGGTGGTAGTTCTTACGAATCGAGTACTATGCAATTACCTGTTCAGGAAACGAATATTGACGATTTATATGCTGAGCGTATCACAAATGATGACGGTATCGAAGGTGTAGGTATTTTTGTTGATAGTTTTGATGCTACAAGTAACTCTAATTATTATCGTCATGAATATATCGAAACCTTCAAAATAATTGCTCCATTTTGGAGTCCTTTTGATATTGTTGTTACTGGTGAAGGGGTTAGTACCTTTAGCACTGCTATAATTCTGCGAGAAAGAGAAGAACGCACCTGCTACGGCTCAGCACCTTCTAAAAATATACAAGTTGCGAGTACCTTGGCATTAAGTGAAGATAGATTAACAAAGTACAACGTTCGATTTATCGAAGCCGATAATTATATTTTAACGCATAGATATAGCGTCTTAGTTCGTCAATATGTGCAAAGTCCGGCGGCTTTCTCCTATTACGAAACGCTTAGAGGGTTGTCGCAAACATCGGGAAATGTCTTTTCTGAAGATCAACCAGGTTTTTTAGCAGGCAATATTAGATCTATAGAGAATCCGAGGGAAAATGTTGCTGGACTCTTTGAAGTAGCAGCAGTAGATGAAAAACGCATCTTTTTTGATTACGAAGATTTTTTTCCTAATGAAGCTCCTCCACCATATATCTCCGATTGTATACCCTTCTCACCTTCGACGGAAGGAGGTTTAGGAGAACGTGATTTATTAAATCTCATATATGATGATGCCGTGAGGTACTATGCGCCAGGACTTGTTGTAACCAATAGGTGCGGAGACTGCACTACACTAGGGAGTAACGTTATACCAGATTTTTGGATCGAATAAAAAAAATTAAATGAATCGTTTTTTAATTATATCACTTCTCATTTCTTTATCCTTTGCAAGGATAAATGCACAGGTTATTTTAAAAAACAAGGAGCAAATATCCCGTTTTAACGGTATTTCCCAAGAGCGCATTTTTGCGCATACGAATACTTCGCTCTTCCTATCAGGAGAATACCTTTATTATAAAATTTATTGCATCGACCAGAACACCAAGTATCTCAGTTCTTTAAGCAAAATAGCCTATGTAGTTCTTATAAGCGAAAATGGTGAGCAATTATTCAAACAAAAGATAAAGTTAAAAAATGGGGTAGGAAGCGGTGATTTTTTTCTACCTGTTAGCATACAAACTGGTAGTTATAAATTGCTTGCTTATACTAATTGGATGATGAATGATGATATAGACACCTTTTTTCAACAAAACATCCATATTATTAATCCTTATCAAGTAACTCAATCGTCGCAACAAACTTTTTCGGCAACAGACAGCAGTGGGACTATAACCAAATCAAAACCAGTAGGCCCTGTTAGTAATGGTCCTTTGGCATTACATTTAAACAGTCAAGTATTTAAAACTAGGTCGAAAGTAAGCATGACCTTTCAAGGCAAAAATAAAAATAGTTTCTCCGATGGAGTTTATTCTATTTCAGTGCGTAAAAGAGACCAATTACCGCTACCATTGACGCAATCGATGGTAACATACCTTCAAAATTTTAAGCAACCTATCACCAAAGTTACTCGTTCAAATCCTTCAATTTATCTACCTGAATTAAGAGGAGAATTGATTAGTGGAAAAGTTACTACAACAACAAACAACAGCATAAAAAATTTAAAAATAGTAGCTTCAATTCCTGGTGAGAATTACTTTATTGCTATTGCTAAAACTGATGCCCAAGGAAATTTCTATCTGAATATTAAAAATGATTATAAAGGCGATCGCATATTTTTAGAAATTCTAGATAAACCATATCGAGATTATGACATCTTAATTAATGAACAACCTTCATTAAATTACACTAAGTTACAATTTGAGAATCTAAAGCTTAACTCTTCAATGGCCAACAAAATTGTACAAAGGAGTATTCATAATCAGATTGAAAATGCCTATTTCAAATACAAGCCCGATTCAACGCTTTCTAAAATATCCGAACAACTATTCGATAGTAAACAAGTACAATTATACAAACTAGATGATTTTACAAGATTTAAAACAGTTCGAGAAACTATTTTTGAGATTGTAAAAGATGTATCCATAACAAAAACAGCTAAATCAGCTGCTTTTTTAAGGATTCAAGGCTATAATTTCGGGACTAATTCTGGCATCTTACCCTTGGTCATTATTGACGGGTTACAAATCACGAATCACTCGGCAATTTTAGACTATAATGCATCACAAATTAATACTATTATGGTGTATCGTGATCGCTTCGTTGTGGGTACAAAATTATATCAAGGTGCACTCCTACTAACTACTAAAAACAACACTATCGATATCTTTCAAAAGAACCCTGCTCTTTTCTCTTTCAATCTCCTGAGACCAGAATTGCGTAAAAAGTACTTCACTCAACAATATGTTACAACAAAAACTTCTCGTATCCCAGACGATCGTATGCAACTGGTATGGATGCCACACTTAAAAGTAAACGAAAAAACAGGAACTTTCGATTTTTACACCTCAGATGTCACGGGTGATTTTGAAATTTGTATTGAAGGATTTACTTCTGATCAAAAGCCCATTTCTATTCGAAGTTATTTTTCTGTAGAAAATTAATTAAATCCGGTTGTCCAGCTCGAAGCCCATGTTGGAAGTTCAGCTTCGTTACCTGCACCTATTGTAGTTCCTATAGTATAAAAAGCGCTATTTGAACCAGAGTAATTTGTTGCATTAAATCCGACGCCAGGATCAGCGAATTGAATTGAATTAATAATCAAATTACCCATATCAATCTGCGATATCGCTCCATCACCTACAACGTTAATTCCTAAATCAATGCCTGAAGTATATATATTTTCGAAGGTAGTCATGGCACCCCCATTCGTATAATGAATCGCACCCTCTGCTAACGGACCAATAATGGAAACATTCTTTAAACTCCCTGTAGTTATCGGACTTAAACCTTCATTAACTGGGTTATTTCCTATTTTAATTCCAGCCTTATTTACATCCGAAATGTACCACGAGTCACCTTGACCATTCCAACCATCGGTAATATGAAATCCGTTTCCAACTATGCCAGTAGCTACCATCCATTTTGGGCTTATCGAGCCACCAATAAATTTAAACCCGTCTCCCAAACAATGTACAGCTTGTACATAATTGCATGTCGTAAAGGCTCCTACTCCATAAAATGAAAAAGCGTTGAACTGTTTTGTTTCATCGAACTCAGCACCTGCATATTCAACCCTTAGGTATTTCATCACTCCTGAGGTATCATCGGTTTCTGTGCCTCCATAAAAAATATCAAGTATTTCTGTTCTATCAACGGTTGAAGTATTTATGGGTGCCTTTCCTGCAAAGATGATCCCTCCCCAATCCCCTGGAGTAGGAACATCGGCGTTGGAAGTAAATATAATAGGGTCATCAGGCTGCCCGTTTGCAAAAATTTGCCCACCTTGAGCAAAAGCAATGTAAGCATTTACATCAGGCTGCACTTTGATTACAGTTCCTGCCGGAATCAACAATTTGGCCCCATCTCGAATTAAAAGTGGCCCAGTCACTAAATACTCTACAGAAGGATCTAACTCTAAGGTAACAACAATTTCTCCTTCTAATTGGTTTCCTTGAGGACAAACGATCACACACGTCCCACCACAATCAACCCCTTCTTCAGCACCGTTCATAATTCCGTCAAAACACGTGGCAATGGGACCTTCTTCTGCTAAATTCTCATCTTCAGTACAAGTAAATATTACACTTATCGCAGCTAAAAACATGATTATTTTTAAAAAAGTATCTTTCATCATACTGATGACCAATTTACCTTAAAAATATGAAAACAAATGCGAATGCACTTAATGAAATTTATAAATTTTTGAAGTATTAGTTAGAATTTAAAAAAGAAAAAAGGCTTTGGTAACCACTCCAAAGCCTTTATATTTATCATGAAAATCTTAGTATGTTTTCTTAGCAATTTTCCCATTTCTGCGAAAATTAATGTCAGTGTTTCTTTTTAGAGGCTTAACGCTTATTGTATGTTTCACTTACACTAATAAAACAACCATATGTTTAAAATTCCTACCCTCCTACTTAAAAAACTTTAATTTAAGTTCAAAACAGATTTAATTTCCTCTCGGAACACTAATTTGCGATCCGAAAAAGAGCGCATTAAAAAATAGTTTATTCGTCCCAAACCAAGAGCCTCTAAAGTTAGGGTTGTCCGCAAAAAGTATCACACGACCTCTACCAATAGGACTCACCACTAAGGAGGCCGATTTCTTCAAATAGGTATTCAAATTTTTTGGACTTATAAATCCGTCGATATGCGGATCGCTGGTATATCTTGCAACTGTCGCATATGGATTCTTACTCGGTGCTAACCATACGTTGCTATTTCTATACACAGGTAGTTTTTTTCTATGATATCCAAAACCTAATGGGTTTGTGATATCTAAAGCCACTTCAAAAATAGCACCTCCAACGCGTTCTCTTCCTATATGTTCACTAGCATCTCCATACGGGAGTCTTTTCACCTGCTTCGAAGAATCCTTTGGTTTCTTAATCAATTTTTCTTTGACAATTTTTTTATTCACCGCCCAGGCAGTTGCCTGTCTTGTGGTAATAAGTGTATTACCTAGTGCTACCCAATCTTTTATTTTTTTACGTTGTATACTGTCCAATTCGTTATATCCTCCCGAAACTAAAATTAACGTATTATAGCGATTTAAATTGATCCTGTTAAAGATCCGTAAAGGAGCTTTTGTTAACGGCATATTTAATTTAGTATCTAATAAATGCCATACTTCTCCAGCCTCATAGGAAGAGACACTATTACCAACAAGCATTAAGGGTTTTGGTTTTTGAACGGTTCTAAAATTTCGACTTCCTAAATCAATTCCTTGTTCACTAAAACCGGTAGCAACGTCATAAATACTCACTTGATGTTTATTAGAAACGGTTACCATTAATTTAAATAAGGCTTCAGCATTCATTCGCTGTGTTTGAACTGGAACTAACAAGGTTCCGCGACCAAATTGATGCCCGGCAAGAGCAAAGGGTTTCATACTTGATTTTAATCGTACTCCTTTTTGCTGTAAGTGATATAACAGCGCTGGAGCATTGTAATCATCCCAAGGAATTAAATAAGCATATTTAGATTTTTCCACCTTATTTAGTTTCACAAAATCTTTCGTATCCACAACTCGAGTTCCTCTTTTTACTGTCTTATTGACTTTCCGATAGGGCATATCATAAAAGTTCGCTACCGACCAAGCAGAAGCATCATAATATACACTATCTCTATATTGGCTATAGGTCTCGAACATCGTTTGCACCATGCGATACTGCTTTTGTTTGGTAGGCACTACAAACGCTTTTCCTTTTTTGAATGCCATTCCTTTTAAACGCACAGAAGCATCTAAATTATAGACTTCAATTTGATGACGCAATAAGAAATCAACAAACCGCTTCATTCTATTTTGATCATACTCATCGCCAAACACATATCCTTTTATGGGGCTTTTATCAGCCTTCGCTAATGCGGAAGTGAAAAACCGTCGTTCATATTCATGCAAATAGTTTTTATTCGCCACCGCTGCTTTTATCGTAGCAAAACTAGAGACATATTGGTTTCTAATTGTAAACTTAAAAGATATGTTTTTTCCTGTTTCGGTTTCTTGTAAATGACCGCGAGAACTTGCCTGTTCGAATAATAAAGCCAAGGCTCCTTGTAGATCAGGATAAGAAGAACCATAGCCAGGATAGGTACCGTCGAAAGCTTCTTTCGTAAAATATAACGATCCAATAGCATTGAGATCTTTGGTAAACTGTTTTGCAAATAAATCATTGAGCGTTGTATAATTCTCTTTAGGCATAATAGGATCTTTCGAACCAATAGGTTTCATTGGTTCAAAAAAATAGGTGCTATTGGTTCCCATTTCGTGAAAATCTGTCACTACATTCGGGTACCATTGATGGTACCAGTTTAGTTTTCCTTGACTCTCTGGATGTACACCGAGTAACCAATCTCTATTTAAATCAAACCAATAATGATTCGTTCGACCATTTGGATTTGGCTCATTATGTTCGATATCATATCTGTCGGCTACCAATGGAGTACCTCTTCGGGTATTTGCCCAGTGTGTATGGCGATCTCGTCCGTCAGGATTAATAGTTGGGTCAATAAAAACAACGGCATTCTCTAAATAAGAACTTACTGCATCACTTTTAGAGGCTATAAGGGTATATGCAGTTAACATAGCAGCTTCTGTACTTGACGGTTCATTGCCATGTACATTATATGCCAGGTTGATGAATACAGGAAGTTTGTTGACATCGGGTAGGGGTTTATCCACATCAACCAATTCGATATGTTGCTTACGTAAATTTTCTAAGTTGTTGATATTGGAGGTATTCGAAATATTTAAGATCACCAATTCACGTTTCTCGTGCGTTTTTCCATAGACAGTCAATGTTGCCTTATCGGATAATGAGGCTAAGGTTCTAAAATAGGCAACTACACGATCATGACGTGTATGATAGTCTCCTATTTCATAGCCTAAAAATGTAGCCGGACTCGGAATCTTTTCATCAAAAGGCCCTTGATCTCCATAAAAATAATTTTGTGACAGCATAGAGAAACTGCCACAAAGGAATAGCAAAAATAGAATACTTCTTTTCATTATAATTAGCGTTAGTTGAACTCTAAAATTACAAAAAAGAATGGTAGGTATACTACGAAATCATCAATTCGGTTCTCATACGATCATGCTTCTGTTTTATTCGGTACATGTACGACAGGTTTATTTTCGAGATGATGTTTTTTTGAGCTTGAAATAGTCGCATCCGCAGACTTTCGTAATGTGAATGACTTTCCATATGTTCACAAGCCATTGAAAGAGAAATACTGTGCATAATCAAGAATAGTAATTCATCTGGATCTTCGGTGCTCTCTCGCGAAATTTGTTGTCCGTTTTCTGAAACTACTAAATGGTATTTCTGATTAGAAATTTCTACATGAGGCAACCCAGATTCTATTGAGTAACCAAAGGTAGGAATGAGGTCTTGTGGAGCGTGCATAATTTGGGCAAACTCTCTTACTTTGCCTTCAATTTGGGGTAATGTTAATTTCATATATTATAAATTAGCGACGTTTATATATCCCCAAGTTAGTCAAAAACTAACCAACTATTCTTGAATAGTTTTTCAATTTTATTAACAAACTATCCTAAAAAATAAAAAAAAGAGTCGAATTTCTCCGACTCTTTATCCTTGCTTGACTTCTTATTTTTTAATGTCATTTAACACCCAATCTAACTCAGGGTCTCTATTGTTAAGCCTGTCATTTTGAGTAGGAATAATTTTGACATCTGGCTGTACCCCATAACCTTCTAGGGATCTTTTATAAGGCGTTTCTAAGACTAATAAGCCAAAATAAACTTGCACCTTAGAATTTGGTAAAGTTACGGTATTGGTGAATCCTGCTACTGTACTATTGTATGCACCACCTGTTTCTTCTCCTACAAGTGTTGCTCTTTTGCTCGCTTGCAAGTTGACAGACAAGACTGAAGATGCACTAAACGAATGCCCGTTGATCAATACATAAACTGGACCGCCATATTTGAGTGGTTTTGGCTCCTGCAACTTGGCACTTTTGAATTTGTAGTACTTTTTACCATTCTCTTTACGTACTCTGAACAAATCTCTAAAAAACAAGATTGGAGTAGCAATTCCTTTGCTTACTGCACCTCCAAAAGAGGTCGATCGTCTTGAACGTAAGGCTTTTAATGTAGGAAAGCGCACATTTGTCTCTCCGTCTTCAATGAATTTAAAATCTTTATCAGCTAAATAAGAATACAATTCATTTATTTCTTTGAGTCTTCCTCCAGAATTATCACGTAAATCGATGACTAAAGCTTTTGACTTGGCCGAGTCTATTTTAGTAAAAACTTCTTTATAAAAGTCTTCATACTCGCCTCTAGTAAAACCTCTAATCTTCATATATGCAATACGATTGCTATCAATAAATTTAAAGTTTCGTGTATAATGTTTTTTCGATGCTATATAACCATATTTGGAATTATTTTTGAATTTTAGCTTTCTTTTTTTCTTAGCTAATTTTCGTTCAGCTTTTGTTAGTTTTTTGGGCGTCTTTTTGACAGTATCTTTCTTTATCTTACCTGCGACCGAATCTTTAGGAATACGTCTAAACATTTTCTTAAAAACGCTATCATTCTTTTTAAAGGTCATTTGAATACTATCGAAGCGACCGTTGTCATAATAATAATATCTCGACAAGAAAAGGCCTACTCTTCTGTTGTAAAAAGTAGTGTTATATCCATCAGAAGAAAATCGTTTCGAATATTTTTTTACTAAATCTGACACCAACTCATCGTTAATTTTTTGTACTTGAGCTCCAATAAGGGCACTGTCTTTATCTACCGTACTCTTTACCCAAACCGCATCATCCAGATATTCAAAATTTAAATTATTAAGTTCGAATTTCTTTTTATTACGCAGTTTTCTCTCCTTCTTATCTAGCTTTCTGATCGGCGCGATGACGCCTGCATGACCTTGACGAACATTCGCCACAGTTTCTGTCATTTTTTTATAGAAATCATGACTATTCATTGGCTTCGTAATGGTCATTTTTAAACTATCAAACTTCGCATCTAAGGTTTCTTTTGGGGTATATAGATAAAGTCTTGGATGCAATTTTTGTAATTTCTTATAGGCCACATCAACATCTTCGTGTAGCTCTTGTACAGAGTGTAAAGTGGCAATTTGTTGGTTGTATTTTTGCACACTTCCGCAAGAGGCGAAAAGCAATACGACGACTAGAGTAATTAATGGTTTTTTCAAGGGGTTGTTTTTAGAATTCGTAAAGCAAGGTATAATCATTTTTCGTGCCAATATAACACTTAAATAGAAAATTTAAATGTCTTTTAAATATTGTTTAAAGTTCAAACTTTCCTCAATTCCTTCTTCTTATATCGTTCTCTAGTTCAATAATTTTAGCTAATGAAGTGTTCACAATTTTGAACAAATCAGTCGATGTTTTGGCGTTTTGGAGATGTAAAAGTAGCGGCATAAAATGTTTATCAGAATCAATATACCTTTTCCGTTTTCGAAGTGTAATTAGGGCCTTTTGAATATATAATTTAACTTTAAAAAATTGCCTTTCCGGAGGTGCTTTTGAGGTACTAATATTCTTACCCAGTTCATTTAACATTAATTCGATGAAAAAAGATTCATCGGCTCCATTTCGTTTTCCTTTTTTACAGTTGTAGGCTTTACAAATAAACAATTCATAATTTCTTCCTTTGCGATAGTAACTTGTTGACATAAATTTCGATTAAGCCAATGCCGTAACTATCTATAAAATAGTGACAATGGAGGAAATATATGTGCAACTTATGTTTAGATCACCTTGACCAAACAGCAACAGCAATTGGGGTTTATTATTAGATTAACAGAGCATGAATGGAGGAAAAACATGCATAAAATAGTTATTAGACCCGTCCGTTCTAAATAGTAAATGGCCGTTACGTGGAGGTCTTTAACAAACATATGAAGGTTATTTCAAGAAGTCAATGAGGGTTTTCCCCCTTTTTTTTGAGGAAAAACCCTCTTACATAATTTCATATTTTTTCGTAATAAATTCTTCATCCAGCTGTGCGCAATTCATTTTCAAGTTTAATCATCTTAGCGATGGAAATATTTACAATAGCTGATAGATCATTCACATTCGTAGCACAATCTAATTTCTGTAACAATGGCATGAAATGATCATTTGAGTTCGTATATTTTTTTCGTTTGCGTAAGGTGATTAATGCCTTTTGCATATACATCTTTACTTTAAAGAATTGCCGCTCTGGTGGTACGCGATATTTTGTTTTGTTTTTGTGTATTTCGTTTAGAAATAGTTCCATAAATAGTGATTCATCGGCTCCAAATTTTCTTCCTTTTTCACAATTGTAGACTTTACGAATAAACAATTCATAATTCCTGCTTTTTCGGTAGTAATTCATTAATTATTATGTCTTTGATTAAGTAATATTCGAGCAAACTAAGCTTCCTTAGTGCCCAAACCTGTCAGTCAAAAACATGTTCAACAATGCAATATTTGTTACCCCCGATCAATCATAAAGTATCCTTATTCAGATTGAAGATTTAAATTTTAAAATTGCAAAATGATATATAGATCTTACACAATAGAGTTTCTCCATTTTTAAGGAGAATTCTATTTTACGATTCGTTTATTTAAAAGGGAATTGATTAGCCTAAAACCGAGCTCAACGTAAACATTGGCAAATACATGGCAATTAATATTACGGCCACTAGAGCTCCTAAGAAAATAATGATTAAAGGTTCTAAAACTGTACTTAACATCTTTGATTTATATTGAATCTCCTCATTATACTGTACAGTGAGTCTCTCAAAAATGAATTCATTTTGATTTGTTTCTTCGGCAACTTTCAACAAAGAAATCATTTTAGCATCAAAAATCTTATGCTCCTTTAAACTTTCACTTAAATTTGATCCTGAAAGTATTTTAGACTCTGCTGTTTTCAGCGCTTGCTGCAAAGGATAAAAATCGATCATTTTTTTTGTAAGTTGAATACTATTTAAGACAGGTACTTTGGCCGTTGTGAGTAATGCTACCGCCTGTGTAAACTGCCCGATATACATTTTACGCAGCAGTTCACCCACAAAAGGAATTTTCAATAAAAACTTCGCATTTATCTTCTTATACCATATTTTTTTTGCCACTATTTTGCGCGCTATTAGAAGGAATAAAAATAATAGTATACAAATCCAAAAGTAATTTTGAAATGCTACAGATGTTTTAATAATGACCTTCGTAAGCCAAGGGAGGTCAACCTGGTTTTGTTTAAAAATATCTTCAAACATTGGCACCACATATTTCAGCATAAATAACACGGCCAATACAGCGGTAATCAACACAACAATAGGGTACGACAATGCGTTTAAAACAGTTCGTCTTTGCTCGTTTCGTCTCTTAAAAAATAGGCCTAATTCTTTTGTTACTTTTTTAAGTGTGCCTGTTTCTTCGCCAATTTTTATAGAATAATATTCGTACTCAGAAAAGTCCTTAACACTTTTAATGCTTTCAGAAAAACTACTTCCATGTACAATGGTTGTTACAATATGCTCAAGCAAGGCCTTATCTTTTTGTTTTTTCTGCTCATTGGCAATCAAAACCAACGTGTCTTTCAAACTAATACCTGCATTTAGCAACACGCTAATTTCGGTATAAAAAGCTTCTTTCTTTTTATTCGAAAATGAATTCCCAAACAACGAGATTTCAGTTTTTAGCATAGCGTCCAAGTCAAAATTCGATTTTGATTTTTGTCCCGATTTGATATTTTCTAATTTGAACGCCATTATTCTTTTCTTTTTGAGCTAGATCCCATATCATTCATATAAAATGCAGCATCCTTCGTTTTATAAATAAATATTTTTTGGGCTGATAACGTTTTCGATAATTGTAATGATAACGCATCAATAGCACCATGAACCGTTAAATTCCCATCTAGGTAACTTAGCATAGTAAAAATAGGAACCTCTAAGGTGTCATTATTTCTTATCACATAGCTTTCAGAGAATTTATATGTCACCGTATCTTTTTCTGACACGCCTTGCAATTGGTGTTTTCTTGCATTCATGAATAACTCATGGGTATTGAAATCGCGCTGCAGTGCCTTTTCCAACAATCTCACTTCAGTCTGACCGTTCGTATTGCTATGCATCATTCCTAATTGCTTATTTATTAAGTTTAAAATCAACATAGCTAATCCTATAACCAGCGTAGACACAACGAGCGTAACCAATAGCTCACTAATCGTAAATGCCTTTATTTTTTTATTCAATATGGTCATCTACAAATTTTTTAGAAATAGTTTTTTTAGTTGTTTTATCAATCGCATCAATGTTAATAATTTGCTGATCACCTCTTGTATTCTGTGAAATTGAAATTGCCCAGTTATTGAATGATTCTTGATACTTTACTCCAACCTTATCATGTATATATAAATACTTCAGTTCGTACAATCGCGTATGAACAGTCCGATTGTTACGTTTTTGAATAACTGATTTAAAAATGGTATTCAGCGCTAAAGAAGAAATCGAAAATATAGTAACAATAAGAACAGTTGCCACCAAGGTTTCTACCAATGTCGAAGCTTTTAATTTTATAGATTTTCGCTTATACAACAACGACCCTAATTTGATTCTATTTTTTTTTAATAGTATAGCCATTTTGCCGTTTTGTGATTTGTACTTTTAAATTGTAACCCTGCGTATTTATTTGATAAATTAGTACTTGTTATTTTACCATTATAAATATGATTTTTATAGACCGAACCAAATTGTTGGGCTACAAAGCCTCTGGCATAGATGCTGCCATTTACACAACCTCTTAGCTCTATGTTCTGGTTGCAATACACTTCTCCATGAATAGTAGCATCTTTTTCTATTAGGATATGAGCGTCATAACTTTCTTTTTTATCATTTGTTAGAAAGGCAACAACACCTTTTATTTCACAATTTTTTGCAATAAAAATCTGAGCGTTGTTTTTTCTGGCATTTGAAGGGCTTTGCTGTTTTTCCACAAGTATTAAGCTTGACGGATATATTAATTTACTTCCTTGAGCAACAGTTATTTTTTTTGAGGCAATTGCCTGAAAATTTCCTTGTACCTTTTCTTTAATTTCTATTTCTGGAGCTATCAAGATGATATCAGTTAACAAAGAAGATTGATGTACCGTAATTTTATGCGTCGCATATACAATGACATTTCCGGTCAAACGAGCGCCTATTAGGTCAACAGTATTTGAGCTTGTCAATACTTTCGTTGGATTTGAGAATGAATTCACCAAAATCATCTCATCTTCAAGTGGTTCAACATCATTTAATTCATTTAAGAATAATTCTCCTAATTTTTTTTTTAAGGCCTCTACATTTAATATTGGCGGTAGTTCTTTACTACTTTTCTCAATAGCGCCATATACCAATTGATTATTTGAATATGAACTTCCTGCAATAGTGCCTCTTTTTACTCCTTGTTGCGGAAGATATGCCTTACCTTGAATTTTCGAATTACCTACCAAAACCAATGGCTGATTCTCATCTTGCAAATAGAGCGCTGGTTTTTTTGACTGATATCCGGCAAGCATTGCCGTTTTTGTAAAAACTTCTTTACTATGACTCCCTGTTAACTGAACTATATCAAAAATGCCCCAATGCTGTTTAATGGCGGTAAGCTCACTTTTTTGCTCACTGCTTAATGCGAGTTCGGTTGGTGTATTATAGGATACCTCTTGTAAATCGGCTTCCAGAAAGCCTCGATCTGTTAATTCGATAAGGTTTTTAAAATGTTTATTTTTAGCCATAAGACGCTGCTGCACATAGGTTAAACTGATAAACGCAACTATTAATAAGGCTATCACCACAGAAATAAAAATGGTGTATTGTAAGGCTCCTGCTTTTAGTTTTATGTGATACAGTTTTTTCAATAAATTAAAGAAATTTTGATGTTCTGGTACTGATTCAAAAAGATCAAATTTATGTTACGACTAGTTAGATATATTGAACTTTTGACGTTGGCCCTTAAATTGTAAGGTCACTTCATTAGCATTCCCTTTTAAGAGTTTTACACCATTATTAGTTGCCTTTTGTTTATAAAAGAATTGTTGTCCATTCACTGTAAGAATAAAAACCGAGCCATTTCCTTGACTCGATATCATTCCCTTGTACGCAATGGTTGGAAAAGGTACTTTGGCAGTTTCTTTTACTCTTTTAGATACTTTTTTAGTTACTTTCTTCTTTTTATAGGTTCCTAAAAAAGGATCTCTATAGTCTGTACTAATAGTAAAGGGCTCAGATTCTTTCAATTCTTGAGGCTTAAATGCAGTCACTGTTAGTTTTTCTTGTGAAGTATTTGAAGGTTGTAAGCCCGAGTAAATTCGAAATCCTAACAAACCCCAAATTAGAATGACAGCGGGCAACAATATGTATATATTTTTTTTGTTTTTCATACACTAATTTCAATAGCTATACTCACCTTGAACTTGTCTTGCTTTGCGCACCTTCGAGTGCTACATTTGGTATGATCACCATAGATTCTAACTCAACTATCAAATGACACTACTCTACATCATGGTTCTAAGACCACTTCAAAATCACTTTTTGTATAGTTGGTTTCATAAGCCGAATTCAATGCTTTTAACCGCCATTCATAAATATTTGCTTCTAATAGCTGTGTGAAACTGACTCCAGAAACGATCGTGTCTAGAACTATTTGTTCTGCATTTTCAAAACTGGGTGTTGCCACCTGTAACTCATAATCTGTAGCGCCATTTACCGTTTGCCAATTAAAAATCACATCGCCCGTAACTAAGCTAACGCCATTTGTTGGCGCCAACAACGAAACACTCTTTGTTGTTATGTCTTCCTCGTATAAAATTTCTTCGCATCCCGCGAAGCAACATATCAACATTAGAATAACTATTTTTTTCATTATACAAGTTGTAATAGGTCTTTAAATAATTCACATTACAACCATTCAGAAATGTGTAATTCTGAACAGTTTGGACTACTAAACTAGAACCGATTTTTAAGTTTTTTTTGATGAATTAGTTTGAGTAGTACCTTTTTCGGGTAAATGGTTCACTTTTTCTAACAAATGGTAAAAAAGAGGCCTTTTATGACATCAAAAACGAGGTTTTCTTAAAATTCTCACTTCTTTTTTTCTCTAGCTTTGAGTCATAATAGTTTCCGGTATTATGAAAAAAACAAACACTTTTTTACTCAAAAAAGTTCCTGCATTCAATTTGCAGGAACTGCTTGTGGTATTAGTAATCATAGGTATTCTTTTACTACTTGCACTTCCTAACTTAATGCCCCTTATCGCAAAAACGAAAAGCTTAGAGGCACAAACACAACTCAAACATATTTATAATTTAGAGAAGCAATATTTCTTTATGCACTCTAAATATGTTAATGACTTTAACGCCATTGATTTCGAAGCTCCGAAAACGGTACAAGAAAATGGCAATGCCAACTATAACTATGAAATAATTGAAGTTTCTAACAATAGTTTTAAAGCACGTGCTACGGCTGTTACAGATTTCGATGGTGATGGTGTTTTTAACGTCTGGGAGATCGATCAAAATGATAGTCCAAGAGAATTAGTAAAAGATTAAATCCTAGAAAATATGATGATATCTATACTAAAGACTCTTAGTCTTTTCGGACTGCTGGGCATTATATACCAAGATTTTAAAGAACGACAAGTCTATCTCTGGCTCTTCGTTAGCGTGGGCATTATACTTACCATAACTTTCTTTCAAAACACATCGCCAATACTATATTCCATAAATATTGGCATAAACATATTGATCATTTCGATCGTAGTATCAGTGCTATTTTTGTATACGAAATACATCCTTAAAAAATCTTTCAGAGATAGTATTGGTCTAGGAGACCTCGTATTCTTCATGTGTATGGCTATTAGCTTTCCAACAGTCGCATTTATAGTTCTTTTTACATTTTCGCTGTTTTTTGCCTCACTACTTTACGCGATGCTAAAACCAAATTTGAAGCAAAGTTCTGTGCCTTTAGCCGGGCTTCAAGCACTCTTTCTTTTTTTAATTATAGGTGCAAACTGGAGTTTTCATTTTATAAATCTCTATTTACTATGAGAACATCCTATTTTAACATCCCAACAGCGCTGCAACAACTATTGAGTGCCGAACAAGCGTATCATTATCGAGCCATTCCACATTTTCAGCAGAATGGAAGTATCACTTTTAAAACAGATACGACTTCAACTCAGTTATTAAAAAATGAGCTCATGATTATTCTTGGCAAGGAAATAGAACTCATTTCAGTACCGACAAATGAGATAGATCAATATTTAACAACGAACTACAGAAAAAGAAAAACAGCCGCACAAACTGAACTTTCAGATTCTCAAAATTTATTGCTTACTATTATTGAGGAAGCAAAAAATCTAGGGAGTAGCGATATCCATTTTGAAGCTTTTGAACATACAAAAAGAGTACGTTTTAGAATTGATGGTAAACTATTAGAACGCTATGTGATTCCCGTTGCCGAATATCCCAAAATTATCAATCAGTTGAAAGTAAAAGCAGGCTTAGATATTGCCGAAAAGAGATTACCACAAGATGGACGCATTCATATGGTGAATGCAAACACCGAATATGATATTCGTGTATCTTCATTACCAACATTACATGGCGAAAAATTGGTGTTACGTTTACTCTCAAAAGATGCCACCAACATTCAATTAGAAAGCTTAGGCTTTACCGAACAAGAACTAAAGCGTTACAGAAGCAGCGTCAAAAACCAACACGGTATTGTTCTAATTTCAGGACCTACAGGTTCTGGAAAAACGACCACCTTATACGCCACCTTAAAATTATTAAACACCAATGACACCAATATAGTAACCATAGAAGATCCTATAGAATATACCTTAGAAGGCATCAATCAAGTACAACTAAAAGAAAGTATAGGTTTAGATTTCGCTACTTCTTTACGTACTTTTTTGAGACAAGATCCTGATATTATTATGGTGGGCGAAATTAGAGATGTTGCCACGGCAAATATGGCCGTTCGCGCTTCTTTAACAGGGCATTTAGTATTATCAACGATACATACCAATTCGGCATGGGCCACCATTTCACGATTGATCGATATGGGAGTACCTCCATTCTTAATTGCCAGCACTTTAAAAGTAAGTGTTGCGCAACGACTGGTACGTAAATTATGTGAAAAGTGTAAACAAGAGGACGTACTCTCGGCTGAAATACTCCCAGAAGGATTTAATGTGCCAAAGAATTTATCAAAGCACTACAAAGCCGTGGGCTGTAATGCTTGCTATCATACAGGATATGTAGGCAGAAAAGCCATCTATGAAATCATACCTATTAACAGGGTTTTGGCAGAACATATTAAAAAAAACAGCTTAGAAATAGATGCCTATTTCAAAGAAAATAACCTGGTAACACTTCAAGAGAACGCCATACAACTGGTGGTCAATGGTGAGACCTCTATCGAAGAAATATACCCCTTATTAACGAATCATTAAAATAGTATGAATATGAAATTTTCTTTAAGACCTTTATTAGTAGTACTTCTTTTAAGCCTTTCATTGAGTACGTATGCCCAAAGTGATCGCATTGAACAATTAAAAATAAAATTGGAAAGTTTGGTCGTTGATGCGCCAGGTTTAAGTAAAAAAGCTGAAATCAATGTGAATAATATTGCCTTATCGGATTTCTTGCAGGCCTTAGCAACAACAAATAAAATTAACATAAATATACATCCTGAATTAAATAATATCACTATTAATAATAACTTCTCAAATGCCACGGTCACTGATGTATTGGTTTTCGTTTGTAAACAATACGAACTGGATATCGATTTTACCGGAAACATACTATCGATTCACAAATTCGTGAAAACGAAACCGGTCATCAAACATCGTGGCATCCCTATCAACTACGACCTCAGTACTGATATTTTTAGCATTGACCTTGAGCAAGATACCTTGCATGTAGTTTTCAAGCAAATTATGGATAAAACAGGTAAAAATTTGGTATTCGCTCCCGGAATGGATAAATTAATCCTCAGTGGTTATATACAAAACATGCCTTTTGATGCTGCTCTTGACAAAATCGCTTTTGCCAATAATCTTTCCTTTGTAAAAACAAGAGATAATTTTTATTTGTTCGAACAAAATGAAGGCATTACATTGCTACCAAAAGAGCCCAAACTCAACAAATCTTCTGTCAAAGCACCAGTACGCAAAAGACGTTCTAACTTTTACTTTAAGGTCACCGACACAATTGCTAATCGATTAGATGTAGATTTTGAAAACACACCAATTTCTACTATTGTCTTTGATATTGGCCATGATTTAGATAAAAATATGTTTACCGCATCACCGCTAAACCAAGCTGGTACTGCCACAGTAAAAGCCGATAATATTACCTACGATTTACTATTAGACAAAATCTTGGAGAATACCGAGTTCACCTATAAAAAAGAAGAAGACATCTACTATTTTGGTAAAAAAGATCAAACTTCTTTACGCGATGCCGTAGTGATACCATTAATGCATCGTTCTATTGAAGTAATGAATACTAGTGGCACATCTACTAGAAGGGCAGGTAGAACTTCGGGCGGCACCTACAACGGTACTACAACCAATTTTTCAAATCAAAATTTCAATAATAGAAGTACAAATAATAGCGTTAACGCGAATCGACAAACCGTAAATACTAACAGGTCGAACAACTTCACTCAAAGTAATTCTCAAATAGAATCTTTGATTAACACTTTACCCGAAGATGTTACTAAAGATTTAAAGGTAAGTGTTGATGTAGAACTTAATAGTTTTATTGTTAGTGGCCCTAGTCAAAATATAGAGCGTTTTAAAAAATTTATAGCATATATTGACAAACCAGTACCAGTTATATTGATTGAAGTAATGCTTCTTGAGGTTAATAAAACGGCCACTGTAGAAACTGGCATTAGTTGGGGCCTTGGTGATGGACCAACAACTACTCAAGGCGATGTATACCCAAGTACCGATTTAACCTTAGGTGCGAATTCGGTCAATAGAATTATTGGTGGCTTCAATGGCTTTGGTTCTTGGAATTTAGGACAGGTAGTCCCCAACTTTTTTGCAAAAATAAAAGCCATGGAAACCAATGGTGATATCAAAATACGATCAGCACCTAAATTATCGGCATTAAATGGACATCGAGCGAACTTATCTATTGGCGAAACCACTTATTATGCCGTTACACAACGTGATATTATTGGAAGTCAAAACCCGCAAACTTCAACGATCACCAATTACCAACCCATTGATGCAGAATTTGCCATCAATATCAAACCCTTGGTTTCTGGAGACGGTCAAATAACCTTAGATATTAATGTGATTCAATCAAGCTTTAATGGAAATCAGGTAGCTGAAGACGCCCCGCCGGGCGTAAATTCTAGAGAATTTAACTCCATTATTCGTGTAAAAAATAAGGACATGGTGATTCTAGGTGGTTTAGAAGAAAAAATCAAAAATGACTCTGGAACTGGGGTTCCTTTTTTAGCAAGAGTGCCTATCATAAAATGGTTTTTTAGTAAGAAAAAACGTGAAGACACCAAAAAGAAATTGACAGTACTTATTAAACCTACTATTATTCGATAATGCTAAATAAACTTCTAACATATAGTACATTTGGCAACCTTTTCTGCGGAGTAGAACATACGTCTAAAAATGGCCTTGAAACTATCTATGGTTTGGTATTAAAGCAGCAAAAGAACGAATTTTCAGTTGCGGGTGAATTTAATGTTCAAACTATTTCTGAACTCAAAAATCGACTGGAATCAAAACAGCATGTGTTTGTTACCATCAATACCGAAAAGGTGTTATTTCGAATGTTAGAAGGGGAACTGGAAGAGCAAAGAGCCTTACCACAAGCATTTCCTAATATAAAAATTGAGGATTTCTATTATGAGTTTCACACCTCAAATGACAAAACGTTCATTGCAATTTGTAGAAAGAATGTTATTGAAAGTATCTTAAAAGAATATGCATCCCATCAATACAATATTCTTGGTTTTTCTTTAGGAAATCTTGGCATCTCGCAACTCGAGGGTGTCATCGAAGCTAACACTATTCAAACTTCGAATGGTATCGTTGATTTTATTAACAGTTCAATTTCAGAAATATCCATCACCACCAATGAACTGAATAACTATTCAATAAATGGTTTAAGAATTCGCAATCTCTCGGTATTGAGTTTGGCCGGAATCTTAACTTATTATACGAATTCGTTTAGTACCAATACGAACTTCATCGATCATATGATGGAGTTAAAAAACAACTTTAAACACAAACGTATTTTCAATGTAGGCCTAAGAGTAGGTTTAGGTATTCTTTTTATTTCGCTTCTCACCAGCTTTATGCTCTTCACGCATTATGCCACAAAAATTGAAGAAGAAGCTAGTTCCTTAGCTATCAATAAATCGCAAAAAACGACCTTTTTAAAATTAGTCGATGAGGCCGCTAAAAAAGAAAAACTCCTTAATGATTTTTCATTGACATCCTCGAGATCATCGTGGCACTTAGATCAATTGGGACAAACAATTCCAAATTCAATCATATTGACCGAAATGCAATGGCAACCTCTTGTAAGAGCAATCAAGAAAGAGCTACAAATCGAAATACAAGAGCGTACTATACTCATAAAAGGAATCGCCCATAAGGCAGCTGATTTTTCGAAATGGATAGATCTATTAGAAGAACAAAAGTGGATTGAAAAAGTAGCTATAAACACCTACGGAAATGGCAACAAAAGAGTGCCTGTTTTTGAAATAGAAATCATCTTTACGCAATGAAACTAAAACAACGAAATATACTACTTAGTGTTGGGTTTATTGTGATGTTATGGCTGTCTTATCAGTTATCATTTTCGAAAACAATTCGATTAAAAAAGCAAGTTGTAGCCTTAAAGAAAGAAGCCGCTATTTTTGATAATATTTCACAAAATTTATTAGATCTTAAGCAACAAAATAGCTATTATGACTCTATACTTGTGTCTAAAAAAATATCTGTTGAGACTTCATTTCAAAACAATTTACTTACAACTATCAACACTGTTACCGACTCAACAAATATTGACGTGGTATCTTTTCTACAACCTCATGTATTCGACATTGACGATACACGAACAAACACCTATTTTTTTAGTTTAAAAGGAAATTTTCTTGAAATTACGCAATTGCTATATACCTTAGAGCACAAGTATAAACTTGGTAAAATTGTTTCTGTAAACTATAGCAAAAAGAAAAACTACCGTCGCAATTTAGACTATTTAGAATGTGCAGTGTTGTTGCAGCATGTAGCTCAAGAATAGTGTGCTAAATGAACGTGTCATTTCGAAATGAAGCTCGAGATTCTATCGAGGCGATTAAGAAATCTATTGGTTCTGCGGACTTAAGTCTCATTTCTAGATTTAGCCGTGCTGAACCTTAATGTTAACACTAAAGATTCCTCGTCACTCGTAAACTCACTCACTCGGAATGACACTTATAATTAATCCTTGTAACATGTCATTTCGAACCGAACGAAGTAAGTATGAAAAATCTAATACTATACAGAGTTAAATCTTATTTCTAGTATTGAGCAAAACTAAAACAGCAACCGATGGGGTTGCTGTTTGAATTCTTTTACCACTAGTCTCAGAATAGCGGGAGCGGGGCTATTGAGAGTTATTGTCGCGGGTTACAAATCCGCGCCATCGGGGAAAACATTATTGTAACAATAATTTAGTGATTCAATAATATACTTTCCTGGAAAACCTTTAGTTCTTAACCAATTTACATAATAAGGGTCCGAATGAAGTATTTTATCTGACAAAACAAAAGCTCTTTTTTTCTCATTCTTGGTAAACGTGTATGACCATTCATAGAGTAAATTTTTTGGCTCTATTTCAAAAGCTCTCTTTTGCATTTCGAAAGCTAAATTTTCTTCTAAAGAGTTAGATTCATTATTTAAACCGAAATACCATTCGGCAATATGAAGTATATTGCCCATAAAAAATAAATACTCTGGATTATTTGAAAAAATCGCATATGACTGATTAAAATATTTTTTTAACAAGTTAGACAAATATTCATGATCCCCTTTCGGATATTCCTCTTCAACCAAAATATTATGAAAAAAATATAAAGATCTAATGTTTATTTCAACGTCGTCAGGATATTGATCTAAAAACTTATTAACTAATCGAATCCCGGGATTCCAATCTTTTTTTTTATGGAAGCCAAACTCTTTTTCATAATTAAATATTTGTTCTTTCCAATTCATGATTTTCTATTTTACGGAATAAACATTGTACCAATTCTTGGTACTCCTTTTACAACACTACCTCTAACAACAATATTCTCTCCAGCTACTCGAATAGTCTTTTCGAAAACACCGGCCGAAGGAAGCTTTCCATTAAGAGCATTTAAAACTGCTCTAATTGTTTTTTCTTGTCCTCCAAGCTTACTAATAACTGACGAAAGATTATGCTTTTGAGCAAAAATATGCCTTAGGTTATTACGATTATTCATAATAATCCTCACAGCTTTCTCAATTGTTGACCCTGTAAATTGCGATAACGATATTACTGTAGCCTCGGATGACACTCTTGCTACGGCCTGATATGCCGCAATTTCACCTATTATTATAAAGCTCCAAGGGTTAACGACCGAAAGAACATTTAACAGCATAATACCGCCTTTTCTCTGAGCAGCATGAATTTTTTTTATAAAATCAGCCGTTTCTACTTCAATAATTCTTTTTCTTTTATCTTGAAGATATTCTTGATAATCTCCATCAAAAACCTTCTCCTCTTCCTCCTCCTCAACTTCAGTATTTATATCTACTTCATCAAATATATTAATATGATTGTCTTCACTATCTCTATAATCGTCGTACTCTTCTCCTTCCCCACATGTCACTTGATTACCTTGGGCATCATAACAGTAACCACCATCAGGGTCAATCGACACGACTGGATTATTACCCATTGCTACATATGGAGAATCAAACTGTTCATAAGGATCAGTATTGAACCACCTTCCTAAAGAAGGATCGTACTGTCTTAATCCAAACTCATAGTTGTTAAGACCAAGTGATTCTTCCATCTCTTGAGATTGATATTTAAACTTATTCGCCACACTATTCCCACCAGGACCAACATTAGTATTATACCCTCTATGTTTTAAACCAAAAGGATAGTAGTTGTTTTCTTCTATGATTTCAGATTGAGCGATTTTACCATCTCCATCAGCATCAATATAGCTTAAGCGTATATTCCCTAAATGATCCTTATATTGGTAGATATATTTAAAAGAACTTTGATCAGGAGTTACATAGCCCTCAGGGTGATTGAAAAACTGTAATATAGGGTTGCCGCTCTGCACCTTTTCATATACATAATTACCTGCGTAATCTGTAGTGGTGCCGTTAACCGTCTTTCGTAATTTAACGCCTGTCGCATCGTAAATATATGAAATATTTTGGCCGTTGACAGTTATAGTAGTAGGTAAATTTAAATGATTGTAGCTAATATTGGTAATACCTTTATTTTCATCTACCTGCATATTACCATTGGCGTCATAATTATATTCTATGGTTTGTGTTGCTCCATCTTTAAAACCATATGTCGCATTGCCCCCTATAAGTTCTTGAACGCTTTGCAGCTTATTACTATTGGGATAATAATTATAGCCCAAATTATCCATCAAACCAAAATCAGTACTCGTATTGATATCCGGGTTTTCTACAATGTGTCCTTGTCTAAAAATGCCCTGTATATTCCCGTTCTTATCATAACCATTAATCCCTACTGAAAACTTAGCATTGACACTGTTGTCTACCCCAGATGTGATTCTATTGAGTGCATCATAAGTAAAGTCATATGATTTTAAACTAGCGTCGGTATTGGCTGTTTTCCAAAGAATTTTGCTAATATTACCGTTGTACAATGATACTGGGCCAGACCCCCATTCTAAGTCATAATTAATATGCATTCCAAATAAATCATTGGTATCTGTAAACCCAATCGAATTAAAGTAGCCATCGGTGTTATTTATACTGCGTAGCCACCCACGTATATTATAGATATAATCAACATTTTGTAACGGATTGCTTTCGTTATTTCCTACCTTTTTTCGTACGAGTTGTCCTAATTCATTATAGGTGTTTTCGGCAATTAGCTCTACCTGACTGCCACTGATAGCGCCGGGTTGTGCCGTAATTTTAACTTCTACAACCTCACCAACAACTGGTTTGGCGACGAACCCTGGTTGTAAGATAATAAAATTAGAAGCTTCAATAATCTTTGATTCTGTTGCTTCTATTGCTTCGCTTGTTACCAAGGTACTCTCTACACCGTCGGCACCGTTACCACCACAGTTTTCATCTAAATCAGCACCCCCTATACATTGTATTTGTTTTAATACTCTACCAGCCTGATCATATGTAAACGTATCTTGTGTTACAATTTCCGGCTCGGCATTGTTATTATTAATATGGTTTGTTCTTGTTTTTAAGACTCTACCTGTAAAATCTAATTTACTTTGTACTTCATCTACCGTATTTAAAAATTCATTTGTACTATGCGTATAAATGGGGCGAGCCTTTTCGTCATAATACGTTGTTGTATTAATCCAATCATTAGTATCCAATACCTTAACGCAAGACCCGGTTGCTAAACTTTTAACAGCTGTAGTTGTTGAAACATTAAATATAATTTTAGGGTTTATTGACGGGTTAAAAGGAGCTTCGGTAAAATTATAATCATCATAATAATTTACCGTAAACACCTCTAAATTAAGATTCGGAAATGTTCTTGAAGTATAATTAATAGTTGCTCCACCTACAGATATAGGCCCTTGTCTTTCCTCGAATTGATAGATCGGAGCATTATCAAGCTGATTTTGTAAAGATAGTCGGGTAACAGTTATTCCCGTTGTAAAAACACCAGTATAGGCTACCCTTCCAAAAGCGTCATATTTTGTAAATAACCATTTACCTTCAGATGCCAAATTTGCATCATTAGTGAGTATTGGTCTATCTAATTTGTCATAGACAATAGATTCCAACCCTTTACCGGGTATTTTCTTTTCAATCAGTCTATTCCTATCGTCATACTTGTATTGATAACATAATTCATCTAATATGGTTTGAGAAATACTAGTTTCATCTGCCGCCTTGGGCGGAATCACATACGTTAAATTGTTATAATCGTCATATACATAATAGGTGTCATGTGGTTGATTTAGATTATAAGCTCTTTTAATCACTACCATCCCTTGCTTATCTTTAAACTCTTCGGTAGTATGGTCTTTATCATGCGTTTGCCCAGGTTGCCAGTTCTCATCTTTGGTCACTGTTTTAAATAGTTCACCCAGGTCGTAAACACCTGTTTCTGTCAACGAAGGTGCTTCCGTATTTAAGGAATCTACAAAAGTTACGTCGAAGAATCGAACCGAATCTAATAGTTCATTTGTTTTATACTCAAATTTAATGGTGTGATCAGTATCGTTCTCCTTATCTACAATCCAAGAAGATCCAGGAGCTCCCTGCTCGAGCATTCTATTCAATGGTGAGTTTTCATAACTTTTCTCTGAGTAGGCATTTGATTCTTCATAGCTGATATTACCATTATTAAAATCGAGATAGTATTTACTCCAATAGTAAGCTCTTATTTTATCGGGTAAGTCTTCACGGTATTTTTCGGCCCCGTTGATGGCTTCATTATAAGGTAGATAATCCTTTAGTTGCCTACCATATTGGTCATAGGTTATTGGTGTAATTATGTCTTCACCCTTACCTCCAGCACGTATGGCTACCTGCTGCAAAGGTCTCCCTAAACCGTCGAAATAATTTACAGATTCTATGACATCTTTGTTCTTTATGACTGTGGTTGTATCTATGGTGGTCATTTCTTTTTGAGGAGCCACTGAATAGACATAATTATAACTACCTAATAACGGTGCAGTATATGCAAAATCACCAACAGACTTTGAGGTTGTACTATTTTCGAACCAAACAAAATCTATATCTTCATTAGTCAACAAGACATCAAAATCACCATCATTATCAAGATCGTCAACAGTTGTATAAGAATTGGATGAAATTGGAACACTTGTATCTAGTGTTTTAATAGTAAAATTACCATTACCATCATTTTTATACCATTTACCTCTAAAAACAATATCAATATAACCGTCAATATTTAGATCTGATATTTTTAAACCAAACGTTCTTCCAGCATTGCTATCTACAATCTGCTCGCTGAAATTTTGACTCCCATCGTTCTCATACCATCTTAACGGCAAGGAAGGGTTCGTAATAGTGCCTCCCCAAACAATATCAATATGGCCATCATTATTTATATCGGTTAAATGGGTAAAGATTGTACCGGCCGTATTTGAAAAATTTGATAATGTATGTTTCGTAAGATTAAATCCTCCTGTATTTTCATACCAGTATACATAGCTAGGATAGTTCCCTTGACCGTTAGCCGTTACGTTACCAGTAAAAAAAATATCTTTATCTCCATCATCATCAAAATCATTGATATGAAAAGAATTAGGTTCATATAATCCATTTACAGAGGTGTCGATTATATATTCGGTGAAATTCTGAGACCCGTCATTCTCGTACAATTTAAGTATTGAGGTGCCAGAACTATAATCACTATTTAATTTTATAATATCTAAATCTCCGTCATTATCAAAATCGTTAAAATCTTCCATATTTAATCCGTTAGGAGCGTCAATGGCAAGTGATTTTTCAACAAAATTTTGATTACCATCATTTTCATACCAAAACCATTGCGCAGGAGATGTAGAAAAATCTCTTGAGAAGAAATCAATATCGCCATCTTGATCGATATCATAAGGAGCGCTACTATATGTATAAGGAACGTTAACTAATACGACCGGAACAAAAGTATTATTTCCTACATTCTTCATCCATGTAGTCGTACCTAAATGCGAACTAATATAATCGAGATCTCCATCATTTTCCATATCAACAAGGTATCTATTCTCAGTATATCCTGTTGGTACTACTGGGAAATTATCAACCGTTCTTTCAGTGAAATTTTGATTTCCGTCATTTTCGAACCAAAAATCATAATATTGCCATGCAAAATCTAGATCTCCATCACCATCCATGTCGATAGGAAATTTAGCTGATTGTGCCATCGCACCTCCTGGTATTTCCGAAACATGCTCAGTAAAATTTATTTGCCCAAATGACAATAATCCTGTAAAAATAAAGGTGGCTAAAAATAGTACTTTCTTATGCATGGTAAACGATTTGTAATTATTGTTTAAATTTTCTTTATGGGTCGAAATGCGACAATTAGGCTCTTTTCGTTATTCTTTTTTCATTAAAATGGTCTCAATTTTTGCCAACCTTTCTTTCAACCTTTTATTCTCTTCTTCCTGCTTTTTCAATTTCTCTTCTTGTTGAATTGTGTATAAAGTCAGCTCTTCAATTTTTCTTAGGAGTTTTGCATCCATTTGCCCAAGGCTAATACCATTCTTTGCAACTTCTTTGGCACTTGGGATATGTTGTAAATGCCCTTTCTCCTTGATATGTTGAGCCACCTCTACCAAGGTGGGTAGGTTATAGTCTTCCTTAAATACGAAGTCTGCCCAAGGAAATACCTGTACTTTTAACTCTTCGGCAATCATTTTTCCTTTGACAGCAAAGGCATATCCTGTAGGAATCACATTGGTATTTACACCTAGCTGATCTGTGGAGAAGTCTCCATATAATAAAGGAGTGGCTGTATTTGAATTGTCGATGTATAATTTATTACTCCCCGTTTCATTATAACCAGATTCATTTCCTAAAAAGATATTTCCACTACCAGAAACATTGGTATAACCAGCTAAATTTCCCATCGCTACATTTTGAAAACCAGTCTCATTTTCTTTACCTGCATAGTTTCCTATATAGGTATTGCGATAACCAGAAGTATTACTAACTCCCGTTTGCGTTCCCATAAAAATGTTACGAGTACCGATGGTATTATATCGACCCGCCTCAGAGCCTACAAAAATATTCTTCTCTCCTGTTGAATTACGCTGCCCAGCCAAATTACCTAAAAAAGCATTTTCTCGTCCTGTTGTATTCTGATCTCCTGAATCGGCACCTACGAATGTATTTGAATAACCTGTCGTATTTGCTGTACCTGCTGTACTACCGACAAAAACATTACTTGCCCCAGTAGTATTATTTTTACCAGATTCATACCCCACATAGGTATTTGAATCTCCAGCAGTATTTAAATATCCTGAGTTTGCTCCTAAAAAAACATTGAAGGCCCCAGTCGTATTAGAGGCACCCGCAAAAGAACCTGAAAAGACATTGTCATTTCCTGTTGTATTTGAGTATCCAGATTTATATCCGTAAAAGGCATTACCCGCTCCTGTAGTATTCACTTCCCCCGATCTTGCTCCTGTAAAGGCATTATAACTTCCAGTCGTATTATACCTCCCGGTGAACAAACCGTTAAAAAGATTCATTGCACCTGTGGTATTTGACACACCAGAATAGTGACCAACAAAAGTGTTTTGATTACCTGTAGTATTAGAAATACCTGCAGCCGAACCAACAAAAACATTGCCTTCTCCCGTAGTATTTGCTTCACCAGTTTCTACACCTAGAAAAGTATTAAATCTTCCAGTCGTATTGTTTTCACCAGACCCTTTACCAATAAATGTATTGGATGCGCCTGTGGTATTGTCTCTTCCACTAAAAGCACCTAAAAAAGTATTATCAAGACCCGTGGTATTACTTTCACCCGAATGAGACCCAATAAAAGTAGATCGATCGACTAAATTTTCATGTCCTGCGTTATAACCCACAAAGGTTGTATATTTCGCTGTTTGTGTTTTTTGACCAGAATACATCCCTATTGACACATTCCTTTCACCCAAGGTGTTGGAATATCCAGCAAAATGACCAAGAAACACATTTCTATCTCCATCTGTATTTTTCTTACCCGCACCTGAACCTACAAATACATTATATTTTCCGGTTGAATTCTGTTCTCCTGAACTTGACCCTAAAAAAGTATTGTACTCGCCAGTTGTATTAGCCTTTCCTGAAAAAGCACCTAAAAAAGAGTTATTAAGACCTGTGGTATTATTTCTCCCTGATTCAGTACCAATAAAAGTATTGTCTTCTCCTGTGGTATTTTCATATCCGCTATACATTCCCATAAAAACGTTATAGCCACCTGTTTGATTTTTATGTCCGGAAAAAGTTCCTGTAAAGGTGTTATTATTACCTGAGGTATTAGCATTACCAGAAGAATACCCAGTAAAGGTATTATACGATCCGGAAGTATTACTTGAACCGGTAAAAGCTCCTGAAAAAACATTGAATTGCCCAGTGGTATTACTTGAACCCGCCTGACTTCCAATAAAAGTATTCCAAGAAGCAGTCGCGGTATTAAGCTTGCCCGTACTATGACCGAAAAAAGTATTCCAATCTCCTAGAGTTCCAGAATCTGTACCGTAATTCGTAGTTGTTTGTGAAAATGTTAATGTAACACTCCCAAGGAATATTACTAAAATTAATTGTTGTATTGTTTTCATATTTGTGGGTTTAATAGATGTATTTTTATTCTTGATTTTTGTAATGATATTCGTTTTGACTAATTATATTACCATTAGCATCCTTCACCCGCTTTAGGCGATTGAACTCGTCATATTCATAATACAGGGTATAGCCTCGAGGATCGGTCATGCTTGTGACACCTATTAAGGGGTCGTAAGTATAGGTTGAAACCATGGCATTAGGGAATTGTGTCCTCAAGTTATTTAAATTGGACTTTAAGATATCTTCAGAAGGAGTATCTATATCCTGATCGGAAAGCAACTCAAGATTTGCAACATAGCTACTGACTTGAGCATAGGCAGCATTCTCTATTTTTGCAATGGGGTATTGTTTTTCATATCCCCAGATATATACCGTCTTAGTGCCATTAGCTCTTGAAACCTCTATAGGATTACCTCTGTCATCATAGTTATGTATTATAGTGCGCTCTTCTAGACTATCTATTCCCTTGGCAATTTTCAAAAACTCTGGTCGGATAATATTACCAATCCAATTTTTGTATTTAGTTTCTTGATTGGAAACAATTGATCCATTCCTACTAACTTTTGTTTTTATTGGAATGCCAATAATATTGTTAGAAATCATTGTTGTATTAATGGCACTGGAAGTATCAGTATCAGGGTAGGTATAGTCAACATTTAAAGTATCATTTTTCGAAGTATTGCTAGATTTAACCGTTACCCTATTTAAACCAGCATCATATGTAAAGGAATCTTCTTGTGCTACTATTGACTGTTCAAATTCAGTTTCTACTTTTCTGCTAACCTGCTGATTATGACCCAAGTAATTGCGATAGTATGAGGCAGCATACACATCTGTACTATTCGTTGATGAGGGGTCATTGCCAATGAAAAAACTAACCTTTAGTGCTCTAACCTCTATTTCGTTAAATCCGTATTGACTAATTACCTTTTGAACTGGAATAAATGAATTGTTTTCAAAACTAAAAGAAGACTCCTTAACCAAAAGACCTTTCTTATGCTGCTTAGATTCTGACGGAGGATAAGGTTTATTAAATGTTATATTATCATTTCCGACCTGCGTAAATTCATAAACTTTTCTAATAGTATCGTTAATACCGACCTCATTTACAGTAACCTCTTTGTATCTGACATGCCCAAAACCTGTTCCAAGCTGTAAAAGACTACCCGAATATCTAATAACGTCCTGCTTGATTATTGAATGACCTGGTTCCACTGATTGCCAGTAAATAGATTTGTCTTCATATTTAGGGAGTGCATCTATTGAACCACTAGAAATATTTGAAGAATTATTGAATGAATAATCAAAGTTTTTCTTTTTTATTAAAGTTCCATCGTGGTCGAATTCGGCAATTTCTTGGACTCTAATACCTCCAACATTTTTTTTCTCCACAGAATTTTCGGAATCATTATCCCATGTTAAATAAGCATGAATAAAGTTATTAGAACCGCTAATAGTGCCATGTCCATAATTTCTAGTTTCCGCTACTATTTTATATTCGCCTTCTGGAAGCCAAATACTAACATTTTCAGTATAACTCGTATTAAATGGAACATTTGTTTTTTGATATACGATTTGATCATTGCTATCATATATTTTTAATTTAGGAGAATTGTAAAATTGAGCAAAATCTGCAAGGTTTAAAGCGCTTAATGCAATATTGACTTTTCTAATACAAGTCCCTCCTGAACATAAAGTATTAGAATTGTCTATTGTAGTATTAACATCAACATTAAAATATATTGTAGATTGAACCAGTTCATCTAAGTTGTTAGGGTTACCAGCTACATAAGCAGATGTAGCGGTAGGTATAGGAATGGCTTCTTGGCCAGATATTGATATACTTTGTATAAAACTGTAATCATGCCCTTCATATTTAAATGTTGAATATCCTTTGGTAGGATATTCTATCTTATTCAAAACCATAGCTTCTGAATGAATAGAACTGGGTTCTCTATCTGCACCGGCATAACTGACTATTGAACCTGAAGGTGCTCTAAAAGTATAGGTAGGGTAGGGAACATTATTACTCTTGTCATTGTAATAACCCCAATGATCAATTGAATAAGAGTTGTAATCTGGCAATGTAATGGTGTTGTATTCAAACTTGTATAGATCAATTGAGGAAAAGTTTTTTACTTGCTTAATATCATCTAATCTCAGTCTACTACCATTCGTATAATTGAATTGGAACTCATTAATCACATCCCCACTTTTATTTTTTAACTTCACTCCGCCTAGCGGGTACAAATTTGTTCCACTTACGTCAGTTCTAGGGATAGTGCCTTTAACAAATTCAATTTTGTTATTTGAATTGTTACCTTTTATTGTTTTTAAATAAGAACCTACAATACTAAGTCCAGAACTTGAAGCTGAAATTGGGCCACTACCTCCTGCTTCGTAAATAGTATGCTGCTTTGAGTATTCAACGGGATAGTCCATGGTATAACTTTCATACTCATAATCTATTCTATGTTTTGAAGAAGAATCCTCAATGGAGGTAAGTTTCCATGCACTGGTATAGGGATCGTTATTACAAACTATATTAAACCCTACTAAGCCTGTTATCTCATTGGTTTCTCGATTACTGAAAATATATTTGTTTCCTAAGTCATCAATTATTTTCCATTCTAAAATTTCATATTTATCTGTGACTTGAGTATATTCAACTTGTATCTTTCTATTACAAGCTACTCTAAGGTTACCGTCCCAGTCGAACATAATTTTACCATTCAAATCACCAACATTAAATCTGAATACATCGGGCTCGGCATCAACACATCCATATGAAGAAAGCTCATTGTATAGAACGGCCTTGGCTTGTTCATTCAAGCCTATTACATCATCAATTGAATCATAACCTCTGGTATTTAAGAATTTTAAAAAACCTTCAACTGCGTCAGAATCATCAGGCTTACCACGAACTTCTCTCGCGATGACACCGCCAGCGTTCAAATTCCAACCCAAACCTACCCAAGTGGCTCTTTCCGCAACTTTGTGCCCAGATGTACTGTATGATAAATTGATATTGGTACTTAATGGACCTTCTGACAAACTAGCTATAGGAATATTTTTGCTTACAGACCCCGTATAATATCCTACAGAGATATCCGTAAAATCAAAAAGAGATGAAACATCGGGTGACTTTGGCGAATAATCTATTTTCAGAGGAGTTTCTTGGGCAAAAACAGTTAAATACGTCAAAAACAGCAGGGAGAAAAGTATCTTTTTCATAGAATTGAGATCTTCAGATTTAATAATTCGACCTCTAAGCTAGAACCGATTTTTAATATTTTTTTTGTGAATTACCCTGAGTAGTACCTTTTTCGGGTAAATGGTAGATTTTTCTTAATGAATGGTAAAAACAAGGTGCTTTTTGGAATTATGATCTAGCTTGTTTCGATAGGATAAGAAATATGAAAAGTCTCCGTTTCTTCCAATTTTAAATTTAATTATTGGGAGTAATTATATAAACTGAGCAATAGGAGTTTAAGGTTTCAGAAGAATTTTTGAAATAGCTATAAAACAAAAAGAAGCTAGAATTCTCTAACTCCTATGAACTATCCAATGAGTCCATCATTCGTAGGGCGTATATAGAAATTTGACCTTTTTTATTAAAATTTCATCGTTTTTGATTTCGCTTTTGTCAATAATGAATATATGTTTTTTATTAAGTTCAAAAAGTCGTGCAATTTTAGATTCTCCAAATCTATTCAAATCCTTTTGCGATATAATAATGTCTTTATTTTTTCTTAAAAGACTCTTGTGGACTCTATAACTAATCGTTTCTTCATCCTTTTTAGCATCTTCCAAGTTCTCATATTTATCATAGGAAAACCAATATGGAAGTAGTTTTTTAGACGCCTTACTTTTGTCATTTTGATAAAATGTATAATAAACAGATCCTAGCACGACTACAATTCCATTCTGTTTCTTTGCAAATTCGTTTTCTTCAAAAACCACGAATAACGTATTTTGGGTTTCAAAATCTATTATATTTTGTGAGTTTAAGGTCAAACAAAATAACATGCTTGATAGTATTAGATTTTTCATTGGTTTAATTACTCAATACTACGCGGTTTATCAATGAAATCAATAATGGCTTTCCATTTACCATCAATTCTTTTATACAGTGTTATATGATTCTCATATTCTCTGTTTTTTTGATAAATAAGCGCATTGTTACCATTCCTCGTAAAAATGATTTTTGGTAAATCATAATAATAGTTAATCGGTTTAAAATTTTTATCTAAAAAAAGTTTCTCTGGGTCCGTAGTTGATGGAAAAAATCGGACGTTTCCTAATTTTATCTTACTCTTATCTATAGACTTTGGTTTCTTCAATTGCTTCTTAAAATATTGCAATTCCTTATCATAATTAATACCCTGTTTAATCAAGATATTTTTAAAGCCATCAAATTCTTCTACATCATTTTTAATTTCCAGTATTTTATTTTTCTCATAGTCGAGTTTAATATTATTCTTAGAATCTGTATTAGATTTCCAGTCAATGATGTAAATAGAATCTCGACTTTTATTAGCCCTTTCTAATAACATCGCCACAACATCTGCTTGATCATCCGAATTTCTATGTTGCAATGATGTGCATGAACTACCTAGCATCAAACTAATTACAACTAATAATTTTAAAATAGTTCTCATATCAACCACTTATTGAACTAAGAATTAGTAAAAAAATAATTATTTTCTTCACTGGCTCATATTATAATTAAAAAGAGTTAGCTCTTTCTAACTTTTTTATCATCTTATTTAGTTGTTGTTAATGTGATGACTCGTAAACAAAACCTACTTTATGCACAAGTATTTTCCCGTTTTTAATATCAGCCTTATCAATGAGAAAACAATATTTATTGATTCCATAAAGTAAATTCACGGTCTCATTGACACCAATTTTGTCAATAAAGTCTTTTGTTATCAAGATATTCTTGTTTCTTTTTAAGAATTTCATATCTATTCTATACTCCATAGTCTCATTCATTTTATTCAAATAATCTGTGTGACTTTTATATTTTGAATACAAGAAAAAAAATGGAAATCTTGAGAAAAAATCTCTATCCTTTTTTTTGTAATAAGCATATTTATGAGTGTATTCTTCTGGTGTTAAATAATTGATCGAATCAATAGTTTTCCTGGTGTACTCTCCTTCCTCAAATAGAATAAAAAACGTGTTTTGTTTTTTAATTTCAGAGAGTTTTTGACCTGAACAACTTATTGAACATATCATTACAATTAAAAGTGTTATTTTTTTCATATTTACTCATAGTTCATACTCATGAACCTAACCTCTTTTATCCAAATATAATTATCTTCAATTTCACTCTTGTCTATGATAAATAAGTTTCTCTTATTATATTCAAACAAATTTACCATGGAAGTAGTTCCTATCGCTATCATTTCCTCTCTAGTTAAAATAATCTTCTTGTTCTTTCTTAAGAAACTCTTGTGAATTCGAAAAGACCTCGTTTTTCCTTTGTGTTGATCTTCACTATTAAAATAAGTTGCATTTAAAAATGAATAAGAAAGCATTGTTTTTTTACCAGAGTTTCTCTCTTTCTTATAGAACTCATACTTAATTGGCTTATCTGGCAGGCTTATCACTTTTTTTTTGGCTAAATCTCCTTCCTCAAATAGAATAAAAAAAGTATTGCCTTTTTTTAATGCAGAAAGATCCTGCCCAAAAACACTTATTGAACAAAGAATTAGTGAAAAAATAATTATTCTATTCATCGGCTCATATTAAAATTAAAAAGTGTTAGCTCTTTCTAACTCTTTGTAATCTTCTCCTGTATTTGTTATCAATGTGATGGTTCATAATGAAATTGAACTTGTCGAACTATAATTTTACCGTTTTTTGTATCGCTACTATCTATTAGAAAATAATATTTATTACTGCTATAAAGTAAATTAGCAATCTTATTAATACCTGCACTATCGATAAAGTTTTTAGTAATAATAATATCTCTATTTTTCTTTAAAAAACTTTTGTCTATTTCAAACTCCATTGACTCATTTAGTTTATTAATAAAGTTCGTATAGTTACTATATTTAGAATACAAGAAAAAAAATGGATATCTAGACCCAAAACTTTTGTCTTTGTTTTTATGATAAGTGTAACGATAACTAAGTCTAATGCCTTGATTATTAATATATTTAGAAGAGTCAATAGTTTTCTTTGTGTACTCTCCTTCCTCAAATAAAATAAAAAAAGTATTCTGTTTTTTAATTTCCGATAGTTTTTGACCTGAACAACTAATTGAACATATCAATACAATTAAAAGTGTTATTTTTTTCATCCTAGTTACATTTATCATTCAATTTTTGGCGTTGATCTAAATATCTATTATACTTTATCGCTTTATCTGTATTCCCTTCAATAGCTAACTTAAATGCTTCGGTTTTATGTAAACCCTGCAAGGAAGTATAATAATGTAAATCCGCCCAATTTAAGTTTGGATCATTTTCAAAATCATCAAGATCTTCTTGAGATGCTAAATTACTCAATCCAATTTCGTTTATAACATTACTAAACACTGGTAGCATATAGTCAAATATCAATTCATGCTGATCCATATCTCCATTGCAAAGATCATCAAACAATACAAATAAGGAATCTGTAACATTATCGTCTACAATAGACTCAGGTACAAGCTGTATCCCATCAAACTGACCTTGGACATAATTAGGATCACATTTGGCAAGTTGAAACCTTATAAAGGCATGAATTGATTCATGCAAAATGGTTTTCAAAACACTAAAATTTGAGAAATTGTTTAACAAATTTTGATCAATTTCTATTTGGGCATTAAATATTTCTATTTTACCAGTTAATGGGCTCACATAAGGTTCTTTACCTCCTGTTAGACCATTTACTCTTCTAAATTGATTAGTTTCAGGATCTAAATATTGCAGATCTTTAGTTACTTTAAAAGAAACGTTTATATTGTCATTATTAGTGCCAAAAATATCAGTGAAGAGTCTTTTATAAGTCGCTGATGTTGTCATTTTTTTGTATATACACAGAAACTTCTCTGCAGCAATTTTTGTGCTATCCTCAACTGTCTCAGAAGCAATCGAATCCAAAATTGCAGAAACATCCACCTCATATGGAGAATCTTCACTTAAATTATCATTGACTCTATCCTGAACACCGTTATCACCGAAAAGAGGCATTATGGCAATTTCTTCATTAGGGTCAGGATTGGGATTTGTATGACCGGCTCCATCACCATATGGACTGTCATCATTGGCGTCTTCATCGCCTGTAGAACTTCCTCCTCCAGAAGTTGTGCACCCCGTAACTACCCAACCCCCAGTACACTCATAATATGGAAGTTGAGATGAGCTACCATTACATTCCCATGCTTGCTCAGGTGTATGCTGATCTCCTGCTGTACAATTAACTGGAACGCATAGTCCTGCGCCTTCATCCCATCCTATGATTTCTTGTTCTGTACTAGGACATTGTACATCACTCTTCAACAATAACCCAGTATCATTTATATAAGTTACAGATGCGTTCTCTACATCAGGACTTGCACTAAAATCTGAAATTAGTACAGGATATGAAATCAACATTTGTGTATAATCACCATTATTAAAAATGGTCAACACATAATTTTCTAAAACCTTATAATCGTATTGTTCTCTTTCTACATTAAACGTATAGCTCTTATAAGTATCTGCGGTTAACAACTGAACTTTTGAAGTGTCTATACTAAAACCATATACCTCGGAGGTCAAATTGCCAGCACTTTTTTTGTGGTTACTTGAGAACTTATCTGAAATAAGTCTTTTAAAATTGTGATTGATTTTTGAAATAGAGTCGTATTGAACTATGGCGCCAAAAATACCGTCAAGACTTCTCTTAGTGGATTTTTCTGAAGGAATAGTATCTCTTTCACAATTCGAAAGAACAATACATACCAATATTAGGGCCAATACCTTTAGGGAGTTTCTCATAATTTTTTATAAATGTTTTTGTGTTAGCGAAACGACCGCACTAATATATAAGAATAATTTAGTTTCTGTCGATCATATACTATAATTCGTTCAAAAGTAAGTTAAATGAGTATTCTGACAGGAAAAACCCCTAAAATAAAACGGATTTTTCCTCTTGATTTTATGCTTAAAATTCTGTATTCAATCGACCATCTTTACTTCTATTCATAACTGCAAACATAGGCCGTTTCACTGCCATTTATTGGTAGTATTCGTTTAAAAAATCTGATGGTAATTCAATAAGTCGACATTATAAGAAGTATAACGAAATGCCCTAAAACAAAAAAGCATCCCAAAATAAAGGGAAGCTTTCCATTGGGTTACTACTATAACCCTGACATTTTTGAGAAAAATGCCAAAACAACACAACTTTCTTATTGCGGTCTGGACGGGACTCGAACCCGCGACCCCCTGCGTGACAGGCAGGTATTCTAACCAGCTGAACTACCAGACCGTTGCTTTGATAGCGGTTGCAAATATAAGTGCGTTTTTTATATCTGCAAAACCTTTTGCATCTTTTTTACAAAAAACGTTTCCTACTAATCAAATAAGAAATCAATACCTGCTCAAAACCTTTGTTGATATCTACAGGTACATAATCTATCTTATATTGCATACATCTCGTCTTCAAGGTATTGAAATACGCAGCTACCGCTTTTTCATATTCTTCTTGTACCGAACTTGCATGCAAATTAATAGTATCATTCGTCTCCACATCGACAAAACGCTTCGGCTTATCATCAAAATCAAAACTTAGTTCATGCTTAGCATCATAGGTATGAAATAACACTACCTCATGCTTATTGTACTTTAAATGACGTAACGCCTCAAATAATTGGTCATCATTCGTATCAGATTGAAACATATCGGTAAATAAAAACACTAACGAACGCCGATGGATTGTATCGGCAATTTCATGCAATACCTGATAGGTATCCGTTTTTTTAGCAGAAGTTTCATTTAACAGCTGTTCTAAATGAGTCAGTAACATTCTTCGATGTCGTTCTCCACCTTTAGCGGGGGCAAAATAATCATTGGTATCACTGTAAATGCTCAACCCATACGCATCGCGTTGTCTCTTTAAAATTTCAATTAAAGCTGCTGATGCAATAGCCGAAAATCCAATCTTGTTCAAATTATCAATCGACGGTTTTATAAATTGGGGATAATGCATCGAGGCTGAATTATCGATAATGATATGACAGCGCAAATTGGTCTCTTCTTCATAACGCTTGACAAAAAGCTTGTCTGTTTTCGCAAATAGCTTCCAGTCGATATGACGTGTGCTTTCTCCTTTATTATAGAGTCGATGTTCTGCAAATTCTACCGAAAACCCGTGAAACGGACTCTTATGCATCCCCGTAATAAAACCCTCCACCACTTGACTTGCGAGTAGCTCAAGATTATTAATTCCGTATATATTTTTCGCTTCGTTGACCGACATTTAATCCATTATTAGGGGAAAGTAAAAAAGGTTTGACAATCTGCCAAACCTTTTTCTATTATAAATATGTTAAATGCTATTAAACTAATGCATCTAATTTTTCAGTATATGTAGCTTTTGGTGCTACACCAACTTGCTTATCTACTACTTCTCCGTTTTTGAAGATCAATACCGTAGGGATATTACGTACACCGTATTTTGCAGCAAATTCTTGATTTGCATCAACATCAACTTTTGCAACTACAGCCTTCCCATCGAAATCTTTGCTTAACTCTTCTACCGTTGGAGCCAACATTCTACATGGTCCACACCAAGATGCCCAAAAATCTACCAATACCGGGTGTTCTGATTTTAAAACTACTTCGTCAAAAGTAGCATCTGTTACTTCTAATGCCATTTTTTTATTTTTTTAATTCTATAATTCTGATAATAACTTACACAAAAGTAATCAAATAATTTACCATAAATTACTTCTCATATTACTTTTCCTTATAATAGTATATAAAATACCTATTTCCTTACATTCCGTTAAAAGACTGAACTAGCAATAGTTTTTATATTATCAGATTTTCCCATAGAATAATAGTGCAATAATGGTACTCCGTTGCTAATAAGTTCTTTGCTTTGCGAAATACACCATTCTATTCCAACTTGACGCACGGCTGCATTGTCTTTACATTTTACAACGGCCATAATTAAATCGTCGGGTAAATCTACCTTAAAACGATGCGGAATTAAATTCAATTGCTTCTTAGTAGCTATTGGTTTTAATCCTGGGATTATTGGTACCGTGATACCCTCTTGTCTACATTTCTCTACAAACTCAAAGTACTTTTGATTGTCAAAAAACATTTGTGTCACAATATATGTTGCACCCGCTTTTATTTTCTTTTTCAAAAAATGTATATCAGAATCGAAGCTAGGCGCTTCCATATGTTTTTCGGGATAGCCTGCAACGCCAATACAAAAATCAGTTTTTGACGTATTTAATAGTTCTTCATCGAGATAATTACCGGTATTTAGTTCTTGGATTTGACCGACCAAATCTGATGCAAATTTATGTCCTTCTCTTTCTGGTTTGAAATAGGTTTCACTCTTTACAGCATCGCCTCTGAGCGCCATCACATTTTGTATGCCTAAAAAATCGAGGTCAATTAAAAAGTTCTCGGTGTCTTCTTTGGTAAAACCACCACATAAAATATGTGGAATGGCATCTACTCCATATTTATTTTGAATTGCCGCACAGATCCCTACAGTACCTGGACGCTTTTTTACTACTTGTTTTTTTAACAACCCGTTTTCAAGTTCTTTAAAAACGTACTCTTCACGGTGATAGGTAACATCAATAAAGGGTGGTTTGAATTCCATTAAAGGGTCTATATTATCAAAAATTGATTGCACATTTTGACCTTTTAGCGGGGGTAATATTTCGAAAGAAAATAGCGTTTTACCTTTCGCTTTTTCTATATGTTCTGTAACTTTCATTATCCTATTAATTCTGTTTTTATAAACTTGTAATCCTCTTTATATTCCCAATATATCCATCGTCCATCACTATAATCGGTTAAGATGTATTTTTCACTCACCGATTTTATCCTGTTGATATTTATAATTTTTTTCGAAAAAGTATCAACGGTTACGTTTTCAACAACTTCCTTGTTTTGATCATCATAACCATGTACTACTATATGACTTCCTAATGTTAATTCTATAAATTTTTCTCTTATCATCCCGTTTTTAATCTGCTAAATTCGGATTCAACCATTTTCGTGCTTCTTCGGTAGTTATATTTCTTCTAGTTGCATAATTGGCTAACTGATCTTCTGCTATTTTACCCAAACCAAAATATCTCGATTCGGGGTGCGCAAAATAATAACCAGAAACGCTAGCCGCGGGCCACATGGCCAAACTTTCGGTTAATTTTACGCCAATTCGTTCTTCGACGTTTAACAATTGCCAAATTGTATTCTTTTCTAAATGATCAGGGCAAGCCGGATAACCTGGTGCCGGTCGAATTCCTTTATAATCTTCCTTGATTAATTCTTCGTTACTAAGATTTTCTTGTATCGCATAACCCCAATGATCGATACGAACTTCCTTATGCAAATATTCGGCAAAAGCTTCGGCCAAACGATCGGCTAAGGCTTTGATCATAATAGCATTATAATCATCATGTTCAGCTTCAAATTTTCGAGCCAGCTGATCCGTTCCAAAACCTGTAGTCACACAAAAACATCCTAAGTAATCTTGTATTCCACTCTCTTTTGGGGCGATAAAATCTGCTAAAGCAATATTCGCAATTCCTTCTCTCTTTTTTAGTTGTTGACGTAAGGTTAGAAATGTAAATTTTTCTTTATTTGAGGTTACTTCAATATCATCACCGTTGATAGAATTTGCCGGAAATAGCCCAAAAACAGCCTTCGCTTTTAGCAGTTTTTCATCTAAAATTTTCTTAAGTAATACTTTAGCATCTGCAAATAACTCGGTGGCTTGTTTACCTACAATCTCATCCGATAAAATATCCGGATAGCGACCATGTAAATCCCAACTTCTAAAAAACGGACTCCAATCAATATATTCTTCTAATACCTTCAAATCTAGCGATTCAATGACTTCAATCCCTAGTTTCTTTGGTTTTGTGATGCGTGAATCTTGCCAATCTATCTTTAATTTACGCTTACGAGCCTCTTCGAGAGATATGTATTCTTTTCGCTTTCCTCTAGTCAAAAATTGCTCCCTAAATTTGACATATTCTGCCCGAATCTGCTCTTTATATATTTTATTTTCTTTTTGTAACAAATTTCCAACTACCGTCACTGCTCTTGAAGCATCATTTACATGCACTACATCGGCATATTTCGGTGCTATTTTAACTGCCGTATGAGCTCTAGATGTAGTTGCGCCACCAATCAATAACGGAATACTCATTTCTTGTTTTTCCATTTCATTGGCCAAATGCACCATCTCATCTAAGGAAGGGGTAATTAAACCACTCAAACCGATTGCATCTACCTTTTCTTTTTTGGCCGTTTCAATAATTTTTTCGGGTGGTACCATTACTCCCAAATCAAGGATTTCATAGTTATTACAGCCTAAGACAACTCCTACAATATTTTTTCCAATATCATGCACATCTCCCTTAACTGTCGCCATTAAAATTCGACCTGCAAACTCTTGCTTTCCATCTTTTTCGGCTTCGATAAATGGTTGCAAATAGGCGACGGCTTTTTTCATCACTCTAGCCGATTTAACTACTTGTGGTAAAAACATCTTTCCACTACCAAAAAGATCTCCAACAACATTCATCCCGGTCATTAAATGACCCTCTATAACCTCAATCGGTTTTGTAGATGCCAATCTGGCCTCTTCAACATCTTCTACAATAAAAGTGTCGACACCCTTTACCAGAGCATGTGTGATTCTATCTTGAAGATCAAAGCTGCGCCATTCAAGAATTTTCTCCTCACTTTCCTTTTTATTTCCTTTTACGGATTCCGCAAAATCCAACAATCTTTCAGTGGCATCATCACGTCTATCTAACAAAACATCTTCTACATGTTCTAACAAATCTTTCGGGATACTATCATAAACCTCCAACATGGTTGGATTTACAATACCCATCGTCATCCCATGTTGAATGGCATGATACAAAAATGCAGAGTGCATAGCTTCGCGAACGGTATTATTCCCACGAAAAGAAAAAGAGACATTACTCACGCCGCCGCTCACATTTACGTTGGGAAGATTCTCGCGAATCCATTGTGTAGCCTTAAAAAAATCTATTCCATTCTTTCTATGTTCTTCCATTCCGGTTGCAACCGGAAAAATATTAGGATCAAAAATGATATCTTGAGATGGAAATTTGACCTTATCTACCAATATATCATACGAACGTTTACAAATTTCAATCCGTCTTTGATACGTATCTGCCTGGCCATTTTCATCAAAAGCCATAATAATCGTTGCCGCTCCGTATCGTTTGATCAATTTTGCTTGACGGATAAATTCTTCTTCACCTTCTTTCAAACTAATAGAATTCACCACGCTCTTACCCTGTACTACCTTTAATCCAGCTTCGATGATTTCCCATTTCGAACTATCAATCATAATAGGAATACGAGCAATATCAGGTTCAGAAGCAATTAAATTAAGAAAGGTAGTCATAGCCTCCACACCGTCGAGCATGCCTTCATCCATATTGACATCTAAGATCTGTGCTCCACCCTCTACCTGATCTCGTGCTACTTCTAAAGCTTCATCAAATTTTTCTTCTTTAATGAGTCTTAAAAACTTCCGAGAACCTGTAACATTAGTCCGTTCACCAACGTTTACAAAATTCGTTTCAGGCGTAATCACTAAAGGTTCTAATCCTGAAAGGGTTAAGTATTTTCTAGTTGTTCGTTGATGGCTGTTCGTTGTTGGGTATAGTTGAGATTCTTCGCTTATCATGTCATTTTTTCTTATAATAGTTAATGAATCCGTTAAGTAACTTTTTACAAGTTTCTACCCGTTGTAACAAATCTTTTAATTCTTTAATCGTTATATATTCCTGATCTTTAGAAATATATAATTGGGTTTCTAATTCGTACAAAGAACCTCTGGAAATAAATAAAAAATGGATTGTTTCTTTAGAAGATTGTCTCCCACAACCTTCTGCGATATTTGATGGTATGGAAACCGCGCATCTCCTTAACTGATTTGTAATACCGTACATTTCATTTTTAGGGAAATTCTTAGTTAAAGTATAAATTTGACTTACCAAATTTCTCGCTTCGATCCAAACTTCAAGTTCTATATATTTCATCATAAATACTATATCTAACAACTAACTACCAACAACCACTAACTTTTTCCTTGGTTCAAAATCTTTTACCGCTTCCGCTATTAATTTGATATGTTCTGGGTTTGTACCGCAGCATCCACCAATAATATTGACTAAATTCTCTTCTAAGTACTGCTTAATAAGTGCTTGCATCTGCTCTGGAGTTTGATCATACTCCCCAAATGTATTTGGTAAGCCGGCATTTGGATGTGCCGATGTAAAAAAACTCGTTTCCTTGGACAATCTTTTCAAATAGGGTTGTAATTGATCAGCTCCTAACGCACAATTAAAACCAACACTTAACAACGGAATATGTGATATTGACACTAAAAAAGCTTCTACAGTTTGCCCAGATAAGGTGCGCCCAGAAGCATCTGTTATCGTGCCACTTACCATTACTGGAATATCTACGCCTCGTTCTTCTTTCACTTCATCAATGGCAAATAAAGCTGCTTTTGCATTTAGGGTATCAAAAATAGTTTCTACCAATAAAAGATCAACACCACCATCTAGCAATGCTTCTACTTGTTGCTTGTAAGCTATTCTTAATTCATCGAAAGTAATGGCTCTAAATTCAGGGCGATTGACATCAGGAGACAAACTTGCTGTTCTATTTGTAGGTCCAATACTACCCGCAACAAAACGAGGTTTATGAGGTTCTTTCACAGTAAATTCATTAGCGACTTCCTTTGCTATTCTAGCAGATTCATAATTTAATTCATAAACCAAATCTTCGAGTTCATAATCGGCCATAGCGATCGTCGTTCCAGAAAAAGTATTGGTTTCTACAATATCGGCTCCTGCTTCAAAGTACTTAGCATGAATGTCTCTAATGGCTTGTGGTTGGGTAATGGATAGTAAGTCATTGTTCCCTTGTAAAGGAAGTTTGAAATCTTTAAATCGATCACCTCTAAAGTCTTCTTCAGTAAACTTATATTGTTGTAACATCGTGCCCATTGCACCATCTAACACTAAGATGCGTTTTTCTATTTCTTGCCAAATTGTAGTCATAATAAAACTCTTTTAAAACCTTAAAAGTCCTATATAAATGCTCACAAGAAATACTAGAAAATGTATTTAAAAAAATACGGGTTCGTTATCTATCCAAATTTCAATAAATGAATTGAATGTTTGAGTAGAATTTAGCACCTTCTTTAATAAGCTTAAAGGGTTGCTAAGGCTTCAGCGGGTCTAATCCCTCCACCTTTCTTGATAACATAAATAATAATGAACTAAAGCACAAATAACGTAATTAATTTTTTAGTTACCGCATGGAAATTCAAAAATATAACTGAAACTATGCAAATAATGTTGACGAAAGGTAGCGATCACCTCGATCACAAATAATAGCAACTATAATTCCACTCTCTAAGGTATCTGCTAACTTTAAAGCACTCGCCACCGAACCACCGCTGCTCATTCCAGCAAAAATACCTTCTTCTTTAGCTAATCTACGGGCCATATCGGTTGCTTCCTGCTGTGTCACTTCGATAATGGTGTCAATCTTGGACCGATCAAATATTTTAGGAACATACTCGGGAGACCACTTTCGGATGCCCGGAATTCTAGATCCATCGGCTGGCTGCGCTCCCACAATTTCGATGTTGTTATTTTTCTCCTTCAAATAGGTTGAGGTCCCCATTATAGTGCCTGTGGTTCCCATGGCGGAAACGAAATGTGTGATCTCACCTTTAATATCTCTCCAAATTTCTGGACCAGTCGTTTTATAATGTGCTTTCCAATTATCTTCATTCTCAAATTGATTCAGTAAAACATACCCTTTGTCATCGCGCATTTGAAAGGCAACATCTCTAGAACCTTCAATTCCTCGATCGGCATCTGTTAATATAACCTCAGCACCATAAGCCTTCATTGTTTTAACCCGTTCTTCAGTTGAATTTTCTGGCATAACCAAAGAAATGTGCAAACCCAATAATTTGGCTATGAAAGCTAAGGCAATACCTGTATTTCCGCTAGTAGCTTCTACCAAATGCCCACCTTTTTCGATATCTCCTCGTTTCAAGGCTTCAGAAATCATATTGTAAGCCGCTCTATCTTTTACACTCCCCCCTGGATTATTTCCTTCAAGCTTTAAAAATAAACGTACTTTTTTATGTGTCAATATATTTTTGACTTCAACGATAGGCGTATTGCCTATTTGATCTATAATACTCTTACTTTTAATCACGGGTTCTTGTTCTTATTTTAAACTCCTTTTTATAGGTTAAAATTGAATCTTTCGGAACCGAAGTTGTTAAACATACGTTAGCTCCGATGATACTATTCGCTCCAACCACTACTTCACCACCTAAAATGGTAGCGTTAGCATAAATAGTCACATTATCTTCAATAGTTGGATGTCTCTTCGTAAATGAAAGACTCTTTTTAATTTGAATTCCTCCCAACGTAACACCTTGATAGATTTTTACATTTGATTTTATAATCGTTGTTTCTCCTATCACAATCCCTGTACCATGGTCTATAAAAAATGAGGATCCGATCGTCGCTCCTGGATGGATATCTATACCTGTTAAACCATGGGCGTATTCACTCATCATTCTTGGTATAATAGGGGTATTCAACATATATAACTCATGACTCAACCTATAAATTGAAATCGCATAAAATCCAGGATAGGCAAGGTATACTTCTTCTAAACTTTTGGCCGCTGGATCATTTTCTTCTATTGCAAGAGCATCTAGATCTAATTGCTTTCTCACATCGGGTAAGCTGGTTAAAAACGACTCCCAAATAGCTGCACTATCGGAAATGTTTAGAACCTTAGAAACGTCATGAAATGTACTTTCTAATTGGGTGAGCTCTTCTTTTTCAAGATCAAATAAGTTATGAAATAGACTTTTAGTAAAGTCTTCTATAGTATCTTTTAGACGTATGTTATATTTTTGCGAAATCACCTTTTCTTTAGATACTAAACTCATTTGATCGTATTTAATTGTATGTACATAGTCGCCAAATTATCGCGGCATTACATTATGTCTTTTAAACTGTTTATTAGATGTATTATACAATTGCTTGAACCACAGCTTTCGGCGCTTCTTTTCGGGTACCATCAAAACCATTAATTCCACTTACAGTAGTATACTTTAAGACATATTTTTTGCCTGGATTGATAATTTTATAAGCCGCTTGGCACATCAATGTAGCTTCGTGAAAACCGCATAAAATCAATTTCAATTTCCCTGGATACGTATTCACGTCTCCTATGGCAAATACGCCTGGAATATTTGTTTGGTAATCTAATGTATTGTCAACTTTTATAGCATTCTTTTCAATATCCAAGCCCCAATTTGCAATAGGTCCTAACTTAGGAGACAAACCGAATAACGGAATGAAATGATCTGTTTCTAGGTATTGTTCCTCTCCTTCTTTTAAAATAGTAATTCCTTCGATACGATCTTGACCATGCAGGTTTATAACCTCCGCCGGTGTTATCAAATTAATTTTCCCTAGTAATTTTAATTCTTGTACTTTCTCAACAGAATCTAATGCCCCGCGAAATTCGTTACGCCTATGCACCAACGTTACTTCTGCGGCGATATCCGCCAAAAATATACTCCAGTCGAGCGCCGAGTCTCCACCTCCAGCAATGACCACTTTTTTGTCTCTATAAATTTCGGGATCTCTAATAATATATTCAACGCCTTTATCTTCGTAATCAGCAATATTTTGAATTGGAGGTTTACGAGGTTCGAATGAACCTAAGCCTCCGGCAATTGCTACAACTGGTGCTTGATGTTTTGTACCCTTATTTGTTGTAACAATAAAACTACCATCTTCTAATTTTTCAATAGTTTCGGCACGTTCTCCAAATGTAAATCCTGGTTGAAACTGTTTACCCTGTTCCAACAAATTTTTTGTTAAATCACCGGCCAATATTTCTGGAAATCCTGGAATGTCATAAATTGGTTTCTTCGGATAAATCTCAGAACACTGTCCGCCAGCCTGAGGAAGTGCATCGATTAAATGGCATTTTAATTTTAACAATCCTGCTTCAAAAACGGTGAATAAACCGGTAGGACCTGCTCCAATAATTAATATATCTGTTTGTATCATAGTACTCTTTATTTCTGTATTAATAACCCTTTAGTTAACGTATTTAATTTGGTGACTTTAAGAGCAAAATCGCCTTTGATTCCTTTTCTAAATTGGTTTAAATTTTTGGCTAGATCATCCAATTCATCTGGCAACACTGCCTCAAAAAACTGACGTAATCGCTTTGCCATGGTAGGTGATTTACCATTTGTTGAAATGGCCACTTTTATATTCCCTTTTGTGACTATTCCACCTAAATAAAAATCACATAAATCGGGTGTATCGGCAACATTTACCAATAATTGCTTTGCCTTAGCATCTCTATAAATTTCTTTATTTACTTCTACATCATCTGTAGCTGCAATCACAATATGTTGTTTGTGCAAGATATTGCTTGTATACGGTCGATGCATCGTTAAAATATTGTGTTTCTTGGCCAAAGCCAATACTTCTTGTGAAAACTCTATGGCGATTAATGCCACCTTAGCATTCGGACTAGATTTCAATAAAAAAGTTAACTTCTCTAAGGCAACATTTCCTCCGCCAACGATCAATACATTAAGTTGGTGCACTTTCAAAAAAATGGGATACAATTCATTTTGTTTCATCATCTTAGTTTTAATTTATACGACTACATTTGAAGCAACTGCCTGTATTTCTTGATAAAATTCGGACAGTTTATGGCTTTGTTTTACAACATCTCCAATGACAATAATTGCTGGCGATGATAATTGCTTTTCAGCCACTATTCCTAGAATAGTATCAATTGTTCCAAATCCGATTCTCTCTTTGTCAGTAGTTCCATTTTGAATAATTGCTATTGGAGTATCTTGTTTATTTTCATTTTGAAAAACACTAACTATTTCATCGAGCTTGCCCATGCCCATCAAAATCACGACTGTTGCAGTAGACTTAGCAGCCAAGCTAACATCATGCGATAGTTTATGCGATTTCGTTGTGCCTGTAATGACCCAAAAACTCTCAGAAGAATTCCGCTTTGTTAACGGGATTCCTTGGTATGCTGGTACCGCCAACGCCGATGAAATCCCAGGGACCATCGCAGTATCAATACCAAACTGCTGCGTGTATTCAATTTCTTCGGCACCTCTTCCAAAAATAAAAGGGTCACCGCCTTTTAAACGTACAACATGACCATCACTTTTTGCTCTGCTTACAATCAATTCATTGATCTGTTCCTGCTGATATCTATAACATCCTTTACGCTTGCCAACAAATATCTTTTCTGAGTATGGATTTGCATACTCAAGTAAATCGGTATTAATCAGAGCGTCATATAATATTACATCTGCGCTTTCGATAGCCTTAATTGCTTTTAAGGTGATTAAATCTGGATCTCCAGGACCCGCTCCTACTACTGTTAATTTCGGTGTTATCATCTTCATTATAGTACTAAATTAGGAGTCCTTTCAAGAGTTCTAAAAGCCTTTACTTTTTCAAGAAATTTTTCAGCATTGGCTATATAATGATAGGCGAACTCTTTAGATGGCGCTTGTTCTTTGATTTGATAAATAAACTCAGCAAATGAAACTCCTAGGTCGATCTTACCGTTCGAAATAAATTCTTCGTCGAACTGTTTTATAATTCCGGCTTGTGTATTCGTTCTTTTATTCTCAGCGAGTAAAAGTGCTTTCGCAGAATTTACTAGTGAACTGTAGGCGTGATAAATAGCACTTGAATAGACCTCATTATCAAAAGAAATTTTTGCATTTTCAATCTTCTCTTCACTCTCTAAAAATAAGGTCGCAATTAAATCGATCACAACACCTGCACATTCTCCAATACCGATGGCTTTTACATACTTTTTTTCTTCTCCCCAATCGATAAAATCGTCTTGTGTGAGTGTTTCAATATTAGAAAGGTCAGTTAGCATATCATAAAAATATTTCTCGCCTTGCCATATATAATAATTCAAGAAAGAAAGTCCCTTAGCATTGGCTTCATAATCATTTAAAATTCGGCGTAAAGCTTCTGGGCCTCTTTTGCTTGGTACTTTTACGACTTTATCCGCAAAATGCCCTTGGCCATTTCCTACATTTCCGCCACCCAATAATACTTGTAGAGCGGGTGCCACTAATTTATCTTTAGTACGCACGGTCATTCCTTGAAAACCAATATTGGCCATATTATGTTGCCCACAAGCATTCATACAACCACTAATTTTTATGACTAGATCTTTGTTCTGTAAATATTGTGGATATTCATTTTTAATCACTCGCTCTAATTCTACCGCAATACCTGTGCTACTAGCAATACCTAAATTACATGTATCTGTACCAGGACATGCTGTAATATCCACTGCCTTGTTATATCCAGCTTCAACGAAATCTAATTTTCCTAACTCGGTATAGAAAAAAGGAACTAATTCTTCCTTCACAAAAGGAATTAAGATATTTTGACGCAAGGATAATCGGATTTCTCCAGCGGCATAATTTTCTACTAAATCTGCTAATGAACGGGCCTTATCGGTATAAAAATCTCCTAACAGAACCTTAATTCCTATAGCCACATAGCCAGCTTGCTTTTGAGGAATCACATTTGTCGATTTCCAAAGTTCGAAAGCATATTGGTTTTCGATTTCAATTTTTGGGGTTTCAACTTGAACTGGAATTGTTTTTGAGTATGCAGCTGCATCTATATTCACCGACTTAAACTCTATAGCATTTTGCTCTTCCTCAACTAGAGTTTTAAAGGCTTCTAAACCGATATCCTTAATGAGAAATTTCATCCGTGCTTTGGCTCTACTTTTACGTTCTCCATAACGATCAAAGATTCGCAATACCCCTTCCATTAACGGAATAATCTTATCAGAAGGCAAAAAGCTGTAGAACTCATCAGCATGTCGAGGTTGGGAGCCTAAACCTCCACCGAGCATCACTTTAAATCCTCGGACATCATTTTCGATTTTTGCGATAAAACCAAGATCATGCATATATGACAATCCCGTATCATCATCGGATGCCGAAAAAGATACCTTGAACTTTCTTCCCATTTCTTGACAGATAGGGTTTCTTAAGAAGAATTTGAAAAGCGCATCGGCATAAGGAGAAACATCAAAAGGTTCATTTATATCGATTCCTGCTGTTTCGGAAGCAGTGACATTTCTCACGGTATTCCCACAGGCCTCACGCAGCGTGACATCATCTCTCTCTAATTGAGCCCATAGTTCTGGGGTTCGATCTAAACTCACATAGTGAATCTGAATATCTTGGCGGGTAGTAATATGCAATCTTCCTCTCGAGTATTCGTCGGAAACATCTGAAATTCGTCGTAATTGATTGCTCAACACTTTCCCATAAGGAAGCTTAATTCGAATCATCTGCACACCTTCTTGACGCTGCCCATAAACGCCACGAGCTAAACGTAGGCTACGGAACTTTTCTTCATCAATTTTTCCTTTGTGAAACAATTCAATTTTATCGGCTAATTCGATGATGTCTTTTTCGACTATTGGGTTTTCTATTTCTGTTCTAAAACTGTGCATTATATTATTTTTATATATATCCTATAGATTTAGTAGGTTAAATAAAACAACCTTTCAAATTTTATGTATAAATTTCAATTACTGTAAATGAATCCCACATTCCCTATTGGCCAGTGCCTTCACTGGATCAAAATAGGTACTGTTCTTGGGCAGGTCATGCTCATCAACATATTTATCTAAATCTTGATCGGTCCAATAATAAAAGGGACTTACTTTTAAAATTCCATTCTTACTATAGCTTAGAATATCTTTAGATTCGCGTAACTTTGTTTGCCTAACTCTGATGTTTGTAAACCACACCTCTGGATTATGTTCTTTTAAAGCTCGTTTGAAAGGTTCTAACTTCACAATCTCAGTAAATTCAACATGATTTGGGTCTTCTATAGATGGTAAACCAAGTGTAAGGTCAGTAAAAGCTTTACTCTGCAAAGGCACATAAGTTTGAACATTTAGCTGAAATCTATCCATTAAATCTACGGCATGTTCATATGTTTCAGGGATGTTATAGCCCGTATCACACCAAACCACTTTTATATTCTTATCCTTTCTATAAAAAGTACTCAACAATACCGCCGAGTATTTTCCAAAACTAGTGGTAACGATTCTTTTCTTACTCAACTTTAAGGCCCAATCAATTATTTCTTCTGGGGTTCTATTTTTTAATTCTTTATTCCAAAAATTAATATCCACGTATTGGTTGATCATTTTGTTATTATTTATCCTATCGGATTAGTAGGTTATACTGCAAATGTATAGTTTATTTTTATACTCACAAGAAAAAAAATCAAAAAAAAATGTTAACTATTTTGAAGGTAATGCGAGATCGGCCAAGGTATTATGTCTTAAAATATTTAGGGTACTATCTCTCACTTGAATCATTAATTTATGTACACTACATTTATGTTCATCTGGACAATCATCACATTTCTCATAAAAATTTAAACTCACACATGGTAGCATTGCTATAGGCCCTTCGAGTGTTCGAATCACATCTGTCATTGGAATGTCTGAAGCTTCCTTAAGTAAATAATATCCTCCGCCTTTGCCTTTTTTAGAACCTAACATTCCAGACTTTCGCAGCGTCAATAAAATGCTTTCTAAAAATTTATGCGAAATATTTTCACTCTCCGCAATGGTAGCAATTTGAACAGGCGTTTTATCCGGCTGTCTTGCGATAAAAGCAAGTGCTTTTAATCCATATTTTGTTTTCTTCGAGAGCATTGCACAAATATACCTATTTCAAATTAGTCTAATGCTTGTTTTAAATCGTTGATAATATCCTTTGTATTTTCTAATCCTACAGAAATTCGCACCAATCCACCAGTAATTCCAGTTCTCAATCTATCATCCTCTGATAATTTAGCATGTGTTGTCGATGCAGGATGTGTTACAATTGTGCGCGTATCTCCTAAGTTGGCCGACAAGGATAAAAGTTGAATTTTATTCAAAAAAATTCTTCCTGCTTCTACACCTCCTTTTATTTCGAAAGCAACTACGTTACCGCCTAACTTCATTTGTTTTTTTGCCAATTCATACTGGGGGTGCGATTTTAAGAAGGGATATTTTACCAAATTTACTTTCGAATGCGACTCTAAAAATTGTGCTATCTCTAAGGCATTTTCACAATGTCTATCGACTCTAACTGGTAACGTTTCTAAACTTTTAGAAAGTATCCAAGCGTTGAATGGAGATAACGCGGGCCCAGTATTACGCGCAAATAAATAAATTTTTTGAATCAGATCTTTTCTACCAACAGTAACACCTCCCAAAACACGTCCTTGACCATCTATCAATTTTGTCGCAGAATGAATTACTAAGTCAGCACCAAATTTTATTGGTTGCTGTAGATACGGAGTTGCAAAGCAATTATCTATAATTAATATTAAGTTGTACTTTTTCGCAATGGTACCTAAAAATTCCAAATCTAAAATATCAACGGCCGGATTCGTAGGACTTTCAGCATAAATTACCTTTGTACTAGGTTGAATAAGATCTTCGATTGTATCAATTTCTTCAATTTGAAAAGAGCTTGCTGAGATATTCCATTTTGGCAAGATGTTATTAAACATAGTCTGCGTAGATCCAAATACACTTCTCGAAGACAGTATATGATCACCAGCATCTAGCAAGGCTGCAAAAGTTGAAAATACCGCGGCCATTCCAGTAGCAAATGCATATCCACTTTCTGCCCCTTCCATCTTACATATCTTGTCTATAAACTCGGATGTGTTCGGATTCGAATACCTGCTATAAATATTCCGTTCTTTTTCATCGGCAAAGGATGCTCTCATATCTTCGGCATCTTCAAAAACATAACTCGATGTTAGGTATAGCGGCGCAGAATGTTCCAAATACTGGGTGCGTTCTATTTGCGTTCGAATCGCCTCGGTTTCAAATGATAAGTCGTTGGTTTTCATAAAACTGTTTTAAGCTACTCTTACTGATTTATCTTTAAAAATAGGAGATAAAAAATTTGTCAATTGTTCAAATTCAATTAAAAAAGCATCATGACCATGAATAGATTGAATCTCATAATAACTCGCTTTCTTATGTAGTCGCTGCAAATTTTGAAATGTTTGTTTATTCTCATCAGCATTAAAAAATAGATCCGTATCCACTGAAACAATATGAATATGAGAAGTTATATGCAAGACTGTTTTATCAAAATCTTTACTAGCGCTCGTAATATCAATAGTTTTCAATAATTGATTGATAAATTTATATGCCCTAAGTTGAAAACGCTCTCTTAATTTATCACCATGATGGGCGAGCCAACTTTCGATGTTGAACACGCCTAATTTTTCATTGATAGTTCGATCAAACTTGAATTTAAAAGATTCGGGTGTTCTATAACATAACATGGCATGAATCCGCGCATCTTCTATAGGATTGCTTGAATTATTTAAAATATTATCTTGTAAAAAGCAATTCGCAATTAGCCAATCTGTAGATTTCCAATCTGTTGCCACCGGAATTAGATGTTTGATGAGTGTTGGAGCTAAGGCAGCCATTTCCCAAGCAATTCCACCTCCTACAGAACCTCCTATAACCGCAAATAAGGATTCAATTTTCAATGCTTCAATACCTTGTAAAAATAATTGAGCGACATCTCCAGCAACAAAATCTTCATAATTGTCAATGATATTACCTGTGTCTTCGAAACCATTGCCAGGAATATTAAAAGCCAAAATTGCATAGGACCGTGTATCAATACATTTACCATCTCCTATTAACTCTTTCCACCATCCTTCACGTCCACTTACATTAGAATTTCCCGTTAAGGCATGATTCACCAAGACCACAGGGGCATTCGACAATGACTGTCCAAAAGTTTGGTAAGACAATGTTATCGGCAATGTCTTACCATTTTTAGTCCTGAAATCTAATATCTCTATAGTTTTGAGATGTATCATACCATTAATGTAACACTGATTTGTTAATAGTCGAAAATACCTCTTTCAAATCGGCCTTTAAATCTTCTATATTTTCAATTCCAACAGAGAGTCTAATTAAATCTTGACTTACGCCTGCGTCATTTTGACTTTCTTCACTTAATTGCTGATGTGTGGTGCTTGCAGGATGAATAATCAACGACTTTGTATCTCCAATGTTCGCTAAAAGCGAAAAGAACTTAGTGTTATCTGCTATTGTTTTAGCTGCTTCGTAACCTCCTTTGGCACCAAAAGTTACGATACCACTCTGACCATTAGGTAGATATTCATCTGACAATGATTTATACCTACTGCTCTCTAGTCCTGGATAATTTACCCAAGCAACCTCATCTTGTTCTTCCAACCACTTCGCTAATTCGAGCGCATTTTCACTATGCTTCTGTATTCTAACTTCTAAGGTTTCCAGTCCTTGAATTATGTTGAATGCATTGGTCGGACTTAATGCGCCTCCAAAATCACGTAGCCCTTCTAAAATCAATTTGAAGGTGTAAGATGCCGCTCCTAGTGCTTCGTGATATACCAACCCGTGATAACCAGCAGAAGGTTCTGTAAATTCAGGAAATTTACCATTAGACCAATCAAAATTACCAGCATCTACGATGACACCTCCTAAGGAAGTTCCTTGTCCACTAATGTATTTGGTTAACGAATGAATGACAATATTTGCACCATGCTCGATAGGGTTTAATAATGCCGGTGTTGCGACTGTATTATCTACAATAAATGGAACTTTTGCAGCTTGAGCATGTTTAGAAATCCCTTTTAAATCTAACACATCTAATTTCGGATTTCCTAAAGACTCCACAAAAAAGGCTCTTGTATTTTCCTGTACGGCTGTTCCAAAATTATCGGGATCTGAAGGATCGACAAATGTCGTGGTAATTCCCAATCTTGGTAAAGTAACATTGAGCAAATTATAAGTACCACCATACAAACTATTCGAAGCAACAATATGATCTCCAGCCCTGAGTAAGGTCAATAATCCTGTGGAGATTGCCGCAGTACCTGAAGCAAAAACCACCGCTCCAATACCTCCTTCTAGAGCCGCTAAACGATCTTGAAGAATTTGATTTGTGGGATTGTTTAATCTTGTATAAATAAACCCTAATTCTTTTAGGGAAAAAAGATTTGCAGCGTGCTCTGAATTGTTAAAAACATACGCCGTAGATTGATAAATAGGAACGGCACGCGTTCCTCCATTTTGCTGAACGTCATGTCCTGCATGCAGTGCCTTAGTGGCAAATTTCTGTGTACTCATTTTTCTTTACTTTTTTAATGATTAAAAAGTCTAATCCGCTTCAATAGCGTCTCCATCGAAAAATGTTATTAAGAGTATTAGAAATTACAGATGGTAATTTCGTCGAGTTATCTATCCAAATACTAATTAATGATATTAGTAATTTAAGTAGAATTTAGCACCTTCTTTAATAAGTTTAAAGGGTTGCTAAGGTTTCAAAGGGTCTATTCCCTCCACCTTTCTTGATAACATTTCAATAAGTGATTGAACTTGGCTACAAATATTGTGAAACAAAAAGTTCACAACCAAATATTTTCTGTAAAAAATTATAATTTTTACGAATATGTTAAATTTTCATCCATAATATTTCATTATTTATATTGAAATTTAATTTTCTCTGTAACTTTTAAAAGTTAATGCTTTCTTTTTTGCTTTTTTTTAAAGAGATGTACTAGAATTAATGCTAATAATTTCTATATCTTTGCTCTGAATTCTGAGGAAAAATTTGAACTGATTGCAACCTCATTGAACAAATTTGTTCTAAAATAAAATGCTAAAGCAGTAATACACTACTCTTTTAGTCGACTAAGCAATCACTTTAAATCTCTCATTTTAAATATAAGATAGTTTATGTCATATTTTTTTACTTCTGAATCTGTTTCAGAAGGACACCCAGATAAAGTAGCTGATCAGATTTCTGACGCCTTAATAGATAATTTTTTAGCCTTCGACTCTGAGTCGAAAGTGGCTTGTGAAACATTAGTGACTACCGGTCAGGTAATATTAGCAGGAGAAGTAAAATCAACCACTTATTTGGACGTCCAAAAAATTGCTAGAGATGTCATTAATAAAATTGGATATACTAAAGGAGAATACATGTTCGATGGAAATTCTTGTGGGGTACTTTCGGCTATTCACGAACAGTCTGATGACATCAACAGAGGGGTTGATCGAGGTACAAAAGAAGAACAGGGTGCTGGAGATCAAGGAATGATGTTTGGATATGCCACCAATGAAACCGAGAATTATATGCCATTGGCATTGGATTTATCGCATGTTATCTTAAAAGAGTTGGCGGTATTACGAAGAGAAAATGAATTGATCAATTATTTGCGACCGGATGCCAAGAGCCAAGTAACTATAGAATATAGCGATGCTAATGTTCCTCAACGTATTGAAGCAATTGTAATCTCGACTCAACATGATGATTTCGCATCAGAAGAGGCCATGTTAGCGCGAATAAGAAAAGATATCGTTGAAATTTTAATTCCCCGAGTAAAAACCCAATTAGCTCCCGAGATACGTGAGTTGTTTAATGATGATATTAAATATCACATCAATCCTACGGGGAAATTTGTGATAGGTGGTCCTCATGGTGATACTGGTTTAACTGGTAGAAAAATTATTGTAGATACATATGGTGGAAAAGGCGCTCATGGTGGTGGTGCGTTTTCAGGAAAAGATCCGAGTAAGGTGGATCGCAGCGCAGCATACGCTACACGACATATTGCCAAGAATTTAGTAGCTGCGGGTGTAGCAAGTGAAATTCTAGTACAAGTTTCATATGCAATTGGTGTTGTGGAGCCTATGGGAATTTTTGTAGATACTTATGGTACTTGTCCTTTTAATATGACTGATGGAGAAATTGCTGAAAAAGTAACGGAGTTATTTGACATGCGTCCGGCAGCTATTGAACGTCGATTGAAACTACGAAATCCTATCTATAGTGAATCTGCCGCTTATGGACATATGGGACGAAAAAATGAAGTCGTGTCCAAAACATTTTCTCAGCCGAATGGGACATCTAAAACAATGGATGTTGAACTATTTACTTGGGAAAAATTAGATTATGTAGATAAGGTCAAAGAAGCTTTTGGGTTATAAATCTACATAGTTTTAACATATAAAAGCCTCATTACAAATTTGTAATGAGGCTTTTATTTTACTTAATATTGAGTTTTAAGTAAAAACCGTTAACTTCGTTTAACAGTCGCTAAAACTAGAGATATCTCATTCCAAACTAATTATTCCTTTTAAAACATAATTCTATTATATCTATGAAAAACCGAACGAAAATTGCAAAAGCTTTAAATAACGTTATTGTTCATGGCTGGCAAGTTGTGGATTTGAAAAATTGTGGATTAACAGAAATTCCTGAAGAACTTTTCGCGCATCCGGAAATTGTTTCGATTGATTTAAGTAATAGTCCTTTTACAGATGAAAAAGACAAAAACAAAATTTCCTTTATACCTGATGAAATATCTAACATTAGACGTTTAACGAGTCTTAACTTGGAAGATAATAATGTTAAAGAAGTTTCAGAAAAAGTTGCTTTATTGGAAAAATTAAAAACGCTAAACTTAAAAAAGAATAACTTAAAAGAGATTTCAGAAAAAATTGCGAATATGAAAGGGTTAGAAGAACTAAACATTTCTGACAATCCCTTCGATATGCTGCCACCTGAAATTGTCGCACGTGGAATTAATTCCGTAAGGAATTTTTTTAAAGAACTAAAAGAACAAGATTTTATCTATGAAGTAAAATTAATTATTGTTGGAGAAGGAAGAGTTGGTAAAACTTGCCTTTCAGAGGCTTTAGTTTCTAACAACTATAAACTAGACGATAAAAAAAGTACGGAAGGTATAAATATTAATAGATGGATTATCCCTAAAGAAGAAATAAAATTAATAAACCCTAAAATTACTCGAGATTTTCAAATCAATATTTGGGATTTTGGGGGGCAAGAAATTTACCATTCAACACATCAATTTTTCTTAACAAAAAGGTCAATTTATCTATTAGTAACTGAATCGAGAAAAGAAGATAGCCATGATGATTTCTTTTACTGGTTGAATATAATAAAACTTTTGGGGGATAGTAGTCCCGTCATGATGGTTCTAAATAAAGCTGATCAGCCTACAAAAGAACTTCCAATAAAAGAATATAAGACTAACTTTAATAATATAACTTCCTTTAATAAAATAAGCCTTAAAGACGAATATCGACAAACCTTCGATGAATTTAAAAACGTTTTAAAAGAAAAGGCGTCAAAACTGCCTCATATCGGAAATCCATTACCAAAGGTTTGGGTAGATATTAGGCAAAAAATTGAAGAACTTAAATTATCAGGTATAAATTATATTAGTCTAAAACAATATTTAAAAATTTGCAAAGAACATTATAGAAATGAAGTTAGCGCACTATTTTTAAGCGAATATTTTCATGACCTAGGAGTGATTATTCATTTTCAAAATGATGTTGATTTAAAGGATATTGTCATTCTAAATCATGAATGGATAACCAAAGGCGTTTACAAGATATTAGATGATAAAAATGTTATTGAACAGAAAGGTAAATTCACCTATGCAGATATTAAAAGAATATGGGAAAACGATGAACATAAACTAAAAACTAGAGAATTAATTTCTCTCATGAAGAACACTAAATTTGATTTATGTTTTGAGATTAACCATGGAGAGTTCTTAGTACCAAGGTTGTTACCCGTAGATGAAGTTGATTATAACTGGAAAAACTCTTGTGAGAACAGCAAATTCGAATTTAGATACAAGTTTATGCCTAAAGGTATTGTAGCTAGATTAATAGTTAAAATGAACAGTGACATCTATAATGGAAAATATTGGAGATACGGTGTTATGTTAAATTATGAATCCACATATGCGCTAATAAAGGAGAAGTATTTTGAAAATAAAATAACAATTGAGCTATCAGGTAATAATAAGAGAGAGTTCTTATTTCATATTAGAAAAACGATTAATGAAATTCACAATGATTTTAACAAGTTGGATTTTTCTGAAATGGTACCATGTAATTGTAATTTATGTTCTTCAAGCGAGACGCCTTATTTTTATGAATTTAGTCTTTTAAGAAGATACGAAGAAAAGGACATCAAAGAAATTCGATGCGATAATAGTTTGCATGAGGTTTCTGTTTTTAATCTGACTAGTGATATTGTAAGAAAATCATTATCTGATGAACGAATTATAGTATGTGAAAATCAAAATGCAGAATTATTAAATAATTTATCATTTCCGAACATAAAATTTTATCCTGAAAAAAACAGCAATTCTGTATTTATGAAAATGAAATTGGAACCAGACTTTTTTGGTTTGAGAGATCGCGATTTTTTACTGGATTCAGAAATAAAAAGACTTAAAGAGTTATATAAAAATTATTTCATACTTGATTATTATTGTTTAGAAAATTACTTGTTCCATCCAGATAACATTGAAGAGTTGAATATTGAAAACTTTAATAAAGAGGTTTATATTAAGGAGATCATCCTTCAAAAGAACAAAAATAAACTAAGCTTAATTTCTAATTATAAAAAATCTAGAGATTCATATCAAGAGTTCAAGATAGATTCTGAAAAAGTAAAGGATAAGAAGAATGAAGAAATGATAATTCAATTTCTAAATTCTGATGATATTGAGGTGTTCTTCAAAGCATATAGTATGAAAGATAAATTTAATAAATCCTCGCTAGAAAAATTTCAATTAAAAGAAAATGAATTATCAAATACCAAATGGTTTAATTCCAAGATTAGAAAAATACTCTCATAAATAACTAAGGAATAAAAAAACCTTCTCATAATGAGAAGGTTTTTTTATGCTTTAAATTTAATCTAAGCCACCTCTTCGTTGTGGTGAACGAGGCTTAGGCCAAGTGCGTTGTTTGCCGTTTCTTGGATTGGTATGTAAGACACTTTTTTCGGCAGAAGTTCTTTTATCTTCGCTTGCTTTATAAGCCAAAATAGCGGTTAGAATGGCATTACTGCGAACATCATCAAACACAATTTTATCATAAGTATCTCTGTTCGTATGCCACGTATAATTCCAATATGACCAACTCAATGAACTCAAGGAGAATGCTGGAGCACCTGCGGCCACAAACGAAGCATAATCAGAACCACCTCCACCTGGTGTTCCAGGGAAAGTTGTTTTAATATGTTTAGAAATATCTTTAGGTACAGCTTCTAACCATCTTCCTAAATAGTCATAAGCATGTAAATATCCTTGACCAGATAAGTTTACAACACGTCCGGTACCATTATCTTGATTAAACAAGGCCTGTACGTTTTTCACAATGTTTGGATGATCTTCTACGAAAGCCCTCGAACCATTTAGACCTTGCTCTTCACTACCCCAATGACCTACAAGAATGGTTCTCTTAGGGTTTGGATATACTTTTTTAAGAATACGCATTGCTTCCATCATCACTAATGTACCAGTTCCATTATCAGTAGCACCTGTACCACCATCCCAAGAATCAAAATGCGCCGATAGAATCACATATTCATCTGGTTTTTCTGAACCTTTGATCTCTGCTATGGTGTTAAACGTAGGCACTACACCTAACTCCTTAGATTCTGCTACAATTCTTATCTGAGGTTTATCACCATACTGTACCATTCTATAAAGCATTCCGTAGTCTTCTAACTCAAGATCGACTGCAGGGATTTTTTTAGTTCGTGCACTGAAAATCTTATTTACTCCGAATCCTCTTGACCAATTCGACGATACAATTCCTACGGCACCTGCTTTCTCCAATGCTGCATTTAAGGTTCTTCTACCGTAACCCGAATTTCTCATGTTCTCTCGCCACGCTTTTGTTTGCTCTACACGCGCATCTTTCATTTTTTTGAAAGATTCTTCTGTGGCAAATTCTTCCCAATTATAGTCTGGTCTACCCGTTGGTTGATGCATTGAAATCATCACTAATTTTCCTTTAACGGAAGGTAACCACTTCGCAAAAGCTACAGAATCTTTCACCATTGGTAATATCACTAATTCAGCTGTTATTCCTTTTTTTGAAGTACTCGGGTTCCATGCCAATTGTTTTCCCGTAAGGGTACGCTTTCTAGGGTAAACCATATCAATATGGGTAATCCCTCTTTGCCATCCACGCCATTCTCCCCATTTCTCGTTTCTAGAACTAATGTCCCATTTTCCATATTGAGCTACGGCCCAATCATGTGCTTGTTTCATTTCTGGTGTTCCAACAAGTCTAGGACCAATAACATCCATGAGTTCATGACCCAAACGTTCTAATTGCGAATTTTCATTCGCTTCTTTGATGATATTCTCAATTACGGGGTTCTTATCTTGTGCTGCAACGTTCATATGAACAAATAATAGCACAAGAATTAATTTGAAATAGGTTTTCATTTTATCTTATTTAGTTAGTATTAATTGAAAGAAGGTACAAATTACAATAATTTGCATGATATTGAAAAATCAAAAAACCCATTCAAACACTATTGAATGGGTTTTAAACTACTTTATGAAATTATTACAATGAGTAAATCGCTCTAAAGGTTACAAATCGAGGCTGAATGAAAGTTTCAGAAGTAAATACTGAGATATTACTCGCACCATTATTCACCTGAGAATCTATATCCAATAAATTGCTCGCTTTAACTTCATATTCCCATTTCGCATCTTTATCTTTTCTATAGGCTAAGCTTGCATCCCAATTCTGAAAAGACTGCGATGGTCCAGTATTACTACTTTGATTTGTATACGAATAATTGGTTCTAAAAGTTACCGATTTCCATATATAGGCATCGAACTCAATAGAAGGAGAATTTCTTGTAAACTTAGTGTCTCTACCTCCTTGATTATTGTCGGTAACGCTATAGCCATATCTTATTCGCACATTAGGCGCTTCTCTAAAATTGGTTCTTAACTCTGGTGTATAAGATTGCGTAAACCCTTCATTTATTGTTCTTGTATCTACGATTAGTTGATTAATCTTGCTATAACTAAAGCGCGCGTTTAAAGTTGCCCTCAATTTTCCAAAGGTACGTTGGACTCTCCCGAAGGCTGTAAAACTTTCATCCGCGAAATTAGAATTTAAAAATGTGTTCGTCCGAATCACATTATCAAACTCGGTACGATTTCTTATCTGATCTATGTTATTGCTATAATTTAAAAAAGCAAAAACATTTGTATAATTGAATAGATTAAAACTTCGATATCGTAAATTAAGATTATGGGATAAGGCATTTTGCAATTCAGGCTCCCCATATTGAATACTACTAAAGCTATTCAAGACTAAACCTTGTGCCAAGCGAGTAACATCTGTAAATTGATTTGAGATATTATATCTCAACGTTAAGCTTTCACTCTTTTTGAATTGGATACGTGTTTCAAAATCGGGTAACACCCTAAAGAAATTGTCATCAAAAGTTTGACCGGATTGTATATTTTTGTTACCATATGCATGAAACGAAACACCCGGTGTAATCGTAAATTTACCTGTCTTTAAGGTATATTTTGCACCAACATATATATCGCTAAAATTATATTGTGTATCATTTTGAGCAGATAACACATTTCCTTCATTATCAGTTACGGTTGGAGTCGGCGTAAATGACGAACCATTTTCTAGAAATTGGAAAATATTTGAATTAAAATCTTGACGACTTAAGATTGTTCCTAATGTGAAATTGATATTACTTTTTGTATTCAAAATATTATAATAATCTAATTTCGCATCTAGCTGATTTGATTTTATACGTCTATTTTGCCCCAAATCATAATTATTAAGTAGTCTATTCAATCCTAATTCTGAGGCCGTTTCATCAAAAGCATCTCGATCATCTTCGTCAATTTCGTCATTATTTGTTGGATCATTCACCAATAAAGCATTATAAAACGGATCTTCATCCTTGATTAAATGTTGTGCTTCGAAAGCAAAAATATTCGTATCGTTTAACGTATAATAGTAATTAACATTCTGATTAATACTAAATGGTTTCACTTGATCTAACTGCGTCGTTGTACCTACTACAGAAGAAAATAAATTTTGTGCCTCGGTATCGTCCGATATGCGACCTAACAAATCATAGTCTAATTGATTATTTACATTAGGTTTGTAAGATGCACTTAGCTTCGCTAAACCTTGATTCGTTGATTCTTTACCTGATTGGACAGTGGCTTCATCCTGTGCTCTAGTATCAGTATCTATATATTGCACAAAGTTTTCTTGTCGAGATCTAATGCGACTACTATTATAAATAAAAAAACCACTAATGTCTAAGGCTTTATTGGGTGAATAACTAAAATTAGATGCCGCTAATTTGGTCTCTATCTGCTGGGCATTTCCAGGGTTTGCCAAACCTCCAAGTCCATTATTCCCTAAATTAATACTTGTACCGCTACTTCTACTCGGCGGTCGAAAGCCTCCTCCAAAATTCCGAATATCTCTATTTGTTAAGGCACTCTCTCCAATATTATTTAAATCTCCAATTAAATTAAGACTAAATTTCGGACTGTAATAAAAAAGTTTTGGCTGTGCAACATACAATTCGTTATCGGGAGCCGCTCCTCCACCGGCAGTAATATCACCAAACCAAAAATTTTCTTTTCCTTCTTTTAATTTTATGTTAATGGCAACATTATCTTGATTATTCGTGACATTTCGTAGCTGACCTACTTCCGAAAAATTTCGTAATACCTGCACTTTATCTACAGCGCTTGACGGAATATTCTTGGTAGCAAGTTTGGAGTCTCCATCAAAAAAATCCTTTCCGTTAACAGTTAGTTTACTCACTACATTACCTTCTACTTCTATTTGACCATCTTCGTTAATTTCTACTCCGGGCAGCTTTTTTAGAACATCTTCGAGCTTTCTCTCTGAACCATTTTTAAAGGAATCTGCATTGTAGATTAAGGTATCACCCTTAATTGTGACAGGCATTTCATAGGTTAATTCAACCTCATCTAAAGCATTATCCATTTTTAAAATGAAATCTCTAGAAATATCTTCTTCCTTTGTAATGACAGTAGCATCGGCAGTCTTCATTCCGATAAAACTGGCCTGTATTTTATATGTTTGATTTTTCTTAAGAGCCAAGATAAATATTCCTTTATCGTTTGTGATCGCATAGGACTCTAAGGCACTTGTTTTTTGGTTGATTGCAATAACATTCGCCAACTCTAAAGGTTGACCGACACTATCTTTTACAACACCTTTGAATTTAATTTGGGCAAAAGAAATAGTAGTTACACATAAAAGTGTAATAAAAATAATTTTTCTCATAGTTTAGGTTACTTGTAAGGGGTTTAATACTAAAAAAGGTTAAAAATTTCTTCTACGACCATTGCCTCTTCCACGACTATTTCGTAATTCTTCCATCTTTCCTGTTATAATTTCGTTGTACTCTTTTTTGGATACTACCTTACCTTTTTCAGGTGTTTCTATTTTTGTTTTTTCTTGTGGATTAATAATAATCTTAGAGCATAACATAGTAACATTTCCTGCGCTCACTTCGAGTATTAAACCTGGCAATCCCCAATATTCACCTGGACCTTGACTCACTGGAATTTGAGGAGAATACCATGCCACAATCTCTACCATTTTTACCTCCTCTTTAGCTGGTTTATCTGCAGAATCCGCAACATTTCCTGCTTTAGTAGAATCAGTTTTCTTTTCAGCATTGGCATTATTACCACGCCCTCGTCTATTTATACTCGCCCAATTCACCTCAGAAGCAGGTCTAGATGCAGTTGCTTTAAAACAAGTATATTGACCTATTTGTTTCGTTTCTGATCCCATTTTCCATTGTAAGGGTTTCATCTCTTCTTTTATTAAAAATTGCTTCCCGAAAAATTCTTGATCTTGCAAAAATGTTTTGGTTTTAATATTTTTATACTGAGGTCCTGCTGAGAAACTACTTCCCCAAACACTCTGACCTCTTCCTCCGACGGGAGCAGCCAATTTTTCGTCTTCCTTAAACATAGATTCTTCCTGATTGAACGTTAGCACGTAGGTTTTTTCTAACCATTGCTTCATACGAGCTTCCATTTGCTTCTTTTGAGCTTCTGACATTTGACGTCCTCTTCCCCAACGACTCATATCCATTGTCGTTTTCGAAAAATAATAGGCTTTTCCTTGAAAATCTTGCGCGTTTAATGTTCCTGAAAGAAGAAAAACAAAGATTAAAATAGAAAGTTTTGAGATGGCTGATTTCATAAAATAGGTATTTAAAAATAAAAGGATTACGACGGTTCCTATTCTATAATAGTCACCAACTTATGCACCTTAGATTGTTAGAATACAAATTTCGACAAAGGTTTAATGGCCAAACGTTAAACTCTTGTTAAAGAATTTAACCTCCTATTCTTATCTGAATATTCTCTTCTCCTCGACGTCCATTTCTAGGCGCAAAACGTTCCATCATTTCTTTACGCTTCTTTGCCATTATTTTTTCATAGTCGGTTTGATTTATTTCCTTTCCTTTCGTTGGTTCTTTAATAGCTACCTTTTCCTTAGGATTCAATACAATTTTACTACATACTATTTGTTGTTGTCCAGTATTAATTTCCAAAATCAACCCAGGCAACCCAAAATAATTTGCTGGTCCGTTGTTGACCGGTATCTGCGGAGTATACCAAGCAGTTACGGTTTGCATTTTCTTTTCTGTTTTTGGGCCATCATCATCATTCATAGAAGCGCTATTAAAACTGGTACGCGATATAACTTCTATTTCTCGTGTATAGGTTGCTTTGTAACATTGATATTCACCAATATATTTCGAATCAGACTCCAATTTCCAATCAAAGGATTTCAGTGTATCCTTGACTAAAAATATCTTCCCCATTACATCCTTTTGGTCTGTAAATATGTTTTTTTTCGTGTTTTTATATAAAATATCACTTCCTCCACCTGCGCCGATCACATTAATCATTACATTCGAACCACCAATTTGAGGAGGTGCTAATGTCTCGTCTTCTTTATAAACGGATGCTTCCTTATTAAAAGAGAGTTTAAATGTTTTTTGAAACTTCTTTTTAAGCATTTCCTTCATTTGTTTTTCCAATTCAGAATTGATGCTTGTACTATCTAATTTAAGATCCACATTTCTTTTAGTTTTATAGGTTGCAACTCCCTGAAAATCTTGTCCGTACATATTAGAAACAAGAAATAATAAGGCCACAATCAATATTCTAATAATTAATGTCATTTTTTTATCGTTTTGATTCATAATAATTGATGGCAGCTGCTCTTATTTTTTTAACGCTCTTTATGAAGTTCATTTTATCGTCTGTATTTCCCTTAACTTCATATGAAACTTTAGACCGTACTCCGTTCGTTTTTTTTGGGCCGTTGCATGTAATTTTAAATGAAAATTCCTCACCTTCTTCTGTTTCTCCAATTAATTCTTGTATGGTTTTTGTCGTAAATGTCGACTTAACTTCAGCGGCTGAATCGACAGTGACTTCAATACTTAGATTTTCTACTTTTAAATGGTTATTCGAGATAGTTGCCTTTCCGTTTAAAGGTTCAGTTTGTCCAAAACTTACCACTCCAACAAATAAGAATACAATTGTAATTAAGTTTTTCATGATTTATGTGATTTTATAATTAGTATGTCACAAATATCAGCATCACTATCCTTTATTTTAGTTAACCAACGTTAACGTGTGTTAACCGATTAGTTTTCTTACAATTTAACATTTACATTTGACCTATGAATGATAAACGTTACAGTTACATTTTATATACGATCGTCTTAGTCATCTTAGTAACAATTGGTATCCAAATCTATTGGAATTACAAAAATTATCTTACTAATAAACAGCAATTAGTCAATGATGTACAGGCTAGTTTAGATAAAGCCGTAGATGATTATTATGCTGATTTGGCTCAAAAAACAACGCTAGGATTTTCTTTTGCAAGTCCGGGTCAAGCCGATGTTTTTGCTAAAAACAGCCCATTCAGTAAAATTCTGAGCGAAATCGATGAAAAAACAGGGGAATTTAAAAATCTAGATTCAGTCAAAACCCACAATATAAAAGGCGTAACTGTTTTTAGAGGATTCAAAGCAGATTCTATGATGCAAGATCATAGAGCTAAAAACAAATCTATCTCTATCGATTCTTTTAAAGCTAAGATCAAGACATTAAAAAAGGAAACCGATTCCTTAGATTTATCAAACATACAACTCTTAACTTCGAAAGTAATTGTTTCTATTAACAATGATAGTTTAGATATCAAAAAAGTTGATAGTATATTAAAACTTGAACTGGCTAGTAAAAACATTTCTGTTGACTATGATCTGGCCTACATTAAAAATTCACATGACCGGTCCTTTCATGCTAAAACTACAGAAGAAGCTATTGACTCATTAAAACCTCTAAAAAAAAGAACACTTCAAACATTTTCACGATCGTCGTTTCTACCTGATAACAGTGACCTGAATATTAGCTTTTCAAACGAAACTAAAGTAGTGTTAAAACGCATATTAGGCGGTATTGCTATTTCTACATTACTTGTGTTGGCCGTAATAAGTTGCTTGTTTTATTTGCTCAGAATTATCAAACATCAAAAGCAATTAGCAGAAGTAAAGAATGATCTTATTAGCAATATTACACACGAATTTAAGACACCTATCGCCACTATAAGTGTAGCCTTAGAAAGTCTTACCAATTTTAATAGTATTGAAGATAAAGTAAAATCTAAAAGATATATTGATGTGTCTTCTGATCAATTGTCTAAACTTACGACTATGGTTGAAAAACTATTGGAAACAGCAACCTTAGATAGTGATAGTCTTCAATTAAATACGGAAGAAACAAACATGGTAGATCTACTTACCACACTAAGTCAACGCTATCAAGGCCAAGGTATTAACAAGACGATTCAAACTAGTTTTAAAATAGAGGAATTGTCAACTCACATTGATGTTTTTCACTTTGAAAATGCCCTCAATAATATTTTAGACAATGCCATAAAATATGGTGGAGATATCATTACAATTGATTTAATTCCGAAAAATAATAGCTTCGAGATTTTAATTTCTGATAATGGAACAGGAATTAACAAAGTAAATAAAGATCGGATTTTTGAAAAATTTTATCGAATCCCACAAGGAAATAAACATGACGTGAAAGGCTTCGGAATAGGGCTTTATTATACCAAAACTATTGTTGACAAACATGGAGGGTCAATCGCATTAGATCTAAACAATTCGTTAACTACTTTTAAAATAACAATGCTGAATGCCTGATCCTATAAAAATATTACTTGCAGAAGATGAAGCTTCCTTAGGAATGATCATTAAAGAAAGTCTTGAAACAAGAGATTTTGAAGTTCTATTATGTAATAACGGCGTAGAAGCCTTAAAAACATATCAGAACGAATCGCCTGAATTGTTAGTTTTAGATGTTATGATGCCCAAAAAAGATGGTTTTACCTTGGCCAAGGAAATTAGGGCGATTGACGATGCCATCCCTATCATATTTTTAACGGCTAAATCGCAAACGCAAGATGTTGTCGAAGGTTTCACGATTGGTGGTAATGATTACTTAAAAAAACCATTTAGTATGGAAGAGCTGATCGTACGAATTCATAATTTACTCAACAGCACTCAACTTCAAAAAAAGACTGAAATACTTCATATTGGAAACTATACATTTGATTTTCCCAAACAAAAATTACGTTTTAATGATGAAGAAAGTATTCAACTTACACATAGAGAAGCACATTTATTATTTCATTTAATAAAAAATAAAAATGAAGTATTAGATCGGTCTGTAATTTTAAATAAGTTATGGGGAAATGATGACTTTTTTAGTGCCCGTAGCATGGATGTATTCATTAGTAAACTTCGCAAAAAGTTGAAACAAGACAATACTATTGAGATATTGAATGTTCGTGGTTTTGGGTATAAATTGGTTTGTTAGTATTTTTAGATTGATTCTTAGTTTATTTTTTTTGAACTAACTTGTAACTATCAATAGTTTATTTAACGACGATATACTTTAACAAATTAATCAACAACTATGTCTACTCCTAGTACAATTGAACCTCAATGTTTCAACACGCTCAAATCATTTATACTCTTAATTTTATTCTTGACATTTATACCTTCCTCCGTAAATTCTCAAGAGGCTCCAATTAAGTTAAAGTACCTTGGAACCGCAGGTTGGGAAATATCAGATGGTACGATTACCGTGCTTATTGATCCGTATATTTCGCGATTCAAATTAGGTACTGGCCCAGGTGTGAGTAGCAAAGATAAAAGGGAAACTGTAAAAAGAACAGATGTTGCCGTTTCTGACACATTGACCATCGATAGTTTAATTACAAAAGTTGATTTTATTTTGGTTCATCATTCACATTTTGATCATTTGTCAGATGTGCCTTATATCGCAAAAAAAACTGGAGCAAAAGTTATCGGTACTGAAACTACATGTAATATTTTACGAGCATATGGTATCCCTAATGACCAGCTATATCCTGTAAAAGGCGGTGAAGATTATCAGTTTGAAAGTTTCGCTGTAAAAATTATGCCATCTATTCATTCTGCACTAAATAACAAGCATTACATAGACAATAGGGTGTATTCGGAAGTACCCAAAGCTCCGTTAAAAATATCTGAATTTATAGAAGGTGGTTCCCTTATGTTTCTAGCGCGTTTTAAGCATCATGATGTATTAACTATGGGTTCTATGAATTTTATTGAAAGAGAATTGCACGGTCTAAAGCCTGATGTATTATTGGCCGGCGTAAATCGTTCACAATTGGGTCTTTATAAATACAATGAACGCCTCCTTGCTGGCACGAATTATCCGGATGTTATAATTCCAACACATTGGGACAACTTTAGACTACCATATGGTTTCTCTCAAAAAGCAAACGTTGAAAACAAGCTACTTCCTTTTAAAAAAGAAGTCAAAAAAATAGCACCACAGATAAGAGTCATTATTCCTACACATTTAGAAACTATCACTCTTCAAAAAAGAACAAAACCGTAGTGTTTTTAGTTAAAATGCATAGCTAATTACTAAGGCAAGACATTCGAAAACTATAGCATCATTAGAACTTCAATTTAAATGATGACATAAGAAAAGAAAAACTAACTTTCGTAGTATATTTAATCTTACGGTCTCTAATAATATTCTGAACAAACCCTTTTATCTAAAAAGATGTATTTTTGCATCAAAATTCGATTTTTGGTAAAAATAGGCGACATAGAATTACCTGATTTTCCTTTGCTTTTAGCACCAATGGAAGATGTCAGTGACCCACCGTTTAGGGCGTTGTGTAAAGAACAAGGCGCAGATGTAGTGTATACGGAGTTCATTTCTAGCGAAGGCTTGATTCGTGATGCCGCCAAGAGTACCATGAAGCTTGATATCTACGAAAAAGAACGCCCTGTTGGTATTCAGATTTTCGGAGCCAACTTAGATAGTATGCTACGTTCGGTCGAAATTGTAGAAAAATCGAATCCAGATATTATCGATATCAATTTTGGATGCCCCGTAAAAAAAGTAGTTTCTAAAGGTGCTGGTGCGGGTATTTTAAAGGATATTGATTTGATGGTTTCCTTAACGGAAGCCATGGTAAAACATACTAAATTACCTATTACTGTAAAAACACGACTAGGTTGGGATCATGACTCGATTCGTATTGTTGAAGTTGCCGAACGTTTACAAGATGTAGGTATTAAATCTATTGCCATCCATGGGCGCACAAGAGCGCAAATGTATAAAGGTGATGCCGATTGGAAACCTATTGCAGATGTAAAAAACAATCAAAGAATGCATATTCCAGTTTTCGGAAATGGTGATATTTCAACTCCTGAAAAAGCGCAAGAAATGCGTGATGATTATGGACTTGACGGCGCCATGATCGGTAGAGCCACCATTGGATATCCTTGGTTTTTTAATGAGGTAAAACACTTCTTTAAAACGGGGCAACATTTGGCACCGCCTACCATTGCAGAGCGTGTTGAAGTCGCCCGCCGCCATTTACAAATGTCGATTGATTGGAAAGGAGACCGTTTAGGAGTCGTTGAAACTCGAAGACATTATACTAATTACTTTAAAGGTATCCCTCATTTTAAAGAATACCGCATGAAAATGGTCACTAGTGATGACGCTGCTGATGTATTCGCCGCTTTTGATGAAGTACTAGATGTTTTTGGTGATCATCAATTCGTTTAATAATTCAACCTTTCTTCGGTCTCATTAAACCTTCTTGCGCTACAGAGGCAATTAAATCTCCATTTCGAGTATATATATGTCCTCGAGCAAATCCTCTAGCACCATAAGTACTTGGAGATTCTGTCGTAAATAGCATCCAATCATTAAAATCGAAATCTCTAAAAAACCACATGGAGTGATCGAGACTTGCCATACGAACATTACCGTGATTTGCTACACTTGCATTCGGGTACAAGGTAGAAGCTAAAATATTATAATCAGATATATAAGTTAACACTTGTTGCTTTGTAGGCATATCCAATACGGAAGTATCTCCTTTCAACTTGAACCACATATCTGCAAAAGGAGGCAAATTTTTCTTATCCATCGGATTTACGATCATAGTTGGTTTAAATTCTAGAGGCCGCTCTATCGCTAAAAATTCTTTTAACTTGGATGGTAAGAAACTACCATATTGCTGATACATTTCTGCCCAACTCATTAGTTCTTCTGGTTGTTTCAAATCAGTTTTCATTGCTATTTGATGTTCATAACCATCTTCAATCATATGAAATGAAGCTGCCAAAATGAAAATAACCATCCCTTCCTGTTTCGCCGTCACTCTTCGCGTAGAAAAACTCCCTCCATCACGCATTATATCGACCTCATAAGAAATTGGTAGGTTCAAATTACCTGCTTCCAAAAAGTAACTATGCAACGAATGTAATTTACGTTGATTTGTAATCGTTCGGTAGGCGGCATTGATTGCTTGCGCTAATACCTGACCTCCAAAAACATGCGGACTCCCAATTGTTTTACTTTTTCCAGAAAACGAATGTTCACTTACTTTTTCTAAAATTAAAATATCCAATAACTCTTTGACCGATTTCATATTTGATTTTTAAGAATCCAAATTAAGTACAATTTGCCGGATAATTTGTAAGAAATAAATTAAAACTTAAACTTAAATCCAACAAGATAAGTATCATCAATCTTTCCAAACGAAAGCTCCATATGTTCTTGTTGATAGGGCGTTGTAAATAAGTACGTACTTCCAATTCCAATTACAGCACCAGCAAGAATATCAGTAACATCGTGCTTATCTGCATTGACACGTGTGAAGCCAGTATAACTGGAAAGAATATAGGCTGGTATTCCATATTTCCATCCGTAGCGACGTTGAATAAAAGAGGCGCTTTGAAACGTAACCGACGTATGTCCTGAAGGAAAAGCATTATTATTTTCCATGTTTGGACGTTGCTTGTCAATAAGCAATTTAAGCGTCATAGTAACTGCAGTATTCGCCAGAAACCCTTTTGCAAATTGCCAAGTTCCTTTTGAATCTCCCTTTATAAAAGTGGCGCCCAAAGCGGCGGCTGGCAGTGCTACAAACAAAATATCTCCAGAAGTTTCAACGGTTTTATCTTGCGAAAAAACAGGTGGTAAACACAAAAAAATGAGGCTATAAAGTATCAGTTTTTTAAGGGCAAGGCACTTAAGTTTAGATCGATAACAATTCATGAATTCACATTCTAAGGTTTACACATAAACGTTCTAAAAATGAATAGATTGCTTTGTTAAAATCCGAATCCTATTTTAAATGCTAAACGTAATCCATCATCACTATTAAAAGCAGAGATGTTTCCAGTCATCATATTGGCTACATTCACAAATAGTCCTCCCCCAAAAGAAGTATTCCAATCATTTGAATTAAAAGCAACATCTGAAACCAACGAATTACTTACCCATACCTTCCCATAATCTGCTCCAGCGTAGACTCCAATATGAATCGGCAATAATCCCGTTTTCAAATTACTGAAGTTCCAACGTATATCAGTAGATTGTACGAAAGCACTTTTACCAGTGAAGCGTTCATTTCGATATCCTCGTAAGCCTGTATTCGCTCCTAAAAATGCTCCTTGATAAAATTCAAAATCGTCTCCTAAATTAAAATGACCGCGTGCCTTTGTGGCAAATACTAATTGACCACTTGGAATTAATTTGTAGTCAAACCCTAACTCCGGTATAACATATGCGAAACCTTTTGATGTACTTACATTGTTCTTGTATCCTGCTAATAAACTTACCTCCATACCAAGTGTTGGAAATGCTTTATTATCGACATTATGAAAATGGTAATTAGCCTCGGCTCCATAAAAGTCTTGTTTATCGAATACGGTTTCCGGCACTATATTAGGCAACTCTAAAAATCTTCCTTGAGTTCTATCAATTTCGTTCGATTCATAAAATCCTGTAAGCTTAAACTGAGCTCCCAAATCTCCTCTCCAAATTACAGATGGAGCAACACTAAAGGTTCTTATTTTCACTCGATTATAATCTAAATCTACATCTAAACCATCATTTTCATCCGCCTCAGGGTTGGGTGTACTATTACCAAATCCAAAAAAGTTGATGGCATAATTAGGACTATTAAAAGTAATATCTAACCCTAAATTTGCGTTACCAAAAACATTGGCTAATTCGCCGGTGTAATTGATATCATAACCACTAGTGGCGAAATAATACATGGCCGAAAAGGTATGTTGCGCGGTAAACGGATTACGTTCAAAGCCATACGCCGTATAGGTATTTATAAAACCAATTTTAAAACCGTCGTCGGGATTAGAACCAATTGAAGGGACTAGCTGATTTAAATTGTTTTTTAACTTTTTAAAATCGTAAACATTTGTTTCATAATTATCGCGTAATCGAATTCTTGCTTTTTCCCCTTGAGAGATATCATTCTTCTTAGATTTGTGATCATATACATAAACCTTACCTCCATCAGGTATAAGATAGGTATCGTTATTTTGACCTCCTATAATCCGTACCTTAATTTTGGTATTCTTTCCTTTCACTTCAAATATGTCATCATCATCAAGGCCATAAATCCAAATCTCTTTTGTATCATTACTATTGTAGGTTCGTTGATGAAAAACATCTGCCTTTTCTCCTTTTTTAATTCGATGAGCCGTTACGGTCACCTTGCCTTCTCCTAGGCATTCGATCATGAAATAATCATCTTTATCAGTACCTTTTACAATAGCAAAACGGTTGACCACATCAAAATATCTATCCGAAATAGCCTGTAAATTACTCCGTCTTCCTTTTAATTTCCTTTTAATCTCATCAGTTGTATTACCTCGTACTTCAATAGGAAAGTTCATGAATGCCTTATCAATTATTGCATCGGTTAAGTTCTCTTGAATATGTTTTACTTGAATGTCCCAATCTTCTTTAACAGATTCATTAATAAGGGCCATATCTAAAGGATACGGCTCAACATTTACACCTTGCACATCCTTCAAGTCTGTATCATATTTCCGTAATAAGCGCGCCGTTGGAATTAACTTTACAGCCGATCCTAATAAAAATCCATCAGACATAATAGAAAAAGCCTGATCTCTGTCACGCGGCATAGGTTTATAAATTGTTTTTCCATTTTCTTTGAATTGTATCCAACGCCATTGATCTTCATGACGATCCCAATCACCAATTAACATATCAAATAACCTTGCTCTAATATATGACGCTTCATCAATTACAAAATCTTCATCTTTATGGAGTTTTTTGAGAATGTCATCTGTACTAATCAACTTGTTCGAAAACCCGAAACTTGCTTTATCTCCATGATCATTCGAAGCTCGTTCTTCAATCATGTACAATTCATCACCATATTCATCATTATAAACACCTAAAGCAGGTTGCTTCGGGACATAATATAACGTTGGATTTGTATGATAGACACCAACAGCATCAGATAGATCACCTATAACGAAAGGAGCATAGGGATGTGATCCCGCAAAGACATCATACAATAATCCTTCAGTAAAAGTATTGTCAAATTGCCCCTCTACATATTGATCTTTAAAAATAGTTGCTTGCAAATACTGAGAAGGATTCTTTTTTAAAGCCCTTACAACATATTCACGTCCAGTCGGATCTTTCATCCGTAAAGATTTAGATTGATTTCCACCACCTCTTCTAACAGGTGTTAAACCCCCAAAAAGTGTATCTAAATTTACCGTTGGTGCCTCTACTTTTGTGCTAAAATATTTGCGATAGCGTTCTCCCCATAAAAATTTATAAAATCCACTTTTTTCGGTTTGCTCCTCAGTATAAATCGAGGCTTTTACTGTTGCAGGAAAATCGGTCTTAAAATTTACTTTTTCTTTTTGCTTTGTTGGTAAAAATACCTCAGCATTATATACAATTGCATCATCTTTAACTGAATAAAAGGATACTTGAGAAGAACCATCTTTGAAAACATCTAGGCGAGCATATCCAGCTGCTCCATAAGAAAATTTGCCATTCCCTACATTTCTTGTTCCCGTTACTTTAGAGCCTGCACCACTTACAATTTGTGGAATATTGTCTTGTTTCAGGTATTGCAAGCTATGTTCATGACCAGAAACAAATATTACTTTGTCGTTCTGTTGAGATAAGGTAATTACTTGTTTCCTAAACTCATTATATCTTTTATGCTGCATATCGGCCGGAGAAATACCGCTCGTTTTACGCAGAACATTTTTTAATGTTCCTACAATTGGTAACGGTTTCATATGACTCCCAAAAGTATATTGACCTCCATGAGGTCCATTGGTAAACATGGGGTGATGTAATGCAACGACGGTAGTTTTACCCCTAGCTTTTTTTATCATTCCTCTTAATTCACTATAAAACTTAGCTCTTGTCTTTATTTCACAATCATCATTTATTGTTGGCTGATCGTCCCAATTTGTGATGTACCATTCAGAATCAATGATGATTAACTCAATATCATCTGAAATCTTTACCGACTTTAACGGACACCCATTTTCTGGTAAAAATGTATTCTTTCCTAACTTCTCTTCTACATACTTTTCTTGACGTTTCAGTCCTTTTAACCCCGAATACCAATCGTGATTTCCAGGGATGAAAATAGCTTCTCCTTTGAAATCTCTAACCGCCTGTATTTGTACATCTATACGATGCTCTGCTAATTCTCTACTGTCATTTTTTTTACCCGGTAAACCTTTAGGATAGATATTATCTCCCAAAAAAATCGCAGTACTGCTTTTTGTGGCCTCTTTTAAATCATTTTGGAAAGCCTCCAGTGCTGCCGACTTAGCACCTAAACTAGAATTTCCGGCATCACCAATTAGGTAAAAAGAATGTTCAATCTTTTTGTCTTGAGAAGGTACTTTTTCATTTTGAGATTTGATATGTGAATTATATGTTGCACAGGAGCTAAAAAAAAGTACTAATATTAAAAGTAATAGGTTAGATCGATTTTTCATAATTAATAAATTGGGGTTCTAGAATAAAGATACTAAATCAAAAATAATTTATAGGTCGGTTCAGCTTTGTATAACATTCATCATCTGTATATTTTTTTTACAAAAGTGCCAATACTTAACCCTTGAACAAGAATAGAAAACAAAACCACCACATAAGTAATAAATAATATCACCGTACCAGAAAGAGACTCACTTAAACTCAAAGCAAGAGCTAGAGAGATACCTCCTCGCAAACCTCCCCATGTTAATATTGCAATGGTTTTAATAGGTCTTTCTTCGGTATGTTTTAAGAGAGAATACGGTAAGAATACGGATACAAAACGCGCCAATAAAACAATAATAATAGCAACTGATCCTAGTAGTAAGTATGTCATGTTGAAATCTAATAGATGCATTGCAAGTCCGATGAGCACGAATAAAATACCGTTGAAAACATCATCTAAAATTTCCCAAAAGGAGTTGATGGCTTTTTGTACTGGGTTTTTATTTTCATCGACATTTACTTTATTCCCAATAAATAATCCGGCAACAACCATTGCTAAGGGTGCTGATACATGAAGCATAAAAGCTCCTGTTGTACCTCCCAAGACAATAGCCAAACTAATCATCACAGCAAGTTGAGGATTTTTACTTACGGATTGAATTAGTTTTAATCCAATAAAACCAAGGACTAAACCATAGATAAGTCCACCAATCGCTTCTTCTAAAAATAAGAGTCCAATTTCCTTACTTATTTCTACCGAATTGTGTTCTCCCATTGCCGTTGCAATTAAGAGAATTCCTGAAAAAACAACGACGCCTATACCGTCATTAAATAAAGATTCTCCTTCGATTTTAATCCCTAAACTTTTAGCGATATTCGCTTTTTTTAAAATTGCCATGACAGCGATTGGGTCTGTGGGAGAAATCAAAGCTCCAAAAAGTAGCGAATGTATTAATGCCAGCTCAATAGACATTAATTGAGCAGCAAAATACACGAGCCCTCCAACAATAAATGTAGAAATCAAAACGCCCGTAGTAGCAAACAAAATAATAGATTTTCGCTCTTTTGCTAGGGCTCCTAGATTAACATGCAACGCCCCGGCAAAAAGCATGAAACTTAATAATCCGTTAAATAATAATGTTTTAAAGTCGGCCTGTATAACAACATTACAAAAGAACTCATAAAACTCGGGGAAAATATTTTTACTCGCAATAATAGGAATTACCAACATCAAACTTAAAATCATCAAGCCAATGGTATTTGGCAATTTCAAGAACTTATAATTTATCACACTGAAAAGTGCAGCTATCGAAAAGATGATACTAAATGATTCGAACATACTATTTTGGTTTATTGATATATTTTCCAACGAATACGGCGATTACAATCGCTAAATAAAATTGGCCTATAATGTTTAAAATTAACGTGATTGCTTGCGCAGGAGGGGTTGCTGGTGCCACATCTCCATAACCAACTGTGGTGATACTAATAAAACTGAAATAATAAAAAATATACCCAGTAATTGAGGTGCTTTGCAAGTGAAACGAAGAAGAATTTATGAGATATAAAGTCTCGAATAAAATACCCCCAATTACTCCTAAATAAACAAATCCTAAAATGGGCCCGATAATAAATTGCAAATTAATCTGTCCTATGCTTCTTAATTGACTCACTAACAAGTAAAAGAAATATAAAAACAATAAAAATGAACTTGCCAAACGTAATGATTCTATAAGATGATTTTCGGGGTTAGAAAACTCTAACCAGATAAAAACTAAGGTCAATGCTCCCAAAATATAAGAACGCAATTTTGTTTTTATATTCACAGCGATTAAGGAACCCGCAAGAATCACTAGACTATAATTGATCACAACAATTTCTGCTGTCAACGATTGAAAAATACTCACATGAACTGGAGTTAGCAAAAAATTGAATACACTTAAAAGTGCCACCAAGTATTTATATTTTGTTACCAATTCAATAAGTCGTTTCATGATGGTAGCGCTATTTATATCAATGTTGGGTCAGTTATTATTTCTAACAAAGCAGGACCATCATGCATTTTTAGTCTTTCTAACGCAGGTATCAATTCCTCTCTCTTGGTAACTCTTATTCCCAAAGCGCCACAATTCTCAGCATATTTTGCAAAACTAACGTTGTGTAACGATGTTTTCCAAACGTCAAGTTCTGCTGCTTTTTGTTCTTTCGAAATTTTACCTAATTCAGCATTATTGAGCAACACATGTTTGATATTCATATTATATTTTACCAAGGTCATCATTTCCCCTAGATACTGTCCAAAACCACCATCGCCAGAAACTGACCAAATCGGTCTTTCCTTCCCTTGCGCGGCCCAAGCACCCATGGCAGCCGGTAATGAGAATCCAATAGATCCTAAGTATCCCGACATTAAAACGGCCTGATTTTTAGGTTCAAAATAACGACCAAATGAGTAGGTATTATTACCTACATCTACGGCTATTACCGCATTTTCTGGCACAACCTCATTCATGGCATCAAAAACGGCAATGGAGCTAAGTCCAACGGCACTTTCATCTTTTAAACGACTTGCTTTTTCTTCCTTCCAAATTGCCCATCGTTCTGAAATTTCTGAACGCATGTCTACAGTGTCAATCTTTCCTTTTAATTGTTCTTGTAGTATCGATAAAGTTTCTGAAATCTCACCCCAAAGAGCTGCATCAATCTTGTGAAACTTGCTCAATGCTGTAGGGTCATAATCGACTTGTATAATTGGTTTTTTAGGAGTGATACCCGTATGATTGGAAAAGGACGCTCCAAAAACCAGTAGTAAATCACTTTCATTCATAAACCACGATGCGATAGGTGTACCACTTCTCCCTAAAACTCCACAACCTAATTCGTGATTATCGGCGATTAATCCTTTTCCTTTAAAGGTCGTAATCACTGGGCAATTCAATTTTTCCGCGAAAGCGATAATCGCTTCCATATGAAAACGCGCACCATGCCCTACAATAATAGCTGGCATTTTAGAGTTCGTAAGCATCTCTACTGCCTTGGTTACCATTTGACGAGGCGGAGATATATTCATGGGTGTAATTCTTCCTTCTGGTGTTTGTGCTTTTTCCTTTTCAGGTTTTTCCATGAAAGCCACCTCATCTGGAAATGTAATATGAGAAACATCTCTATTGAGTAGTGCACTTTTTACTGCAAGACTCATTAATTCACTATGTTTAGAATTATACTGAACGCTATGATTAAAATTAGCCACGGTTTGAAATGCTCCCACCAAATCTACTTCTTGAAAAGCACCGGTACCCATCACTTGGGTGTTCACTTGACCAGAAATAGCTAGTAGAGGTGAACGGTCTACTTTTGCATCCCACATTCCTGTATACATATTTGTTGAACCCGGGCCCGCAATGCCAAAACACACTGCAGGACGCCCCATCAATTTCCCGTAAGCAGAAGCGGCGAAAGCTGCTGCTCCTTCATGACGAATTCCGAAAAATTGAAACTTGCCCTTTTCTTCTTGACGCATCATGGCATCTGCAACACCTAAATTAGAATGACCAACCATTCCAAAACCAGTATCTACCCCCCAATTAATCATGGTTTCTACCATAACATCAGAAATTGTTTCTTTATGTGCTTCTTCAGTTGGTATTCCAACAAAAATCTCATTGTTCTCTTCTTTTACTTCAAACGTACTCACTCCATCATCAAATCCTCCTGGGGGCATACCTGTGCAAGGGTCAAAATCCCATCCATGCCATGGGCAGCGTAACATCCCGTTTTCAATAGACCCTTCTCCTAAGGGGCCGCCTTGATGTGGGCACCTATTATCAAGTGCTGAAAATTTTCCTTTGTAGTGCGTCAAGCAAATTCCTTGATGACCCGCGGTAACAGTTTGTACTCTACCTTCGGGTAATAAATTTTTGTTCTTGAGTACGCTGTACCATGTTGTTGTTTTTGCCATGATGATTTTTAATTGAAGTTAATTTGTCCTAATCTTGAGAACAGTTAAATACTCAAGACGAATATGGTATTGACTTTAGTAGTGATTGTTGAGAATCACTTACTTTTTAGTTAACTTATTTTATACTCCTGCGTAGTTAATACCTGTAAGTTTATGCATCTCATAGTCAAATGTCGATAGATCATTATGATTAAATTTTTCAATAGTATCGTATCCGCATGATCTCGCAACTACCTGTATTAAATGATTAGTTGCTTCAAAATAATTATGTAGTTGTTTTGCAGAGGCATCAACTATCAATCTACTTCGCAGTGATTCTTTTTGAGTGGCGATTCCAACTGGGCAATTATTGCTTCCACACGCTCTCATCCCTAAACAACCAATTGCCTGCAATGCTGAGTTGGAAACTGCAATTGCATCTGCGCCCAACATTAAGGCCTTCGAGAAATCTTCTGCAACTCGTAATCCTCCGGTAATTATCAATGTAACATCCGTTGCTCCTACTTTATCCAAGTATTTTCGAGCTCGTGCTAATGCAGGAATTGTTGGCACATTAATATGATCTCTCAAAATCGTCGGTGCTGAACCGGTTCCACCTCCACGTCCATCAAGAATAATATAATCTACTCCCGAATCCAGGGCAAATTGAATGTCTTTTTCTATATGACTCGCAGCTATTTTAAACCCAATCGGGATTCCACCAGTACGTTCTCTTACTTTATCTCCAAATTCTTTAAAATCTTTAGCGCTATGAAAATTTGGGTTCGCCGCAGGTGAAATGGCAGTTTCTCCTTCTTTTAATCCTCTAACTTCAGCTATTTCTTTACTAACTTTAGCTCCAGGGAGATGACCGCCTGTTCCTGTTTTGGCTCCTTGACCTCCTTTAAAATGAAAAGCTTGAACGTTCTCCAGTTTATCCCAAGAAAAACCGAATTGAGCTGAAGCTAATTCATAAAAATATTTACTATTATTTGATTGCTCTTCGGGAAGCATCCCTCCTTCTCCAGAACATATTCCGGTACCCGCCATTTCTGCGCCTTTAGACAAAGCGATTTTAGCTTCTCTCGATAAGGCACCGAAACTCATATCGCTAACAAATAAAGGCATTTCTAAAACCAACGGTTTTTTCGACCTTGGTCCAATAATTACTTTTGTAGCGACCTTTTCTTCATCCAATAAAGGTCTAGAAGCTAATTGAGCTGGTAAAAATTGAATATCATTCCATTTAGGTAAGGTATTTCTATCTACGCCCATCGAAGCAGAAAACCCATGATGTCCAATATTTTTAAGTCCATTTTGAGCTAATTCCTTAATATAACTTGTGTAAGGTTCTGTATCTTCTGGATGCGTGTCGGCATAGGCGCCTAAATAGACATCTCTATCGAATGGTTGAGGATGACTTTCTAAGTAAGCATCTATTTCATAGGCATCAACGAAGAGTTCGTCGCCCTCTATTTTTGTAGAAAATTTATGTAGTACTTCTTTGTTATTATATTCTGAAACACCCGAATCTACACGGTAATCCCAACCATGCACACCACATATAAGGTTATGTCCATCAACGTGACCATCTGACATTAATGCTCCTCTATGGAGACATCTTCCGTAAAGAACAGAAATATCATTATCAAATTTTACTACAACAAGATCAAGACCATTGACTAAGGCATGTGCTGGTTCTTTATTTTCTAAATCGGAAACTTTCGCAATTACAACAGGGGTTTTCATAAATATAGTTTGGGTTAGTTTGTTCTTTTATTTTATTATTTATTTTGATTCGGTTGAGATAAAATGCACATCATATTCAATACTATTTTCTTTCCGCATCTTACTCAATACGTTGCTAACGGTCTGTCTTGAAGTATTTGTTAGGTTTGCAATTTCTTTGTGCGTAAGCAAATTCTTCGCAATTAATCTTCCATTTTCATTTTTCTCACCAAATTCGTCGAGATAGTCGACTATAAATTCCTTAATTCTTGTGCTACTATCTTTATACAACAAATCATGCAATCGTCGCTCGAGTTTTTTTATTCGTAATCCGTATAATTTTAAAACACCATTTTTTAACGACTTATGCTTTTCCATCAATTGTTCCATGACGTCAGATTCTATATAACATATAATACAATCTTCTAAAGCATACGCCAATTCTTCTTCTGAATTTTGTTCATCATAAAGTGCAAGTTCTCCAAATAAATTACCTCTCTTTACAATATACTTCACCGTATTATTTGTGCTATTCACAATTTTTACGGTTCCTTTTTTTAAGAAAAAAATACTCTTTTGGTGTCCTTTTTTTAATTCAATAATTGAATTTTTCTCTATGGTTTCCATTTCTAGAATCTCACATATATTCATCATTGAGATCATACCGAGTTTTTTAAAAAGGTTGAATCCTTCTAGAAACCAATATTTTGTAAGTGTCTTCAAAAATTTACGACTTTATCCTATCAAAGATAAATTATTAAGTTTTTATAAAGTTAGGTTAAATTTTCATTTGTTACTCTAGACGACAAAATGAGAATTTTCTTTAGTTTAATATAGTATTGAGATTGTAGTTTTATGGCATCAAATTTTAAGAAACTGAGATAATATTTATAAGTCATTTTAGTTAATACATTTATTGTTTGTATTTTACACCAGTTTGATCATTCGAATGAATAGCAATACTGTTTGACCGATGTTAAGTGAAATTTATTCTAAATTAGCCCATATTAAATCATATAACTATGAGTACTCTAGTAGCCAAAGCTGAAAATTACGTTGTTCATTTTTTAAATAACAATCTTGATACATCATTTGTATACCACAATGTAGCTCATACACAACGTGTCGTTGAAAAAACACAGGAACTTATCGAACATATGCAGATAGGGGAAAACGAAGCAGAGCAGTTATTATTGGCAGCTTGGTTTCATGATACTGGATATAGTAAAAGTATAGATGATCATGAGTTAGAAGGTATAAATGTTGCGACTTCATTTTTAAAAGAACACGAAGCATCTGATGAGACCATTAGTAAAGTGAATGAACTAATATTGGCCACGAAGATGGATCATTTACCTCAGAATGATTTAGAAAAAATCATTCGAGACGCTGATTGTTCGCATATTGGAAATAAGAACTTTAGTGACCTGAGTGAATTACTTCGTAATGAATGGGAACTTACAAAAGAACGAAAACTGAGCGAGGTTGATTGGCTTGATGAAAACATTACTTTTTTAACTGAAAAACATCAGTTTTACACAAGTTTTGCACTTACTAACTGGGGTAAATCTAAAGGCAAAAATTTAGCACAATTATTGAAAGCCAAAAAGAAATTAAAACAAGAAAATACGAAACTAAAACAGAAAAAAGAGGCACTGGATTTTAAAAAAAATAAGGTTGAACTCCCCGAAAGAGGTATAGAGACCATGTTTCGTGTTGCACTTCGAAATCATATTACACTAAGTGATATAGCAGATACTAAAGCAAATATTTTATTATCGGTGAATGCTATTATCATTTCTCTGGCTTTGTCAAATTTGTTACCTAAGTTAGATAATCCTTCCAATCAATACTTAATTTATCCTACGATTGTTTTTATACTTTTTACTGTGGCCTCTATTATTTTATCAGTATTAGCAACACGACCAAATGTAACCAAAGGAAAATTTACCAAAGAAGATGTCGAAAATAAGAAGGTGAACTTGTTATTTTTTGGAAATTTCCATCAGATGAAACTCGATGATTTTGAATGGGCGATGGACGAAATGATGAAAGATCGTGACTATTTATATGGGTCTTTGACCAAAGATTTATACTTTTTAGGGTTAGTTTTAAATAGAAAATACAACCTATTACGGTTAACGTATACAGTATTCATGATAGGAATTGTAGCAAGTGTTATTGCATTTGCAATTTCTTTTCATGCCCAAGAAATCACTCCAATAATTAATTAAGAATTTAAGCTTTGATATCTTCAATAAGCTGATCTATAGTCATTGTCGTTTTTTCATTAAATTCGGCTTTGTATAGAACTTCGACACGCAACGCTTTTAGACCTGAAACTCCTTGCATTTCTTCTAATTCAAGTTGCTCGACGGCTCCGAGGTATTTTTTTGACTGCAAGTACTTGATATACTTCATATATTCTCTTGCATCTTTACTTTGAGAATAAACGATAGCTATTTTACCGGGCACCGTCAATCTTTCTGTCGTATCTTTAATATGAGCCTTGTCGATACGTTTTTTTATGATTTCATATCTAATATTGTAGGCTCCGTCAACATCAAATTGTTTCTCATCCATTCTAAATTTTATCGATAGGGAATTATTATGTACTAATATTAAAGAAGCTATTTCTAATTTGTTCTCTAAACTATCTTTTAATTTGTATGCGATGTTCTCCATTTCACACATCATTTGCAACTGCCATAAGCGGAGGTTATGCAAATAAAGCTCATCAAATTCTCTGCTCTTCACCAATGATTGTCCGATATACATGTTATACTCAACACCGTCTGTTTTATAACGTTCAAAATAATGCGGGAACATTGCTTGTGCTTCTTCTTGTTTTTTATCAAGATAATTCGCGAGTTTATCATTCAAGATAGTTACACTCTCTTCGTAAGCCTTTCTTTGTTCATAAACAACATGTAAGTTTTTATCTAAACTAGCCATGTATACTTCCACTATTTTCTCTAATTCATCATCTAAGCCCTTGACGTGATTAAAAACCGGATAAATATCTCTTTTTAAGAAATCTAAAATCCCTATTTCATCACCAGCATTTAGGCCTTTTTTTACAGCTAGCAGATATTCTTCTACTCTAAACATTAATTCTTCGTAGATCGGCATTTTCTCTGCATCACAAGCTTTGCTCAATACGTCAACTGCCAAATTAAGCTGCTTCACTAAGTCCTCTTTTATGGCAATGTTTCGTGCCAAAGAAGATCCTTTAATGTCAGACTGCCCATATAGTGGGTACACTTCTTTAAAAACTATATCATCTGGTTTGGGTACGTCTAGGCCATGAAAACTATCGTTATGATATTTTTCGGCTGCCTCATAAAAACGCCATTTTACTGTTGGGTGAATCGTGGTATAATGCTCTTGTATAGTAGCCTCTAAAATATTTTGGTGTTCTTCTGAAGATCGCTTTACTGCAGCTTTAAAAACCGGAATAATATCTTTTAACTTACTTTGGGTAACCGAGTTTAATTCATATGGTCTCGGAGAAGCAATTTCTAATAAGGCCAGGTCATTATTCTCGGTGGCCTTAATTGGCACCAAAATAATACTCTGAATTCCTTTTGATTTCAAGTTCTGATAAAAAGGATTATAATTAGTTTCTACTCCGTATTTTTCAACGTCTGAAATCGTAATTAATTCATGTTTATTAAAAACACTATCGGTAATACCTCCACAAAAATATTCGGCACAATTAATATGCATATTATTTGTTAAAATAAGACTATCTGATTTTTTTATGGTTGTATCACACAGTTTTACGTTAACTGCATCAAAAATTGAGAATCCTAGCTTTAAATCTTTGATATTGAAAAATTCTCTCAAATTTTGTTGCATATCTTCAATAAGATTTTCGTCTTGACGCAACAAATTCTCTTTTATTGATGAGAGCGTTTCATCAGTAGTGACATCGAAAAGAGTCATCAACCCAAAGCCTTTAAAGATATAACTGTTTGGAGGGAACTTTTCTTTCCAAACTTCAATATTATCTAAATTATCAAGTAATAGTTTAAAATCTTCTTCTGTAATCTCGGGCGCATCCTTTGTAGGTGAAATTTCCATAAAATCACCATTAAAAGCAACTCTATAGTGTTTTGTTATTCCAAGGTTTTTGTCTGGAATATCAAAAAAATATGGCCTTTTAAAATCAACACTAAATCCGTGACACATATTCAAAATAACCATACAAGTATTGACATACAAATCATCATCTTCCATATTTCTTATGTCAAATTCGTAGTCATCCGTTGCATTATTCAGAATGTTTTTAAATCGTTCTGATATTTTAAACTGTACAAATGAGAACGGGATACTTGCGGCTTTAATTTCGTTTAGCTGTAGGGCTTCAGGAAAAAGAGGAGCGAGCATAGCATCGATGATTTCAGCATGCTTATCTAAAAGTGAATAATCATCAAAGCCCTCTATTAACTCAGGATATTTTTCAATCTCATTTAACAATCCTTTAGCCGCATTATGAAAAGGATGTTTCTTATCAAGGGCATACTTTTTATACCCCTCATAAACCTTCTTAAAACTTACATGTAATTGTAACGGAAGTTCTGAATTATCTAAGCGATTTGAATGTTTTAAATACATAATACTGGGGCTTTGACTTACTAAAATACGAAATAGTTCAGTATTAGTCGTAAATGTTAACAAAAGTTAACATCCAAAGGAAATCTTTTTTACTGAAATTTAAGCGAGGATTTTTGTTGATATTCTGTTACTGGCGATTCGAGAAGAAATATATCCCAAAATGGTAATTGTACACACCACAATTATAACATTTACTACTCTAAACTCAACGGGGTAGGCTAAGGTCGGTGTGATCATGATTAAACCAAATTTCTGTTGAAGTAGTACAAATATTATTGCAAGGGTCAAACCAATTGCCAGACCTATTACAGTTAGCAAAAAACCTTGAAAAATAAATACCCGACGAATCTCTTTAATTGTAGCACCAACGCTAAACAAGGTTTTTAGATTTTCTCGTTTATCTAATATCATCATTACAATAGCACCGATAACATTAAACAATGCAATTACAAGTATTAAGGTGAATACCAAATAAGACACAATATTCTCGGTGTTAATCATTTTATAAAAAACAGCATTTAATTCTTTTCGCGTCTCCACTTTAAATTGTTTACCCAATTGTGTTTCTAAATAGGATACCGTTTTCTTAAGGTTTTCATCATTGCTTAATTTTAATTCTACCGCGGTGATTCTATTAGGATCGTATTTAAGCAACTGCTGTGCCATAGCAAGATTTGAAAAAACATATTTAGAATCTAGATCTTCCGTCAGCTTAAATATTCCTACAGGTTGTAAATTAATTTGATTGAATGCGGTTTTCGGATTATTAATATATCCTTTACCAGGCTTGGGTACGCCTACCTTCAAGGTCTCTTCAGTATCATATGTTCCTAATGAAAGTATTCTAGAAACTCCCTCACCAATGACGGCAGAATTCATATATTCTGTGGTAAGCCAATTACCAAAATACACTGCAGTATCCATATTATTTACTAACAAATAATTAGCATCAATTCCCTTAATAACAGCGATGTGCTGTTTTTCTCGATAATTAAAGAAAGCCTTTTCTTCTATAACTTTAGAGAAATGAGCAATCTTTTCATCTTTTAGCGAAGTTGCTATTGAGTCCGTAAACAGAAAGGATTTTCCCTTTACCGATGAAATTTTTAGGTCAGGGTCAGAAACTCTAATAAAATCTAAACTAAAACTCTTTAAGCCCGAAAAAACGGAAAGCACTATAAACAAGGCCATTGCGCTTACTATAACACCAACTGTTGCAATAAGCGTAATAATATTGATAGCATTATTACTACTTTTTGAAAATAAATATCGTTTTGCTATGTACAGCGGAAAGTTCAACTTATAGTTTACGCCTTTTAGGTAATATATCTGGGTTTTTTATAGGATCTTCATCCCTACCTTTTAAAGAGGCATCAATATTTTCAATATAATCTAAAGAGTCATCCAAAAAAAACGTCAATCCGGGCACCCTCCTAAGCTGATTTTTAGTACGTTGCGATAATTCATGACGTATTAAAGGAGCGTTCGACTTAATACCTTCTAATAGTTCATCTTTCTTATCATTAGGAAAGATACTCAGAAACACTTTAGCCTGCGATAAATCTGAAGTGACTTGAACTTTCGTCACTGAAATGATCACTCCCTTAGCTCCATTTCTAGCAGCAGTTTGTAACACATCAACCAGATCTTTTTGTAAAACACCAGCTATCTTTTTTTGTCTATTCGTTTCCATGGTACAAAAATACATTAAAATTGCTTCTAGACCATTTGAAAATAGAATAACTCGACTAAATTCTATATTTTTGAACTGACATGTGACAAGAAATCTATCCGAATGAAAAAGATTGAACATATTGGTATTGCTGTGAAAAGTATTGAGGATTCTAATTTACTTTTTGAAAAATTATTGGGTAAAGCTCATTACAAAATCGAAAATGTTGAAAGTGAAGGCGTAAAAACTTCTTTTTTTAAATCTGGACCTAATAAAATTGAATTATTAGAAGCTACGAGCGAGGATAGTCCAATTGCAAAATTTATAGAAAAAAAGGGAGAAGGCATTCACCATATCGCCTTTGCAGTGAGTGATATCCGAAAAGAAATAAAGCGTTTAAAACAAGAAGGGTTTAATGTGCTTAATGAGATTCCAAAAAAGGGTGCTGACAATAAATTGGTTGCCTTTTTACACCCCAAAACTACGAATGGTGTTTTGATTGAATTGTGCCAAGAAATTGATGATAAATAAGTATATTGCCACTTTATTTTATCAAACGATTTAATGAGTAGTTCATTCGAAAAATATCAAAAAAGACGCCTTCGTTCTTCCTATTTCTCTGTCGTAATGAGTATTGCTTTTGTGTTATTTCTATTAGGCTTACTTGGCTTACTTGTGCTAAACACTAAAAATGTTTCTGATTATTTTAAGGAGCAGGCCTCTATTACCATATTTTTAAATGACGATGTAGAAAAGGCAAATATTGCGGCTTTTGAGAAAAGTTTAAATACTAAAGAATATACGAAAGCTACAAAGTACATTTCTAAGGAAGAAGCCGCAGAGATCGTTAAGGAACAAAATGGCGAAGATTTTATGGAATTCGTGGGGTATAATCCTTTAAAAAATTCTGTAGAATTATACATAAATGCAGATTTCGTGAATTCTCAAGAAATGGATAAAATTCAACAATCTTTAGAGAACAACAGCTATGTGTTTGAAGTTTCTTATAATAAATCTCTAATAGACCTTCTCACGCAAAATGTTAGACGCATAAGTTTATGGGTTCTCTTTTTTAGTGCTTTATTTTCCATTATAGCCATGCTTCTTATTAATAATTCGATACGATTATCAGTTTATGCCAAACGTTTTACAATTAAAACGATGCAAATGGTAGGAGCAACCAAGCGATTTATTCGAAAACCTTTTATTTTTAGCAGTATTAAACTTGGTTTTTTCGGGTCTGTCGTTGCCCTTATAGGCTTAGCAGTTACCATATATTATTTAAACGAATATTTTCCAGAATTAGGGTTGCTTGACTCGGATAATGATAAAATAGTATTGGGAATACTTTTTGGAAGTGTATTTTTAATCGGAATTATTATTACCTGGCTGAGCGCATTTTTTGCCACTCAGCGCTTTTTAAATCTTAGAACGGACGAATTATATTATTAAAATGACAAAACAAGAAGAAAAATCGAAAGAAGAGTTTTTATTTGGAAAACGTAATTACGGAATCATGCTCATTGGTTTAGTTGTTATTGCCATAGGTTTTATTTTAATGGCCGGTGGCGGCAGTGAAGATCCAGCAGTTTTTAATGATGAAATTTACAATTTCAGACGTATTCGTTTGGCGCCAACCTTGGTAATCATTGGTTTGATCATTGAAATTTACGCTATCCTAGCTAATCCGAAAAAATAATTAATGAGCTATTTAGAAGCTATTCTATTAGGAATAATTCAAGGTTTAACAGAATTCTTACCCGTATCCTCTAGTGGTCACTTAGAAATTGCGAAGGCCCTATTTGGAGATGATTCATTGCCTCAAGAAAGTTTAACTTTTACTGTTATTTTACATTTTGCTACAGCATTAAGTACTATCGTGATTTTCAGAAAAGAAGTCGCTGAAATTTTAAATGGGTTGTTTCAGTTTAAATGGAATGAAGAACTACAATTTTCTTTGAAGATAATTCTTTCGATGTTACCTGCCGTTTTTGTGGGTCTATTTTTTGAAGAAAATTTAAAATCTTTTTTTGGTGGTAACCTATTACTTGTAGGAAGCATGTTGATAGTTACAGCATTGCTTCTCCTACTGGCAGACAAAGCCAAAAATACTTCGAAAAATGTATCATATTCTAATGCTTTTATTATCGGAATTTCACAAGCAATTGCCATGCTACCCGGAATTTCGAGATCGGGTGCCACCATTTCTACGTCGGTACTTCTCGGAATTGATAGAACCAGAGCTGCGCGCTTTTCTTTCTTAATGGTAGTTCCTTTGATTTTTGGGAAAGTTGCAAAAGATATTTTAGGAGGTGAAATTAGTTTTCAAAGTTCAGAAATAGGCATGATGGGAGCTGGTTTTGTTGCTGCTTTTATTGCCGGCTTGTTCGCATGTAAATGGATGATCGCTTTAGTGAAGAAAAGTAAATTATCATATTTTGCAATTTATTGTGGTATTGTTGGACTAATAGCGATTGTATATACGTTATCAAAATAAGATGACCGAAGAGGATTTTAAAAACGGACAAGTTCTTTTAATTGATAAGCCTTTAAAATGGACTTCATTTCAAGTTGTAAATAAAATACGTTGGGAAATAAAACAACGATTTAATTTAAAGAAAATAAAGGTGGGCCATGCAGGCACTTTAGACCCTTTGGCATCTGGCCTTCTTATTATCTGTACCGGTAAATTCACAAAAAAAATTAATGAATTTCAAGCGCAACAAAAAGAATATACTGGAACCTTTACACTTGGCGGCACTACGCCTTCTTATGATTTAGAAACAGAAATTAACAATACCTTTTCTACAAAACATATAAACACTAAATTGGTTCAAGAAGCGGTGCAACATTTTATTGGAGAAATTGAACAAAAACCACCTATTTTTTCAGCGATAAAAAAAGATGGAAAACGCTTATACGAACATGCAAGAGCGGGAGAAATTGTGCAAATTAAATCTCGTAAAGTATCGATCCATAGTTTCAAAATACTAAATTTTGTCGCACCAAATATAAATGTTGAAATTTCTTGTAGCAAAGGAACATACATACGTTCTATTGCTCATGACTTTGGCATCGCTTTAAAGTCTGGGGCACATTTATCTCAGTTAAGACGAACTAAGATTGGTGATTATAACGTTAAAAATGCAGAAACAATAGAAGAGTTCATTGCTCGCTTAAACCTCTTGCAATAATTTTAGCATATCATTTTCGATATTTTCTCCTTTGTTTTTATTGTACCAAACCTGAAGCTCTTCTTTAAACTCAGTATCCAAACCACCATTTTCTTCTTTATAGTCATTGACCATTTTTGTTGCAATTGATGGCCGAGGCCCCCAGGTATCAATGACCTCTTTAGTTTGCGTATCAAACGCAACCAGTTTAGGAATCGATTTACTACCATTTGTTAAAAATTGATCCATCAAGGCTTCATTTTCGTCGCGCAAAACAATTTTCAAATCTATGGATGAAGAAGCCTCAGCAATTTTATGTATTACTGGTAACGCATGTGCCGCATCCCCGCACCATCCTTCTGTTAATACTAACCAAGTACTATGTTTTGTAGGTCGTTTTAATAGTTCTTGTGCTTTTTCTGATAACTGAAATTTTTTATCTAATCGTTTCATTCGGGCATTACCTAATTTACTATAGTTCAGGAAGCTTTCTGTTTGATTCTCTCCTGTCGCTTTTCCTTCTGCCAGTAGGTCCGAGACCATCGTTCTATATTCAGTATAGGTATAACTATTTTCTAAACTACTTTCAATAATGTCTTTCATAATCAATATTTAAATCGGATAGATTAGACAAAAAAAAAAATAAACCTTACAATTTTGTTTGGGAATATTTTTCTTTCAGTTTAGACAGCATTTTCAACGTCATCTTCTCGATATCATAGGTATGTCGCCAACCCCAATCTTTTCTGGCTTGGCTGTCATCAATACTATGTGGCCAGCTATCTGCAATTTTTTGCCTAAAATCTGGAGCATATGAAATCTTAAATGTTGGAATATGTTTTTTAATGACTGAAGCTATTTCACTAGGAGTAAAATCAATCGCACCAATATTATAAGCAATATAATGATTTCTATTATCTGTCTGCATTAAATCTATGGTTGCCTTGATGGCATCATCCATAAACATCATAGGTAATCGAGAATTTCCGGATAAAAAACACTCGTATTCTTGTTCTAAAATTGCCTTGTGATAAATTTCTACTGCATAATCGGTAGTACCTCCTCCTGGCATGGTTTTCCAACTTATAATCCCTGGATATCGAACACTACGGATATCAACATTAAAATTTGTTTTGTAATAATCACACCATCGCTCACCTGAAAGTTTACTAATTCCATAAACGGTAGATGGCTCTGTAATTGTTTGTTGTTCAGTGTTTGTTTTAGGAGTTGAGTTTCCAAATACGGCAATCGAGCTAGGCCAAAATATTTTTTCTACAATGTTATCTTTTCCCAAATTAAGTACGTGAAACAACGAAGTCATATTTAAATTCCAAGCTTTTTCAGGATTTATTTCAGCCGCTCCTGAAAGCATAGCTGCCATTAAATACACAATCTTTATATTATGCTTCCGAATAGCATCTTCAATCTGATTTTTGTTTGTCGCATCAATGAATTCGAATGGGCCAGAATCCATTAGTTCTGGCATTCCCTCTCTAATATCAGATGCGATTACATTTGCGCTTCCATAGGTTTCACGTAAACCTAATGTTAACTCAGAACCTATTTGACCGCAAGCCCCAATAATAAGTATTTTATCACTCATCAACACATATTTAATATTACGCAAATATATATAAATACCTCACTTTACGATAAGAATTTTAACTAGATTTTACCTCAAAAAGTACTATTTTTGAAATCCATATTAGATATATATAAATGACAAAAACACTTATTTTTTTAATATCTGTACTATTAATTGTTTCTTGCAGCAACTCTCAAAAAAAAGAGATGAACAATGAATCCATCTCAACAGCTCAAACAGAGAATAAACTGGAGACTAGTATAGGAGAGTTATTAAATGAAGATTCTCGGGCCTTAGTTGAAAACTGGCGAGAATATCAGATTGTAAATACAGAACTCGACAATTATTATAGTATTACAACCGAGGAAGCTTTATTTAAAGCCAAGGATATTTCAACTTATGCCCTTGAATTGAGAGATTCTATTAGAATAGATTTCTTAGACAGACCGGATGTGAAAATTAGATTGAATGTTTTTTACAATACGGCTTTAAGATTATCGGATATGGCAACAATTAGAACTATTGAATCGGAAGAAGTTAAAACAGAAGTGACAAATATGCTGCAGGCTTTTTCGTCTATAAACGGTAAGATAAATAATATTGTTATGCAACAGCAATTGGAAAAAGAACTGTTGGATTTTGAGAAATGAAAATTCATAAATTGAGCCAAATATAATCTAAAACTACTGTGAAATATTATATATTTGCCCTCAAAATATTTCGTTGATGAAAAAACTAATTATAGTTGCCTTTTTAATGTCTTTTACCTGTATTTCTGCGCAATCTTTTATTGGTAAATTTGACAGTAAATTTCAGATAGGTGCAAATATTCAGAAAAACGGTTCTGGACTAAATTTATCTTATGATTACGGTCTTGGCCAAAATATATCTGTAGGGATCTCTTCTACTTATCTATTAGGGATTTCTGATGATATCGATGCTGAATTTGGTGATCGTTTTGACTTGAAAGCTCGTTTCAATGCAAACTTAGGTAGCGTATTAAACATCGATGAAAGATTTGATTTTTACCCTGGCCTATCTTTAGGACTTAAGAACTTTGGTGGACACTTAGGACTGAGATATTTTTTTACCGATGGTTTTGGGTTATATTCAGAATTCGGTTTTCCAATTGCAAAATATAAAACTACCGAACTTACGATAAATGAAAAATTACACAATCAGTCATATATTAATATTGGAGCTTCTTTTAACTTAGAATAATTTAAGAAATCAGTTCCCTTACTCTAGTATAAACTAAGTCAGATTCCCAACCTCGATACAATAAATAGTCGGCTAACTTTTTTCTTTTCTTATATATATTTGATTCTCTAATTGTCAAGCATTTTTTTTCAGAGAGTATATTAAAAGTATGTATATAATTGTCGGAACTTATTTCTTTCAATGCAATTTGAATATTGTATTCTGAGATCTCGCGAAATTTCAATTCTCTAATAATTCGCACCTTTCCCCATCTCTTGATATTGAATTTGCCCCTCGCAAAGCTTTTGGCGAATCGTTCTTCGTTTAGAAAATCATATTTCATCAAATGCAAAATAATTTCTTCTTTTATCAACGGAATCAAATTCATCTGAGCTAGTTTCCGGTCAACTTCTTTATGACAACGATCTTGGTAAGAACAATAGCCTTCCAGTTTACGTTTTGCTTCTTCTAAAGTATATGATGTGTTTTTAATCATTCAGGATGAAAACTTTTGAATCCCGCAGTTTTTTAACTAACTTTAGGTGGGAAATTCTTGTATATAATTGTTATATTAATAGAAGTCAGCAATTTATTTATATATTTACTGGCAGCAATAGCCCCCTTACAACAGTCGCTAAAATAATGAAAAGAATTATATTTATATTCATTTTCATCTTATGGCATATAACGTTACAGTCACAAACTGTTATTGCCAAACAAAGTTTCGAAGCATCAGGAGATACCTGGACGCCTCTCAATTTCTCGACCCCGCCTTGTACGGTAGGTAATGATGTATGGGATTACACCACAAGCTTACCATCTATCGCGCCTAATGAAGGAGCTCAATTTTGGGGCATCAGAGATCTTAATGGCAGTTGTGGAGGAAATGATTTTGAAACCATCATTTTCCCGAACGTTAATGTTTCTTCTTTTACGGATGTAAGTTTTTCGTTTGATTATAACGCCATTAATTTCGACAATGGTGAGGATTTAAAATATGAACTGTTTTATGATGGTGTCAGTCAAGGTGAGGTTATTGTAGTTGATGGTGTAGGAGGCGAATCTGACAATACCAATGGATGGTTAACAGAAACAGTTTCAATACCTGACACTGTCAATGATGTAAGCGTTATTTTATCTGCAAGATGCAGTGCAAATAATGAAAGAGCAGGCTTTGACAATGTAATTTTAGAAGAAGTAATAGTTACTTTAGATGATTGTGCCGGAGCTGTGAACCTTACTGTTTATGACAACGGGACATCTGGAGGAAATGAAACTGCTGCCAATAGTGCTACAGCCACTGCTAGCAGTATGTCGGATACTACTTGTGACTCCTTCACAAGCAACGAAAATTTAGACTTATTCTATACTTTTACAGTGCCTGCAAGCGCTACTTCGATTAATGTTCTAACTGCCGGAGCAAATGGTGCCACTATCAATGTGGCGGCTTGGACGGCTTGTAATGGAACCGAAATTTTTTGTGACAATACCAATTCAAGTTTTCATGAGATTACAGGATTAACCCCTGGACAAACATACGTACTACAAGTATGGCATGATGATTTTAATGCAGGTCCATTCACTATTGCCCTTGAAGGCCCAACTCCGCCTCCGGCGAATAGTGGATGTTCTGATAGTGTATCATTAACTGTTGGCACAAACAATACGGAAAATATCGTCACCGGAACAAATCAAGGTGCAAGTGATTCTGGTGAATTACCAAGTCCGAGTTGTGCATTCTATGGAGGAAGAGATGTTTGGTATACAGCAGAGGTACCCGCTTCGGGAGTACTCTTTGTAGAAACTCAAGACGCAGGTTCATCTATAGATACAGCAATGGCGATTTATACAGGAAGCTGCGGCAGTCTTACCCAGATTGCTTGTGATGATGATAGTGGGCCAGGACTTTTTAGTGCAATCACAGTAACAGGTTTACCAAATACGACAGTTTATATTCGAATCTATTCTTATAATAATCAAAGCGCAGGAGAATTCGATATTGTAGCCTATTCCCCAGAATGCCCGTTTACCACAACTTGGAACGGTTCTTCTTGGAATAATGGCACACCCAATATTGCAACGTCTGCCATTATCAATGGCAACTATGATTCCGCAATAAATGGAGATTTCGAATCTTGTGACTGTACCATCAACAGTGGCACAACAGTAAATATACGTGCTAACGATTATATGTTAGTTCAAAATGACCTAAGTGTTAGTGGAATTTTGGAAGTTCGACATGAAGGCTCGCTAGTAATGGTAGAAGATGACGGAGTTATAGCTTCCTCTGGTACTATTAACGTTCATAAGACCTCTTCTTTAGTTAAAGAAAATGATTATATCTATTGGACCTCTCCAATGTCAAATGAAACCATTGGAGACGGCCTTGCTTCTTCTATTGCCAACAGAATATATGAATGGAATACGAACGCGTGGTTCGGAATGAATGCATCAGACATTATGGAACCGGGAAAAGGGTATATAGCTCAAGGTCCTAATTCTGGTACTTTCCCTCAAAATCAATCTGTCATTTTTGATGGAGTTCCGAATACCGGTGTCGTTCTAGCTCCAGTAGTATTAGGTCCAGCGCCAGATTTAACAGGGTATGACTGGAACTTGATTGGAAACCCTTATCCGAGTGCCTTAGATGCCACAAAATTTCTTGATAACCCATTGAATTCCTCAGTTATTGGTGGAACAATTTATTTATGGACTCACAATACCGCTGCACTAGATAATGGTGGTGAAGCAGATTATTCAAGAAGTGATTATGCTACGTACACCTCTGGGACTGGTGGTGTTGCCGCGGCATCAGGTGGGGACGCTCCAACGGGCTTTATAGCCTCTGGTCAAGGTTTTTTCATAGAAGCTTTAGCGACTAGCAATGCCACTTTGAATAATTCTATGAGGGCCAATACTAATAACGATCAATTTTTCAAGAGTTCGGTTCCTGATAAGAAAGAGGAAGAAAAAGATCGGGTATGGTTAAATTTATATAATACCAAAGGGGCTTTTAGTCAATTATTAGTTGGTTTTATTGACGGTGCAACAGATGGAATAGATAGATCTTTTGACGGTCCTAAATTAGGTGGAAATTATATTTCATTTTATTCAGTTATCGAGAATGAAAATTTTGCTATTCAGGGAAAACCTCCAATTAATGATGAAGCAACTGTTCAGCTTGGATTATATTCCTATATAGAGCAAGGTGACTCTTTATCAATAGGTATTGATAAAATCGAAGGAAATTTAACCAATTATAAGATATACGTAAATGATAAGTTACTTAACATAGTTCATGATCTTGGAATTGACGACTATACATTCGTTCCAGAACCCGAGTCAGTATATAATGAACGATTTGAACTGTTTTTAACAAAAATCGAAACGACATTAAGCGCTGACGAGGTAGATTCAGTAAGTAACGAATTATTGGTTTTGAATCAAGAAAATGAGATTCAAATAAAAACTAGTAATTCGAGCACAATTACGAAATTGAAAATATACGATGTGTTGGGTAAAACAATCGTCAATACCGATGTCAATAGTACTTCATATATCTTTAAAACTGAAAATATTTCACCGGGGACCATATTCATTGTAAATGCCACTTTAGCAGATGATACGGTTTTCGTTAAAAAGATTCTTATTGATTAATTTCTAAATTGAATAATTCCAGTAATTTTCAAAATAGAAAAGTTGCGTTAGAAACCTTTTAAAACTAAAAAATCCCGAAGCGTATCGCTTCGGGATTTTAATTGATATAATAAGATACCTTATTTAATTACTTTATCGTTTGCTGTATAGAAACGATACTCTAAATATTGGTAAGCATCTCTAGGTAAAATTTTAATCCACTTTTTGTAACTCAAAAACCATTTATTTTGAATTGATGGAAAACCACTTTTTAAATAAGAAGCAACAAACGGATGCACATGTAATGTAATTCCTTTTGCGCCTTTATTTTTGTTAACTAATTTCTGTAATTGGTTTTCAATTTTATCAATCAAAATTATTGGAGCCTCGACTTCTCCATTTTTATTCGGGTTTTCTTCGTTCGTTTTAATAACCCTTTCAGGTCGAACTCTTTGTCTAGTAATTTGAACAAGTCCAAATTTACTAGGCGGTAATACTTTATGCTTCGTTCTGGTAAGCTGCATTTGCTTTTTAAGATGATCAAACAATTTTTGTCTATGTTCGGCTGCATGCATATCTATAAAGTCAACTACAATAATACCTCCCATATCTCTTAACTGCAATTGTCTTGCAATTTCGGTGGCGGCAATTAAATTAACTTCTAGTGCTGTATCAGCTTGAGAGTTAGCTTTGTTTGAACGATTACCACTATTTACATCTATCACATGCAATGCTTCTGTATGTTCAATAACTAAGTAAGCTCCTTTTTGCATTGAAACAGTTCGTCCAAATGCAGTCTTAATTTGTCTTTCTATGAAATATTTTTCAAAGATCGGCATCTTAGCTCTGTGCATTTTAACGATTTTTTCTTTTTCGGGAGCAATACGCTGAAGATATTCTTTTAATTCAACATACAATGTTTTATCATTGGTGACAATACTTGTAAATGAATCATCAAAAACATCTCTTAAAATTGATGAAGCTCTGTTTAACTCAGACAATACTTTTGCCGGAGCTTGAGCTTTAGGTAACTGCTTACACATAGTTACCCAGCGCTGTAGAGAATTTTGCAAATCTCTATCTAACTCTGCCACTTTGATGCCTTCGGCAACAGTTCGCAGAATAACGCCAAATCCTTTTGGCTTAATGCTTTTTGCAAGTCGTTTTAATCTATCTTTTTCTTTATTGCTCGATATTTTTTGAGATACCGATACTCTATCAGAAAAAGGAACTAATACTAAATATCTACCAGCAATTGAAAGCTCTGAGCTTATTCGAGGGCCTTTTGTAGATATTGGTTCTTTAACAACTTGTACTAATAAATTTTGACCTGCTTTTATAGCTTGGTCAATCTTTCCATGTTTGTCTATATCTTTTTCAAAATGGAAATTTTTTAAAGTGAATTCTTTTTCTTTACCTGTGCTTATTCGCTTAATGTATTTACTCAAAGATAACAATTGTGGACCTAAATCATGATAATGTAAAAAAGCATCTTTCTCACTTCCAACATTTACAAATGCTGCATTTAGTCCAGATAACGTTTTCTTTATTTTGGCTAAAAATATATCGCCAACATTAAAGTTGTTATCTCCTTTATCCTTGTGTAATTCAACAAGCTTACCATCTCTTAATAAGGCAAAATCTATATCAGAGGAATTCGATCTAATAATTAATTCTGTTTTCACTCTGTTAGTTTTTGTACCTACACTAAACATCCACAATAATTACATATGAAATGTTTGTGTAGATGGATTTATAAATTGATTCACAGGTTGTAATAACCTGACGAGATTTACATACATAAATCTCTTTTTTCAAAGAACGGGTGTTTTAGATGAAAAGAAAAAATAGTTTACTTAAACTATTTTTTCTTTTTGTGTCTATTTTGTCTACTTCGTTTTTTTCGTTTATGAGTAGAAATTTTACTACGTTTTCTTTTTTTTCCGCTAGGCATAGTTCAAACGTTTTTTAATGTGTTTATATTGTTTTTTTATTTAACAGGAACATTTTTCTTTACGCCTTCAACAAAAATCTTTGCTGGCTTGAACGCTGGAATATTATGTGCTGGTATTTTAATTGTGGTGTTCTTTGAGATATTTCTTCCTGTTTTTTCTGCTCTTGTCTTTACAGTAAAACTTCCAAAACCTCTTAAATAAACATTATCTCCTTTTTCTAATGAAGATTTCACTTCTTTCATTAAATCTTCTACTACTCTCAGTACATCTGCTTTTTCGATTCCAGATTTGTCCGAAATGTTAGCAACGATCTCCGCTTTTGTCATTCTTAATTATTTTTTAGATTGTTATTTCATTAATTTTAAGGGTCGCAAATATAAAACAATTAATCAATTTCCTAAAGCTAATTCACTAAAATTTAATAAGATAAAAACTGTATTATTGCAGAATTATTCAAAATGATGCATTTTTATAACACTTTAGTTTACTGGTATTTACAAAACAAGCGAGATTTGCCATGGCGAAAAACCAAGAATCCATATTTAATTTGGTTATCAGAAATCATTTTACAACAAACTCGCGTTGATCAAGGACTCGATTACTACTTGAAATTTAGCGAGACATTTCCAACAGTTTCACACCTTGCTAATGCGAAAGAATCGGACGTTTTAAAACTTTGGCAAGGACTAGGTTATTATTCAAGAGCGCGCAATCTACATTTCTCTGCTAACTATATCATCAACGAATTAAATGGAGAATTTCCTAAGTCGTACAACGATTTAATAAAATTAAAAGGAGTAGGCGACTATACAGCATCTGCAATTGCTTCCATATGTTATGATGAACCTACTGCTGTCGTCGATGGAAACGTGTATAGAGTATTGTCGAGATACTTCGGTATTCATACAGCAATTAATTCAACAAAAGGCATTAAAGAGTTTAAAAAGTTGGCTCAGCAACTTATCACAAACGAAGATCCTGGCAGATACAACCAAGCTATAATGGAATTTGGGGCTAAACAATGTAAACCTCAAAATCCCAATTGTGATCAATGTCCATTAAATGATAGCTGTGTTGCGCTTCAAAAAAAACTCGTGAATAACCTTCCCGTAAAGGAAAAAAAAATAAAGATCAAGCTACGATACTTTAACTACCTAGTACTGGATAGTAACAATCATACGCTAGTTCGACAGCGTAGCACAAAAGGAATATGGCAAAATCTTTATGAATTTCCATTAATAGAGAGCGAAAATGAGCTCGCTATCGAAGAACTTAGGATCTTACCAGCTTTATCTCAACATTTTGACGATGAAAACATTTCTATTCAATTATTCAATACAAAAATTATTGTTCACAAACTTTCGCATCAACATTTATTGACTAAATTTTGGATTATTTCTACAGAAAAACTTCCAACAGATGCTATATCTTGGAATGATGTTGATACCTATCCTGTACCCATTCTGATTCAGAATTTTGTAGAAAAATTTAAGAACAATCAATAACAATTTTTAGTACCTTTGATATAAATCATATTATAATGGCAGGAACTTTAAATAAAGTCATGTTGATTGGACATTTGGGCGATGAGGTGAAAATGCACTATTTTGAAGGAGGGAATTCAATTGGTAGATTTCCTGTTGCAACAAACGAAACCTATACAAATAGACAAACAAACGAAAAAGTAACTACGACCGAATGGCATAATGTCGTTGTTCGAAACAAGCTCGCGGAAATTTGCGAGAAGTACCTAAGCAAAGGTGATAAAGTATATGTCGAGGGCCGCATTAAAACCCGACAGTGGGAAGGTCAGGATGGAAACAAGCGATATTCTACAGAAATTCATGCAACAGACATGACTTTTTTGAGCACCAAGAAAGACTTACAATCGAATTCGCCTTCTGCAGCAATACATAAACAGGAAGAACCAACAACTAACAAAGTAGAAGAGCCTCCGTTAGATGACGACCTTCCGTTTTAAGTTTAATTAAATAGAATCATATTTGGACCCTGAACCCCCCAATTTAATTTTCATTGATTCCTTAAGCGGAACACTACTAATTAGTATCGCTATCCTCTTAGTATTACTAATTTTGTCAGCTCTTATATCGGGCGCTGAAGTTGCTTTTTTTTCATTGAGTAAGATAGATTTAGATGAAGCAACTAATGGAAAATCTAAAAAGAAAACTATTGTAGCCCAACAACTAGAAAATCCTAAAAAATTATTGGCTACTATTCTTATTGCCAATAATTTCATTAATATATTAATTGTATTGTTATTTGCTTACATTGGAGAATATTTTTTTAGTGGAATTGCCTCGAATATAATACGATTTGGACTCGAAGTAATTTTGGTTACTTTTCTAATTCTATTATTTGGTGAGGTCTTGCCTAAAATTTATGCTAATAGAAATGCCATGAAATTCGCCTCTTTTATGGCAACACCGATTAAATATTTAAATACAACTTTGTCTTTTGCAAGTATACCATTAATGAGTTTGACCTCCCTCGTTGAAAAAAGGCTAGGTAAAAAACAACAGAACTTTTCGGTAGAGAAATTATCTCAAGCCTTAGAACTTACTTCTGAGGAAGCCACAACCAAAGATGAACAAAAAATACTAGAAGGAATTGTTAGTTTTGGCAACACAGATACTGCACAAGTAATGTGTCCAAGAATGGATGTATTTGCCTTATCGGATGACGAAACTTTTCTAGAAGTCGTGAAAAAAATCATTAAAAAAGGACATTCTAGAATCCCGGTATATAAAGACACCATTGATGAAGTAACTGGTATTTTATATACGAAAGATCTATTACCTCACCTTAATAAAAAAACTTTCCAATGGAAGAAACTATTACGTGAACCTCTGTTTGTACCAGAAAACAAAAAATTAGATGATTTACTGAAAGAATTTCAAGAACTTAAAAAACATCTTGCCATTGTGGTAGATGAATATGGTGGTACGTCAGGTATTGTCACTTTGGAAGATATTATTGAAGAAATTGTTGGTGACATTAGCGATGAATTTGATGATGACGATTTAGCTTACTCTAAACTAGATGACCACAACTATGTTTTTGACGGTAAAATTGTGTTAAAAGACTTTTATAAGGTGTTAGATCATATTGATGATGCTATCTTTGAAGAAGCAAAAGGGGAGGCGGAAACATTAGCAGGATTTATTTTAGAAATCTCAGGCAAGTTTCCTAAAAAGAATGAAATCATACTGTACAAGGCCTTCAAATTTAAAATTGAAGCTTTAGATAAAAAACGAATAAAACAAGTAAAAGTTACGATCCCAAATGAATAAAAGAATCCTAATTAGCTTAGCAATGGTGTTGCTATTAACTTCTTGCAAGGAAGAAAGCTTGCCGAAACCGAAAGCATTTTTACGTTTGGCCTATAATGAAGCTACATATCAAAAAGTCACCAGTGATTGCCCGTTTATTTTTGAATTCTCTAATGATGCAGTCGTACAACCTGATGAAAAATGCTGGATCAATATCTCATACCCAAATTTAAAAGCGTCACTAAATATTACGTATCGACCTGTGGAGAATAATTTAAAAGAGCTATTACAAGAATCAGAAAAATTGACCTATAATCACGCCATTAAAGCAGATGGTATAAGTGCACAGCCTTTTGATGATTCATTAAAAAAAGTCTATGGAGCCTTGTCGGAAGTAACGGGAGATGCTGCTTCTCCTTTGCAGTTTCATTTAACAGACAGCTCAAAGCATTTTATCACCGGTGCGTTATACTTTAAAGTTCAGCCTAATTACGATTCTATTTTACCAGCCGTTAAATATGTTGAAAAAGACATCAAACATTTAATGGAAACTTTAGAATGGCGTAATTAAACCATGTTTAACTAAAGTCAGAATTTGACCTTTTTACCAATTTTCAGTAGTACATAAAACTGCAAGCCGAATAAAATTGCCGCAAATAACATATGCACAACTTGCGTTCCAAAAGGGAAATCGAAGTAATACATAAGTATACCAGCGAGCACCTCAATAGTAAGTGTGAAGAGTATCCATTTGGGTAAGGTAAAACCAAGTTTAAATTTGCTATTTCGAACAAATAGCCAAACATTTAGTATCACCACCAAAATAGAAAAAGATCGGTGAATCAAAAAATCAGTATTACCATCTAACTCTAATAAACCTTTGCTTTCAAAACCTAAATTCTTTAATTGTTCATCTACAAACTCTCGCACTTCAATTCCCAAAATAATTTGAGCCAATGTTAGACCAAAGACAACATATGCCAGGATTTTAAAATTCCGATCTGCTTTGTATTCCTTTTCGGGAGGTCTCGATTTAAAACGCAATATTAATAAGAGTGCAACAATTAATAAAGCCACTAACATATGAATGGTAATCTTAGAAACCGCTAGATTAGAATCGACAACTGTTTTTCCTAACCAGGCCTCAAATCCCATTAAAAACAAGGCCAAAAATGATAAAATAGGTAATATTCGCTGTGACTTCCAGTAGAACAGAGCACTAATGATTAAGGCCAAAAAGAAAAACCCAGAGAGTACCGTCGCCAATCTATTGATATATTCTACCCAGGTGTGCGTTACATTGAAGGTAGCATAATCATGCTTTGTATAGGCCATCCAATTTTGTTCGTTGAATTGAGCATCAGAAGTGAATTTCTCTTTTGCAACTAATAGACCTTCATCTTTTATGATAATGATTCCTTTGTCAAAATCGGTATTGGCTCGCCAAAGCAATTCTCCTTCACTTGTTGGCGGAATTAAATGACCAAAACATTTTGGCCAATCTGGGCATCCCATACCGGATCCAGTCATACGCACTGTAGATCCCGCTAAAATAATTAAGTAGATGGAAAGTAGGCAAATTTTAACGATTAAAGGGAACAGTTTTTTCATCAAAAAAGTTTATACAAAGATACTTCATTGCCCCTAAATAATTGATCGCTTTTTTAAATTTAAAGCACAAAAAAAAGGCTTCCGAAATTTCGAAAGCCTTTTTCTATTTTGTTAAAGAAACTTAGTTCTTCACTGCATCTTTTGCAGCATCAACGGCTTCACCTGCTTTTTCTTTCACAGCGTCAGCAGCTTCACCAGCTTTTTCTTTTGCAGCATCAACAGCTCCGTCTACAGCTTCACCAGCAGCAGCTTTTACTGAATCTACAGCTTCACCTGCAGCATCTTTTACTTCTTCTACAGCTTCACCAGCAGCATCAACTGCATCACCTGCAGCGTCTTTTGCACCTTCAGCAGCTTGTTCAACACCGTCTTTTGCAGCGTCAGCTCCTTCTTTTACTTCTTTACATGAAACAGCAATTAAACTTACTAGTGCAATTGCTAAAAATCCTTTTAATAATTTCATTTGTTTGATAATTTTAGTTTTTATACGTTAACGAAACGCAAAGAAACCAATTATATTTTACAAACACAAAGGTTTTTTTTATCTTTCTTACTCAGCAAGGTCTTCAATTAGCTTAGTTCCAGTAACTTTATACAATTCTCCACCAGCAATCTCTTGCACTACCGCAACTATTTTATCTTCATCAGTCTTATTGGCATCATACTCTATAATTCCTTTTTTATCCTCAAAACTTACACTAACTACACTAATTCCTTCCGTTTTTGCAAGTTTCGATTCTATGGTCTTGGCACATCCTATTTCGCAGGTCATCCCATCTATATCTAAGGCAATCTTTTTCACATTAACGGCTACATCTTTTTCAGTAGTTGCCTTACCACATGATAGTACAAAAACTCCCATGAAAGCAATAACCATTATATTTTTAAGTAACTTTAAAGTCATACGCTATAAATTTTTCACAAACATACTAATAATAAGGTTTAAAAAAAGAGTCCTCTAATTTTCTAACTAAACTTTAACTTTTAAAGTGAAATATTTGATAATATTCCCGACCTTTGGCAATAGCTTCTAACCCCATTAAATGAGCAAAAATACGCGTTGGTTTTATTTACTAATATTGGCCTTAGTTTGGGGTAGTTCTTTTATCTTAATGAAAAAAGCGCTTATTGGCCTAACTCCTATACAAGTTGGGGCCTTACGTATTATTATTACAGGAATTGCGCTAATTTTAGTGGGTCATAAAAGTTTAAAAACGATAAAGAAACATCATTGGTGGCCTATCTTATTAACGGCTTTATTAGGTACATTTTTTCCTGTTTTTTTATTTGCATATGCTGTAAGTGTTATTGATAGTTCCATTACCTCAATTTTAAATTCTTTAACCCCTCTCAACACCTTAATTGTAGGTTTTTTAGTTTTCGGTCTTACATTTAAACGTCATCAAGTTTTAGGAGTATTGATTGGTTTTATAGGAACTGCTATCTTGATTTTTAAAGGTGCCGAACTGAATCCGAATCAAAATTACATCTACGCGGCATTACCTATTATTTCATCAATTGGATATGCTTTTAATGTAAATATTATCAAAAAATCCTTGTCTGATTTAAGTGGACTTGCCATTACAGTTGGTAATTTTGTCCTCATTATTATTCCAGCATTTATCGTTCTTTGGTTCTCTGATTTCTTTCAAACATATGCGAACACAGAAATTATGAACAGCTCATTATTATATATTGCCATATTGGCAATAGTAGGTACCGCTTTTGCGAAAACCTTATTTAATAATTTGATACAAATATCGTCACCATTGTTTGCCACTTCTGTGACGTATCTTATTCCTATAGTAGCTGTTTTTTGGGGCTTGCTGGACCATGAAAACTTAAATAGTATTCAACTCGTTGCCGGAATTTTTATACTCTTGGGAGTATATCTTGCGAATAGAAAATAAATTCGTTTATTTTTAACCTCAAAACATTGCTAATCTTTAAAATAGATGTATATTTGCACCCGCCTAAATAAAAAATAGGCGCATTTTTAATCAAGAGAAATCCGCTAAGGGATTTCACAAAAAAATAACTTATGTACGCAATTGTAGAGATAGCAGGGCAGCAATTTAAAGTTGCAAAAGACCAAAAGGTTTACGTACATCGTTTACAAGACAAAGAAGGATCAAAAGTTACTTTTGATAATGTTCTTTTATTAGATGATGGTAAAGTAACTTTAGGCGCCCCAGCTATAGAAGGTGCAGCAGTGACTGCAAAAATTTTAAAACACCTTAAAGGTGATAAAGTAATCGTTTTTAAGAAAAAACGTAGAAAAGGATACAAGGTAAAGAACGGACACCGTCAGTATTTATCTGAAATTCAAATCGAAAGTATTGTTGCAAGTGGTGCAAAAAAAGCACCAGCAAAGAAAGCTGAAGCTCCAAAAAAAGCAGCGCCAGTGAAAAAAGAAGCAGCAGTAAAGGTTGAAAAGGCAGCTCCTGCTCCAAAGAAAGCAGCGGCTCCAAAAAAGGCAAAAGCTGACGATTTGAAAAAGATTGAAGGTATCGGGCCAAAAATTGCTGAAACGTTAGTAGCTGCAGGTATTGCAACATTTGCAGATTTAGCAAAAGCAAAACCAGCGAAGATTTCAGAAATTATTGAAGGCGTAAGAGGAAATCATATTCCTGACACATGGCCACAACAGGCGAAATTAGCTGCTGATGGTAAATGGGATGAGTTAAAGGAATTACAAGATAAATTAGATGGCGGAAAAGCGTAAGTGCTGTTCGTTAAGTTTAACAATTTAAAACTATATATTATGGCTCATAAAAAAGGAGTAGGTAGTTCTAAAAATGGTAGAGAATCAGAATCGAAACGCTTAGGTGTTAAGATATATGGTGGTCAAGGTGCTATCGCTGGTAACATTATTGTTCGTCAAAGAGGAACATCTCACCATCCAGGTGAAAATGTATATATGGGAAAAGACCATACATTACATGCACAAGTTGACGGTATTGTAAAATTTACTAAGAAAAAAGATAATAGATCTTATGTTTCTATTGAACCGATAGAGGCTTAGGTACTAGTTTATCATATTAAAAAAGACGCTCTTGCACAAAACTTGAGCGTCTTTTTCATTTATTATAATTAGCAACAAATTCTTTATAGCCCTCGGGTAAAACTTTTTAGCACCCCAATACCAATTGAGTTAAAGCTACGTGATTCCCCTAAATTTATAATATTGATTTCTGGGCCAATCCAAAGTGCTGGAGCTATTTTGAACTTAATATCAACACCGTAATTTAGACCTCCATCCACATCGCTTTTTGTTGATAAAGCGTAACCAAAGTTCACATTTAGATGAATTTTTTTACTCACGTCATATTGAGCCAGTCCAACTATTGGAATATAACCAATTCCATCTCCTTTAAAAGTTGTTGACCCAACTGTGAACTCTTTTGGTGAAAAATGCGTATACCCAACTCCTATACCCGCGTTAAAACTTTCGCTTACGTTAAATAAATACGAGACATCGGCTCCGAACGTTAACGAATAAAAGTCTTTTTCCTCTCCTAAAGGCAAACCGACCTGTGCACCAACTTGTAAATAACCTTTAGCATCATGTACATCATTGATTGCTATTTTGCTCTCTTCTTCCTTATCTATTTTTGAACAGCAAACTAAAGATTTTACCGTGACTTTTGCATTTGTAACATTACTAAATGTTACAGATTTAGTAGTTAATAAACCTGTAACCTCAGCGGTATACTCAATTGAACCTCTTTTAATATTTTTTGTCAATTCGACAGCTCCACTACAGTCACAATCAGCAGTAACTATGGTTCGGATTTCCCAAGTAACATTAGGATAATTTAACTTCTTTAATTTTATAAAAGAGGTTTGCTTATGCCCACAAATCAAACTCATAAATTCACCAGTTTCAATTTGAAATTCTACATTGTAATTCGTCTTTAAATTATCATACTGACCTCTTACCGTTTCAATATCGTATTCGTTTAAATCACCAACATCACCACCGGTATAAAGCTTTACAAAGTCAATAAACTTGTTGCTATTGCTAAATGCGTTAAGCGCCGCATCTTCCATACTATTAAAATCACCTGTTTCAAAAGAATAGGCGTAATCACGAGATTCCGCATCGTTAAGGTGTTGGGGATAATTTAAATACGCATCTTTTATAGATTTGATTTCTTTGATCAATTTTTCATTTCCAGACTTAAGTTCATATATCACAATTTTAGATACTAAATCTACAGGCTTGCATGGACCTGCAACCTTCGTGTCAACAAATTGTGCATTGTTAAACATCTTTGCGAATACCGTTCTTAGATCTTCAACTGGTTTTTTAAAAGTTTCTTTTTCTTTTTTCAAGGCAGCTTCATGCCTTTCCATCAGAGTTTTTTGCCCAACAATTGTAAAACTAATTGACATAGCAAGAATAACAAGTAAGCATTTCGTTTTCATAATTTTAAGTTTTCTATTTTGAAGTTAAATAGACAACTTTAGCTAAAACAAAACAATACCTGAATTCAGGTAGATTTTAAATAGGAATTGTAATTAAGATAGAGGTTCCCTTGTTAAGAGCAGTATTAAGTGAAAAGTCCCCATTCAATTGTTGAGTTCTAGACTTGATATTTTTTAACCCAATACCCTTTAAAGATTTAGAATTATTAAAGCCTTTACCATCATCTTCTATTGTTAGTGTTAGATAATTTTCATGACCTATGAGTTGAACATCCACTAATTTTGCCTCTGCATGCTTCACTATATTATGAAGTGATTCTTGAACTATTCTAAATAAATTAGAAGTAATAGTTTCACTAAGATTTTCTGGAAACTCGTAGCAATTAAATTCAATAATCAACCTTTCATCAGAATGACTTGTTACCAAATCTGTAATAGCTCCTGGAAGGCCCACTAATTTTATTTCAGGAGGTGATATTTGATGTGAAAGGTCACGAACATCATTGCATAAAACATCTATTTCATCAATCATTTTTTTGTCAGAAAAATTTTTAAAAAAAATACGTTTAAAATTGCTCAATTTACTCCCTACATTATCATGTAATTCTTTCCCTATTCGTTCTCGTTCTTTCTCTTGACCATCTATAAAGGCTGTCAAAAACTTTTGTTGTTGATGGGCCAATTGATTCGAGAGCACATTACGTTCGTCGTAAATCTGTTTTACCATAAACACTATTGTAAATGTTAGGAACAAAATTTCGAATAACGACGAATAAAAAATAACTGGCAAACCGTAGAAAGTGGCATCGACAACTCCAGTACTATGATATAATACTGTAACGATAGCTCCTGTAATCATGAACAAATAAGCTATGGCGAAAAGAGTAGTCCTCTTTTTGTTTTTTTTATATAAGGCAACGATTTCATAAAAAATGAGAAGACATACTAACAGAATTATACCGTACCACATCTTCATAAAGATAGAAATAAAGTCCAAAAAAAGTTCTGGAAAAACAAAATGAATTGAAAAACGTATAACAACTAAAGCAATAACAAATACCTTGACGACTTTGTTTAGTTTCGGGAAACTTTCCTTTACGTTTAATACTTTCTGAGAAAAGATTATAAATAGTAAAAACGATACTTCACTAAACAAAACGTAGTGTAAATATTTATTAAAAAGTACTTCAGCACTTAAAAATATTTGCTGGTATAGACCCAAATAAGAACAAATGAAAAGTCCTAAAAACATCACATAAATCGCATAAATCAAATAGCCATAATTTCTTAAAAAATAGAAAGCAAATAAACTAAGTAATATCGATAAAACACTAAGTCCGAAATAGAGTCCAATAATTAAATATTGTTTTACACTTCTTTTATCAAAAATAACTTCATCAAAAATCTCAATTGACGTAACTAGAGGTCTACCTATTTCTTTTCCTATTTCAATTATATAAGTCTGAGATTCATTTTTAGCAAGTTCTATCGGTATCAAAAAATTTCTATGATCTAAAAGTCTAGATCGAAAAGGGTATCTAATACCTGTTGTATTAATAAGAGAAAAAGTATCCGATCTCTTTTTATACGTTTTAATTTGGTCAATATGCGAATTCGAAAACTCCATTATTAATTTTCGAAAAGATCTATCCGAATTTTTTACAGTAAAGACTATATAATTTGATTCTTTTTTAAACCCAAAATAAAATTGATGACTCTTGTTTTCTATCAATTTAGATTTTGAGGCATATAGTTCTAATATTTCTTCCTTTTCATTCGAAGAATATATCCTTGCGACTTCCGCCAAGTTAGCCTTCTCAAAATCATTAGAAATAAAAAGGGTGTCGGTTTGTGCAGTACCTTTTTTTACATTAATACAAGTAAATAGTAGGGTAATTACATAGAAAATAGTATTAAAACAACTGATTTTCATTCGCGAATTTTAAAAGATCAATACTACTCTTAATATTTAACTTTCTAAAAATGTTTTTTTTATGAGTTTCAACAGTAAAAGTACTTATAACTAACTTTTCTGCAATCTGAGGGACTCTCAACCCTTGAATTAACTCATATATAATTTCTTTTTCTCTCTTGGTAATCTTAATTTTTTTGTAAAAATTATCGTGCCTTTCTAATTGAAACTTTTTAGATATTTTCTTTACTCCTTCACCAAGATAGAATTCTTCTGATTTATACACATGCCCAAGCGCTTCAAACAAATCATCAGTAGCACAATTTTTTAACAGAAATCCATCCGCCCCATTTCGAATGACTTCATTAATAATGCTTTCCGTATTATACATTGTGAGAATGATTATTTTTATACTTTCATGAATTCTTTTTACTTCTTTTAGGATTTCTAATCCATTCTTTCCTGGTAAATTCAAATCCAACAAAAGAATATCTGGCACGTTCATTACCAAAGATCTTGACAGATCATTTCCGTTATTAACATAGTCAACAACGTTGTACATTGCGTTTTTTTCGAAAATCGATCGTAACCCGTCAATTACAATTTGATGATCTTCACAAATTACTATGTTCTTGATTTTTAATGGCAAGGTGCAAGGGCTTATCTTTATAAAAATAAAGAATTTAAATTTAAGCTTGGTAATTGTTGAATTGATATATTTGTAGATACCATAAAAAATAACCTTGAGTTCGTTACAACGATTTTTTAAAGACACCATTATCTATGGAATTGCTGCCGTGCTGCCTAGAGCAATTAATATTCTTTTAACGCGCTTACATACAGGGAAATTGGAAACAGATAAGTTTGCCGAAAATACTTGGTATTTTGTCTTTGCAGCCTACTTTATTGGATTCTTGACCTTTGGCCTAGAAACCGCTTTTTTTAGATTTTTCTCAAAAGAAAAAGAAAAAGGGAAAGTAGTTTCAACTGCGTTTCTTACGTTGATCACTACAGTCACCGTTTTTCTAATCACCTTATTACTATTTAACGATCAATTTGCACATTGGTTAGGTTTTAGTAATCCTCAACATTTAAAAATATTAACTTTAGTGACTGCCTTTGACACATTTGTTGTCATTCCGTTCGCTTATTTAAGAGTTACGAATCGACCTATAAAATTCGCTTCCATTAAGATTGCCAATATTTTAATCTATGCATTCTTTAATTTGTTCTTTTTATGGTTCATTCCATATGCACTTAAAAACTCGATCGAATTACCTCATTTCTTAGCAACACACTATCAAGAAACACCTACGGTAGTATATATTTTTATCGCCAATCTTATTGCTAGTTTTGCTACGTTCTTACTACTGTTACCGTCCATGCTTAAATTCAAATTTGAATTTGACAAAGTGCTACTTCGTAAAATGCTAAATTATGGTATTCCAATTATGATTGGAACCTTAGCCTATGTAACGAATGAAAATCTTGATAAATTACTATTAAGAGGTGAAATTGGTAAAAGTGAGATGGGTATTTATGCAGCTTGTTATAAACTTGGGGTTTTTATGACCTTATACATTACCGCATTTAGGCTAGGAGCAGAACCATTCTTTTTTAATGAAGCGCATAAAGAAAATGCCAAAGAAAAGTACGCCATCATTATGAAATGGTTTACGATCTTTGGTGCATTTTTTATGCTAGCAGTAATAGCTTTTATCAATATCCCGGCTAACCTATTATTAGCTAAACCCGAATATTTTGAAGCCTTAGCAATTGTACCTATAATTCTATTGGCTAATTTATTACTTGGTGTTTATAATAACTTATCTATATGGTATAAACTTACAGATAGAACCAAATATGGCATGTATTTTTCGGTTTTTGGCGCATTGATTACCATAGCTGTAAATCTCTTACTAATCCCCGAAATAGGATTCATGGCTTCAGCGTGGGCTACTTTGGCAGCATATGGAAGCATGTGTATTATTTCCTATTTTTATGGAAAGAAGTATTACAAAGTTCCATATAACTTTCCAAGAATATTATTATACATAGTCGTTTCTGTAGGCTTGTCTTTTATCTCTTTCTATCAATTTAAAGAGAATTATATTATTTCAACAGTGTTTGTATTGGCTTTCGCTGGACTTATTTTCTTAAATGAAAAAAATGAACTAAAAAATATCATAAAAAAATGACCATAGAGATTATCAATAAATCAAAACATCAATTACCTCATTATGAAACGTTGGCGTCTGCGGGAATGGATTTACGTGCAAACATAGAGGCGCCAATAACATTAAAACCTCTTGAGAGAACGATAGTAAAAACTGGTTTGTTTATTGCTTTACCCGTTGGATATGAAGCACAGGTGCGGCCTAGAAGTGGTCTTGCTGCAAAAAAAGGTATTACAGTATTAAATGCCCCAGGTACAGTTGATGCCGATTATCGTGGAGAAATAGGCGTAATTTTGGTAAATCTATCGAATGAAGATTTTGTTATTAAGGATGGTGAAAGAATTGCCCAATTGATTATTGCTCAATATACGCAAGCTGCTTGGAAAGAAGTTACAGTTCTGGACGAAACTGAACGTGGATCGGGGGGATTCGGAAGTACAGGAGTTTAAGGTTTGTCTATTTTGTTTTCGATTGCTGAATCTATTTTTTTAAACGTTTCCTTTGGTAACAATCCTTTTGAGGCTAGTACCAACCCGAAAATCATAAGTGCAATTCCCATTCCTCTTTTAATCTTACGAATAACTTCGGGCGTCAACTTTGATTTTAGTTGCTTCGCTAACAATATTTTTAATAAATCGGTTAAAAAATAGGCGATGATGATCGCTGAAAAATAATTAAAGATTCGGCGATCGTCCATTTCCAAATTTGGACCTACCACTACAACCATTCCTAACCAAAAAGCCAAGACTCCAATATTAATAAAATTAAGAAAGAATCCTTTTAATATCAATCCGAGATAATTGTTCTTTTCAGCAACCACAAGTTCTTCATCGGTAATAATAGGTTTTCTTCTTTTGTAGAAGGTAAACAAGCCATAAACGAATAATATGCCTCCACCAAGAACAAATAAACGAGGGTCATCTTTTATTTTACTCAATAGTGTTCTACTTCCATAATATGCAAAGGCAACAAAAACAATATCGGCAATGATGACACCCAAATCAAAAACGACGGCTGCTCTAAACCCTTTGATAACACTAGTTTCTAACAGTACAAAAAAAACTGGCCCTATCATAAAGGCTAGGGCAATTCCTAATGGTATAGCATTTAGAATATCTTGCATATATTGTTAAAGCTTATATATCATCATAGTCAACGGTAATCTTTGCAGTGGTAGGATGTGCTTGACAAGTTAAAATTAACCCTTCCTGAACCTCTTCTTCAGACAGAATACTATTTTTATCCATAACCGCCTTCCCTTGGGTGACTTTGGCCAAACAACTACTGCATATTCCACCTTGACAAGAATATGGAGCGTCTACTCCTTTCAACAAAGCTTGTTCTAAAATAGTAGATTTTCGAGGCATTTTAAAAGTTTCTTCTTCATCATCTAATAATACTATTACTTCACTTTCTCCTTCTAAACTTTCGATTTCATTTGAGCCACCATCCTCGGAAGAAGTGGTAAATAATTCAAAATGAATTTTGTCTGTGTCTACACCTCTTTTCGTAACCTCTTCTTTGACTAGACGTATCATCGGCTCTGGTCCACATAAAAAATAACCTTCAATTTTTGTTTCGTCATAATTCTCTAGCATTCGAGCTACTAAAGAAGCATCAATTCTACCAGATAAATGACCTTCATGGGCGCTTCTGCTTAATACATAATGCACATCAAATTTTCCTTTACGTGACGAAACTAACGCATCAATTTCATCTTTAAACATCACATCCTTTATAGTTCTATTACTATAAATCAAGACAAACTTACTATCCTTTTCTATTTCTAAAACCGAAGAAATCATAGATAATACTGGTGTAATACCACTTCCGGCTGCGAACGCAATATAGGTTTTGGCATTTCCTTCTTTCGGATTCAAATTGAATCTTCCTTTTGGAATGGTAATTGCTAATTCATCCCCTTCCATTAACTCTGTAGTAGCATACTGCGAAAATAAACCTCCTTCAACTGCTTTAACTCCAATTCGAATTTCATCACTTTTCAAAGAAGAACAAATGGAGTAATCTCTACGTATTTCGGTTCCATTTAGTTCCTTTTGAACAGTGATATATTGCCCAGGAATAAACGAAAATCGCTCTTTTAAACTTGATGGAATATTAAAAGTAATAGAAACCGAATTATGCGTTTCGGGGGTTACTTTTTTAATTGAGAGTATATGAAATGCTGACATTAATTCGTATTAATAATAAGGCTAAATGTACGAAAAAGAGTTATTCAAATTAGAGGTCATAAAAAAAATTATCCTAAAGAAATATCATTCGGTAATTCGTCAATATCGTTCGACTCGTAAGGAAAGTACTCTTGCAATTTTTTCCCTGTTTCTAAAATTCCTTCTTGTAAACCCAACGTGTAGTTCCCCTCTAAAAACCTGTTTATTACTTTATTTTTAATACTATTCCAGAAGTCTCCCGATACAACTTTATCAATACCAACATCACCCAACACGGCGAACTGTCTGTCATCTACGGCTACATAAAAGAGAACCCCATTCTGATCTTTGGTCTCATTCATTTTCAACAAACCGAATAACTCTTTGGCTCTTTCAATAGGAGATCCATCTGACGATGTTTCTAAATGAACACGAATTTCACCAGATGTATTTTTCTCAGCAGTTTTAATTGCCTCGATAATTTGAGATTCTTCTACGGTTGTTAAAAAATCTTCTACCTTAGACATTCCTTGTTTTTTTAATCAAACTTTACTTCTGGCGCTTTATCGCTACCTTCAGCCGCTTGAAATAAAGGCATCGCTTCGAAACCAAAAAGAGAAGCCATTATATTTTTTGGAAAACTTTGAATCAAATCTTTATAGAGCGTTGCAGCATCATTAAACCTATTTCTTTCTACACTTATTCTATTCTCAGTTCCTTCTAATTGACTTTGCAAATCCAAAAAACCTTGATTAGCTTTCAATTCTGGATATCTTTCTACCGTTACTAGTAGTCTCGATAAAGCACCACTCAAACCTTGTTGTGCCTCTTGGAACTTAGCAATCTGATCTGGAGTAATATTTGAAGGGTCTATGGTTGTTTTAGTAGCCTCAGCTCTAGCTTTTATTACACCTTCTAAAGTTTCCTTCTCAAAGTCGGCATAACCTTTCACAGTGTTCACTAAATTAGGAATTAAATCTGCTCTTCTTTGATATGCACTTTCGACGTTTGCCCATTGTTTTTCAGTAGCGTTTCTAGTAGTAATCATCGAATTGTATGAACTAGATCCTAGTAAAATTAAGATTGCCACAATTGCTAAAGGTACAAGCCATTTTTTCATGATAAATTTATTTTGGTTGGTTATAATTGATTTTTGATTGTTGTTAGTGCTGATTTTACCGCTTGTAATCTGGCAATAATATCGTGATTACCCATTACTTTTTCAGGATTTTCTTTAAGCTTATTCTTTGCTCCATCCAAGGTAAATCCTTTCTCTTTTACCAAATGATAAATCAGTTGTAAGTTTTTAATATCTTCTTGAGTAAAAAGCCTGTTTCCTTTATTGTTCTTTTTAGGCTTCAAGACATCAAATTCCTTATCCCAAAATCTAATTAAGGAGGCATTCACATCAAAAGCTTTGGCAACTTCTCCTATTTTATAATAACGTTTGTCTGTTAAATTGATATGCATTAATCGAATGATTGACCTTCTTGCGAAGCGGCTTTTAACATTTTTTTGAACTCATCAGGTGTTAAGTTTCCGTAATAGAAATTAATAGGATTAATTGGCTTTCCGTTTTTATGCACTTCATAATGCAAGTGCGGCCCTACAGATCTACCTGTACTACCTACAAAACCAATTAAATCTCCTCTTTTTACTTTTTGACCTTTCTTTACGTTGTATTTACTTAAGTGGGCATAAATTGTTTTATAACCAAAACCGTGGTCAATTTCTATGTGCTCTCCAAATCCTGAAGCCCTATTATCTGCTCTATGCACTCTTCCATTACCTGTTGCGTAGATTGGCGTTCCCGAAGGTGCGGTAAAGTCCATTCCTTTATGCTGTTTTCTTGCTTTTGTAAATGGATCAGATCGCCAGCCATATCCAGAAGCCATGCGAGTTAAATCTTCTTTCTTAATAGGTTGAATTGCGGGAATAGAAGCCAATAACTTTTCTTTATCCTCTGCCAAGTTTATAATTTCATCTAACGATTTAGACTGGATATACAATTGTTTCGAAAGAATATCCATATTCTTGGTCACATCTATGATCATTTCAGAATTTTCGAACCCTTCTAACGATTTATATCTATTTACACCACCAAAACCAGCTTTTCTCTGTTCATCTGGTATTGGGTTGGCTTCAAAATATAGTCGGTAAATATCGTTATCTCTGTCCTGAATACCCACCAACACCTCTTGAGCTTGATTCATTTTTTTTGTGAGTAACTCAACATGCAATTTTAAATTTTCTAGTTCACGCTTTTGTGCCTTTACTTTAGGAGAATCAACGAACTGAAATGTTATAAATACAATTAACGCAGCAAACAATGCCGAACTTGCGAGAAAAATCAAAGATTGTTTGAATCTATCACGCTTTCTCAGCTTTATTTTCTGATACGAAAGTGTATCAGAATCGTAATAATATTTTACCTTCGCCATAATGTGAAATTATACTATTTTTGCAGCAAGAATCACCTTTTAACAAGGTATAATTCCTATTTGCATAACAAACAAATTTACAAAATGTTTTGCAACTAAAAAAGTAAGGCTTTCATTTAGCTTTTAATTAACAGTTTATGACATCACAAGAAATACGCAGTAAGTTTTTAGATTTTTTTAAAAACAAAGAACATAAAATTGTACCATCTTCACCAATGGTATTAAAAAACGATCCTACATTAATGTTCACCAATGCTGGCATGGTACCTTTTAAAGAATATTTTTTAGGACAGAAAAAAGCCGACGTAAAACGTATTTCTGATACTCAAAAATGCTTGCGCGTATCTGGTAAACACAATGACTTAGAAGAAGTAGGGATCGACACGTATCATCATACGATGTTTGAAATGTTAGGAAACTGGAGTTTCGGGAACTATTTCAAAAAAGAGGCCATTGCTTGGGCTTGGGAACTACTCACCGAAGTCTACAAAATAGATAAGAAAAGTTTATATGTTACCGTTTTCGAAGGAGATAAAGAAGATGGTCTTGCCTTCGATAATGAAGCCTATGACTTTTGGAAAAATTTGATTGATGAAGATAGAATAATTAATGGTGATAAAAAGGATAATTTTTGGGAAATGGGTGCACAAGGTCCTTGCGGACCTTGTTCTGAAATCCACGTTGATATTCGCTCAGCCGAAGAGAAAGCAGCGGTCCCTGGAAAAGAATTAGTGAATAAAGATCACCCGTTAGTTGTAGAAATATGGAATCTGGTATTTATGCAATTTAATCGCAAAGCAGACGGTTCTTTGGAAGACTTGCCTTCGAAGCATATTGACACTGGAATGGGTTTTGAGCGTTTATGCATGGTATTACAAGACGTAAAATCAAATTATGATACCGATGTTTTTACCCCGCTTATTAGAGAAGTAGAAACAATCACGCGCACCGAATATGGTACAGATGAAAAAACGGATATTGCCATTCGAGTAATCGCCGATCATATACGAGCGGTAGCTTTTGCTATTGCGGATGGACAATTACCTTCAAATAACGGAGCAGGTTATGTCATTAGAAGAATTTTGAGAAGAGCCATTCGATATGGCTTCACATTTCTAAATCAAAAAGAGCCGTTCATTTTCAAATTAGTCAATATTTTAAGTAAACAATTGGGTGATGTTTTTCCAGAAATTAAAACAGAGCAGCAGCTAATAACCAACGTTATTAAAGAGGAAGAACACTCTTTTCAAAAAACATTAGAACAAGGATTGATTTTATTGGATGGAATTATAAAAGGATCATCCTCCGATACCATCTCTGGAAAAAAGGCATTTGAATTATACGACACGTATGGTTTTCCTAAAGATTTAACCGCCTTGATCTTGTCAGAAAAAGGACTTTCTTTTGATGAAACTATTTTTAATGAAGAGCTTGAAAAACAAAAAAATCGCTCTCGTGCTGCATCAATTGTTGAAACTGATGACTGGAATATTTTAATAGATGATAAAGAAGAAGAGTTTATCGGATATGATTCATTGGAGGCAAATATAAAAATAACGCGCTATCGAAAAGTTTCTTCGAAAAAAGATGGTGAACAATATCAATTAGTGTTCAATTTAACTCCCTTCTATCCAGAAGGTGGCGGTCAAGTTGGGGATAAAGGATATTTAGAGACTCAAAATGGAGATGTCATCTATATCGTTGACACCAAGAAAGAGAATAATTTGATTATTCATTTCGCTAAAGATTTACCGAAAAATATTACAGATACTTTCAAAGTAGTTGTTGATGAAAAACAACGTTTTAGAACTGCTGCGAATCATACAGCTACACATTTATTGCACCAGGCGTTGCGAGAAATTTTAGGTACACATGTGGAACAAAAAGGTTCGGCGGTGCATTCTAAATATCTTCGATTTGATTTTTCACATTTTTCGAAGCTCACTACTCAAGAGTTACGTGATGTGGAGGATTTCGTGAACGCAAGAATCAATAATAAGTTAGCACTACAAGAAAATCGTAATGCGACTATGGAAGCGGCTACAAAAGAAGGTGCCATGGCATTATTTGGTGAAAAATATGGGGATACCGTAAGAACCATTCGATTTGGTAAATCTATCGAACTCTGTGGTGGCACCCACGTTCAAAACACAAGTGACATTTGGCATTTTAAAATAAGATCAGAAAGTGCTGTTGCTTCCGGAATCAGACGTATCGAAGCCATCACTGCTGATGCTGTAAAAGATTTCTACTTTGAAACAAATAGAGCATTTTATGAAATCAAAGATTTGTTTAAAAGTAATATCAATCCTGTTGACTCAGTAAAAGCATTGCAAGAGGAAAATTTGAAACTTAAAAAACAAATCGAATCTTTCATGAAAGATAAGGCAGGTAGCTTAAAAGATGATTTAAAGAATAGTGTTCAAACTATTGGCAATATTAATTTTATCGCAGCTACAATCCATTTAGATCAAAATGCTATCAAAGATTTGGCTTTTCAATTGGGTGGAGAAATAGATAATTTATATTTCATAGCAGGCACAAAAAATGAAGACAAAGCTATGTTAACAGTTTTTATCTCTAAAGAAATCACTAACGATACCCTCAATGCTGGTAAAATTGTTAGGGAACTGGGTAAGCTTATTCATGGTGGTGGTGGTGGACAACCATTTTACGCCACTGCGGGAGGTAAAAATCCTGATGGAATTGATAAGGCTCTTCTAAAAGCAAAAGAGTATATCAATTAATGGATTTTAGAACTCAAATAACAATAAAAACTCAAGAGCATAATCAAATAGATTATGCTTCTAAAATCGTATTATTTGGATCTTGTTTCTCAAAAAATATCAGTCAAAAACTAGCGCATTTTAGATTTCAGCATTTTGCAAACCCTTTTGGAATATTGTTTCATCCAAATGCTATTGAAGCCAATATTACAAATGCCATTAATAAGAAAATTTATACTGAAAACGATCTCTTTTTTTATAACGAAAGGTGGCATTGCTTCGAAGCACATTCATCGCTAAGTGATACTTCTAAAGAAAGTCTTCTAAATCATTTAAATACAGCAATCACAACGACACATCAACAACTTGAAAACGCCTCGCATATCCTTATTACCTTAGGAACCGCCTGGGTGTATCGTTTTGTTGAATCTGATACTATTGTTGCGAACTGTCATAAAATACCGCAAAAACAATTCTTAAAAGAACTACGCTCTGTTGAAGAAATTAAAGAAAATCTTCAGGCAATAATCGAAATGATAAGAAGCATTAATAAAAAAACTTCTATCATTTTCACAGTAAGTCCGGTTCGACATTTAAAAGATGGTTTTATTGAAAATACACAGAGTAAATCACATTTAATCTCCGCAGTACATCAGGTTGTTGAACCTAGAAAAAGGAGTCATTATTTTCCATCTTACGAAATTGTGCTTGATGACTTACGTGATTATCGTTTTTATAAAGAGGATATGATACACCCGAATCAAACGGCTATCGATTATATCTGGCAACAGTTTTCAACGATATGGATTTCTGAAAGCGCACAACGCACAATGCAAGAGGTGACTGTTATCCAAAAAGGGCTTTCTCATAGACCCTTCAATAAAAATTCTGAGCAATATCGAACCTTCTTAATCAACTTAGAAAAAAAAATGGAAACACTTCAAAAAGAATTTCCATTTATTGATTTTTCTCAAACAAATTGATCTACATTTTCCCACGGTCCGCCGTTAATAACATCAATGTCATGATCTGCCAAGAACTCTTCTGCTCGACCACTTCGAGCGCCACTTCTACAACAAGTTATAATTGGTTTATTGAGTTCTTTAAGCTCATCGACATGATCGGGTAAATAATCTAATACGATATGCTTAGACCCAGCAACATGCCCTTCTTCATATTCTGCATCAGTTCTTACATCTAATACAATTGCTCCTTTCGCTAGATATCCTTTGACATCTCCAAATTCTGATTTATTGAAAATTCCCATTTCTTTTTTACATTTTATTTCTACAAAGTTACAATTAAACCCTTATCAAATTGTAACAGATGTTACGTAGTTACTTTTTATTTAAATAGTCTAGTGTTAAATTTATAAATGTCTGTACTCCTAGTTTCAATCCACTATCGTCAATAAAGAAATCTGGCGTATGATGAGAGGCTGCATCTTCTTGTTTAACATTTAAGGGTCTTCCTCCTAAGAAAAAATACAATCCCGGAACTTCTTTTTGAAAATAAGAAAAGTCTTCCGCTCCAGTAATGGCATCTATTAAATGAACATTTTCTTTTCCCGCTGCTTTCTGAAGAGATGGTAACATTGTTTGCGTTAATTTAGGGTCGTTATATGTAATAGGATACCCTTTTTCGATCTCAATAGTTGCATCTCCTCCAAAAGCTTTTGCAATTGCAGGGACACGCTTTTTCATCTCGTCATTTAACTTTTTTTGCATTCCATAATCTAGGGTTCTAATAGTTCCAATCATTTCTACTTCTTCGGGTATTATGTTTCCACGTATACCTCCCCTAATCATTCCAACAGTAATGACGGCAGCCTCCTTCGTTAATTCGGTATCTCGACTTACAATTGTTTGCAAACCATTAATAATTTGTGCCGATATCACTATTGGGTCAATACCTCCCCACGGTCTAGAACCATGTGTTTGTTTTCCTTTAACTTTTATGGAATATCCTTGTGAAGCTGCCATTATTCCGGCAGGCTTATATGAAATATGGCCTACTGGCATTGCCGCAGCAATATGCAATCCAAAGATCGCGTCAACATCAGGGTTCTTTAAAACTCCTTCCTCAACCATCATTTTAGCACCTCCATTTTCACCTTTAGGAGCCCCTTCCTCAGCGGGCTGAAAGATAAATTTTATGGTTCCTTTAATTTCTTTTCTATTTTTTGAAAGAACTTCTGCAACACCCATTAGGATAGCGATATGCGTATCATGCCCACAAGCATGCATCACTCCAGTCTTGATACCATTGTATTCACTTTCAACTTTCGATGCAAAAGGAACTGGTGTTCGTTCAGTAACAGGTAACGCATCAATATCCGCTCTTAAAGCAACCACTGGGCCAGATTTACTTCCTTCCAAAATTCCAACTACTCCTGTATGAGCAATCCCAGTTTGCACCTCTAATCCTAAGCTCTTTAAATGGGCTGCAATTTTCTCAGCGGTTTTAAATTCTCTATTTGACAACTCGGGATTTTGATGAAAATCTCGTCGCCATTCTATGACCTTTGACTCTATATCATCAATCATTTTAATCATTTTTTTGCTTTGAGCTTGCATTGCTACAGATGCTACAAAAAGCACTAACAGTATGAGTTTTTTCATTTGAATTAATTTTCCTGAAAGGTAAAAAAAATCCCGCTATTAGCGGGATTCCTCTGTTTAAAATACAACTATTTCTGTACTATTTATTTTTCATTTAAATAGTCTAATGTTAAGTTTATAAAGGTTTTCACACCTAACTTCAATCCACTATCATCAATCTTAAAATCTGGAGTATGATGCGGAAATGCTTCGGTAGAACCCGGTGTCATTCCTCCTAAAAAGAAATAAAATCCAGGTACCTTTTCTTGAAAATAAGAAAAATCCTCACCACCAGTTGTCGCCTTGATGATATGTACTTTATCTCCTCCGGCTGCATTCATTACAGATGGTAACATTTGTTTTACCAGTTTCGGATCGTTATACGTTATGGACGTAAAACTTTCAAATTTAACTTCAGCTTCACCACCATAAGCCTTCGCGATGGTTTCGGCCATTTCTGTCATTCTCTTAATGATCATTTCTCTCATTTTAGGGTCTAATGTGCGAACGGTACCAATCATTTCTGCACTTTCTGGAATAATATTAAAACGTACTCCACTTGTAATTTTCCCCACTGTAATTACGGCAGCTTCATCGGTTAGCTTTGCCTCTCGGCTGATAATACTCTGAAATCCATCAATTATTTTTGAGGAGATATAGATAGGATCTACACCAGACCATGGTTGTGACCCGTGAGTTTGCTTTCCTTTCACATTCACGGTAAAACGTTCAACAGCTGCCATGATGCCTCCTTCTTTATAGTTGATGTGACCAACTTCGGTAGCAGAATTAATATGTAAGCCAAAAATCGCATCGACCTTCGGATTCTCTAAAACACCTTCTTCAATCATTAGTTTTGCACCTCCTTTTTCTCCAGGAGGAGGGCCTTCCTCAGCTGGTTGAAAAATAAACTTAACCGTTCCTTTAATTTTATCTTTATTTTTAGATAAAACTTCGGCCACCCCCATCAATATAGCTGTATGAGTATCGTGACCACAAGCATGCATAACTCCAGTTTTTTTTCCTAAAAACTCAGTAACTACTGAAGACTTAAAACTAAGATCATTTCGTTCTGTTACAGGCAAAGCATCAATATCAGCTCTTAATGCCACAACCTTACCCGGTTTATTACCCTTTAAGAGCCCGACAACCCCAGTGTGCGCCACTCCTGTTTTCACCTCTAAACCTAAACTTTTAAGATGTATTGCGATTTTCTCAGCCGTTTTAAACTCTCTATTCGATAATTCAGGGTTTTGATGAAAATCTCGACGCCATTCTATAACCTTCGATTCAATATCGTCAATCATTTTATCCATTTTTTTGTGTTGAGCCTGAATGGTGACTGAGGCCATGATAAGTATTAAAAAAGCGAGTTTTTTCATTTGTTAAATTTTCAGGAAAGATAAAAAAAAATCCCGCGAATGCGGGACTTTTTCTTTTTCATAGCAATTGATTTTTGGCTGGATATGACAAATATACACCATTTTTAGAAAAAACTCATGGTTTTCCATGATAAAATGGCATTTTTTTGAAAAAATAAAAATTTAAATACCTTATTATTAGGTTTTTAATTTATTTTGAAAAGAGCATTTCTCGATATTTTATGAGTGGCCAACGCTCGTCATCGATCATCATTTCTAATTTATCACAGTGGTAACGAATTTCATCAAAATATGGTTTTATCTTATTGCAATAAGCATCTGCCGATTTTTGACCGTGCAGTTTATTTGCTTTTTTTCGTTCATCGGTCATTTTATTCACCTTTGAATTAATCTCAGCGATATGACTTGATATTTTTTCTATCAAATCTATCTGCTCATTCGCTTGTTTTCCGAAATTACTACCAAAAATTTCCTTTAAACCCTTAACATTTTCAATTAATGTATTTTGGTATCGAATAGCAGTCGGAATAACGTGATTTCTTGCAATATCGCCTAATGTTCTACTTTCTATTTGAATTCGCAAGGTGTATTCATCAAGTTCAATTTCGTGACGGGCTTCCACTTCTACTTTACTCATTACATCCATTTCCTCGAACAAGGCTATTGCTTCTTTAGAAATTTTTGCTTTGAGCGCTTCAGGAGTCGTTTTGTTATTACTCAAGCCTCTCTTTTTGGCTTCTTTTTGCCATGCTTCACCATAACCATCTCCTTCAAAGCGAATTTTCTTGGATGCCTTTATATATTCTCTCAAAATATTGAAAACCGCTTCATCTTTTTTAAGGTTTTTCTTATCTATAAGTATATCAACTTCTTTTTTAAATTCTTTTAATTGTTTTGCAACAATTGTATTCAGTACCGTCATTGGCCCAGCACAATTGGACCAAGAACCTACTGCTCTTAATTCAAATTTATTTCCTGTAAAGGCAAAAGGCGAAGTTCTATTTCTATCGGTATTGTCTAATAATATTTCTGGAATCTTTCCTACAATATTTAGTTTAAGGTCTGTTTTCTCTTCAGGTGACAACTTTCCTTTTGTCACATTCTCCAATTCATCTAAAACAGCCGATAGCTGTGAGCCTATAAATACCGAAATAATTGCTGGCGGTGCTTCATTCGCTCCCAAACGATGATCGTTGCTTGCACTTGCGATAGACGCTCTTACAAGCTCTTCGTGCTCACAAACCGCTTTTATCGTATTTACGAAAAAGGTCAAAAATTGTAAGTTTTTCATGGGCGTTTTGCCAGGGCTCAATAGATTCACACCCGTATCGGTAGACAACGACCAATTATTATGTTTCCCCGACCCATTAATTCCCTCAAATGGTTTTTCATGAAATAACACCTTATAATTATGACGCTTAGATACTTTCTCCATTACATCCATTAGCAATGAATTATGATCAACGGCCAAATTGGCCTCTTCAAAAATAGGAGCTAATTCAAACTGGTTTGGAGCCACTTCATTATGACGTGTTTTAACTGGAATTCCGAGCAACATACACTCTTGCTCTAAATCCCTCATAAAACTCATTACTCTATTCGGTATTGATCCAAAATAATGATCATCTAATTGCTGTCCTTTCGCCGGAGAGTGCCCTAGTAACGTTCTTCCTGTTAATATAATATCTGGCCTAGAAGCTGCCAATGCACTATCTATTAAAAAATATTCTTGCTCCCAACCCAAGGTAGCATTCACTTTTGAAACATTCTTGTCAAAATATTTAGCAACAGCTGTTGCTGCTTGATCCATGGCCTGTAAAGCTCTTAATAGCGGAGCTTTATTATCTAATGCCTCTCCTGTATAGGCAACAAATATAGTGGGTATACATAACGTTGTACCATATATAAAGGCCGCAGAAGTGGGATCCCAAGCAGTATATCCGCGTGCCTCGAAGGTATTTCGGATACCACCATTAGGAAAACTAGAAGCATCTGGTTCTTGCTGCACTAATTGACCTCCATCAAATTTCTCTACCGCTCTTCCGTCACCGATTGTTTCGAAAAAAGCATCATGTTTTTCTGCTGTAGCCCCAGTTAATGGCTGAAACCAGTGTGTATAATGAGTCGCTCCTTTCGCAATAGCCCAATCTTTCATCGATGCTGCTACTTGATCGGCAATTTTTCTATCAATTTTGGTACCCTTAAAAATGGCATCTTGCACACTTGTATACGCATCTTTCGTTAAATACTGACGCATAGCATGCTCATTAAAGACATTTGCTCCGAACATTTCAGATCGCTTACCCATCTCTTTAATCTTCAGTGGTTTTCTATTTAAAACTTCTTTTAGCGCATTGAACCTTATTTTCGACATATTTCTATATTTTATCAGTAGCTTATTTTATTTTAATAGCAAAATTAATTAAAGATTTTTCAATTATTTATTTTTTACCCCTGTTTTTTTGAGGTGTTGATAATTTTTTTATAAAAATTGACATTTATACCCCCAAAATATTGATAGTTCCTACAAAACAATTATTTTTGTGCTTTATTTTTCTATAAAACATTAATACTATGAGTAAATCGAAATTAGAATACATTTGGTTAGACGGTTATAAGCCCACTCAAAACATGAGAAGCAAAACCAAAGTTGAAGAAAATTTTAGTGGTAAACTAGAAGACTGTCCTATTTGGTCTTTTGATGGGTCATCAACTAGACAAGCTGAAGGAGGATCTTCTGATTGTTTATTAAAGCCTGTTGCAATCTATCCCGATCCAGCGAGAAAAAACGGATTCCTTGTAATGACTGAAGTTTTAAATGCTGATGGTTCTCCACATGAATCGAACGGAAGAGCCACTATCGATGATGATGACAATGATTTCTGGTTTGGTTTTGAGCAAGAATATTTCATTATGGATACGGCTACACAATTGCCTTTAGGGTTTCCTGTTGGTGGTTATCCAGGGCCACAAGGAATGTATTACTGTTCTGTAGGAGGAAGAAACACGCATGGCCGACAACTAGTTGAAGAGCACGCAGACTTATGTATAGAAGCTGGATTGAATTTTGAAGGCATTAATCAAGAAGTTGCAAGTGGTCAATGGGAGTTTCAATTGTTCGCAAAAGGCGCCAAAAAAGCTGGTGATGAAATTTGGATTGCACGCTATTTACTAGATAGATTAACCGAAGACTATGGCTTTTATATTGAGTATCATCCGAAACCTGTAAAAGGTGACTGGAATGGGTCTGGAATGCATGCCAATTTTTCTAACACTACATTAAGAACCTGTGGCTCACAAGAAGTTTATGAAAAAATTTGTGAGGCGTTTAGACCGGTGACTGCTGAGCATATTGCTGTCTATGGAGAATTCAATGATCAGCGTTTAACTGGACTTCATGAAACAGCATCTATACATGACTTTAGTTATGGTATTTCTGATAGAGGAGCTTCGATAAGAATTCCAATTATAACGGTTGAGAAAGGATGGAAAGGATGGTTAGAAGATAGAAGACCTGCTTCAAATGGAGATCCATATAAAATTGCCGGTAGAATTGTAACAACAGTTAAATCTGCAAAAATATAAACTATATATTTTAATCATAAAAAAGCTTCGATGGTATCGAAGCTTTTTTTATTTGTTAACGTTAAGAATTACACGCCCGAAATTTTAAACGATAGATATATGAAAACAATATATCCTCCAAAAAGAACCAAGCCTTTTAATCGAGAAACCTCTAATTTCTTTGGCATAAAAACCAACGGCAAAAGCAACACGGCAATTGCAAGCATCCAAATAATATGATTACTTAAAATCTGAGGGTCAGTCACAGGAATAGGTTTGACAATTGCAGTTAAACCAAGAACCGAACCAATATTAAAAATATTTGAGCCTATTAAATTTCCTAGTGAAATAGCTTTTTCTTTTCGCAATGCAGCAATTACTGAGGCAGCCAACTCAGGCACACTTGTTCCTAGAGCGACCATACTAACGCCTATCAGTCCTTTGCTTACACCTAGCTTCGACGCGATATCAACTGCTCCTTTTACCAATAATTCTGAACCGCCCCACAAAGCTAAGCCTCCAATCAACAACCAAATTACTATTTTTACACTTGACGTTTCCCTTAATGCTTCATCGACATCTTGAACTTCGTTTTTCGTGTTTTTTCGAGAAATTTTCACCATAAAATAGATGAAAATAATCAAGGAAACAAAAAGAATTGTGCCTTCAATTCCACTCAAAACATTATCATTCCATAAAAAATAATAAAGCAGTACAGACAAAGCGACCATCATCGGCCAATTCATCTTGTAGAAATCTTTATCGACCATTAATGGAAAAATAATAGCCGTAATGCCCAATACCAAGGCAATATTTGCGATGTTAGAACCTACAACATTACCAATGGCCAAAGCAGGATACCCATCCAATGCAGCTTGTAAACTCACAATTAGCTCTGGCGCCGATGTAGCAAATGATACAACGGTCATACCAATCACTACCTTCGAAAGCTTCAATTTAAATGATAATCCAACTGAAGATCTGACCAAAAATTCACCTCCAACTACCAACAAGAGAAAGCCAGCAATTACATAAAATATACTCATCCACTAATTTTTCACAAATATAATTTTTAAAAATTAGACACAAACCATTTCTCGAAAATCTTAAATTTTAGTTAATAAACTAGATATTTAGTTATATAACTATAAAAATAGTTATATTTGTTTCATAATTCTATTATTTATGGATAAACTCACGAACAAGGAAGAAGAAATATTACACGCTTTATGGAAATTGAAAAAGGCCTTTGTAAAAGAAATCGTTGCTGTATTACCTGAGCCAAAACCCCATTACAACACCATATCTACCATTATTAGAAATATGGAAGACAAAGGATATGTAAGTTATGTTGCATTTGGCAAAACACATCAATATTATCCAACCATCACAAAAGAAGCGTATAGAAAAAAATACATGAGCAAAACAATTACAAATTATTTCGAAAACTCATATAAAGATGCTGTTTCTTTCTTTGCAAAAGAAGAAAAAATAAGTGTGACCGAACTCAAAGAGATTATTGAACTGATAGAGAAAAAGAACAAGTAGCAACATGGAAATTTTTATTACACACCTATGGAAATCTGCTTTTATCATTACCATTTTTTATGGTTTTTACAAGCTCTTTCTTCAGAAAGAAACATATTTTCAATCAATTCGATACTTTCTATTATTGGGCATTTTACTATCGATTACAATCCCCTTCATCACAATTTTAAAACACGTCGAAGTGACTCCAATCGAAGTAATTACTTCCAACAATCTGAATGTCATTACACCTGCATTAGAATCATCTATTAATTGGTATTTAATAGGAATCTCTATTTATGTAGTCATATGCGCTATCCTATTTATTAAATTCATATTTCAACTTATTTCAATAGCACTCTTAATATATAGGAACAATCATAAAAAAGTTAACGGTTTATTTCTTGTAGAAACTACTTCCATCACCTCACCCTTTTCTTTTTTCAACTTCATTGTTTACAACCCTGCACATTTTCAAGAAGAAGAACTTAAACAAGTCTTAGCTCATGAAAAGGCCCATGCGATACAATTACATTCTATCGATAACTTAATAGCTAACATCTTAGTCATTATATGCTGGTTCAATCCGTTTGCTTGGCTCTACCAAAGTAGCATTATGCAAAACTTAGAATTTATAGCTGATGATCATGCCCAAAAGGCCACGAAATCACAACACTCCTATCAACAATTATTGCTTAAAACAACAATTCCAAACTATCAAATGGCATTAGCCAATAATTTTTACAATTCACTTTTAAAAAAACGAATCATTATGTTACACAAACAAAGATCAAATACGAAAACACAATGGAAATTTATAGCAATGCTGCCACTGCTGCTAACTTTTGTATTCACCTTCAATACCAAAACAATTGCGCAGCAAAAAAATAGTACCACGAAAATCGTAACAAAGAATGTCAACGTATTCGCGATGGCTTTAGATAAAGAAAGTTCTGACAGCGACCTGAAGGAGATTTCGAGCACCTTTCTCAAAAAAGGTCTTACAGTTGATTTTAGCGAAATCGTAAGAAATAGTACTAATAATATAACAGCGATTAACATCAGTGCTAAAGCTAAGAATGGGAAAGCAGCCGCCTCATACGCCTCGAATCTCGATGACGGAATCAACCCTATACAAATATCCTTCGATGAAAAAAATAACAATTTGAACATCGGTGCGACGCAAGGCCGTCATCATAGCAGTTATACATATTCAACTCAAGGAAGCGGCAATCGTTTCGTATTCCTTTCGGATGATCATGATGATAACAAAAGTGTATATATTACAAAAAAAGGAAGTAAAAGAATCGTTGTAGAAAGTCACTTTGACGAAAATGATGACCACGAGGAAGATATTATTAAAATAACTACAAAGAAAGATGGGGAGAAAAAAAAGACAATGATTATTTCGAGTAACGACGATAAAGATCCTTTAATCATTCTTGATGGCAAAGAAATAACCAAAAAAGAGATGGAAGCCTTAGATTCTGACGCCATTAAAAGCATCGATGTATCAAAAGGAGCTAAAGCCATAAAAAAGTATGGTAAAAAAGCAAAAGACGGAGTCATTGTAATTACCTCTAAATAGCAACCTACAACCTTCTATTTTTGTAATAAAAAGCTCTTTTCTATGGCCAAATGAAAAGGGCTTTTTACACAATGAAAAAAGATGAAATGCTTAAAAACAAGCTCAAAATTAACGAATATAGCTCTAAGTACTTAAAAACAACTCAAAAAGCCTCTTCATTTGTTATATTCTATAACTAATAATTCTTTTTAAATTACATTTAATAACTTTAATGTAGAGGGTCACTTATACCTCTAGAGCAATAATTTTAATTTAGTTACAATTTAGCAGGCACTTTTATTGATTTTATAGTTTTTCTTAATTCATGTTAAAAAAACTACATATACTGGATAAGAATTAATTCAACAAGCTATTTTATCAACCGTTAAAACCCCAATAGAAAATGATCCGATTAATTATCACCATAGTTATTATTATTATTGAACTTATCTAGAATTATTAACCCTAAAAAACCAAAAACCATGCAACCATTTTCAACAAAACATCTAATACTCGAGATCGCCTTCTAACCTATAATAGATCTTAGCCCAAAATAAGGTCTATATTGAAATTGTGCAATATTTATGCAATTTCTAAAGTCATAAACTCCTTGTCTTTTCAGGAGTTTTTTTATTTGGTATTTTTGCAACATGAAAAAATCATTTTTTAAGCTTTTAGCGACTCTTAATAAATTGTTGTTACCTAGTTACTCGAAAAAACGTTTAGATATGACGAAAGCGTCAAAAATGCAATTAGCACTTATTGGTTGGCGTTATTTTATAACTAAAAATGCGATTGACTAGGCGTTAAAAAATATATCGAATTCTTTTTTCTATATTAGAGAAAAGGAATATATTTGCAACCCAAATTTGGCCTCGTGGCGCAACTGAATAGCGCATCTGATTACGGCTCAGAAGGTTATAGGTTTGAATCCTATCGAGGTCACGAATAAATAATTCAATAAGAAAAAACGCCAAGTTCACTTGAGCGTTTTTTTGTTGGAATTATTTTCAGAGCGTAGCTCTTAGGATCACAAACGAAGTGAGTAATCTTCTGAAGTAACTTAAATATTGAAATCGTCTATAAAAAAACACTGCTTTAAATAAAATAAATTTTATCAAAAGCAGTGCATATTTTAAACTATAATCTCCTTTAAAGATCAAGAGCAAGAACTTAACTCTTCTTGCTCATAACCTTTACCAGATTTAACTTTATCTATATGTTCTTCAATCCTTTGCTTATAAGCAAACAGAATCTTAAGTAATACATCATAAAAATCAAGACCTAATTCATTAGCATAATCCCTTATCATCTCTAAAGAAGGTGCAATCTTTCCATTTTCCACACCGCTTATATGAGACTGAGTATATTTACCACTTCTATATATTTTCTTTTGAGATATATATTCTTCGATTCTTAATTTCTTTAGTATAAGCCCGTCGGAAGTACTTGGCTCATATTCTAAACTTGGCGCTAATTGTTTAAGATTTTTCATAATTTAAAAATTTTAGTGTTTACAAGATTTATTATAATAATTATAGATTGATGTTACGTATTTTACTTTAATGATACTGCAAAAGGCGCTAAAAAGCGCCATTTAGATTCGATTTTGATTTTCAAGATATTGACAAAGACTTATTATTTAGATAATCTATTCAAAAAAAATACTCAAGTATTCTTTAGCTTTCTGAATACTAGCTTTACTATATTCATCTAAACTATTCCAATTTTCTTCTACATAATCAAATACCTTATGTATTACTACATGTTTGGTCACCTTTTTTAATGCTTTTCTAGCATACTCCGATTTTCTTATATACTCATCTTCCGGTACATTTTTAACTTTATTTTCAACTACCTCAGCAATACTCTTATTTAATAAATCAAGTATTTCTTCTTTAGATAAATTATTATTATCTTTATTTACCAACTCACTAAGGAGTTTAATTATTTCATTATTTTCATCTGGATGTGCATTTAAATCTTTTTGAGCCATGATAGAGATATTAAAGAATTACTAATAAAGGAACTAACGGAAACTATTACAAATATAAGCATTTGATTAATATTAATAACAGTTATTTATTGATATTTTGTTAAATATATGTTAAAATATATGTTATTACATATAATTCATTTAAAATCAACACATTAAAATTTAACATTTTAAATGGATAAATGCATGCAAAATAGAAATTAAGACTCTTGTTAGGGGTAGGTGTTCCTATCTTTAAAGATTCATTAATATCCAATTTACCTTGGGTAAATCCGTAAAAAGTACTTCCTAAAGCGAATGGCATTATTCTATATGATACTTTTAACTTTTCTGTAGTATCTAATTCCAATCGATTAAAACCTATATTAATATGCCACCGATCCCAAAAATCTCTGTTGGAAGCAGCATTTTCCAAGATTGAAGTTCCCGCACTGTTCATAATTTTCGATGGCTAGAGATAACTAGAATCACCTGTTTGACCGTACTTTCCAATCATCTTTTTACTTTCAAAAACTAGATATCCGCCCAAAGCACCTTGCGCAAATCCCTTTAAAAAAAACTTTACCCGTTTTTTCATCCGGCTTTTTATTTAGTCTACCGAGTACGCCAGATCATGATCAGGAGAATTTGAGAACACAATCCTATTCGATAGTATCCCGCGCACCTCCCGGCTCTTCACTATTAAAGATCTGATTGACTTTTGACCATCTCTCAATCTCCCATTGAGGTCAAGAACAAGCTGCAACCGAATAATTATATTCCATTAAAAAAGTAAAAGCACCCACAAATGTGAGTGCTTTATATATATGGTTAAGTATACTTTCTCTCTCAGGGGAGAAAGGATAACATCTATTCGACTAAAAACAAACTGCCTTTCGGCTTGTAGATAAAAGACAGTTTGAGGGTCTAATTCATAGCAATTTTCCAATCACTAAAGGCAAACTTATAAAAGAGTATTTTCGACTCTTTACTTTATATCTTACTAATTGAAAAGCTTAAAAATTTCGTGATAAATGTTTCTTTTTAGGGACTTTAAAAAGTTTACTTTATGTTTCATTTATCTGTGTAACTTTTAAAACTATATAATCAATTAATTAGTTACTTTTATTGTTAAAGTGATTTCAAAAAACTTGAACCTTAACACCTTTCGTAAATGAAACAATTCTAACATGAAAATTCCTACCCTAATTTCTAAAATTATATTTAATTAGCTGATTTTGAAGTGTATATTGAAAGGTTTTGTTAGGAAGAAAAGTGTCACCAGATTTAAAAAACAAAGCCCTTACAAATTGTAAGAGCTTTGACAATATGATGAAACATCTTCACGAATGAAAATTTATATTCTTTCTATAGTTAGGGGAGAAAGGATAAGAATCATCGTATAGATTGCAAGTTACTATTTATTTTGAAATTTTCAAAAAAGCAATTTCTGACGTTCTATTTCTTACTTTTTAGCGTTTAGTACTTTCAATTTTAGTGAATCTCCTACCCAATTTTCGCCAAAATTGATTTCAAAAAAAAAGTTACCCCGGGAAAAACCCGAAGTAACTTTAAATTGAAAAATCTTAGTAATTTTTCAATATCAAAATGAAACTAACTGAAACTATTTTTATATTATTGAAGCTCTTATTATACCGATTAATGTCTAATCTTTTTTTTCAAATGAGTATTTCTCAAAAATTATTACATTTGTCTACGCTTATTTAGTTGTAAATAACAACAATATTTTAAGCCATTTTGTGTTATTAATAAGTTGATTACATATAATGAGAGACCTAATTTTTTATTTTAATTTATTTTTAAACTATTTGTTTCTGATTATAGAACAACCAAAACTCTAAAATTCCCACCTTAACCAAAAAAAATGGTAACCAGCCTAAACAACCACGTTTGTGAAGAACATATATACTCTAAGATTTTTAGAACACTTTCTAATGACTTATTTAATTTTCTACGCTATAAATATGGTGAAGGATTAAATCCGAAAGATAAAGTTCAAGAAGCCTTTGTTACTTTATGGAACAATTGTAAAAAAGTTCCGCCGGAAAAAGCCAAGTCTTTTTTATTTACTACGGCGAATAACTTAATGCTCAATGAGATTAAGCATCAAAATGTTGTTTTAAGGCATCAGCAAACAAAACCAAAGAGCTACACGAATGAGAATCCTGAATTTTTAATGGAGGAATCTCAATTTATGGAGAAGTACGAAGCTGCATTGGCCAAATTGACTGAAGCGCAAAGAGTCGCTTTTCTTATGAACAAAGCTGAAGGTAAACGCCATAAGGAGATTGCTGAACTACTCGGAATTTCTAGAAAAGCCGTTGAAAAAAGAATATATGGAGCTTTAGAAAAACTCCGAAAGGAAATAGATGGAATATAACTAATAATGAGATTTTTAAGGAGTTAGTTAAAAAAAAGAATATATCATGGTAGGAAAAATAACTACATAGTTGTTATATTTACAAATCGCAGATTATGAATAAAGAACAATTAATAAATAAATGGTTAGATTCTGGCCTTGACGAAACTCAATTAAATGAGTTTAAAAAGATGCCTGAATATGATACGTATGCTAAATTAAGTGAACGTGCACCTTTATTTAAGGATGATTCTTATAATGTAGACTTAGAATTTGAAAAGCTAAGTTCGAAGTTAAAGATCAACGAACCTATGCAAACAAGCTCTACTACAAAAGGTATTAGGACATTAATAAATCCTTTTTTAAGAGTAGCTGCTGTTGTTGCTGTTGGCCTAGCCGTGTACTATATGCCTATTTATGATAATATGGCTACGGTAAAAACATTGGCAGATCAACAAACCACCGTCGCTTTACCAGATGCTTCAACTGTTTCATTAGAAAAATCATCTTCATTGAGATTTCAAAAAAGAAATTGGAATGAACAAAGAAAAGTAAATCTAGTTGGTGAAGCACGCTTTAAAGTTGCAAAAGGATCGGCATTTGATGTTGAAACTTGGATAGGAAAGGTAACAGTTTTAGGAACTGATTTTAAAGTGATACAACGCGAAAACTTTTTCGAAATAGAATGTTTCGAAGGAATGGTGAGCTTTGACTACAAAGGTAAAACTGTAAAATTACCTGCAGGAAAATCGTTACGAATTATTGATGGTAAGATTGTATCTAAAAGAGAGACAAAACTTGCATAAAATAAAAACATAAATTCATAAAAAAGCCTACTATATCTAGTAGGCTTTTTTATTATCTACAAAACGTTTGCATTAAGCAGCGTTTTCTTTTTTAATTAAATTCAAGGCAGAGCCATGATTGAACCACTCAATTTGTCCAGCGTTGTAGGTATGATTAGCTAGAATAATATCTTTACTACCATCAGCGTGTGTTACTTCAATTGTTAAGGGCTTACCTGGTGTAAAATCAGCTAAATCAACAAAATCAAACGTATCATCTTCTTGAACTTTATCATAATCGGCTTCATTAACAAATGTCAATCCTAACATTCCTTGCTTTTTCAAATTCGTTTCATGAATCCTCGCGAATGATTTCACTAATACTGCTATAACCCCTAGATGACGTGGCTGCATTGCTGCATGCTCACGTGAAGACCCCTCTCCATAATTATGATCTCCAACAACAATTGTTGGTACACCAGCAGCCTTATAAGCTCTTTGCGTTGCCGGCACAGCACCATACTCTCCGGTTAGCTGATTTTTAACGGTATCGGGCTTATCATTAAATGCATTAATTGCTCCTGTCAACGTATTATTAGAAATATTATCTAAATGTCCTCTGAATCGCAACCAAGGCCCAGCCATGGAAATATGATCTGTTGTACATTTTCCTTTAGCTTTTATTAATAATTTAGCTCCTGTAACGTTCGAACCAATTGGATTAAAAGGTGTTAATAATTGTAACCTTTTAGAATCGACATTCACTTTAATTTCGATTCCCGAACCGTCTTCTGGAGGCGCAATAAAACCGGCATCCTCTACATCAAACCCTCTTTCTGGTAATTCCATACCTGTAGGTTCGTCTAATTTTACTTGTTCTCCATTTTTATTGGTTAACGTATCTGTGATGGGATTAAAATCCAAACGCCCTGAAATTGCAATTGCCGCCACCATCTCTGGAGATGTTACAAAGGCATGAGTATTCGGATTTCCATCGGCTCTTTTCGCAAAGTTTCTATTAAAAGAATGTACAATACTATTTTTTGGAGCATTTTTAGGATCACTATATCTCGCCCATTGACCAATACACGGCCCACAAGCATTCGTAAAAATAGTAGCATCTAAATCTTCAAAAATAGAGAGCAATCCATCTCGTTCAGCAGTAAATCTTACTTGCTCAGAACCAGGATTAATACCAAATTGGGCTTTTGTTTCTAAGCCTTTATCTACTGCTTGCTTTGCAATTGACGCCGCTCTAGATAAATCTTCATACGATGAATTCGTACAAGAACCTATTAATCCCCATTCAACATCTAACGGCCATTCATTCTTAGTCGCGATTTCATTCATTTCACCAACAACTGTAGCCAAATCTGGTGTAAATGGTCCATTTATATGTGGCGCCAATTCTGATAAATTGATTTCGATTACTTGGTCAAAATATTGTTCTGGATTCGCATATACTTCAGCATCACCTGTCAAATGTTCTTTTACCTCATTTGCGGCATCGGCTACGTCATTTCTATCAGTCGCTCTTAAATAACGCTCCATAGATTCGTCATATCCAAAAGTAGAAGTCGTTGCACCTATCTCGGCACCCATATTACAAATAGTTCCTTTACCTGTGCATGACATACTTTTTGCGCCTTCGCCAAAATATTCTACGATGGCTCCAGTTCCCCCTTTTACAGTAAGAATACCAGCTACTTTTAAAATAACATCTTTTGGGGCAGTCCAACCACTTAATTTCCCTGTTAATTTTACACCAATCAGTTTTGGAAATTTCAATTCCCAAGGCATTCCCGCCATAACATCTACAGCATCAGCTCCTCCAACTCCAATGGCTACCATTCCCAAACCTCCAGCATTCACTGTATGAGAATCGGTTCCGATCATCATTCCACCTGGAAACGCATAATTTTCTAAAACTACTTGATGAATAATTCCTGCTCCTGGTTTCCAAAACCCAAGTCCATATTTACTCGAAACTGATTCCAAGAAATTAAAAACCTCGTTACTCGTATTTAAGGCATTCTGCAAATCATTTTTCGCGCCTATTTTGGCTTGAATCAAATGATCACAATGAGTTGTTGTAGGGACAGCCACTTTCTTTTTACCAGCCTGCATAAACTGAAGCAATGCCATTTGAGCCGTTGCGTCTTGTAATGCAATTCTATCTGGCGCAAAATCTACATATGATTTCCCTCTTTCAAAAGTTTGACTTGGAGTACCTTCCGTCAGGTGACTGTATAAAATTTTCTCCGACAACGTTAACGGTTTGCCAGTCAATTCTCGTGCTTTATTAATCCGTTCGCCCATACTTTTATAGACGCTTTTAATCATATCAATATCAAATGCCATATGCTAATTATATTTGGTTAAATATACGAACGCAAAGTTACTCATTTTCGTATTATTTTTCGAAAATGTTCAATATAAAAAGTTAATATCACATTATTTATGTGAAATACTCAAAAAAAGATAAAAATGATTAAACTATCTGCAGCACAGTATCTAAAATATTATCAACCTAAAAATGGAATTTAGACAAGAAACCCTTATTTCAAACGATTTCGGCAGACAAACCACGACTTAATAATCTGGAACATCGAGGCTTTAATTCTTCATACTCTCCGGTCTTTACTGCGCATTTGCCTTTATAATGTACAAGATAAGTACATTGTTCCGCTTGCTCTGGGGTGTGATCACAAACATCTATTAAAGAATCAATAACAAAATCGAACGTATTCACATCATCATTAAATAGAATTATTTCATGCTGTTGCACTTCCTTTTCTAGGACATCAACGTCTTCCTGTATTTTCTCTTTTGAACTCATGGTAGGTGTTTGAAACAAAAATAATAAAAAAGAGGCATATGTTCAATATACCTCTTCTTTCATCAACTAAAATTAACTAATTTTAATATAAAAATCTTAACGCGGTGATATCGTTATTATTAAACTCACCATCTTCATTGTTTGAAAAACAAGCCAACATTACTGAAGTTGGATCAAAGCCTGTCGGTGTTCCTGGAATATGTATCGCACCTACAGAACCTGCACTTTCTCCAGACTGCCCACAACTTTGTCTACTAAACCAGTCTGTATGACGCAAACCAACTGAATGACCAATTTCATGTGTAATTACATGCTCTACAACATTTGTATCAAAGCTATTCAAACCATAAATCTGAACAAACTTAAACGGTCTTCCATTAGAAGGAAACCCTGCAGAACCACCTGAACCAGATTGATTAGGGTTGTGATACACCACCATTTCTTTTGGTTGATAATTAGTGCCGAAAGTTAAATTGAAACGGAAACTCAAACCTAATCTATTGTAATTATTAACGGCCCAGCGCAATGCTGTTTGTTCTTTATTCGATAGACCAAAACCTCCGCCACCAGTGTAACCTATAATATCGATGGTATTTATAGATACTAAATTATTGGTACGGTATTGTTTTGTCTGTATTCCGTCTCCAATATTCATGTTCATTATTTGATCTTTTGTGAACATAATGTCACCTTCTACTTTAAACATCTCTTGTACATTACCATCTGGCAAGTGGAAATCTACTACTTCAAGATCATTTGGATTAAAATAATTTTGCTCTAAAGCTTTTACAACTTCAACATGTTTCTCCTCTGCAGATTCTTGATCTACAAAGCCGTCTTCGTCTTTTTGACAAGAAAATAACAACATAGCAATTGTTAAAATAAAAATTGGAAAATTGAGTTTTTTCTTCATTTTGTTTAATTTTTTAAGTTAATATTGGTTTTATTGCTAAATATTTAACAATAATTTGACCGTGAAGTTAAAACTAGTATTGGCTGTTGTCAATAGCGAAAACCATGATTTTTAAAATTCCTTGAAAACCATTAGTTTTTGTCAGACTAAAAAATATTGATGTTAATTTGATTTTACATACTTTAACGCTACCCAGTTATGGCGCTCTATAAAATGTTCCAAATGAAGTTGATGTTTTGAAGCTTCTCCATCAATTATAGGAATATCTTCTTGATAAAAACCACTCAGTAGTAAGATTCCATTTTCGTGCAAGCAGTTCGCATACGTTTGCATATCACTCATCAAAATATTTCGATTGATATTAGCGATAATTACATCGTATTTCTTATTTACTAAAAGAGAAACATCACCTTCATAAACAGAAATATGCTCGCATTTATTTCGTTCGCAATTCTCTACTGAGTTTTCATAACACCAGGCATCAATATCAATGGCGTCAATAGGTGTTGCTCCTTTCATTTCGGCAAAAATTGCCAAAATACCAGTGCCACACCCCATATCTAAGACTTTCTTATTTTTTAAATCAAGCTTTAACAAATGCTGCACCATCATGTGCGTTGTTTCATGATGACCCGTTCCAAAGCTCATTTTAGGCTCTATGATAATATCATATTCTAAGTTGGGATTTTGATGAAAAGGCGCGCGAATACTTACGAGGTCATCAACCACTATTGGCTGGAAGTTCTTTTCCCATTCACTATTCCAATTGGTCTGTGCAATTTCTTCTGTAGTAAATGAAATTTCGAATTCTTCATTTTTCAAAGCAAAAATATCTTCAAGAATAGTTTCGCGATGCTCTACCTTCTGGATATAAGCAGTAACACCGTTTTCATTTTCTACAAAACTTTCGAAACCGGCATAACCCAATTCTGCAATCAATATTTCTGTTGCTGGCTGTAATGGTGACACCGTAAAATTATATGCGATATAAGTAGTGGACATAAAGTGTAGATCCCTTCAAGTTTAGGGAGACCAATTAGGTTAAAAGAAAATAAGAATGTATGCTAACACCCTCACCATGAAATCTCTAAATTGCGTTTATAATAGCTAAAAAGTCTTGACTCTTAAGGGAAGCTCCTCCAATCAATCCTCCATCAACATCAGGTTTTGAAAAAATCTCTTGAGCGTTCGCAGGTTTTACACTACCTCCATAAAGAATAGAAACTTCCTCAGCCACATCTTCATCATACTGATCGGTAATTAAATTTCGAATAAAGGCATGCATTTCTTGTGCTTGGTCGGCCGAAGCAGTCTCACCCGTTCCGATGGCCCAAACAGGTTCATAGGCCAGCACAATACGTTGCCAATCACTTTCTTTTAAATGAAACAGCGCATCCTTTAGTTGATATTCAACAACATTGAAGTGATTATCAGCTTGTCTATCTTCCAATTTTTCTCCAAAACAAAAAATTACATCCATTTTATGCTCAAGCGCCTGTTCTACTTTTTGAGTAAGCAAATTTGCGTCCTCATTAAAATATTCTCGTCTTTCTGAATGCCCTAAAATAACTGTATCGATCCCCGCTGATAACAACATATCGGCAGATACTTCTCCTGTATAAGCACCACTTTCTTTAAAATGCATGTTTTGCGCAGCCACCTCAACCTTCGTATTTCTTTTTTCAGCATCTACTACATAAGGAATGTTTATGAACGGTGGTGATACAATTACTCTCGTGTTTTCATCAATATTTCCTAAACCAGCACTGATATCATTCACTAATTGCAAAGATTGCTCTTTATTCAAATTCATTTTCCAGTTTCCGGCTACTATTTTTTTTCTCATAATTTATTTCAGTTTTATGCGTGGATCCAACCACCCGTATATAATGTCAACAAAAATATTGATAATAATGAACATTGTTGCAATTATCAATACACTTCCCATAATTATGGGTAAATCTAAGGTATTTAAGGCGTTTACAATTTCTTTTCCTAAACCATTCCAGTTAAAAATATATTCTACAAAAACAGCGCCGGCTAATAAGGAAGCAAACCATCCCGAAACGGCTGTAACCACCGGATTTAAGGCATTTTTCAAGGCATGCTTTCTAATGATTTTATACATTGTCAATCCTTTTGCTTTCGCAGTACGAATATAATCCTGATTCAATACTTCAAGCAAAGAACTTCGCATTAACTGAATCACAACAGCTAAAGGACGAATTCCCAACACAATGGCGGGCAAGAGTAGATTTTTTAGCTGAATATATTTCCCTTCCCCAAAATCATCGACTTCGTACAAACTACCCGTCATATTTAAGTTGGTGTATTTGTGCAATACAAAACCAAAAAACCAAGCAAAGATAATTGCCGAAAAGAACGAAGGTACGCTCATTCCGAATGTACTAACCACCGAAATAAATCGATCAAAAAAGGAGTCTTTAAAAATAGCAGACAATATACCAAAAAACACTCCAATTAAGATGGCGATTGTAATAGCGGAAACAGCTAAAATTGCTGTATTCGGTAAGGTTTCTGCAATAATTTCAGACACTTCTTTTCCGTTCTTCTGAAAAGACTCTCTGAGATATGGAAACTTAACCACAATCGTTCTATCACCTACTGAAAAAAGCTTCTTAAATGAGTATTTGTTTTTAGTCAAATACGTATAATTAGTTTCATTGGTGCTATGTATAGAAATGGGTGATAAATCGTTCAAATAGTACGCGTATTGCGTTAGAATTGGTTGATCAAAACCATATTTTCGTTTAATATTTTCTAACTGCTCACTATCTTCACGCTGATCTAGCATCATTCGAGCAGGGTCTCCAGGCAACACCGTAAACAAGAAGAAAATAACAGTAATCACACCGAACAGCGTTAAAATACCGTAAAAAAATTTATTTGAAATATAACGAAGCAAGAAATATTATTTAGCTATCAAATATAGTTAAACTATTAAAAAATAGTAGCTTTGCAAAACCTTTTATTTTATTAGTATGACCAGAGCTCTACTCATTGAACAGATCAAAAAAAAGCAATCCTTTTTATGTGTTGGATTAGATGTTGACTTAGATAAAATCCCTCAACATTTAATAGCGCTAGAAGATCCTATTTTTGAGTTCAACAAACAGATTATTGACGCTACGCATCATTTAACCGTTGCCTACAAACCAAACATTGCTTTTTATGAAGCCTATGGAATAAAAGGTTGGCGCGCCCTAGAGAAAACCATCAACTATCTCAATAAAAATTTCCCAGAAATATTTACAATTGCTGATGCCAAAAGAGGAGATATTGGTAATACGTCTACGCGCTATGCTAAAGCTTTTTTTGAAGATTTGAATTTTGATTCTATTACAGTGGCTCCTTATATGGGTAGTGACTCTGTTGAGCCTTTCTTAGCCTTTGAAAATAAATTTACAATCATGTTGGCCTTAACTTCGAACATGGGAGGTCTAGATTTTCAAACATTAAAAGTTGAAAATACTGCACTATATGAACAGGTACTTAAAAAATCGTTGTCTTGGAAAAATTCTGATCAGTTAATGTATGTAGTTGGCGCTACACGACCAGAATATTTCGCTAAGATTCGAAAAATCATCCCAAATCATTTTTTGCTAGTTCCTGGGGTTGGAGCTCAAGGCGGAAGCTTATCTGAAGTATGCAAATACGGCATAAACAGCGATATTGGTTTACTCGTGAATTCTACAAGAGGTATTATTTATGCCTCTCAAGAAAAAAACTTTGCATTAAAAGCGCAAGAAAAGGCCCTCGAATTACAACTAGAAATGAAAGCCTTTATAAACTAGATAACACTATCTTTGCAAACAATTTCAGTGAACTATGGGAAACATCGTAGCCATCGTAGGAAGACCGAATGTAGGGAAGTCTACTTTTTTTAATCGTTTAATTCAACGTCGTGAGGCCATTACAGATGCTGTAAGTGGTGTAACACGTGATAGACATTATGGAAAATCGGAATGGAACGGACAAGAATTTACCTTGATTGATACCGGTGGATATGTGAAAGGTTCGGATGATATCTTTGAAGCTGAAATTGATAAACAGGTAGAGTTAGCAATTGACGAAGCGGATGCTATTATATTTATGGTGGATGTTGAAGCGGGGATAACGGGAATGGATGAAGATGTTGCAAAATTACTCCGCAAAGTAAAAAAACCTATTTTTTTAGTCATTAATAAAGTTGATAACAGCAAACGAAACGCTGATGCTGTTGAATTTTATGCCTTGGGGCTTGGTGATTATTATACAATAGCGAGTATCAATGGTAGTGGAACTGGTGAATTACTAGATGATTTAGTGAAGGCTTTACCTGAAAAAGAAGAAACTGAAGAAGATGAACTACCTCGATTCGCTGTTGTTGGAAGGCCAAATGCAGGAAAATCATCTTTTATCAATGCTTTAATTGGAGAAGATAGATATATCGTAACCGATATTGCCGGTACCACTCGAGATTCTATTGACACAAAATACAATCGTTTCGGATTTGATTTTAATTTGGTAGATACCGCTGGGATACGTCGAAAAACAAAAGTAAAAGATGATCTAGAATTCTATTCAGTGATGCGATCTGTTCGTGCCATAGAGCATTGCGATGTCGCCATTTTAGTAATTGATGCTACTCGTGGTTTTGAAGGTCAAGATCAAAATATTTTTTGGTTAGCCGTAAAAAATAAAAAAGGTGTTGTAATTCTTGTTAATAAATGGGATTTAGTCGAAAAAGACACCAAAACCACAAAAGAGTTTGAAACAATAATTAGAAGACAAATAGAACCTTTTACTGATGTCCCCATTGTTTTTATTTCGGCCTTGACCAAACAACGTATTTTTAAGGCGATAGAAACGTCTGTTACTGTATATAACAGCCGAAAAAACAGAATTTCTACAAGTAAGTTGAATGAGACGATGTTAGATATTGTAACGAACAACCCTCCACCCGCTTACAAAGGAAAATTTGTAAAAATTAAATTCTGTACTCAGCTACCAACACCGACGCCTCAATTTGCATTCTTTTGTAATCTACCTCAATATGTAAAAGATCCGTATAAACGATATCTCGAAAACAGAATGCGCGATATTTTTGACTTTAACGGGGTTCCGATTATCATTTATTTCAGAAAGAAGTAAGTCTCTTGACTTGGTGATAAATTAGTATATTTACGTCTTCATCAAGAACAAATGAATTCCAATAAACAATTCGCAATATTTATTATGGGAGTTTCTGGTGTTGGTAAATCCACCATTGGAAAATTACTCGCTGATCAACTTTCTATTCCTTTTTTTGATGGTGATGATTATCACCCAGAAGCCAATAAAAAAAAGATGGCCAATGGTCATCCTTTAAATGATGATGATCGCTACGACTGGCTGCTCAATTTAAACAGATTGGCTAATGATCAAATCGCTAACACTTCTTGTGTAATTGCATGTTCGGCACTAAAAGAAAGTTATCGTGAATTACTTAAAAAAGGAATTGAAACAAATATAAAATGGGTGCTGCTTCATGGTACTTTTGATCAAGTTCTCGAGAGAATTCAGCAAAGAACATCTCATTTTATGCCTACTTCTTTATTAAAGTCTCAATTTGATACCTTAGAAGAACCTATCGAGGCTCTTAAAATAAATATTCGTGAGACTCCTCAAAAAATAACAACATTCATAGTGAACGAACTACAAAAAAAATCGGAATTTGGAATTATTGGACTCGGGGTGATGGGGAAAAGTCTTGCTAGAAACTTAGCTTCTCACAACTTTACACTCTCTATGTTTAATCGTCACGTTGCAAAATTAGAAGAAAATATAGCGGAAGACTTTAAAAATGAACATTCCGAACTATCTAAGACGTTGGCCTTTGATGATCTAACGAAATTTGTAAATTCTTTACAATCGCCTCGGAAAATAATGCTCATGGTGAATGCAGGAAAACCAGTTGATGCCGTAGTCAAAAGTTTAATCCCTTTATTATCTAAAGACGACGTGATTATCGATGGAGGAAACTCTCACTATAAAAAAACCCAAGAGCGTATTGATTTACTCAATAATCACCAGATACATTTTATCGGCGCGGGTGTTTCTGGAGGTGAACAAGGCGCTTTAAAAGGACCTTCTATTATGCCTGGCGGTAACGCCGACGCTTACAAATTAATACAGCCATATTTAGAGTCTATTGCTGCAAAAAATAAACACAACCAACCCTGTTGTACTTATATTGGTAGCGGAGGTAGCGGTCACTTTATAAAAATGGTGCATAACGGAATTGAGTATGCAGAAATGCAATTATTGGCCGAAGCCTATTTTATATTGCAAAATGCGGGTAAAAATCCTGATGAAATAGCAGATATCTTGGAATCTTGGTCAACTGCAGCAAGTAGTTATTTATTGGAGATTACGATTTCTATTTTGAGAAAAAAAGAAGAAGGTGGTTGGCTCATTGACAACATTCTCGACACTTCAGGTAATAAAGGTACTGGTAATTGGACCACCATAGCTACAGCAGAATTAGGAATGCCTAGCACCATGATTCCGGCATCTTTATTTGCGCGTTATATCTCAGCTTTTAAGACAGAACGGATAGAAATGAACGAGGTATATTCAACTGACCGAAACAATATCTTTTTGATTGATGAAGGTGAGCTATTAAACGCCTATCAATTGGCAAGAATTGTAAATCATCACCAAGGCTTCAAATTACTGTCTCAAGCTTCTAATACATATGATTGGAATCTAAATTTATCTAAAATTGCAGGTATCTGGACGAATGGTTGTATTATTAGATCTACGCTTATGGAAGAACTCATAGATCTTCTTAAAAACGATGATAACATCTTACTAAATAGCACTATAGTTCTTCAAGTGAAGGCACTAAGGTCATCTTTGAATCGGGTCGTTTCGCAAGCTGTGCTTCATGAAATTACTATCCCTTGTTTGAGTGAAGCTACAAATTTCTTAAATGGCTATTCGACTGCCAATTCATCAGCGAATATTATTCAGGCGCAACGCGATTTTTTTGGAGCTCATACTTATCAACGTGTGGATGATGCTAGCGGAACTTTTTACCATACCAACTGGGAAGAGTAGCATGTTTTCATTGATGATTTTTTCTTAAAAAGAAATTTTCATTTCTTGTTTAGCGATATTGAAACCTTTTTTTAAGACGATTTTTTCAGCTTCACTTCCATCAATTAAGAGAGGATTTGTATGGTTAAAGTGAATGAAAAATATTTTTGCTTTGTTTTTAGGAGACAAGGCTTCAAACAATTGCATACTTTCTTCTACAAAAGGGTGTGGCACCTCATTCATATCCCTCGCAATTTCTCCATTTTTGAAAAAAGTAGCGTCCAATAGAGCGATATCAACCTCTTCAATATACTGCGAAATATCACGTTCCCATTGATGCCATTTATCAATATCAGGAATAAACAATGCTTTTTTCTTTGCATTATGGATTATTAATCCGACCGTTTCTGTAAATTCATCGCGATGAGGCACCTCGATCGGCTCTACAGATAGGCGTTCATTTAGTCTAATTATTGAATCTTTTTGTAACAATTTTAATTCAATATTCTTAAGTGATACTAATTGACTCCACGGCCCATTCTGAGTTAAATAATCTAACATCCTAGGCATTGCATATACCGGCATTTCCTTTGCACTCAAGGCCTCTCTTCCTAAGAACATCAAACCTGTATAATGCCCCATATGACCATGAGTTAAGAAAACACCGTCAGGTAGTTGTTTATTATCCTTTAGTTCTTTGGAAAGCAACTTTGTTTGTGCCGTAAAATCGGGCGTCGCATCAAACATCCAACTTTCGTTTGAAATTGGATCAATAACAGCTATAGAACTCACCATTCTTTTCGTCGACGGATCCTCATAAGTTCGCTGACAACATGCTTTTTTACAAGCAATTTGGGGATATCCGGCATCTTGAGCATTTCCTAGAACAAGAAGATAGGGCTCTTCGAATGCTGCTGAAATTTTTTGTTTTTTCTCGCTACACGAGGAAAACATCGTCAAAATTAGTAGAACACAATAGTACTTTTTCATATCTTCAATTCCAAAAATTCTTTAGTAGTAAACTACCAACTCCCTCCGGCACCGCCACCGCCAAATCCACCGCCGCCGAAGCCACCACCAAATCCGCCACCACCAAAACTTCCTCCTCCAGAACCACTACCAAAACCACCCCCAAAACCTCCTCGACCAGATTTACTCAAAATAATAGCTTCTAAGATAGAACCAGCGACCGAATCTCGACGTCTTCTTCCTCGACCTCCTCTTCGATTATTTCGATTAGATAGAATAATGAGCAGTACCACAAAAAATAGAATAATGAATATAACAGGGATTCCATCTGAACTGCTTCGATCGAAATTTCTATTTTCTTGATACTCGCCGTTCATTATCTGAATAATCGCTGAAGTTCCTCTATCTAAACCTTGGTAAAAATTACCTTGCTTAAATTGCGGGGTAATAATATTCGTGACAATTCTTTTCGCTAAGGCATCGGTCAATAAATGTTCAACGCCATATCCTGTTGTGATCCATAACTTCCGATCATCTTTTGCCACTAAAATTAAAACACCGTTATCCTCATTCGCTTGTCCTATACCCCATTCTTGCGCCCATTTTGTGGCATAAAATGCGATGTCCTCCCCATTGATAGTTTTCACCGTGGCCACAATAATCTGTGTTGATGTCGAGTCTGCATAATCTATGAGCTTCTGTTCTAAGGCATTCTTTTCGTAACCACTCAATAATTGAGCCTTATCGTAAACACTTGTTTCTTTTGAGGGTTTTGCCGGTATTTCTGCTTGCGCAAATCCAATAGTATTAAAATGACATATAAAAAGCGTACAAAAAAGTAATTGTAAATATGTAGTTCTGATCTGATGCATTCGCTACTAACGGAAGTTCTAAAATTTAGTTGCAAGATACTAAAAGCATTGCAATATAATATGTCTAGATATTGTTAGATACGTTACGTATAGCGTTAAAAAATTGGCTATTAATAAAAATCAAATTACCTTAGATGCTCTTAACTAACCTTAACTTAAAATGAAGAAATTAACCTTCCTTGTATTTCTTATTGCTTCCGCGATAAGCGCTCAACAATTAGATATTGAAAAATTAAAAGGCATGAAACCACGTGCTATTGGTCCGGCCGGAATGAGCGGACGTATTACTGCAATCGACGTAGTAAACAACCAACCCGACATTATGTATGTTGGTGCAGCTTCTGGTGGTGTTTGGAAGTCAGAAAGTGGTGGTATTGATTGGAAACCTATTTTTGATGATCAACCAACTGCTGGCATCGGGGCGATTACGATTCAACAAAGTAATCCTGATGTTATTTGGGTAGGAACAGGTGAAGGAAATCCAAGAAATAGTTTGAACGGAGGTTATGGGATTTACAAAAGTTTAGACGCTGGAGCCACTTGGCAATCTATGGGGCTTGAAAAAACAAGAAATATTCATAGAATTATTATCGATAAAGACAATCCGAATACTGTATACGTTGCTGCTATTGGTTCTCCTTGGGGAGAACATCCAGAACGCGGAGTTTTCAAAACAACTGATGGCGGTAAAACTTGGACAAAATCTTTATTTGTGAATAACAAAACAGGAGCTGCCGATTTAGTAGTCGACCCTGCGAATCCTAATAAATTAATTGCAGCTATGTGGGAACATCGCCGAAAACCCTGGACCTTCAATTCTGGAGGTAAAGGTTCTGGTTTGTATATTACTTATGACGGTGGAGATACCTGGACAAAAAAAACAGCTGAAGATGGGCTTCCTAAAGGTAATTTAGGTAGAATTGGCTTAGCCATTGCACCAAGCAATACGAAAGTCGTTTACGCGTTGGTCGAAGCAAAAAAGAATGCGCTGTATAAATCTGAAGATGGTGGTATAAAATGGAAAAAAATAAATGATAAACCTGGTATTGGGAATAGACCTTTTTACTATTCTGATCTTTTTGTAGACTCAAAAAATGAGAATCGTTTATATACGGTATTTACCTATGTAAATGTGAGTGACGACGGAGGGAAATCATTCAAACAATTGATGCCTGCTTATGGCACCTCTGTAGGAGTGCATCCTGATCACCACGCTTGGTGGATTCATCCTGATAATCCTAATTTTATGATAGACGGAAATGATGGTGGTTTAAATATTACAAAAGACAAAGGAAAGACGTGGCGATTCATTGAAAATCTTCCTGTTGGTCAGTTTTATCATATTGCCTACGATATGGAATATCCTTATAATTTATATGGTGGAATGCAAGACAACGGCTCATGGGCTGGACCAGCGTATGTTCTAAAAGCGCAAGGTATTCGCAATGCTTATTGGCAAGAAATTTCTTTTGGTGATGGTTTTGATGTTGTTCCTGACCCCAAAAACTATCGTTATGGTTATAGTATGTCACAACAGGGATTTGTAAGTATTTATGATCGTGTAACGGGTAATAATAAAATGGTTCGTCCAACACACCCCGACCCTAATGTCAAGTTACGTTTTAACTGGAATTCTGCGATTGCCATTGATCCTTTTGATAATGAAACCATTTTCTTCGGCAGCCAGTTTGTCCATAAGTCAGCTAATCGAGGACACGAATGGGATATCATTTCTGGAGATCTCACGACAAATGATCCTGAAAAACAGAAACAACATGAAAGTGGAGGAATTACCATGGATGCTACGGGTGCAGAAAATCACTGTACTATTTTAGCAATTACTCCCAGTACTATTGAAAAAGGATTGCTTTGGGTAGGAACAGATGATGGCCAGATACAATTGTCTAGAAATGGAGGTGAAACCTGGACAAATGTAACTCCTAAAGGAAAAAAAATGCTCAAAGGAGGTTGGATAGCCCAAATAAAAGCATCTAAATTTAATGCCGGAGAAGCGTATGCGGTGATCAATAACTATAGAAATTTCGATTTTAAACCGTATTTATACCGCACAAAAGATTATGGAAAAACATGGGAAAGTTTATTGAATGGTAAAGATGAAACTTTTGGATATTCTCTTTCCTTAATTCAAGACCCAATAGAGAAAAAGCTTGTTTTTTTAGGTACGGAAAACGGATTGTACGTGAGTTTAGACGAGGCAAAATCTTGGACTAAATGGACAGAAGGATATCCTACTGTGCCAACGATGGATTTAGAAATTCACCCAAGAGAGCATGATTTGGTAGTCGGTACATTTGGTAGATCTTTTTATGTGTTTGATGATATTCGTCCGCTGCGTGAACTTGCGTCTAACGGAGCACAAGAACTAAAGAAAACACTCAAAATTTATAAAGCTCCAAACGCATTTATCAATCAAACACAGCAAGCTTCTGGAACACGTTTCGGTGGGAATGCTATGTTTAATGGTGAGAATAGACGTCGAGGTGCTATGCTTAGTTATAGTATTAATAAACCTGATTCGACTGATAAAAAATCTAGTAAGAAAGGAGATTCTATCACCATGAAAGTTTACAATTCAAAGAATACTTTAATCCGAACAGTAAAAAGGAAAGCGCCTAAAAAAAGTGGCTTGCACAGAACTTATTGGAATTTGGGTGAGAAAGGTGTACGAGGCCCATCAAGAAGAGCTGCACGTAAAAATGCGCCTGAACCTAGAGGCCTTACTGTAGTACCTGGTGATTATAAAGTGGTCATGCATTATGGAAAATCTAAAGACTCAACCATAGTAACCGTTGCCTATGATCCAAGGGTAAAAATGCCTCAAAAAGTATTACAAAGTAAATATGACTTGCTAAAACAATTAGAAAGCAAAACAGGTCTGGCCGGAAAAGCTATTGAGCAATTAAAGGCGTCTAAAAAGATAGCACAATCTTATAAAAAACAATTAAAAGCGAAAAAAGATTCTCTATATACCTCGCCCATAAAAGCGACTGACTCGATCGTAAAATCAATGAATAGGTTAATTGATGGCATGATAGGAAAAGAAGATAAGCGCCAAGGTATTACTCGAAATCCCGATCCAACACCTATGACTTTTGTATTTACCGCAAGACGTTATATTGGCTCTTTATTACAAGAACCGGGTAAAACAGAGCGTCAATTGATGAAAACAGCGAATGAAAAGTTAGATGCAGAAATGACCAAAATAAATGCTTTTTATAAAACAGACTGGCCATCATACAGGAAGCAAATTGAAGCCTTGAATTTAAGTCTATTTAAAGATTTTAAGGAATTGAAAGAATAAATAATTCTATAATTTATTTTCAGATATCTTTTCAAAAAAGAGTTTCCTGTATGTATTACCTATAGGAAGCTCTTTTTCTTTTATCCAAACAACATCATTATCTATTCGATCAATATGTTTCAATGAAATAATATATGATTTATGTATTTGAATAAAATGTGATTGCGCTAAGTTTTTACACAAATGCTTTAGTGTATTGTTGGTAATAATTTGCTCCTCTTTTAGTTGAACTGATACATAATTTTTTAATCCTTCAATAAAAAGGATATCCTCTAAAAATACTTTGACAAATTTATTCTTACCATCCGTTTTTAAAAAAATATAGTTTTCAGAAGATAAGGCCGTTTCATTTGTAGCTTCAGGTGGTAACAACTTAGATACTGCTTTATAGAAACGTCCAAACTCTATAGGCTTTAATAAATAATCTATTGCAGCAACGTCATAACTTTCGAGTGCAAACTTAGGGTAGGCTGTTGTAAAAATAGTCTGAATGTTATTATTGACTATTTTAGAAAGTTGAATCCCGGTAATTTCCGGCATTTGTATATCTAAAAATAGCAGGTCAACATTATTCTCGTGAAGAAATAACAAGGCTTCTATCGGTTTAGTAAATGTATTTATTAATTTCAAAAACGAAACCTTCTCAATAAATTTTTCGAGCAATCTAATTGCAGCCGGCTCGTCATCAACAATGATACATTTAAAGACTCTACTCATATTGGCATTTTTAAGTAGGTATTAAATTGCTGTCCATCTTTATTATAATCTAGTTGATAGGTGTCCTTAAACAACACATCTAAACGTTTTTTAACGTTGGCAGTACCAATACCCTTATCCATAAATTTATCGGAAGAATTTATTACATTTTCAGTCATGATCTCAAGATAATCATTACTAAAATTAATTCGGATAGTTGCAGGTTTAGACGCATCATTAATGATACCATGTTTACACAGATTTTCGATAAAATGAATGATAATTAACGACGGAATAGATTGCTCACCAATATGACCGTCTATTGATAATTTCACATAAAAATCATCTTCATATCTCTTCTCATAGAAATAAAGGTAATCTTTTATAAAATTAATTTCTTTATTGAGAGGCATGAAATTTTGTTTTACTTCATAAGTAACGTAGCGCAACAATTGAGATAATTTTAAAATATCATTAGCGGTTTCTGGTTTATCATCATATAGATCAGAATAAAAACCGTTAAGGGTATTAAACAAAAAATGCGGACCTATTTGCGAACGTAACGCCGATACTTGTGCTTCTTGATGCTGCAACTCTAGCTGATGCATTCGTGATTTATTCTCATTATATCTAAAGATCAAATACACAACACTGCCATAAAAACATGCCTTAAACGTATAAATGAGGCTATCTACCAAATAGATAAGTACAATATCATTTCGGTCCAAATTGTAATTATGAACATCAAATAATTTTAGGGTAACTACTTCCTCGAGTAAAAATCGAGTTAAAGCAAAAACTAATATCAATCCGAAAAACAACACGATGTAGCTAATAAATTTCCGTTTTATTAAAAAACGTGGTGTTAACACAAAATAATTGATCGTATAAACTGAGAAAAATGCAATATTATACGTAAAAGTAAATAAGGCGCCGGTCCAAAAGAATTCAAAATTTTTAAACCCTCCTCCTATTAAATCATCCCAAAACAAATCAAATATTGTAAGAACAATGATTACAAGAAGGTTGTATTTTAATTCTTTCGTAACTTTCAATAGGTTTAATTTAAGATATCCGAGACGCTTACAATTTCAAAATCAGGATTTGTACTAAACAAATGTTTCAAAATAGGTATATGTCCTTGACCAAAAATAACTAATATCTTATCATCATTGGGACGAATTTGTCGCAATATATTGGTATAAATATATAAATTGGTTTTATACCAACCCGCAACCAAATCAGTTCCAACATAATCAGAATTCTTACCGATTTTTACAAAATACTTACTGTACATTAAAGCATTTTTCTGTAAAAATTCTTCTGTATTAATCTTCAATAAGAATTCTTTAATTGTAGAAATCTCTAGTTGATCATTAACAACATCCATAAATGTTTTTCCATACTGGTTAAAATTAGAAATAATGTTTTCTTGTTGGCTATTTTTAGCATAGTCAACAACTTTATCAAAATCGAAATCACCGTAGTAATTAATCGCCGTAACTCGCGATAAATTTGTTTTTTTAGCAGCCTTAAACCCTAATTGATGTATCTCGTTCTTCGTTAATTTAAATCTATTATTAGAATACTCATTATAAAGACTATCCAACTCTTTTTGTTTTAAGATAGGGTATTCTACACATATCTGTGACGGATTAAAATTGCTTATTTTACCTACTACCTTCTCAATCTCTTTTTGTTTTTGAGCGCTAAATATAGAGAGCGCATTATTCTTAAAAATATCTGTTTCTGATGGTTCAAAATGTAAAGTGCCCATTAACACAATTTTAATCTTTTTTTGTTTTAATTTTTGAGCATTAAGAAATGTAACAAAAAGGATAGAGCTTACTAAAATGTAAAATTTCATGATTCATTTTTTAAGTAAATGTAGACAGCTTCAAAGCCTATAATTAGAAAATTACACTAACACTCCTTTTTACTACACAAACATCATTTTTCATAAGATTAACTCTACTACCTAATTAGAAAAACATTTATACCACGATTATTCATATTAATGGAATAAAATAGATAGTTCGTACAAAAATGTCGCTTGTAATATTAAAATTGCATACCATTGATCTCACAAATTAAAACGAAATCTCTAAATGTGCTAACCATGAAGAACTTTATCATTTTATTACTATTAACAGGATTATTCTCGTGCACAGATAAACAGGCCAATAATCAGTTAAAATCTTTGAAGGAAACGAACAGGGCCATTGAATTAAATTTAGAATATCTCGAAAAACATACAGCCTATTTTACAATAAATAACAATATTTTTGAAGGGAAAGGTAAAGAAGTAGTCGAAAATTTTATCAACGAATCACAATTTATCGTGTATGGTGAAATGCATGATTCACAACAGACTTCAATTATAACAAAAGCATTCATCCCTTTACTTAAGCAAGCTGGTTTTGATTATTTCGCTCTAGAAGTTGGACCAACCTCAGCTCAGGTGTTAACTAAGCTATCAACACCTGCCAAAAAAACGATAGAAAACCTTCATACTTTTAACACAAAATACGCCATAACTGAATTGGACGAAGTAGACTATCCTATCCCTTTCTTTACTGGAATCAGTGATGCTGAATTTTTACAAGAAGCAAGTGCCAATGAAATGGAATTTTGGGGTATTGATCAAGAATACTATTTCGCCTCATTTTTTCTTTTAGATGAACTTTTAGAAACCATCATATCGAATCCGAATTTTAGTGAAATGAAGATTCTTAAGGAAAAAGCTAATCAAGCAATGATAAAGCATTTCATGAAAGAATTGGCCGATGATAATTATGAAACTTATAAAAACATTATTAAAGATAACCATGTGGTTCACTTCTTTAATTCTTTTAAGAAAACAAATACAAGAGCTCAACAAATAATAGATGATTTACAAACAAGTTGGGATATTTACATACGATGGCGAGACGACTCGCATGTAGATCGCATAAGTTATATGCGCAATAACTATATGAAACATTATAACAAAGCTTCAGAAACAAAAAAATTACCAAAAGTTTTTACTAAAATTGGAAGTTTGCATGCTTCAAAATTAATTTCGAATGGCGCCTTTGATATTGGATGCTTAACTGAAGAACTGGCTCAAAAGAATGGAACCTATGGTACAAGCATAAACACTTGGAAACCCTACGAACTAGAAAATGATTCAATTGTTAACAATCTTGAGAGATATAAAAGAAGTTTTAAAAGATACAAACTATTCACTGATCTTTCAAAGCAAGACAAATGGACAATCATCAATTTAAAAGACATCAGAAAAGATCTTAAAAAAGGTGTTGTAGTGTTACCTATAAATGGTGATTATCATAGACTTAAAAAACTCATAGAAAGTTATGATTATCAAATTATTTTACCTGTAGATGAAGATGTGAAACCAAATAGAAGTTAAGAATCAGAAGGGACCAAACACTTTTTAGTATCCCATTTGTTTTTAAGTGAATCAAGTGGGATTTTTTTTCGAAAACAATCTAAAAATGACCCCTCTTTATCTTTACTCAAAATTCGAAGCTTGCCAGATTCTAAGGAATCTATTAACTTTTGCATTACTACTTTTTTAGTCGCTCTTTTGAAAGTAGATCCGACCGTTATTCCTATTTTGTTATTGTATAAGTCCATATCTGTCGATGGTTTATCTGGCAACAAACCATCTTCCAATCTTCGTTTTTGATAGGTGCGATAGTTTCCTTTTTCATGTGCTTTCCCAAGGGTATATGCTGCTCTCTTCCCAATATCTTGGGTAAGACGAGCCATCCAATAACTGTGTTTAAAAGCATCTAACTTACCTCCGCTATTGTCATTTCCAATGACTCCATTTACTTTTTGAATAGAATCTTTAACGCGAAGCACCTCTAAAGAAACCTGATAAGCTCTCTTGGCTTTAAATGGATGAAAGACCACCCAAGTTCGTTCTGGCTTAGATAATTTAGACAATGACTGTTTTAACTTAGGTGAACAATTGCTCAAAATTAATACGGCTAAAATCAGCAATAGGTTTTTCATGAATTCGTGTATTGAATGCTCACAAATTTATACATTTGAAAATCAATTAAACAAAACTAACATGAAGTATCTACCTATAGATTCAAAACTTTTTATAAAAAATCGTAAAAATTTTGCAGCCCAGATACAGCCCAAAAGTTTGGCTGTTTTTAATTCTAATGATATTTATCCGATAAGTGCTGATAGTACTATGCCTTTCGAGCAACATCGTGATATTTTTTATCTAAGTGGTGTAGATCAAGAAGAAAGTGTATTAGTCTTATTTCCGGATTGCCCAAAAGAAAAGCATCGTGAGATATTATTTTTAAAAGAGACCAATGATCATATCGCAGTTTGGGAAGGTGAGAAATTAACTAAAGAAGCTGCTTTAAAAACTAGCGGGATTAAAACAGTGTATTGGTTACAAGATATGAAGCGCGTACTTTTCGAAATCATGACACAATGCGATACGATATATATCAATACTAATGAACATTACAGAGCATCGGTAGAAACAGAGACTCGCGAAGATCGTTTTACCAAATGGTTAAAAGATACATATCCTGCCCATGCAGTTGCTAAGAGTAACCCTATTTTACAACGACTACGGTCAGTAAAGGATCCCATTGAAATAGATTTAATTCAACAAGCATGTACTATTACTGAAAAAGGTTTTCGACGAGTATTGAACTTCGTAAAGCCTGGTGTTATGGAGTACGAAATTGAAGCAGAGTTTATACATGAATTTCTACGAAATCGTTCGAAAAAATTCGCTTACACTCCTATTGTTGCCTCTGGTAATAATGCCAATGTGTTACATTATATAGAAAACAATCAAGAATGTAAACCCGGTGATCTTATTTTGATGGATGTTGGTGCAGAATATGCCAATTATGCTAGTGATATGACACGTACCATACCCGTGTCTGGGAAATTCTCGAAGCGACAAAAAGAGGTTTACAATGCGGTGTTACGAGTTAAAAACGAAGCGACTAAATTATTAATTCCGGGTACAGATTGGGGTGAATATCACATAGAAGTTGGTAAGATCATGACATCGGAATTAATCGGCTTAAATCTTCTTGACAAAAACGACGTGAAAAATGAGAACCCAGAATGGCCGGCATATAAGAAATATTTTATGCACGGAACTTCTCATCACATGGGTCTTGACACACATGATTATGGTATATTGACAGAACCTATGCAAGCAAATATGGTTTTTACCGTTGAGCCTGGCATTTACATTCCAGATGAAGGTTTTGGAATTCGTCTAGAAGATGACGTGGTAATTCAGAAAAAAGGTGAGCCTATTAACTTAATGAAGAATATTCCTATCGAAGTCGATGAAATCGAAGAGTTGATGTCATAATTACATCTTTTTAAAATGTCTTAATGGAATCTAAAAATCGAAGAAAATTTATTCAATCTTTAGCTACAGGTGTGGCTGGTATAACTATGTTTCCGACGTTTGCAACACCGACCATTCAAAAACAACTAGAATTTTTATACGATTCAGAAGAAAATACAACGGAAGCTTTTTGGGAACATATCAAAACACAGTTCGTGTTTGCGAGTAAATTGCATTATTTTAATAATGCTTCGCTAGGATCTTCTCCTTTCAGTATTCAAAATGCAACAAGAAAATTTAGAGCGACTTTAGATGGGTTTCCATCAAAATATATGTGGGGCGGATGGAATGATGAAAAAGAAAACACTCGAAAAAGTGTTGCTGAATTATTTTCTGTTTCTTCTGAAGAAATTGCTATTATTCACAATACCACCGAAGGTATGAATCTCATAGCTCGAAGTTTTGATTTAGATCCTGGCGATGAGGTTATTCTTGCTGATCATGAACACGCGAGTGGCACAATTCCCTGGCAGGTTTGGCAACAAACAAAAGGAGTCAAATTAATTCGACCTAGGTTGCCCATACTTCCGAAAAGTATTGACGAAATTGTGGCAGTATATCGAGATGCTATAACTCCGAAAACCAAAATCATATCGATGTGCCATATCGTAAATACCAATGGAATGATATTACCAGTAAAGGAAATTTCAGAAATGGCTCATGAAAAGGGAATTTTAGTTGCTGTTGATGGCGCACAATCTGCAGGAATGTTTCAAATCAATTTACATGATCTATCATGCGATTTTTTTACAGCAAGTTCTCATAAGTGGTTATTTTCTCCGAAAGGGGTTGGTATATTTTATGCAAAAAAGGACAGTCAATACCATTTAAAACCTCTATTGGTCGCTCGAGGTTACACTGACAAAAGTATTAGGCGATTAGAAAACTACAATACTAGAAATTTACCGGAGGTTTTAGGGCTCGGGGCATCCGTCGATTTTCACAATAGTTTAGGATCACAAAAAATTCATAATAGATCCTATGAACTTAAAAATTACTTTCGTTCAAAAATTGCATCAAACACGAGTTTTAAACTAAAAACACCTTCATCTGATGACCTTTCATGCGCTATTCAAGTTGTAGAAATTCTAGGCAAGGATGTGAAAGAAATGAAAATACAATTGTTTGATAATTATGGAATTGATTGTAGACCTATGACCAATTTTGGTCTAAACGCATTACGATTTTCATTTGCGATCTACATCACAAAAAAAGACATTGATTATTTAGTGAATGCTTTAGACGAATTATCTAAAAAATAATCCCTATTCTATTCGTTCAAAGAAAATTTCGGTTTCGATTGCCAAACTATATTGATGATTTTCCATCCATCAGCTGTATGAACCATATTTAAATAATCTATTCCCCAAACTGCTGTTACTTTCGTTACTGCAATTTTATCTGACACTTCGAGTACCTCCACTATTCTAGGACTTGATGCATTCGCTTGACCCCCTTTTACATTCCATTTTTTTGCCAAATTGATTAAGGCTTCAAATGGCATTTCTAATGCATCAGAATATGAACTCTTCTTCGAATCATACCACCAGCCCACTTTTCTTAAATCTTTATGAACACTTTTATAAGCCAAGGTCGTATCTACTTTATAAAAAGTATCGATATAATTATAACTAGTTTGAGTCACCTCTTTAATGGCAATTTCCTTTTCTTGGGCCTTCATTTGAACACAAATAAACAAGAATAAAATAATAGTTAGCTGTTTCATAATAAGAGTTTTATGTAAATTTAATTTATAAAAACATGTGTAACAGTTAATAAAAGCCTAAATTTTTTAACCAAAAAAGGTGCACTCTTTCAAGTGCACCTTTTCACTAATCAAATCTAAACTACTCTACGATTAAACTGTATTGCGGTGTTGGATTTAAAGGACAGAAATATACATACTCTCCTTTTTTTAACGTAACCGTTTTAGACGTTTCTTTGGTATTATTTTTTACCTGAGAAGTAACATATGCATTTTTAATATGGTTCGCTGCATCTGTTTTTCCTTTTGGCGCTAATACAAAACCTACGTTATGTCCTACTTCATTATTCGAAATTTCAAAAATATAAGTACCCTCAGAAAGTGTGATTTGTTTCTGTGTGAATTCACCTTTTGTTTGTTCTAAAGAAACTATTTTAACTGCTTCTTTCTTAGTCATTTTGTCTTGAGCCGTAGCTGTTAATGTAAATGCTACTAAAAATAATCCTACTACTAAATTTTTCATTGTTTTAATTTTTAAATTGTGATATTATTTCGTTTTAATGTTTCTATTTTAAGCGTGGTAATAGCGTTCTCTATAAATTTTTCCATCCTTCCATTGAGTAGCTACTGCTTGTTCTGATAGCATCGTACTGCCATCTTTCAATTTTAACTCCATTTCGGCAGTATAAAAAGAATAATTTCCTTGAACCGCAATGTCTTTGACGTCATATCTAATAAACTCCTCTAATTGATTGTCAATAAAATCGTTTTCAAAGTCAAGATTAAATTGCTTTCCTTTCTTTGGGTCCCCATTTCCTTCTCTTAATTCAACATCATCATGTAAATATGTTTCCATGGCTTCAATAAACTTAGCTTCTGCCAGTAACTCATGAATGTGTTTCAAATTTTTTTCTATCTGGTTTGACATTTTATATTTTATTTTAATTAAACTAATTCTTCTAACTTTTGAACTGCTGGAAAATCAACTGGTATCTGCGTTGTATTGTTGATGTAATTAGAGATTGTTTTATCTCCAACTAAAGAAATAACATCGATCAAATTTCCTTTTGTATATCCTTCATTAAAGAAGTTTTCTAACAGTGTTGCATCTGTATTTCCTCTACTCTCTGTAATGTTTTTAGCCAATGCAGCTAATGCGTTGTATTTTGTATCGAAAGAAGCGTTTCCAGCTCTTAATTCTAAGATCTGAGTATCGGTAAAGCCATTCATTTTACTTATTGCGGTATGCGCTGACAAACAATATTCACATCCATTTACTTGACTCACTGCTAAGTTTACTACTTCTTTCTCTTTTGTAGAAAGCGACGTTTTTGCATTGCTAAAATTCAAGTAGTTTTCTAACGCTGTGTCGCTATACGCATAAGTAGCAAATAAATTCGGTACAAATCCTAATCCTTTTTGCAGGTTGTCAAAAATTGCTTGATTTTTTTCTGAAACTTCTTCTCTCGTTGGTACATTAAATGTGCTCATAATTTTATTATTTTTTAATTGTTATTATTGTTTTTCTATTGTGTTTGTTAATCTCTCTAAATTGCTTTCATCATACTCTTGATATCCCCAGCAATTTGGGCATGCATTATAATTTTCCATATTTAGGCTGTTTTTAAATTATTTATCTGTGCTCTTAGATCTCTTTCTGATACTAATCCGTTTTGTCTATGTACTTCATCACCATTCGATATGAAAACCAATGTTGGTATACTTCTTACACCGAATGAAGCCGCTAACTCGGCATTTTGATCTACGTTCACTTTTTTTATTAATACGTCTCCATCAAACTCATCAGCTAATTTGTGAACTGTTGGTAATAATGTCTGACATGGACCGCACCAGTCTGCATAAAAATCGATGAGTACTTTTTGATTAATTTCAATCGTTTTTTGAAAATCTTCTTGATTTAATTGTATGTCCATTTTTTCTTCGTTTTGGATTTCCGTTTTCACGGAAATAGTGATTAATATGTAATCTTGATTTTGGAATCAAGAAATGTTTGTTTCTAATTACACTACAAAGATGCGGCGGAAAAGAGCCGTAGAAAATGGACAAAAGTTCCTAGTACTTGGACAAGCCTAGTTTTTATACTCTTTTTTAAACTGAAGTGGTGATTTTTGTGCTGATTTCGTGAAGAATCGAGTGAAATAAGCAGGATCGTTAAATCCTAAGTCGTAAGCTATCTGTTTTACAGAATCGTCAGAATAGATCAATTGACGCTTTGCTTCTAATAACAATCTATTCTTAATATAGTCACTTGGAGAAATAGTTCCATTTTTTTGAAAGTGCTTTGTAATTGATTTAGGAGACAGTCCTAATCTTTCGGCATAATACGTAACCGAATGTTCTTTTTTAAAATTCAAATCAACTAGTAAACTAAAATCTTTAAACAGTTTTGTTTGAGGATCCTCTTTTATTTTAAAATCTTCCTTCTTAATCCTAACAGACAATACGATAAATTGTTTCAAGTATGCCTGTAACATATCATACTGTGCGGTTTCATTGTTCTGAAACTCTTCAATAAGACTACTAATAATAAAATCGAGCTTTTTAATATCCGCCTTGCAAGGCTTAACAAATGGAGTTTCATAAATATTATTAAATAGTACGCCATTACAAGAAACTTCCTTATCATGAGTCTGTATACAGTAAAAATCACGGATGAAAGTAATTTTGTAAGCTTCTTTAATCTTTTCAGAATCTACGGCAAAAACTTGTCCTGGAGATAAAAAGAATAAAACATTCCCATCAAAAGAATAACTTTCAAAATCAATATTATAAGTGCCTTTGCCCTCTTTTATCCAGTACATACTGTATGCATCTACTTGCTCGGGTTTATTCACAACACATGCCTTTTCAAATTGAACTACACTTAGTGAAAAAGTATCTTTAAAGGTGTATGTCGCGATATCTTGAACAGCCATATAACGGATAACATTTATGAATTAAAATTATTAGTCGTAATTTTTTTAAAATTTGACACTCAAATTTAATAAAGATAAAAATTAGCCGCGTTATCAAATCAAACTAATATTCCAAAGCATACAATCAATGCATTTATTTTTATTAAATTCGGGAATTCTATTATGAAACGCTATTAACCCCTTCTCAACTCATGCCATTATTAATTGTTATTTCAGGAATCGTTTTATTATTTATTTTAATCGCTGTATTTAAACTCAACGCATTTATCTCATTTATCATAGTATGCCTTTTAGTAGGTATTCTTCAAGGAATGGAACTAACCAATGTGATTCAATCCATTCAAAATGGTATTGGAAATACGCTTGGATTTTTAGTCATGATTCTAGGGTTTGGAGCCATGCTGGGTAAATTGGTTGCCGATAGTGGAGCGGCACAGCGTATCACTTCTAGCTTAGTTTCGAAATTCGGTCTAAAATATGTGCAGTGGGCGCTAGTACTAGCTGGTTTTATTGTAGGTATTCCGATGTTCTATTCTGTTGGGTTTGTCATTTTAGTGCCATTGGTATTCACGGTAGCTGCATCAACAGGTCTACCGTTAATTTATGTAGGCCTACCCATGCTTTCATCCTTATCTGTTACACATGGTTTCTTACCCCCACATCCAGCACCGAGCGCTATTGCAGAAATGTTCCAGGCGGATATTGGCAAAACATTATTATATGGAATCGTTATTGCGATTCCAACTATTATCGTAGCAGGACCTTTATTTTCGAGAACGATTAAACATATAAAAGCAACTCCTTTGAAAGAATTTTATAATCCTGTTATCTTAAAGGATCATGAAATGCCAAAAATGGGAATTAGTATTTTCACAGCCTTACTTCCTGTAATATTGATCATTATTTCTACCATAGCATCTCATTTTTTTCCCGGTGAGTCGACGTTTAAAACCATTATCATATTTATGGGTAATCCAGTCATTGCTATGCTTATTTCTGTGTTAGTTGCGATATATACCTTAGGACTTGCAAGGGGCAAGAAGATGACAGAATTGATGGACTCATTAACAAAGTCTATTTCAAGTATTACCATGGTACTCCTAATTATTGCAGGCGCCGGTGCCCTAAAACAAATATTAATTGATAGTGGGGTTAGTACCTATATTGGAGATTTGTTAAGTGACTCAAGCATATCTCCTTTAATTTTAGCTTGGCTCATTGCCACAATTATTCGAGTATGCGTAGGGTCTGCAACTGTAGCTGGTCTTACAGCAGCTGGAATCGTACTGCCGATAGTAGCAAATACAGGAGTTAGTGCAGAATTAATGGTACTAGCAATCGGATCCGGAAGTTTAATGTTTTCTCATGTAAACGACAGTGGGTTTTGGTTATATAAAGAATATTTTAATCTGAGTGTGAAGGATACCCTCAAAACATGGACCGTAATGGAAACAACAGTTGGGACCATGGGACTTATTGGTGTTTTAATTATGAATGCTGTTATTTAAATAAACTAGAGATGATAAATTTACCATCAGAAAAAATAAAAGAATTGAAATTAGAATTTCCGCCTGCACCGCAACCTGCAGGTGTCTATAGACCCGTACTAGTTGTCGACGGGTTTTTGTATGTATCTGGTCAAGCTCCTATGAACTTCGATGGCACCTTAATGCAAGGACGCGTAGGTGATACCATTAGTCTTGAAGAAGGTAAATTAGCTGCTAGACAAGTAGGATTAACGATGTTATCAACCATACAAACACATTTCGGAGCACTCGATAACATTAAAAGATTGGTAAAAGTTTTGGGTATGGTCAATTGTACCCCAGACTTTCAAAGGCAACCATTAGTAATTAATGGTTTTAGTGAATTAATGGCCGACGTCTTTGGTAAAGAAAATGGTATCGGTGTACGAAGTGCCGTCGGTATGATGTTACCAGATGGTATTCCTGTTGAAATAGAGGCCGTATTTGAACTTCATAAGTAAAGTATGAGTGCACCTTGGTACCAAATACGAACTACTGAAAATGTTATTTCTCCTTCATTATTGGTCTATCCAAAAAGAATTGAAAAGAACATACTTAAGATGATTGATATTGCGGGAGGTACCGATTTCTTACGTCCACATATCAAGACCTATAAAATGGCTGAAGTTATTCAGTTACAACTAAAACATGGTATTCATCAATTTAAGTGTGCCACGATTGCCGAAGCCGAATTATTGGCTGAATGTGGTGCTCAAGATGTATTGCTTGCCATGCAACCTGTAGGAGCTAATGTTGATCGGTTTTTTGCCTTACTAAAAGCATATCCTAAGATTAAATTTTCTACGCTTGTTGATAATCACCAAACCGTCACCAACATAAATAATCTTGCTGATAAAAATAAGGTTACTGTTTCTCTTTTTTTAGATATTAATAATGGAATGAACAGAACTGGCATTTGGCCGTCAGAAGAAGCACTAGAGTTATATAAAACCATGACTGCATGTTCTAATATTCTAGTAAAAGGGTTGCATGTATATGATGGTCATATCAGAATTACAAATTTTGATGAACGTAAAAAACAATGTGATGCTGCTTTCGAATTGGTAATTCAACTAAAGCGTAACATCGAAAGCTCAGGTCTGAAAATAGACACTATTGTTGCCGGAGGTACGCCCAGTTTTCCAATTCATTCCAAAAGAGCAGGTATAGTCGTAAGTCCTGGCACACCATTATTATGGGATCAAGGATATACCAATTTATTCCCGGATCTAACATTTTTACCAGCGGCAGTTTTGTTTAGTAGAATTATCAGTAAACCAAATACGAATTTACTCTGTTTAGATCTTGGTCATAAATCTGTAGCTTCTGAAATGCAGTTTCCGAGAGTTCAATTTTTAAATGTCGATAATTATACACAGATAGGCCATAGTGAGGAACACTTAGTTCTGTCATGTGATAATACGGATGCTTATCATGTTGGAGATGTAACCTATTCAATACCATATCATATTTGTCCAACGGTAACTAAATACAAGGAGGTATTAACCGTAAACGATGGAGAAATAATAGGTGCCTACAAAGTCATTGCTAGAGATCATAAAACGAATATATAATTAACACATAATCCTTATGTTTATTTTTGATGCACATCTAGATCTTTCAATGAATGCCATGGAATGGAATAGAGATCTTACTTTACCGGTTCATGAGTTAAGAAACCAGGAAATTGGAATGTCAGATAAACCCGATCGAACTAGAAACATGGTTTCTCTTGATGCAATGAGAAGAGGGAACATCGGGCTTTGTGTCGCAACGCAAATCGCCCGCTATGTGAAAAGAGATAATAACTTACCGGGATGGAATTCACCGCAACAAGCATGGGCGCAAACACAAGGACAATTAGCATGGTATAAAACCATGGAAGAGTTGGGCGAAATGACTCAGATTACCAATTTAACTCAATTAAATCAACATTTTGCAAACTGGACAAAGACCGACGAAAAAAAACCGATAGGTTATATACTAAGCCTTGAAGGAGCTGATTCTATAGTAACTATCGATCATCTTGACAGAGCTTATGACCAGGGATTGCGTGCTATCGGCCCTGCACATTATGGCCCGGGAACCTATGCACATGGAACCGATTCGATTGGTGGTATTGGCACAAAGGGTAAAGAGTTATTAAAAAGAATAGAAGCTCTTAATTTAATTCTCGATGCTACACATCTATGCGATGTAAGTTTTTGGGAAACGATGAAAGTTTATAATGGTCCGATTTGGGCAAGTCATAATAACTGTAGGACATTTGTAAATCACAATCGACAATTCACAGATGAACAGATAACCGAGTTGATCCAACGGGATGCTGTAATAGGAGTGGCCTTAGACGCTTGGATGATGGTTCCAAATTGGATTCGAGGTGTTTCCAATCCACGAGAGATGGGTGTTAGTCTTACTCAGATGATTGATAATATCGATCATATTTGCCAATTGGCTGGTAATTCTTTACATGTAGGTATTGGTACTGATCTTGATGGTGGATTCGGAAAAGAACAAGCTCCTTATGATATGGATACCATTGCAGATCTACAAAAAATTCCAGATTTACTATTAAAAAAAGGGTATAAGAATATTGACATTGAAAACATCATGCATAAAAATTTCATAGCCTTTTTACAACGAGTTTGGAGCTAAATAAATTTGAATTTATAAATTAAAACTCCTTCGAATCCCTACTTCAAGACCTCTAATTTCCGCCAATCCTTTAAGTCGACCAATAGCCGAATAACCAGGGTTGGTGTCTTTTCTTAAATCATCTAACAATTGATGCCCATGATCAGGTCGCATAGGAATATCATAAAATTTCCCTTTCTTTTTTCTTCGAACCTCTTCTTCCAAAATTACCTTCACGACACTAAACATGTCAACATCACCCTCTAAATGATTTGTTTCATAGAAACTGCCTTCTTCATTTCTTTTAGTACTTCTTAAATGAATAAAATGAATACGGTCCGCAAACCGCTTGAAGATATTTTCCAAGTTGTTTTCTAAAATAACACCTAGTGACCCCGAACAAAACGTCATTCCGTTATACACACTCGGAACTTGTTCGAAAATATAGCCATAGTCTGCCTCAGTACTTGCGATTCGAGGTAACCCTAAAATAGAAAACGGTGGATCATCAGGATGCAAGCACATTAACACTTCATTTTCAATTGCAACAGGTATAATTTCTCTTAAAAATGCAACTAAATTTTCCTTAAGTTCTTGCGCATTAATTTCATCATAAACATGGAGAGCCTTTCGAAACTGATCTAAGGTATACCCTTCTTCTGCTCCTGGTAATCCAGCAATAATGGTTTTGGTAAGTTTGACAATATCTTCTTCTGAAAGGGTTTTATAATAATCCTTTGCTTTCTTTAATTGATCTTCAGAATAGGCGGTTTTTGCATTGTGTCTTTGAAGGATATAGATTTCAAAAGCAACGAAGGCAGTCATATCAAAACGCAGTGCTTTCGAACCATTTTGCAACTCATATTCTAATGAAGTTCTTGTCCAGTCTAACACTGGCATAAAATTATAACAAACGACATTAATACGGCATTTCGCCAAATTTTCAAGACTTCTTTTGTAGTTTTCAACGTACTGTTGAAAGTTTCCAGACTTCGTCTTTATGTCTTCATGAACCGGAACACTTTCGACCACACTCCAACACAAATTGCAATTTTCAATTTCGTTTTTCCGTTTTTGTATTTCGTCCAAAGCCCATACTTCACCATTTCGAACATGATGCAACGCCGTAACAACCCCTGTTGCACCAGCTTGTCGAATATCTGATAACGATACAGGGTCATCGGGCCCATACCATCTAAAGGTTTGTTTCATACTATTTTTTAAGAACCACACAAATATAACATTTACTCATTACAAGAAATAATAACAGAATTGTATAAAACAATTACCTAGAATTGGCTTGTTTTTGATAATTTTTTCATCGAACTTAGTGGCACTAATAAATCTCAAAATCTATCATGGATGCTACTTAAACTGGGATATCTCGCATTGACTTTAGTCACCATTATATTCTTGTTAAGGATTGGCTTTAAAGCAATTAAATCTTCAAGTTCAAAACCTAAAAGGGATAAAATCCTACTAATTTTTGGTCTCGCGATTTGGCAGTTTTTTATCTTATCGCTGTCATCGACTTCTTTATTACAATCATATGAGTTTCCTCCTCGATTTGCCTTGGCATTTATTGTTCCTTCTTTTATTTTTACCGGAGTGTTTTTATATAGAAGTCGCAACAAAAAATGGATTCATGAGATTCCACAACACTGGATTATTTACTTTCAATCATTTAGAATTGTCGTAGAGACGCTCTTTGTTTTTTCTGTAGCCCAAGGGATTTTAAATTATCATGTTACTATCGAAGGGTACAACTTTGATATGATTTTTGGATTTACTGCACCAGTTATTGCCTACGCCGTTTATAACAGAAAATGGCTTTCGAAAAAAGCGGTCCTTTTTTGGAACTATATAGGCTTGGGCGTATTGGCTAGTGTTATTTTTCTTTTTATAACCGCAATTTATAAACCTGACCTTTATGGAAGTAACATTCCGTTGTTACCATTAGAAGCGTTTACATATCCATATGTTCTTATTGCCGGATTTTTAATGCCAGTTGCTGTTTTTTTACATGTACTATCTATCTTGCAGTTACGCAACAGCCATCTCAATTTATAAATAGTCTATGCAAAACTTACGGCTCAATACTTCTTACAAAAAACATTTTTTAGTCGCTGCAATTATAAGTCTCTGGCTTGTTGGATTTTTAGTGCTTATAGCTCCTTTTGATATTGCTGAATTGCCTTTTTTAATTCGTTTAGAAATTCTACCCTTTTATGGCGTGATCTCATGTATTTCTTATTTGATCTTAATTCCGATACAAAATTGGATGTTTTCAAAATTAGGTCGTTGGACCTTATTCTTGGAAATACTTTTCATTGGTGTATTTAATTTCTTGGCATGGATTGGTAGTTATTTGTATTATAGGTCTGACATCATAAACGGCGAATATTCGTTCGAAAAATTTACAACCCAAGTTTATTATCCAATATTCTTTGTATTACTGTCAATACTTGTTTTTGCACGATGGTTTTTAAATAGAAAAGCACAAAGTGAACCTCTTAAAAAAATAATTCTAAAAGGAGAAAACAAATTAGATGTTTTACAGATAAACCCTTCAGATCTGGTTTCCATATCCAGCGCCGACAACTATGTAGAAGTCCATTATTTAAAAGGTAAAAACCTTCAAAAAAAACTACTTAGAAATACTTTAAAGAATATTCATGCTGATATTCCAAATTTAGTTAGGGTACATCGTTCACATATCATTAATCCAATTCATTTTAAAGATTGGAAGAATTCAACAACACTCAGTTTAACACAACTGGAAGTGCCTATTTCGAAAAAATATAAAGAATCTTTTTTAGCCATTAGTGATACATTCCTTAAATAAAACACCAATGAAAGCATTCTTTACACTAAAGTAAACCTATCGAAACCTACTCATATTTTGCGGTCGACGAAAAAAGAATGAAGCAATTCACCAATATAAAAGTGACCAATGCTGGCAATACCCAACCTAAACTATATTGCGACAATGGAATTATCTCTTTTACACCTTGTAGGCTTTCTTTAGGTATTATATATCCAAGAAAGTCGGGAATACTAAATATAAAAGTAGCCAACACTACGAATCTGAATACCAATTTAGATCCAAATTTTTCAGGTACAATATTTAGTAAAATCAATACAATAGTAATCGGGTAAATGAACATTAAAACTGGCAAAGCAATCACAACAATATCATGAAAATCTAATTTTCCAACACCGATACCAATGAGACATGCTATAATAGCTGATGCAGTATACACTTTCTTAGATTCATTAAAAAGCCCTTTAAAGTAATCGGCCGTACCGGTTACTATCCCGACTGCCGTGGTAAAACATGCCAACGATATCAACACACTTAAAAAGGAATTTCCAATGTTGCCTAAAGTCGCTAAACTAATCCCTCGCAACAACGTTGCACGTTGCGCATCATTATTTAACGCACCATCTACAAAAATTTCAGAACCATAAAACGCACCTACTGCAATCAAGCCCGCGTAGATCACAAATAATCCTACTCCAGCAATCAGACCTGCCTTTCTTATCAATTCTTTCTTATCCGTCTGTGAAGTAAAACCTTTTAAGTTCAACGAAATAATAATAACCCCTCCAACGACAACTGCGCCTATGGCATCAAAGGTTTGATATCCTTCTAAGATTCCGCTTACGATAGGTGCTTCAAAAGTAGAAGGGTTCATACCCATGTCACTCGAAAATAAACCAATCCCGATTACTAAAAATAGAATAACAACGATAAAAGGTGTTAGATACTTTCCTATTAAATTTAATATCCTAGACCGATTTAATACAAATAACAACACCAAAGAAAAGTACACGCTGCTTGTCACAATTGGGTCTGCACCAAACATAGGGCCGATGGCAATTTCATGTGTTGCCGATGCCGTTCTTGGTGAAGGCAATGTGATCGAAATAATATAGACAATTACACAGTACACAACACTAAAAGTTGGTGACACTTTCTTGGCAAAATCAAACATGGTACCTTGTAATCGGGCATGAGCTAAAATCCCAAGTATTGGAATCATCACGGCAGTGATCATAAATCCGAAAGTGACCCAAAACCAATCTTCACCTGCATTATATCCTAATAGTGGTGGTAATAATAAATTACCTGCTCCAAAAAAAAGCGAAAATAATGCGAAACCCGTTACCAGTATTTCTTTAGTTTTGTTCATTAAGTTTGAATTTTTTTCGAATATACTTAAAATGACTTTACAACATAAAGGAATCAATCTTTTTTACACCGATACTGGCAAAGGTTCGGCGATTGTACTATTACATGGATTTCTTGAAAATCTTACCATGTGGGATACCATTGTACCGCATCTCTCGAAAAGAAATCGGGTTATTTGTCTTGATTTATTAGGACATGGACAAACCGAATGCCTAGGTTATGTGCATACCATGGAAGCAATGGCCGAGGCAATAAACACTGTTTTGCAATATTTAAAAATTAGACGTTCCGTTTTTATTGGTCATTCTATGGGCGGTTATGTAGCCCTCGCTTTCGCGGAAACATTTCCAGATTCGGTAAAAGGACTTTGTTTACTCAACTCTACAGCGAGAGCCGATTCTGTCGAAAAACGACAACATAGGGATAGAGCAATAAAGGTTGTAAAACAAAATCACAAAAGTTTTATACGAATGGCCATCACCGATTTATTTAGACCTAAAAATAGAGTGATATTTTCGAATGAAGTACGTCGAGTAAAAAAAGAAGCTTTGAAAACACCATTACAAGGTATTGTCGCTGCCCTTGAAGGCATGAAAATTAGAAATGATCGTGAAGTATTGCTCCATTTTTCTCCTTATAAAAAAATGATGATCCTAGGAAAGAAGGACCCTATATTAGCATATCCCGATATTCTTGAGCAACTTTTAAATACTGATGTTCGACTGGTGGAGTTACCTGATGGACATATGAGTTATATTGAAAATTTTGAAGAAACTTTAAAAGCAATTAAATCATTTGTTAAATCTTGTAATTAACTCATTATTTTTACGTCAATTTGTCTATCAAAATATTAGTTTTATGAGGACGCTAGTTCAAATCCTTTTTTTATTTTTTGTTATTACTTCATGTACAAAAAAAGAACCCAAGACAGTTGAGATCAATGGACACATTTCTCCTGCATCTGCGACGTACCTTATCTTGCAAAAAGAAACAGATATCGAACGCAAAATAATCGAGGTCATTGACACTATAAAAGTGGACAGACAAGGTGCTTTTCGAGCATTTTATAACATTGAGCCTTATGTATATTCTCTAAAGTTTCCCAATAAAAAAAGTGTCACACTTGCAATAGGAAAGAATCAAAATATTCGCGTTGACGTTAAAAATTATAATTCTGAGAATGCTACCATAACTATTTCTGGATCTCAAGATGCAGAAGATTTAGCGGCCTATGAAAACTTTAGAGTTGAATCTTTAGATCGATTGGTCGAATCGGTAAGACGCAGTATTAAAGAGTTAAAGAAAGATGAAAATCCTGACCTCCAAAAAATTACTGAATTAGGTCAACTTGAGTTGTCTAACTACCACGCACATTTAGATGAATTGAACAAGTTTATTAAGAATAACATGGGCGAGACTGTTGGACTTTATGCAACTTCTTTACGATGGAAAGGAGCTAAAAACCTTGGTCTTTTTGATTCTATAGCTTCCAATTTTGAAACGAAATATCCAGATCTTGAAATCTCGAAAAAAATACGAGAAAAAGTAACCAGATTGCAACAAACTTCAATAGGAGGGCGAACTGCTGATATTCTTTTACCATCTATTGATGGAACGGAGCTTAAATTATCTTCTGTGCGTTCAAGATTTATTTTAATCGATTTTTGGGCAAGTTGGTGCGGTCCATGTCGCAGAGAAAGTGGTAGTTTAAATGATATTTACGCTACTTATGATCGAGCCGATTTCGATATCTACGGGGTGTCTTTGGATGACCAGAAGCAAAAATGGATAGACGCCATTGAAAAAGACAACCGTATATGGAGCAATGTTTCTTCATTAGAGCGATTCAAAACACCCGCTGCTTATGATTACGCTGTTACAGCTTTACCTGATAACTTTTTAATCGATCAAAATAGAACGATTATTGCTAAAAATGTTCACGGAGAAGAATTAGCCAAGCTTCTTGAAACCCTGTTAAAATAACTTTAATCTTTTTTTAAGAGTGAATTCCAGCCTTGAGCTGTTAATTCTATTTTTTGATTTGCACGTGTTACCAAATACATTCCTTCGTTAGGATCAGTCATATGACCAATAACCGATAAATTTGGATTCGCCTTTATTTTAGGATAATCATCAGGATCAATTGTAAACAATAATTCATAATCTTCTCCGCCACTCAAAGCGACCATCGTACTATCTATATTAAACTCTTCACATGTTGAAATAACTTGCTGATCCAAAGGTATTTTATCTTCATATAAATTACACCCAACTTTACTTTGCTGACAAATATGTATGATTTCTGATGATAAACCATCACTAATATCAATCATTGCAGTTGGTTTTACATCAAGATCCTTTAATAATTGAGGAATATCCTGTCGAGCTTCGGGTTTTAATTGTCGTTCAACTAAATAAGTGTAATTATCTAAATCTGGTTGCGCATTTGGATTCGCTTGAAAAACTTGTTTTTCACGCTCCAAAACTTGCAACCCTAAATAGGCTGCACCTAAATCTCCTGTAGTTACTAGTAAATTTCCTGATTTCGCACCATTTCTATAAACAATATCCTTTGCCTCGGCCTCACCAATAGCTGTAACGCTAATTAATAATCCTTTCGTTGATGAAGTTGTATCTCCTCCAATAAGATCAACCCCATATGTTTTACAAGCTAGATGAATACCGGTATATAATTCTTCTATAGCTTCTAACGGAAAACGATTTGACACAGCAATCGAAACCGTAATTTGAGTGGCATTTGCATTCATAGCATACACATCTGATAGATTCACCATTACCGCTTTATAACCGAGGTGTTTTAGAGGTACATACGATAAATCAAAATGCACACCTTCTACCAATAAATCAGTCGAGACTACTACTTGTTTTTTACCAAATTCTAATACTGCTGCATCATCCCCAACACCTTTCACAGATGATTTGTGCGATAACTTTATCGAATTCGTTAAGTGTTGTATCAATCCAAATTCACCTAATTCGGCCAGTGAAGTTCTTTCTTCGTTTTTATCTTTTAACATATATGAAAATTATATGAGCGTAAATTATTATGAATCAATACTTTACTATTAATGCATGTTATTTTAAATTGTATGCAAAATTACAAAAGCTAAAAGATAAATGATGATAAAAATTCAACTTAATTTGTATAAATCATGTTTCATCTAATATTATTGTACTACAGTATAATATAAATCGTTTATTTTGTAGTATTGCATGGTTTTTGATGCTACTACATAAATCCAATTATAATGGCTTATATAAAAAAACATTTTTTATTTATTATTTCAATTACGTTGAGTTTTTGCCTTTTAAATTGTTCTTCTTCTGATGATGAGGATCCAGATCCGGTGGTGATTACGATTGATGATGAGGATACCGATGGCATTGCGGATGCTGCCGACAATTGCACAACTGTTTCAAATACAAATCAAGCCGATAGTGATGGTGATGGTATGGGTGATGCTTGCGATACTACTTTTAGTTTTAGCACGCTTCCTTGTTCTGGAGGTATTGCAGGAACGTTTCCTTGTAATGACTATGACTTGTTACTTCATATTCCGTTAACACTGTTTAATGCAAGTTCGGCAAATGATTCTTGGGGTTGGACAGATCCAACCACAAACAAAGAATATGCTTTAGTAGGTCTAAACAATGGTGTTGCTTTTGTAGATATTACAAATCCAAATGAAGCTGTCTATTTAGGAAAGTTACCAACTGCTACGGTATCTAGTTCTTGGAGAGATGTTAAAGTATATAACAATTATGCTTTTGTAGTGAGTGAAGCTGATAATCATGGGATGCAGATTTTTGATCTAACTAGATTGAGATCTGTAACAAATGCTCCGGCGACCTTCAATGCTGACGTCAGATATACAGGCTTTGGTAGTGCACATAATATTGTGATTAATGAAGATTCGGGTTATGCCTATGCTGTTGGAACATCTAGGAGTGGCACATTTAGAGGAGGTCCTCTTTTCATAAATGTTCAAGATCCATTAAATCCGATTGATGAAGGAGGTTACGGTGAAGATGCCTATAGCCACGATGCTCAAACGGTTATTTATAATGGCCCAGATACAGATTATACTGGTAAAGAAATTCTTATCGGAAGTAATGAAAATGAAATCGCTATCGTTGATGTGACAGACAAAGCGGCTCCGAAAAGAATTTCAACAATTTCATATAGTAATGTAGGATATACGCATCAAGGTTGGTTCACAGAGGATCAACAATTTTTTATTTTGGGTGATGAGCTCGATGAAAGCAACTTAGGTTTTAATACGCGTAGTCTTGTTTTTGATTTTTCTGATTTAGACAATCCTTCATTTAAAATGCAATATTCTGGCCCAACATCGGCCATTGATCATAATGGTTATGTCAAAGGAAATACTTTTTATCTGGCGAACTATACAGCCGGTATTCGCACGATCGATATTTCGAATATTGCAAGTGGAACAATGACCGAAATAGGCTTTTTTGATACATTCATTCCGAACAACGATGCTGCTTTTAGTGGCGTTTGGAATGTCTATCCTTATTTTCCCAGCGGAAATATTCTCATTAGTGATATTAATGGCGGATTATTTATTGTCAAAAAAAGTAATTAAATACCATGGTTAATTTCAATAGGTTTATTCTTACGTTCATTATAGCAGCATGTTGCTTAAGTTGTGCTGATAGTGACACAACGATAACACCTGTGACCTTAACGGGAGAAATAGAATGGCAAAAAACCTTTGGAGGCTCTAATGACGATATTGCTCAAGGTATTATTGAGACAACTGATGGCGGGTATGCAGTGATCGGATTGACGAAAAGTATTGACGGAGATATTACCGATAAATCTGTTGAAGAAAATGATTTTTGGGTATTAAAATTATCTTCAGAAGGGATGGTAGAATGGCAACAAACTTACGGTGGGAGTGGTGACGATAGAGGAAGAGCTATTATTCAAACAAATGATGGTGGCTATGCCATAACCGGGCCAAGTAAAAGTGCTGATGGAGACGGTTCAAGAAACCAAGGACAACACGACCATTGGATTATAAAACTCGATAATCAAGGAAATATTCAATGGGAACGTTCTTATGGTTTCGCAGGTCATGATCATAGTCGTTCGCTTATTCAAACTAATGATGGTGGGTTTTTTATTGGAGGTTACTTAGATGTTGATGCGTCTGATGGATCAGGAAACGAAACAATTTCAACTAAACATGGTGTCGGAGAGTTTTGGGCTCAAAAATTAGATGCTACTGGTAATCTCGAGTGGCGGAGATATTTTGGTGGCACCAACAATGATAGAATTTTTAAAGTTCTTGAGGCGCACGATGGCAACTACCTGTTGGTAGGCGCTTCTGAAAGTGAGGATTTTGATGTTACGGGCAGTAATGGAAGTTATGACTTCTGGGTTGTTAAAATAGACACAAAAGGGGCGATGCTTTGGGAAAAGTCATATGGCGGATCTGGTATTGATCAAGGCCATGATGCTATAAGGACCAGTGATGGAAATTATATGATTGTTGGAGCTGCTATTAGCGGTGATGGTGATATTTCGAATAGCAAGGGAAATTCGGATGCATGGATACTAAAAATTGATGATAATGGTACCCTAATTTGGGAGAAATCCTTTGGTGGATCCGGATTTGATGCAGCATTCGCGATTGATTATGGTAAAGGAATATTTAGCTCCTATGTGATTGCCGGTAACTCTAAAAGTACTGATGGTGATGCTTCTAAAAACAATGGAGAAAATGATTTCTGGGTGTTAAAAATAGATAACAATGGAAAGTTACTTTTTGAAAAATCTCTTGGTGGATCAGGATTGGACTTTGCCAACGGTGTTATTGAAACTAGCGATCAAAAAATTGTGGTAGTGGGAGAAACTGAAAGCTCTGATCTCGATATTAGCATGAACCATGGCAAAAAAGATATATGGATTGCCAAAATAAAATAACCAATTCCGACAACTTTTTCAAAGGTTATATTAGTATTGAAAAATAAATTAAATTGCATCCATGATGCATTCTATTTTAGACAATGCTTTTAAGAAGGCCAAACCTATCACAATTAATTGTGACACCAAACTCATTTTATTTAGTGATGTACATAAAGGCGACAATAGCTACGCAGATGATTTCGCTCATAATATGGAAATTTACACACATGCAATTAATCAATATTATGATGAAGGATTTACATACATAGAATTAGGTGATGGCATTGAATTATGGGAAAATGATTCTTTCGAACCCATATATAAGGCGCATAAAAACGTATTCGAACTTTTAAAGTTGTTTCATGAAAAGGATAGATTGTATCTACTTTGGGGAAACCATGATATGATTTTTAGAGACCCCTTAGCAGTAGAACGGATGGTTTATAAATTTATCACCCCAAAAAAGATCAAGGAAAAAGAGCAGCTTTTTGATTTGACATTTCATGAAAGTGTGCTACTAGAAATCGAAAATACGGACAAGAAAATATTTCTAATACACGGACATCAAGCAGATTGGTTAAATTATAAATTTTGGAAGGTAAGTCGCTTTTTTGTACGTTATTTTTGGATGCCGTTACAAAAATGGTTTAACGTTAAAGATCCGACGAGTCCAGCTAAAAATTATAAGAATTTAATCAAAGTCGAACGGAAACTCAAAGATTGGATGCATAAAAACAATAACCAAATGGTAATTGCTGGTCATACGCATCGTCCACGCTTCCCTGAACCTGGAGACTTACCTTATTTTAATGATGGGAGCTGCGTACATCCTAATTCGATTATTGGATTAGAAATTAAAGATCTAGAAATATCCTTAGTAAAATGGCACACGAGTATTGATGCGAAAGATCAAACAAAAATTACGAAAACGGTCTTAGAAGGACCTAAAAGTTTAGATTTATATTTGTAATTACATCCCTCGTTCTTTTTGAATCTGTTCGTATGCTTTTTGAATTTTTCTAAACTTCTCTTCGGCACCTTTTTGATACTCTTCCCCTAAATGACGAATTTTATCGGGATGATGTTTCTTTACCATTTTTCGATAGGCTTTTTTCACCTCATCATTGCTCGCATCTTTTGTAATCTCCAATATTTTATAAGAACTAAAGGTATCATTCTTTGTATAAAACATAGCTTTAATAGATTCGAAATCTCTATTACTTATGTATAAATACACGGATATTTTTCGAATGGATTCAATTTCTAATGATCCAACTAGTCCATCCGCCTTAGCTATACCGAATAAAAAATGAAGCAATTGTAATCGCGAGGCATGATCCATATGTTGCCGAATTTGAATACAGACTTGTCGTGCTGAAATGTCATTTTTCTTTATAATCCCACTAAATAACCTAAATGCTTTATTTGCTCGAGATGCGCCGAACATATTTACAAAACTTTGACGCACAAAATCTAATTCACGGCGATCTACATTACCATCGGCCTTTATTACAATAGCCGCCAAGATTAGCAAACTTACCTCAAAATCTCCTGATTTTGTCGTTGTTGCTCTAGGTTTTCCCTCAGGAATTCGCTGTTGATACCCTTTAATATCTCCTTCTGTAAAACCATCGATAAAACTTCCTACTACGAAGCCTAAAATTCCGCCAATAGGCCCACCAAAAGACCATCCTAAACTAGCTCCTAACCATTTCGCAAAATTTGCCATAAACTTTAATCTATTCTAATAAAATCCAAATATACATTTATTGTAATTATATGTATCTTTGTCGTCTAATTTGTTACTTAAAAAATATAAATATGTATCCAGAAGAAATAGTAAAACCAATGAAAGCAGAGCTTGTAAACGCTGGCTTTCAAGAATTAAATACGGCAACTGATGTTGACAATATACTTGGACAAACCGGAACTACTTTAGTAATGATTAATTCGGTTTGTGGATGTGCAGCTGGTACAGCTAGACCAGGTACTATCATGTCATTACAAGGCGATAAAAAACCTTCGAATCTTACCACTGTTTTTGCAGGTGTAGATAGAGAAGCAGTAGATAAGGCTCGTGAACACATGATCCCTTTTCCTCCATCTTCGCCGGCAGTTGCGTTGTTTAAAGATGGTGAATTGGTACACATGTTAGAACGTCACCATATAGAGGGAAGAACAGCTGAGATGATTGCAGAAAATTTATCAGAAGCTTATCAAGAATTCTGTTAAAGAATTGAAAGAAATAATAGAAAGAAATCCTCTAAGTTTTTAGAGGATTTTTTATTTTGCAGTATGAACGAATCTTTGCTAATAGAAAAAACAATTGCCTTTGTAAAAGAAACACTTCACGGTGCCGAAGGTGGCCATGACTGGTTTCACATTCACAGAGTGTTTTTAAATGCTAAACTCATTGCGAAAAATGAGAATGTGAATGACCTTATAGTTGCTTTAGGAGCCCTCTTACATGATATTGCCGATGCTAAATTTTATGATGGCGATGAAACCATCGGCCCTAAAAAGGCTGCTGAATTTTTACTTTCGCTTAATGTGGATAGTGCTATAATCGAACATGTTATCAAAATAATTGAACATATTTCTTTTAAGAACAGTCTCTCTACGAGAGGTAAAAAATTTACGTCTAAAGAATTAGATGTCATTCAGGATGCTGACAGATTAGATGCTATTGGTGCTATTGGAATTGCGAGATGTTTTAATTATGGAGGCTTTAAAAATAGAGAAATTCATAATCCAGATATTCAACCAAATTTGAACATGTCAAAAGAAGAATATAAAAATTCAACTGCTCCTACCATTAACCATTTTTATGAAAAATTACTACTACTAAAAGATAAAATGAACACCAAAACTGGACAACGAATTGCTGCAAATAGACATAAATTTATGCAACAATATTTGGATCAGTTTTATGCAGAATGGGATGGAATTAAGTGACCAACAAAAACATCAAAAGTTCAAAAGATATAATCCTTGAACTTTTGACATTTGTTAAAGTTTAACACTCGATGTGAATTAATTAAAGATTGGAGTTACTTTGAAACCTTTCTTTTTTAATAGGTTAATTACTCCTTGTTTCCCTGCTAAATGTCCTGCTCCAACAGCGTAAAAAACAGCATCTTTTTTCGAATACGCTTCAATTTTACCGATCCAATTATTATTTCTGTCATCTAATAATTTTTTAGTCATTTCAGGGTCTTTACCTAGATATTCATCCATGTAATCATACATTCCAGAAATGTCTTCATCCTTATAGAATTTTACCATTTTCAAATAGAGTTCTTTTGTTTTCTTAGCATCTTCAAGCATTTCAATTAGTCCATCAATTTGCTCATCATATGGTTGAGAATCAAAAATAGCAACCTGTGAAGCAAATGTTTCTAATCCTTCTATTTCTTTCTTTGACTTTTTCGCCATTCCAATAAGGGATAGTTCATAACTGGCAGCTTTTTTGCTGACCATTGAAGTCATTATTGCCGACATTAACAAAAATGGTTTTGCCTTTTGATATGGTGCAATACCAGTAGCACTATGCTTCCTTAAGTAGTTATCTAGTAAGGTATATTCATTATCATCCATAAAGGACTTTAGTTCTTCCCCATCCTTAAGATATGAAAACTCCATCACTTCTTTCATAAAACCAGGATCTGCCATATCAATTTCTAGGGCTACTACTTCAGATGCATCAAACGCCTGTTGAACTTTTGGAGTAATTATAAAATCTTCTTGTGGAATTAAGTGAATCGTTCCAAATAGATACGAAGTTTTTATGCTGTCTCCTTCGATCTTCCATAGAAGAGAATTTTCAGTTTTCTGTGCATTCGACACAAAAACGATAAAAGAAATTATTAGTATGACGAAATATTTTATAAGTATGTTCATTTTAATGTGTTTTTAAAAGTTAGTATTTGATAAATTGATATGAAATATAAATTGCTGCTCCTACGACCATTCCAATGCAAAATTTTATGAGCTGAACTTTGCGATGTTGTTGAGTGTTGTTTTCCATTTTATTGAATTTTTCCGTTTTTAATTATGATTGTTTGATGTTGATCGTTCTTGATAAATTCCAATTCAAGTAGATCTACTTCTTGAAAATCTTTTACCTTATCGGATAGAATATTATGGAGTCTCTTTGCTTCTTCTTCGATCGAAGAGAGCTCACATCCAACTAATTGATATTCTCCTTTTTCAGTACTTAAACCTTCTTTTCCAAACTGAACTCCCTTCGCATAAATGATTTGATTTACCTCATCACATTGAGATGCCTCTCTAAGTACTTCTAAAATAGTGTCAGAACGATTATTAGATTTTAAAATAGACCCTACAGAATATCCAAAGAGTAAACCTATCCCCAGAGCTAAGAAGATTATTTTCCAAAATCTTGAACTTGATGTTGACTTCATTGTTATTGTTTTTAATGATTAATTTCTGAGACAAATAACCAATCAAAAACAACGACAAACAAGGAAAGGATCCCTGTTTTTAAAAAATTAGGGATGCAAATATAAATTTAATATATTGATTTTAAGTTATTTAAATATAAGATGGCAAGAATTGTGGTTTAAATTGGCACCAACCCCATATTTATAAATTTAGGGTGAAAAGCCATACTTTAAGTAACTATTTTAATCTAAAGAATTTAATTGCTTAATATAAAAAGACGGATTTAAACCAGTATGTTGTTTAAAATATTTTGTAAAGGAATCGGAGCTTTTATAACCCAATTCTTCGGCAATAGATTGAATTGAAAATAATCTAAATTTGGAGTCATTTTTTAATCGAAGAATCGAATAATTTATTCTTAAATCGTTGACATAGGTATTAAAGTTTTTTTGATATCTGGAATTAATAACTTTAGACAAATAGGACGTATTAGTTTTTATTTTCTTCGCGACGTTATAAGCATTACACTCCTGTTTCAAATAATATTCTTGTTCTTCAAGTTTCTGTAATCCTTCTACTATTTGAGTAACAATTTCTTCATTTACATCTGCAGTGTTCTTCTCTTCTAAATCATGATCTTTAGTGTCAATAGGACCTTTCTTTTTTGTGGAATTTGCGCTATCCAGTAATTCTTGAAATTTTAACTCATTTTTCTTTTTAAGCTTGTAAAACCTCAATAAAAAGATCAATAAGATCAAGGCAATCAAAGAAATAAAAAGCGCTGCATATTTTAAGATTCCTTGCTCTTTATTTTTCTCGTTTTCTAAATCAAATAATTCCTTTTCTTGCATTAAAACACTTACCGCTTTTGTATTTGATTGAGAATTCTTGTAGGTAAGAACATATAATTCAAAGTACTTGTTAGCCGCTTCAAAATCACCGAGAGATTTGTAATTTTTTGCCAATAAATTATATACAACCGGACTCACTAAATTTAAGTCGTTCATCTTTGTATAAAAATCAATAATACTATGAAGTTCCGTCAAACTTTTGTCATAGTTACCCAACTCATAATAATATTTAGCAAGGTTATAAATATTGATCGAATTGGTATAATGATTTCCTAATTTGATTCCTAGCTCTTTCCCTTTGCTTAAATTTTTAAAGGCCTCTTCATAGTTTTTGTTGTCCAAATGAATTGTGCCCAAACTACTATAAAAACCTGCGGTTGTGAAAATATCATCTGTGGTCAATACATGTTTTAATCCTTCTTCGAGATAGGCCAGTGCAGAATCTTTTTGCTTTTCCTCTAAATAAATAGATGATAACATAATCATTCCTTTATAATAGACTTCAAAACTCTTCCTATCCAATAATTGATTTTTTTCAATGGTAGCAATGTTGTTTTTTAAAGTTTCTATTGCTTTTTGAGGTTTTTGAGATTCTTTGTAGATATAGCCCAAACCATGATTCAGGATAACTTTGGTTTGGAGATTACTAGAAGCTTCTGCATACGATACCCCTTCAAAAAGTACGGGCAACGCTTCATTTATTTTACCAAAATCGGCCAAATTATTTGCTTTTGTCAAATGCAATTCTGCTAAAATGCTCTCAGATAAATTATTCTTTAATGCAAAATCAATTCCGAGATCGGCATATTCTAGTGAAGATTTATACGTTCCTTTGACACGACCTGCTTTTGCCAAATACAAATAAGAGATTGCTATAGAATCATATAATTTATGCTCTTTACTATAGACCAATAATTTTTTAGCATTATCGATAGCAAGTTGAGGGTTCGCTCTTGTATTATTAACGATAAGACTAAACAGCTCTTTCGAAGAATTTATCTGGTTTTGAGAAATAACATATGTTGTTTGCACACAAAACACAAAGGTGAGCAATGCTGTTCGTAAAATCTTAAGCATATTTTCTAAAAATTAGCTTTCCTCTTTTCTAAGAAAGCAGTAGTGCCCTCTATAAAGTCATCTGTTCCGAAACAGTTGCCAAATTCAGTTACTTCAACCTCATAACCGTTAACACCATCTTTAAAATTTGCATTTACTGCTTTAATAGCGGCGGCAATCGCGTTCGGTGAGTTTCGCATGATTTTACTTGCAATTTTTTGAGCCATTGGCAATAAATCTTCCATAGAGGTCACATGATTTACAAGACCACTTAATGCAGCTTGTTCGGCTGAGATCATTCCTGCAGTCATAATTAATTCCATTGCTCTACCTTTTCCCATTAACTGTGATAAACGTTGCGTACCTCCATATCCTGGAATCACTCCTAAACTAACTTCTGGAAGTCCCATTTTTGCATTGTCTGAAGCGATTCTAAAATGACATGCCATCGCAAGTTCAAGTCCGCCTCCAAGCGCAAAACCATTTACTGCAGCAATTACTGGGGTTGAAAGGTTTTCGATAAAATCGAACACTAGTTCTTGCCCCATTTTCGCCAATTTCGCACCTTCCTTTACATCAAAATCTGCAAACTCAGAGATATCAGCTCCGGCCACAAAAGCTTTTTCGCCACTCCCTGTTAAAATAATTACCTTAACATCTGAATCTGTATTAGCCTCTTCAAAAGCCCTATGAAGTTCATCAATGGTAGCTCTATTCAAAGCATTTAATTTCGATGGTCTATTGATTGTTATCGTTGCAATATTGTGCTCTTTTGATACTAAGATATTATGATAGCTCATTAATTTTATTTTTTTGGAATTGTAACAGTAAATACTGTTCCTCGATTTAGTTCTGTTGTAAAAGTAATACTTCCTCCGTAAGCTTCCACAATATTTTTTATCATTGGTAACCCTAGACCCATCCCACTCGATTTGGTTGTAAACTTAGGTTCGAATATTCTATTTTTATCTTCCTCATTAATCCCTTTACCATTATCGGCAACAGAAATAATAACATTTCCATTCTGATTACTCACTTTTACCTCTATTTTGGGGTTCTCGACATTTGCCAAAGACTGAGTAGCATTTTTGACCAAATTAGTGACTACTCGAATTAACTGGGTTTTATCTAATTGAGCAAGAAGTATTTCTTCTTCATGAAAATAATGAATGAAGTCTTCATTAAAAATATCCAAAGCCAATTTAACCACCTCAACAACATTGAGTTCTTCTCGTTTTTGTTTTGGCATTTCGGCAAAATTAGAAAATGCAGAAGCAATAGAACTCATGGTGTCAATCTGCTGAATCAACGATTTGCTAAATTCGTGTATCTTCTCTTTTATTTTCGGGTCGTTGACATCAAAACGTTGTTCAAAGCTCTGTACTGTTAATCGCATTGGGGTTAATGGGTTTTTAATTTCATGCGCTACTTGCTTTGCCATTTCTCGCCAAGCTTGCTCACGCTCACTCTTAGCCAGTTTTACTGCGCTTTCACCAAGTTCATCAACCATGTCATTATAAGCATTTACTAGGTTAAATATTTCTTCACTAGCATTGGTTAAAATAATTTTTTCGTTTCTCTTATCTAATCTTGTTTGGTTAATTTTATCACTTACATTTTTAATAGATTTAGTGATATACTTTGACATGAAATAAGCAATAATACTCGCAATGAAAAGCATAAACAAGTTCATCATTCCTAATCTAAATAAAAACTCTTTCAATTCTTTTTCTTGAAACGTATTATCTTCTAAATAAGGTAAGTGTAAAATACCAATGGGTTTAAATTTATTATCATTAATGTAAGTATAAGAAGCCTGGAATTGAATGCCATTTTTCATTTCTTCATTTACAATTCGGTGTACTGCATTATCTCCAATTTGTTGTAATACCGACTCGTCAATATCATTACTTGTTGTATCTTTGATAAAACTCGAAGAGGAACTGATTAATAACTTCCCATCTAAACCATAGATATTAATATCCAGACTATTTATTTCTGAAATATCATAAATTCTATCTTTAAATATAAGATGTAGTTGTTGAGTTTCTATAGGATAAGTCGTGCGCTGTAATTCTAGGTTAATACTCGACATAATAGCCTTTTCCTTTCTTTCTAATCTGCCTTGGTGATACTCATCAGATTGCTCTTTATACTGATAGATCGTAATAAGAGCTATCAAAATCGAAGCAATCACAACGATTAAAACCATTGAAATGAAAATTCTTGTTCTTAAGGAAAATTTCTTGAGTTGCATTAAAAAAAGTTATGCCGTAAAGATAGCAAATATCATTCCGAAATAAGAGTGCTCTTTAGATTGGTTTGAAATCCAGATAGAGATGAATATAATGAAATTACTATTCACGCATAATAAATGTTAAATTTTATCATTATCTTTTCTGGAATATTTATATTTGCAAATCGCTAAACAATTATACACTTTACCACACAATGAATATTGCAATACAAGGCATTGAAGGCTCTTTTCACCATATGGTGGCCACAAATTATTTTGGAGATAATATCAATTTATCTAAATGCATGTCATTTGACGAAATCCCTGACCTTTTAAGAAACAACATAGCCGACGCCTCTGTCATGGCTATAGAGAATTCAAACAGTGGCTCTATCTTATCTAATTACGCGATGATAGATAAATTTGATTTGAATATTCAAGGTGAGGTTTATATCCCAATGATTCATAATGTTATGGCCTTAAAAGGACAAACTTTGAAGGATATTAAGGAAGTTTGGTCGCATCCTATTGCGATACAACATTGTGAACGTTTTTTTAGACATCACCCACATATAAAAATTATTGAAGAAAAAGATACAGCTTTTGTTGCCAAACAGATCAACGAAAAAAAGCTCAAGGGAATCGCAACAATCGCGAGTAAAAAAGCTGCAGAAATATATGGTTTACACATCCTAGAAGAACATATACAGACAGATAACCTCAACATGACGCGTTTTTTTATTTTGACAAAAAAACGAGATTTTAATATAGATGTAAGTGTACTGAATAAGGCCTCATTGAAAATTATTACAAATCATGATTTAGGAAGTCTAGCAAAGGTTCTAAATATTTGTAACGAATACGCGTTAAATTTATCTAAAATTCAATCCATCCCAATTCAAGATGAACCTTGGAATTATTCGTTTTTCATAGACTTTACCTATGCTGATTATTTAAAATATTGTAATGCATTAATAGCACTAGAAAAAGAAGTATCTAGTCTAAAAATATTGGGTGAATATTCTGAGAACAAACCAGATGAAAAAAAAATGACGGCTTAAGTCATTTTTCCACTAATTGTGACTTTTTGTAATTTTTTGTGTCCTATATGTAAAACCCCTTTATCATATGGATACACGAAAATATAGAATTCCAAGAAAAGTTCAATTTAAGAAAGCGATTATAAACCAACATCTTACGTCATGAATGTAGCTATTCAAGGAGTTAGAGGGTCTTTTCATCATTTGGTTGCAAATGAGTTTTTTGGAAATGACATTGATCTTATCGAATGCATGTCGTTCAGCGAAATGCCAAAATTACTAAGAAATAGTACCGTAGATGCCGCCATCATGGCAATTGAAAACACAAATACCGGTTCTATTTTATCTAATTATTTACTTATCGACAAATATGATTTAAATATTCAAGGTGAGGTTTACTTACCCATGCAACATAACTTAATGGCATTAGACGGGCAAGAATTAAGTGATATTGAAGAGGTATGGTCACACCCTATTGCGATCAAAAACTGTGAAGGCTTTTTTAGAAAAAATCCGCACATAAAAGTAATCGAAGAAAAAGACACGGCTTTTGTCGCAAAACAAATAAATGATTTAAAAATAAAAGGAATTGCGGCAATAGCAAGTAAAACTGCCGCTAATATTTATGGTTTAAAAATTTTACAAGAATCAATTCAGGGAGCGCAATTAAATATTACTCGTTTTTTCATTCTAACTAAAAATAGAGATTTTAGTATTGATGTTAATCTGCATAATAAAGCTTCTCTAAAATTTGTTACAAATCATAAATTAGGTAGTCTCGCCGAAATACTAAATATATGTGTTCGACACAATTTAAATCTATCTCGAATTCAATCGATGCCTATTGTAAATGAGCCTTGGAATTACGCCTTCTATATAGATCATGATTTCAATAATTATTTAGAGTATTGTAAAGCACTATTAACCATCGAAAAGAAAGTTGACACTTTAAAGATCCTAGGAGAATATACAAAAGGAAAAGAATTCTTAGAAAAAGTAAGTACTTAATTTTTATCTAATTTTCAGCGCATTACGTAAGAAATAAATAATTTAATGTGGTAAAAATTAACAATCTCACAAAAAACACTGCAATGCGTTAAAAAAATTTGTTTTTTAGACTTTAATGTATAGATTTGTTCCTTCAAGACAGCGAAGCATGAAATTATTAAACACTTGGCAAGCTTATTTTTACTTCTTTTATTTTTATAAGATGAAGCGAGGCTTTGTAGGTGTTATGTAAATATAAAATCAATAATACGAATTATAAAGTCTCGAGAAATCGGGACTTTTTTTTTGCACTATTTATGAGTTTGAAGAAAAAAATAGCCATCCAAGGAATCAAAGGTTCCTTTCATCATCAAGTTGCCAATCAATATTTTGGTGACAATATCATCTTAAATGAGTGTTTATCCTTTGTGGAAATTCCTGAACTTATAAATGATAGCACTGTTGATGGTGCTGTTATGGCCATTGAAAATTCTTTGGCTGGTTCTATTTTACCAAATTACGCGCTTATTGACGAGTACAATTTGAAAATTCAGGGAGAAGTACACCTACCTATTCACCATCATTTGATGGGGTTAGAAAATCAAACTATAGCGGATATTCAAGAAGTTTGGTCACATCCAATGGCCATCTTACAATGTCGTAAATTCTTTAGGTCCTATCCTCATATAAAATTAGTAGAAGCATCTGACACCGCAGAAGTGGCAAAAATAATCCAAGAAAAGCAACTTAAAGGAATTGCCGCTATTGCGAGCAAAAAAGCTGCGTCTATTTATAAGTTACAGATTATTGAAAATAAGATTCAAACCAGAGAACAAAACTATACTCGCTTTTTTATTTTAAAGAAACAAGAAGAAGAAATTGAAAAACCGAAATTAATAAATAAGGCATCATTGAGATTTGTGACAAAACATCAAACGGGTAGTTTGGTTGATGTATTGGCAGTATTCTCAAATTTTAACATGAGTCTTTCTAAAATACAATCGTTACCCATAATTGATAAACCTTGGAATTATGCTTTTTTCGCTGATGTGATTTTCGAAGATCATGATCTATTTAAAAAGGCCATTAACAAGATAGAGGAGAAAACTAGTGATGTTAAAATTCTAGGAGAGTATAAACAAAGTAAACGCAAAAAGAATGTTGAAGGCGAACAGATTAAATAGCGTAAAAGAATATTATTTCTCTAAAAAACTAAGAGAAGTACGAAAGTTGATAGCAGACGGTAAGCCTATAATAAATTTGGGTATTGGTAGTCCTGATTTACCTCCGTCACAAGAAGTAATAGATGCTATCCAACACAGTCTGACTCATACAACTATTCATGGTTATCAAAATTATCAAGGATTACCAGAATTTCGAAATGCAATTGCAACATTCTATCACCAATATTATAATGTGACAGTTGATCAAAGCGATGAGATTTTACCGTTAATGGGATCTAAAGAAGGCATTATGCATATATCAATGGCATTTTTAAATGCAGGAGATCATGTTTTAATCCCTAATCCAGGTTATCCCACCTATAGTTCTGTGACAAATTTATTAGAAGCGACTCCTATCTATTATGACTTAACAAAAGCTAATAATTGGTTTCCTGATTTGGATGCTCTAGGTAAACAAGACCTATCAAAAGTAAAATTAATGTGGATCAATTATCCGCATATGCCAACGGGCGCAAAAGCGACAATTTCTCAATTTGAACATTTAATAGCTTTCGCTCAAAAGCATCAAATTTTATTGGTTAATGACAATCCTTATAGTTTTATTCTCAATGAGAGTCCTCAAAGCATTTTAGCAGTGAAAGGAGCAAAGGAAGTAGCGTTAGAATTAAATTCTCTGAGTAAGTCTTTTAATATGGCTGGTTGGCGCGTGGGAATGGTACTAGGTTCATCGAAAAATATACAATCAGTTTTACAAGTTAAGAGTAACATGGATTCTGGAATGTTTTATGGTATCCAACAAGGCGCCATAGCAGCCTTAAATAGTCCAGTTAGTTGGTTCGAAGAATTGAACACTATGTATGCAGAAAGAAGGGAAATAGCTTGGCATATTTTTGATTCCCTAGAGTGTTCATATGACAAAAGTAGTGCTGGTTTGTTCGTATGGGCACAGATTCCGACAGGAAAAACCTCCGAACAATTAGCCGATGAATTATTGTATCATCACAATGTTTTCTTAACACCAGGAACAGTGTTCGGTAGCAATGGCGAAGGGTATATAAGATTATCTCTTTGCACTCCGAAAGAACAATTAAAAGAAGTATTAACCAGAGTTTCGAACTAATATGAAAAAAATAGCAGTTATAGGATTAGGACTCATCGGTGGATCATTGGCCCTCGAATTAAAAAAATTAACATGGGCGACCATTTATGGTATCGACAATAACCTTGAGCATATTCAAAAAGCTCTTGATCTCGGCATCATTTTTAAGGAGGCAACAATAGATATTGTTAAAGAAGTTGACGTTGTGATTATTGCTGTACCGGTAAACGTTATTCCCAAAATTTCGTTAGAGGTACTTAATCAGATAAACTCAGACACTTTGGTATTTGACGTTGGTTCGACTAAAACTGCCGTATGTGCCGCAGTAAAAAATCATCCGAAAAGAAAAAATTTCGTTGCGCTACATCCAATTTCTGGGACTGAGTTTTCTGGACCTGAAGCAGCAATATACGATCTCTTTAAGGACAAGGTAAATATTATATGTGAGCAACGTTTGAGTGGTGAAAAAATGATAGAACGAGCTGTTTCTCTATTTGAAAGTATCAAAATGAGAACAGTATTTATGGATTCTGCAGAGCAACATGACAAGCATATAGCCTACGTTTCTCATTTATCACACATTAGTTCTTTTATGCTAGGTAAAACAGTTTTAGAAATAGAGAAAGATGAGAAAAGTATTTTTGATATGGCTGGAAGCGGATTTGAATCTACGGTTAGGTTAGCAAAAAGCAATCCTAAAACTTGGACCCCTATTTTTTTACAGAACAAAGACAATGTATTAAAATCACTTAACGAGTATATAAAAAATTTAGAAACATTTAAAAAACAATTAGAAGCTGATTCTCGCGAAGAAGTATTTGCTATTATGCAAGATACCAATCGAATAAAAGATGTTTTAGCAGGAATAAATAACAAATAAATTATGGAATCAACAAATTTTTCAGCGTGGTTAGAGAAAATGGAATTAGCGCATCCCTTAGTTATTGCAGGCCCATGTAGTGCCGAAACAGAAGAGCAAGTATTAGAAATTGCTCATGAACTTAAAAACACCGACGCAACTGTATATCGAGCGGGTATTTGGAAGCCAAGAACAAGACCGGGTAATTTTGAAGGTAATGGAGCTAAAGCATTGCCATGGATTGCTAAAGTAAAAGAAGAAACTGGTATGCTGACAACTGTCGAAGTTGCGAATGCACAGCATGCAAAATTAGCACTTGAGTTCGACATTGACATAATTTGGATTGGAGCTCGTACAACCGTAAATCCTTTTGCGGTTCAAGAAATTGCTGATGCCTTAAAAGGTACTGACAAAATAGTGTTGGTAAAAAATCCGATTAATCCAGATTTAGAATTATGGATAGGTGCGATTGAACGATTTCACTCAGCAGGAATCAAAAATTTAGGAGCCATTCATCGCGGTTTTTCTTCTTACAAAAAAACAAAATATAGAAATAATCCGCAGTGGCAAATCCCTATAGAGTTAAAAAATAGATACCCTAAATTACCTATCATCTGTGATCCATCTCATATTTGTGGAAGAAGGGATACTATTTTTGATGTTTCACAAACCGCTTTAGATTTAAAATTTGAAGGTTTAATGATTGAATCTCATTGTGATCCTGACAAAGCGTGGAGCGACGCCAAACAACAAATAACACCGAACAGATTAAAAGAAATCACCGAAGATTTACGAGTAAGGAAGGATAGAGTCGAAGAGAAAGACAATGTAAAAAAGTTAACTGATTTACGTTCAGAAATAAATCTACTAGATAAACAGCTTATCGAATTATTATCAGAGAGAATGACTGTAGCAGAAAATATCGGTTCGGTGAAAAAACAAGCAAATGTTGCAATTTTACAACGTAGTAGATGGCAAGAAGTAATCCAAAAGATGGTCGCTGAAGGAAATCAAAACGGTTTGAGTTCTGAATTTATTGAAAGAGTTTTCAAGGCAATACATCAAGAATCAATTCAGCACCAAGAAAAAATAGTAAATAGTTAGTCTGTATTAGTACATTTGCAGTATTAAGCAATTTAATCTATGACAAGTCGATATATCTTTTGTATGAAATGGGGTACTTTGTACGGTCCAGAATATGTGAATAGACTCTATTCTATGGTACAACGCAATCTTTCATTAGATTTCAAAATGGTTTGTTTTACTGATGATGAAAAAGGTATTATTGATGATGTCGATTGTTATCCAATCCCAGAAATTGAGGTTCCTGGAAATTTACCAGAACGTATGTGGAAAAAACTAACCACCCTCAAAGGAGATTTATATGGCTTAAAAGGCACGGCCCTATTCTTAGATTTAGATGTTGTTATTGTAGATAATATTGATTGCTTTTTTGAGGCAGAAGGAGATTTTAGAATCATAAAAGATTACAATAAACAATGGCGTATTACTGGTAATTCTTCGGTCTACCGATTTGAGATTGGTGAGCATCCATATGTATTCGATTATTTCGTGAAAAACTTCGATTCAATCAGAAAAGAACATAGAAATGAGCAAGAGTATTTAACTACGGCAATTCATGACAAAGGTAAATTACAATATTGGCCAACAGCATGGTGCCCTAGTTATAAATATGATTGTGTTTCTAGAATTCCTTTCGCATTTTGGAAAACACCAAAAATACCTGAAGGTTCTAAAATACTGATTTTTCATGGTGAAATAAATCCTCCTAAAGCCATTACTGGTGGCAGAGGAAAGTGGTACAGATATGTTGCTCCCGCTCCATGGGTAGCAGATTATTGGAAATAAATAAAAACCCACGAATTTTTCGTGGGTTTTTTATGTAATATGTAAAACGGAATTACACTATTGATCTAAAACAGGAATACGTAATACTTGACCTGGATAAATCTTGTCTGGATGTGTTAACATAGGTTTGTTAGCCTCAAATATTTCTGGATACTTCATAGCATTGCCATAGTATACTTTTGCTATTTTACTCAAAGAGTCTCCACTCACTACGGTATGAAATTGCGCTTCTGGCTCCTGAACAGCTGTTGTCATTTGGTCATCAACACTTGCAATTCCTTCAGTATTACCTACAACCAACACTACTTTTTCCCTAGTTGCTTGATTTTCAGCTTCTCCGTAAACGATCGCCAAATCACCCTCCACATTTACTTGTAGGTTTTCAACCTGTAAATCTAGCGATCGCACTGCTTCGGTTAACTTTGATGCTTTTTCAACTGCAGCTTCAGCGGCTTCTTCTTCCGTTGTTTTTCCGATTCCAAACACTTTCGCACCAGCGTTTTTAATAAATGAAAATAATCCCATAATTTTTGTTTTGTTTTTAATTGATTAATAAAATTTTTGGTCTTGTGAAGATACAAAATTTTCTGTAGTTTCTCTTTTAGAGATTGCATAATTTTTTAATATCATTTCTTAACTTTGTAAAAACAAAAAGGCCTTGATTATACACAATTTAAACACAGAAAATTCAATTCTTAAACAATTTATCACTGAAATTCGAGATGTAAATATTCAAGGTGATCAAATGCGTTTTAGAAGAAATATCGAACGTATCGGCGAAGTATTGGGATATGAACTTAGTAAAACATTAAATTATGATACTAGAAATATCACAACACCTTTAGATACAATGTCTACTGTCACTGCTCGTGATCAACTAGTTCTTTGCTCTATTCTGAGAGCAGGACTCCCACTCCATCAAGGTTTACTAAATTATTTTGATCGCGCTGAAAACGCTTTTATTTCAGCCTTTAGACATCATCCTAATAATGATGATGATTTTGATGTAGTTGTGAAGTATTTGGCAACTCCATCTCTCAAAAATAAAGTGCTTATAATGGCTGATCCTATGCTCGCAACCGGAAAGACTCTAGAAAATACTATTAAAGCACTAGCATCTTTTGGAACACCATCTCAAATTCACATAGTTTCTGTTATTGGTTCCAAAGATGGTGTTGCATATATCAAAGATATTTTTCCTGAGAATACTCATTTATGGATAGCCACAATAGACGAAACTTTAAATGATAAAGGGTATATTGTACCAGGATTAGGAGATGCTGGAGACCTATCTTACGGTCCTAAATTATAAAATAAATACGGTTAAGACTACCCCTAATAAGACATATAAAAACACTTCTTTAAACCATTTTTCTTCTATTATCTGTAAATAATTTGTGAATATTACTGCTATCGGAAAGAACAACAATAACAATTCTGAACCATTTTTCACTGGCCAAGGCAACACTACAAATAACACGATAAAAAAATGAAATATAACCAAATACCAAGAATTTTTAAATTCGTTATTTACCGTCGTTATTTTAAATGTTGTAGGAAAAATGGACCAAATAATTAGAGAACTAACAAGTGCTAACGGAATTAAAAGTTTTGAAGAATTAAAAACACCAAAAGAAAAACTATACATAAATTTGAAATCTTCACTAAAAGTATCTATTCCATTAATCAAATATAAATAGGCAATATAAATAACAATTGGCGAGCAAAACCCAACTAATGGTACAATGGCGTTTCTCCAAGTAACCTTGTCAAATAAATAAATTGCCACATATATCAAAAGTATTGCCAACAAACTCCATGGAGCAATTATCGTCGCAATTCCAATCCAAAAAGCACTATCGAATATTTTCTTTTGTGTTTCTTTAGATGTTCTTAAGCTATAAATTCTCCGATACGCAAACAATAGAATCAAATTCACCACTAATAGCTCAAATTCTAATACTGAAAAAGGAAACATCCCGAAAAGAATTACAAATACTAAAATTATATAAGAATTATCTTTCGTTAAATTGTTTTTTCTAACTATAAAATTAACCGTAAAAATGATAACTAAAAGTAAGGAAAAATTTCCCGCTTTTTTAGCCATGAAGTACAACGTAATCTCTTCATCCAAGTGGAGTATAATAGAAAAGAGATAAATGAAAAGTAATAAACCAATTATGAATAAGGTATTGATAGGTTTAGTTTTATTAAAAAAATTGGCAATCATTACTATATTTCATATTTTTGTACGGTAAATATAATTAAGATATGATTGCAAACAATATTTTTAGAGCTATAGGTGATTTTTGTACAAATTATGCTTTTGCCATTTATGACACTTTTCGATCGACAGATGGATGGTGGGCGTCTAATTTAATGAATATCATAATTTTCATGATTGCTACAATCGCACTTTTTTATTGGATGGGTGAAATGGTAAAAGATAGTAAGGACCCTAACGCCTTATAAATTATATTTTAAAACTTCACATTTTGGGTAGCAAAAATAAATTAAAGCGCTTTCGCGAAAATGAAATTTTTGCAAATGTAATTCAACCTACTAGGGAAGAAATTATAGAAGGTTTTCCATTTAGAGGAAAATGGTCTACTTATTTTAAAAATGACAATCCTATTGTTTTGGAACTAGGCTGTGGTAAAGGAGAATATACCGTGGCTCTTGCTGAACGAAATCCCAATTTTAATTATATAGGAATTGATATTAAAGGGGCTCGCTTTTGGCGAGGAGCCAAAACCGCCTTAGAAAAGAACTTAACAAATGTGGCTTTTGTAAGAACACAAATTGAGCTTATTGATGCTTGTTTTGCCGAAAATGAAGTCAATCAAATTTGGATTACATTTCCAGATCCGCAAATTAAGTTCAAACGAATGAAGCATCGTTTGACGAATCCCGATTTTCTAAAAAAATATCAGAAAATTCTGACTAAAACCGGATTTGTGCATCTAAAAACTGACAGTGAATTTTTACACGGTTATACCTTAGGTTTGTTGCAAGAGGGTAATCATGAAATATTATATGCACATCATGATATTTATAAAAACCTTCACTCGCCTGAGGAAGCAATTTTGACAAAAACTTTTTATGAAAACCAATTTTTAGAGCAAGGCAAAGCAATAACCTACATTAAATTTAGGACTAACTATTAATTTATGAGTTTATTTATTCACTTTGCAATCGGATTTGTAACTTCCTTCATTGGAACTACTCCACCTAGCATGTTGAATATGACAACCGCTAAAATTTCTTTGGAAAGAACAAAAAATGAAGGTATCAAATTTGCCTTGGGCGTTTCTATTATTGTTCTTATACAAGCTTATATTGCGGTTTTATTGGCCAGATATATACATAATAGTGAGAACTTCGAATGGTACATTAAAATTACAGGAATTATCATTTTTATTTTTCTTTCTGTATACTTCTTTCTACAAGCTTCCAAAGAACGTAAACAAAAAGACCCTCCAGAATATTCTAAAAAAAGTAGTTTACTCATAGGTATTATATTTTCATCGTTAAATATGTTCGCTATTCCCTTTTATTGTGGGGTGAGTAGTGCTTTAAATATGTTCGGTTGGATAACGTTTAATCAAATTAATATTATTTTATTCGTAGTTGGTTCAGCATTAGGTACATACTCCTTACTCTATGTATATGCAAGTTCAGCAGTTAAAATCCAGCATAAAGCTAGTTTAATAACTAAAAATCTTAATTACATACTAAGTATTTTAACTGCTATTATGGCTCTAGCGACCTTAATCAATATCTTATGACAAAAACATCCGAGAATTTTTTTGAAAAAGTTTACGAAGTCGCTCGACAGATTCCCTACGGAAGAGTCACATCATACGGAGCTATTGCCAAATATTTGGGCGCGGCAAGATCTGCTAGAATGGTTGGATGGGCAATGAATGCCTCAAGCAATGATGATACAGTTCCAGCACATAGAGTTGTAAACAGGATTGGTGTTTTAACTGGCAAGCATCATTTTCAAGGTACCAGTCTTATGCAACAACTTTTAGAAAGTGAAGGAGTTGAAATTAAAGAACATAAAATAGTAAATTTTGAGACTATTTTCTGGGATCCTGCAAAACAATAAAGAGAAAATATAAGGTTGATACAATAATTTTTTATATTTTTAGTTTAAAATACGCTTAATTTAAGAAGCTTGTTTTGGGTTTTTTTTCATAAATTGCGCCATTAAAAAAAGGGTTTATATGAAATCGTATTATAGATTAATCATAATTGTGCTATTAGTTTCTTTCACTAGAACTAATGCTCAACTAGATTTAAGTCATGAATTTGGCATATTTACTGGTCCAGTTACGTTTCAAAGTGATTATGGTGAGAGAAATCATTTACCAAGTAGTACTGCTACTAGTTTTGGAGTGGCAGCTGTTCATTATTTAAGTTTTTATGGAAATAATTATAACTGGAGAAATGGAGCTAGTTATTTTTCTGATCATTTTAAATTACGTACTGAAATATCCTATTACTTTAACAACAATTTTGATCACAAAGGAAGGTTTGATGACATTCCAGGAACTTTTGGAGAGCAGATTAGAGCAATGCAAGGTAAGACCAAGATTTTCAATATAGGAACACAATTAGAATACTACTTTAAGAATTTAGAAGATTACGGCCTTTTATTTAATACAGTTGATAGATTTGCCCCTTACGCTAGTGCTGGAATTCAATATAATAGTTTTGATCCTGAATTGACGAACACTGCTAATGGAGGTTTTGATCCAAATACTCTACCTGAGAAATGGAGAGATCGGTTTTTTCTTGAACCAGACAAGACTTTTTCACTTACACTTGGATTAGGAACAAGATATAAACTTGATAAATTTGATTTTGTGATCGATGGTAGATTCCAATATTTTTTATCGGACAGAATCGATGGTCTAGATCAAATCGATGGATCTAGTAAAAACAATGATACACTTATCTTTTTTAGTGTTGGTGTCGTTTTTGACTTAGAAGGAAGTCGATAAAACTATTTCATCCTTTGTTTTTGCGATATTTATGCGCATTTTCCTTGATTCCTTTTCTAAATATTTTTCGAATAGTTGAGCGTAAACGCCCATCTACCTTTAGAATAATATTTCGTATTTTCTGAGATGGTCTTCCTCTAAACGTGGTAACATGAAAATCATCGATTCGATTTTTCCCTTCCGAAAAGTAATAATTAGAAACACAGCACCTTACCCCATCATACCTTACTCTATTTACCGAATGCCATGAGTTTTGGTGTGTTTCCATCACGACCAATCTATTAAATTTTGTCGAAATTCTTATGGGTTCATTTTTCAAACCATCTGGCCAAATTTCTAAATTTCCACCATACGACTCTTGCCAATCTGGGGTTACATAATATAAAAGATTCAATGCCCTTCTTCTATTTCTATCTTTATCGTGAGAATTATCTAAATGTGGATTTAAAAAATTGTCTTTTTTCATTAATGATAAACCGCCCGCATACAAATGCTCATCAGGATAAATTGACTTTAACTTACATATTTCTTCAATGATTTTCACAACTCTATTATCTTGAAAAGCATAAATTACTTCTTCAAGAATAGAATTGTATTGATCCATTTGGTAAGCCACATACTTATGCTCTCTTAAATTTTTCTTCTCAATCGCCACATCTAAACTCGGAAAGTTTTTGAATATAGCATTGACCAGATTTTGGGGTAACATATCGTCTACAATAAAGAAGCCTATTTTCGACTTTGACTCTTCAAACTGTCTTGTCAATTCGATCTTTTCTTTATGAAGGCTCTCAACTATTAATGACGCTATGTTATTTCTAGAATATTCCAACTGTTATTTAATACGTCTAGCTTTAGTTTTCATATAATATTTTATTATCGCCATAACTGTAAATAATGGCCTTAATATTTCTGAACTTTCATCCACTTTTAATTGAACCTCTTCAAAATACAATTCTTTACTATAGCTTTTTGAAAGCCCATCAGTTCCGCAATAAGCGATTATTCCTTTTATTATTTTCGCCTTATAATTACTCTTATACAAATTTAAATTTAGAGCGTGGTCTGCCAGAATCTCATACTTTAATGAATATTTATAATTCTCGAATATCTCAGAATTATAAAAAATAGCTTGATGATGGACCGAATTTTTAAACCATAATTTGGGAGACCATGACGGATTCACTAAACCATCTTTAGTATGAGTATATACCAAATCATTTTTTTTTAAATCATACTTTATAGAGCCTATAATTAATTTAAACTGCTTAGAAATTGGTTTGGAAAAAACTGTACTCAACACTTCATTATTATATAACTTATCATCTGTCCCTAAAAAATAAAGCCATTTGTTCTTGGCCAACAATGCTCCTTTATTCATCGCATGATAAACACCATCATCCTTTTCGCTAATCCAATTAAAAGGAACTTTTAATTCTTTTAGATAGGTTAATGTGCCATCCGTCGATTGATTATCGATTATCCATACTTCATAATCTTTAAATTTCTGATCGCTAATACTCACAATACATTTTTTCAGATTTTGGAGGTTATTGAATGATGGAATTATAATTGAAACCAATACTTTTAATTTAGAAAGACTTAGCTAAAATACGTATCTAATTTTTGTCGTTCATTCTCCCAACAATAATTTTCTTTCATCATTCGTTGATTATTCTTGATCCTCTTTATATGATCTTCATCTAAGAGGAGTAAACGAATCTTCTCAGCAATATGTTTCGGCTCATGAGTAGCTATTAAAACCCCTACTCCATGTTTATCTATCAACTGTTTTACCTCAACTAAAGGTGAAGCCAAAACAGGCAACTCATTATGAATATAATCAAAAAGCTTATTTGGAAGCGCATATTTAAAACTCAATCCAACTAGTTCCTCTAAAAGAATTCCGATATCCGCTTTTTTCGTATAGTTGTGGAGTATGTCATAGTCAATTCTACCTAAAAAAAACACCCTCTCGTTTAACTTTTGTTCAGTGGCAAAATTAACTAGTTCATCTTTTTCTTTTCCATAACCAATAATTACTAAATCGACTTTCTCTAGATAGTTCAGCGAAAGCATTACCTGCTTCAACCCTCTATTTTCACTCAATGTACCTTGATATAACAAAATTTTATTCTTCGTCGGAAACGTTATAGGAATAGGTGTGTCGGCCTTCAGAAGATACGGGACATTTCGTATCACTCCCATTTCGATACCATATTCATTTTTATAAAACGCGGCAATATTATTACTAACGGTATAGGCATTTTTAACCTTCGGAACGAACAGTTTTTCAAGCATTTTCCAAAAACTTCGAATAAATTTCCTTCCCTGTAGTTCTGGTACTTCCGTAAACAACTCATGACTATCATAAACAAGTTTATTTGTCTTTAACCTACTTGCAATAAAGCACGCAGGCAAGGTATCTAAGTCATTCGATAAAATATAAGTTGATTTATTTTTTAATAAAAAAATTAAAAGTCTAATGTTATATTCAGCATAAAAAAGAAAATTAGCGTTAAACCATAGTTTTCTTCTTACAATTTTATATAATCGATCTACTTCAAAAGTTGTAGGTAATACCCTTCCAAATACCACTACCTCAAATCCCTTTCGAGTTAAATAGTTCGCCACTTTATGAACTCTCTGATCTGAAGAAATATCATTCGTAACTGCTACTAAAACTCTGCCTTTAGTACTCAAAATAAAGATTTTGTATGTCTATACAACTTCGTATACCTTTTCACCATCACATTTAATTGTTTTGTGAGGATATTTTAAAATTAAGGCATAATCATGTGTCGCCATTAAGATGGTTTTTCCGCTTTTGTTTATTTCCTCTAAAACACTCATCACCTCTAAGGAAGTCTTTGGATCTAAATTACCTGTTGGCTCATCGGCTAATATTAAATCTGGGTCATTCAACAACGCTCGAGCGATGGCTACTCGCTGCTGTTCACCTCCAGAAAGTTGATACGCCATCTTAAAACCTTTAGTTTGCATACCTACTTTTTCTAATACTTCATTAATTTTTGTATTCATTTTTGTAGTATCCTTCCAACCTGTCGCCTTGAGTACAAATAATAAATTATCATGTACGTTTCTATCATTTAATAATTTAAAATCCTGAAAAACAATACCTAATTTTCTTCGTAAAAACGGAATATCTTTTTCTTTTAATGTATTCAAATTAAAATCGACAATAACGCCTTCACCTTTTAGTAATGGTAAATCTCCGTATAGCGTTTTCATCAAACTACTTTTGCCACTTCCTGTTTTTCCAATTAGGTACATAAAATCACCTTCAAAAATATCTAAACTAATATCAGATAACACTAGGTTTTCTTGTTGAAAAATGGAGGCATCTTTTAATTGAAGTAACGGCTTAGACATATCAGCTACGAATTTATGATGCAAACTTACTGTTTAAATTTCAAACTTAAAAAATCAAATCTTATGAAACCTTTTTGTTTATATTTGAATACTTCTTCAAAATATATAAATGAGAGTAATTATTTTTTCTTTATGTTTCGTTTTAATTTGTAGTTGTGTACAAAAGAAAAATCCTAAATCTACTAAAAAATTAACCTCTAGAACACTTAAGAATTTACCCGAGGCATTGACAAATAATGCCGTCGCAGAAGGTTTTATTGCTGGCAAACCTTTTGTATATTCCTTTGGAGGAATTGATAGTACGTTATCATATCAAGGTATTCATAAGCGATCTTATGTGTATGACGTTCTTAATAATTCATGGCGCAAGATTGCAAACTTACCCGATACACTTGGTAAAATTGCTAGTGCAGCTAGCAGAGTAGGTGATACCATTTATATTCTTGGCGGATATCATGTTTTTAAAGATAATTCTGAGAAATCTTCGAATAAAGTACATCGCTATAATATCGTAAATGACCTATTTTTAGAAGATGGGACTCCAATTCCAATACCAATAGACGATCAAGTACAGGCCGTATGGCGTGATAGTTTAGTTTATGTCGTTTCTGGATGGTCTGACAAAGCGAATGTTGCTAATGTTCAAATTTATAATCCTGCCGAAAATAATTGGAAAACTGGCACATCGATTCCTAATAACAATGTTTATAAGTCATTCGGTGCTTCCGGAACCATCATTGGTGATACCATTTTCTATTTTGGTGGCGCTTCCATGGGCACACATTATCCAATTCAAAATGTTCTTCGAAAAGGAGTTATTAATTCGAAAAGTCCAACAGAAATTAAATGGTCACATACAATTATCGATTCAACAATAGTGGGTTATCGTATGGCCGCAACAACTTTTCGTAATACTCCTTTTTGGTTGGGAGGAAGTACCACTACCTATAATTATAACGCGGTCGCTTATAATGGGTCTGGAGTTGTCCGACCTTCTAACCGAGTATTGAATTTAAAAAATAATCAATGGAAACTTGACCTAGCGGAACATTTACCGATGGATTTGAGAGGAATTGCCGAAATTAACGACTCAACTAAAATAGTTGTTGGTGGTATTTTAGAAAACCAACAAGTAAGCACTAAAGTATATCTTTTAGAATGGAAAAAATAAAATTAAATCTTTTACTCGTATCATTTGCCTTCATCACTTTTCTCTTTTCGTGTAGCTCTAAAAATGAAATGAAAACCACATTAAACCAAGGTCTTTGGCGCGCCGAAATCAGAATGCAGCAAGATACGCTTCCTTTTAATTTTGAAGTTCTAAAAAATGGCGACGAATACAGGGCAAATTTGATTAATGGAGATCAAGAAATCATACCTCTTGATGAAATTGAGGTCACCGGAGATTCTGTTTTTATAACCTTGCACATTTTCGATATCGAACTGCGCGCAAAAATAAATGAAGATATACTTGAAGGACTCTATATAAAAAATTATGAAGAAGGGTATCGTGTACCTTTCACAGCAAAACATACCAATGCTAAGCGATTTTTAAATCCAATGAGTTCTTCAAAATTTGATGGTAAATGGCAAGTCACTTTTGTTGAAGAGGATACCATCAAATTTCCAGGAATTGGTATTTTCAAAAAAGAAGGAGATCTATTAAAAGGGACTTTTTTAACAGAAACCGGAGATTACAGATACTTAGAAGGTACTGCAACAGATTCTACTATGAGTTTATATACTTTTGACGGAAACCATGCATTTATTTTCAACGCAACAGCCAAAAATGACTCTATTAAAGGTGAATTTCTTTCAGGGATGGAGTATCGAGCGACTTTTTCAGGATATAAAAATCAAGATGCCAAACTTACAAATGCTGATGATCTCACTTTTTTAAAAGAAGGTTACGATAACATAGCTTTTTCTTTTCCTGGTTTAGATGGTAAAACAGTCACCCTTAATGACAAAAAATATCAAGATAAGGTAGTTTTACTTCAAATTTTTGGAACTTGGTGTCCGAATTGTATGGACGAAACTATATTTTATGCAGATTGGTATAACAAACATCAAAACGAAGCAATCGAAATTATTGGTTTAGCCTATGAGGCCAAAAATGACTTTGAATATGCAAAAGCAAGAGTAGAAAAAATGAAGGCAAAATACAATGTTGGTTATGACTATGTCATTGCAGGAGTTTACGACAAAGAAGCTGCTGCGAAGACCCTACCAATGCTGAATCATGTACTGTCGTTTCCAACAACCATTTTCATTGATAAAAAAGGTAAAGTTCGTAAAATTCATACCGGTTTTTCAGGTCCGGCAACTGGTATATATTATGAAGAGTTTAAAAATGATTTTAATAGTTTCGTGAATCAATTACTAAATGAGTAATGTAATTTTGGCGCGATTCATGCAATAGAACCCCTAAATGTTAATTTTTTTCTTAACAAAATGTTATATTAATTAACAATTATACAATTTCATTTTAATTGTACGTTGTTTAATTTAAGTACTGTCTTAATCGCAGTATTTTTTAAAGAATCCTCAAGCAATGAAGCACAGTAATTCCTGGTTTTTAATACTCCTATTTGTTTTTTCTACAACGAGCTTTGCACAAAAGTCTGATATCTATACTAACGACTTAAAAGACTATAATCATGCTGTGGCCCTGTACAATAACCGAGATTTTGTTGCCTCAAAACACATGTTCAATAAACTCAAGAATGGTTTTGATGCAAGTTCGGAACACAAAGCAAATTGCGAATATTATGAAGCTTTTTGTGCTATTCGTTTAGGAGATCAAAAAGGAGATCAACTGATGCGCAGTTTTGTAGAAAGATACCCAACAAGTACGAAGCAAAATACAGCATTTATAGAAGTGGGTGACTATTATTTTAAAAACGCCAACTATTCATATGCCTTAAAGTGGTACAATCGTGTTGAAACGAGAAACCTATCAATTGCACAAGAAGAAGAGTATAATTTCAAATATGCTTATGGTTTATTTGCTGTACGCAGCTACAAAAGAGCCAAAGAATATTTTCAAAAATTACTTACGTCGCAAGAGTATGGTTCTCAAGCTAAGTATTATTACGGATTCATAGCGTATCAAGACGATGATTATGAAAATGCCGATCGTTACTTAAGTCAAATATCCGATGATAAAGAACTAGGCGATGATGTACCGTATTACATGGCCAATATTAAATTTAAAACGGGTAATTTCGAAGAAGCTATTAAGATTGCAAAGCCTTTTCTTACCAAAGCTGACAGAAATCAAAAATCAGAAATTTCAAAAATTATTGGGGAAAGCTATTTCAACCTAGAAAAATATAAGGAAGCTATTCCGTACCTAAAAGCGTATAGAGGAAAGCGTCGCAAGTGGAATAATACCGATTATTATTTATTAGGTTATTCATATTACAAGCAAAAAGACTTTAAAAACGCCATTGCAAATTTTAATAAAATTATCAACGGCAAAAATGCTGTCTCACAAAATGCCTATTATCATTTAGCAGAATGCTATTTAAATAGCGATCAAAAGACAGAAGCACTTAATGCTTTTCGAAACGCCTCTCAAATGGAATTCGATGCAGATATCAAAAAAGATGCTTGGTTGAATTATGCAAAACTCAGTTACGAAATTGGAAATCCATATCAGAGTGTGCCAGATGTATTACAAGAATATTTAGATACCTACCCTAAATCTGACGCCGTCGATAAAATAAATGAATTACTCATCAGTGCATATATTACGTCGGCGGATTACGAAGGTGCCCTTAAGGCTCTAAAAGATAAAAAAGATGCTGATAGTAAAACAGCATATCAAAAAGTAGCACTTTACAGGGGTATTCAATTATTTAATGAAAACATACTAGATAAGGCTAAAGAGCATTTTGATATAGCTATAAACGATCCTCGTGACACAAAAGTTTCAGCTAGGGCTATATTTTGGAAAGCCGAAGCAGATTATATCTTAACTAATTACGAGCTAGCACGAGTTGGGTTTAAACAATTTGAAAGCGCCAGTAACACCGATGACTTATTAGAGAAGCAACTTTTATATTATAGTTTAGGTTACACGCATTTCAAATTAAAATCATACGATCTTGCAAAAATTAATTTCAAAGGATATTTAATTTCTTCACCAAAAGATGAGGAAAAAATAAGTGATGCAAAAGTACGATTAGGAGACACTTATTTTGTTGAAAGCGATTATAAAAATGCCATTAAACAATATAATAACGTGATTGATGAAAAAGGTAAAGCAATTGATTATGCTCATTTTCAACGCGCTATGAGTTATGGTTTTATAGGAAAGAATAACGATAAAATTTTAGACCTTACTAAATTTTTAGGTGCCTATTCAAAGTCTAACTATCGAGATGATACCTATTTCGAATTGGGAAATTCATATGTTACGGCGAATAAAAATGATGAAGCGTTAGAAGCTTATGCAAAGCTATTGAAATATCACAAACGTAGTTCTTATGTTCCTAAGGCATTGTTGAAACAAGGACTTATCTATTATAATACCGAAAGAGATAATCAAGCTTTAGACAAGTATAAAAAAGTGGTAAAAGAGTATCCCGACACAGATGAAGGAAAACAAGCTGTTGCAAATGCAAGACAAATTTATGTTGATTTAGGTCGTGTTGACGAATATGCCGATTGGGTAAAAGATGTCGATTTTGTAGAAGTATCTAGTGATGATTTGGATAATGATATGTATGAATCGGCCGAAAAACAGTATTTACAAAACAATCGTAAAAAAGCCATTTCAGCACTTAAAAAATATGTGGAACGATTCCCGAAAGGGGCTCATGCATTACAAGCTAATTTTTACTTGGCCGAATCATTATTCGCAGAAAAGCAGCTGTCATCGTCTGAGAAAAATTACATCTATGTTACCAATCAAGAGCGTAACGAATATACCGAACAAGCTCTCTCTAAATTAGCGCAGGTTTATTTAGAAACCGACCAATGGAAAAAAGCAATGCCTATTTTAGAGCGATTAGAAGAACAAGCAGATTTTCCTCAAAATATCACCTTTGCTCAAAGTAATTTAATGAAAGGGCATTATGAATTAGAACACTATCAGGATGCCGTTTCTTACGCCGAAAAAGTATTGAAAAGACCAAAAATAGAAACGAGAGTAAAATCTGATGCCAAGGTAATTATCGCAAGATCAGCGATGAAAACAGGTGATGAAGTTAAAGGTCAAGAGGCTTATAAAGAAGTTGGTAAAATCGCCACAGGAGAGCTCAAAGCTGAGTCGTTATATTATGATGCCTATTTCAAGCACAACGAAGGTAATTATAAAGTATCAAATACTGTAGTTCAAAAATTGGTGTCGGATTATGCTGCGCATAAATATTTTAGTGCAAAAGGCTTGGTAATTATGGCCAAAAATTTCTATGGACTGAAAGACGCATATCAAGCGACGTATATTTTAGAGAGTGTGATTAAAAACTTTAAAGATTATAAAGATGTCACTGATGCGGCTAAAGCAGAATTACAAAAAATAAAAACAGAAGAAGCGAAGACCAACGAGTCGGTAAACCCAGATGGGAATTAAAATCAACCAGCCAAGCTGAGTTTAACGATGATTTATAAACACATATGAAAAATACTCTTTTACTATTCATATTACTAATAAGCACAACCATGCTTGTTGGTCAAAACAAAAAGAAAGACACTCTTGATACAGAGGTTATCAATGTTGTAAAACCATATAGTCCAACGGTTTCTGATGCTTTTAAAATAAAAGTAGCTCCTGAGATCAACGACACCATTTTTGGCAAGAAAAAGCCTATCGAATATTCGATTTTTTCGATACCAGTGGCCTCTACATTTACACCAGCAAAAGGAAAAGCAAAAGTACTAAGAGTCGATCCAAGTGCTCCAATTTATGATAACTATATAACTGCTGGGTTCGGGAATTTTGGAACTCCGGCACTAGAAATTTTTGCACATAGCAATAGTAATAATTATAACGAGTTTGGTGGGTTTTTAAACTATCACTCTTCTAGAGGCGGGATTAAAGATGTACAGCTAGATGACAATTTTTTAGATACTCGCTTAGATCTTTTCTATAAGCAAGAAGAACGAGATTTCGATTGGCAACTAAATGGAGGCTTTCGATATCAAAAATACAATTGGTACGGTTTACCTGACGGATTAAATTTCATACAATCGGCATTGAATAGTATCGATGAAGCTCAAAATTATACTGAAATATATGTTGGTGGAAAAATTAACTATAATGACTCCTTTTTTCAAGGTGCTACGACAGAACTTTATCGTTTCACCGATAATGAAGGTAGCAGTGAAATCCGATTACTTGCAAAACCTAAAATAGAATTTCCAATAGCATCAGAATACATTAATCTTGAAGCTAGAATAGAAGTGTTAAGAGGTGAATTTTTTACAAATTATGATACTACTGACGATATTTCATATACCTATCTTAACTTAGGTGTCAACCCTAATTTTGAGGTATTACGTGATAATTTAACGATCAATTTGGGAGCTGACATTTTATTTAGTGCCGCTTCGGGAGTTAGTGAGAGTAAAGCTTATTTTTATCCTAAAATTACAGCATCTTTTATTTTAATCGATCAGATAGCCACGCTATATGCAGGTGTTTTAGGAGGGTTGCATCAAAATTCTTATCGAGATTTCGCCAATGAAAACCCATTTGTATCACCAACATTAAATGTGCTAAGAACGGATCAACAATATAATGCTTATGGAGGTATTCGCGGTAAGTTAGCATCAAATGTTAGCTATAATTTAAAAGGGGGTTACACGAGTGAAAGGGATAAGCCTTTGTACAAGTTAAACCCGACTAAGACATTAGGTGACACCGATGTTGTAAAGGGCTATGAAGCAGGCAATTCATTCCAAATTATATATGACGATGTGAAAACATTGTACGCTTTCGCGGAGGTAAGTGTTGATTTTTCGAAGCAGTTAAAATTTGGTGGAAATGTCTCTTACAATAATTTCAGTACTACGAACGAAGTTGAACCTTGGGGATTACCAAATTTAAAAGCTAGCGCTTTTGCTAACTATAATAATAACAAATGGTTCGCCGGAGCAAATTTATTTTTTGTAGGACAGCGAATGGATGAATTGGATTTTGCCATTCCTGGTGTACTAATTAATAGAGCTCCCGAATTAATCGATGTTGGTAATTATGTCGATTTAAATCTAAATGCCGGATATAAATTTACAGATCGATTAACCGCTTTTGCGAAAGTTAACAACGCATTAGGTAGTAATTATCAAAAATATACAAACTTTACAGTGCAGGGCTTACAATTCTTTGCTGGACTCACATATAAATTTGATTTGTAATACTAAAATCAATTTGCTTAATAAAACATTGTCATTTTGAGTGGCGTTATGTATTTTACCCTTTCCCTTTTTTAACATAACGCTACTTGATTTGGCTAGCCATACATTTTTTCATAATAATCTTTATAAGCTCCAGAAGTTACATTATCCAGCCATTCTTGATTTTCTATATACCAGTCAATCGTTTTTGCCAAACCTTCTTCGAACGTAACTGAAGGCTCCCATCCTAATTCTTTATTTAGTTTGGAAGCATCAATAGCATAGCGTCTATCATGACCGGCACGATCCTTTACAAAACTGATTAATTTTGCCGATGTTCCTTGTTTCCTTCCTAGTTTTTCATCCATAAGTTTACATAACAAATGAACTAAATCTAAATTTGTCCATTCATTAAATCCCCCAATATTATAAGTATCCCCCACTTTCCCTTTATGAAAAATAAGGTCAATTGCTCTAGCATGATCTTCGACGAAAAGCCAGTCACGCGTATATTGTCCATCACCATAAACAGGCAATGTTGCGCTGTTCTTAATATTATTAATGAATAAAGGAATTAATTTTTCAGGAAAATGATTCGCTCCATAATTATTTGAGCAATTGCTTATGATAAAAGGTAGATGGTATGTATTTCCGAAAGCTCTAACCATATGGTCCGATGCCGCTTTCGAAGCTGCATATGGAGATTGAGGGTCATATGCTGTACTTTCTGTAAATAAGCCTGTTTTTCCTAAAGAACCATATACTTCATCTGTCGAAACATGATAAAACAATTTATTCTCGAAATTACCATTACATGTATTGCGAAAAGCATTTAATAAATTCGAAGTTCCAATAACATTTGTCTCGATAAAGGCATTAGGATCTTTAATAGAACGATCCACGTGACTCTCGGCTGCTAAGTGAATTACACTATCAAATGAATGTTTCTTAAATAAGGAGTTTACAAAATTTACATCTTTAATGTTTCCTCTTACAAAGGTATAATTTGGTGCTTCGGCAACATCCTTAACATTTTCTAAATTTCCAGCATAGGTTAAGGCATCTAAATTAAAAATTTGATATTTAGGATAATTTTTTACGAAAAGTCTAATTACATGTGATCCGATGAATCCTGCACCTCCTGTAATTAAAACATTTTTTGACATTCTCTCAATTTTAATAATCTCACTATTATAACAAAACTAGAGAAATTTAGATGTAATCTAACATTATATTTAAAATATCTGTGTAAAAAATGCCGATGTATTTCCATCGGCATTTTTTTTAAAATTTAAATGTGGCTCCCAGTAAAAAATTTATAGTTGCCTGAGGATAAAATCCAGAAAAATTTCCTGTTCTTGTTCCAGTGGGGCTCGTCGGATCTGGAAAATCAAACGAACCAAAATATCCATTTGACACATATTCTTGATCAAAAATATTATTGACCAGCGCTGTTAATACAATCGATTTAAATATTTTAGTTGGGTTTATCTCATAAATTATATTAATATCATTGACAAAATAACTCTCTAATTTAGAGCTTTCAGCATCGATATTACCCATATATTGCTCACCTACATATTTTGATAATAAACTAAATTGGAGGTTTTTTGCAGGCTGATAGGTAAAAGCATTACCTCCAACAATATTAGGAGAAAATGAAATATTAGTATCCCCTAAATTTCGTAATTCTCCGTCTAGTAAGGTTACAAAATCTTGATTCTTATTATCACTAATGGCTATGTTAGGCTGAATTGAGAATTTATTAGATAATTTAATAGCAGCATCAATTTCTAGACCTAAGCGATAACTTTTATCGCTATTCGCTCTCACTCTCGCTCCAACATCATCAATGGCACCTGTTAATACCAATTGATCTTTATAAGCCATGTAATACAGATTCGTATTTAACTGAATTTTCTCGTTTTTCAAGCGCCATCCCAGCTCAAAATCGTCTAACTTTTCTGCTACAACACTTGTATTATCTTCGAAATCATCTCTATTCGGCTCTCGATTAGCTCTAGCATATGATACATAGAAATTATTGTTTGAATTTAAGGCATAGGTGAATCCTAATTTCGGATTAAAAAATCCAAAGCTTTTATTGATATCAATATCGGCTCGATCAGAGGTTAATCCTTCAGTTTCATAGTTAACGAAACGGCCTTGTACATCAATGTAAGCACTTAATTTCGAATTCAAATTAAAAATTGCTTTCGAAAACATACTAAAATCAGTCTTCTTAGCATCACTAAAATAATAACGATCTCTAATATTGGTTCCTTGACTTAAATCACTTCCCCAAATCACTTCTCCAAAATGATCACCCGTATAATTACTATATGAAATTCCAGTAATCACATCAAGATCATCTTTTCTATAATTCACATTAAAATTTGCAACATAAAAATCATTATCGAGCCATCTCCTAACAATTACATCACTACCATCTACGATCAAATTATTGAAATCTTCCGCAGCTTCACCTTCCTTAAATTGTTCAAAATACCCCTCTCCTTTAGTGAAATTTAAGCCAACATTTGTTGACCAAAAGTCTCCAAAGCGTTGATTCCAATGTAACTGATAATGATTTTGATTATAATTATCCGTTTCATTGTCATAAGTATATGGGTTCTGACGTCGATTCTCCGATAATTGATCTGCCGTTAATCCGAACCATGATTGGTACGTTTGTTCTGAACCTCCAAAAGTCAAAGCTTTAATCAACGTATTATCATCGATGTACGAAGCCTGTAAAAAATAAGATTTCAAGTCGGTAAAGGCGCGATCGACATACCCATCAGAATAGATATTTGAAAATCGACCGATAACCTCAATATGATCATTGATTAATCCAGTACTTAACTTTACAGTATGCTTTCTGGTTCCAAATGAACCAAAAGAGTTAGATATTTCTGCAAATGCTTTATCTGAAATAGCATCTGTCAATAAATTCAAACTTGCTCCGAAGGCGCCAGAACCATTTGTAGAAGTACCAACACCTCGTTGTAATTGTAAACTTTGTGTTGACGAGGCAAAATCTCCTAAATTGACCCAAAATGTACCCTGACTCTCGGCATCATTATACGGTATTCCGTTCACGGTCACGTTGATTCTAGTAGCGTCCGAACCACGCACACGCAAATAAGTGTAACCAACGCCGGCACCTGCATCAGAAGTACTAACTACAGATGGTAAAAAGTTCAATAACATCGGAATGTCCTGTCCTAAATTACGCTTGGCTAGCTGTTTTTTTGTGAGATTGGAATGGGTAACTGGCGCATTAGTCTTTACCCGAACAGCCTTTACAACGGCTTCTTCTAATTGTTCAACTTTTGTTGAGTCTTGTTTTTTTTCTTGTCCATTTATGGTGACCGATAGGACCATTAATGTCAAGAATAAAGATAGTTTTTTCATTACGATTATATGTTTATAACCGAATAAAAAGAGGTAATTATTCTTAATTAATAATTAATTTTTAGATGCAATTCTAAAATACATTCAGAAAAACATCAGATTTTGAAATTTCCTTGGCGGCATTATCCGCCCAGGTTCAATGGGTATGATCTCAGCCGATATTTGGCACCCCTTTTGAGAACGGTGCAAAGATAGGTGACATTTTCGAAATGGGATTCAGTTCTAGCGATTTTTTTAATCTATGTTCGGTTTTTTTCTAGCTCCTTTTTTTTCTGAATGCTTCTTTTTAGAAGTCAGTCTCTTTTGTATGGAACCTTTAGATGGTTTAGTCTTTTTCCTTTTTTTAGGAATGATTAGGGCTTTTTTAATGATTTCCACAAACCTATCAATTACAATTTCTTTATTTCGATGTTGACTTCTACTCTCATCACATTGTAATATCAGCACATTATCTTTTGTTAATTTAGAAGCTATATTTTTAAGTAGTCTAGTCTTTTCTTCATCTGATAATTCTTTTGAGTTTACCATATCAAAAGTGAGTTCAACTTTTGACGACACTTTATTCACATGTTGCCCACCGGCACCAGAACTTCTGATGGCTTTAAACGATAATTCCTTAATAAGGTTTTCTTTATTCACATTACAGATTATAATCGTTGTTAGTGTCGATATTTTGATGTAAAAAATGCATATCAATATCCGCTAAGGAATCAGAAAAACTATCTAAATCATTGCGTTCATTGAGAAGTTTATCTATCGCATTCGTGGCTTCATTTAATCGCTGTTGTTTATTCCCTTTTAAGAGAATATAAGGTCGTTTGTATTTTTTTAGCGCATTTTCAAAAGCTTTAAACATTTCTAGACGTTGCTCTGGTCTATCACGTAGATCATCCGCTTCCCATGGAGTATCTATATAAGTCAATAAATAGAGATCATATTGATTTTCAAGTGCAGCTTTATTTAAATGCTTGTCAACATGACCCCCGTAGTATTCTTCAGAGTACACCTTCGTTTCTAACAAATCAGTATCACAAATAAGTAATTTATCCGCTTTTTTAGCCAATTTATTTTCTAGTTTCATTTGTCCGATTGCAATCGGAATCAAATCAGAATTTTCACAAGTCTTACGTTCATTATTCCATTTGTCTTGTAAATATTCTCGTGCGTATTCCGGTGCCCAAACGGTATTATAATGACGTGCTAACTGATTAGAAAGTGTTGTTTTACCTGTAGATTCAGGTCCAAATAACACAACTTTTATAATGTTTGCAGATTCTTGTTTAAGCTTTTTCTCCATTGTTTATATCCTAAATATGCAATCACTAATAATACAATAAATTGTATTCCAGTGAATCCCAATCCCTTTACAAAATATAGCGGTATTGCAACTATATTACCAGCGATCCATAGTATCCAATGTTCTATTTTTTTTAGAGCCATTAACCACATTGCGGCAAAAAATATTCCAGTTGTAAAGGTATCAAGAAATGGTGTTATTTTTTTGAAGTTTTCTAAACTCCCTGATGTTATGTTAGTAATAGTGTAACTAATACTCTCTAAAAATCCCAACTCACTTGGCATAACATTATAATATCGATAGACCACGATCACAAAAATTGAGGTGAACATAAAGATTCCAAATGCCTTTAATTTATCTATACTATTCGTTCTAGAAATTGGAATGTGATTCTTCTTATCGTCAATGACCTTACTCCACATATACCATCCAAAAATACTCATCAGGGTGTAGTATATATTGATAATAAAATCCCCATATAACACAAATTTATAACAGATATAGATGTAGATAACAGTACTAATAATTCCTAAAGGATATACCAAAATGTTTTCTTTTTTCCCAAACCAAACACCAACAACGCCAAAAAGCATTGCGGTAAATTCAAGGATGACATCTAAAATTTCAGCTTCCTTGTACGGCGCTATAAAAAAATCAAAAATCTGGCTCATAGTCGCTTCTATCCGTTTTTACAATTTTTAGGAGTACAAGTCCATTTTCGATAAGATTTAAGGCATCTTTTATTTCAGAAATTAGCAATCTCATAACGGTATCATAATCGCCATAAACTTGAGTACTTAAAGGGTTTTCTAGAACAGTTAAGCCTGACGCTCTCAATTGTTTTATAAAATTTATAATGGGTTCTTCGAAGTCATTTTGAAGAGGCGTTAATGTTAATTCTACGGATATTTTCATTACTTATTTTTTTAAAAGATCGAAAAAAGAAAGGTTCTTTTCAAAAGCCGTGCCGACAACTATTAGATCTGCTCCTGCGTCATATGCCCCTGCTAATTGATCTTTTGTTCGTATTCCACCGCCAACAATTAATGGTATCGACAAACTATTTTTCACCTTCCTAATTATGGAGGTAGCTACAGTTTCTACCGCTCCAGAGCCAGCCTCCAAATAAATCAATTTTTTTCCTGAATATTCGCCTGCTAAAGCCGTGTTTATAATTAAATCAGCATTATTTTGACTCATAGGTTTTGTATTGCTCACTCGTTGAACAGCTGTTTCAACACCTCCATCTATAAGGATATAGCCCGTTGGTATAATTTCAAGGTCTATATTTCTTAGTCGCGGGATTGACTGTACTTGCTGTTCAATCAAATATTCAGAATTACGACCAGAAATTAGGGACAAAAATAGTAGCGCATCGGCTTCCTTAGTAACATGCGAATAATCTCCAGGAAATAAGACAACCGGTAACTTAGTCTCCGCTTTAATTGCCTTAACCACATTTTCAGTTTTATTATTAGCATCTGTACTACCGCCAACAAAAATATGAGTTGTAATTGAAGCATTTATTCTGCTCATAATCAAAGGAATCATATCTAATATCACTTTATCTGGATCGATAAGCACTGCCAATAGCTTTTTCTCATCTCGAATAGCTTGTAATATATTGTCGTAATTATGCATGAAAATAAAAAAGCTAAGATAGAATTTCTTCTTGAAAAGCTTTAATTAGTTCTATGTCTGTTGAGCTATAGAGTTTATCTAATAATGAGAATTCATCAAATGTCGCTTTTTTATCATTCCAAAAATCAAGCACAGCCATATTCCAATTCATCATGGTTCTTTTTTCAATTTGCTTATCTAAAATGATTGAAACTTCAACATGTCTAGTATCGTTCTTAATACGATTGTACAAGGCATCGATAGTGGTATCATCTCCTTCAATTAATTGAACAATCTTTGTTCTGCTTAAAAAAATATAACCCGTAATATGATGCAATTGATTTCTCTCTTGAGAATTTTGAAGCAATTCTTGAAATTTGCTTTTTTCAATACCCTCACTGGGTATAGATTTATACATAATTGCTTTCATACTAAATATTATTCTACATAGAAACGCTCTTCAATCTCATAAAGTATTTTAAGATCAAATAATCCAAAAAAATTAATTTTCAATAAGCATTGCATATACACAGGTAAAGCCTTCAAATTCTAAAAAATGAATCTTATATTTAGACATGTTATTACGAAAGGTAATAGTTCCAAATGTTTTTGTGTTTTCAAAAGAAAAGTCTTGAACATCAATATGTTGTAAAAAGCTCAACCCCTCTTGTTCATATATTTTATAAAGTGATTCTTTCGCTCCCCAAACAATCGTTAATTTTCGCACTAATGCCTCATGATTGGCAATCGTTTTATACTCCCTAATGGGTGTAAATTTATGTGCTATTTTTGTGATTTTATCACGTTGTTTTTCAATATCTATTCCTACATGTTCATCCTCGCTAATAATGATCCCTGAAAAATTAAAAGAATGGGTAATTGAGATAAAGGTTCCATCTTTTAAATGCGGTTTTCCTAGGGAATCATAATATAAATCTGAATCTTGATAGCCTGCAACCGCTAATAAATGACGAACACTCATAAAACCTCTTCGATGAAGATCAGATCTCATACCATCGACACGCTCTTGAGACTTTTCAGTTAGTAAAATATTCCTGCTTAACTCATCAAATAATTCATCTATTTTCCAAACAAATACTTTTGTGATATTATTAACTACGATAGTTTTGAAGAGAGGCATGTCTTTTTAATTTATTGCGTAACTTTGCAGTCAATTTTTAAGATAAAACAAAGATACTATTATGAGTACAAAAACTGCTACATATGTGCCTTTTAAAGTTAAAGATATTTCTTTGGCTGACTGGGGAAGAAAAGAAATTGAACTCGCTGAAGCGGAAATGCCTGGTTTGATGTCTTTACGTGAGGAATATAAAAATGAGCAACCCCTTAAAGGAGCTAGAATTGCTGGTTGTTTACATATGACCATTCAAACGGCTGTTTTAATTGAGACCTTGCAGGCACTAGGAGCCGAAGTTACTTGGAGCTCTTGTAATATTTTTTCTACACAAGATCAAGCTGCTGCTGCTATTGCAGAAGCCGGGATACCGGTATATGCATGGAAAGGAATGAATGATGAAGAATTTGACTGGTGTATAGAGCAAACACTCTTTTTCGGTGAGGAAAGAAAGCCATTAAACATGATTTTGGATGACGGTGGTGATTTAACGAATATGGTACTTGATAATTATCCAGAATTGGTAGACGGTATTAAAGGTTTATCAGAAGAAACGACCACAGGAGTTCATAGACTGTATGATCGAGTAAAGGAAGGCACTTTGCCGATGCCGGCTATTAATGTGAACGATTCTGTTACAAAATCGAAGTTTGATAATAAATATGGCTGTAAAGAATCAGCTGTAGATGCTATTCGAAGAGCGACAGATATTATGTTAGCTGGCAAACGAGTTGTTGTTTGTGGTTATGGAGATGTAGGAAAAGGAACTGCAGCTTCTTTCAGAGGCGCTGGGTCTATTGTAACGGTTACAGAAATTGACCCAATTTGTGCATTACAAGCAGCAATGGATGGTTTTGAAGTGAAAAAATTAGAAACTGTAGCTCCAAAAGCTGATATTGTCATTACCACTACTGGCAACAAAGATATTGTACAAGCGCATCACTTTGAGGCTTTAAAAGACAAAACGATTGTTTGTAATATTGGTCATTTTGATAACGAAATTGATATGGCTTGGTTAAACGATAATCATGGAACAACAAAAGTAGAAATCAAACCTCAAGTTGATAAATATACTGTAAACGGAAAAGATATTATTATCTTGGCAGAAGGGCGTTTGGTCAATCTAGGTTGTGCTACTGGGCATCCTAGTTTCGTTATGAGTAATTCATTTACCAATCAAACATTGGCACAAATAGAATTATGGAAAAATTCGGATTCGTATAAAAACGAAGTGTATATGTTACCTAAGCATTTAGATGAGAAAGTGGCAAAATTACATTTGGCTAAAATAGGTGTTGAATTGACAGAATTACGTGAGGATCAAGCGGCTTATATCGGAGTAGATAAGAAAGGTCCTTTCAAACCAGAATATTACAGATATTAATTTTTAATATACATACTATAATGAAGCCCTTTCCGTTATGGAAGGGGTTTTTTAATAACTTCTTTTAAATTCTATTATCTTTAACAAAAAATAACCAATGAAAAATTTATTAGTTCCTATTGGGTCAAGCGGAAACGCAGTCAACACCTTGCAATATGCTATAGATTTTGCTCATGCCTTGGATGCAAGAATATTTGTGACTCAAGTCTATGAAAGCACAAAGGTTGCAGGTAATTTAAAAAACATTGATGCTTTTTTAGAAGAAGAAACTACCAAGGAGCTTCAAGAGGTATTAAACAAAGTTGACACAAAGAATATTCAGATATCTTCGGTTACAATGAAAGGCAAAGTGCTTGAATCTATAGAAGCGATGTCGAAAGATTTAAAAATTGACCTGATCGTTTCATCAGCAAAAAGTGTGTCTGTAGATGAAACTGTTTATTTAGGGAAAGTTGCAGGGAGTCTCGTTAAAGATATTGATGTACCGGTATTAATTGTTCCTGCTCAGTATCGCTTTAAACCAGTTTCAAAAATTTTAATGGCGATTAAATCTGGTAAAGTTAAGCCAGGAAATGTCTTAGAACCTTTGAATAAAATTGTACATACTTTTTCAGCTACTATTAGTTTAATTCAAATAATTACTCCGAAAGCTAGCGATGATGAAAAAGAAGTTAGTCAGGATTTAAAAGGGCTAGCATCGAACTTTAAAAAAACCGAAAATGCTACCATTTTTCAAGGTGTTTTAGAGCATTTACATGTTACCGAGCCTGATATGTTATGCGTAATGCGCCGTAAGCGTGGTTTTTTTGCCAAACTTTGGGAAAAGGACACCGTAAAAAAATCATATTTTGAAAGTCGTATCCCTTTACTCGTTTTAAAGGGAATTGTATAAAATTTTGGGGATGTAGCTCAGCTGGCTAGAGCGCTTGACTGGCAGTCAAGAGGTCGTGGGTTCGACTCCCATCTTCTCCACATCATGTAGAAAATCCGCACAAAAGTGTGGATTTTTTAGTTTATGTAAAACTTGCTTTTATATTTTTGAAAAAAAGCAGGGGAACTATGGAATTATTTTATAGTTGTTGGAGGTTGCGAATGTTAGGAGAGCAGAAGGCACTTCCATTTTCTCAGTGCAAAGCAGTAGAGCTGCGTTAAGGTAGCTGGGATCTTATTTTAACATCGCTTCCATACATTAGTTTATTTCATTTCTTATCTTTAGAAAAATTTTAATCCATGAAGCGTAACATCTTTCGACTTTATATACTTTTTGTTTCCTGTTCGCTAGTATTGCTGACATCTTGTAATAAAGATGATGCTCCTGGAGGAGATCCCGAAGAACCTCAGGGGGTAGGACTACCTCTTATTTCTATAAATACCAACGGAGCAGTAATTGTTGATGAACCTAAAGTAAACGCTAAGATTACAGTTATTGAGGAGGACGTTGTTTCTTATGAAGGGGATATAGCCATTGAGTTTCGAGGAGCCTCATCTCAGGCATTGTTTCCAAAAAAGTCGTATGGTTTTGAGACAAGAGACAGCAACAATGAGGATCTTGATGTTCCTTTACTAGGGTTTCCAGAAGAAGAAGATTGGATTCTTAATGGACCCTACAGTGATAAAACTTTATTACGAAATGTTTTAATATACGATCTTTCTCGAGAAATGAATATGTATGCCAGTCGAACCAAATTGGTAGAACTCAATGTAAATGATTCCTACAGAGGTGTGTATGTATTTATGGAAAAATTGAAAAGAGATTCGCAGCGCATCGCTATTGAAAAATTGAATGAATCTGAAAATAGTGGCGAAGATCTTACTGGAGGTTATATTCTGAAAATCGATAAGGTTTCTGGATCAAATCTTGGTAGTGGTTATAATTCTCAAAATTCGTTTAATTCGAGTTATACTCCTCCAAGTGGGAGCTCAGATAAACAAATACGATTTTTATATGAATATCCTAAAGCAGAAGAGATCACAACAGCGCAAAAATCATATATTTCGACGTACATAAGTGATTTCGAAAACGCACTTGCTTCCGACGATTTTACGGACCCAACAATAGGGTATGCTGCCTATATAGACGTGAATAGTTTTATTGATTTTTTTATATTGAATGAATTATCCAATAATGTAGATGGCTTTAGACTAAGTACCTTCATGCATAAGGATAAAAATGGCAAGTTAAAAATGGGTCCTATTTGGGATTTTAATTTAGCTTTTGGTAATGCCGGTTATTGCAGCGGTGGTGTTACCAATGTATGGGCATATAAATTTAATGAACGTTGTTCTGATGATTTTTGGCTCATTCCATTTTGGTGGGAACGTTTGTTAGAAGATCCTGAATTTGTAAATCAGTTAAAAATTAGATGGACTAGCCTCCGTGCAAATACACTCTCAGAGAATGGCATTTATGATATCATTGATACCTACACTAATCAATTGTCAAGCATTGATGCTTTAGATAGAAATTTTCAAGCATGGGACATTCTCGGCGAATGGATTTGGCCTAATAATTTTGTAGGAAATACCTATGCTGAAGAAACGGCCTATTTTAAAAACTTTATCCGCGGACGACTGAATTGGTTAGATAGTAATATTAATGCTTTATAAAATTTATAGACGCGTTTACCACTTGTGCCAAATGTTCTGAAATATGTTGAGATTGCCATGGATGTTTACTACCAAAAACATGATCTGCCTCATCAACAGCGAGAAGGGTACTCTCGGGATTCCATTTGTTTAAATTTCGTGCCTCTTCAAATGAAATCGAAGTATCTTTCGTTCCATGAATGATGAAGTGAGGAATATTTATGTTTCTAGCGGCTCTTTCAATATTAAATCGAGTTTCATTGGCTTTGAAATCCTTATAAAATTGATAGAAATGTGGCATTTGTTGCTTTGTCCGACCGTTCAACACATACTTAACTCCGTTTTTTTTCCAGGCTTCAAGTTCTCCAATAGTCGATGATCTCTGAGCGAAATTACTCACAGCTGCCCATGAAATGAGTCGATTTACACGAGGTTCTTCATTTGCTTTGAGCGTTACAATTCCGCCTCCACGGGAATGGCCTATCAAGGTAATATCAGTAAATTTGATTTCTTTAGAAAAGTCATCATCTTTTAACACCCAGTCAATCACACTTTGTAAATCATCTAATTCTTTCGTGTAATTATTATGTCCAAATGCTTCTAGGTCGGGAAAATCGATCGGTTGCTCGAGTGTTCCCCCATTATGGGAAAAATTAAACTTAACAAAAAATAATTCTTGTTGTGCGAATTGTTCAGCAACTAAGTTCCAGCATCCCCAATCTTTATAGCCTTTATAACCATGTGCAAAAATTACAATAGACTTTGGTTGCCCCGTTTTTCTATAAAACACATCTGTTACGATTGGTCTTTGGTGCTTACCTTTTACTGGAATGTTTCTTACTGTTTCAATCATTAATAGGGAAGGTTTTCTGTTTCTACAAACGACATTTCTGGGTTATAAATTTCTAATAACAAACCCTTCAATTCATTTATAAACTGATCTATATCTTTTTGCGAAATAGGTTTTCTATTCACTTTCATAAAACCTACGGCCAAATTTTTAAATGATACTACCCCACTTTCAATCTGTTGTATATTCAAATCAATAGCATGCATCTGACAATACATAAACGCATATAGTAACACCTGGAAGCTTTTATGATATTTTTTATAATCTATCGTTACAAGTTCCCAATCTTTTATGATCAATTCAGATTGACTTACTTTTCCTGTCTTATAATCTACAATTCTAATAACACCATCCAATTCATCTATTCTATCGGCTTCTCCTCTCAATTGAATTGGGAAATCAATCCCATCAACATTTATTTTGGTATGTAAATTATATTCAAGCTCTAATATTTTGAGTCGTTTTCCTTGGTTTATTATTTGCAATTCTTGTTTTAGAAAATTTTGAACGAACTGCTGCGCAACATTATAAATCAACAAGTTTTTACCTGAGCTTATGTCGCCATTCACATATTCTTTTTGAAACCAATTTTTTACTGCAACCGGCGTTTCTTTCTGCATCTTCTCTATATCTTCCTTTTTTAAAAAATGACCTCTAAGTGGTACATAAAAAGCCTCTAAAGTCTTATGGATAATGGTGCCCAATGTATTGGCGGCTACGGTCTCCTCTATATCATCATAAGCACGAACTCCCAGTATTTTCTGCTGATAAAAATCAATTGGGTTATAGATATAAGTTGTTAACGCAGTTGGTGAAAACCCTTTTTGAGCTAAAATCTTTAGTCTTTCAAAAATATCATCATTCTTAGCGACTATTTTCTTCGTCAATTTAGAATTTACCAATTTCGGACTCACAATATAATGCTGAATATCTGCAGGTCGATTTATCTCTAATTGGGTAATAAATCTACTCTTTTCACCAGAACCATAATGATCATTTTCGGTATTATAGAGCAAGTATATATTTTTAGCGCGTTGTAATAAGCGATAAAAGTGATATGAAAAAATAGCGTCTTTTTCTTGATATGTTGGCAAGCCAACTTCTTTTTTAACATCAAAAGGAATAAAGGAATTATCTGATTTTCCAGCGGGTAATATCCCTTCGTTCACAGATGTTAAAATGACTGTTTCAAAGTCTAATACCCGTGTTTCTAACATTCCCATTAATTGCAATCCTGATAAAGGTTGTCCTTTAAAGGACAACTTTTCTAAACTCAATAATTGATTATAAAACTGTTGTAATGTTTTAATATTTTTAATGTATCCATAATGGGTGTTCAACCCAATTATTTGTTGAAATATAGTTCGTAGCTTGAACAAAAATTCTTTTTCCAAAATGGTCAGAGTATGTTTTTCTAAAATATTTAAGAGCTCAATACAATACTCAAGAGCTTTGTCGACATTTTGACTCCAATTAGAAAACAGAAAAAGTATCGACTCTTTTGTATCTACATTATCAATTAAATTAGAAAGTATACTATGGTCAATAAAAATGTAATTATTCTTTACTATTTCATTAATGAGAAGTTCAGAATAGGCAATTCTCTTTATAGAAGAATGATTCAATACTCGCAAAATATCTTTGTAATAGAACGTACTCTTTAAAGCATCTTTTTTAGCATTTACATGCAATTTTAATAAGGCATCGAATACTTGAGCAATAGGCATATTTATGAGCCCATAACCCATTGTAATATTAATTGCTCCTACTTCTTTAGGTAAAGAGTTTAAGGTTAAAGGTAATAAGGTCTCGTCGGCTAATACCAGAGCTGTATCTTGAAAATTGCTTGAATTCGATCTAGACAATAATTCACCTACATATTTTAGTTGCGTATTGTTTTTAGGGGAACCAATTACTCTAATCTGCTTCGGTTCTTTAAAATTTTCTTGAATCCAGTTGAATTTGTTTGTTTTATAATAGGGCCAATTATTGATATACTTCTTTAGAAAACTCGATGCTTGATTATTTTCAAAATAAAACGCGTCAGCATCCCAATATATCGACGCCATATCATTTTGTAATAGTTCTTGAAAAATTGTTTCTTCGGCCTTATTTAGGGCATTAAAACCTATAAAAAGTAACTGATCATTGCTTGTTTCAATATAAGTGTTCAAGTTCTCGACTGCTTCCCTATACTGTAACCCTTGATAACCGTATTGTTTACTTAGTAAAACCTGGGTCAAGTTTGAATAATATAATTCTAAGCGTTCGAAAAACTCAAAATAGTTCTTTATAATGCGTGTTTCCTTTTCAAGCGACCACTTTTCTAACTGATTGATATCTCTTAAATAACTAAATATAAAATCCGTATCTACTAAATGACGGTCAATCTCATTAAAATCTTGTAAGACTATGGTTGCCCATTTTGTAAAACCATCGAAGTCATCAATATACTTCGGATCAGTAACACTTTTATAAACCGTATAGAACTCAAACAGCAAAGTGGTATTATCAATAAGATGAATCGATGATAATTCATCTATAAAGTCTTCGATGCTTATAATTTTAGGGAAAATAAGTGCCTCTGTGCTTTTCTTTTTAATCTCATGTTTTAAAAAAACACCAGCCCTCTTACTTGGTAAAATAAACGTGTATTCAGATATACTTTTCTTTTTAGAAAGTATGTCGTCAATAACGTTTGATAGGAAGCTCTGCATAGAACGAATGTACAAATGTTATTAAAAAGAAAAAAGCCGTACTATTAAGTACGGCTTTTTAATATTTTGTGATGTAAAACTTATTCAGCTAAGTTTATTTCAACTCTTCTGTTTTGTGCTCTACCTTTTCTTGTTCTGTTAGAAGCAATTGGATTGTCTTCACCAAAACCTTTAGAAGATAATCTAGAGGCATCGATACCTTTAGTTGCTAGATAATCCATTACAGCTTTTGCTCTTTTTTCAGATAAAGAAGCATTTAATTTAGCCGAACCTACACTATCAGTATGTCCTTCAATTTTAAAGTTAGAATCTTTAAATTCTTTCATGATATCAGCAATTAAATCTAATTTCTCGCTTACACCTACTCTAAAACTATCTTTACCACTATTAAAGTAGATTGCTTTTGCAAACTCATCTAACTTTGCTTTCGCCTCTTCAGTGATAATTTTTTCTGGACAACCTTGGTTAGAAGCAGGACCTACTTCACTCACACAGTTATCGTCTTTGTCTAATACTCCGTCACCGTCAGTATCAGGCCAAGGACAACCATCATTTTCAGCTGGGCCAGCTACATCTTTACATTTATCTTTACTATCAATCACACCGTCACCATCAGCATCAGGACAACCATTATTGGCAGCCGTACCTTTTTCGTTAGGACAAGCGTCATCTTTATCTGCAATACCATCACTGTCAGCATCAGGACAACCGTTTAAAGCAGCTAAACCAGCAGTGTTAGGACACGCATCGTCGCCATCTTTAATACCGTCTCCATCTGTATCAGGACAACCATTGAAAGCCTCTAAACCGAATACTTCTGGACATTCATCATCTTTGTCATAAATGCCATCTTTATCAGTGTCTTTACCACCAAATTTAACAACAACACCTAAAGCATGTTGAAAATGTGGTAACTGACGAGCTTCATCAAACGAATGCTTATAAGTAGACTGTACGTTTAAACCTACAAAGTCACTGAACATAAAGTTGATACCAAGACCTCCATTGAAAGTACCTGCTCCTATATCATCTAAAAAAGTATATCCACCACCCACAGCAACATAAGGATCTAGCCATTTTGATTGACCGAAAACATTATTCAAATCATATCGGATATCCAAATCAGCTCCAACATAAGATAAATTTTCAACTGAACTGTCTCCAACTTTATCTATTCTGTTAATAGATCCAGCTATACCTAAAGAGAATCCATCTCCTAAATATCTACCAACGTGAATACGTGAAATAGAAGGTACTAAATTGTAATGATCACCTACATTAAAATACTCATCAAACCAATTCCCTAAACCAGGTTGATTTGTAGGATATAAATCAACTGCGTTGATACCTACATCAATCTTCCATGGATTGTTTTCGTCTTGTGCACTCATACTGAACCCAGCAAAAAGAACTAAAACGAATAATACTTTTTTTAAATGTTTCATTTTAACTAATTTAAATTATAATTTCTGTTTCTAATTTTTAACAAACTTTTATGCTTGTAATTGCAAATATATAAAATCTTATTAAGATACTAATCTTTTGGATAATTAATAAAAGGTAGCTCTATTGTCTTCAATCTCTGCAAATTTCTTCAAAGCGTCATAAGCTTTACTCGTTTTGCCTTGTAATTTACTCTGTAGAGTTGATGAAAAACTTTTATAGTTTTCTATTTTAGCAGGCGCCTCGATACTTGTCATTTTAACTGAAAACATACCATTCTTACCTTCTACCTTTCTATAAATTTTATTTGGTTCTAAGCCAACTAAAGCTCCAATAAGCTCTGGTGCACTACCCACACCAGGCAATGCCGGACTTGCTAGGGAAACCGCCTTTGAAGAATTTTTTCGAACATTGAAGTTTTGTGCAATATCATCTAAAGTAGCTCCAGTCATTTTATCCGCTATCATTTTAGCCTTCTTTTCATTCATGAGCTTCAATCGTATAAGACCTTTAGAGGTACCTAACGTTAATCCTTTTTTATTCTTTTTTGTCAATTGAACAACGGCGTATCCATTATCAATATCGAATCTTTTAATGTCATTCTCTTTTGTAGCTGAATCGAACGCCCAAGTAACTATGGCTCTTTGGTTTCCTAATGTAGAGACTCTTTCATCTAACTTTTGAAGACCCATTGTAGGCTGTACTGAATAACTATTGTCCTTGGCCAACTCAACAATATCGTTAGAATCGGTTAAATTCGAAGCAAAGGTTTCTGCTTTTTCGAACACGGCATTTTCAGTATTATCAGATGCTTCAATTGCTCTAGCGAATCGTGCTACTTTATATGCAGGTTGTTTGTTTTTTTGACCTTGAATTTCTATAATATGAAATCCAAAAGTAGTCTTTACAACTCCAATGTCTCCCACTTTACCTTCGAACGTATAATCTCTAAATTCTGGCACCATTCTACCATAATTATACCAACCTAAGTCTCCTCCTTTTGCACCACTCCCTTTGTCTGATGAAAGCTCTTTTGCCAAATCAGCAAACTTAGAATTATCCCTTTTAAATAAGGCAACTAAGCTATCTGCTGTTTTCTTAACTTCTTCTTCTGGTCTAGCGTTTGCTGGATCAGCACTTCTTGAACCTAGAAATGGCAATAAAATATGTCTAGATTGAACAGAGTCTGGCATTTGTTTTACTTCAATCAATTTTGCCAATTCGAAATTTGCACCTTCCTTATATGGACCATACACACTTCCAACAGTCAAATTAGAAATAGTATCCGCAATACTCCTTGGTAGAAGTGCCTTCGTATAAAATTTATCATCCAAAGGCGTATCTGATTGATTATCTCTCAAAAATGCTGCGGCATCCGTTGAGTTTTGAAACCCAACAATATTCACATTCGCTTTAGCGGCAGTGCTATATTCTTCTCTATCATTTATTAAACTTGCCAGTTCTTCTTTGATAATGGCTTCATCTTCTTCTGTAGGTGTGATCTCAAACTTTACAAAACTCAAATTTACGGTAGGGTCCGTAATATAATCCTCTTTATGTGCTTTAACATAGGCTTTAATTTCATCATCCGAAATAGTAATCAAACTATCTGAAATTGAACTATACGGAACGTATACATATTCTAAATCCATTTTTGTATTCTGCTCATTATAGTAGTATTCTCCTTCTTTTAAGGTAACTCCAAGTCCGGCCTTTATCAAATTAGAATAGGTTCCTAGTTCTAAATTCGTTTTAATACTTTTCTCATAATTCAACCAACCCAACCATGCAGTTCTTCCTTCTTCACTTTCAGAATCATCTTTTAATGTTGCAACATATTCTTTCAATTTCTCTTCGTCAAAAAGACCTGCTTCATTTTTGAAAATAGGACTATTTTGAACAAATGGTTGACTCACAATTGCGTCCCATACGTCTTTCTCTCCTACAACAATTCCTGACTTTTCTAATTGCGTCTTATATACTTTTTCACGAACTAAATTGTCCCAAGCAGATTTTACATTTTGTATTTGAGAAGTTCTATTATTTGTACTTGCTCTTTGCTGATCTACTAGTTGTGCAAATTCTTCACGACTAATCTTCTCGCCATTAATCTCACCTATATCATTTGTATTCTTATTAAACAATGGGCTATTTGCATCAAACAAGCCAGTTAATACGAATGAAAACAACGCGAGTGCAATGATTATTATCAAAAACATTGAACGCTCTCTAATCTTTCCTAAAATTGCCATTCTTCTTTTCTTTTAAATTCAGTGTGCGAAAATACAATATCCCTTCAAATAAAAAAACAGAAATTACAGTAAATTTAACCCTCTAAAAATAGAGCTACTCTTCTTTAAATAAAACTTTTAGGTAAATATTTTCAATTTTTGAAGAGGATACTTCTTTAATTGTAAATTGATAATTCTCAATTTCTACTATTTCTTCTGCTTCAGGAATGTTTTCTGTGTGATGCACAATCAATCCACCAAGAGTTTCATAAGCATCATTTTCTGGAAGTTCAAGATCATAGGTTTCATTTACATAATCTACTTCAATCCTTGCCGAAAACTCAAACTCTCGATCGTTTACTTTGTATTCAATTAATTCGCTTGAATCATGTTCATCTTCTATTTCACCAAATAATTCTTCCACAATATCTTCGACTGTTATCAACCCCGAAGTTCCGCCATATTCATCCAACACAATCGCTACACTTTTACTCTTCTTGGTTAATTCATTCATGATATCATTAATCATCATTGTTTCTGGAACAATAACGATGGGTAACAAAATGGATCGAATACTTTTAGGTTTTTTAAACAAATCGAAAACGTGTACATATCCAATTATATCATCTAACGAATCTTTATACACCATAATTTTAGAAAGTCCCGTTTCAATAAAAAGATCTTTCAAACTTTTCAAAGACTCATGCAATTCAATCGCCACAATTTCTGTTCTCGGAATCATGGCTTCTCTCGCTTTAACATCGTGAAAATCTAATGCATTTTGGAAGATCTGTATTTCTGAATCCATTTCATCGTCGTTCGAAGTTTCTAACTGCTCCGAAATATAATTACTAAGTTCAACTTTACTAAATACAAGCTGTGCATCATCTTTTTTGGTATTAAAAAAAACACGCAAAATAAAATCCGAAATAAAAATGATAAATTCAGAAATGATGTAGAATAGTATAAAAAAAATGTACGCTGGTAACGCAAAAATTTTCAATGCTTCATTCGCATAGATTCTATAAATTGCTTTTGGGATAAATTCAGCAGTAATTAAGATTATAAACGTAGAAATAACGGTTTGAATTAGCAGCATCAAAAATTCACTTGCTATATATGGAGTCAAAAAAGACAGTAATAATTCACCCATAAAATAACCGTAAACAACCAAGGAAATATTATTTCCAACTAGCATTGTAGTAATAAATTTCGAAGGGTTTTCGGTTAGTTTATGAAGTATTCTTGATAAGAAATTACCACGCTTTTTCTCAAGCTCGATATGCATTTTGTTCGCAGAAACAAAGGCTATTTCCATGCCGGAAAAGAAGGCCGAAAGCAGTATTGATATGAATATGATTAGAATTTGTAACTCCAATTTTATTTCACTTTTATTGGAATAATAGCTTCTTGTCTCTTATTGATATATCTGAATCCATCTTTTCCATAAAAACCAGGTTCTTCTAACATAATTCTAATATCTCTATTCCAAGCCTTGACATGCACTGTTGTATTCAATTCAATGGCGTATGCTGTATTTCTATGTAGTGGATAATCTCCATTGACAGGCACACCACCTTGTGAATCCCACATGCCGATGGTAGAACCCGAAGAATGTCCATAAAGCCCTAACGGATGCGTATAAATTGACGGTCTAAGACCTTCTTTTTTCGCCTCTTTCAAAGATTTCGATAAGATTTCATTTCCAGTTTTTCCTTCAATATAATTTGATGTTAGTATGTCTTGTAATCTATTACCTTTTTGAAAGGCAGTCATTAAAAATGCAGGAACCTTCGTCTCATCATCTTTTAAAACATAAGCATGTTGCTGACAATCGGTATTTAAGCGGAGATATGTAATCCCAAAATCACAATGCAGTAAATCGCCTTTCTGGATGATATTCTCACCTGGTCTTTTCGAAAAAGAGGTAATATGGCTTCCTAATTTTTCACTTGAGCGTTGTATATCCACCGTTGGATGAAACCATGTTTTCAAGCCTAAGTCGTTTACTTTTTGACGCATATACCAAACCAAATCATCGGTTGTTGTTTGTGATGGTTTGATTACCTTATCGGAAAACGTTTCAGCAATAATATCGTGCGTTATCTGGGTAAGTTGCTCGAATAACTGCATTTCTTTTTCGGTTCTAGTTTCGATCCAAGCAATTGCTAATTTTTCTGCCGATGTAATTTTAGCTTTGTACACTTGGGGTAACTTTTCCGTAAACCAATCGTAATCGGTTTTCACTAGCCCATCTGCAATGGCAAAATATTTAGACATATTTAACCCGATATTTTTGGGGTTTCTGTCTTTTATCAAAGTAAACAGGGCTTCCCATTGATCGGGTTGTTTTTCTTTTTGCCACGCTGATGTTATATTCTCTCCAACGTTATAACGTGCTACGGCTAATTTTTCAATAGTGTTTTGTTGCTTATTCCTGTAAAAAACCAATACTGTACGTCTTCTGGCATTTAACCAAGTTGAAGGTAACATGGTTCGTAATACAGGGTCTTCATTATATTCTCTCGAAATGAGAATCCACATGTCTATATTGGTACGATCCATTAATTGTGGTAAGAGATTATCAAAACGATCTTTTAATATATCGTCTTCAACCTTGGATCTTTCCCGTAAAGGTAAAATTTGTGCAAAGGATAGTTGAGCTATTATGCATAACCCAAAAAAAAAGGCTTTCTTCGTCATAAAAATAAGTGGCGTATTGGTTTTCGTTAACCAAATTACAATTTTATATTTTTATTCCGCTTATTTTTTTTGCTCTTCGTTTCTTGCTCTTTCTTCGTATCGTTTGATGAATTTTCGTTTAAAGAAAAATAAAAAAACCAATACTACAGAGAATCCTAGAAAAATATAGGCGTTATCTCTATCTGTTTCCCATCTTGAAATAGATGTATAGAGAGAAAAAGCAGCCAATAACAAATAGGCAATACCAGAAATTTTTAAATATTTAATCATAATCTAATTAGTTTCGTCAAAATAATGAACACTACTGTAATTCTTAGCAATCATTTTAGTTAAATCCTCATTCGATTCGAAGCCCTTTCCTTTAAGTGTATCGTTTTTAACAATGAGTGTAAACTTCGATTCAGTATAAATATAATGTGTGTTTTGATCCCAAAAAAGCTGATCTGTATACAAAACGGCCCCATCTTTATAATTTCTTACGATCACGTTATCCTTCACTTCAGAGATGCCTGTTTTGCTATAGCTTTTACAATAATTTGCTGTTAGAGTTATCGAATCTCTATTTTTATCAAAGTTAGTGACTTCAATACCTGTTGGAAACTCTTGATATGGGTGTATTTCCCTATTTGTAAAATCATGTAGCAACGGTGCAGTCAATTTTGTCTTTACCGCACCAGAGTCTGTATGAACAAGATTGACATTTTTAGCGACACCAACTGGTAAGTTCTTATCTGCCAAAAAATCTTGTACCTCCTTAATATTGTTGCCACAAGAAGTACAAAACAACATCAAATAGATGATTGTCATTGTATAAACAGGTATGTATGTCTTCCTTTTTAGCATGGGTCAAAGCTACGGAATTTTCACTGTCTCACCAATCCAACAATTGATTTGAAATTCTTTTGATGTGAAATGTATTATTCGCCACTTACTGGGTGCATTGGCTAAATACGACTTGATATATTTATTCGCCCTAGAAGTCATACTGGGGTCGACTTCTTTTGCTTTTTCCGCCTTATTGGCAGCAGCTATAAATACCATTCTTTTAGAAAATTCATCTGTGCCGCAAGCATTCGCACTCGATGCATATAACCTTGCAATGAGCAAATAAGCCTTCCCCAAACTCGGACGTTCTTTTAGAGCTTTGTATGCATAGCTCAGAGATTGACTTTTATTGGTATGCTTTAATCCATATGCTATCCTATAGAAATACTCTGCTCGTTTATAAGGGTCTTTTTCATCTTCAATTGATGGCTTAACCTTGCGCACATTTCTGACTTGGTCCTCATCCAATATCCGACATCCACGAATATACGCGTCAAGTGAAGGATCAACTTTCCAATAAGCTTCTACTAACTTAGAGAAAATCGCTTCATCTCCGCACTCTTTCGAATTCAATCTAGAAACTGCTCTTCGCAACCATTTAACATCTGTACTATGCTTATCCAATCCTTTTTTATAAAGTCGTAATAATCGTTCACAAGACACCGTCGTTCCTCTATGTAAAATCATATCTAAAATACCTTCAATCTGACCTAAACCTCTAAGATTTATCCCGTTATTCTTAAACATTAATGAATCTTTCTTGGAGAATAGTTCTCCTCTTGCTTTTTTTGCATTTAAAACATCCAAAGATTTAGAATGTATCTCTATTTTTTTATTTACCGCTTCTAGTGCAGTATCATAGGTATCAAATATTTCTTGAACGTCTAAATCTTTATTGGCATCTTTAATCTGTTGGAAGTATTTCGCAATATTCTTAATACTCATTTGAGAAGGGTCCACCTGAAATGCCATTTCTAACTTTTCAAAAACCTCAGCCTTAGATGCGTCTCTCTTCTCTAAAGAAGTTGCCCAATCACTATATACTTTTCCTAAGTTTTCAGGAAAATATTGAACTCTTTGAGCATAAATCGAATCAATAAAAGCACTTTCTAGTTCTTTTTGATTTCCCGAGGCCTTTTGATAGCGATCTCCAATAATCTTCAAACCATATTTATAGATCATTCTAGAAGACTTCGGACAGTTTTTAAAACTAACAATCCACGGTCGGTATGCACTTTTATAATCTTTGGCCTTTGCATGCTTATAAAACTCTAAGACGGTACTTTTACAATCTCGAACCGTAGCATCTTTTGTGTCTTGCGCAAATGAAGGTTCATGCTTAAAAAAGCACAGACAGGTAAGCATTAATATGAAACAATGCCTTTTCAAAATGATAAAGTTTAATATTTACGGAATTTTCACCGTTTCATTGATCCAGCAACCAATTTTATACGAGTCACCCGATTTATAGTCACTACCAAAAATGAGTTTTTTATTAGGCCCATTTGCCTTGTAACTCTTAATATATCGATTAGCCAATGACGAAATACTTGGATCGACAGATTTTGCTTTTATCGCTTTATTTACGGCAGCTATAAAAACCATTCGCTTGGTAATTTCATCCGTCCCGCAGCTATTTGCGCTTGCTGCATAGGCGCTAGCTATTAATAAATAAGCCTTACCCATACTTGGTCTCTGAGCTAATGCTCTTTTCGCATAAGACGCCGCCGTAGCTGGGCTACCTCTTCTATAAGTTGTACCTATTTTGTATAAATATCCTGCTTTTTTATAAGGATCTGTCTCTAAGTCAACTGCCTTTTTACGATAGGTAGTTGCTTCCGCTTTTTTTCCTCTTTTATCTAGAACCGTTGCATAATAAATATAAGCATCAGCAGAAGGTTCAGCATTTACATAAGCCTCAACTAACTGTGGAAAAATAGCTTCATCAGTACATTCTTTAGAGTTCAATCTAGAAGCCGCTCTTCTTAACCACTTGGCATCATTTTTATGCTCTTCGAAGCCTTTGGTGTATAACGGCACGAGTCGTTCACAAGTAGCAACTTCGCCTACGATCTTATCTAAAAGACCTTCAACTTGACCTAAACCTCTTAAGTTAATGGCGTCATTTTTTATCTTAGTCGCCTCTTTTTTAGTCAGCGTACCGCCATCAGCGACTTTTTTATCTAGTTTATCCTTACTTTTCGTATGGTAATCGATCTTCTTATTTACTGCTTCTAAGGCATCATCATAGGTGTCAAATACTTTCTGCGTATTACCATCTTTATTTTTATCGGTAACTTCCTGAAAATAAACTGCCAATTTTTTAATACTCATTTGGGCAGGATCGGCATTAAATGCCAATTCTAGCTTTTCAAAAATTTGTTTTTCAGAAGCACCTCTGCTTTCCAAAGAAATCGCCCAATCACTATATACCTTCCCTAAATTATCAGGGAAGTACTTGATTCGCTGTTCATAAATTTTATCGATTAAAGCGCTTTCAGTCTCTTTTTGAGCACCTGTCGCTTTACCGTAACGATGTTCTATAATTTTTAAACCGTACTTATAAATATTTTTAGAAGATGCTGGGCAGTTCTCAAAACACCAAACCCATGGTTCATAAGAGTATTGATAATCTTTATTTCTTGCGAATTCATAGAACTCAGATAGTTTTTCTTTACAAAGCTCGGGGTTGTCGCCATATTTATCTTGCGAAAAAGCACCTTCAAAGGTTAATAAACATAATACAATGATTATATAATTTTGAAGGTGCTTTTTCATAAGAAATATTTTATTATTAAATTCTTTTTAAGGAATCTTTACCGTTTCTCCAATCCAACAGCCAACTTTGTGAGAAGCTCCAGAAGTTTTACCCAAGGTAAATATCAACTTTTTAGAAGGTGCACTCGCGTTGTAGCTCTTAATATATTTGTTAGCTCTAGATGTTAAACTTGGGTCAACTCTTTTAGCCTGAGCTGCTTTATTTCTAGCAGCTACAAAAGTCATTCTTTTAGAAAACTCATCTGTACCGCAGCCATTTGCACTTGAAGCATATAAATTTGCAATTAACAAATATGCTTTACCCATACTCGGTCTTACTTTTAATGCTCGATATGCATAGGCTCTCGATTGACTTTTACTTTTATTTTTTAACGTGTAAGCAATTCTGTATAAGTATTCTGATTTCTTATATGTATCTGTTTCTAAATCAATCGCTTTGTTTCTATACTCTAAAGCCTCCGTCGTTTTTCCTCTATCTTCCAACACTTTCGCATAGAAAATATAAGCATCTGCAGAAGGTTCAGCATTCACAAATGCCTCTACCAATTTAGGGAATATTGGGTCTTCAGTACATTCTTTAGCATTCAAACGAGAAGCTGCTCTTCGTAACCATTTAGTATCAGTTTTATGCGATTCAAAGCCTTTATTATATAACGGTATTAATCTATCGCACGTTGCAACTTCACCTAAAATCTGATCTAAAACTCCTTCAACTTGACCTAAACCTCTTAAGTTGATCCCATCATTCTTCAGTTTTAGAGCTTCTTTTTTATTTAACGCTTGTCCTGCTTCTTTCTTTTTATCAAGGGCATCTTTTGACTTTGAATGTCCGTCAATTTTCTTGTTCACAGCTTCTAAGGCATCATCATAAGTATCAAATACTTTTTGAGTGTTCGTGTCTTTGTTTCTACTTGTTACTTCTTGGAAGTATTTAGCCAAGTTTTTTATACTCATTCGAGCTGGATTAGTATTAAATGCTTTCTCTAATTTTGCAAATACCTCTGCTTTCGGCGCTCCTCTTTTTTCTAAAGAAGTGGCCCAATCACTGTATACTTTCCCTAAATTATCAGGAAAATTTACAACTCTTTTTGCATAAATTTTATCAATTAATTTACTTTCTATTTCCTTTTGAGCCCCGGTAGCTTTTTCATATCTATCTTTGGCAATAATCAAACCGTATTTATAGATATTTTTAGATCCTTTAGGGCAATTATCAAAAACCCATGTCCATGGTTCATAAGCTGGCGCATAGTTCTTGGCCTTAGCATATTCATAGAATATAGATAAATTGGTTTTACATTTTTCCGGTTCTGCACCGTACTTATCTTGCGCATAAACATTACTTATTCCTGCTAAAAGAAATAAGCTGAATAGTAGTTGTGTAATATTTTTTCTCATCGTTGGTTATATTTAATTCTTTATCTAATTTGATTCTTTCTGAACCATTTGTCACTTAGTGATAAACCGAGTCTAAAATTAAAATAATTTTCTTTAACAAGTCCATTATTCACTTCTCCTCTAGTTCCAAGCTCAAATCCTAAGTTAATACTAGAGAGCCCTTTCATCGGTAATGCTACTCCAAAAGATATGCCAAAGTCGTTCACTTCGGTATTATTGATGAGTAGACCTGTCTTATTATAGGAAATCCCTGCTCTATATGTTGCTCGTTGCCAGTAACTTGTAATAGAATTGAATTTCGGTGTATAAAAACCTCCAAAAGAAATCCTGTTTGATGCCCCAAATCGATATGTTCTATCGTTTATCGCCAATCCATCTTGGATAGTTTTAGCATCTTGAAATTCATATTCAATACCTGCATACCATTTGTTCTCTTCGCCAATACCCGCACTCAACGTTGTTTTTAGAGGGTTTTTAAAATTATTCTTAAATGGTTCGTTCAAAATAGTATCTCTTGGACTCTCGAAATTTCCAATAACACTAGCTGAGTATCGATATCTGTTTCCTTCATTTTCTAATTCATTGCTTAACCCCAGATTCAGTCCTGTTCTTAGAGTTAATTTGTCTGATACTTTTGTTTGGTATTGAGCGCCCACCTTAACTTCTGAACCTGAAACATCTGAATCCGACGTATCCACTGTTCCTAATGGCACTCCATTTCTTCTATTTAAAAGCCTGTTTTCAATGTTACCAAAAATATATGCCGCTTCTATACCGAGACTTAAATTCTTTCCAATTTTGTGCGCAAAACCTACAAAAACTCTATTTGTTCCACCTTCTCCAGCAAAAAGATTCGTTTCTGTTAACGTATTATCGGTATCTCTAATTTCCTGTAGAAGTGAATAACCGACAGTTGTATTAGGCTGTAATCCAAATGCAACCCCTGCTTTTTCTCCAATAGGAAAGCCTAGCGCTAAATATGAGAAAGAAGCTGCTGAACCTGTTTGATTATTTGTACCATCATCAATACTCAACGTCTTGTTTTGACCAGCTACTGCAAAGGTGGTAAAGCGCAAAGAGGCATATGAAGCAGGGTTCGTAAAGGTCAGTTGAAAAGGGCTGCTAAAAGCTCCTCCAACTTGCCCCATACTTAACTCTTCTACAGTTTTTATGCTACTATTATCACCCACACCAAAGAAGGAATAAGGGGAAATATTATTTTTTTGAGCAAAAGTAGTAATGGAAATCAAGCAGATAAGAGATCCTATTATTTTTTTTATCATTCGTCTAAGTTATGTATCAAGATACTATTCAATCCTTCCAACAAAAAATTTGGATTGGCAAATATGCTACTTTTTAACTTTTTAGCCAAGAAATTTGTGTCTCCTCCTGTTAAAACTACTGTTAAATTTGGGAATTTGTGCTGATATTCAGCGATTACGCCGTCAATTTCATATAAAATTCCCTTTAAAACACCAGAATGAATTGAGGAGTTAGTATCTCCTCCAATAAGCGAAAACTCTGACTTTTCTAACTTAGGTAAATTCGCAGTAAACATATTTAATGATTGATATCGCATGTTAATTCCTGGAGATATGGCTCCTCCAAAATAGTTTTTTTGACGATCTACAAAATCATAGGTAATACAGCTACCAGCATCAATAACCAATACATTATGTGAAGCATATTGTTGAATTGCTGCAGAAACCAAAGCAATTCTGTCTACTCCCAGCGTTTTGGGTGTTTTATAGTTATTGTTAAAAGGAATTTTAACCGTATGATCTAAGATCACTACGTTTTTAAATTCGTTAAGTTCTTCAAGATCGTTGTGCTTAATCTCACCAACTGAGGATAGGATAACATTGGCAATGGCATACTTTTTTCGCATTTTGGCAATTTCTTTTCCAACTTTATGAGAAGAAGTTATCTTATGCTCAACTATGGTATGCTCTTGAAATACAGCCAGTTTAATTCGGGTATTTCCTATATCTAATATTAAGTTCATGTAGAATTTTCAGGAAATGTAAAAATACAAATACATTTTTTATATAATTGTTTTGAATAGTATAAAATTTACATTTATATTTGCACCCGCTGAAAAGCAACTGGTGCCTTAGCTCAGTTGGTAGAGCAAAGGACTGAAAATCCTTGTGTCCCTGGTTCGATTCCTGGAGGCACCACCACTAAAAAGCCGAACAATTTGTTCGGCTTTTTTGGTTTATAACATTTTTAAATTATTGACTTCTTGCTGACTTAAATGCCTCCAGTGTCCTCGAGGCAAGTTTTTCTTTGTTAAGTCAGAAAATAAGACTCTATCAAGCTTAACTACTTTATACCCAAAATGGGCAAATATTTTTCGCACTATCCTATTTCTACCAGAATGAATTTCGATACCTACTTCGGTTTTCGGTTGACCATCTACATAAGAAACAGCATCTACATATACCATCTTACCTTCTAACATAAAATTCTCACCTATTTTCTGTAAATCTTTTAGCGCAACTTTTTTATCTAGAGAAGCATGGTACAACTTACGCACATTATGTTTTGGATGTGTCAATTTTTTTGCCATTTCTCCATCATTGGTAAATAATAATAAGCCTGTTGTTTGTCTATCTAATCTCCCAACAGGGTAAATGCGCTCCTTACTTGCATTGGCAACTAAAGACATTACGGTATCACGACCTCTTTCATCATCCATAGTGGTGATAAAATTCTTCGGCTTATTCAACAATACATATCTTTTTGCTTCTGGACTTATTAAGGAACCATCAAAACGTACTTCATCGTCGAGCTGTACTTTATAGCCCATTTCGGTAATTACTTTTCCGTTTACGGTAGCACTACCGGCTTTGATATACGTATCAGCATCTCTACGTGAGCAAATTCCTGAATTCGAAATATATTTATTAAGCCTAATTTCTGTAGGTTCTTCTATACGTTGCTTAGGTGTATCTTTACGCACACGTTTACCGTAAGGATTTGGCTTACTCTTTCCAGAAAATTTACTGTTCTTTGTAAAAGGTTTTTTCTGATCTGAAGTTTTCTTTAAAGGAGAAGTTGACTTTTTAGCATGTCGTCCTCCCGACGAGTTTTTCTTTGCTGTCATTTTTTAAATTTTGGCAAAAGTACTTCTTTTTCATGATGTTATTCAATCTTTTACCTCAATTATTTGCTGACGTTCTCTATTTACCATCAATTTTGTCACATCTGGACGTGAATAATGACCTACAGCATCAAAATTTTGACGCTCTTCGTATACACGATTAAAATCGATAGTATTTATAATGAGGCCCTCTTTATGTAATACAGGCGCTACTATCCATTCACCATCAGGCCCTGCAATACAAGAGCCTCCATTTGCCATTATTTCTGGTGCATTATCAAGAATTTGTTCTAAATACGGAGTGTCTTTTGGAAAATCTTCACGAGCCATTAAACTTGAAACCGAAATTACAAACGAACGAGATTCTCTTGCAATAAAGCGGGTAATATCCTTAGTATTATGATCACTTCCTGGCCACACAGCAATATGAAGATTTTCTCCTAAACCATACAGCGCAGTTCTTGGTAAAGGCATCCAATTTTCCCAACAGTTCAACCCACCAACTGTAAATTCTTTCAATGAGTGAACTTGTAAACCGTTACCATCACCTGGAGCCCAGGTTAAACGTTCATCATAGGTTGGTTGTAATTTTCTATGTACCGATTGAATTTTTCCTTTTTGATCAATATACACTAGCGAGCAATATAAACTATGACCTCCACGATTTTTAGCGCGTTCTATAATCCCTAAATAGATGGCAATGTTATTTTCAGCGGCAAGTGCACAAATACTATCTAATTCACCTGCTTCTATCTGAATGGCATTTCTTGTATAATGAGCATGTAATTCTTTATTTACTTTTGTGTTCCACTCGGCACCTCCTGTTAAGGCCAACCAAAAAGGGTATCCCGGTAATAGAGCTTCTCCAAAAACAATCAGTTCGCATTGCTGATTTCCGGCGTCTCGAATATTAGATTCAATTTTGGCAACTGTTTTTTCTTTATCCAACCAAACAGGTGAGATTTGTGCTAAGGCCACTTTAAGAAGGTTTGAACTCATAGATATCAGGATTTATTTTAAAGTATCAATTGATAAAAGATTAGAGACGAAAAAACAATGCATAAATTACAAGATTCTTTTAATTAAGACCGATGTATCGATTAGGGCTAAACTAAAAACTCCGATTATGATGACCAATTTCATAATATTATGGAGTAATAAATAATTTTTCTTTGTCGAATTTGCCCATAAAATTACAGTGAATACTAAAAGTACAATCCCAGTTCCGTAAAAGTAATATTTCATATATCCTATTTCCGGATATTCGTATAAAACGTACATCGGCACAAAAGCGAGTGTCACCAGAAAAGTAATCAATTTCTTCGTAAATGATTCTCCATAATGGATAGGCACTGTTTTATAATTTGACAACATATCTCCCTCCAAATTTTCAAGCTGTTTTATCAATTCACGAATAAGCAAGACAACAAAAACAAACAGGGCATGCACAAAAATTACTTTTGAAAAATTGCGATAATACACAAAAATGACAAAAAAAGGTAAGATCGATATAATGGTTGCAGAAAATAATCCTGTTAAGGGATATTTCTTCAATTTATGAGAATAAAACCATATTAAAAAAATATAAATCGCAAAAAATAGAGCCGCTCTCCAAGAAACAATGAATCCAAAAATAAATCCGAAGAAATTTAGAAAAAAGTAAATGTACAGTTTTGTTTTTTGATTCACAATACTGTCGATTTTTGCTTTTACAGGCCGATTGATTTTATCTTTTTCAGCGTCATAAAAATTATTGATTATATAGCCCGCGGCGATCACACAAGCAGAAGCTAATACAACAAAAAATAAGTCGATGTCAAACAACACATCTTTAAGTGCCTTGTCTGGTGAAAAAATGAAGATTGATGCTAAATATTGAGCAATAACAACCACTAGAATATTATAGCCGCGCACAACTGATAATAAACTAAAAAATTTAAAAAATATAGAATAGTGTTTGGTGCTACTGTTAGTATTCGATTTATTCGCAGAACCCTCCATCATACAATGGATTAAAATCTATAAACCAACTCTAACTTATAATCTTTAAGAATGTTTTTAGCTTGCTGGAAGTCTTGAGTGAAGCCTAAAATATAACCTCCGCCACCAGAACCACATAATTTTAAGTAGTAGGCATTGGTATCAATTCCTTGTTGCCACAATTTATGAAAGGCTTTCGGAATCATGGGCTTAAAGTTAGCCAGCACAATTTTAGATAACTGCTTCACATTGCCAAATAATGATTTCACATTACCATGTAAAAAATCATCAATACAGGCATCTGTATGCTTAGCAAAATCTTCATTCAACATTCTTCTAAATCCTTCGTTTTTCATTTTATTCATAAAAAGCGACACCATAGGTTCTGTTTCTCCAACTTGTTCAGAATCTAGTAGGAAAACTGCTCCTTTTCCTTCCTTTTGAGAAGGAATACCAGTTGCTTCTAAATCGTCTTTCGAATTGATTAATATAGGTAAGCTTAAATAACTATTTAAAGGATCTAACCCAGAACTTTTACCATGAAAAAAAGATTCCATTAGGGAAAAAATTTCCTTCAATTTTAGCAATTTGTCTCTTGTCAAATTTTCTAATACTGTAATCTTATGGTCGGCATATTTATCATAAACTGCTGCCACCAAAGCGCCAGAACTTCCTACTCCATAACCCTGCGGAATGCTTGAATCAAAATACATCCCATTATCAATATCTTGTTTAAGATCTTCTAGCCTAAAATCAGCCAAATTTTTAGCTTCTAAATCACTCAAATGAGCGTAGAACTTTCGAAGGTTTTTGTTGGATTCAATTGCCTCATTTGATGGATTTTCTGAAACTTTTAAAGCACCCTGATAGGAATTATACGGTATCGCCAAACCTTTGGAATCTTTTATAATACCGTACTCACCGAACAATAAAATTTTTGCGTAAAATAATGGGCCTTTCATCAAATTCTGTTTAGCTTAATCATAACAACAACGCAAATATACTAGTTTCATTGCAAAATGGAACAATGGATACCGTTAAAATGATGCCTTAGCTATTCATCTTCAGCCTTTCCGTCATAATAATACATTTTCCAAGTGCCTATTTTCTTACCAGCCTTATACTTACCTTCACCTTTCAATTTTCCGTTCTTGTGATACTCTTTCCAGATGCCATCGCGCTGACCTTTAACGCAGTTTCCTGATTCGGATAACTTCGCATTTTCGTAGTAGCCTACCCATGGTCCACTGATCAATGCATCTTTATAAGAGTATTGGCTTTTTAGCGGACCACTTTCATGATAATTTTTACGCTCTCCAACTAAGACACCTTTTTTGTAATTTACTGTTTGCATTACATTCCCATTCTCAAAGTACCAGCTCACAGAACCATCAAAAATCTCTTTAGTTTCATCTAGAGAAATGGCATCCATTTGCTTAGCTCCAGACAAATAATAATCGGTCCAAACAAAACCAGTTGCTTTTTTTGTTGGATGAGGTCTAAAATAGGATGCTTGATTTTTTGTCGAAGCATTCCAATTGGCATCAAACCACAGGGTGTCTTTTTCAGCTTGCGCTGAACATATAGATGTACCAATAGAAATACATCCGCTTAATAAAATAAATAGAAATTTTTTCATGATTGAAAATTTTAGAATTAATTGGTTGACACAAAAACTTTCCTTGCAGCTTTAAAAAAGCTGTTAAAAAAGTATGTAGAATTATTATTCTCTAATCTTCAATACTTAATGTTAGGGTAGCACACCAAATAAACAGTGAAGGAAATCAGCATTACATCTGCTTAGCTCCAGTCCCGACACTGTCGCTAATATACTCATTTTTTTGACAAAAATCAACTAATTCTCTAGCTATAAAGTCATTAACTAGTACTTTTTCCTTTGCCGGAAAGAGTACATGCACATTGGCTCCAGCGTCTAACGTAAAACAAACATGCGACCCAGTTTCTTTTCTAAATTTCCATATTTTATCAATGATTTGTAGGGTATTAGGTTTCATCAAAATAAAATACGGATTACTAGTCATCATCATGGCATGCAACGTCAGTGCTTCACTCTCAACTAAATTTACAAATTCCTCTAAATTTCCGTTCTGTAATATTTCAGACAACTTCGACAAGTTTTTATTAGCTTGAGCAAACCGTTGTTGTGCAAAAGGATGCCCATGCATTAAGTTATGACCAACGGTACTTGAGACTACCTTTTCACCTTTGTCAACTAACAAAATAGTGTCTTGGTAATTTTTAAAATTCTCATGAACTTTATGAGGAAATGCAACACCATATTGGTCAGAACTTCCTTGAATATGTTCATGCTTTCCCCAAACGACTAACTCACCTTTGATGCTTCTAGCGGCACTACCCGAACCTAAGCGCGCCAATAAAGAAGCTTTTTTATAAAATAATTCGTCAGAAATCGAAGGGTTCAAGGCTCTTTCCATACTCATAATACACAAGGACAAAGCCGCCATTCCACTTGCCGAGGAAGCAATACCACTACTGTGTGGAAAAGAATTATGGGTTCTAATAACTAAATCATAATCACATATAAAAGGAATCACACCAATGATTCTTCTCAAAAAAACACCTATTTTCTTCTTAAACTCGGGTTTTCTTTCACCATCTAAAAAAACATCAAATTCATGATACTGTTCAATGGCAGTAGCCGATAGTCCACCGACTTCGTCATCTAATCTTGTGACTTTTGCCTCTCTCTTATTCTTTTTAAATTCTAACGTTGTTTCCGTAAAGCAATTTGACAGTGTAAAACTTATAGATGGGTTTTCGGGTAATTGCACATTGCGCTTGCCCCAATATTTTACCAAGGCAATATTACTTGGTGCTTTCCAGGTAAAGCTTCCATCTTCCAAAATAGTTGAGTTTTTGTCAGCTTCATAAATGAATTCGTTTCCGTCCAAAATGTAGATTTTATGCAAATATAATTGTTAGTCGAGCATTTTTTCGTTTTTTTTCGATTTATTGAGTGAGACGATCACGATACCTACAATTACAATGATTGCTCCTACAAGTTGCATCAATGTTAATTTTTCATCTAAAAATAAATATGCCAAGACTATCGTCGAAATGGGTCCAATGCTTCCGATAATAGAAAAGTTCGACGCACCTAATTTCTTAATCGCCAACGATACCAGGAATGAGGGAATTACCGTCGATAAAATTGCCATCAAAAAACTCAAAAGATACACTTGATAATTGTAATCTAATATGTTGTTTCTATCGGTCACTAGGTAATGCACAATAACACAAATAGAAGAAACAATCATTGCATAAGCGGTGAATACCATCACCCCAAATTTCGGAATTAACCATCCACTGCCCACGATATAAGATGCATACGTCAAGGCACTCAAAAAAATGAGAAAGCCTCCTAACACTACAGTATCACTATTATATTGTAATTCGCCCCAGAAAGTCACAAATACTCCAAAATAAGTGATTAAAATAGCGATGATCTGTTTAGTCGAAATATTTTCCTTTAAAAATATTTTGGAAATAATAATCACCAATGTCGGATACACAAAAAGAATAATTCTTTCTAATCCTGCCTTGATATATTGCAATCCCAAAAAATCAAAATAGCTCGCCAAATAGTAACCAATAAAACCAAAAAATAACACCCATATATAATCCTTCTTTCTTATTTTATCTGGAACTAAGGGCTTAAAAAAAAGTGCAATTACAACATAAAATGGAAGTGAAAACAACATACGAAAAAGCAACAAATGAATCGAACTAACTTCATATTGATATGCTAATTTTACCAATATTGCTTTCGCAGAAAATAGTACGATTCCGAGAATTGCTATAAATATTCCTGAATTTTTGATGTGAGTAACTTGCATGTTCAAATGTAAATCAATCGAACAAATCGTGGAATATTGATCACATTAAATTACAATGCTCAGATTATAAAATTATTCATTTTCTAATCTATCTAGGACTGTCGCTTTATAACTTCTGCTAATTGCGAGTGCCTTCTTATTGACCTCGACAAACTCATTTGTAAAAGATTCAATTTTTGGAATTGACACAATATAAGATCGATGTATTCTTAAAAATCGTGAATTAGGTAATTTTGCTTCTATATTACTAATAGTTTCTCGTGTTACAACCACCTTACTAATCAGGTGAATTTTAATATAGTCGCTCAAACTCTCTATGTAAAGAATTTCATCAAAATTTATCTTTACCATCTTCCGATCAGATCGAACGAAAATAAAATTGTTTCGAGATTCGTCTGCAGAAAATTCGTCTTTTTTACCCTCAACATTTTCTTGAGTATATTTATTGACTGCCTGCTGTAACCGTTCAAATGAGATCGGCTTTAATAAATAATCAACAGCTTGTAAATCGAATCCATCAACGGCATATTCCCTATAAGCTGTTGTGAAAATGACCTTAATAGTTTTTGTAATTGATTTGGCAAAAGACAACCCCGATATTTCAGGCATATTAATATCTAAAAATACTAAGTCTACTTCTTCGGTGCTCACAACATTAAACGCTTCAACAGCATTTTTACATGTTTTAACAATGTTTACAAGTGTCATTTTTTCCAAATGAGTTTGCAAAATTTCTCGTGCCATCGGCTCATCGTCTACGATAATGCAATTAATTTTTTTTGACATACTATAACGGACTTAAACCATAAATTTTTAAAGCTACACTAAACTGCTTTTTTCTTTGTAGAATTTCTATTGAATGCGTCTCTGGGTATAACATTACTAGTCTTTTTTTGATATTCTCTAATCCAATTCCGCCAGTCTTCTCAGCATCTCTAACAAAAGAATTACTAATGTTAAAATGAAGCGTATTATCTTCAAATTTTAGTTCTATTGCTACAGTTAATTTTCCATCAATAATTGTTCCGTGCTTGAAGCTATTTTCTACAAATGGAATTAAGAGCATCGGTGCAATTTGAATGGTATCATTAGAAACTCTATTCTCAAGGTTCACTTCTAATGTATCATGAAATCGCATTCTTTCTAGAGATACATAATCGTACAAATGATTCAGTTCATCTTTTAATAGGACTTTCGGTTTCTCGACTTGATATAAAATATAGTCTAACAAGTTAGATAGTTTTAGAATCATTTCGGGTGCATCATCTTCTTTTTTCAATGCATAGCCATAAATAGTATTCAAAGAATTGAACAGAAAATGAGGATGGATTTGCATTTTTAGAAATTTCAATTCTTGTTCTTTCAACTGTAATTGTGTTTGTAAAATTTTGTTTTTCAAATTCTCATTGGTTACGGCCGATTTATAACTTTGAACAACTAAGTATATGGAAACAACTACAAGTACTACAAAAAATACACCTAGTACCATAAATGGTACCGTTTTAGTTAATGGAGAGGTGTTGTTAGCTTTTAAATTTTCTGTATACACTAAGGCATAGAGAATGGACAAAACGATAAAAAAAATTGATATAATAGTGGTGTAAATGGTGTATAAGATGAAAAGTCCATTTCTGTTTTTTAGTAAATAATCTGGAATCAATCGATAAATAAAAAAGTAACTTATACTTATCGTTACCGGCATCAAAAAGGCCGAAAAAAGGTTAATATATCGTGTATTAGTGCTGCCATATCCAAGAAAATAGGCATAAAAAAAATACACTCCAATCCAAAATACAATATGCGCCAAAGGCGTTAAAACATATTTTAAAAGTGCAGTTCTTTTGTCCATTAACTTGCAAGATGCATCTTTTTCTTAAAGTGTCCATATTTTAGCGATGAAATTCAATATTGGGTCTTGATTCTACCAGATCGCTTGTTTTTTTTCAAAAGAACCACGTAAATTGCAAAAAACATTAATTTTTACGTCAACTATCGCAATAATTAAAGAAGCACTTAGATTACACATAATTTTGAGGTATTAATCTTTAAGAAATCAACATATGTATGTACTTATTACAAATTTATTAAACGAAGGTGGACCGCTTTTTATGTATACTACCCTTCTTATTTTAATTGCTATTATTGCTTTATTAGTCAAGGCCTTTTTAAAACCCGAGAATAACGAAAAAACTGTGGTACTAATCAAACATTTAAGTTTATTCGTCTTGGTTTGGGGTTTCACCGGACAGATGATTGGTTTAATTGGAGCTTTCGATGCGATACAAATGCAAGGAAACGTGGCGCCGACAGTTTTAGCAGCTGGTATTAAAGTGGCAATTTTATCTCCTTTATTTGGGATGATTGTATTCTTAGTCGCTAGACTGGGTATTATTGGACTAACATTCTTGAAGAAGCAATGATTCGAATCCTGTTTACAATTATTGTGTTTCTCATCGCAGTACTCTCGTCGTTTGCACAAACCTCAGGAGATGAATTGAGAAAAGAAGGGGCGTTAGATGATGCCATTAAGGCCTACAAAATAGAGTCCGTAAAAGACCCATCGAATATAAAGAATATTTATAATCTGGCTTGTGCTTTGGCATTAACCTATATGCAAAAAGACAGTGCTTTTCATTACTTAAACCTAGCTTTAAAAAATGACAATACTTTATGGGCCTTAGCGGATAATGATTTCATATCATTAAGTACTGATCCTAGATGGAAAATTTTGGAACAACATCAGCTCAAAAAATATCAAAAAGCAAAAGGTTCGTTAAAAAAGCCAGATTATGCAATTAAGTTATTACGTTTAATTCAAAAAGATCAAGCGCTAGACTATCAAATGGATATGGCAAAGCAATACTTTATGAAAAACGGTAAAGCACCCCATTGGTATTATCCGTTGGCTGAATTGAAAAAGACAATCAGTGCTGGAAATTTTGAAGAAATGGAAAGTCTAATCAGTACCCAAGGTTGGCCATCTTATGCTACGGTCGGTAAGTTAGCTGCAGATGCCCCTTTATTGATCATAAATCATCATGAAAATGAAGAAATTCGTATTAAATATTTAGACCAAATCAAAAATGCCTGTCTAAATAAAGAGGGAAGCTGCATGGAATATGCAAAAATCCAAGACAGAATTTTGGTAAATACTGGAAAACCCCAGTTGTACGGTATGCAATTTCGCTATAACACTCAAAGAACTTTAGAGCCTTTTCCGATTCTTGACCCTGAACATGTTGATCAACGCAGGCTTAAAATAGGATTAGAGCCTCTTAAAGATTATTTAAAACGCAAAATTGACTATGATTGGAATGTAACCCAAAAAAAATAATCTAATTCAAATATTCATGAAGATATTCTTTTCTAGGTAAGAAAAGAATATCTTTGCTTTATGAGCAGAAAGATAAAACTCATCTGGGATTTTCGAGGTCCCAATGCCCAAAAAACGGCTGAGCACCATTGCCTCCATTTAAGTGAATTTTCAACACTTGAAAAATTGCCTTTTCATGAAATAGATTCGCAAAAATTATCTGATTTTTATAGTATAGCCTATCTTATTATTGATGAAACTAACATGCTTACCTTTCGCGATGCTTTGAAGCCACATAGAGGAGAAGTTGCCCCTTAAATTTACAATGATTTTATAAGCGCGTGTTACTTTTCCGTGACTGAATCGTCCTTATCTAAACCGGTGACTCATCAAAAGTTAAAAACAACTTAAAAGTGTCTTAATAAATTCTTAAAGGCATGGTTTTAATGATTAGAAACCTTTAATTCGCAGTCCAAAAATACATTTCATGGTCAAAGTTATAATCAAACTAGCAATGCTTTTTTTACTCCTATTTTCAGTTGGAATAAATGCGCAAAAGGTAAGTTCTAAATTGATAGATTCGATAAGCAAAGAGCCCGTTCCGTACGCAACTATTATCTTTAAAAAAGGAGGAACAATTAGTAATGAAGAAGGAAAATTTACCTTTCTGTTTGGTAAAAATGCGAAGTCAACTGATACCTTAATGATCTCTTGTATTGGTTATGAAACCATCAAACGCCCTCTTACACAATTCACGGACAGTGTAATTTTCATGTCACCTAAAACGAATGAATTACGGGAAGTAATTTTGACGAATAAAAATTACACTGCCAAGGAAATCATCGAAAAAGTACGAGCAAACATTACAAAAAACTACAACTTCGATCTAACGAAAAAACGACTTTTTTTTAGAGAATCTAGTCATCAAAATTTCGTAAAAACAGATTATAAATTAAAAAAGTCGAGTATTAAAGAATTTAATAAGGCATTTCTAGATAGCGTTTTAAGAAGTGTACCTAAAAATAATTCTTACTATACAGAAGTTTTATGCGATCTCTATGGAAACTTCAGTAAGGACAAACAAAAAATTGATATGATAAAGGCTTCCGAATTATATGATAAAAATAATGAGATAGGCCTTACTGCTTTTGAAGATAAGTTTGAGCGCATTATCAATGATAATGTAAAACCAGATTCCTACTTTAAAGTGAAATCAGGTATCTTTTCTCAAAAAATCAAACCAGAAGATTTAAAAGGTGAAAAAATCGATTCTACTGACGCCGAAGCGTTAAAAAAGAAGGTGGAGGATCAGAAGAAAAGAGAACTAGACAGAAAATCAAACTTTTCAAAATACCGAAAGTCGACGCTAGCTGGAATCATGCAAGATTTGTTTTTTCAAGAAAAAACAAAGCTCAATTTTATTCGTAAATCTAATAAGTATAATTTCGAAATTACGGATTTGGCATATGTAGGTAATGATGCAGCCTATGTTATTAAATTCGCACCCAAAGGATCTGCAGATTACAAAGGAACACTCTATGTAAATATGGCCGATTTTGCTATTTTAAGAGCAGATTATGAAAATGTAAAACTTGTAAAAAACTTTAAACTACTTGGTATTTCATTTAGTATTTTTCGCTCAAAAGGTAAAATGATCTTTTCGAAAGATCCTAGCGAATTATATAGTCTTCAATACTTAGAAAAAGAAGATGCTAGTAGATTTGGTATCAGACGCCCCTTAAAAATTGTAGAAAAGAATAAAAACGTAAAAGGTAGACGAAAGCAAAATGAATTATCAGTAAAACTGGATATGGCGATGACTAATTCGCAAAAATTTGAAGTTGTATTTTTCAACACAGGTACTCTTTCGACCGCTGACTTCGATAGTTTTAAGGAAAAAAATACCATAACTGCGACCTATATGCCTGCATATAATCCTGAGTTCTGGAAAGGATATAATATTATAGAGCCTAACCAAGCAATAAAAGATTATACTGTAATAGAGTAATTTAAGATTACTTCACCTTATTTCGATTTCGCCAAGCTTTCAAGGCACCAGTACACCATAAGGCCCATATGATTAAAACAGGTTGAAAAAATAGACGTATGAATCTTGCTCTATCAGAATCTAAGGCTCCAAAAGCATCTATGCCATTTATATATTGATGTATATTTCCAGGAAAGATGAGTAGAAAAAATATAGCTACAGTAAAACCAACTTTTACACGTTGTTTAGTCCAAAATAGTACCGAAAGACCTAAAAGTATTTCAATAATACCCGATGCGATAACTACTACATCTTTACCTAATGGAACCCAATCTGGTACCTGTGCCTGAAATTCAATTCTGTTAAATGTAAGATGGCTATATCCCGCAAAGACTAAAAAACATCCTAAAAAAATTCTAAAGATGTTTTGTACAAGTGTTGTTTTTATAGATGATTTCATATTATTTAGATACTAGTTCATTCAAATCACAAGTGATTTATTCTATCGTCTTAGATTTCTCATAATTGAACAAATATATCGTTTTATTTGGTGTTTCATTTATTAATCGTATATTTGCGATTAACAATGAGTAAAACTACTCAACATATCGATTATAGTCTAGAAACGGAAATTTTAGCTCGTTTTGCGAAAGCATTGGGCCATCCGACTCGGTTAATAATTTTAAAATATTTGAGCAATCAAAGTTGTTGTTATACAGGCGATTTGGTAGAGGCATTACCATTAGCACAATCTACTATATCACAACATTTAAAAGAATTAAAAGAAGCAGGATTGATAGAGGGCGAAATAAATCCGCCAAAAATTAAATATTGCATACATCAGGCAAATTGGCAAAAAGCAAAAACATTATTTTCAACCTTATTTAAGGAGGATTTTAACGCTTTTAAATGCTGTTGACTTTTTTTGAATATAATCATCGTTAAATTACGATTTGAAGGTAAAAATAAAACATATAACATCAAATAATTGGCACCACGTTGCCAAGATATACAAGCTAGGTATCGAAACTGGTATGGCAACCTTTGAAACCGAGATTCCATCTTGGGAACAATGGAACCTATCTCATTTGGAGTCATGTAGAATTGCCGCTTATATAGAGAATGAAATCGTCGGCTGGACGGCTTTATCACCTGTTTCAAAAAGATCTGTTTATAAAGGAGTTGCCGAAGTAAGTGTGTATGTTGATATAAATCATGTCAATAGAGGAATTGGCACTCAGCTTTTAGAAACACTTATTTCTCAAAGCGAAAAACAAGGTGTTTGGACGCTCCAAGCCAGCATATTTCGAGAAAATGAAGCGAGTATTCAATTGCATAAAAAAGCAGGATTTAGAGTAATCGGTTATAAAGAAAAAATTGGAAAAATCAATAATGTTTGGTTTGATAATATCTTGTTGGAAAGAAGAAGTAACATAATAGGAATTAATTAAAATAAGTGATGATGGAAATTCTTTATTTTTTAAGTACAATATGCCTGATTTTGTTTATGATCTTGGCCACATATGATGGTTTCTATCTTCATATTTTTAAATATGAACTATTTAATCGTCGCGAAAGTTCTTTAGAGCATAAAATTCATACGGTAAGAGCACTACTGTTTCCTATTATCGTTTGGTTCCTTTTTATAGACAACACGAATATTGGCTTTGGGATTGCCATGACTGCTGTTTTTGTAGATATAGTTGTTCTAGGTCTTGATGCGTATTACGAAAAAGATAGTCGATCATTTATGGGAGGATTACCGACCTTTGAATACATAATACATTTATTCGCCAATGGCTTTCATTTTGCCGCAATTATTTTAGCAATCGCAAGTAAAATAACCATCACGAATACTAAAATACTACTCGTTCATTCAAACTATGCTAGCCCTGGAGGTGAATTAATACAATTTGTTTCAATCAATATCATTCCAGGTGCTATTATCCTAGCTATCCTTCATGTGCTATTAACTTTTCCCGTTGGCAAAACCAATTGGTATAATTTAAGAAGAAAAATAAGTTGTTGTTAAAATAAAAAATTATGAAAACACAGGAATTTTTAAACGTATTAAAAGAAAATGAACGCAAAGCGTTATTGTTCGAATATCAAGAAAACAAATTTGTAGATACAAACTATCATATCACTGAAGTAAAAAACACTGTTATTGATTCGGTAGATTGCGGTGGAAAAACTGATCAATGGAATGAAACCATTATTCAGCTTTGGGAAAGTCCAGAAGAAAAAGGTAAAATAGGTTATTTAAAATCTGATAAAGCACTGTCAATTTTGGAAAGAGTGAATAGTATGCGTCCTCTCGATGAAAATGCGATTGTAAAGTTTGAATATAGCAATGCGAGTTTTCATAAAGCTCATTTAGAAGTGCAGCAAGTTGAAATTACGAATAGTAAAGTCATTGTACAATTATTTGTTTCTCAAACTGACTGTAAAGCAAAAGAGACTTGTGGTGTTCCTGAAACAGTGTTAGTGAATGAAGAACAAAATTCTTGTGCTCCTGGGTCGGGTTGTTGTTAGTAATAAACTTAATTATTATTCTTAATTGAATTCAAAATGAAAAACCAATTATATCCAGAAATCGCAACTTTTATAAATACCTTAGAAGTCGCCAAAATTTCTGAAGAGCGTAAACTAATACTTCAAGAATTGATAGATTTTATCCAATCGAAAAAAAATGAGGGTAAAAAAATTGACCTAAACTTTATTTGCACTCACAATTCTCGCAGAAGTCACTTATCACAGGTTTGGGCTCAAACGATGGCATCACATTTTAACATTGAAATGGTCGCTTGCTATTCTGGTGGGACCGAGGCTACGGCGGTATATCCAATGGTAATAGAAACCTTGAGAAAAACAGGATTTCAGATCTCCTCATCAGAATCGAAGGAGAATCCGATTTATGACATAAAGTTTGCAGAAAACGAAACTGAAATCACCGCTTTTTCGAAAACATATGATGACACTTTCAATCCGTCTAAAGCTTTTGCAGCAATTATGACCTGTTCACATGCAGATGAAAATTGCCCATTTATTGTAGGTGCTGAAAAGCGAATTCCGATTAGGTACGACGATCCAAAAGCGTTTGATAATACATCTATCAAAGCGTTAAAATATCATGAACGAAGTACTCAAATTGCAACAGAACTTTGCTATGTTTTTTCAAGGATACAATGAGAAATTTCAATGAATATATTGGTGAATTAATTGGCACATTTTTATTGGTTCTCATAGGTTGTGGAGCCGTTGGACTCTCTATATTTTCTATATTTCTAACGAGTCTGCTTCACGTAGCCATCGTGTTCGGAATGGGCGTAAGTATCGCCATATTCGCGGTTAGGAGTATCTGTCCTGCTCATCTTAATCCTGCGGTAAGTATTGCTATGTGTTGTTCTAAAAAACTATCCGTGGTCAAGCTCCCAATCTATATCATTGCTCAATTTTTAGGAGCGTTGTTAGGAGCGCTCGTCCTATATATTGCTTTCGCGGAAACAATTACAGCATACGAACAATCGAACGAGATTATTCGTGGTACCCAGGCTTCCGTTGCCACCGCCATGATGTTTGGTGAATACTTTCCGAACCCAAGTTATGCTGATAAGATTAGTGTTTCCCATATTTTCGCTTGTTTTATGGAAGGTATTGGCACCTTCGCACTCGTTTTTGTTATTTTTAGATTAACAAACAAGAAAGGACAGGTGCATCAACACTTAATACCTATATTCATTGGATTAACAGTAACGCTTTTAATTTGTATGATTGCTCCTTATACGCAAGGTGGGTTTAATCCGGCAAGAGATTTTTCGCCGAGAATCATAGCCTATTTTACAGGTTGGAAATCAGTCGCTTTTCCAATACCAAATTTTAGCTTTTTTACCGTGTATATCCTCTCACCTATCTTAGGAGGTATAACAGCTTCATTGGTGAATCGTCAATTTAATTGAGCTTCTCTCAAACGAGACTTTGTTGCCACTTCCAGGCAGAGGCTAACCCATCTTTTAACGTAAGTTCGGGATACCACCCAAGATCATTATTTGCGGAAGAAGTATCGGCATAAGCCTCGACAATATCGCCCGCTCTACGATCTACAATTTTATAGTTCACTTTCTGATTACTTACTTCTTCGAAAGCCTGAATGACTTCTAATACGGAGCTTCCTTTTCCGGTTCCAATATTAAACACTTCAAAAGAAGTTTTATTCTTTTCATTTAACAAGCGACACATGGCAACAATATGTGCTTTGGCTAAGTCAACCACATGAATATAATCTCTTATGGCAGTTCCATCAAAGGTAGGATAATCTCCTCCATAAACCGAAAGTTGTTCTCTTAAACCTATTGCAGTTTGCATCACATAAGGAATTAAATTTTGAGGCACTCCAACTGGTAATTCTCCAATTTTAGCACTTTCATGTGCTCCAATTGGATTAAAATAACGCAGTGATACAGCATTTAAGTTGGACGCATTCGCTGTATCTTTAATAATACTTTCACCCATCTGTTTTGTGTTTCCATAAGGAGATTCGGCAGTTTTGAAAGGAGCACTTTCAGTAATTGGCATCATATCTGCCTGCCCATAAACCGTACATGAAGAACTAAAAATAAAATTCTCTACACCATTCACGGCCATTTCTTCTAACAAATAAATCAAGGACGAAATATTGTTATGGTAATATTTTAAAGGTTTATCAACACTTTCACCAACGGCCTTGGAAGCCGCAAAATGGATAATTCCAGCAATATTAGTATATTTTTTAAAGAAACTCTTAATTGCATTTTGATCTTTCAGGTCAATATTTTCAAAGAATGGTGTTATCCCAGTAATTAAGGCAATCCCTTCAAGTACTTCGATAGACGAATTTGATAAATCATCAATAACTACAACTTCAAAACCTTCGTTCTGAAGTTCTACGACAGTATGAGAACCTATAAAGCCTAATCCACCCGTTACAACGATCCTTTTCATAACGCTGATTACTTTACGAAATCTAAAATAGTCTGCGTTATGTATTCGAGTTGTTCAGTGTCAAATTCCGTATGAATAGGCAAAGACATTACAGTGTTGACCAATTCATTTGTAACCTTAAAATCTTCTTCCTTATATCGGGCATCCGCATAGGCCTTCTGCTTATGCAATGGCACAGGATAATAGATCGCATTTGCTATTCCCTTATCATTTAAATGAGCTTGCAAATCAGCCCTATTCACACCATTCAGCTTCAATGTATATTGATGAAATACATGACAATTGCAATCTGAGCAAAGTGTATCGGTGTTACATTTTCCTGTCTTCGGAGTACTAATTTTATCATTATTAGCGAAAGCTTTGTTATAAAAACTTGCCACATTTCTACGAGCATCACAATAGCTATCTAAGTGTGGCAGTTTTATATCTAAAACAGCCGCCTGAATTGTATCTAAACGTGAATTGACTCCAACAACATCATGATAATAGCGCTCATACATTCCGTGATTTACCATCCCTCTAAGTGTATGCGCCAAGGCGTCATCATTTGTGAAAATAGCCCCACCATCACCATAACATCCTAAGTTTTTAGATGGAAAAAAAGAAGTAGTACCAACGGTTCCAATAGTTCCTGCCTTTTTCTTCGTACCATCACTAAATGTATAATCTGCACCAATTGCTTGTGCCGTGTCCTCAATCACAAATAGATTATGAGTTTTGGCTATTTCCATAACCGCCTCCATATTCGAACATTGCCCAAATAAATGAACTGGAATTATAGCTTTTGTTCTTGGTGTAATTGCTTTCTTTAAAGCTTCAATATCAATATTAAACGTATCTGGGTCAACATCAACTAACACGGGTGTTAATTTTAATAATCCTATTGTTTCTACGGTAGCAGCAAACGTAAAATCGGCGGTGATGACCTCATCTCCTGTCTCTAAACCAAGGCCCATCATAGCAATCTGTAAAGCATCTGTTCCATTCGCACATGGAATGACGTGTTTTACATCTAAATAATTCTCAAGATTCTTTTGGAATGATTTTACTTGAGGTCCATTTATAAAGGCTGTGTTTTCAATAACCTCTAAAATTGCGGTGTCTACTTCGTTCTTTATCTTTGTGTATTGACCTTTAAGGTCTACCATTGGAATTTTTTTCATTTAGCTAATTTTCTTATTGATAACGAACAAAAATACAAATTATTTAAGTGCTGTTATCCTAAATTTATATTTTAGCATTCGCGAATGTTTCTTTTATACAATATAGCAGTATACCTTGTTGGATTTTTATTAAAAATTATAGCTCTCTTTAATAAAAAAATCGACCTTTTTGTCTATGGTCGAAAGAACATTTTTAAGGAACTAACTGAACACTTCTCAGCCAAGGATAAAATTATTTGGTTTCATTGCGCATCCTTGGGTGAATTCGAACAAGGGAGACCTATAATTGAGTATCTTAAACAATCCAATCCAGAATTTAGCAATCATAAAATTTTGGTTACATTTTTTTCTCCTTCTGGCTTTGAAGTTCGAAAGAATTATAAGCATGCAGATCTGGTGACATATTTACCATTAGATACAAAAGCCAATGCTAAAAGATTCATAGAACTTGTAAACCCACAACTTGCAATTTTTGTGAAGTACGAATTTTGGCCGAATATACTGAATGAACTCAAATCAAAAAATATCAATACTATATTAGTTTCAGGTATTTTCAGAAATAACCAAGCTTTTTTTAAATGGTATGGCACATGGATGAAAAAATCACTCCAAACATTTAGCCATTTTTTTGTTCAAAATGAGGCTTCTTTACAATTGTTGAACAGAATTAATTTACACAATGTTTCGATATGCGGAGATACCCGTTTCGATCGAGTATTTGAAATCACAAAACAAGATAATCATGTAGATTTTATCGAAGATTTTAGCGCCCAAAAACATGTTTTAGTAGCAGGCAGCACGTGGAAAAAAGATGAAGAAATGCTTATAGAGTATATTAATAATCATGCGTCAAATAATGAAAAATTTATAATTGCCCCGCATATGATCGATCCTAAGAGCATTGCGAACTTAAAAAACAAAATAACCAAACAAACTGCCCTCTTTTCTAGCACCGATAAATCAATCCAGGCCCAAGTTTTAATAATCGATTCCATCGGCCTATTAACCAAGCTATATAGTACTGCGCAGGTCGCCTATGTGGGCGGTGGGTTTGGAGCTGGTATCCATAATATTCTAGAACCTGCAACATTCGGAATTCCCATCGTCATTGGACCAAATCATTCTAAGTTTAAAGAAGCCAAAGATTTAATTAATTTAGGCGCTTGCCATGTTATTCATTCGTCAATCGAATTCAATTCAATCTTGAAATCAATCTTTGATAACCAATCTAAAAGAGATAAAAAAGGAGAAATTGCGAAAAACTACGTTGAAAATAATACGGGAGCTACAAAACAAATAATGAGTTATATTTTTAAAACAATTAATGACGATGCTTAAAGAAAAAGTAACTTCAAACTTCAGTCATATTTTTGAGGATGATCTTATCAACGAAATTGTGAATGTTGGGATACTCAAAAAAGTAAAAGAAAATGACTTATTATTAGATATCGGTCAAAAGTTCGACATGATTCCACTTGTATTATCTGGAGCCATCAAAATAAGTCGCGAAGATGAAAATGGAGATGAGTTATCGCTATATTTTTTAGAACAAGGCGACACTTGTAATATTACGTTTGGAAGTGGGCTAAACTGTGAACAAAGCAAGGTCAGAGGTATTGCAGAAAGAGATTCTGAGATTCTATTTATACCGCTTGAAAAACTTGAAGAATGGCTGATCACATTCAAATCTTGGCGTAGTTTCGTGATTAATAGTTATAACATAAGATTATCAGAAATGTTAGAAGCTATAGATACGCTGGCCTTTATGAAAATGGATCAACGTTTGTACAAACACCTTAAAGATAAGGTCAAGGTAATGAACAGTGTCATTCTGAATACAACGCATGAGCAAATTGCACAAGATTTAAACACCTCTAGAGTTGTGATTTCGAGACTTTTAAAACAGTTAGAGAACGAGAAAAAAATAAAACTATTTCGGAATAAAATTGAAGTTTTTTATTCTTAATTGTAACATTAGTTGCATTCTACAATTTTCACTTCCGTAAATTCACACATTAAAAAAATAATATGGATTTTCTATTACAACCTTGGCCTTGGTATATAACTGGCCCAATGATATCATTGATTTTATTCTTACTCTATTTTGCTGGTAAATCATTTGGTGTTTCTTCAAATTTAGAAACCTTATGTGCTATAGGTGGGGCCGGAAATTTCTTAGACTATTTCAAGTTTGATTGGCGAAAAAATAGTTGGAACCTTGTTTTCATTGTAGGAGCAATTCTTGGAGGATTTATCTCTTACCAATGGTTAACGCCTACGGAAGTTATTGCCTTGAATCCTCAGACCATTCAAGAGTTATCAGCAATTGGCTTTGAACATGCCGGCGAATCATTTTTGCCAAATGAAATCTTTAGTATCGATGCCATTTTATCTATAAAAGGCTTTTTCATTCTATTAGGTGCCGGTTTTCTTGTGGGTTTTGGTGCACGATATGCTGGTGGATGCACTTCCGGACATGCAATCGTTGGTTTAAGTAATCTAGAGTTACCTTCATTAATTTCTGTCATAGGATTTTTTATAGGTGGATTATTGATGACTTGGATATTAATTCCAATACTATTTTAATTATGAAATACGCAAAGTTTTTAATAATAGGAGCACTCTTCGGAATTGTATTAACTAAAGGGGAAGTTATTTCATGGTATAGAATTTATGAAATGTTCAAATTTCAATCTTTTCATATGTACGGGGTGATAGGCTCAGCAGTTGCTATTGGTGTTATTTTAATGATACTTTTTAAGCAAGGGATTATAAAATCCTATTTGGGCGAAAACATTCGTGTTGCCCCAAAAAGAAAAGGTATTAGTCGTAATCTCATTGGAGGCACAATTTTCGGACTAGGTTGGGCACTTGCAGGTGCGTGCCCCGGGCCTATGTTTATCTTGTTAGGAAGGGGCGCAATTGCAATAAGTATTGTCATCTTGGGAGCATTGTTAGGTGCTTTTTTATATCATAGTGTTAAAAGTAAAATACCACATTAATTCAGCGATTTCTTTTGTAACTTGCAGATAACTTTATTTAAGTTGGCATGGAACGTTTAATTGATAAATTTGGTAGACAAATAAGCTATTTACGCTTAGCGGTTACAGATCGTTGCAACCTTCGTTGTCAATACTGCATGCCTGCACATGGAATAGATATTGTAGATAGAAAAGAGCTACTTACATTTAAAGAAATGTATCGGATCACTCGTGTTTTAAGTGAACTAGGTGTAAATAAGGTGAGACTAACAGGTGGAGAACCTTTTGTCCGAAAAGACTTTGATAAATTTTTGGAAATGCTCTCGTTCAATGATTTGTTAGACGAAATTAATATTACCACCAACGGCGCTCTGATCTCTAAACATATTGCAAAATTAGAAGCGCTTAACATTGGTACGATTAATTTAAGTATTGACAGCCTTAACCGAGAAAATTTTGCAAAAATAACCCGCAGAGACGTTTTTGAAGACGTATACCGCACTTTAGAAATTTTAGAAAAAAGTACTCTTCAATTAAAACTCAATGCCGTTGTTCAATCTGAAGTAAATACTCACGAATTACTTGATTTTATTGAACTTACCAAACACAAAAAAATTGAAGTTCGATTCATTGAAGAAATGCCGTTTAACGGGACTGGTCAACGGGTAACAAAGGAAAACTGGAATTATACTAAAATTATAAGCCATATAAATAAACATTATAAAAATATAACTCCAATAGACTCTCATAGATCTTCTACTTCTAAGAACTTTAAAATAGATGGATACCAAGGTTCCTTTGGAATTATCCCTGCATTTACGAGAACCATTTGCAATGATTGTAACCGGATTCGAATTACAGCCACCGGAATGTTTAAAAATTGTTTGTTTGATGAGGGTGTTTTTAATGTGCGTGATTTCATCCGTCAAGGAGCATCCAATGATGACTTAAAACAATTATTCTTATCAATTGTGAAAGAAAAACCAGAAAATGGTTTTATCGCTGAAGCGAATAGAAAAAGAAATAAAAAGGTTTCTGAAAGTATGTCTACTATAGGAGGATAAGATTATGATTTCATCTCAAGAAGCACTTCAAATAATTCTTAACAATACGCAAGATTTCGGTATTGAAGAAATCCCTTTTTTAGAAGCTACAGGTCGTGTACTAAAAGAAGATATAAAAGCTGATAGAGATTTTCCTCCATTTAATAGTGTTCGAATGGATGGCATTGCAATTTCTTTTAAGGCTTTTGCCGAAGGTAACAGAGTCTTTCGTATTGAAGGTATTCAAGCTGCGGGCAGTGCACAATTAACCTTAAAGAATATGTCGAATTGTTTAGAAGTAATGACAGGAGCCGTGTTACCTCATGATGCTGATACTGTTATTAGATATGAAGATCTGCATATATCTGATGGGAAAGCTACGATTACTATAGATGTTATTACTGAAGGTCAAAATGTACATGAACAGGGTAGAGATCGGAAAACAAATGACGTATTAATAAAAAAGAACTGTGAGCTATCTCCTGCCGAGATTGGGGTGTTAGCTACGGTCGGGAAGGATGCCGTTACAGTAGCAAAACAACCAAAAATAATGATTGTTTCTACCGGAGATGAACTCGTTGAAGTAACCAAGAATCCATTAAAACATCAGATACGAAGAAGCAACGTGTATACCTTAGTTTCACTACTAGAACAATTGGGCATACAGGCTGAAACGGAGCATATTGCAGATGAAAAACCTCAACTAATGAAAAAAATAGCTCAATTTTTGAAGTCATATGATGTGCTATTATTTAGTGGGGCTGTAAGCAAAGGTAAATTCGATTTTTTACCAGAGGTATTAAACGAATTAGGTGTAAAAAAGTTGTTCCACAAAGTAAAACAGCGCCCTGGAAAACCCTTCTTCTTTGGTGTTACGGAACAAATGCGTAAAAAAATTCCGGTATTCGCTTTTCCCGGTAATCCAGTGTCTACTTTCGTTGGATGTGTAAAATATTTTTATCCGTGGTATAAAAAATCGGTTGACCTTGTATTCGAAAATTTTGACAAAGCAATTTTAGCCAAAGATTTTAGATTCAATCCAGAATTAACCTATTTTTTACAAGTGAAACTTGAAAATAAAAAAGGGCTAATAGTCGCCGTTCCAGTCGCAGGAAATGGCTCTGGTGATTTGGCAAATTTATCAAATGCGGATGCGTTTTTAGAGCTACCGGATGATCAAGCAGATTTTAAAACAGGAGAAGCTTTTCCTTTAATTAGATATAGATGAATGAATTTTCGCATATAAATAAAGATAATCAACCCAACATGGTTGACGTTGGAAATAAAGCGATCTCGAAACGAAAAGCGCTAGCAAAAGCAATTGTGTTTCTAGGTTCAGATATTATGAGTCACTTCACCAACAACGACATCATTACCAAAAAAGGCCCTGTTTTTCAAACGTCCATTATCGCAGGAATTCAAGCCGTAAAAAAGACATCAGAGCTGATACCTATGTGCCATCCGTTATTAATTAATGGTGTGAAAATTGAAATCAATATCTTAGATAAAGAACATATCGTAATTTTATGTTCGGTAAAAATTGATGGTAAAACTGGTGTTGAAATGGAAGCTTTAACAGGTGCTTCGGTAGCTGCTTTAACCATCTATGATATGTGTAAAGCTTTGTCGCAAAAAATAATAATTAAAGAAGTCAAATTGTTAGAGAAATCAGGAGGAAAATCCGATTATAAAAGTGAATGAAAAGAGACTAGAAATGGAAACTAAACAACATCTAAAACACGCCAATATTACACGTCGTACTAATGACTTGATGGCACCAAACGAAATCGCAATTTTGGGAGTAAAATGCTCAATTATTACTGATTTTGTGGAAAAAATGACTGAAAAACTGCAAAATAATGCAAAAATAGCCTATTTAGACGCGTCACATGCTGATGAGATTTTAAGTCCAAAGGCAGACGTTTTTACCACACATAACTCTGGCAATTTGAACAGTTCGACGGCATCTATCTTGAATCCCTATAATGAGCGTATTCGTTTTTCAAATTATGACCTTTTATTGATAAATGGCAATCATTTTAAAGGCTCAAAACAAATCCTAATTCTAGATAATGAAAAGGAGGCTTCTGTTAAAAAGCGACTTGACCAATTAGATAGAATTCAGTTTGTGATCAAACGTAATACAGACGCCAAATACTTTGATTTTTTAGTTGACAAATATCCTTCCATCAAGAATTTGAGATGTTATCATATTGATGAAGTTGATGCCATCGCCACACATATTTATAATTTAATTCAAGAAACAACTGCTCCCGTTCAAGGCCTGGTTTTGGCTGGGGGTAAGAGTTCTCGAATGGGCAAAGACAAAACAAAATTAGTTTATCATGGTAAAACCCAATGTGATTTTACAGTAGAGATGTTACAAAACAATTTACTTAGCACGTATGTTTCTGTAGCGCACAACCAAGAACTCTCTAGTCATGAAATTATACAAGATAAATTTATCGGTTTAGGTGTTTTTGGTGCTATTTGCTCTGCCTTTCAGCATGATCCAAATAAGGCCTGGTTGGTATTGGCGACCGACCTCCCTTTTGTGAATGACGAAATCGTTCAATTATTGTTACGTAACCGAAATCCGAAAAAAATGGCAACCGCTATTAAAGGAAAATCAAAAGAATTTGTGGAACCCTTAATTACCATCTACGAACCGAAAGCTTATCCCATTTTATTAAGTTATTTAGCACAAGGTTATTCTTGCCCGAGAAAAGTCTTGATCAACTCAGATGTTGAAATTATTGAAGTTAATGATGCTATCATTCGTAATATCAATACTCCGGCAGAACATGAACAAGCCCTAAAAGAACTCTCTAAAAATTCATAGACTATGAATACCTCGGTTCATATTTTAAATGGTGATAGCACCGCTGAAATACTAAAAGAAAGTGGTATTTCTGGAGACCTTATTGTTTGGAGAGAAATGCTTAGTGAAGGTCCCGTATCGCCAACTGTTGGGAATGATGAATTTTGGGGTTTACGTTATGGATATTTTGAAAGTGAACTCAAAATAAATAAGATTGCGTATTATGATACTGCGATTAAGGAACTTATAAAGATTGAAGATTTAAGTAGTTATAAAGAAGTTGTTTTATGGTTTGAATATGACCTATTTTGCCAAGTCAATTTAATGGCTTTATGTACGTATTTACTAAATCATTATAGCAAAAGTCTAAACTATTATTTGGTATGTGTAGGCAAAGACAAAGACAGCGAGTCTTTGTTGACCTTATCTGATTATGCTCCCACGACATACCAAAAACTATATGACGAACGCATCAAATTATCTAGACACGATTTGTTATTTGCTCGGGAATGTTGGGAACAATATGTCGAAAATGATATTTCAAAACTTAAAAAATATAATTTCGGTAAGAATAGTAAGTTCAATTATTTTCAATTAGCTGTTTCTCAGCACCTAAAAAGGTTTCCAGAAAATGGAAAATTAAATCAAATTGATACTAAGATATTAGAAACCATACAGAAAAAAAAGTCCACAAAAAGAGACATTATTAAGGAGCTGTTGTTTTGGCAAAGGAACGAAACAGTTTATGGTTTCGGAGATTTACAGTATGAAATGTATCTTGATAGATTGCATCTCTTCTATGAGATTAAAAATGATACTTATTATCTAAATGACAAAGGAAGGAATATCTTAACGAAATGAATATTACCAAAGAACAATTATATAGACGTCAAACGACCCTCAAAGAGATCGGCACCTTGGGCCAGCAAAAAATTATACGATCTCATGTTACTGTGATAGGTTGTGGTGGTTTAGGAAGTGCTGCCGCAGTTTATTTGGCAGCAAGTGGTATAGGCAACATTCATTTAGTAGACTATGATGTGGTTGATGCCTCGAATTTGCACCGACAAATTTTCTATACAACCAAAGATATTAATCAACCGAAAGTAACAATTTTAACGAACCATATCGGTAGAATTTCACCTTTTGTAGAAATAACCACAACAAATTCGGCTGTATCTAAAGAGAATGTTTTTGACATTATTTCGGCAACCGATTATGTACTCGACTGTACCGATAGTTTGCCAATTAAGTACTTGATCAATGATGCATGCGTGCTTAAAAATGTTCCGCTCATCTATGGTTCGTTGTACAAATATGATGGATATGTGGCTAGTTTCAACATCAATCTTTCAGAATCTAAATGGAGTGCGAACCTGAGAGATGCTTTTCCAGCAATATCAAAAGAGACTATTCCAAATTGTTCAGAAATTGGCACCCTAAACACCATCGTTGGCATCATCGGTATTATGCAAGCCAATGAGGTGTTAAAATTAGTTACCGGCATCGGAAAAGCATTAGTAAATAAATTATTGATCTATAATAGTTTAGAGAATTCTCAATACAAAATGCAATTAGAAAACACCTTCACGAAGGAAAAAGTACAGGAAATTTTTTCTGCCGAAACCTATTCAGATCATACTTGTGATACTATTCAAGATGAGTCCTTATTAATTTCGGCAAAAGAATTACAGAAAAAACTATCTACTGATCAAACTTTCGAAAAACTATGTGTCATTTCAGTAATTGAAAGACCGACTCATGAACCTCCTTTTTTGATCAATGATCAAGTTCCATTAACTACATTTGATGTGAATACATATCCTTTTGACAAAAACAACAACTATGTGATTGTTTGTAATAGAGGAATTTCAAGCTATATTGCCACACAGCGAATAAAAACAGCATATCCAGACCTCAACGTTTTAAGTTTAAAAAACGGAATCATAAATTACGAAAACGAATGCAAGATCCATTAGAATTTTATTCCCTTTCAATTCAACAGTTTGAAGAAAAATTACATCAGTTAAAAAAACAGTTAGCTGCTTCTAGCACTATACGTTTGTTGGTATTTTTATCTATCGGTTTTGGAATTTATTTCTTTTTTGGTAATCCAAAAGCGATGATCGCTATCGCCGTAGTTGGCTTTGTGTTATTTCTATATTTAGTCTCCAGGCATACCGACCTACAATATAAAAGGGATTTAATAGTGCAATTGATTGCTATCAATACAACTGAAATTAACGTTTTAAAGCGAGATTATCTGTCATTAGATGACGGAAGAGAGTTCATTGACCCAACACATGCCTATAGTTATGATATTGATTTGTTTGGAAGAGGTTCATTTTTTCAATACATCAATCGAACTTCGATTGAAGAAGGGCGAAAACATCTCTTTAATACCTTGACAGAAAATAGCATTGATAATATTGAACAAAAACAAGAAACGATTAAAGAATTAGCATCGAAACCCAAATGGCGTCAGCAATTTTCGGCAATTGCGAGTTTGGTAAAAGTGCAACATGCTACCCAAGATATTGTAAAATGGATACATAATTACGAAGCAGTCTTTTCAAAATCCATCCGTTTGTTACCAACTATATTCTCTGTTATCTCCCTTACTATTATTGGATTAGTTGGTTTTAATATTCTCGATTTTAATATTTTAGTCGTTTGGTTTTTTATTGGACTAAGTATAACTGGGATCTTCTTAAAAAGAATAAATGTAATTTATAGAGATGCTGATAAGGCAAAAGATACTTTTAAGCAGTATCATCAACTACTCAATGAAATAGAGACTGTTTCTTTTAACTCCGACATTCTGAGAGAAAAACAAAACGCCATTAAAACCGAAACAAAAAAAGCTTCGGCTATTTTTGCTGCGTTTTCTAAAATTCTTGATGCGCTAGACCAGCGTAACAATGTTTTTATTGCAATTTTAGGAAATGCTTTATTTTTAAGAGATACGCAACAAGCTTATAAAGTAGAGCAATGGATTAAAACATATCGTAATAAAGTAGAAAATTGGTTTAATGTTATTGCTTTTTTTGATGCCCAAAATTCATTGAGCAATGTCGCTTTTAACCATCCCACATATAGTTTCCCCATTATTCAACAAGGTGATGATGTGGTTCACGCCAAGCAGTTAGGCCATCCGTTACTGAAAAGTGAACAGCGTATTGATAATGATTATCTTATAAGACAAGAAGAATTTTTTATCATTACCGGGGCAAATATGGCAGGAAAAAGCACCTTCTTAAGAACAGTATCACTATCTATAGTAATGGCTAATATTGGGTTACCTGTTTGTGCGAATTCTTATACTTACAATCCGATACAATTAATAACCAGCATGCGCACAAGTGATTCTCTAACCGACGACGCCTCCTATTTCTTTTCTGAACTGAAACGCTTAAAATTCATCGTAGACAAAATAAACCCAAAAGCTAAAGAAAATAAGTACTTCGTTATTTTAGATGAAATTTTAAAAGGTACAAATAGTACGGATAAAGCCATAGGTTCCAAAAAATTCGTAGAAAAACTAGTTGCATCGAATTCAACAGGGATTATTGCTACCCATGATTTAAGTTTATGTGAGACCGAAAAAACACTTCCTCAAATACGAAATTACTATTTCGATGCAGAAATAATAAATGACGAGCTTCATTTTGACTATAAACTAAAAAATGGTATTTGTAAAAATATGAATGCCTCATTTTTACTCAAAAAAATGGAAATCGTATGATGTCTTCCAAAAAAAATCTATGTTTAGAAAATTAAATGTTATAAATTTGTGATATAATAGTGCCCCTTTATAATTATGTTGCAAAGTAATAGGATAGAACAACATATAATTTTATTTGAAAAGGGGACATATGGATAAAAGGCTTCTACAAAAACCAATAAATATTGTAAAGGTAGTGTTGTTTGGACCAGAATCTACTGGTAAAACTACCTTGGCAAGCCAATTAGCGTATCATTATCAAACAGTTTGGGCTCCAGAATACGCAAGAAATTATTTACAAAAAAAATGGAACAATAAGCGTCAAGTGTGTGAACATAACGACCTTATTCCTATTGCCATTGGACAAATGAAATTAGAAAACAAATTGGCTAAGCGAGCTGATAAGGTACTCATTTGTGATACTGACCTTTTAGAGACAAAAGTATATTCTGAGGAATATTATGATGGTGTTGTTGACCGTGACTTAGAAGCTGCTGCGAATAAAAATCAATATGACCTTTACTTGCTAACTTATATAGATATTCCTTGGAAATTAGATAGTATTAGAGATCGACCTGGACAAAGAGAAAACATGTTTAATGCATTCGAAAATACCTTAAAAAAGTTTGATCGCCCATATATTCTATTAAAAGGAGATGAAGAAACACGCTTTAAAAAAGCAGTAGCTAGTATTGATGAAGTTTTAGTTAAAAAACAAAATTTATTTAACTATTCTCAATCCGAAAATATCGAAGTGAAGCGTAAAAGTTTCTTTAGTAAGTTTTTCAATTTTGGAGATTAATTAAACGAATACAAGAGTACATCCTTATTTTTCTTCAAGATGTGGTCTAGGTCGTCTAAAAAAGCGGTTGAAACCGTCGGACATCCCCAGCTCATTACTAATGGCTTCGGGTAAATCTCTTCATCTGGCACATGTTCCCATGCATGTAAAACCACTACTCGCTTACGCATATTAGAATTTGATGTCTCCAATCCATCTATCCAATACTTATAATTTTTACCCCATTGACTATAAGCTCTTTCTCCAATAACCGCCATCCCTAAAGAAGTACAAAAACTTTCACTCACATTACTAAAGTTTTTTGCCTTTTCATTATTTTTAGCTTCTTTCTTACAACTTCCGTGACAGACAAGTGCTCTTTTTATAATTTTTTCCTTTTCTAAATCAATTACAAAAAAGCGATTTTTACCACTGTGTAATGAATAATCAATCATAAAAGCGATTGTCTCATTTTTCTTATTCACCTTAGCAAATTTTTTGATGTAGGTTATTTTAGATAGATATCTATCCGTTTTCTCAGTTTTCACCGTTGCTATTGATGTAGCATTTGAAGTAATTAATTGTGACTTATTCTGAGTACAAGAAACAAAAGAGAGCAGTAGTACTAAAATTGTAAGGTTCTTCATGTAAATCTTGATATATGATTTATGGAGTAGCATTCACCCAAACTTCACCATCTATAAAATATTCCTTTTTCCAAATTGGTACTGTATCTTTTAAAGTATCTATCGCAAATTGGCAAGCCGCAAAGGCTGCTTTTCGATGTGGTGAAGAAACTGCAATAATCACTGGAATATCTCCTATTTGTAGTTCACCTTCGGCATGATGAATAGCAATTCTTAGAATATCAAAATCTAGCAACGCCTTATCGGCGATTTTCTGCATTTCTTTCGTCGCCATTGGTTTATAAGTAGAAAAATCTAGCAAGGTCACTTCTTTTGCATCAGTAGCATTTCTAACCGTGCCAACGAAGAGCGCAATACCCCCGCAAGAAGGATCTTGAACAAAATCATAACAGACTTGTAAGTTAAGTTTTTCTTTAGCGATGAGTATTGATGAATTCACAGTTATTTTAATCAAAATCTATACCAAAGTTAAGGAATCAGGTTGTACTTTTGCTCACAAATTTTCTATTTATGAAGAATACATTTAGAGTAGTTAGTATCTTAGAAGGAGTCTCTTATATTTTATTGCTTTTTATAGCCACTCCTATCAAATATCTAGCCCAAGATGAGACCTATGTTAAATTATTAGGTATGCCTCACGGACTTTTATTTGTTGCCTATCTAGTGTTGGCTTTTTTGATAAAAGATAGCTTAAATTGGGATAGAAAAACTTTTTTGATTGTATTGGCTGCCTCAATTATTCCTTTTGGCACTTTTTATATTGACAAAAAGTATTTGCGAAACTAACCTCCGCTCACAGGCGGAATCAACGCCACTACATCATTATCTTGAATGGTGTAGTCATTTTTAGTATAGGCTTCGTTAACAGCTATCGTATAATTTTGATATTGATGGAGGTTTGGGTACTTCACTAATAAATCTTCTCTTAATGTTTCCAAAGTAATACCCGAAACAACTTGTTTAACCAGTTTATTTTCACCCACAACATCTCTTAAAATTCCAAAAAGAAGGATCTCTATCTGCATAATTCAAAGTTATTAAATTCTCTTACATTTGTGTTATCAAATAACGAATTCTTTGAAAAAAATATTTCCAATATTAGATTGGTTACCCAACTACAAAGCTTCTTATTTAAAAGGTGATTTATTCGCCGGATTAACCGTAGGCGTTATTCTAATTCCACAAGGTATCGCTTATGCGATTATCGCTGGACTGCCACCAATTTATGGTTTATACACAGCATTAGTACCTCAAATAATGTATACCGTTTTTGGTACTTCTAGACAACTAGCAACTGGCCCAGTGGCTATAGATTCATTAATTGTAGCAGCGGGGGTTTCTACATTGGCCTTAGCAGAATCCGAAAATTATATTGCAATTGTACTCGCCTTAACACTTATGGTAGGCTGCATCCAGATAATTGTTGGAGCGTTTAGACTTGGTTTTATCGTTAATTTTTTATCAAAACCTGTACTGACCGGATTTGTTGCGGCTGCAGGGCTAATTATTGGATTTAATCAATTTAAAGGCCTCTTAAGAATAGACATAGAACGGAGTAATCGAATTCAATTCATTGTTCAAAATGTATTTCAAGAAATCACTACCATTCATTGGAAAAGTTTCTTGTTAGGTGGCGCATCCATTGCTATTATTTATGGTCTTCGGAAAATTAATAAAAAAATTCCTGGTCCTTTATTAGTGGTTATTCTCGGTATACTACTCATGAGATGGTTTACAAATTATTTTGAAGGTGTAGAAATTGTAAAGAATATTCCGAAAGGATTGCCTTCGTTTGAAATTCCTACAATTGATTACGAATTATTTTTAAAACTCATACCAATTGCACTAACGCTTGCGTTCATTGGTTTTCTACAAGGCATTTCAATTGCAAAAGTATTAGATGAAGATAATCCAGAGTCTACTTTAAATGCAAATAAAGAACTCATTGCTCTTGGAATGGGTAATATCGCAGGTTCTTTTTTTAGTTCTTATTCTTCGACTGGAAGCTTCTCAAGATCGGCCATTAACAAAGAAGTTGGTGCAAAGAGTACTATGTCAAACTTAATTGCTGCATTTTTTATTCTGTTGACCTTATTGTTTTTCACTCCAATTTTTTATTATTTACCAAAAACAGTCTTAGCTGCAATCATTGTTGTAGCTGTTTTTAGTCTTATCAAAATAAAAGATATTCAGTTTTTATGGAAAAGTAACCGTAAAGATTTTATCATGATGTTGGTTACTTTTATCATCACTTTAACAGTAGGCATCAAAGAAGGCATTATTATTGGTGTACTCTTATCGATTTTCGTTGTTATTTTTGAAACTTCAAGACCGCATATGGCCGTATTAGGAAAGGTACCAGATACAACACATTTTTATAGAAATTTAAATCGATTTGATGATGTAATCATTTATGAAGAAGTTCTAATTGTTCGTTTTGACGCACAGCTATATTTTGCCAATGCCAATTATTTTAAAGACAAGTTAGAGGAGTTTGTAAAATTAAAAGGTGATAAATTGAAGCTAATTATTATTGATGCCGAGGTAATTAGCAATATTGATAGTAGCGGAATTGCTACCTTGGAAACCATTTTGGATAGGTATTCTAAAAGAGGCTTGAAAATATATTTTACTAGTATTAAAGGCCCTGTAAGGGATGCCCTAGCTAAAAGCAAACTCATACATAAAATTGGACTAGAGAACTGTTTCATGAGTATACAAAGTGCAGTTGATCATTTTGAAAAAGGAGATGAAGAGTTTAAAAGAGCCTATTCACGTTATGTGCATCAAGCGAATGCCGATTAACATTATTATGTGATAAATATCACACAGCGAAATTTCAATTATATGTAGTTTTGCAGTAAAATAGACAGATTATGAACATAGAACAGATATATACCGGTTGTTTAGCTCAGGGAGCTTATTATATAGAAAGTAATGGAGAGGTAGCTATAGTTGATCCCTTACGGGAAGTGAATCCATATTTATCACGTGCTCAAAAAGATGGTGCCAACATAAAATATATTTTCGAAACACATTTTCATGCTGATTTTGTAAGTGGTCATGTCACTTTAGCCGAAAAGACAGGTGCTACTATCGTTTTTGGACCTAACGCTGAGACATCATTTGAATCGTATATTGCCCAGGATGGAGAAGTTTTTAAAATTGGTGATATTACAATTACCGCACTACACACACCTGGTCACACTATGGAAAGTACTACGTATTTGTTGAAAGATAGCAACAATAATGAACACGCCATATTTAGTGGAGACACCTTGTTTCTAGGTGACGTCGGAAGACCAGATTTAGCTCAAAAAGCGGCTCATATGACCCAAGAAGAACTTGCCGGTATTTTGTATGATAGTTTGAGAACCAAAATAATGACTTTGCCCGATAAAGTAGTTGTATACCCAGCGCATGGAGCTGGATCCGCATGCGGAAAAAATATGAGTAAAGAAACAGTAGGAACAATTGGTGATCAAAAAAAGACGAATTATGCCTTACGTACTGATATGAACAAGGAAGAATTTATAAAAGAAGTTACAGACGGCTTACTACCTCCACCATCTTATTTTCCATTAAATGTTAAACTTAATAAGGAAGGGTATGAAAGTATTGATACAATAATTGATAAAGGAACGCGCGCTTTATCTCCGAATGAATTTGAACAACTTGCGAATGAAACTGATGCCTTAGTTTTAGATGTTCGTCATCAATCAGAATTTATCAAAGGATTTATTCCACGTTCAATTTTTATCGGAATTGACGGTGGTTTTGCCCCTTGGGTAGGTGCTTTGATTAAAGATATCGAACAGCCCATTTTACTTGTAACACCTGAAGGAAGAGAAGAAGAAACAGTAACTCGATTGTCTCGAGTAGGGTTTGATAATACCTTGGGTTATTTGAATGGAAGTTATAATGCTTGGAAAAGCGCAGGTAAAGAAATAGATCTATTAGAATCTATAAGCGCTACAAATTTAGAAACGAAAATAACTCAAGAAAATGCCGCCGTATTTGATGTTCGGAAACCGGGAGAATATGAAAGCGAACATATTGTTGATGTTCCGAGCACACCGTTGGATTTTTTAAATGATCATATTAATGAATTTCCGAAAAACGAACCATTTTATGTTCATTGTGCCGGGGGGTATCGTTCTGTAATCGCGGCTTCTATTTTAAAAGCTCGAGGATTTCATAATGTCATTGATATTGCCGGTGGTTATGGAGCCATCAAAAAAACGGACATCAAAAAAACAACTTATGTTTGTCCAACAACGCTGTAATACTTTGTTAGTAGTATAAAACAAATCATGAAAAAATACATTTTGCTTTTCAGTTTAGTCTTTTCTGTGTCTTCTATAATGAAGGCTCAAACAAAAGTCTCTGAAAATATCTTAACGTTGGATAGTCTCTCAACAAGCCCGAAGGCAACCCTTGCTGACGTTGCGTGGATTTCTGGAAACTGGAAAGGAGAAGCGTTTGGTGGTATCACGGAGGAAAATTGGAGCAGACCTTCAGGAGATTCTATGATGGCGGCCTTTAAATTAATTGTAAATAATAGGGTTGAATTTTACGAAATTGAAATAATCCGTCAAGTTAAAGAATCTTTGATGTTGCAATTAAAACATTTTAAGGGTGATTTAAAAGGTTGGGAAACTAAAGATGAAACAGTCGATTTTCCATTGGTTAAAATTGATGAACGCACTGTTTATTTTGATGGCATGACCTTCGAAAAAATTAATATTAACGAAATGAATGTGTATGTTTTAATGCGCAGCAAAGATGGCAGTACCAGCGAATTAAAATTCAATTATAAAAAATGAAATCGATCAAATTAGTAGTTATAGTGTGCTTTTTCACCCTGTTTTCTTGCAAGGAACAAAAGCTTAAAGCGCAAAAAACAATCGATGCTCAACAAAAAGAAATTGCTAAAATTGAAGTGGTTGATTTTAAAGCCAAAATTGAAGGAAAGCCTTTCCAACTAATTGATGTGCGTACACCTGAAGAATATAATGAAGGGCATATTGCCTCCGCCAAGAATATAAATTTTTATGATACTAATTTTTTAAAGCTATTAGAAAAACTTGACAAAAGCAAGCCAGTGTTTTTATATTGTAAAAGTGGGGGTCGCAGTGGTAAAGCTTCAGCACGATTGCGCGATGCTGGTTTTAAATCAATATACGATCTTAAAGGAGGATTTGTTGCTTGGCAGAACGCGGGGTTTTCTGTTGAACATTGAATAAACACCCTTTTTCAAGTCTCCAATTGTATCTGTAACCTTTGTTACAATGCATCTCTCACATTAGTTGTAGGTTCGCTTTGAACTTTAAAACAAGAATCATGAAAAAAAATGTTGGAACTATTGATAAAATTATTCGTTTTGTTGTAGCTTTAATTGCCATTTGGGTTGGCTACTCTTTGGTAGGAAATCCTTGGAATTATGTACTCTATTCGGTCGCTGCAATCATGGTGGTTACAGCTTTTACAAGTACATGTCCGATATGGCTTATCACAGGAATAAATACCATTAAATCAATAAAGAAAGGTGACTAATAAGACACTTTCTTTTAGTGTCTATGCAACAGAAAACCAACGCTTATATAGCGGCATTTTTAGTCGCTCTAATTTACGGACTTAATTATACCATTGCCAAAGAGGTAATGCCTACATATATTAAGCCTTTCGGACTCATCCTACTTCGAGTAGGAGGAGCTACGATACTTTTTTGGGGACTGAGTTTTTTTCTTAAGAAACAAAAAGTTGAAAAATTCGATTTTTTTAGAATTTTTCTTGCTGCCATTTTTGGTGTTTGTATTAATATGTTGGCCTTTTTTAAAGGCTTAAGCATGACAAGCCCTATAAACGCATCAGTAATTATGGTGAACACTCCCATTATTGTCTTAGTGCTCTCCACTATTATTTTAAAAGAGAGAATTACTTTGATCAAAGTGGCCGGTATCTTAATTGGTTTATCTGGAGCCATCCTTTTAATCGCTTATGGAAAAAGTAGTATCCCTGGCGACAATCCACTATATGGAAACATTCTTGTATTTATAAACGCCCTATGTTATGGACTATATCTTATTATCGTCAAAAAATTGACTCAGAAATATGACGTTATTACTCTGGTAAAATGGCTCTATCTTTTCGGATTAGTATTAGTCATTCCCTTCGGGTTTAATGAAGTGCAAGAAATACAATGGCAATATATTCCATCTAATATCTATTTTAATATTGCATTTGTGTTAGTTTTTACAACATTTTTTGCCTATTTATTGAACATTGTTGCCTTGAAAAAACTAAAGCCAACAACCTTGAGTGCCTTTATCTATCTACAACCCTTAATTGCATCTGGGTACGCGCTCCTAATGAATAAAGATAGCTTAAACACAATTAAAGTAGTTGCTGCAATTTTGATATTCTCTGGAGTCTATCTTGTCACTAAAAGTAACGCAAAGCCAAGAGCAAACACTCATTAATGTATATAGCACAAGTATCATAAACTCTTTTATAATTTGTGTAACTTTGCATATATCTTACTGAACATACATGACACAATCAATGACTGGCTATGGTAAAACTATAGTTCAATTACCACAAAAAAAAGTAACAATTGAAATCAAATCTCTAAATAGTAAAAATTTAGATTTGAATGTTAGAATTCCAGCCGCATATAAGGAAAAAGAGTTAGTCATTCGTAAAAATTTATCGACGCATTTAGTCCGTGGAAAGGTTGAGTTTTCTATTTATATAGAAGTGACTGGAGAAGAGACCACTACAATTATCAATAAAGCCGTAGTGAACAACTATATTGATCAACTACGAGAAATTGCAGTCACCTCAGCAGAAAACACCTTAGAAATAGCGATGCGCTTACCAGATGCCTTGAAAGTGGAAAAAGCAGAACTCAATGAAGAAGAATGGAAATTAATTGAAGCTGGAATTGAAGAAGCCATTACAAAAATTGTGACCTATCGAAAAGACGAAGGACATGTATTAGAAAATGACTTTCTAGACAGGATTAACAATATACAAAGATTAGCAGATGAAGTGATTACTATCGATGCGGATAGAATGGTATATGTACGTGAAAAATTGCATAAAGCCGTAACGGACTTAAAAGTTGACGTTGATCAAAATAGGTTCGAGCAAGAACTAATGTATTATCTAGAGAAGTTAGATATTACCGAAGAAAAAGTTCGATTAAATAATCATTTAGATTATTTTTTAAAAGAACTCAAAGGTGATAGCTCAAACGGTAAGAAATTAGGGTTTATTTCGCAAGAAATTGGACGTGAAATCAACACCTTGGGTTCTAAATCTAATTTTGCACCCATGCAAAAAGTAGTAGTTCAGATGAAAGATGAACTCGAAAAAATAAAAGAGCAGTTATTGAATGTTTTATAGACAAAATCACTTTCTATACACTTCAATTCTGCGCATTAAAAACATACTAACTCGTATGTTTTTTAAATTAACTAACTGACAATCAGAAATTAAAAGCATTGGTTGAAATAAAAAAGAGACCAACTAGTATTTTTACAGTAAAATGACATTAGACACCAAATCAAGCAATACTAAAGGTAAATTAATCGTATTTTCGGCACCTTCAGGCTCTGGTAAAACCACAATTGTGCGCCATTTATTAGGCATTGATTACTTGAATTTAGAATTTTCTATTTCGGCCACCTCACGAGAAAAAAGAGGCGAAGAAATTCATGGAAAAGATTATTATTACCTCTCAACGAAGGAGTTTAAAAGTCATATCAAAAATGATGATTTTTTAGAATGGGAAGAAGTCTATCGTGACAATTTTTATGGCACCCTCAAAACAGAAGTCGAGCGTATTTGGGCTTTGGGAAAACATGTTATTTTCGATATCGATGTAGCTGGTGGTTTACGTATCAAAAAGAAATTCCCAGAAGAGACCTTAGCTGTTTTTGTAAAACCTCCGAGTGTTGATGAGTTAAAAATTCGCCTCAAAAAGCGAAAAACAGAAAGTGAAGACAAAATCAATATGCGCATTGCCAAAGCGTCCATAGAATTAGCCACGGCCCCTCAGTTTGATAAAATCATTAAAAACTATGATTTAGCAGTCGCATTAGAAGAAGCAGAAACCTTGGTGGCGGACTTTGTTGGTGTGAAAAAAAAAGAAAAATGAATATAGGCCTGTATTTTGGTACCTTCAACCCTATTCATGTAGGGCATTTGGTGATTGCCAATCATATGGTTGAGTTTTCTGACCTTGATGAAATCTGGATGGTTGTAACGCCGCATAATCCATTTAAAAAGAAATCTTCGTTATTGGCCGATAATCATCGGTTACAACTAGTACAGATAGCAACAGATGATTACCCAAAGCTCAAAGCCTCAAATATTGAATTCAAACTACCACAGCCTAATTATACCGTACATACCTTAGCACATATTTCAGAAAAGTATCCTGAACATCAGTTCAACTTGATTATGGGGCAGGATAATTTGAGCTCGTTTCACAAGTGGAAGAATTATGAAGTCATTCTAGAGAATCACAATATCTACGTGTATCCCCGAAAGCATGAAGACAGTGTTCAAAAAACGCAATTCGATGACCATCAAAAGATTCACAAGGTAGACGCACCCATTATGGAAATTTCGTCAACGTTTATCCGTAAAGGGATTGGCAATAAGAAAAACATGCAAGCCCTTTTGCCCTGCAAAGTTTGGCAATATATTGATGAAATGAATTTTTATAAGAGCTAACGGATTAACAAACTTTTCCAGAAAGGAATTGGCGATTCTTTGTTTATTTTTTTGTTTTTTTTACTCTATAACTACAGGATGCACTTTCCTAAAAAAATAGGTATCAGAGTTATTTATTTGCTCTAAAAAATAAATAGTATCCTTTGATTGCATTCTTGCTAATTATTTTTAACGAATCGAATATTGGTATTATTATTCGCTTTTTCTATCGATACTTCAATTCTATATGTATCTTTAGTCCATATAATTAAATCAGGCGCATCCTTGAAGGAACAATTTATCATTGTAGATGTGTAAGAAGATATTTCAGTACCATTTAAACCTTCAACATGTTCAGATTTTATCAATTTGCCTCTTTTTAAAATATCACTAGGGGCTCCATATTTTTTTATGATTTTTTCATAAAAAACTGTATCTAATAATTTTCTATAATTTACTGAAATAGCTTTGACAATATCGTTCTCATCAGTTGTAGCTCCCAAGGTTTTAAATTTATATTCTAAAAAGTTAAAGTCAGATTCAATTTCATAAATTCTAGTATTATCTTTATCAATACTTAGCCAAGGGTTAGAGAAAAAATTGATATGTTCGCTAAGAATTTTTTCGGGGTTACTTTGAATCATCTGTAAAACTAGTATAAATTTAATGTATAGTAAAATCATTCCATCTAATTTTAAATATCGCAGTTTCCAGTACTTATTACATTGGTTCGATAAAGTGATGGTGTTCCAACAAAGTCCCATAGGTCATTAGTCGAAACATTACCATTTATAAGTAACATCCGTTTCTTAATATTTTCATAAACTAGTTGATGTATTACAAGTTCATTTTTAGTAGGATTTGCAGCCCAATATTCTCTTGTGTCATCAAAGGCTCTATTAATTGCCTTTGCCGTTTCCGTAGCAGATCTTCCATTTGTCCAGTATGATGGCATATTAAAATACATGGTAGGAAATTGAATTTCAAGCCTATGTTCAACCCTTCCTCTACTGCGATTTTCCCATGTATAAAAAGTATGATGCATTCCAAAAACTGCTGCTATTTTTTGACCATGTCGATTCGCATATTCAAAACTTGAGCAATGAGGATAAGGCCAAGCTACATTTGATTCATCAACACACTCACCATCTTCATTAACAACTTTCCCTTCACCAACACAAACTTCAGCACATTCTCCATTTTCGTCTAAAACGGTACCTTCACCACAGGTTGTTTCTTCTTGATCCTCAGATGTATTGCTTGCATTACTACTTCCGCCTCCGCCAGTATAATTCCAATCTGTGTTTTCTTCTTCGTTATGATGATCATAAGAGTAAATGTATTGTACTGAAACAAGCCCCCCCTCCGTAGGTTGTTGTGTCGCCTGAATAGTAACCTCACCTATTTCTTGAACTGAACAAATTATGCACTCGTTTGGGGCACTTGCGCAAATACCATGAGTAACACAACTTGTTTCTGTCTTATAATTCGCATAAGTAGATTTAGAACTTGAATTCTCCTTAACGAATTGTGTTATAAAAACATTATCTTCTACTCGATAGCCATTTTTAAAATTACCTTCTAGGTCTGTAATCATTATTTCGCCAGAAAAATTAGATTGGGTACTTTCTGGATTTGGATATAAGGCAAAAAGAACACTTTCTATTGTTCCATTTATATTCAACAATAAAACTCTACTATAATGATTATTATAATTTGTGGTCGCAGGTATTACCATCAACTTTTCAGAACTGTTCGATAATTCTTCATAATCTATCAAATTAGTATCAAATTCTAGACCAATATTATTTGACTTGGCAAAAAGTTCATCATTTTGTTTTGTAAGTAAAAAATCTTTCGCCTCAGAGATACTCACAGTTTTAAAAATTTCTTGTTTGATGTCTTCTAAGAATACCGCATTTCCTTTTTCACAATTCGTCAATAAAAAAAAGGGCAGTAGGCATACTGCAAGCACTAAAAGTCTTGGATATAATTTCATAGCAAATTGTTGATTTATTAAGTTTTTATAAAACTAGCTAAAAAAATCCGTTAAAAAAATAGTGGTTTTTGGGTATATTTTATTCGACTCATTTTTACCCGTTTGACAGTACACAAACTAAAATTTACATTGTATATTTGTTCTAATAGGAAATGGCAAAAAACAGCAAACAACAAAATAAACTTAAAGAGAAACTCACCTTTAAATATCGATTGGTAGTCTTAAATGAGGACACCTTCGAAGAGCGTTTTTCTTTTAAACTCAACCGACTCAATGTATTTGTTTTTGGCAGTGTTTCGGCTATTTTACTAGTAAGCCTAACCGCTTTTTTAATTGCGTTTACGCCGCTCCGGGAATACATACCAGGCTATTCTTCGTCTAAATTAAAAAAGCAAGCAACAGACTTAGTATATCAAGTAGATTCTTTAGAGCAACAGTTGGCCGTTAATGATGTATATATTCAAAATATTCGTAAAGTTCTGACCGGAAAAATTAAAGACGTTACCGTAAACAAAGATTCTATTGCAGAGCAACTTCGTATCGAAGATGCAGATTTAGAACCAACGCCGATTGATTCAGCCTTTAGACAACAAGTTGAACGTGAAGATCGGTTTTCAGTTTTTGAAAAAGCGACAAAGAAGACTGATTTGGTTTTTTCTTCTCCAGTGAAAGGTCAGATTTCAGATTTATACAATCCGAAAGAAAAGCATTACGCTATTGATATCGCTGTTAAAAAAGGCACGCCTATCAAAGCCGCTGCCGATGGTACTGTCATTTTTACAGGTTTTACAGCCGATACTGGATTTGTGATTATTTTAGAGCATCCTAAGAATTTCATTACCGTTTATAAACACAATGAGACCATTCACAAAGAACAAGGAGATTTGGTAAAGTCTGGTGAGGTTATTGGCATTGCTGGCTCTACAGGCACCTTATCTACAGGGCCTCATTTACATTTTGAGTTATGGAACGACGGGTTTCCTATCAATCCGATTAATTATATAGATTTCGAATAAGTAATGAACACAAAATCTATTCTTGCCAAACCTTTTGCGAAAGCCATTCAGAAACGTGTTTATAAATGGGCCTCGAATCCAGTGAAAACGCAAGAAAAAGTATTTAAAAAGTTAATCAAGCAAGCCGCTAAGACTAAATTTGGTCGAGATCATAGATACAATCAAATTACATCTCACAGCGATTTTATAAAAAACGTTCCCGTAAGAGATTATGAAGGTTTAAAGAGTTATATCGAACTCATTTTAAAAGGGCAACGTGATGTTTTATGGAAAGGAATGCCCTTGTATTTCGCCAAAACCTCCGGCACTACCTCTGGCGCCAAATATATTCCTTTAACCAAAGCTTCTATGCCTTGCCATACCAAAGCGGCCAGAAACGCTTTATTGCTTTATATTGCAGAAACAGGCAATGCCGATTTTGTAAATGGGAAACTGATTTTTTTACAAGGAAGTCCAATTATCGATGAGAAAGATGGGATAAAAACGGGGCGACTTTCTGGTATCGTCGCTCATTATGTCCCCAATTATCTGCAAAGTAATCGCATGCCAAGTTGGGAAACCAATTGTATTGAAGACTGGGAAACCAAAGTAAATGCTATCGTTGAAGAAACGGTCAATGAAGATATGACACTCATAAGTGGCATTCCTTCATGGGTGCAAATGTATTTCGAAAAATTACAGGCAAAAACAGGTAAAAACATCAGCGATATTTTTCCGAATTTTAATTTGTTTGTTTATGGAGGTGTGAATTATGAACCTTATCGGAAAAAGTTTGAAAATATGATTGGCAAGCGCGTAGATTCTATTGAGTTATTTCCAGCCTCTGAGGGTTTCTTTGCTTATCAAGACAAACAAGCTGAAAAAGGGATGCTATTGCTCTTAAATAATGGTATCTTTTATGAATTTATCAAGGCCGATGACTTTTATAATGAGAATCCAACTAGGATAACAATAGGAGAGGTTGAATTGGGTGTCAATTACGTACTCATTATTTCGACCAATGCAGGTTTATGGGCCTATAATATTGGCGATACCGTGGCGTTTACCTCTTTAAAACCATATCGTATTATTGTTACAGGACGTATCAAACATTTTATCTCGGCTTTTGGCGAACACGTGATTGCCAAAGAAGTAGAATATGCATTGCAAGCAGCAACCACAGGCACTTCGATTTCTGTGAGTGAATTTACTGTGGCCCCGCAAACAAATCCGGCCAGCGGATTGCCTTATCATGAGTGGTTTATCGACTTCGAAAAAGAACCGCCCAATATGAAAGGTTTTATCAATAAAATTGATGATGCCATGCAAGAACAGAATTCTTATTATTTTGACTTAATCGAAGGGAAAGTATTAAGACCACTTGTTGTCGCAAAGGTTCAAAAAGATGGGTTTAGAAGATATATGAAATCCATAGGCAAATTGGGCGGCCAAAACAAAGTTCCTAGATTATCGAATGATAGAAAAATAGCAGATGGGTTGCAGCAATTTTTAATAAAATAATTTCATGAAAGTAGTTTCAGTTAATATAGGTGAACGCAAAAAAGTACAATGGAAAAATAAGGAATATACCACTGGTATTTTCAAATATCCTGTTGAAACGCCTATATTTCTAGATACAGAGGATGTGAGAGGAGATAATGTTGTGAATAGAATTTATCATGGTGGAGTATTACAAGCGGCATATGCCTATGGAGAGCAGCACTATGGCTATTGGAAAAAATTATATCCAGATCACGATTGGCACTACGGTATGTTTGGAGAAAACTTGACCATCACCAATTTAAACGAAGAAGAAATTCATGTAGGTAGTGTTTATCAATTGGGCGAGGCTAAAGTGGAGGTTACAAAACCCCGACAGCCATGTTTAAAGTTAGGTATCCGATTTAATGATATGAAAATTATCAAGGAGTTTTGGAATTCTACTAAATGTGGACTTTATTTTAAAATTTTGGAAACAGGTAATGTCAATAAAAATGCCACCTTGGAGTTGATTGAAAATAAACCTCAGAACATAACCATTGCCGAATTATACACTTCTAAGCGAGTGGAAAAAGGCATGTAACCTTAATTAGCTTCTGGAATCGGATATAATTTTGGTTCCTTAATTCCTTCTTTTTCTAGGTATTCTTTATTCATTCTAAAGTGATTTTCGGTCATACTATTTAAATATTCTTGTAAGGTCTCCATCCCAAGTAGTTGCCTTCTTTTGTTGACATTTATGCTGTCTTCTAAGGCTTCTATATAGGCTTGTCCATAAGAATTATAACTCACTTGGGTGCCATACAATTGTGGTTGATTGGTATTCTTTCGAACTCTATCTGTTAACAATCCAATATGATTTGCATCAGCATTCTTTTGTTCGACTTGTTCTTTTAATAATTTAAGTACTTCCGCTTGAAAACCAGGATCAAAATCGGCATGCTGTACCATTACCCAAAAATCAGATTCTCCACTTTCGCCAACTAAATCATAGCCCGGGTATCCATGTATTTTAATCACACTATCCAATACACTTTTATGAACTCTACTCATACTATCTCTTACGACATACCATCCTTCCCAATTACCTTCATATTTCCCTTGTGGAATGCCTGCGTAATATTGGTCAATCTCGGTCATTTTTGCCAATTTATCTGCGAGTTTTTGATCGAATGTTATTTTTTTAACTTTCGTGTTGGTCGTTCTTTTTTCACATCCTACGAGCAAAAAGCATATGCATAGAAATAAGGAGGTCATTTTAATTGTACTTTTCATTTTAGTCGATCTGAGATGGATTACTAAATTAAACCTTTTTAAATTCTTAAAGTCATAGAACAAAACGCTAAAAAGTTAAAAAAATGAAAAAGTTTGTATTCATAGTATTTGGAATCACCATGTTATTCTTAGGAAATTCGTGCGTAGTACATTCGAGACCAGCGGCGAATTCTCGGGTAGTTGTAGTTAAAAAGGCGCCTAGAAATCACAAAGTGGTGGTTGTAAAAGGACAACGTTATTATACTTGGAATGGTAAGTATTATAAGAAAACTAGAAAAGGGTATGTGATTACTCGAATATAAAAAAAGCAGCCTCGAATAATCGAGGCTGCTTTTCTTTTACTTTTCTTATGCAAGATTAGTCAATATCTGCTGGTTTTGGTTGAACCATTTTCTCGTATCCCTCAGGAATTGTCATTTCAAATTTACCATCGGCAACCTTTTCATCTTTTAATTCGGTTACTTCCATAGTAATTTTCATCGGCATTCCCCCTTGAGTCATATTCATAATCATATACATTGGATATCCCTTTAACTTATCTCCCAACATTGCGCTATTTTGGGTTGGAGCTTTAATTTTCTCGGTCATATACATGGTCATTTTTACTTCAACACCCATATTTGATCCTTCAATATCATATCCTTTACAAACATATCCAACGATCGTTTTAGTTTTACCATTAGGTGTTACTTTTAATTTTTTACCATCTTCTTCTGATGGTGTAACGTCTGTTTTGGTATACTTCTTACCTAACATTGGATTGTTAATCAATGCTAAGATTTTCTTAGTGTCATTATCTACAATGGTTGTTGTTTCTCCGGCCATTGGATTCTTCATCTCCGATCTCGATTTATTACCTTTGAAGTACGTTGTCATAGCCATATCTCCGATCATAGCTAATTGAGCATTAACTTGTTCATTATCACTAGACATATTCATTTTCATTGTCATCACACCTTCTTTCATTTCTTTTTGAGCAAATACGTTTAAGCTCATAGAAATTAAAAATAATAAGATAATTTTTTTCATTTTATTCGTTTTTTGATATTAATAAAAAACCTCTATCACCAAATTTTATAGGCAATAGAGGCGTATTTTGGTTCTGTAAATATATACATTATAATTCTAACAGACCGTTCGTTTTTTGTACTCCAGCAGCGCTTTCTTCTAAATGAGCTTTTTCAGCATCACTCAATGTTATATCTACTATTTTTTCAATTCCGTTACGACCTAAAACTACAGGAACACCAATACAAAGGTCGGATAACCCATATTCTCCATCTAAATAGGTAGAACAAGGAAATATCTTTTTCTGATCGCAGGCAATAGCTTGTACTAAACCAGATACTGCTGCGCCAGGAGCATACCATGCTGAGGTACCTAACAATTTGGTAAGGGTAGCGCCACCTACTTTTGTATCTTCTTTCACTTGCGTTAAGCGTTCTTCAGAAATAAATTCAGATACTGGTACAGAATTTCTAGTAGCTAAACGTGTTAAGGGTACCATTCCTTTATCTGAATGACCTCCGATTACCATTCCGTCAACATCAGAGATTGGAGCTCCTAATGCTTCCGCCAAACGGTATTTAAAACGAGCTGAATCGAGAGCTCCACCCATACCTATAATTCTATTCTTCGGTAAATCTGTTGTTTTATGCACTAAATACGTCATGGTATCCATAGGATTCGAAACGACGATAATAATTGTATTTGGAGAATGTTCAATTAAACTTGAAGAAACAGACTTTACAATTCCTGCATTAATTCCTATTAGTTCTTCACGTGTCATTCCTGGTTTACGCGGAATTCCAGATGTAATAACACAAATATCGCTATTTGCTGTTTTTGAATAATCACTTGTTGTGCCCGTTATTTTGGTGTCAAACCCATTTAAAGAAGCGGTCTGCATCAAATCCATTGCTTTTCCTTCAGCGTATCCTTCTTTGATGTCTAATAGAACTACTTCTGATGCAAAATCTTTAATCGCAATATACTCGGCACAACTCGCACCTACAGCTCCTGCTCCTACAACTGTTACTTTCATGTATTCTTTAATTTTTTATTAAATATCAATATTTGCGTAAACCGCATTATTCTCAATAAATTCTCTTCTTGGCGGAACTTCATCACCCATTAACATAGAAAAGGTTCTATCGGCTTCTGCACTATTATCAATTGTTACCAAGCGCATTGTTCTGAACTCAGGATTCATAGTCGTGTCCCACAATTGTTCTGCGTTCATCTCACCAAGACCTTTGTATCGCTGTATTGGAGCACTACCACCAAACTTCTCAACAATAGCATCACGTTCTTCATCATTCCAAGCATATTCTTTCTTCGCTCCCTTCTTAACTAAATACAAAGGTGGAGCCGCTATATAAACATAGCCTTCTTCGATTAACTCTTTCATATATCTAAAGAAGAATGTCAAAATTAGCGTAGCAATGTGACTACCATCTACATCGGCATCACACATAATCACAATTTTATGATAGCGTAATTTTTCAAGGTTTAATGCTTTACTATCTTCTTCAGTTCCAATAGTTACACCTAAGGCTGTAAACATGTTTTTGATTTCCTCGTTTTCAAAAACTTTATGTTGCATGGCTTTTTCTACATTCAAGATCTTTCCACGTAAAGGTAATATGGCCTGAAAGTTACGATCGCGACCTTGTTTTGCCGTACCACCGGCTGAATCTCCCTCTACCAGAAATATTTCACATTTTTCAGGTTCTGACCAAGCACAATCCGATAGTTTTCCTGGTAAACCACCACCGCTCATTACGGTTTTACGTTGTACCATTTCACGCGCCTTTTTCGCGGCGTTACGGGCTTGAGCAGCTAAAATTACTTTTTGAACAATTGTCTTAGCATCCGCCGGATTTTCTTCTAAATAATTCGTGAGCATTTCAGAAACGGCTTGACTCACAGCAGAGGTAACCTCACGATTACCTAATTTTGTCTTTGTTTGTCCTTCAAACTGAGGTTCCGCTACTTTCACAGAGATAATGGCAGTTAAACCTTCACGAAAATCATCTCCAGCGATTTCAAACTTCAATTTATCCAGCATTCCGGTACTTTCAGCGTATTTCTTCAATGTTCCGGTTAAACCTCTTCTAAAGCCAGATAAATGAGTACCTCCTTCGTGTGTATTGATATTATTTACATAAGAATGTAAATTTTCGGTATAAGAAGTATTATACACCATAGCCACCTCAACTGGAATACCATTTTTTTCACCTTCCATTGAAATTACATCCGATGTCAATTGTTCACGCGTAGCATCTAGATATCGAACAAATTCTTTTAATCCTTCTGTACTGTGAAAATCTTCTCTGATAAAGTTTCCTTCATCATCCTTACTTCGTTTATCAGTAATAGAAATTTTTATTCCTTTATTTAAGAAAGAAAGTTCGCGCATTCGCGCAGATAATGTTTCGTAATTAAAGTCAATTTCTGCTTGAAAGATGGTGTCGTCAGGAATAAACGTAACCATAGTTCCTTTTTCATCAGTTTCACCGACTGTTTTTACAGGATACGAAGGTTTTCCTTTTTCATATTCTTGTTCCCATATTTTTCCATCGCGATAAACAGTCGCCTTTAAATGATTAGATAGGGCATTCACTACAGAAACACCTACTCCGTGTAACCCTCCAGATACCTTGTATGAATCTTTATCAAACTTACCTCCAGCACCAATCTTAGTCATCACAACCTCCAATGCTGAAACACCTTCTTTTTTGTGCATTCCTACGGGAATACCACGCCCATTATCTTTTACCGAAATCGAATTATCTTCATTTATCCAAACATCTACGGCGTCACAATGCCCAGCCATGGCTTCATCTATAGAATTATCTACCACTTCATACACTAAATGGTGTAAACCTCTTACCCCAACATCTCCAATATACATTGATGGACGCATCCTTACATGTTCCATCCCTTCTAAGGCCTGAATACTATCGGCCGAATAATTAGGTTTTTTTGCTTCTTCGCTCATATTTTTTAATACGCTTTTTTATAGATTTTCAAAACATACAAATATAAGAAAACACGCTCGTTTGAGCGTGTTTTTCAAATGCATAATAACGGAAGTTATTAACAAAATTTAGAGTATATGGTGATCGATTCTTGCTTCTAAAAGTTTAAAAGAAATAGTCTAAAATTTGTGTCAGTGATTTTAGACTATTTCACCCTACAAGCCATTAACCGAATTAGCTTTACTTTAAGTAAAATAAATGTTACTAGATAACACCTATTTATTTGTTTGTTATACCAAATATATACTATGATTCTAAAGAAAATCTAAAGATTAAAAAAGAAATAGTCTAAGCACATATAAATACATGCTTTAGACTATTTCAACCCTACAAGCCATTTTCTTTAAAGCCTTTTCCCTATTTTATTTTTTACTCTTATTTTCAGGAACTATGACATTACCTTTTTCATCGATCATAATAGTTTCATATTCTTCGCTTTGTTGCAGCTTTATATAATAGATGATCAATCCATCTTTTTTTGCCTTTAATGCTTTTACAAGTGTATGCTTTGCATATTTTTCTGCCAAAGTATTTTTAACTACCTCAGGTAAATCTGCTAACTTTATCTCTTCTACATCTTGTTGCTCCTTTTGGTTCACAACCTGAACATTTGCTCTCACTTCTTGGGCACTTACATTTATACTAACCGAACTCAATAATGCTACTAACATTAGACCAATACATTTTCTCATGATTCTTATTATTTTAATAGATTTTTATGACAAGGAGTTTGGTTTGTTTGATGATTCAAATGTAGGGCTTGAATCTAAAGATTCTCTAAAGGTTTTATCCTATATTTCGTTAAAGAATGTTAATTAAATTGTTAAAATGAATTTATTCGAAAAAGAAACAAAATTGCATAAAAAAACACGCTCAATAAAGCGTGTTTTTATGTATATTTTGAATGTAAGGAGTTACTACATTTAATACAAAACTGATATTATTGCTTTCTCATGTTTTTCTCAGATTCTAATATCTTTCCATTAGCGTCTAAAATAACTATTTGAAATGCATCTTTATTTTCTAACTTCACTTTGTAAACAGGCTTCCCCTTAAGTTTTCCTTTTACAGCTTTTGCAACGGTGTATGACGCAAATTTCGATTTTAATACTTTCGCTACCTTGTCAGGTATGTTAGCTATTTCGATTTTTTGCTGTTGGATATTTTGTGATACACCCGATATTTCTTTCTCTAACTCTTGTGAAAAAGTGGCGTGAGACATAAAGCCAAACAACACTAATAACAATCCAATTTTTTTCATATTTCCGATTTTTTTAATACTATCTACTTCTACAAATTTCGTAAATTTATTTACATAAAAGGGCAAAACACACATTAATGTGTGTTTTGCAAATAATTTAGAGTATACTATTTTGGATTGCTTATAGAAGATTAAAAGAAATAGTCTAAAATTTGTGTCAGTGATTTTAGACTATTTCACCCTACAAGCCATTAACCGAATTAGCTTTTTCCTTCTATTTCTTCTTGACCTAATAATTTTCCTTCTGCATCAAAATGTGCCATAGTATAAGCACCATCTTTCTCAAGCTTCACCATATAAATATCTGCACCATCTTTTTGTGCTTTATATGCCTTTTCTGCTGTGTGCTCTGCAAACTGCTCCCCTAGAGCTTTTGTGACTGCCTCTGGCAATTCGCTCAATTTAATTTCAACTTTTTCTTGCGCTACTTGTTCAACTACCGCTTTAACTTCTTCTTTCATCTCTTGCGCAAAAGTAGTTATACTTACCAAACTGAATGCCGCAACTAAAAATAGAAAACCTAATTTTTTCATAATGTTAATGTTTTAATTATTAATACTTAATTTCTACTAGCATGGCTTGCTTGATGATTCAAAAGTAGTATATGAATCTAAAGAGAATCTGAAGGTCGAAAATAAAAAGCTTTTAAAAACGAACGATGATCTGATGTTGCTCATCTAAAAAAGTATAATCAATTTTCCATTCATTGATTTCACATATTTTTTTTACAATGGCTAAACCTAATCCTGAAGAATCGGCTGAACTGCTCGCCTTTTTAAATCTATTAAACAAGTTTTCTGGAGAGACACTCAGTTCATTTCCTGAATTAGAAATATGAAAGTGAGTTGCTGATAGTTTCATAAATATAGTACCTTTTTCTATGTTATGTCGAATCGCATTAGACAATAAATTAGTAATTAACATATCAACCATAGTACTATTTGTCTCTAGAATGATTTCGGGCTCTATCTCGGTCTCAATAACAAGTTTTTTAGCCTCAATAAAATCCTCATATATTTCAATTTTCGTAGTAATCAGTTCGCTAAGATTTACTTTTTCAATTTCACTAAACTGTCTATTCTCTACTTTGGCTAATGTAAGTAGTGTTTTATTTAATTTAGACAAACGTTGGCCAGCCTGATAAATCGATTGTAGTTGGTTAACTTCTGATTCGTTTAAATTTGTTGATTGTAAGAGTAGTTCAATCTTCGATTGCATAATCGCCAGAGGTGTTTGCATTTCATGAGAAGCGTTTTCCGTAAACTCTTTTAAATTATTATAATCTGAACTTAGTTTTTCAGTTAAACTTTTAATTGATCCATTTAATTCTGTGAATTCATCAATATTCGAAGATTTTAACTCTATTGGCTTTTGATTTTGGATAGAAAAATTCTTGAGGCTATTTAAGTTATGATAAAATGGTTTCCAAATTTTATTTGCAGTCCTCGTGTTAAAAAACCAAAGACCAGCTACTAATAATAAAGTAATGAAGATCGTAAGCAAGGTAATAATCGTGACGAAATCTTGATTACGAACTAGGGAGTTTCTAGTGATTATTTTATATCGTTCTCCAGTAGGGAAAGTTTCATAAGCAGTTAGCTGTCTGTATTTTTCAAACTCTTCTGTATTTTCAACGCCTTCAAGGCCTTCAATGGCATGAAAGATCAAGGTGTCTTTATATATGACAGTATCTTTTGGATACAAGACATTCTCTGCCTCCGTTAATATTTCGGGCTCTTCAAATATTGTCAATGGATAATCGTACTTGATTCGTTTGGAAATAACCTCTTTATTGTATCTGAGTTTTTCATCCAAACGATTACTCATAACAGCAGTCAAAATGAAGTAAAGCACAATTCCGAACAACAGAAAAATAACCAATGATAAAATTAGATATGATCTTCCTGTTCTTTCTATAAGTTTCATGTACTCCCTTTATTCAGAAAATTTATACCCCAAACCATACATGGTTTTCACATAATCGTTGGCACCATATTTCTTTATTTTCTTACGTAAATTTCCTAAATGAGTATATATAAAATCAAAACTATCGGCCATTTCAATTTCATCTCCCCATAAATGTTCTGCAATAGATTCTTTGGTAACTACTTTATTTTTGTTTGCAATAAAGTATAATAACAAATTATATTCTTTTTTGGTAAGCTCAATGAGTTTATTATCAATTGTAACCTCTTTAGAGGTCGGATCAATTTCAATTTCATTAAACACGATCATATCACTACCATCAAACTTTTGACGCCTAAGTAATGAATTAATCCTAGAATTTAGCTCTGCTAAATGAAACGGTTTCGTAATATAATCGTCCGCTCCCAAATCAAGTCCTTTTAATTTATCATCCAACGAATCTTTAGCCGAAACAATTAAAACACCCACTTTCGCATCTTTGTCTTTAATCATCTTCAACAAATCAATACCGCTGCCATCGGGTAAGGTGATATCCAAGATCACTACATCGTAATTAAAACTGATGAGTTTATCTTCAGCATCAAAAAAGTTCGTTGCTTTTTCGCAAATAAAATCTTCATTTTCTAGATAGGTAGCCATGCTCTCTATCAATTCAATTTCGTCTTCTACAATAAGTATTTTCATCTATCTATTTAATTTAATGAAAACGGTTATTTGCTTTTTAAGGGTGGATAAAGTTAATGATAAACTATGTAACAAAATAAATACTCAACTAAATAAATTTCTGAAAGTTACTTTGATCGTGAACTAAGGGAAAACCCTAAGTTTTAAAATCACATAGTTTACCTGATGTACAAAAGTAGCATTATATTCATCTTGCACTTCAGTTTACAGTAAAAGACAATCATCTTAACATCTAATAAAATTAAATGAAAAATATCATTTCCTTATTATTTTACATTTTTATTTCATTCATGTTCTTCAAAACACAGCTTTTGAATGCTCAAAAAACAGGTAAAATAAACAATACCGAATTAGGCTTCTCGTTTATTATCCCTGAAGATTGGACGGGCTATAAAGCATCTTCGGGTTTTGCCATAACCTCTTCGAAAATAGGGGGTGTTATTTTAGTCATTTCTCATAACGTAAGTAGTATTTCAGAGATAGAAAAAGAAGCCAATAATGGATTTAAAATAGGAGAAAATACACTTTTAAACCCTATTAGAAATGTTCAAAAAGTCTCTGATAGTGTTGTCGTTGGCATGTATACTGGAGTTATCGATTCAAAATCGGCAAAAGCTTTAATCATTGGTATGGTCAATCCTCATGGTAATGGAATAACCATTTTATGCACAGCGAATACTAACTTATTTTCTGAAGATCTTATGAGAGCAGGACTTTCGACAATGGAATCTGTAGCGTTTCACAACCCCAAAAAGCAAACTTCCACTATTAAAATATCGGATGCGCCTTCTGAACAAAGTCGAATATTTAAAGATTGTAGATTAACATATATGGAATCTTATAGTACTTCGGGCGGGGGTTACAGCAATCGCACAACAATCGATCTTTGCGCTAAAGGTTATTTTATACATTCATCTGTAAATCATATTTCCATGGACACTGGCGGAAGTTCAGGTTATGGCGGAAATAATAAGAAGGGATCGGGAACTTGGCTATTGTTAAAAAAACAACAACAATTAATCTTGGAATTAACTTTTCATAATGGCGAAATTTATGAATATTACGTTACTATCGATGAAAATGAGAAAACCTTTTTAAACGGCCAACGTTACTTCAGAACTTATAAAGGTTCTGGAAAATACAGTCCGCAATGCGATTAATAAAGATATCTATTCCTATATTTATAATATGATAATCAAGTCAATATGAAACTTCACATCTTATCTTTTTTTTGTCTTCTGAATTTATTTTCGAAAAATATTCAGGCTCAAAAAGACACACTCTCTATCAATAAAACCCTCAAAATAGCCAAACAATTAAGAATTACCCATCCAAAAAAGGCAGATTCGTTGAATAAAAAAATTATTGAATATTCAAAACAAATTGACTATCAGGCAGGTGAATATGAGGCAAATGTTGAATTAATGACCATCGAATCAACAGCAAGCGAATATGATATGGCAATAGAATACTGTCGTAATGCATTTACCATTGCGAAAAAAATGAATTCCGAAAAGAGGATAATTCATAGTCAAATAAATTTAGGTAAACTGCTAATTGACAAAGGTGATTTTAAAAAAGCTACTAAAATTTACCTAGAAACTCTACCCCTTTCAATTAAAGCTCAAGATACTTTAGGCGTTATCACTATTAACCAAAATTTAGCTTTGATTTTTAGCAACTTAGAACAATATTCAAAGGCTATTGAATATACAATCGAAGCGTTGAAATTTTCTATGCAAAGTAAAAACACAGAAAAGAGTGTTGAAAATGGATTAAACCTAGGGCTATTATATACTGTAGTTAAAGAACCAAAAAAGGCATACGATCGATTTATAGAAATTGAACCATTGGTTAAAGAAATGGGAGATACAAGATATAGTTATCATCTAAATAAGAATCTTGCAGGTTATTTTAATGAACATACTAATGATCTTGCTCAAGCTTTGAAATATGCTCAAAATTCGTATGATTTAATTAACAAAACAAGTTCTAAATACGAAATTTCATTTTGTTCAAATTTATTGGGAGACATATATCTCAAAAAAAGTGATGTGAAAAATGCTGAAAAATATAATTTAAATGCCTATTCAATTTCTAAAGAAATAGATGCAAAATTCTTGGAAAGAAAAATAGTCTATAGTTTATCGAAAATTTACGCTTTTAAGAAGAGTTTTAAAGATGCTTATTTTTACGCTAACAGTTTTAACTTGATGAATGACAGTCTCGTAAAAGAAGATAATAATAAAGTCATAAATACGCTAACTACAAAATTTGAAACTGAGAAAAAAGACAAGGAAATAGCTTCCCAAAAATTACAACTACAAGAACAGAATAATGATATTCTGAAAAAGAAAAATCAATTTAACTTAGCTATTAGTGGAGGCGCGTTTTTATTTTTTTTGGGAATCGGAATATGGTTCTTTTTTAAACAACGTCATAAACTAAAAAATAATGAAATTTTAGCACTGAAAGGCCAACAGGAAGTAATAAAATTAGAATCCTTAATTGATGGTGAGGAAAAGGAGCGAAATAGGTTAGCTCAAGATCTTCATGATGGTATAAATGGAGATTTGGCAGTTATCAAGTATAAAATAAGTTCTATAGAATCCTCAAAATTTACATCTAAAGAAAAATCCTTTTACAATGACGCAATTGATATGCTCGATAATGCCGTCGATCAAGTACGTAGAATTTCACATAATCTCGCACCACCATCTTTACAAAATTTTGATTTGATAGAAGCAATACAACAATTTTGTTCAAAACAAAATGCTTCCAATTCAGTTAATATAAGTTATCAATATTTTGGAAACAGATTAAATTTAAAAAAAGAAAATGAAACTGCGATTTATCGAATTATTCAAGAACTACTAAATAATATAATAAAACATGCCAATGCAACCGAAGCTCTGGTACAATTAAACAATCATGGCGATAAACTCAATATAACTGTAGAGGATAATGGCCTAGGGTTTGACCATAATAGTTCGACAAACGGAATAGGTTTGCAAAATATAAAATCAAGGGTTAATTTTTTAAAGGCCAAATTAGATATTAATTCAAGTCAAAAAGGAACAACCTTTAGTATTGAAATTGATGTAACTAAAAATGATTTGATATGATAAGAGTAATTATTTTAGATGATCATAATATGGTATTAAGAGGAATCGAAACAATGCTCGAAGATTCAAAAGGTATCGATATAGTTGCAACTTACAGTCAAGGTCTGGAACTATTAGAAAATATTGCTCGTGATGTGCCCAATGTATTACTATTAGATATCAATTTACCAGATAGTAATGGCATAGATATATGTAAAAAACTTACAAAAGCACATCCAGAAATGGCGATTATTGCCCTATCAAATTATAGCGAGATAGGGTTTATAAAAAATATGCTAAGAAATGGTGCTAAAAGTTATTTATTGAAAAACACAGATAAACAGGAGTTAGTTAATGCGATTAGTGTTGTACATAAAGGCGGTACTTATATACCCAAAAACATCCAAGAAATATTACTTAATGATAGCATTGGTAATACATCTCAGATTACTTTTATTCCTAAATTAACAAGACGAGAAAAAGAAATTCTTGATCTCATTGCCAAAGAACATATCAATCATGAAATTGCAGAAATACTTTTCATAAGCACCAAAACTGTAGAGAGTCATCGTAACAACCTCATTCAAAAATTAGGCGTGCGCAATACTGCTGGACTCATTAGAGTCGCTATTGAAAAGGGATTGTTATCTTAATTCAACTAGTCATAAAACGACTAATTAATACATTTTATTCATGATATTATAAAAAGGTAGGGTTTACCCTGATTTTTAAAATCACATAGTTTACCTGATGTATAAATGATACTATTGCAGCAACTTGCACTTGTAAAATTTAAACTAAAAACTATGAAAACTTTTTTTAAAGTAATTACATTCCTCATTATTCTTTTCCCAATATTGAGTTGCAGTGAAGATGAATCAACAGACCAAAACTTAACTCCAATCACCTCATTGTCGAATGTAAGCCCATTAAATGGTCCCAAAGGAACTGAAGTCACCATTAACGGCTCAAATTTCGGGACTAATCTAAACGCTATAAGTGTATTTTTCAATAACATTAGAGCTTCAATACAATCTTTCAGTGATACTGAAATCAAGGCAATTGTGCCTGACGGAGCCTTAACCGGTTTTATCACTATTATCGTGGATGGTGAAGAATTAACTGGACCAGAATTCACCTATGAATTTACAATTAACGTAAGTACATTTGCTGGAGATCGTCTTGGTTTTGAAGAAGGAAATGGGACAACGGCAAAATTCGCCGCTCCTAAAGGTATAGTAGCAGATTCTTTCGGAAATATATATGTAGCAGATCGGGGAAACTTTAGAGTACGAAAAATAACACCAGATGGGGATGTTTCTACCCTAGTAGGAAATGGAAGTTCAGGTATTCAGGACGGAGAAGGAGCAAGTGCAAGATTTGTTGGAGCAGAACAACTTACAATTGACACCTCTGATAATTTATATCTTACTGACGAATCATTTGGGTCCATTCGAAAAATAACCCCAACAGGAATAGTGACCACGTTAATTGACGGTCTTTCTTCTCCTACAGGAATAGTTGTTGACCAATCTGGAAATATTTTTTTCGCAGATGACCATAAAGTATTTAAAATCGACCTTAACGGAACAACAAGTGTGTTAGCCGGCAGTGATCCTGGTTTTGCCGACGGTGTTGGAGTAAACGCTCAATTCGAAACCTTGAATCAATTGACCATTGACGCTTCTGGGAACATTTACGGTGTTGATAGAGAAAATCATAGAATACGAAAAATCACACCCGAGGGTGTGGTCACTACAATTGCGGGAAGTACGGCTGGTTTTGCCGATGGCGCAGGAATTAGTGCACAATTTAATAATCCAACCGGCATTACAATCGATGCACAAAACAATCTTTACATTTCGGATTCTAGAAATCATAAAATAAGAAAGATTACCCCTAATGGAAATGTAAGTACTCTAGTGGGAAATGAAGCGGGTGATGTTGATGGCAATAAAGAAATTGCACAATTCAATGAACCCGAAGCAATAGCTATTGATGATCAGGGTAATTTATTCCTCACGGATCTTGATAATTCTAAAATTCGCAAGATATCGTTTGAATAAATACTGCAAAAAAAATAGACAAAAATAAATATTATGAGAATGAAAATAATAACATCAAGTATCTTGTTGTTGCTGATAAATTTTCAGCTACAATCCCAAAAAATGTCTTCAAACGAAATTAATTGTTTTGATAATTTCGAATATAATGATTCAGGAAATAATTTAATAAATACGTATTTACTGGCTATGCTTAATTATAAAATGACACCTCAAAATTTATTGGGACTAGAAAGTGGGAATGCAGCAGAAGCAGTTGCTCTTTCTCGAAGCAATAGTGATTTTGAAATTGAGTTTAAAAGTCGTTTAGAGAAATGGTTCAATCTTAATAAACATAACCAAGTAATTAAAGGTCTACAAAAGAAAAAAGTCGGTATAAATAAAAGAAGAATTCAACCAGATAAAAACAGAAAAAATCAAAGTTCTATTCAAAAAGGTAAAATGATCAACATTACTTCGAATCAAAAAGAAAAGTTAGTAATTGAATTTTTTCATGAATCCAATGGAAGGGGAATTGACCCTGAGGCGATGTTGATTTCAACTCAAAATTATATAATAATCGCATGGAGAGGCACCGACAGAGTTTCAAATACAACACCAATCGCTGGAAATGCTTTTTACGAGCTAGGTGAATGGATAGAAACCGACGCGAACATACGTTTTGTGAGGCCTCCAAATAATATTTCTGGAAGAGTTCATGCAGGTTTTGACAAAAGTGTTAGATATGGTAATATTCTTAATAAAATGTCCAAAAGAATGCGCGAACTTGGAGTTGAAAATAAAAAATTATGGATTACTGGCCATAGTTTGGGAGGAGCACATGCTCAATTATCGGCATTATATTTTAAACGCTTATATAATATACAACCATTCGCGGTATATGCATATGCTTCACCTGCTATTGGAGATCAAACTTTAGCCAATTCTTTAGAGAAAATTCTTCCCTCCACAAAATTACAGCGTTTTACATATGGTTATGATCCTATTCCAAAATTTCCTACAGGAATGACCTTGCCTTACAGAAGAGCAGGAATTTTAAACTATTACAGTAGCGAACAAGGGAACAATAACTATCATTTTAACAAAAGTGAACATCTTGAATTTCCATCACCATTTATGTGTCATCATCATGCGCATTGGTACGCTAGAGCTGCCTTTTTCGAATTGATCGATGTTCGACCGGATTTAGCAAACAACATCCCAAATGCGCCTCCAACCCCAACCGAAGCATGTAGCCCTATCGACATATTGTTAGGAGAAAATGATAGTAACATTGTACAAACCTTTTTTGGAATTGATCAAGATATGGAACCTGGCACATACTATATCATGAATGCAAAAACTAGAAAATATTTAAACATAAGAGTTAATGAAACCAACAAAAACGGGAAATCATTTAGTATGAATAACTTAAGCATTAATAACCGCTTTAAGTGGAACGTTGAGAACATTCCTGCCGGTCTATTAGGTGGATATATAATTAAATGTAAAAGTGGCAGCAAAGTAATTGACGCCGACAGAGGTAATGTTGGAAGCAAAAATAGTGGAGTACAAACTTGGAATCGGTTGCCAGCTGCCCTTGGAATTCTTAGAAATCATCAAGAATGGGAAATTGAACGTTTAGATAATGGAAGATTTCACATAAAAAATATGGCAAATAATCAATATATTCTCAAAGCTCTTGATAATGGGAGAGTTGTTTTAGATGTAAACAATGGGTTAAGAAGTGAATGGTTTTTTGTACTCATTGCAAATTAGAAATTCATTATTATCAAACCCTGAAAAGTCATTTGCTAGGGTGGGTCAAGGCTAATAATAAATTATGTAACAAAATGAAAACGTTCTAAAACAAGCTAAAGGCACCCAAAACTAAAGATTCGATCAACCTTTCATAGGCATCATTATTTATTATTGTAAAAATCTCTTTTCATAATCCTAACAGCTGTTAATTGAAAGTCATTCCATCTCCAAATTAAAAGTGTTAGCAACAGAAAGATTCCATTAAAAATAAGAATAGAACTAATAAAAGGCACCCAAGAGTCAAATGTCTTGGTATTTGTAACATAGAAAAAACTATTACCTGTATCAGTCGCTGCTATCAAATATCGAGTTGCCCAATTATTTCCCAAATGAAGACCTATTGGAAACAACAACGTCTTCGATTTTAATAATGCAGTAGCAAATAGCATGTGACCGACTGGAATAGTAATAATTAAGAGAACAACCATTCCTTTATTTTTTAAAATATTTACGTCTAGAACATGTATCAGCATAAATAAAATAGAAAAAATTATGTTAGCCTGTATAGTATTAGAAACTTCAATAGTCTTTTTATATAAATAACCTCTAAACAACAATTCCTCCACCGCAACTGTTGGTGAAATCGTGTACAATGCATATAACATAGTTGAATAATTTATAGATTCTGTTATCACAAATGATTCTCCTGTATATAAGGCTCTCGCATATTTTGCCCCGAAAAATGCTACCGCACCAATACACAAGCCGAGCGGTAAAAAAGCTGTATTCCTTAAGCTTACGTTCAATCCAATTGCACCCAATGATTTTTTATCAATTTTAAACAATATTGATGTTGCAATTAATAAGAAAAAAGTAGATAGATATGGAAAATACTGCTTTAAAAAAGGGCTATCAATTATTCCGTTGAGCATAAGTGCTCCTCCAAATAGAATAATTGCGAAAGTGTATCGTGAAAGGAGCGGGTATGCAGTAAATAGCTTCTTCATGTTATTTCTTTCACTGGTTTTTCTGCAATGTTCAATTTACGTTTAACATATTGCTTTACAAATACGAGCGTAATAATAGATGGGAGTAAGCCTTTTATTAAATTATAAAAAAGCCAGTTCCAATCGTTTAAGTTAATTTTAGATAATTCAATAAAAATTAACTCCCCATAAGGTGCTGACTCATAAAATAGCGTCATCAAAAAGTTGTATCCCAAGTGAAACCCTAAAGCCATCATAATAGATTTCGTTTTACAAAAAGTATAGGCCCAAACATAACCAGTAAAACCAGTTATTAGAACGATATACAGCATAACAATGATTCTCTCTCCGGTTATACCATAAGAGAACACATGGTAAATCCCAAAGGCAAGAGCTGAAAGAATCATTGCTTTTTGCGAGCCAATTTTCTTAATAAGTAAATATAGAATTGCGCCTCTGAAGATCAAATCTTCAGTCATTGCCGACCTAATATGATATATAAATGAGTTAAGGATGGTGTTGTAGTTAATAACATTATTTAGTTCCCAATCTACTTTCAATACAATACTTTCAGCATAAATGATAAGCACATTTGTGAGCATTATGAAAAGGCATCCAATTATAAACTGCAACACTTGCTTTTGATTGGTCGCAATTCCTAAAACTTTTAAATTTTCTTTCCCAATAAAGCGTAAAAGCACCCAAGAGATTACTATTATTACTAATAATCCTAACATAAAATAATACGTTGTAAAAAATTAAACTGACTTCGGTTTCAAAAAGGGAATAGATAACGGGTAATAATATTGATGTGCGCTCAAGGCAGTCATCAAGCTCTTTATGCTAAAAAAAAAGCCGTAAAGAAAAACCGCTCCAGTACCAAAGAAATTATATCCCGGAATTACGAAAAATAATATCAATGAAAATATGATGAGTAGGTCCACAGTGCAATGAAAATTAATTACGGCTCGTCCATGTTCATCGTAGATTCTATTATCCTCTGCTTTGTGGATCCAAAGAAATAGTGGAAACAATATATTGCCAAATGGAATGATGAAACCGAAAAAAGGTAATCCATGTAATAATAACATCCATTTTCTCGCAATAACCTCTTCATTTGGATCTTCTAAAACGATCAAGGTATCAACTTCTATATTTAATCCGGCTGCCAATAACTTTACTGTTTGCAGATGCGGTTGCACCTCACCTTTTTCAATTCGTTGAATTGTCCGAACACCAACCGTAGTTCTTTCTGAAAGTTCTTCCTGCGTAAACCCTTTCAACTTTCGCTGATAACGTAAATTGTCTCTCAATGTTTGTTGTTTCATAAGAATCTTTTTGTTGGTACAAAGCTATAGCGTTCTGTTGGTTTTTAGCACGTCATTTAAATGTCACCTATCTGTCAGTTAAAGTCTTTATAAGGGTTTAGAGCGCTAAAAATATAATTTTAAAACCAATTCATAAAAAAGACCAATCAAATGATCGGTCTTTTTTATGAATTGGTTTTAACTATCTTTTATCAATAAGCATCCTCATGAACTTTTGCCACCGCTCTTCCACTAGGATCATTCATATTTTTGAATGCTTCATCCCACTCTAAGGCTATCTTTGTACTACAAGCAACACTCGCTTCTTGCGGAACACTTAAGGCAGCTGCATCACTTGGAAAATGTTGCTCAAAAATAGAACGGTAATAAAACTCCTCTTTATTTTGAGGTGTTTGTAATGGGAATCTATATGCCGCGTTTTGCAGCTGCTCATCTGTTACAGCTTCCTCCACAACTTCTTTAAGCGTATCTATCCAACTATAGCCTACGCCGTCACTAAATTGTTCTTTTTGCCTCCATGCAACACTCTCTGGTAACATATCTTCAAAGGCTTTTCTCAATACCCATTTTTCCATACGTTCACCGTTGATCATTTTGTCTTGTGGATTGATGCTCATGGCAACATCCATAAATTCTTTATCCAAAAAAGGAACACGTCCTTCGATACCCCAAGCAGCTAAACTTTTATTTGCTCTTAGGCAATCATACATGTGTAATTTACTTAATTTTCTTACAGTTTCCTCATGGAACTCTTGAGCATTTGGCGCCTTATGAAAATATAAATAACCACCAAAAAGTTCATCTGCACCCTCTCCTGACAATACCATTTTTATTCCCATTGACTTGATCACTCTTGCCATCAAATACATAGGTGTAGAAGCTCTTATCGTCGTAATATCATAGGTCTCCAGATTATATATTACATCTCGTATCGCATCTAATCCTTCTTGAATCGTAAATTTAATTTCGTGATGTACAGTTCCGATATGATCGGCTACTTTTCGTGCCGCAGCCAAGTCTGGTGACCCTTCCAAGCCCACAGAAAAAGAATGTAATTGTGGCCACCACGCTTCAGAAATATCATCAGACTCAATTCTTTTTTGAGCGTATTTTTTCGCTATCGCGGAAGTAATTGAAGAATCTAACCCTCCAGAGAGTAATACTCCATAAGGTACGTCACTCATTAATTGTCTATGAACAGATGCCTCTAACGCTTCCTTAATGGCTGCAATGCTCGTTTCGTTCTCTTTCACAGCGTCGTATTCCATCCAATCTCTTGAATACCATTTTTTTAATTCCCCATCAACACTTGATAAATAATGTCCTGGAGGAAACAATTCGATTTTGGTACAAGTTCCCTCTAGAGCCTTTAATTCCGAGGCTACATAAAAGGTACCATCTTGATCCCAACCCATATATAATGGAATAATTCCCATATGATCTCTTGCAACTAAATAGCTGTCTTTTTCAACATCATAAATGGCAAATCCGAAAATTCCATTAAGATCATCCAAGAAATCAACTCCTTTTTCTTTATATAAAGCCAAGATCACCTCACAATCAGATTGTGTTTGAAAATCATAAGTGTCTACAAACTTTTTGCGTAATTCTCTGTGATTATAAATCTCACCATTTGCTGCCAAGATTAATTTTTTATCTTTACTTAGCAACGGTTGTTTTCCTGAAGCGGGATCTACAATAGCCAATCTTTCATGCGCCAAAATTGCATTCGAATCACTATAAATTCCATTCCAATCCGGACCTCTGTGGCGAATTTTTTTAGACATCTCTAATAATTGAGGTCTTAAATCCTCTGCTTTTTGTTTTAGGTCAAACGCACATACAATTCCACACATATCATTTATTTATAATTATGATGCAAATATTCGCTTTATATATTAATGTTAAAACAAAATGCCATTTATCGTTACATATTAAAGGTTAAACTATCTTTTTTATGCAAAATCAAAAGAATATCATCTAAATCATTGTTAATAACTTATTATTTTCAATGCATACTAAAATGGTAATCATCATCGTTATACTGTCTGTTAAAAGGGGAGAAACATATGAATAAATCTTACATTACTACTGTAATAGTTCTTGTATTGATTGCAATTTCATTTACCAACGAAGGCCATGCTCAAGGGTTTACTGCGTTAGATGAAGCACCGCATGACATATCTTATTTTAGAGAAACAAGAGCTACGCCGCCATTAGTCAAAGTACTTTATGGAAGGCCATCAAAAAACAATCAAAAAATCTTTGGAAACGTAGTTCCTTATGGAGAAGTTTGGCGAACGGGGCATAATGAAGCCACCGAAATCAAATTTTATAAGGATGTAAAATTCGGAGGCAAAACAGTTTCCGCTGGTACGTATGTACTGCTATCAATTCCGGGTAAAAAAGAATGGGAACTAATCTTGAGTTCGAACTTAGACGTTTGGGGTTCTTTTCAATACAATCCTGCTTTCGATGTAGCACGTGTAACCGTACCTGTTAGTAAGGCAGAATCATTAGAAACTTTTTCTATTTCATTTAAAAAGAAAAATAACAATGATATAGAAATGTTATTAGGATGGGAATCAACACGTGTTAAAGTTCCATTGGCATTTGAAAAAAAGCAAGGGTATTTAGCATTAAATGAAGAGGATTAAGAACGTTTCATTATACCGTAAAAACGAAAACCGAAACTAAACGTTTCGGTTTTTTTATTTCACTTTTTCACCATTTACATACGTCGCTCGTACTTCTGTATTTGGCACTTTATCAATATCAATTTGCATAATATCCTGATTTAAAATAATAAAATCAGCAAACTTTCCGATTTCTATGCTTCCTTTCTCATGCTCTTCAAAATTTGAATGTGCTGCCCAAATGGTCATTCCTCTTAAGGTTTCCTTACGAGATAAAGCGTTCTCCATTTGATATCCATTTTCTGGATACTTATTGAGATCTTTTCTGGCTACGGCTGCGTAAAAAGTCAAAAACGGACTTACTTTTTCCACTGGAAAATCAGTACCTAAAGCGACCTTTCCATATATGTTTAATAAATCTTTAAAAGCATACCCTCCTTTTATGCGCTCTGCTCCAACACGATCTTCTGCCCAATACATATCACTTGTAGCGTGCGTAGGTTGAATCGAGGGAACAATATCATCAAACAAGTCAAAATCTTCTAACGAAACTATTTGAGCATGTTCGATTTTCCAGCGTCTATCTTTCGTGCCTTTTAGCACATCTTTGTACGTTTGCAACATTATATGATTCGCAGAATCTCCAATAGCATGCGTATTCATCTGAAATTCAGACTCTGCAATTCGTTTTGCTGAATTTTTCAAAAAATCGACTGTATTTACTAAGGCTCCAAAATGATCCGCTTTATCACTATAAGGTTCGCGCAAGGCCGCTCCTCTAGAACCTAATGCACCATCACCATACATTTTAAATGAACGAACATTCAATCGGTCTGTTTTACTAATCCCTTTTTTTAAATAATAGTCCAGATTTTGCTCGTTGGCAGAAATCATCGCATATATTCTCATTTTTAGCTCTCCCGATTTTTGAAGCGTATCAATTAATTCTATCGATTCTCTAGATAATCCTGCATCATTTACAGTTGTTAAGCCATAATCAAAACATATTCTTTCGGCATCTTTCAACGCACTTGTCGTCTCTTTAATAGTTGGCGCTGGAATTGTTGCTCGTATTAGATCCATTGGTCGATCTATAAAAATGCCCGTAAGTACTCCATTATTCTTAAGAATATCTCCTCCCGAAAATTTTGTATCAACTGTAACATTAGCCAAATCAATCGCTGCCTGATTGGCTAATATGGCATGTCCATCTACCCTTGTTAATGCCACAGGCGTTTCTGGAAATAGTACATCTAACCTTTCTTTAGTAGGAAATTCTTTGATCTCCCAGTCATTTTGATCCCAACCTCTTCCTGTTATGTAATTAAGATTTTTCTCCTTTTGAAACACTTTTAATCGTTCTAATACTTCTTCATAGCTTTTGGTGCCTCTCAAATTCACTTTCTGTTCAGACAAACCCAAACCTAAAAAATGACAATGTGCATCTATGAATCCTGGAAATACGGCTTTCCCTTCAGCATCAACAGTTTCAAGTGCAGTAAAATTCTTCTGAATGTCATTAGAACTTCCTACTCCCACTATTTTTCCATCTTTTACGGCAAAAGCTTCCGCCATAGCGAAATTTTCATCGACTGTATACACCGAGGCATTCAGAATAACCAAATCCGCCTGCTCCTGTTTTTGACATGCTGTGCAAATGATGAGTAGAACAATTAATATTTTTTTCATGTAGTTTGAATTTTAAGAATTTTAAAAGTACGAGAAAAGCTAACAAAATAAAAATTGTAATTAAATTAGAAAAAACGGCATACCATTTGTAAGGTTTTTTGTTAATTGTGACCTAATAACAATATATTAAATCATTTATAAAATAATCATGAAGAAAAGAATTTTAACCTTAGCAATTTTAGCAATTGCCTTCGCATTCACAAACAATACTTATGCGCAAAAATTTAAGGGGCTTGATAAGAGTCCAATGGATGCTGCTTCGTATCCTGGTGACTATAAAATATCGGATAAACTCGTAAAAATTATTTACAGTCGTCCTCAATTAAAAGAAAGACCAATTGAAAAATTAGCACCGGCAGGTAAAGTTTGGAGAACAGGTGCAAATGAAGCTGCAGAAATAACATTTTATAAAGATGTTACCTTTGGCGGTAAAAAAGTGAAAGCAGGAACCTATACTTTTTTTACGATTCCTGGTGAAAAAGAATGGACAGTAATTTTAAGTACCGCTAAAAACGTTTGGGGTTCTTATTTCTATAAAGAAACGGAAGATGTTGTGCGGGTAAAAGGTACTGTTTCTAAAAGCGATGCACCAATTGAAGAGTTTTCCATCATTTTTGATGGGGAAGGATCTTCGGCAACTATGTATTTAGGATGGGCCGATATCTTAGTTAGTGTTCCTGTTAAAGGATAAATCTTGTCGACATAAAAAAATGACCGTCTAGAATTTCTAGGCGGTTTTTTATGCCCTAAACTTAACATCTCCTTTAGTTCTTTCAAGCCTTTTTTTTCCCTTTTAACGGTTTTTCAGTACGTTTCAGCTAACTTTGTAACTCATAATCATTTGAATTGCAATTACTTTGTGGTAAACAAAATAACAATTTAAAAAATCAACCAAGATGAAAAAAATCATTTTTATTTGCCTCGCAGTTTTAAGTTTGAATACTTTAATAAGTTGCGACGATTCAAAAGACACCATTGACACCGAATTAACAATACAGGAGAAAGTAGCGCTACTTGAAAATGGTCAATGGCTTTTAAAAGATTTCGAAGATCGCGTCATGTACGAATTTAAAGCGGGTGAACGTCTTACTTTTTACGGAGAGAATACGGTTTTTACAGAGCCTATCCCAGGAACAAATGACTACAGTGTAAAGGATAATTCACTTTTTATCGATTTTAATTTCGGTAACAATGGAACATACGACTTAAAATTCTCATGTAACAATAGTATTGTAGAATTTTATGAAGATGGTGAATTGAACAGTACATTATATCAATTAGGATCTAATTATGAAGAGTGTTTGAATTAAGTTTATAAAGAAAAAGTCAAAATCAATGATGCCCTCCTTGTTTAATGAGGGCATTTTCTAATCACAAAAAAATGAAAAAATTAGTTTTATTTATATTCCTTATCTCATTCTGTGTTAGTTGCGATCCTGTATCTTCCATGGATGCTAATATCAAGAATTCAACATCAAATAATTTTTCAATTGTATTTGCTTCATCAATCTCAGAATTAAATAAAATACTTGAGCTCGAACCAAGTACAACTGGATTGTTTCAAGATGGTTTTTCAACAACTGGAAGTGTACTTGAACCTTCTTTAATAGATTATGATTCTGTTTATATTATGAACGATGCCAATGAGATATTAAAACTTTACAAACCAGGTACGGAAGGCAAAAACATTTTCAATATAGAAACCTATTGGTCATTTCGAGAACCTTCAAAACGGTTTTATAAATATCAATTCGATATTCGAAATGAAGATATTGAATAAATACCTTTTTTAAACAACACCAGAGCTAAGAATAAAACATCCCATATTAGTTTTAATTTCCTAAAATTCAGTACCATAAAATTTAGAAAACTAAATCACGCATGTAAAGAGTTTGATTGGCATAGTAATTGTCATTTACCCTCCATATGAAACATTAAAACTACTATTATGAAAAAATTACTACTTGCCGTGATTGCGGTTTTTTTTATTGGAAATCTAAATGCTCAAGATGTTAAATTTGGCGCAAAAGCTGGATTGAACATCGCCTCTATCAATGGAGGCTCAAATAATGCCGATGCGAGAACTGGCTTCCATATTGGTCTAATCTCAGAATTGGAAATTAGCGATCACTTTTCTGTACAACCAGAATTGCTATATTCAATGCAGGGTTCTGTTGTAGAAGATTTCTCCAAGATAAAACTTGACTATCTTTCGCTACCGGTGTTAGCAAAATATTACATTACAGAGGGGTTTAGTATAGAAGCTGGGCCACAGTTTTCTTTCTTAGTAAACGATGTCATAGATTTTGACCAAAACGTTCCTTTTGACGATACCGATACCAATGCTGAGAATTTTGATCTGAGTGCAGCTGTAGGACTCGGATACAAGATAACATCAAAAATATTTGCTCAAGCCAGATATACAGTTGGTGTTACGACCATTGAGGAAAATCCAGATTTAAAAAACGGGGTTTTTCAATTTTCTTTAGGGTATCAATTCTAAACAGCTATTTTCTATCGAAGAGCGAGGCAAATGCCTCGCTTTTTTTATGTAAAATAACTAGCTTCGATTAAACAGATTAATTATAACTTTGCAGCTTGAAAAATTATTGTACGAATGAGCTATCATTTTAACGAAATAGAGGCCAAATGGCAAAAATATTGGGCAGACAACCAAACGTTTAATGTTGAAAACGAATCAAACAAACCTAAGTACTATGTCTTAGATATGTTTCCATATCCATCTGGTGCTGGTTTACATGTTGGACATCCTCTGGGATATATTGCTAGTGATATTTATGCTCGTTACAAACGCCATAAAGGATTTAACGTAATGCATCCTCAAGGTTATGATAGTTTTGGACTGCCAGCAGAACAATATGCGATTCAAACCGGGCAGCACCCGGCTGTGACTACAGCCGCAAATATTAAAACTTATCGACGTCAATTAGATCAATTAGGGTTCTCTTTCGATTGGTCTCGTGAAGTTCGTACCTCGGACCCAAGTTATTATAAGTGGACACAATGGGTTTTTATACAACTCTTTAACTCATGGTATAATAAAAACACAGACAAAGCTGAAGCTATTTCTGACCTTATCGCCATTTTCGAACGTGACGGAAATGCAAATGTGAACGCTTCTGCGGATGACAATATAGAAGCCTTTACTGGAAGCGAATGGAAGAGCTTCGAATCAACCAAACAACAAGAGGTTCTATTACAATATCGATTGACTTTTTTGTCAGAAACAGAAGTGAACTGGGTACCTGCTTTGGGTACGGTATTGGCAAATGATGAAATTGTAAATGGTGTTTCAGAACGAGGTGGTCACCCTGTGGTTCGTAAAAAAATGAAGCAATGGAGTATGCGTATTTCTGCATACGCGCAACGTTTGCTAGATGGCTTACATACCATTGATTGGCCACAACCTTTAAAAGATATACAAACCAATTGGATCGGAAGGTCAGAAGGAGCAATGGTGTCTTTTGACGTTGACGGACACGATGCCAAAATTGAGGTCTTTACCACACGTCCCGATACTATTTTTGGGGTTAGTTTTATGACCATCGCACCAGAACATGAATTGGTATCAAAAATAACAACAGCTGATCAAAAAGAAGTAATTGAAGCCTATGTCGATGCTACTGCAAAACGTAGTGAGCGAGATAGAATGGCCGATGTAAAAACCATCTCTGGAGCTTTCACTGGGGCTTATGCTATACACCCATTTTCTGGAAAAAAAGTGCCGATTTGGATTGGTGATTATGTTTTGGCAAGCTATGGTACTGGTGCCGTCATGGCCGTACCTTGTGGGGATCAACGTGATTATGATTTTGCTAAGCATTTTGATATTGACATCCCCAATATTTTTAAAGATGTAGATATAAGTCAGGAAGCTTTTGCCGATAAAGGAAGTACCGTCATTACCAATTCTGACTTTCTCAATGATTTACCCTACAAAAAAGCAATGAAAACCATTATCTATGAAATTGATAAGCGCGGTGTAGGTTACGGAAAAGTAAACTATCGATTGCGTGATGCTGTCTTTAGTCGTCAACGGTATTGGGGTGAACCCTTTCCGATTTATTACGTTGATGGAATGCCTCAAACCATTGCCAAAGAACATTTGCCTATTGTACTGCCCGAAGTAGAAAAATATTTACCTACCGAAGATGGCCAGCCGCCACTTGGAAATGCCGAAGTATGGGCTTGGTGTACCGAATCAAATACCATCGTTGAAAATTCTAAAATAGACCATTCCAAGGTCTTTCCATTAGAGCTCAACACAATGCCTGGTTGGGCCGGGAGTTCTCAATATTTTAACCGCTATATGGATCCTCATAATGACGAAGAAATTTTCTCAAAATCAGCGATTAACTATTGGCAAGATGTTGATTTGTATATTGGAGGTGTAGAACATGCCACGAGTCATTTATTATATGCTCGTTTTTGGCAGCAATTCATGTTTGATATGGGATTAGTACCGAAACCTGAGTTCGCCAAAAAATTGATCAACCAAGGTATGATTACAGGTACGAGCGCATTTGTTTATAGAGAAAAAAATACAAATAACATCCTTTCTAAAAATCTTATCCGAAATAAGAATGTTCAACCTATTCATGCAGATGTTTCTTTAGTAAATTCTTCGGATGAATTAGATATTGAAGGTTTTAAAAAGTGGCGCCCCGAATTTAAGAATGCTGAGTTCATTTTGGAAAATGGGCGTTATATAGTTGGACGAGAAGTCGAAAAAATGTCGAAATCAAAATACAATGTGGTTAATCCAGATGCTATATGTGAACAATATGGTACTGATAGCTTACGCTTGTATGAAATGTTTTTAGGACCCTTAGAACAATCAAAGCCTTGGAACACATCAGGTATAAGTGGTGTACATAGTTTCTTAAAAAAATTATGGAAGCTATATCACGACGGTGAAACATTCCGCGTAAGCGAATCCAAACCAACAACTGATAACTTAAAGACACTACATAAAACCATTAAAAAAGTAGAAGAGGATATAGAGAACTTTTCGTTCAATACTTCAGTTTCAACTTTTATGATTGCAGTCAATGAATTGACAACTCAAAAATGTACAAGTAAAGAGATTTTAGAACCTTTGTTGGTGTTAATTTCGCCATATGCGCCACATATTGCTGAAGAACTGTGGAATAAATTAGGACATCAAGAATCGATAGCTTTTGCATCTTTTCCGGTATTCGATGCTTCTCATTTAGTAGAAAGTTCGAAGAACTATCCTATATCATTTAACGGAAAAATGCGCTTTACCATGGAGCTTCCGTTAGATTTTAGCAGAGATCAAATTGAAGAAGCAGTGATGGCACATGAAAAAACAATAGCTCAATTACAAGGTAGAACGCCTAAAAAAGTGATTGTTGTTCCCGGAAAAATTGTCAATATTGTTGGATAACATCTAGAGTAAAATAAAAGATACCCCCTATTTTAGTAGGGGGTATCTTTTATTTTTATGTTAATTTTTAACTTGCACCCCTATATTTTTGCATAAATTCTTGTTTATTTAATAAGATTTTCGATTTTTGCAAAAAAAGTTATGATTTTAGGATTGCCAAAAGAAATTAAAAACAACGAAAATCGGGTAGCTATCACTCCCGCAGGAGTATATGAGCTTATAAAAAACGGCCATACAGTTTACGTACAGCAAAATGCAGGCTATAATAGTGGCTTTAAAGACGAAGAATATTTTGATGTTGGCGCGATAATACTTCCAACAATAGAAGAGGTCTATGCTATTGCTGAAATGATCGTGAAAGTGAAGGAACCAATAGCAAAAGAATATAACTTAGTAAAAGCCGGACAAATTGTTTTCACTTATTTTCATTTTGCATCAAGTCAAAATTTAACTGAAGCTATGATAAAAAGCGGCGCAGTTTGCATTGCTTATGAAACCGTTGAAGACAAAGATGGTAGTTTACCGTTACTCACTCCAATGTCGGAGGTAGCAGGTAGAATGGCAGTTCAACAAGGTGCTAAATATTTGGAAAAACCTATCAAAGGTAAAGGAATTTTATTAGGTGGCGTTCCTGGCGTGCGCCCAGGGAAAGTATTAATTTTAGGAGCCGGAGTAGTTGGGGTACAAGCGGCAAAAATGGCTTCAGGACTTGGTGCTCATGTGACAATTTTAGATGTAAACATGGATCGCCTTAGATATGTAAACGACGTTCTTCCGAGCAATGTAATAACCGAGTTTTCTAGTGAATATAATATCAAAAAACATATTAAAACGCACGACTTAATTATTGGTGGAATTCTAATTAAAGGAGCAAAAGCGCCAAAATTAATTACAAAAGAAATGCTCAAAGAAATGGAGCCAGGTACCGTTTTAGTAGATGTAGCCGTCGATCAAGGTGGTTGCATGGAGACCACCAAACCTACTACACATGAAAACCCAACATATATTATTGAAGATGTAGTACATTATTGCGTTGCAAATATGCCAGGCGCCGTCCCCTATACATCAACGGTAGCCCTCACTAACGTTACCCTACCCTACATAATGACCTTGGCGAATAAAGGTTGGCAAAAAGCCTGTAACGAACATGAAGGGTTGCAAAAAGGGCTTAATATCGCGCATGGAGAAGTCGTTTATATGGAGATTGCAGAAGCTTTTGAGGTTTAAGTGTCATATAATAGCTACTTTTGAATTCTTATTCAATCAATATCAATAAATGACAAATATTTATGAAATAATAGGCTTAATCGCGGCTATTTTAACCACTGCTGCATTTGTACCACAAGTCTATAAAACTTGGAAAACGAAATCGGTTGAGGATATTTCTTTAACCATGTATTCAGTTTTGTTTATTGGATTGATGCTCTGGTTGACCTATGGAATTTCCTTGAATAGTTTACCAATTATCATCGCAAATTCAGTCACTGGCATCCTAGTTTTAATGGTGATCTTTTTCAAATTTAGATATAAATAGATTTTAGCTATCTTTGAGTAAAACAAATGCTTATGAAAAAAATTAACACACTTATTCCCATACTTGTTCTTTTTTTTAGTGTTCAATTTTTGAGTGCTCAGGAACTATATGTTGGTGATAATAGTGAGTTTTACTTAAAAAAAGATCTTCCTTTTACTACGAGCAACACCACAGTTTCAGTAACTTCACTTGGAAAATTTTCGGTTGAGGCTGGAAATAATTGGGGATCGATTTTAGAATATGTAAACGGTGATGTCTTTGCCTATGATACTGGATTCACAAAATTACCTACAGGTAACAATGGGGTCTATGCACCAGTTATTGCCGATCATACTGGTGATATAGTTGCTTCTTATATAAATGGAGCACCAACCTCTGGCACTAATGGCACCAATGTAAATGCCGTTTCTGATGTTGAATATTGGGAACTTGCAGGGAATGCAGTTATTACATTGCCTTGGAACTCTAGTAGTAATATAACGGATCTTGTAAATAATAATGGAGGTGTACTCAATGCTGTGACCATCGTTGGACTTGATAGTGGTGAATGGAATTTAGTAAGTGACACCCAAACTAGTACTGTATCAGGAAATCTTACAACTGGTACTGTGACAAGTGACGCAAGTACCGAAGTATTATTGAATGATTTTAGTCAGTTCACCTTTGGTATCGATAATCAAATTGTATTAAGTACTGATGACCCATTTTCTATTACAGGAATACACATTTTATCCAATCCTATTAAACATGATGATAATATTCGTTTTTCGACTGACATTAGCCAGAATTTAAAGGTTACTCTTTACGATGTCATGGGTAAGAAATTGCGTTATTATGATACCATAAATACCCTTAACGGGATAGGTACAATGCCTAGAGCTGAATTGACCAGTGGTATATACTTGCTGAAGTTTCAGCATGACGGTAAACAAGTTGTTAAAAAAATAATTTTAGAATAAAAAAATACGTTATGAAATCAAAAATACATGTAACTATCCTCATGTGTGCAATTAGTATTTTAAGCTTTGCACAAATAGGAATTGGTACTACCTCACCAGACGGATCTGCAGTTTTAGATATGACTTCAACCACTCAAGGTGTGTTAATTCCAAGAATGACCACAACTCAAAGAGTGGCTATTACAACACCGGCAATTGGATTGCAGGTTTACGACACAGATACTTCTTCTATTTGGTCATACAATGGTGCTTCATGGGTGAATGGAACTGGTGGTCCTGGTAAATTTGTAGATGGAGCTACTTCTGATATTGCTTTTTACGATGGAAAAGTAGGAATAGGAAGAAATAGTTTCTCTGATGCGCACAAATTATGGGTTGAGGGTGTGAAAAGCTCTGATGACACCAATACCGCGAGTCGAACTATTGCAAATTATACGGGTTCCGGAACGAGTGTTGCGACATATGGAGCTACTCATAATGGTCAAAATAATAGTACCGGAACTATAGACTTCGCTGCAGGATCGTACAATACTATTGACAATACAGCGGGTGCCATTTCAACGGCATTTGCTACAAGATCAGAAATTAATAATAGTGCTGGGAATAACATAATATTTGGTTCAGGATCATCAATTAATATTACGAATAATGGCACGATGGATAATGCCGTTGGTTTATTTCTTAGTTATTTAGGAACTGGGGTAACAACAAATAGTTATGGTATTTTTATTAATGCAAGTTTTGATGAAGGGACTGTTGAAAATTATGCGATCTATTCTCAACCAAATATTGATTCTTACTTAGAAGGAAATTTGGGTATTGGAACCGATGCTCCTCAACAAAAAGTGCATATAAGTGGAGCCATGCGTCTCGAACCACAAGCAACAGCACCCGCCGGAGATTTAGGAGATTTATACGCTGGTACCGATGGAAATTTATATTTTCATAATGGTACCGATTGGCAACAAGTATCACTGGTTCCTTAAATGGGGTATGATATTTTTTAAAAAACACTTTGATACTTGGAAAAAGTTTTTACATTTGTCTTAACAAAATAAAACATGAACAGTAAATTAAATAATACTTGGTGGTGGAACTCTCGAAACTCGAAATTCGTGAACTAGACCTATCGTATATTTAACTATCAATATAAAGGCTTGTCATTCACGACAAGCCTTTTTCTTTGTCCAAGAATTGGACGTTGAATAACGATAGTGATTAAATTTAGCAATAAATGAAGACTTATAAACTACAAACACATTCGAAAAAAATCATTGCGGACATTATCACTCCCGTAAGTATTTATTTGAAAATTCGGGATAAATTTCCAAATAGCATTTTATTAGAGAGTAGTGACTACCATGCCAATGATAATAACTTTTCGTATATCTGTTTCAATCCTATTGCCTCTATAAAAGTGCAACATAATTGTATTGTACAATCATTCCCTAACGGAAATACATCACATGAAATGATTAACGAGACAACTAGTGTTCCTGAAAAAATTCATCAATTTTCACAACGTTTTGAATCAGAAAATAATGACTTTAAATTCATTAACAATGGAATCTTTGGTTATACGGCCTACGATGCAGTTCGATATTTTGAAGATATTGAAATTTCAAAAAAGGAAAATTCATTGGAAATTCCAGATATCTATTATGCAGTTTATCAAAATGTCATTGCGATCAATCATTTTAAAAATGTAGCTTATATTTTTTCACATTGTTATGACTCTCAAAACAATGTTGATGAAATTCATCAATTGATAAAAGCGAAAAACTTCGCGGCTTATACTTTTTCAACAGACGGTGAAATTTCTTCCAATTTGACCGACGAAGAATACAAAGAACATGTAGATCTAGCAAAAAAACACTGTGCAAGGGGTGATGTGTTTCAATTAGTACTGTCAAAAAAATTCTCTCAAGGGTTTAAAGGAGATGAGTTTAATGTTTACAGAGCCCTTAGAACTATTAATCCTTCACCTTATCTTTTTTATTTTGATTATGGAAATTTTAAAATTTTCGGTAGTTCTCCAGAAGCACAATTAGTCGTGAATAACGGGCAGGCTGAAATTCATCCTATTGCCGGAACTTTTAAACGAACCGGAAATGATGAACAAGATGCTGAATTGGCAAAGCAATTGGCGGTAGATGAAAAAGAAAATGCAGAACATGTTATGCTTGTTGATCTCGCTCGAAATGATCTAAGTCGAAATGGTAGTGAAGTGCAAGTAGAAACTTATAGAGAAGTTCAATTTTTCTCACACGTCATTCATTTGGTAAGTAAGGTTGTTGGTAAAAAACATCAAAATACCTCAACGATGCAAGTAGTAGCTGATACCTTTCCTGCTGGGACCTTAAGTGGTGCCCCCAAACATAAAGCGATGCAACTTATTGAGAAATACGAAAAAACAAGTCGTGCTTTTTACGGAGGTGCGATTGGAGTTATGGGTTTTGATGGTAATTTTAATCATGCCATCATGATACGAACTTTTTTGAGTAAAGATCATCAATTACATTGGCAAGCGGGAGCCGGATTGGTTTCTAAATCAAACCCTGAACATGAATTACAGGAAGTTTATAACAAATTAGGTGCATTAACAAATGCCCTTACAACAGCAGAACGGATATGAAAAAAATATTAGTCATCGATAATTACGACAGTTTCACTTATAACCTTGTTCATTATTTAGAAGATCTTGGTTGTGATGTTACGGTAAAAAGAAATGATCAGTTAACCATAAATGAGGGTGCAAATTATTCCAAAATATTGCTATCTCCTGGCCCTGGAATTCCGGATGAAGCTGGCTTATTAAAAGAAATTATTTCGACCTATGCCCCTACCAAGAGTATTTTAGGTGTTTGTTTAGGACAGCAAGCCATCGGAGAAGTTTTCGGAGGAAGTATTGTAAATTTAGATACAGTATATCATGGCGTCGCAACAGATGTCACAATTTCTGTAACTGATGAATCTTTATTCAAAGGGCTAGAAAAAACAATAAAAGTAGGGCGCTATCATTCTTGGGTTGTCTCGAACGAGTTACCCGACGAATTGGAAGCTACTTCATTCGATGAAAACGGACAAATAATGTCGTTGCGTCATAGAAAATATGATGTTAAAGGTGTACAATATCATCCTGAATCGGTGTTAACTCCAAATGGCAAACAAATCTTAGAAAACTGGATAAATAATTAATATGAAACAATTATTAAACAGATTAATTAATCATGAGACCATCTCTAAAGTAGAAGCTAGGGATGCATTAGTAAACATCTCAAACGGCGCCTATAATCAAAGTCAAATTGCTTCTTTTTTGACGGTTTATATGATGAGAAGTATTACCGTAGATGAATTAGAGGGATTTAGAAATGCACTGTTAGAATTGTGCCTGGCCGTAGATTTTTCTGATTATAATTCGATTGATTTATGTGGAACGGGTGGTGACGGGAAAAATACCTTTAACATTTCTACATTATCCTCTTTTGTGGCTGCGGGAGCAGGCATAAAAGTTACAAAACATGGTAATTACGGTGTGTCTTCAGTTTCAGGATCAAGTAACGTTTTAGAACATTTAGGCGTAAAGTTTAGCAACGATAAAGGTTTTTTAGAAAAGTGCTTAAATGATGCTGGAATCTGTATTTTACACGCACCATTGTTTCATCCGGCCATGAAAAATGTGGCGCCCATTCGAAGAGAACTCGGCGTGAAAACATTCTTTAATATGTTAGGCCCTATGGTAAACCCAGCATTTCCTAAAAATCAATTGGTTGGGGTTTTTAATTTAGAACTGGCCAGAATTTATGGATATTTATATCAAAACACCGATAAAAATTTTAGCATTCTACACGCTCTAGATGGTTATGATGAAATTTCTTTAACTGGTGATACGAAAGTCATTTCTAATCAAAACGAAATGATGTTGTCACCGAGTGATTTTGGTGTTGATCGCATAAATCAAGATGCTATTTTTGGAGGAGATACTGTAGAAGATGCTGCAAAGATATTTATGAAGGTTATGAATGGTAAAGGCTCAGAAGCTCAAAACAACGTTGTATCAGCTAATGCAGGAATGGCTATTGCTACCGTAAATAAATTGACTCCAAAAGCTGGTTTTGAAATTGCAAAGGAATCTTTATTGAGTGGTAAAGGTTTAAGCTCATTAAATAAACTCCAAGCATTAAGTCAATTATGAATATTTTAGAACACATAGTAGCTGATAAACGGAAGGAAGTAAACTTAAAAAAGGGATTGATTCCTATTTCTCAATTGGAGAACTCAATACTCTTTAATAAATCGACAGTTTCACTAGCCAATGTGTTGAGAAATAGCAACACAGGCATCATAGCCGAACACAAACGGCGTTCACCCTCGAAAGCCGTCATCAACCAAAGCTTAAATGTACAAGATGTAGCTAAAGGTTATGAAAAAGCAGGTGTATGTGGTATATCAGTTTTGACCGATGGAAAATATTTTGGTGGCTCTTTAGATGATATTTTACTTGCCCGGGCAAGTTGTAATTTGCCCATTTTACGTAAGGAATTTATCATCGATGAATATCAGGTGCTAGAAGCAAAGTCGCACGGAGCGGATGTCATTTTACTCATTGCTGCTATTTTAACCAAAGAAGAAATTAAGCAATTTTCTCAGTTTGCGAAGAATATAGAATTAGATGTATTGTTGGAAGTTCATAATGAGGCTGAATTACAAAAGTCAATCATGCCAAGTTTAGACATGATTGGTGTTAATAATCGTAATCTAAAAACATTTGACGTGAATTTGACGACCAGTAAAGATCTTAGTGAACATATTCCGAATGATTTTGTTAAGGTCTCAGAAAGTGGCATCAGTTCAGTTAAAGCCATTCAAGAATTAAAGCCCTATGGCTACGAAGGTTTTCTTATTGGAGAGAACTTTATGAAAACAGCAAATGCTGGAGAGAGTGCAGCCCAATTCATTAAAGATTTAGAAGCATGAAGCTCAAAGTTTGTGGAATGAAATATCAAGAAAATATTGAAGCCGTTGCAGCGCTACAACCCGATTATTTGGGCTTTATTTTCTATGAAAAATCAACTCGTTTTGTACAATTATCGACTCCTAATTTATCGAACAGTATAAAAAAAACTGGTGTTTTTGTAAATGCGTCGCTCGAATATATTGCTGAACAAATTAGTGTACACAAGTTAGGCGCTGTTCAGTTGCATGGTCATGAAACCCCAGAGTTTTGCCGAAAGCTAAAAAAAAATGATGTAGAAATCATCAAAGTTTTTTCGATAAAAAACACTTTCGATTTCAATGTTTTGGAACCTTATGAATCTGTTTGTGATTATTATTTATTTGACACAAAAGGAGAACTTCCTGGCGGGAACGGAGTCGTATTTAATTGGAATGTTTTAAAAGAGTATCCATCGACAAAGCCTTTCTTTTTAAGTGGCGGAATTGGATTAGATGAACTAGAGAATATTGAAAAATTTAAAACTAGTGAAGTTTCGAAATATTGTTATGCAATTGACGTGAATAGCAAATTTGAACTCGAGGCTGGTTTAAAAAATATCGAGAAAATACAAGAATTTAAATCTCAACTATGAGTTACAATATCAACGAAAAAGGATATTACGGTGAATTTGGTGGCGCATTTATTCCTGAAATGTTATACCCGAACGTAGAAGAATTACGTCAAAATTATTTAAAGATAATGGGCGAACCCTCATTTCAAGAAGAATTCAACCAATTACTTAAGGATTACGTTGGCCGACCCTCTCCTCTTTATTTTGCCAAGAGATTAAGTGAAAAATACAAGACAAAAATTTACTTAAAACGAGAAGACCTCAACCATACTGGGGCTCATAAAGTGAACAATACCATTGGCCAGATTTTAATGGCGCAACGCTTGGGCAAAAAGCGTGTCATCGCCGAAACTGGTGCTGGCCAACATGGTGTAGCGACAGCCACTGTTTGTGCTTTAATGGGTATGGAATGTATTGTGTACATGGGCGAAATTGATATTGCGCGACAAGCACCAAATGTAGCTCGAATGAAAATGTTGGGAGCCACAGTTGTTCCGGCATTATCAGGTAGTAGAACCTTAAAAGATGCTACAAATGAAGCCATTCGTGACTGGATCAATAATCCTGTGGATACACATTATATAATTGGTTCGGCCATTGGGCCACATCCATATCCTGATATGGTGACGAAATTTCAATCCATTATTTCTGAAGAAATAAAATGGCAATTAAAAGAAAAAGAAGGAACTGAAAATCCGGATTATGTAGTTGCCTGTATTGGAGGAGGAAGCAATGCGGCAGGGACTTATTATCACTTTTTAGAAAATGAAAATGTAGGGATTATTGCTGTAGAAGCTGCTGGGAAAGGCATCCATTCTGGCGAAAGTGCTGCAACATCAGTGTTAGGAAAAGAAGGCATTATTCATGGTTGCAAAACTTTATTAATGCAAACAGACGACGGACAAATTACCGAACCTTATTCTATTTCAGCGGGATTAGATTATCCTGGAGTTGGTCCATTACATTCCCATTTATACAAAACCGGAAGGGGTGAATTTTATTCAGCAACAGATGATGAAGCAATGCAGGCAGGGTTGGAATTAGCCAAGTTAGAAGGCATTATTCCAGCAATTGAAACAAGTCATGCGTTGGCAGTATTTAAATACAAAACTTTTAAACCAAATGACGTGATTGTCATAAGTCTTTCTGGAAGAGGCGATAAAGATTTAAATAATTATATCGAGTATTTTAATTTATAATTATGAACAGAATACAACAGAAGTTACAAGAAAATAAAAAACTATTATCGATCTATTTTACTGCAGGATATCCAAGTTTGCACGATACGGTTACCATCATTGAAAATTTAGAGAAAGCGGGTGTCGATATGATTGAGATTGGCTTGCCTTTTAGTGATCCTTTGGCCGATGGACCTACAATCCAAGCCAGCTCAACGCAGGCATTAAAAAATGGTATGACGACAAGCTTACTTTTTGAACAATTAAAAGACATTCGTAAAACCGTTACCATTCCTTTAATTGCCATGGGCTATTTCAACCCAATGCTTCAATATGGAGTGGAGGCTTTTTGTGCTAAGTGTCAAGAAATTGGTATCGACGGACTCATTATTCCAGATTTGCCAGTAGCTATATATCAGGAGCAATATCAGACCATTTTTGAAAAATATGGCTTGATCAACGTCTTTTTAATTACTCCTCAAACGAGCAATGAACGCATACGTTTTATTGATTCTGTTTCTAAAGGGTTTATTTATATGGTGAGTTCTGCGAGTACCACTGGAGCAAAATCAGGGTTTGGGAATGAACAAAGTAGCTATTTCGAAAGAATCGCTGCTATGAATTTAAAGAATCCTCAAATTGTGGGATTCGGAATATCAAACAAAGAAACATTTGAGCAAGCAACACAACAGGCGACAGGCGCTATTATAGGAAGTGCTTTTATAAGGCACGTTACTGAGAAGGGCATTGCTAACCTCGATGAATTTGTGAATCCCATTTTAAGTTAATTTAGAAATACTTTCACTTTCGTGGAAGAAGTATATGGCACTCAATATTGTTTTAATAGAACCCGAAATTCCAAATAATACTGGAAATATTGGTCGTCTTAGTTTAGCGACAGGATCAAATTTGCATTTGGTAAAACCTTTTGGTTTTGAAATTACTGATACTCGGTTGAAACGCGCCGGACTTGACTATTGGCAGCACCTCAATATTACCACCTACGAATCTATTGAAGAATTTTTGGAGATCAATAAAAAACACAAAATGGTATTTCTTTCCAGTCATGGAAAAAAAACACATTGGTCCATTGAATTTACCGATAACTTATTTTTGGTTTTTGGAAAAGAATCTGTCGGTTTACCGAAAAAAATAACAGATCGTAATAAAGAGAATCTCTTTAAAATTCCTATGTTTAGCGAACATATCAGAAGTCTTAATTTAGCAAATGCCGTGAGTATTGTAGTATATGAAGGCCTCAAACAATTATCAATCTAAAATGAGCACCATACAACTATCTGAAACACTCTCATTATGTTCCATTTCTATGAGTGATGTCACAGAATTACAACAATTGATGCATCGCATTTATCCACCGGCCTACAAGCACCTTTGGGAAGATGATGGACAGTGGTATGTCGAAGAAACCTTTAACGAAACTCAGCTAAGACAAGAATTAGCAGATAGTAACGGGTATTATTATTTTGTGAAATTTAAGGAGGAGATTATTGGTATTTTACGCATAATTCATGAATATAAATTGGAAGATGTGCCCGATTTAAAAGCAACCAAATTACATCGTATTTATCTAGATCCTAAAACACATGGAAATGCCATTGGAACTTTTTTGATGGATTGGGTAGGAGCGCAAGCACGACAAAATGGTTCTCAAGTATTATGGCTGGAAGCTATGGACACACAAGAACAAGCGCTACATTTTTATAAAAAACGAGGCTATAAAATTAGTAGTGATTTTCGCTTAACTTTTGAATTAATGCATCCTCATTTGAGAGGAATGCATACTATGTATAAACTACTCTAAACAATGATAAGATGAAAATTTTCTTTAAAATTTTAAGCATCCTATTTACCATATTATTTCTGATTTCTGCGGGTTTACAATACAATGATCCAGATCCGATGCTATGGGTCACAATTTGGAGCATCGCAGTCGTACTCTCTATCTTATTTTTCTTTGATAAGATTTCTTCGTCGGTCTTATTTGTTGTTGGAGCCGTTTGCTTTATAGCTTTTTTAATTCTTTTCCCGTCAAATTTTCAAGGTTTTGGTTTAGATGATGGTGACATAAAAGATGTAGAACTGGCTAGAGAAGCAGTGGGACTTTTAATCATTGCTCTCGTACTATTTATGTATGCTTTTAGAGTAAGATATCTAAAAATAAAAAGTAGATAATCCTGTTCTACAACTTATCCCATCATGCGTCTAGTTAGACTAAGGATTCGTCCAATAATCTACGACGAACACTTTTTCTATATCATCCTGTAGGCTTGCTACAAAGGCTTGATGTTTTGGATGAGGAGTATAAATAGAATCTCTATCTTCCTCTGATGCGAATGTGAGCATATAACAGTGCGTAAATCCTTGATGAAAATTCTCTGGACTATCGTTAATACCCCATTCAAAATCTTTGATTACAGAAATCGCACTCGGTAACGCATTAAAAGCCTCATTTAATTCATTTACCTTTTCTTCACTTGATTCATCTTTAAATTTAAACAAAACAACATGTCTGAGCATCTTTTCTTTTTTTTCTGTTTTTTCCATTTTCGTTTCTTTGTTTTCAACTACCTCATTTTCCTGATTGTTCTTTTCTGCACAGGAAAAGAAGGTGAAAATTACCATTAAAAGGGCGAGTGTAATTAGTTTTTTTTGATGCGTCATTTTTCTTGTTTTTAAAATTAAATATGAATGTTTATTAGAATATCCCTCCTGTACTTCCTCCATCAACTTTAATGGCAGCACCATTTGTTGCAGAAGCCAAAGGACTTGATAAATAGGTAATCGTAGTTGCAACCTCTTCAACGGAAGCGAAGCGTTGTAATAAAGAACTTGTTCTAACTGTTTTAAAAAAATTATCTTCTACTTCTTCTTTCGTTTTATTTTCTTTCTGAGCTACCTCGTTTAAAAAAGACTGCCCACCTTCTGATAATGTCGACCCTGGAACGATAGAATTCACCGTAACATTGGTTCCTTTGGTTAATTCTGCTACACTTCTTGCAATAGAAAGCATAGCCGTTTTGGTCATACTATACGCCATCAAATCGGGAGGGACCAATGTAGCACATTCACTAGAAATGAATAAAATGCGGCCCCAATTCTTTTGTAACATTAAGGGTAAAAGGTGTCGCGATAAACGCACGCCACTCATAACATTAATTTCAAACTGCTCATACCATTCCTCATCCTTGGTCTCAAAAAAAGAATTCGGTTTATAAATTCCTACATTATTAATCAGTATGTCTACATCATTTATCTGGTCTAAGATTGAAGCTACATCCTTCTTATTTGCAAAGTCTCCTACAATACCGCTAACCTTATTTTTAGGAAATTCTTGATGTAATAAATGTAATGCTCCATCTACACTTTCGGCTGTCCTCCCATTTATAATAACGGTTGCATTTTCTCGTAACAGAGATATCGCTGTTGCCAAGCCAATACCTTTTGTAGCGCCTGAAATGAATGCCTTTTTATTGTGTAATTGTAAATTCATAACTAATAATATCAATTAATTAACCTAAACCCAATGGACTAAATACGGCCCATAATGTTAGTACGAGTACAATAAGTATAATGGTTAAAACTGTGTCTTTAGAAAATTTAAAAGATGGTTTTGTTGTTGATTTCTGAAAGGTTACCAATTCTAATTGCGCCGCTGGTTGCGTAGTTCCCATTTTACTAACTATCATTAGAATTGCAGCACACAAAATAAATAAGAATAATGCAAAATGTAAAAAGTTGATGCCTAAGAACATTCCTAAGAGAGACGAATCTTCAACAACAATACTTCCTTCATTATTGAGAAATTCGAAAACCAACCTAAAAATACCTAAAATAAATCCAATCCATAAAGCTACAATGGCTCCCTTGGCATTAATCCACTTGTAAAAAAGTCCGAACAAGAACACCGCGGCAATTGGTGGTGAAATATAGGCCTGAACACTTTGCAGGTAATGAAAGATACCTCCTTTCATCAAAGATTTCATAAACGGAATCCAACCTAAACTTGCGATTACTAAAATTACAGTGGCAATCTGACCAAATCGTACCAATTCTTTTTGGGTCGCTTTTGGTTTATATTCTTTGTAAAAATCTATGGTTAGTAATGTCGAACTCGAATTAAAGGCCGAAGAAAGTGAACTCATCAAGGCCGCCAATAATCCGGCAATAGCCAATCCCTTTAAACCCATTGGCAAAAATTCGTTGATCATAGCTGGCAAGGCTTGATCTGCATTTTCCATAGAAAAACTAATCGCTCCTTTTTGCAACAGTGCATATGCAATGACACCGGGAATAAAAAAGATAAAAACAGGTAATAATTTCAAATAGCCTGCAAACAGGGCTCCTTTTCTAGCATTATTAACATCTTTGGCCGATAGTGTACGTTGTACAATATATTGATCTGTACACCAATACCAGACGCCTAAGATGGGGGCACCGAACAACATCCCTGTCCAAGGATATTCAGTATCTTCCATAGGTCGCCACAAGTTAAAAAATTGTTCTACTGGAGGGTTTTCGGGTTGCTTAGATGCTTCGGTCATTATAGTAATCATCTCTTCCCATCCGCCAAGCGCATACAATCCGAATACGGTCACCGCGATTGTTCCAACAAGTAAGACAAGAGCTTGCACCATATCTGTATAAATAACAGCTTTTAAACCTCCTAAAACTGTATAAAATCCGGTAGCAACAACAGTGACAATTGCTCCTGTCCAAAAAGGAACTCCAATAGTTTCGAAAACTAAAGCCCCAGCAAAAATAATAAGAGAGATTTTTGTGATTACATAGGCCAGAACCGAAATCACTGAAAGGTAGTTTCTACATGCTTTCGAATATCGTTTTTCTAAAAATTCAGGCATTGTATAGACACCCGTTCTTAAATAAAAAGGCACAAACACCCACCCCAATAATATCAACACCAATGCCGCGATTATTTCAAAATTTGCCATTGGCATATTCCCTCTAGCGCCTGCTCCCGAAACTCCTAATATAATTTCAGAACCTATATTTGAAGCAAACAACGAAGCGCCAACGACCAACCATCCTGAATTTTTACCTGCAAGAAAATAATCGACAGCTCCTTTCCCTTCAGTCTTGCTCTTAGACGCCCATTGTGCAATCCATAAGATAATTCCAAAATAAATAATAATAATTGCTACATCCCAGAAGTGTAAGGTTGTCATCATAGAGTGAATAGTTGATTAAAAGTCTGATCTAAAGTTACCAATTTTTTAGACCTAATAGTTTTTCTCCTAAGGTTGATAATTTGGCTTGTTTATATTTAGTTTGCTCCCAATTTCTTGGATCTCCTGGAAAAGCATATCCTTCTGGGGCAATTCTCTTCTTCCAAGAATTAACACGCCAATCACGCATCGCTTTATTTTCCTCTTCGGCAGGCATCATCGATATGTATTGTGCAATACGCACTTTATCTTTAGATAGATTTTTTCGAATTCCATGAGGTTCAGTACTGTTAAATATAAGAAGATCTCCAGCTTCCATGGTCACCTTGACAATTTTATCTTCTAAACCTGATATGTCTGGTTGAAATCGATCACGATCTTCAGGCTGACCTAATTTCCACGTATCATAATTTCTATACAACCATGGAATACACTGAAAGCCTCCCATTTGCTCATCTAATTGATCGGCCAAGGCTAATACACCTTGTACGTTTTGTGGTTTTGTTTCAGGGTCATAATCCCAGTGTATAAAACCTTTTGTACTTTGTCCTTTCTGTATTGGAAAATTCAAATTCGCACGATCTATTGTCACCCATAACTTATCGGTGCCCCACACATCTACAAAAGCATCGTACACTCGTTGAACTTGCCTATTATTCCATAAATGTTGATTATTATAAACTTCAACCATGCCAGTACCTGCTAATTCTTTCATTTGCATTTCAACTCTTGGGGGTGCATACCAGGTTTCGGGATTATTAGGGTCTTTTTCGTCGAATTCCCATATAAAATCAGCCGTAGCTTTTGCCTGCTCTTTAGGCACCGCATTTTTAATGACAATATATCCGTTATGTTTCCAAAATGCCCAATCTTCTTCGCTTAATACGCGTAAAGGTTTTCCATTCGATCGATCATTTAATTGTATACTACTTGACGTTGCCGTAGAAGGGTTCCCCGGAATGTCTTCATGAGCCGTATTCGCCATTTTGACTGGCGCCATTGTTCGTTTTTCATTTTTCATGGTCGTACTATTTTATACCGCAAATATAAAAGTACAGAAAGGTAGTATTCAACCTTAATATTGATCATAATTTGAACAATATTGATATTTTATATCTAAAAGGAGCAATAATATAATAATTTAGTTAAATTTAAATATGAAAGTTCAATTAGAATCCATTGATCGTGATAGTAAAAGTCCGTTTCGATTGTTACATAACCCTAACTTAAGTGCGTTATTTTATTGGCACTTCCACCCCGAATATGAATTGGTTTATATTGAAGGTGCTAATGCTACGCGTCATGTAGGTAATCATATTTCGAACTTTGAACATAGCGACTTGGTTTTTATTGGTTCAAATATCCCACATCTCAACTTTGACTACGGCGTAAAGACCGTTTATAAAAAAGATGTATTACATATTAAACCTTCTTTTAAGAATAACGTATTGCAAGAAACACCTGCCTTTTTAAAGATTGCCCAATTGTTTGAAAAGTCGCAATATGGATTGGCCTTTTATGGAGAAACAAAGAAGCTCATTGGTAAACGTTTAATGCGGCTATATACTTTAGAATCTTTTGACCGCTATATCGAAATACTCGCTATTTTAAAGATATTGGCAGAAAGTGATCAATACGAATTACTACATGAGCAACCTTTTATCAATACGTACAATACCAAAGAACAACAACGCATTCGGCAATTATATGCCTTTATTGATGAAAACTATACCCGAAAAATCAGTCTTGACGAAGTAGCAACTTTATGTAACCTGAGCAAGCCTGCATTTTGCCGATATTTCAAAAAAAATACAGGTAATACGTTTACAGGGTTTCTAAATGAATATAGGGTTAGCCAAGCAAAACGCTTGTTATTAATAGGAATGAACGTAAGTGAAACTTGTTATGCCTGTGGCTTTGATAGTCTTTCATATTTCAATAGAACTTTTAAAAGTATTACCGACGAAAACCCTAGTGCATTTAAAAGGAAACATAAAAGAGCGTTTTAAGACAGTATGATATTTATTATCTTTGAGGGAATAATGGATATAGTTAATATGACTATATCTCTACGTTGTGCACAATTTTTGAAAAATGAGAAATCCATTTAAAATATTGTTTTTGATTTTGACATTAGTTTCCTGTAAAAACCAATCCGAATCTAATTCTGAATCAAATATTGTGATTGCCGAATTGACTAACGAAATTACGCAAACCGGATTACAGCAAACAGATTCGATTGCCGAGCAATGGAATTTTATGGTGTTTGATAAAGGTGGTTGTTTAGGCGGAGAACAATATGTCTCCAACAAAGAATTTAAACGAGAACGAAAGCCTCTCGTTTTTAGCCAAAAGGAATGGAAAAAATTTGCGGAAAATGACAAAACGGAATTGACTGAATTTCTTATCGCTAAACTATCCGACACAACGAAAACCAAAGTCCATACTTGCCCATTTTTTGGAGCAACTAATGGAGAAATGGCAGTTTATTCACTTCAACATATCCACACTATAAATTGGCTCGAATTTTCGGAATTTAAAGAATATAAAGACAGAGCATATGGAAATGCAACCGACCAACCACAAATGTGGCTACAGCATATATTAAAAAACGAAACTGAACGGAATAAGTTAGCGGAATTGTATCGTAACCAATTAAAAAAATAAAAGCCATTGCACAACAACGGCTATAATTCATTGCGACGCAATTCCTTCGCAGGAATTGCTAGCGCCAGTTCGCGTTGCTCGTGTCATTGTGAAGGAGTGTCCCATTTGCAAAATCACTCGCATCGAACTAAGGCCAGTTTTTATTTATTAAATTAGTTGCTAAACTTAGCACAAAGTTTCATATCTAAAGGTTGTGGCTAAATCGAATCGACCCAATGAAATTATTTAGAAAAATTAGACATAAGCTGATATTAGAAACGAAAACAACACAGTACATCAAATATGCCTTAGGAGAAATCGTGCTGGTTGTAATCGGAATTTTGATCGCACTACAGATAAATAATTTGAACCAATCGATTAAGGATAATGATTCTTTAAATGAATATTTGACTAAGATTAAAACGCATACAAGGGAAGATATAGAACAATTAGAAGAATTATCGAAAGGAAGAAAACAAATTGCAGACATTTGTAAAAAAGCAAGAAATAGCATTTTGCAAAAGACTGAAAATGAAAACCTCTTTTTATTCAAGATAAGTGGTGCTGCTTTTGTAGATTTCTATTTTAAACCAAATTCGGGTGGTTATGAATCATTAAAAAATTCTGACTATTATGGTAAAATAAACAATACCAAAATCGATTCACTTTTGGCCAAATATTACGGTTTGGTGGATATCATTGCAGAAAATGAAAAGAGTTATAATCAATATACGGTGCATCAAGAGAATTACCTCGATACTCAATTAGATAGATCACTTATTTTAGCTTCAGCCTTTATCTCAGTAGATTCATTAGCCACTAAAGCTACACCTCAGTCTGAATATGACAGAGTATTCGTTGATTATACATCCAAACCAGCTTATCGAAATGTTATAAGTTTAGCTGCATGGCAATTTGATACAATGATTGAACAATATGATCAATTGACTGAAATCGGTCATCAAATTATTAAAGAAATAGAAACTATTACCGAAGATTAGTAAAATGACACAAAACAAAAAGGCCAAACGGATTGCGCGTATTTTATTACTCGTTGGAACACTAATATCCTTGTATTTTGTACCATGGATTTTAGTAAAGGCGTGGATTTTACCCCTACCTAATACAATTCAAGAACAAGTAGATCAAGCAATTGGGCATGGATTTGATGGAATGATTGTTTATGTGGACCAAGGAAAGAAACCTCCAACATTTTACGCAGGTGGTTGGAAAGATAGAGATAACAAAATACCTGCCGACCCAAATTCTCTATTCAAAATAGCCAGTATTAGTAAGTTATACACTGCTGTAGCGGCTACTAAATTGGTCAAACAAAAACAGTTGTCTTTTGAAAAACCACTGACAGATTACCTGCCAGAACTTAAAGGAAGAATAGAAAATGCCGAAAAAATCACCTTAAAAATGATGATTCAACATCGGTCTGGGATTCCTAATTTTACTGATAACCCAGCGTACTGGCTAGACGAGCAGGGAAATAGTCAAAATGCCCTCGACTTTGCCCTAGATCTGCCTGCAAGCTTTGACCCAGATGAAGGATATGAATATTCCAACACCAATTATTTATTGCTTCGTAGGATAATGGACAATGTCTTAGGTCACAGCCATAATGATTATATCAAAGAAAAAATATTAAAACCTTTAAACCTAAATAATACCTTCTTTTCAATTACTGAAGTTAATTTAGATGATGTTATGAGCGGCTATTATGTAGGTTATGATGAAGACTTCAAAGCGCGCGAGTATGGAATGTTGGCTACCGCCCAAGATGTTGGTACATTTTTAAGAGCTTTGAATGATGGTACTGTATTTGAAAAAGGAGAACAAGAGATGTACCCCTATAAATTTAATCATGGAGGCTTAGTTGTTGGTTATCAAAGTCTTGCAGAATATCACGAAGATATTGATGCAGTTGTTGTACAATTAATTAATACGACCGATTTTGAAGGTTATGAATGGAATTTATCAGAAATTATAATTAATCGAATTGTAAAAATTATAAGAAAGAAAAACTAGCCTCAACACCGGTATATCTCATTATTAATAGCAAGTCAAGAGCCTATCGGAAATCCTCAAGAATTTCCTTAATCCTATGCTTTTTTAGTAACTTAGTTACTTATTTAACAAATTGTTGCAACAATTCTAAAATAAAATTGTTATCGTCAATTAATTCATGTTGGTTTCCCTAGTGAAAATTTAACTCGTATTGATAAAATCAAATTAATACTGTTTTTATGAGAACATTTATATATCTAATCATTTTCGTTTTTTTTGGCTTCAATACTACGAGTGCTCAAAAAGAATTATCTAAAAAAGAAATCAGAAAACAAAAAAAAATTGCACAACTCCAAACCTATATAAATAAACCGAAATTTAGGTTTGTTTCTACTAATATTTCGACATCGACAGGTAAAAGAATGGCATCCCGAGGAGGATTAATAGATATCAACGCAAATACTGGAATGTTTCTAGAAATGTTAATCCCAGATGTAAGTGATAATGTTGAAATTTTGACATTAGAATTTGATTTAGAAAGCTATACGACTATTGGTTCCTTAAAAGATGATAATCTCAAAATTTTCTTTTCGGGAGATATTAAAGATAAAAAATGGAAATTCAAATTTACCATACAAAAATCTGGTCGTGCAAAAATGCAAATAACTGGAATTTATGGTCTTATTATTAATTATGAAGGGCGGATATCTTCTTTCTAAGTTTCCCTTAAAAAGCGGAATAAACAAAATCGAAAAAATAATCAACACATTTAAACCATAACTGACCCTTTGTCATTTATATCAATAAAAATCTTAAATTTAATTCTTAATGACAAAGCAAGTTATATCATATATATTATTAGCAATAGGTTTCATTTTTCTATTATATCTCATATTTAATTTACAAAAAGAAACAAATGATGTTCCTAAAGAAAAGGAAGTTATTAATATAGATTCATCATACGATTCGTTGGTTTGGTCTGATGAATTCGAAGGCGAAGGAGCAATTAATCAAGAGAAATGGTTTCATCAAACGAAGCTTCCTCCAGGAGGCAGTTGGTGGGGAGGTTTAATTCAACATTATACTGACGAAATTTCTAATTCATATGTTAAAAATGGTTATTTAAATTTAGTTGCAAAGAAAGAAACTTACAATGATCAAGGAAAAATTAAACAATATACTGCTGCAAGATTAAATTCGAAATTTGCTTTTACCTACGGTCGGATAGAAATTCGTGCCAAGCTACCTGCAGGCATAGGAACATGGCCTGCCATTTGGATGCTCAATAAAAATATTGATGAAGATGGTGCATACTGGGATAATCTTGGTTTTGGAACGACTAAATGGCCGTCATGCGGAGAAATCGATATTCTTGAACATTGGGGTAAAAATCAAAATTATGTTTCTAGTGCCTTACACAATGCTTCAAGTTATGGTTATAAAGTTAAAAACGTTGGTGGTCAAAAAATAAAGGACGCATCCACGAAATTTCATGTATACTCGCTCGAATGGTCTGAAGAAAAAATGATCTTCATGATTGATGGTATAGAACATTTTAGGTACGACCCAGCTATTAAGAATTCCGAAACTTGGCCCTATGATTCTGACTATTATTTAATACTAAATATTGCCATAGAACCAGATATTGATCCTAATTTCATCGAAAGTCCTATGGTAGTTGATTATATCAGGATTTATCAATAATAAATATTAAAAACCTAATCGAAAATGAATAAAAAAATCTTATTTCTAATTACCGCAATATTGGCGTCCATCGTATTTATTAGCTCCATTTTTGATGCTGACCCAGGAACTTTATTCGGAAGTGTTTGGGGGTTTAGAATTGGATGGTTCATAATGGCATTGGCTGCTTTTCTGAATTATAATAGATTAAAAAAATCTGAAAAATAATCAAACTAAGTTCAAGAGTTTTATTAGTAGCACGAATTAATTAACTTGCAAATACGTTGGACAATCTAACTGATTTTATACAACTAATTGAAAAATCCATTTGTTTTAATTAACTCCGAATCAAAAAACAATGAAAGTTACAGCTGAAAAAAACGAAAGAGTCGCCAATATGACATTTGCATCTGTTTATCCTCATTATGTGAATAGATTGGAGAAGAATGGTAGAACAAAAAAAGAATTGCACCAGGTGATTGAATGGTTGACTGGTTTTGATGAGGATACATTACAAGCTCAAATTGAGAAAAAAGTGACGTTTGAAACGTTTTTTCAAGAAGCAACAATTCATCCGAATGCGCATTTAATTAAAGGAGTTGTTTGTGGTTATCGAATTGAAGAAATAGAAGATGAATTTGAATTGTATAGACAATGCAGATATTTAGATAAGTTAGTTGATGAATTGGCAAAAGGTCGAAAAATGGAGAAAATATTACGACAAGAAAAAAAATAACCTATGAAAAAGCTACAAATTCTAACATTCATTCTTTTATTCTTTTCGTTTACGTCGTCATCCTTTGCCCAACAAGACGATTTTATTAAGGAGTATTTAGAACGATTGGAAAATTCGAAAAAATATTTAATTCTGGTTGCTGAAACAATGCCTGAAGAGAACTATATATACAAACCAACACCAGAATCGATGAGTTTTGCTGAACATTTAATGCACATTGGCTGGGCAATGGATTGGCATAGTCAATCTCTAATGGGCGGACGAAAAGCAAGAGATTGGAATACCGACACCGAATTGAAAATTGACTCCAAATCAAAGAAAGAAATGATTTCCACCATCGAAAGAACCTTCGATAAAACTTCTCAATTTATTTCTAAATTTGACATTAACCGGCTCCAAGAAAGATTAGACTATTTTGGGTCGAATCGGACCAAAAAGCAAGTATTATTATTACTTGCCGATCATATAACGCATCACCGTGCACAAATGCTTGTGTATATGCGACTTAATGGCCTTAAACCTCCGAGATACGTGTTGTATCAATAATTTACATATGAACTTATTCCATTCGAAGCTTCCTAGTAAGCTTTGGGTCAATAGTATTATAGCTTTAAACTCTTAAAAAATTGATTTGTTGATTGTAAAATTAAGGATTTACAACTAATTATAAGCTTCAACATGAATCAACATTGAACGAAAATAAATAGTAAATTAGAGGCTAACTTCTTTCTCATGAAAAAACTAGCTATTCTTTGTTTGTTATTCACCAGCTCAATAACATTCTCTCAAAAATTTGACTCAAAACTAAAACCAGCCTTACTGGAATTAAAAGAGTTTATCGCAATTCCGAATGATGCGTTAATCCCTTCTGATATCCTTAAAAATATTGACTGGCTTGATCGACAATTTAAAAAAAGGGGTTTTGTAACTCAAGTCTTAAAAACTGATGGACAACCATTGTTTTTTGCGGAACTTCCAAAGAGAAAAAAAGCGAAAACAATACTCTTTTATATGCATTTCGATGGGCAGTCTGTAGATACTTCAAAATGGCAGCAAGAAAATCCATATAAGGCCGTTTTAAAAACCCAAAATGGCGAGAATTGGGAAACCATTGAGTGGTCAGAACTAAATGCCAATATCTCTGAATCTTGGCGTATTTTTGGTAGATCTACTTCGGACGATAAAGGACCTATTGTAATGTTATTACAAGCCATAGATTTGCTAAAAGAAAATACTCAAAAAATTCCGTATAATGTAAAAGTCATTTTAGATAGTGAGGAAGAAAAAGGAAGCAAGCCCTTGCCAAAAGCAGTGAAGAGGCACCGTGCTATTCTCGCAGCAGATTATTTAATAATTAATGATGGTCCACTACATGCTTCTGACAATCCAACTTTAGTATTTGGTTGTCGCGGAATTACGACCATAAATCTAACAACTTATGGCCCCATAAAACCTCAACACAGTGGTCATTACGGAAACTATGCCCCCAATCCTGGATTTCGGCTAGCTACGTTATTATCAACCTTCAAAGATGAAAAGGGTAAAGTCATTATTGATGGTTATTATGATGGAATTTCAATCGATGATGCTACCTTCAAAATTTTGAAAAGTGTTCCCGATAACCCAGCTCAAATTTTACAAAATTTAGGTGTTAAAAGTCCCGAAACGGTCGGAAGGTTTTATCAGGAAGCACTGCAATATCCATCACTAAATATTCGTGGATTGTCTTCTGGTTGGACCGGAAAAAAAGCACGAACTATTGTACCAGAAAGCGCCACAGCAGCTATCGATATTCGTTTAGTTCCAGAAAGTGATGGTACTAGATTAAAAAAATTGATAAAAGAGCACATCAAAACGCAAGGATATTATATTACTGATAAAGTGCCAACTATAGAGGAACGAAAAAAATACGACAAAATTATTACATTTGAGAGTAGAGGTGTAACCAATGCCTTTAGAACCAATATGGACATACCATTTGCAAACTGGCTAGAGAACACCCTTCATGATGAAAATTTAGTGAAAATTAGAATTATGGGAGGTACCGTACCAATTGCCTCTTTTATTAATGAATTAAACATTCCGGCCATCATTATTCCCATGGTAAATCCTGATAACAATCAGCACAGTCCAAATGAGAATTTAAAGGTAAAGAACATAAAATACGGCATACAAACTTTTTACAAAATATTAAGCACGAAGCTAGACTAATTCATGTGCTATTTTTCTAAAATCTCCAAAAGCTCCTGTTGAATCAATGCGTATTTTTTTGATAAGATAAAATGATTCATATCTTTTAAAATTACAGGTTTTAAAATAGTATCAGGTACCTGAGATTTGATAAAGTTCATGTTTTCAAAAGGAACAATATTATCCTTTGTACCATGATAATAAGTAATCGGTGATTGTATTTGACTCCAATTATCTTGCATCTTTGTGAGTTCCTCTACATGCGACAATTTTTCGTAATTGGCAATCTTTAACGGTTTAGGAACGAGCCATTTTGTGAGTTTCCAAGTTGCCATTTTCGCGATACCAAAAAACTTTTCATCTTTTGGCGACATGGCTCCTGCTACCAATACGCTATGTTTTACCTCTTTAAATTTAAAAGCCATTTTAGCAGCAATCGGTACCCCGTAAGACCATCCTACTAAAATGATATTTTTTAATTCGTGTTTCTCTGCTATCGCAAATATACTCTCGGCTTGTTTGTCAATTGATGTTTCTGCATTACCATGGTCAGAATATCCGTACCCCAAGCGATCTACAGTAATAAGATTTGCTTTCTTTCCTAATACAGGGTCTTTTAAATAACTAAAATAATTACCTGCAGAGCCCGGTGCTCCATGAATGAAGAGAATTGTTGGTAACTGAGTATCAATTTCTTTATCAGCAATGTAACGTAATTCTTTATTTTCAAATGACGTTCGGTATATCTTCGGAGTAACTGTTGTTTTATTAAATTTTCGAAATACTTTTTGATCACTTTCTCTGAAGGAGACGCATGCAGTACTAATTATCATAAGTAGTATATATATTGGTAAAAAACGAAGCAATTTTCTTAAGTATACGCTCATATCATTAGTTTATTGCTCTTTTAAATTCAAAATACAATTTGTAAAACAAATTTATCATCTTAAATGTAGCGAAATTAGGGAAAGATTTAATTTCTTTGTAAAGTTAAACGATAAATATATGTCAATTACAGTAGAGAATGTATCGAAACTATATGGGGAGCAAAAAGCACTAGATAATATTAGCTTTACAATTGGTTCTGGCGAAATTGTAGGCTTTTTAGGACCCAATGGAGCCGGTAAATCTACCATGATGAAAATTATTACAACTTACATCTCTCAAACAAATGGAGTTGTAAGTGTTAATGGTCATAATGTTGAGACGAAACCAATGTTAGTAAAACAATCGGTTGGCTATTTACCTGAGCACAATCCTTTGTATCTCGATATGTATGTAAAAGAGTATATTCAGTTTAGCGGACGCGTGCACGGCGTTTCTAAAAGTCGAGTGAACGAAGTTATTGAGAGAGTTGGATTATCTCCAGAGGCGCATAAAAAAATAGGACAACTTTCTAAGGGTTATCGTCAACGAGTTGGCTTGGCAGTTGCGTTATTGCATGATCCAGAAGTGTTAATATTGGATGAGCCTACTACTGGATTAGATCCAAATCAATTGGTAGAAATTCGAAGTTTAATCAAAGAAATTGGTACCACCAAAACGGTGTTGTTTTCGACACACATCATGCAAGAAGTAGAAGCTGTTTGTGATCGGGTAATAATTATCAATAAAGGATCTATCGTTACCGATAAAAAATTGAGTGAATTAAAATCGAACGAAGCGCAAATAGTTGAAGTCGAGTTTGATTTACGGATTGAAGAACAACTAATACGGAAGCTTCCGAAGTTGACAAAAGCCGTTAATATTCATGACAATACTTGGCAGTTAACCTTTAGTACATCTAAAGATATGCGTCCAGCAATATTCGATTTTGCTCACGATAACGGACTTAAACTATTACAATCTCAGCAAAAAAGTCAAGATTTAGAAAGCTTGTTTAGGAGCATGACAACGTAACAATCACTTCGCGTGATATGCTATGTTTACTTTTACATCAGCAAACTTTTCAAACATTGCCATCACACCGCAATATTTTTCGACAGATAAGTCGACTATTTTTTGCAGTTTTTTCTGATCTAAGTTAGATCCATAAAAATGATATGTCATTGCCACTTTATGATAATATTTAGGGTGTTCATCTGTCAATTCTCCCTCAACATCAATATTAAAATCATCGATCTCTACTCTCATTTTTTTTGCAAGCGAAGCAATATCTAAGCCAGAGCATCCTGCTAACGATGCTAACATCAGCGCTTTTGGTGTATACGCTACATCGGCTGATTCTCCACCATCATTAATCGCTAAATTCCCTCCCGGATTAGTCGATTCGAAAAGCATTCCGCCTTTCCATGTTGTTCGTATTTTATTAATCATGTTATTCGTGCTAAGTTTCTTTGTTAGTCGTAATTTCTATGCAAACCTTATCATTGCAAAGTTACACCTATTCCGTTATCATTACTATAGTTGATGATCCCTTTTTCTATAAACACTCCTTTGGCAATATCATTGGTTAATAATAAAGCGCCATCCATATCTACATAATCTAATAAGGGCAACAAATGCGCTATTGCAGAAATACCAATTGTCGATTCAGTCATACATCCAACCATAGTTTTCATTTCTAATTTTGTAGCTTTCTCCAACATCCTTTTTGCTGAAGTTAAACCTCCACACTTTACCAATTTTACATTGATTCCGTGAAAATGATTGTGACATTTAATAACATCAGACTCTACTTGACAGCTTTCATCTGCAACAATGGGTAACATTGATTTTGAAAACACTTTTTTATGGCCTTCCCAATCATCAGCTTCAAGCGGCTGTTCTATAAATTCAACACCTAGTTTTATCAGCTCTTTTGCGTTTGATATGGTTTCATCAATGCTCCAACCACAGTTGGCATCAACCCTAAAAATAGCATCTGTATGTTTTCGTAATTCTTGCACTATTTTTAGATCGTCGGATGTCCCTAATTTTATCTTATAAATTGGCCATGGTGTTTCTTTTAATCTCTCAATCATTTCTGAAATAGGAGCAATCCCAATCGTATAATTTGTTTGAGGATTCTTAGTTATATCTAAATTCCAATAGTTGTATAATTTTACCCCTTTTTTACGCGTATACAGATCATTATAGGCTATATCTAGCGCGCATAAGGCAAACATGTTTTTTTTAAAATAAGGATACAGTTCCATCCAAAAATCTTCGGGAAGTAAATTATCTAACGATGATATCATGAATTCGATAGCCTTAATATCATCGATCATGTTCTGAATAGAAATCCCATAGTATGCTTTAGACGTTGCCTCTCCAAAGCCAGAAAATTGACCATCTTTTAGCTCTACAATTAAGGTTGGCTGAGAATCATATGAATCTCTCGCAATCGTAAATGTATGCTTTAACTTTAAGTCAAATTGCCTTAGAATAACTTCCATAAAATAGGTCCTATTATAGCATGTTAATTTACTAAAAACCCCAGAATAATTTGTACTTTGGCAATCGAAATTTATCCTAAAAAAATATATATGCCTTTAGTAACACCATTAAATCCTGATCACGATACTGAAACCAAGCAATTGGCCGAGTTTTTCAATGAAACCTTGGGTTTTTGTCCAAATTCAGTATTAACTATGCAACACAGACCTGCTATTAGTAAAGCATTTATCAATTTGAATAAAGCAGTGATGGCCAATGAAGGTCGTGTAACCTCTGCATTAAAACGTATGATCGCTTGGGTAAGTAGTAATTCGACTGGATGTCGATACTGTCAAGCACATGCGATTCGTGCTGCAGAACGTTATGGTGCTGAGCAAGAACAGTTAGATAATATTTGGGAATATAGAACGCATCCCGCATTTAGTGAAGCAGAACGTGCCGCGCTTGACTTTTCTTTACAAGCATCCATGGTACCAAATAACGTTGACGCCGAGATAAAAAAGCGTTTATATGAGTACTGGAATGAAGGGGAAATTGTAGAAATGTTGGGCGTGATTTCCTTGTTTGGTTATCTAAATCGTTGGAACGATTCTATGGGGACCTCCATCGAAGAGGGTGCTGTAGAAAGCGGTGATCAATATTTAGGTAAACACGGCTGGAATAGCGGGAAACACAACGGATCGCAATATTAGGCTTTTATCTTTTAGAAATTGTAAGAAACCTTGCCACTCGGCGAGGTTTCTTATTTTGAAAGAATTGAATCTATTGTTTCGCGAAATTTTGGAAGCACTTCTTGATCGAACCAAGGATTCTTAGTCAACCAAAAACGATTTCGCGGAGATGGATGAGGTAGCACAAAATAATTAGGAAGGTAATTTTCATAATTTTTAACAGTTTCAGTTAAGGTTTTCTTCGCACTTTTTTTTAGGTAATACTGCTGCGCGTAAATTCCAATCAAAATAATCGACTTAACATTTGGCATTTTCGCTAATAGGGAGTCATGCCATAACGGAGCGCATTCTGGCCTTGGTGGAAGATCCCCCGATTTTCCCTTACCGGGATAGCAAAATCCCATAGGGACAATTGCAAATTTTTTGGCATCATAAAAATCTTCATCTGAAACGCCTAACCATTTTCGTAATTGTTTGCCGCTTGCGTCATCCCATGGCACACCCGATGCATGAACTTTTGTACCTGGAGCTTGTCCGATGATAATTATTTTCGAATCTATATGCCCAGAGACAACTGGTCTCGGACCAAGATCTAAATGCTGTGCACAAACAGTACATTGTTTTATTTCTGATAATAGTTCTTTCATCTATTTTTTCCCTTCTACAATGACCACAAATTCTCCTTTTGGTGGTTTATTTTCAAAATGAGATAGCACTTCCTTTACCGTACCTCGAACAGTTTCTTCATATAGTTTGGTAAGTTCCCGGGATACCGAAATTTTTCTTTCTTCTCCGAAATACTCTGCAAACTGCGTCAAAGTTTTCATCAATTTATGAGGTGATTCATAAAAAATCATGGTGCGCGTTTCTTCTGCTAAAAAAATGAGTCTGGTTTGTCGTCCTTTTTTTACTGGCAAAAAACCTTCAAATACGAACTTATCATTTGGCAAACCGCTATTCACCAAGGCCGGTACAAAAGCAGTAGCCCCCGGTAAACATTCAACATCAATGCCATTTTCTACACAAGCCCTTGTCAATAAGAATCCTGGATCAGAAATCGCCGGCGTGCCAGCGTCAGAAATCAAAGCGATAGTTTCACCGGCCTGAATGCGCTTAACTATACTATCTACCATTTTATGCTCGTTATGCATATGATGACTATGCATTTGCGTGCCAATCTCAAAATGTTTTAATAATTTTCCAGAGGTGCGCGTATCCTCTGCTAAGATCAAGTCTACTTCTCGCAATACTTTAATAGCACGGAGCGTAATATCTTCTAAATTACCAATCGGCGTAGGTACAATGTATAATTTACTCATTTTACGGACGTACTTTCTTTCCTGAAGTATAGGAACCAATTAATGCAAAAAAAGCAATAATAGAAAATAATGCACCTCCATCTTCGGCAACCATGTGCGCTGTAAAGGCCAATACAACATCAAAGAAAAAACCGGCATACGCCCACTCTTTTAACCATGTTACTTTATTCGAAAGAATGGTGATCACACCTAAAATTTTTGCAATTGCCAACGGAATTACAATATACGTTGGGTAATTAAAACTCTCAAAGAAGCCTTTGATCATTTCTGTGTTTATGAAATACATAGTCGCTGAATACAACATAATCGCACAAAGTATTCCAGTGGTAATCCAATAAATTATTTTTTGTGTTTTCATCCGCGTCTATTTTAATTGATAAAACCAAAAGTACAACCTTTTTAAATAGTTGAAAAATCATCTAAATATCTTTACTAAATCACTAAATTTGCGCATTAATTTTTGGAAGATGTATAGAAGTCATACAAATGGTGAATTGCGATTAGCGCATGTTGGAAATGAAGTTAATTTATCTGGTTGGGTACAAAAAGTACGCGATAAAGGTTTTATGTTATGGATAGATCTGCGTGATCGTTACGGCATTACGCAACTAATCTTAGATGAAGAGCGCACTGATAAAACACTTTTTGAAAAAGTAAAAACGCTAGGGCGTGAATTTGTAATTCAGGCAACTGGCACAGTCATTGAACGTCAATCAAAAAACAACAATATTCCAACAGGAGAAATTGAAGTCTTGGTTACAAAATTGACCATTTTAAATGCTGCTAAAACCCCTCCTTTTACCATCGAAGATGATACCGATGGTGGAGAAGAATTACGCATGCAATACCGTTATTTAGATATTCGTCGTAACCCAGTGAAAGAAAACTTAATCTTTCGCCATAAAGTGGCACAAGAAGTTCGAAATTACTTATCAAATCAGGATTTTATCGAAGTAGAAACACCTTATTTGATTAAATCTACGCCAGAAGGTGCTCGTGATTTTGTAGTGCCTAGCCGAATGAATGAAGGGCAGTTTTACGCCTTGCCACAATCTCCTCAAACCTTTAAACAATTGTTAATGGTAGGTGGAATGGACAAGTACTTTCAAATTGTAAAATGCTTTCGTGATGAAGATTTACGGGCTGATAGACAACCTGAATTTACGCAGATAGACTGTGAAATGGCGTTTGTAGAACAAGAAGATATTTTGAATGCTTTCGAAGGTTTAACACGTCATTTGCTACAAAAAATAAACAATATTTACGTGGCCGAGTTTCCGAGAATGACCTATGAAGAAGCCATGCGCACTTACGGAAATGACAAGCCAGATATCCGCTTCGGAATGAAGTTTGGTGAATTGAATGCTGTTGCTCAGCATAAAGAATTTAATGTCTTCAATCAGGCAGAACTCGTAGTAGGGATTGCCGTGCCCGGAGGAAATTCATATACAAGAAAAGATATAGATAAATTAATTGATTGGGTAAAACGTCCGCAAGTTGGTGCTCTTGGAATGGTGTATGCACGTTGTAACGAAGATGGTAGTTTTAAATCTTCTGTAGATAAGTTTTATGATCAAGAAGATCTGGCAAATTGGGCAGAAGTTACTGGTGCCAAGCCAGGTGATTTGGTGTGTGTTCTTTCTGGAGATACCGCTAAAGTGAGAGCACAATTAAGTGCCTTGCGTATGGAACTAGCAGAACGCCTAGGTTTACGTAAACCGGATGAATTTGCACCATTGTGGGTGGTAGATTTCCCTTTATTAGAATGGGATGAAGAAACAGAACGTTTTCATGCCATGCATCACCCATTTACTTCTCCAAAACCAGAAGATATGCCTTTGTTAGATACCGATCCTGCTAAGGTTAGAGCGAACGCTTATGACCTAGTATTGAATGGTAACGAAATAGGTGGTGGCTCTATAAGAATTCATGACAAAGCAACTCAAGCCTTGATGTTCGACCATTTAGGGTTTACTCCAGAAGAGGCTAAAGCACAATTCGGATTCTTAATGAACGCCTTCGAATATGGGGCTCCACCACACGGAGGTATTGCGTTTGGTTTAGACAGATTAGTGGCTATTTTGGGTGGTCAAGAAACGATTCGTGATTTTATTGCATTTCCTAAAAATAATTCAGGTCGCGATGTTATGATCGACGCTCCTGCGCTTATTGACGATGCCCAATTAACAGAATTAAGTTTAAAACTAAATCTAAAATCTTAAAGAGCTATTCAGCGCTTTCATCAAAATTTTTAGTAATTTTCAGTTCATGAAAGCAACCATCCTTTACGTGAGCCTTTTTTTGTGCTCAATAACCTGCTTTTCCCAAAAATTAACAGGTGCTCAATTACTAGAGAAGTCAATTTCATATCACGATCCAGATCATCGTTGGGAAACTTTTAAAGACAGTCTTTTTATTACCATGGAGACGCCAAATTCTTCAAATAGAAATAGCGTCATTCATATTGATTTAGCCAATGAAATTTTTTATATAATAGCGACAAGAGATACGATATCAACTGAATATACGCTCGACAAATCAAAATGTTCTATTGTTTTTAATGGCATTAAAAATCCATCCGAAAAGATAAAAAAAGTACATAAATTAAGCTGCGAACGTGCTCATATGTTTAAAAATTATTATACCTATCTCTATGGGTTGCCAATGAAATTAAAAGACCCAGGAACTATTATAGATCCAAAAATTCAACGAAAAAAGTTCAACAAAAAAGACTATTTAGTTCTCAAAGCAACGTACGAAAAGGCGATTGGAAAAGACACTTGGTATTTCTATTTCGACCCACAGAGTTATGCTATGGAAGTATATCAATTTTTTCATGATGAGGCCAAAAACGATGGAGAATATATTCTCTTAACAAAGGAAGAAACTATACACGATATCAAAATGCCAAAAATTAGAGCTTGGTATATGAACAAAGATAATAAGTATCTCGGAAAAGATATATTGAAACGCTCTTTTTAAGACCGAATGCCGATCAAACTAAAAAAAATACTAGCCAAAATCGTTGTTTGGAGATATAGACATATCCCTGAGCGGCAGTTTATCTATATACTAAGTGTACTGGTGGGGTTTCTTGCAGGTTTGGGTACGGTATTACTTAAAAATTTCACCTATATTATCCAACTCCTTCTAGACATTCAATTTTTTAAGAATTATCAGGCTTCTATGTATTTTATCTTTCCAATTATAGGATTGCTATTGGTATTTTTAATTAAAAAGTTTTGGCTTAAAAAACCTATTGGTCATGGAATCTCTACGACACTTCATTCGATTTCTAAACAAAGTGGAATTATAGAACGTTATAAATTATTTGCCTCTTTAATTACGGCACCCATCACTGCAGGTTTTGGGGGTTCAGTCGGGTTACAGGGGCCCGCTGTAAGTACTGGAGCTGCTTTAGGTTCGAATGTAGCTCAGCTTTTCAGGATGAATACCAAAACTAGAATGTTACTTATTGGCTGTGCAACTGCAGGTGCTATGGCATCTATGTTTAAAGCGCCAATTGCCGCTATTGTATTTGCCTTAGAAATATTTAGCTTAGATATTGCTTTTGCATCGCTTATCCCGCTATTATTAGCCTCTGTTGCTGCCGTGGTTACTTCCTATTTTTTTACAGGAACAGATGTGTTGTTTCGTTTTGAATTGATAGATAAATTCGAAATTAAGGATATTCTGTTTTATGTCATTTTAGGATTTGGAACCGGTATTGCATCGGTTTATTTTTCTAAAATGTATTTTGCGATTACCAATTTTTTCAAGCGATTTAAAAATTCTGCAGAACGCTTATTAATCGGTGGCTTGGCTATAGGAGCCATGTTGTATTTTATTCCTCCACTTTTTGGGGAAGGCTATGGTTTAATTAATAATTTATTAGACGGAAATCACATTGCTGCTATTGGCAAAACTCCTTTCGAAATCGATCTCACCAATATATGGGTTGTCATCGGTTTATTAGTGGGGATTACCATATTTAAAGCTGTCGCAATGACCACCACATTTGCAGCTGGCGGTGTTGGAGGTATCTTTATTCCGACGTTGGTTATGGGGAGTGCACTCGGGAATGCCTTTGCCAAAATAATTAATAATATGGGACTCGGATTTCATGTTTCTGAATCTAATTTTACACTTATCGGAATGACCGGGTTGATGGCCGGTGTGCTGCATGCACCGCTAACTGCCATTTTCTTGATTGCAGAAATCACCGGAGGTTATGATCTTTTTGTTCCATTAATGCTGGTATCTGCCATTTCTTTTGCTTTAACAAGGTATTTTGTCTCACATTCAATTTATACTGCCGAGCTTGCCGAACGTGGAGAATTGATTACACACAATAAGGATAAAAATGCCTTATTAATGATGGATCTGGATCATATTATTGAAACCAACTTTATCAGTATTTTGCCAGAAATGAAATTAGGAGTGATTTTAAAAAATGCGGTTGCGAAATCTGACAGGAATATTTTTCCTGTAGTCAATCAGCAGAATCAATTTTTAGGGGTTCTATTATTAGATGATATTCGCAAAATAATGTTTGATCAGAAGTTTTATAATGTCATTTCTGTGAATGACCTCATGGAGAATGCTCCGGCTATAATCTTTTATAATGAAGATAGTATGGGGGCAATTATGAAAAAATTTGAAGCAAGTGGTGCTTGGAATCTGCCAGTTATAAAAGATGGTATCTATTATGGCTTTATCTCAAAATCTAAAATGCTCACGGTGTATCGCAAAAAATTAATCGAAGTTTCGAATTAAATCATTTAAACATCGTTTATTTTTTTAAAAATTGTACTGCTTTATCAGGAAAATCAGTAAATATTCCATCTAAATCTAGGGTATTAAATCCATAATTCAAAAGAGCGTCAAAAGATTCAAATTCACCCAAATCATCCGCCCTAAATGTAAAAGCGTGTACGGTTAAACCCAAATCATGTGCCTCGACGATATATTCGGGAGAGATTTGTTTATACCATGGACCTACGCCATCGGCATAATCGGTATAACTTTGTAATGATGATGATGAATCCTCAGCTTCTGTTAATTGTACTAAAAACAACTTAGAGTGCAACTCCTTTCGAATCCGTTTCAACTCTTCTACATCAAAACACTGTAAAATACAGGCATCGTTTTTATTCTTGTATCCATAGCTTGACAATGTTTCTAATACAATTTTTGAAATATCTTTCCCTTCCTTTAAATGAAATGCTGGGTCCTTTATTTCAGGATAGATTCCAATGTTATTCCCAGTACTTTTGTTAAGCCCTTGAATCAATTCAATTTCATCTTGTAAAGAATTTAATTTGAACGTTGATTTGTCCAAAGGAAAACGATTTTTATATATTGGTTTTTTCGTTTTAGTGTCGAAACGTTCTGAAACCTGTAACTCTAGCAATTCATGATAGGTAAAATCAATTACATAATATCGCCCATCAGCACGTTTTCTATCAGGAAATTTCTCAATTACATCTGTAACTGTTTCTAAATAAATATCATGAATAACTATCGGAATATCATCTTTTGATAATACCAGGTCTTGTTCTAAAAAATCGGGTTGCATAGCATAAGCCATTGCTTTCGATGCTAAGGTATGTTCTGGTAAATATCCTGATGCACCACGATGTGCAATCACAATTTTAGTCGATTTAGACTCCATTTTTTAAAATTAGGTTTCGAGTTACATCCATAAAAACAGAATATAACTAGAATAAACAGTGAGATTCTATTCATGTTCCTAAAGATATAAATTTTGTATTTTAGCCACATTAACAATTCGTCCTTTTTCTCATGAAAACAGTCCTAAAAATTCTATTCGCCCTTTTTATCGCTGGAGTTTTTTATGGAATTTATCTAAATATTCAAGGAGACGATTTTTATCATCAGGTTTTTGGTATTAGTATCCTTTTCTTCTCTTTTATAGTGATGCCTCTTTTTATTTATCATCGCTATCAACTAGGAAAATATAAGAAATATGTACTAGATCCCAAAAGTAAAAATCCCTTTAAGATTGACGAAGACAAATTAGACTGACGTTAAGATTGTCTTTATAAAACTCAAATTAAATGTAGCATAGCGCCGCCTAACTCACTTTAATTCAAATTACGCTTTTGAATAAAAAAACGCGTAATTAATTCACTGCATTCTTTTTCAAGAATACCACCAATTACCTTTGTCTTTGGGTGTAACTGTGTTTTAAAATGTTGAAACCCACGCTGTGGATCATGCGCGCCAAAAACGATCTTCCCAATTTGTGTCCAGTAACTCGCTCCAGCGCACATTTGACAAGGTTCCAACGTCACATACAAGGTGCAGTTTTTTAAATACTTTCCTCCTAAATAGTCCGAAGCCGCTGTAAATGCTTGCATTTCGGCATGAGCTGTAACATCATTCAACAATTCCGTCAAGTTGTGCGCCCTCGCAATAATTTGATCATTGATTACAATAACAGCGCCAATGGGTACTTCATTTTTTTCGAAGGCCCTTTCAGCTTCCTGTAAAGCACGTTTCATAAAATAAGTATCATCAAATGGGTTTTGCACGCGATAAATTTTGCGTAAAAATACATCTTTATTTATTTTATCCATATCAGATGCATCTCGTACATTTGCAACATGTCTGTTAATTTGCTAGATAGTATTTATAACCCAAAAGATTTACGTAAACTCTCCAAGGAGCAATTACCACAATTGGCTCAAGAATTACGCGATTTCATAATTGATATTGTAGCAACAAAAGAAGGGCATTTAGGGGCAAGTTTAGGCGTTATTGAGCTAACTATTGCCTTGCATTACGTATTTGATACTCCCGAGGATTTATTAGTTTGGGACGTTGGACATCAAGCCTACGGACATAAAATTATAACCGAAAGGAAAGATAATTTTCATACCAATAGACAATTTGGTGGCCTTTCTGGTTTTCCTAATAGAAGTGAAAGCAATTATGATGCCTTTGGTGTAGGACATTCGTCTACTTCAATTTCTGCAACTCTAGGAATGGCTATTGCATCTCGCCTAAAGGGAGATGAAGAAAAGCAACATATTGCGGTTATCGGTGATGCTTCAATTGCAAGCGGGATGGCATTCGAAGGATTAAACCATGCAGGCGTTACTGATGCCAATATGCTTATTATCTTAAATGATAACGCTATGGGGATAGATCCGAGTGTGGGAGCTTTAAAAAACTATCTAACGGCAATTAAAAAAAATAAGCGTATTAGAAAACACAATATTATCGAAGCGCTAAACTTTGATTATTCTGGCCCAATAGATGGGCACGATATGACAGCGCTTATCAAAGAACTTCAGCGCTTAAAAACTGTAAAAGGGCCCAAGTTTTTACATATTATTACAACAAAAGGAAAAGGGCTCCAGCAAGCCGAAGAAAATCAAGTAACCTATCACGCACCGGGGAAATTTGACGCTAAAACGGGAGAATTAACTCCTAAGATAGCTTCCAAAGAACCACCAAAATATCAAGATGTTTTCGGTTTAACACTCGTTGAATTGGCACGAAAAAATAAAAGAATAATTGGTATTACACCAGCCATGCCAACTGGGAGTTCATTAAAATTTATGCTTGATGAAATTCCAGAAAGAGCTTTCGACGTAGGCATTGCTGAACAACATGCCGTTACCTTAGCTGCGGGTATGGCAACCCAAGGACTAATCCCTTTTTGTAATATTTATTCGACATTTTTACAGCGAGCATATGATCAGGTAATACACGATGTAGCATTGCAAAGGTTACCAGTTATTTTTTGCTTAGATAGAGCCGGTCTTGTTGGACAAGATGGTGCTACCCATCACGGTGTTTTTGATCTAGCTTATCTAAGGTGTATCCCAAATCTTATTATTTTTGCTCCCTTAAACGAGGTAGAACTTAGAAATATAATGTATACGGCTCAATTAGGCTTAGAAAATCCAATAGCCATTAGATACCCTAGAGGTAAGGGTGTACTTTTAGATTGGAAAGCACCCTATTCGAAAGTAACCATCGGAAAAGGACAACTCATAAAACAAGGTTCGAAAGTTGCTGTTATCAGTATCGGTGCCATTGGGAATATAATTATTGATGTTTGTAAAAGCATCCCGGATAAAGAAAAGATTGCGCATTACGATATGCGTTTTGTAAAACCTCTAGATGAAGATTTATTGCATACAATTTGCAAAAAATTTGATCATATAGTTACTATAGAAGATGGTACGATTTCGGGAGGTTTTGGAAGCGCAGTGTTAGAATTTATACATAAATATAACTATCAAAACAAACAGATAAGACGTCTTGGTATCCCAGATAATTTTATTGAACATGGCAGCAATGATATCTTATTGAATTCTATTAACCTCGACCGAAAAAGCATTCAACAATTATTAGAATCATTTTGCTAACTACTATGATGAAGAATTATCGTTTTTTATTAGCTGCGATCTTGCTCATTTCTATTCATTCTTTTGGGCAAGTTACCGACTCAACGACAGTTAAAAAGCCTACAGACTCAATGAGTATATCTAACAACAAAAATGCCATCCTATTGGTAAAACTGAATGATACCTTAAACATAAGATTACGGGTTGATTCACTGGGAGTTTATAAAACGGTCGACACTATAAGACGGCTTACCAAATTAGATTCTTTACAGATTCGTATGGATTCTTTGTTGGCACCTTTTTATACAAAAAGAGTTGATTCATTAACGAGAAAAACTACCTATACCCCACTTTATCGTATGCGTGTAAATACCCTAACTAAAGACACTGTATTTATTCAAATTCCTAAGATAAAAAAATACATAAGTCTAAAGAGCAGGTTGAAGGTAGATACATTGAAAATTTCAGACCCTATCAAATTATCATCTATTGATACCACCAAATTTGCGGAAGACCCTATTTGGTGGAAAAATAGAAATAGTTTTGGATTTGACATTAGTGAAGCGGCATTTGTAAACTGGAACGCAGGTGGTAATAACTCGATTTCGGGATTGGTAAAAGTAAATCTGTATCGATCTTACAAAAAATTATATTTACTATGGGATAACGAAATTTTTGTCCGATATGGTTTGAATAGTCAACAAGATCAAGAATTGAGAAAAACTGATGACAAGTTACAAATCAATTCTACATTTGGTTACCGAAAAGATACCTTAACCAATTGGTATTATTCTGTTAAATTCAACTTTAATACTCAATTTACTGATGGTTTTAGTTACCCCAATACTAGCGAGCCGATTTCTAGATTTTTTGCTCCGGCCTATTTATTTATTGGAGCAGGAACTATTTATGATTTAAAGAAAAAAAGTTTTTCCATGTATCTTTCTCCGTTTACGCTAAAGTCTACTCTTGTTTTAGATAAAACTTTATCAGAACAGGGTGTATTTGGCGTGCCAAAAGGAGCAAAGTCACGGAATGAATTAGGGGCATTGTTTCAGAGCAAATGGGAGACAGAGGTCTTCAAAAATGTCGTCATGAAAACCCGAATAGAACTCTACTCAGATTACCTCAAAGACTTTGGTAATATCGACATGAAATGGGACTTAAACTTCGATTTTATCATTAATAAATATATGAAGGCCAATCTTGGTGCCTACTTAATTTATGATAATGATATTAAATTTAAGGAAGACACTAATGGTGATGGAGAGCTTGAGACCTTGGGGGCTCGATTACAATTAAAACAATTACTAGGAATAGGCGTTTTGTTTAACTTCTAATTCCTAGTAATTGTATAAAGTGTATTCTTATTATTTGATAAAGAATTTTTTATTATATCCAAATTGTTCGCTTTGAATTCTTAAGACATAAAGTCCAGATTTCAAATTAGAAACGTTCAATTCAGTTGTTTCAGACAAGGTGCTGTTTTGCCTATAAACCGCTCTACCGTTCAAGTCAAAAACGGTAATCTTAGAAGCTCCAAAATCGATTGATGTTCTAATTTTTACATTTCCATCAGAAGGATTTGGGAACAGCGTTATTCTGTCATCATTTGCAGCGATTTCTTCAACAGAAAGTGGCGCAGCAGTAAATTTCCCTGTAAAAAAGCCTCTTCCATATGTTGTCGCCAGTACCGTATTATCTGATGTTCTTAGGTCAAAACTTGTCACTTTTACATTTTGCATTCCGTTTTGAGATTGTACCCATTCTGGATTAGCATCATTAAAATTAGCAGTTCTCCACACACCTAAATCTGTACCGATAATCACCTCATTATTGAGTAATGGGTTCATCATGATTGCCTTAACAGGAATGTCTGGGTAATCACCTTCTTTATTCACCCAAGTAGTACCTCCATCAGCTGTATACCAGATATTCTTAACCCCATAATTATGAAAAGTCACAAATATTTGATCTTCATTTGCTCCAAACGCAATTGCTGAGATACTTCCTAAAAATTCTGGCCCAGAGATATCAGTAAAAATTCCGTTCGCATTTGCATTCGTAATCTTTAATAATTTCCCTCCATCAGTTGCAACAAATAGTGTAGAACTCGTTGTGGTATATGGGGAAACTTTCAATGCCGTTAATGGTCTATCTAGTAGCGCATTCACTAAATTCAATCGTACAGGAGACGCTGTTGTAATATTCGAGAATCGAGAAATACGAAATGTTGAACCAGTAGATCCATCACTATATAAAATATCTAAGTTATCGTCTAGTTCTGCCGGATTTATAAATGATCCTTCATCATCTTCATCGGAAATTGTTTGAAATCCACCCCCACTCAAAGGCAAGTTGATTCTAAAATAGTTATTCCCCGGAAGCGCCGTAATCATATAGGCTCCATCCTTATCAATGAATGAATAGGCACCATCACCTCCAGTAACTTCACTCGAAACATTGGTTCCAGGGTCTCCTCCATCGATAAAATTACTTCCATTATCCTGAGTACCTCCTAAAATCTGATCGTTCGAAGCATCTTGCCCTATTTCACCCCAATAGAATTGTGTTGTATTAAATCCGTTTGGAATCGCAAATATTGCAGTTGGATCCGATCCAGCTCCAGATACGGCATTTGAATAATAAACACCCCCATCAGTTGCAATCATTAGACTATTCGGGTTCGACGGATTAAATGTTAATGAATGTATATCAGCGTGTACCGAGGGTACATTTAATGTATTCAAATTAGGGTTATTCGACCATTTAGAGATTTGTGTCCAACTAATTCCCCCATTTGAACTTCTATGAACATCGATTCCGCCAACGAAGATCAATTCATCACTAATAGGGCTCACCTCGATCATTAAATCGTAAAAAGATTGCCCTCTTGTAAAGTCATTGGCAGGAATTCCATTATCGGCATCATCGGGTAAATTCTGTGTAGTAGTAGTTGCAAAGGCATCCGTTGTTTTGATAATAGTTATAGGACTTTCTTGAGCTAATAAATACATTTTATTTGCATTCGTAGTAGAAACAGCTATTTCTGTTCTTCCTCCATTCGGAATCACATGTCGTTGCGTAAAAGCAGTACCATTCGTAGAAGAAAAAACGGTACCTCCTCCGTCTCCAAAAGTAGAACTTCTTGTTGTAGAAAGCCAGATAGTATTATCAGCGCCAATTTCGATATCGTTGGGCTCAAATGGATTTCCTCCTGGAGTATCTGGTAAATTTACTCGAGTCCAAGTTGCTCCTTCATTGACTGATCTATACAAGCCATATTCTGTACCTTGACCTAAGATTGTACCTGGAGCTTCGCTATAAATTGCATCCGCAATTGCCGCATAAATTTCAGTTACACCTCCAACATTTCTAGTTACGATATCATTCACATGAAAAATTCCAGGTACAACAGTCAGTCCTAATGGTGCTTCAGTATCCACATTTTCAATAGTTACATTGACATTCCCTGAACCCAGCGCTGATACAAAATCTTGTCCCTCTCCCTGAGTTATCATTACTGAAGGTATAGTAATTGTAGCATCTGTACCTCCCATTATGATTGGATTTCCCTCAACATTATTATAAACTACAACCGCAATTGCTCCAGCATCCTGAGCATTTTTTACTTTAACTGTAAAATCACATGACCCTCTATTGATAAGTGCGATGTTACCGTCAATAGCGGCATTATTTACTAAGGCATTACAACCTTCTGTAGGTTCAGTTGTTCCATCATCTACAAGTACTACATTTCCTGTTATTGCTGCCCCTAAACCAGGCCCAAAACCCGCCTGAAAAGGGTTTAATATGCCTTGAATACTTACCGGTGAATTTACAGTAAGTTTTGCGTCTGAATTAAAAAAACCTTCACCAGTCACTCCTCCAAAAATATGATTCCATGAAGCACCCCCATCCGTTGATTTCCAAATACCATTACCGTTTACATTTCCTCCTACATAGGATTCACCAGTTCCCACATACATAATTTGAGTATTATTTGGGTCGAACGTAATACTAGAAACTGCTAAATTTTCGGGTATGCCTACTCTATCCCATTGGTTAGATCTTGTTGTCACATCTTCATTCACCCATAAACCTCCACTTACACCTCCAGCGAAAACGCGCTCATTTGAAGCGTCATTCGGGTCAAAAAGTATGGCTCTCGTTCTTCCTGGCACGTTGGTTGGACCTCTTTCTACCCATGCATTATCGTCGGTTCCTGGCACATTTTTTTCGAATTTCTTATTACGAAACAATTCTTCTTGCAATAGAAATTTCTTTTCGAAATCTGTTTTTCCGGTTCTCGGATTCATTTCTAGTAAATACTGTTGTTCAAAATAAGCATTTGGAGGTAAACCTTGCGCTTTTCTTGCAGTTCTAGATAATTTCATTGTTTCATTGTAAGCATGCGTATCTAAGAATTCAACATGCTTTTCTCGAAGTGAATCCATCGAAGTTTTCTCATCAGTTCTTATAAAAAGAACTGAACTAATCAATGCAACTAGGGCAAATAAAAAGAGTAATTTTTTTCTCATTGTGGTTTTGTATTTGAATAAAAGGAATGCGAATTTACGAATATCTTTTGAAATAAATTGTTCATTATCAAGCATTTCATATTTCAACGCCTTTTATTTTTTTATGTAATAAAATGGCGGCTCCATCTGACATTCCAGCAATAAAACTGCATACGGCCAAAATTCTAACATATAAATGGTCATTTAACTGTTGATATTTCGCCGGCAGCAAGTTCATTAAGAGTTTGTCGTAATTAGTAGCTTTCCTTTCAAAAGAATTGTTAATTGCAGTTATAAAAACATCAAGTAAATCTGCTAAAATGCGATATCCAGAAATTTCTTTTTCTATGACTTCTTTGCTTTTATAAATATTATCTACGCTAATTTTTATGATATCGTTGATCTGTGCTTCATACTTACTTTTATCTAACAATGAAATATGATAATCACCTTTTAAAATGAGCGATTCGTTCTCTATAAAAACATGGGCTGCCTCTGTGATTAAATTACCAATTGCCAAAGCTCTCAGGTAACTTAATCTATCTTGTTTTGTTGTTAACTGATAATATTTTTCAGTATTTATTGTATCTCTAACTAGATTAATCAAATACTCTAATGCAAATTCTTCTTCGATTAATCCTAGATTAATTCCATCTTCAAAGTCAATAATGGTATAGCAGATATCATCGGCCGCTTCTACCAAAAAGGCAAGTGGGTGCCGACTATATGTTATATCTTCTCCTTCGCGAACTTTCTTCAAACCTAGATCTTCAGCTACCTCCATAAAAATGGCTTTATCAGATTGAAAAAAGCCATATTTCTTATCTATAATATGCTGTGTTGGTTTTTTAGGCAAGGACTCTTTTGGATATTTCATAAATGCTCCAAGAGTCGCATAAGACATACGTAACCCTCCTTCTATTCCTTTTCGAGATTCGTTTAAAATTCTAAATCCGTTGGCATTCCCTTCAAAATCAATCAGATCTTGCCACTCTTTTTTTGTCAAGCTTTCTTTATATTTTAATCCGTTTCCCGTTTTAAAATACTCTCCAATTGCTTTTTCACCACTATGCCCGAAAGGCGGATTTCCAATATCATGTGCCAAGCAAGCGCTGGCAACAATCGCTCCAAAGTCATTGATTTGATAGCCTGCCTCTTTTAATTCTGGATATTTTTCAAGTAATTGTTTCCCTACAATTCTACCCAAAGAACGACCTACAACGGACACTTCTAAACTATGCGTCAATCTTGTATGCACGAAATCGGTTTTTGACAATGGAACTACCTGCGTTTTGTCTTGTAAACTTCGAAAAGAATCCGAAAAAATAATACGATCATAATCTACTTCAAACCCAATTCTAGTATCATTTTGATCTTTTCTAATTCTTTGTTGCGTATCTCCAAAACGCTTTAAGGAGAGTAGTTGTTTCCAGTTCATTTGAGTCTTGATATTTAAGCTTGTGCAAGGTACATTATTTTTCATTTTTGACCTGTTTACATTAAATTAATATTGCATGATTTTAGCTAACATTAATCTAACCTAAAGATTACAAATCAATAATCTGTATTTAACGCAGTCTTTACATTGTCTCCCTTTCTTTGCCACGTATTAAAAGCGAAATAATACCATGAAAAAAAGTATTCTAATTTTTGTTTTACTCTTTAGCGGATTGATCCAAGCTCAAGATAATGGAATAATTGAAGGAATTGTTCTTGATAAACAAATGAATAACGAACCATTGGCGTTTGCGAATATCACCCTAAAAGAAGCTAAGTTAAATACTACGGCTAACATTGATGGGGCTTTCATATTCGAAATAAAGGAAGGCATATATACATTAATATTTAATTTTCCTGGCTACCAAAAAGTGGAAATTAAAAATGTTACAGTATCGGCAGGAGAAATTACGTCGATTAAAGATGTGATTATCGCCGCTCGAAAATTACCATTCCTTGCCGAAAATTCTACCAAAACAGATAAAAAATAATACCTACCAACATTACATAAATATGAGAAATTTTTTAACCATTCTTTTACTGGGAGCTTCTACCATAATCATGGCTCAAAGTAAAGGTACAATTCAAGGAAAAGTGCTGGATAAAGAAGCCAGTAATGAATCCTTACCATTTGCAAATGTTTTTATTAAAGGCTCTCAAACAGGTACAACCACCGATATGGATGGGATCTACACATTTAAGGCGAGTCCAGGAACCTATACGATCGTTTTTAGTTTTGTGGGATATCAGACTATTGAGGTGCCAAATATTTTGGTAAAAGAAGGTGAAGTAACCACCTTAGAGAATGTCATTCTTGGCGCTGCACAAGGCGTTGCTTTAAAAGAAGTCGTAGTGAAAGCTACAACCCAAAAAGAAAGTGTAAGTGCCTTATTAAGTGATCAGAAAAAAGCAGTTGAAATAAAAACGTCTATTGGCGCACAAGAATTGACCAACTTAGGAGTTTCTGATGCAGGTACTGCAGCTACTAAAATCTCTGGAATTACTCAGAGTGAAGGTTCTGGAGATGTATTTATTCGGGGCCTAGGTGATAGATACCTTTCAACCACTATGAATGGCCTTCCTATTCCTTCTGATAATGTAGATAAAAAAAATATTGATCTAAGTTTGTTTTCTACAAATGTGATCCAAAACATTGGTGTTACGAAAGCGTATAGCGTTGCGAATTATGCCGATCAATCTTCAGGAAGTGTTGATGTTGTTTCAAAAGAAGCAAAGGGCAAAAGTATTACCTTGGGTATCAATTTTGGAGCAAATACCAATGCCTTAGATGTTTCTGAATTTAAAAGAACGCAAAACTTAGATGATTTGTCTTTCGGATTCTATTCTAGAAGCTTTACTACTCAAGATGGTATTACACAACAGAGTTGGAACACCAAATTACAAAGCGGATCCCCTTTAAACCTTGGAGGTTCAATTGCACTAAATTCAAAAATTAACATTTTTGGTAAACCATTGAGTGTTTTTGCAACTGCTTCTCATTCTAACACGTTTGAACATAGAATAGGTGAGTTTAGAAAATTTAGATCTAATGTATTGGATAATGAGTTTACCGATGCAGAGCAATTTAACGCTAAAACGAATACAACAGCACTAGTCAACTTATCATATCCTTTGACGGATAACATTAAACTAAAATATAACTTTCTTGCCATTAATAAAAGTAACGATCAATTATATGAGTCTGGTAGAAATTTAGAAGGTTTTGTATTTGATCAAGACCCTTCAGAATTTCAAGCTTTTGTAAGAGATCAAAACACACAGGTTACACAATTATTCATAAATCAGTTTTTAAGTTCTATAAATATCAGTGAAAACAACAAATTGGAGTTAGCGGTAGGTTATAATTTTGTTACTGCTGATGAGCCAAATAGAATAAGAAATGAAGTAAATACACTAAGTCCTGGAGTCGTTGAATTTTCGAACGTTGGTAATTTCCAACAACGTAAATCTATTCAGCAAATTGAAGATGAAGAGATCAATGCTTATATAAAGGATACTTGGACGCTTTCTGATAAAGATAGCACTGGGACCAAATTAAATCTAGGTATTAACTTTAGAAATAGACAGAGAAATTTAGAATCACAGTTTGTCGGACTGAGAGCAAGAGGTGTGCAAGTTGAATCTATTGATAATTTAACAACAGCGTTTACGCCAGCTGCATTTCCTGTACAATCGTTTAATTTTTTATTCTCAAGTTATGATGGTGAATTAAACATCATTGCACCATTCGCTTCTATTGAACTTAAGTTCAACAAATTTAGTGCAAGCGTTGGTGGTCGATATGAAACTACAAGTCTCGATTTACCATTTTGGGATGTTCCAAATTTCGTAGGAAGAACGGGAAGTTCGTTTACCGATTATAACAATTTTTTCCCAGCAATAAATCTTAAATATGCTTTGAACGAAAAAACAAACCTACGTTTGTCTGCATCTAAGACCATTACACTTCCTGAATTTAAAGAAATTGCTCCTTTTGAGTATAACGATCCGACAGGTAGGGTAACAGTAGGTAATCCAGATTTGATTGCATCTACAGATTATAACTTTGATTTAAAGTACGAATTCTTCCCTTCGGCTGGGCAACTAGTGTCAGTAGGCGTCTTTTATAAAAGTATCGAAGATCCCATCAATACAGCTTTAACGAGAGGTTCTTCTGGAAACTTCTCATATTTTAATACAGGAGAAAAGGCTACGGTTTTTGGTGTAGAAGTAGAAACAAGATTAGATCTTATAAAACAGGAAGGAGGCGCCAATTTGAACCTTGTTTTCAATGCTGCCTATATGAGTCATAACCAAGATTTATTTGAGAATTTCCAATATAAAAATATAACTGAATCAAATTTACAAGGTGCGTCTGATTTCATCACAAATGCTGGACTGACGTATACCAACGGAAAAGAAAACGAATTCATCGCTACTATTTCTGGAAACTATGCCTCAGATAAAATTTTCTCATTAGGAAGTCCTGAAGATTTTACAAACAGTGCAACCTTATATAATGACGAAATCATAGAAAATGGATTTACAACACTTGATTTACAATTAAGTAAAAAAATCAATAAGCACTTATCACTAAGACTATCTGGTAAAAACTTATTGGATCCAACAATTAGACAAACTCAAAAAATAAGAAACTTAAACACAGCGATTGAAACAAATGAAACTGTCTTGTCGTATAAGAAAGGGTTATTTTTCAATTTAGGTGTGAGATATACATTTTAAACTAAATAATTATTAATCTTTTACAAATTCTATTTTAAAATTATCATGAAAAACAAAATGATCAAATTTTCGAGTGCTATGTTTATGATAGCCGCTTCACTTTTTGTTACAAGCTGTAGCACCAGTGATGATGTGAACCCACCTGTGGTACCAACTGTAAGTGACGTCGTAGACAATATCAATAATGGAACATTAAATGGTAGTTTAAAATCAGAAGATGGAGCTATTCAATTGAATTCAAATACAACATATCAGTTAACAGGATCATTTATTGTTGAGGATGGAGCCGAAGTTACCATTCCTGCAGGTACAAACATCGTTGCAACCGCTGGCGGTACTGATGTTTATTTTGCTGTGCTAAAAGGCGGTAAAGTAAATATTAATGGTACGAATAGTAGTCCTGTGATTATGACTTCAACGAGTGGTGAACCTGCTAGTTGGGGAGGATTAACAATATGTGGAGATGCTACTACAACAGCTGGTGTTGATGCGACCGCAGAAGTAGGTGGTTTTATCTACGGAGGTTCAAATGATGCAGATGATTCAGGATCAATCACCAATTTAGTAATTAAAGGTACAGGTGCTCAGATTAACTCTGAATCTCAATATAACGGTGTTTCTTTATATGCAGTAGGTTCTGGCACAACAATTGAAAACATTGCTGTTTTTAATGGTGCCGATGATGGTATTGAATTTTTTGGAGGTACTGTATCTGCTAAAAATATTTATTTAGAAAATTTAGAAGATGATGCTATCGACTGGACAGAAGGTTGGAGCGGTACTGTTGAAAATTCTTACATCACCAATACCGAAGCTGGCTTTTCTACTGTAGTAGAAGCCGATAAGGATAATGCAAACCCTAAATTGATCAACATAACCGCTAAGTCGATTGTTGGTGGTACTGCTTTACAATTTAAAAAACAATCGGGAGCAACTATTACGAATTTATTTTTAGATGGTTATGACACAAACATTGACATGAAAGATGATGGTCCATTAGCTAATGTAATTATAGATGGTGCTGCGGCAACAGTAACAGATCCATACAATACTGGAACTCCAGTTGATATTTCTAGTTGGGGCTTTATTGATGGTGAAGTAACTAATGTAACAACCTTAAGTGGAGAAGTAACAGGAGATGTTACTTTAAGTGCTGGAAACACGTATAATTTAACAGGTTCTTATATCGTAAAAGATGGTGGTAAATTGACTATTGAAGCAGGCACTAAAATTATTGCTGACGCAAGAGGTACGGATGTTTACATAGCCGTATTAAAAGGAGCTGAAATAGATATTCAAGGTACAGCAGCAAATCCTGTAGTCATGTCTTCAGGAGGTGCAAATCCAGGTGACTGGGGTGGTTTGACTATTTGTGGTAATGCTACCACTACCGCGGGAGTAGATGCAACTGCCGAAGTTGGTGGTTTCATTTATGGTGGAACTGACGATGCTGACAGTTCAGGTTCTATCAACTACCTTGTAATTAAAGGTACAGGTGCCCAGATAAATTCAGAATCACAATATAATGGCGTTTCTTTATATGCTGTTGGTTCTGGAACCACGATTGCAAATTTTGCTGTAATTAATGGTGCAGATGATGGTGTTGAGTTCTTTGGAGGAACAGTTTCAGCTGAAAATGTGTACTTACAAGATACTGAAGACGATGCTGTTGATTGGACAGAAGGTTGGAGCGGTACAATGACGAATACTTACATTAAACATGACATTGAAGGCTTCTCTACTGCATTAGAAGCAGATAAAGATAATGCAAACCCTCAGTTAGTAAACCTAACAGCTATCTCTTCAACTGGAGGTATAGCATTACAGTTTAAAAAACAATCGGGTGCTACAATTACGAATCTATACTTAGAAGGTTACACAACGAACATTGACATGAAAGATGATGGGCCATTAGCCAATGTAATCATTGATGGTGCAGCAGCTACATTAACCGATGCCTATGACAGTGGTACACAAGTTGATATTTCAACTTGGTCTTGGATCAACGCTGGTTTATAAAAATATAAGCAAGAAAAAAATTGAATTCACTAAAAAAGGCCCGCTGTTGAGCGGGCCTTTTTTTTATGTGCTTACCTATTTTATCTAGTTAAATGCGATCGACGTATCTTCAAGTTTGGTAACTTTCACCGCTTTACCATTCACGTAGTTCACTTCTTTCACCCCATCGTCATTTTTAAACAACCATTTTCCTGTCTTAATACCGTTCACATAATTTCCAATAGATATTTTTTCCCCTTTATCGTTGAAATAAGTCCAAGTACCATGTAATTTTTTATCTTTAAAAAAACCGTGCTGTTCTAGTTGACCATCATCATTATAAATCGTAGCCTCCACTAAATCTCCTTTTTGTTCGTATTTTGTTTTATTATCATTTTGAGCATATGTAAAACCTACACTCAATATCATCAATATTACTACTATTCTTTTCATACTAATCCGTTTTTATTTCCTATTAACGAAACTAAAGTATTAATTATTTTACATTAAAGCAACAATTCGGTAACGTTAACTTAACATTGAGATTTTAACACATTGAAATTCAATAATTTGCTAATGTTAAGTTTTTAAATTTAACATATTCTTCTTTTTAAAATAAACTATAATTAATAATTACATAATGTTTTGTTTACATATAATGTGAGTAAATACAATACTTTTGAAAGTTCTATAGACAATCATTGTTTCAATAATCGTTTAGTTTTTGTCGACTAGATTTTGAAATATGCAGGCTACTTTGGCCAAGTAGCCTTTTTTTATGCCAATATTCATTTAAAAATAACTTTTTCGAAACTTTAAGTTAACATTAAAATTAGTTCTTTGCAGCGACAAAAACTAAACATGTTTATATGAAACTTAAAGTTACACTAGTAGCAGTCGCTATTTTAGTATTATTTTCTGCACATTCTCAAGAAACGAATGCTCCAAAATTTGGGAAAGGCCTTTTTAACCTTGTTGGTAAAGACAGTACTTGGACCATGAAAATTGGAACTCGCATGCAATTTTTGGCTATCTCAAATTGGGAAAGTGAAGATGGCTCCTTAATAAATCCAGAACAAAATTTCTTAGTTCGACGTGCGCGTTTAAAATTTAACGGATTTGCCTTTAGCCCTAAATTGAAATATAAAATGGAGCTTGGTTTATCGAATAGAGATATTTCGGGAGCCTCAGAATTCAATCGTAATACTCCTCGATATATTTTGGACGCCGTTGTAATGTGGAATTTTTATCAAAATTTTGAATTATGGGCTGGTCAAACAAAATTACCTGGAAATATTGAACGTGTAATTTCATCTGGAAATTTACAGCAAGTAGATCGTTCATTATTAAATAGCAGGTTTAATATTGATCGTGATATGGGGATTCAATTAAGGCATCATTTTAATATTTCGGATAAATTTTTAGTTCGTGAAAAATTTGCCATTTCTCAGGGTGAAGGAAGAAATATCACTGAAGGTAATTTAGGAGGCCATCAATATACGGCTCGTTTAGAGTTCTTACCATTTGGTAAATTTAAGAGTAAAGGAGATTATAGCGGGAGTGACTTAAAACGAGAAGAAAGTCCAAAACTAATGATAGCTGCGACTTATGATCATAATAACAACGCCGTAAAAAACAGAAGTAATCAAGGTTCTTATATGACGAATGATGTTGGGTTTTATGAAACAAATATTAATACGATCTTTGTAGATGCCATGTTCAAGTACAAAGGATTCTCATTAATGGCTGAGTATGCCGATAGAGATGCGAAAGATCCTTTCGCTAAAAATTCTGATGGTAGTTTAACTGGTGATGAAGTGCAAGTAGGTACTGGTCTTAACTTGCAAGCTGGTTATTTACTCAATAGTAATTGGGAAATTTCGGGTCGATTTACCAACATTGAGCTTGATCAAAATATTACCGGCAAAAATCCTGAAAATCAGTATACCTTTGGTCTTTCTAAGTATATAGCAGGTCATAAATTAAAAGTACAATCTGATATAAGTTACTTATCTTTAGATGGTAGTAACAACGAATTAATGTATAGATTACAATTTGATATACATTTTTAATCCTTAAAACATAACAATTAGTTAATATACGACTAAACTATAATTAACACTTTTGCAACACAAAATTTAGACAATGGAAAATATTTACCTAATAATGATCATCGCGCTCGTAATTTTGGCGGCTGCAGATTTAGTAGTGGGTGTGAGTAATGATGCCGTTAACTTTTTAAATTCAGCAATTGGTTCAAAAGCAATTCCGTTTAGAACTATTATGATTGTTGCCAGTCTTGGTATTTTCGTTGGTGCCGTTTTTTCAAGTGGTATGATGGAAGTCGCTCGTAAGGGTATTTTCGTGCCTGGAGAATTCTATTTTAACGAAATCATGATCATCTTTATGGCCGTCATGATTACCGATATACTATTATTAGATTTCTTCAATACCTTAGGAATGCCAACCTCAACTACAGTATCTATTGTGTTTGAATTATTGGGAGCAGCGGTTGCTATGGCATTGATTAAAATTGGTGCGTCGGATACACAGTCCTTTGCTGATTTGACCACCTATATCAATACGGAAAAGGCAATGCAAATTATTTCTGGAATTCTACTATCGGTAGTAATCGCATTTAGTGTTGGTGCGCTCGTACAATATGTGTCGAGACTTATCTTTTCTTTTCATTATGAGAAGAAAATTAAATATTTAGGAGCCTTATTTGGAGGTGGAGCCTTAACTGCCATTACCTATTTTATTTTCATGAAAGGTTTAAAAGGAACACCATATTATAAAGATCTTAAAGGATTATTAGAAGGTAACGAAATTATGATTATTGCCATAAGTTTTGTGGTTTGGACCATTTTATCACAAATCTATATGGGTGTTTTAAAGAAGAACATCTTTATCCCTATTATTGCGATAGGTACTTTTGGATTGGCCTTAGCTTTCTCTGGAAATGACTTGGTTAACTTTATTGGTGTTCCTATGGCTGCTTGGCATTCATATGAAGCTTGGACAGCTTCAGGTGTCGACGCTTCTGCATTTTCAATGGGAGTGTTAGATAAGAAAGTGCCTACTGAACCGCTCCTGTTATTTATTGCAGGTGGAATTATGGTATTGACTTTATGGTTTTCTAAGAAGGCTCGTACAGTGGCAGATACTGAAATTGGTTTATCAAGACAGGGTGATGGTGCTGAAAAATTCCAACCAAATGCCTTATCTAGAGCCGTAGTTCGATTTACCATTATGATTTCGAAATATACGGCAGCAGTGCTACCTTCTTCAATAAACGAGAAGATAAATAAGCAATTTGAGAAACCTGTAATTGCTTTATCGAAGGGTAAAATGCATGAATTACCTGCGTTTGATCAAGTTCGAGCTTCAGTAAATTTAATGGTTGCTGGAGTATTAATTTCAATTGCAACTTCTATGAAGTTACCTTTGTCAACGACCTATGTAACCTTTATGGTAGCTATGGGTACTTCGTTAGCCGATAGAGCCTGGGGAAGTGAAAGTGCGGTATATCGTGTAGCTGGAGTATTGAATGTTATTGGAGGCTGGTTTGGTACTGCCATCATTGCATTTATCGCTGCTGGTACTATGGCATTACTTATTAATTTAGGTGGGCCAACCGCGATTGCTATATTGTTATTTATCGCTATTTTGTTGTTGGCGAGAAACTATATTAAACATAAATCGAAAGCGAGTGAATTAAAGGCCGAAGATCGATTGGAAAAGTCAGAGAGCAATTCTATTCAAGGGGTTATTGAAGAAAGTGCTGATAATATTTCGAAATCTTTAAAAAGAGTTAGTAAGATTAATTCAGCGTCCATTAATGGCCTTGTAAATGAAGATCTAAAATCGCTTAAAAAGGCGAAGTCTACCGTTGCTAAGTTGGAAGCTGAAATAGACGATATCCAAAATAATATTTTCTATTTCATCAAAAACTTAGATGAATCATATGTTGGTGCAAGTAAATTATATATTGATGTGATTGGTGATTTACAAGACATGGCGCAATCGTCAAGTTTTATTGCAAAGGCAAGTCATAAACATATCAATAATAATCATAAAGCGTTGAAGAAAAATCAAGCCGATGAGCTGAAAGAAATCAACGAAAAGTTGAATGCTTTATTCTCTAAAGTAAGAGGCATTTTTGACTCACGTTCATTTGATCAATTAGGTTCGTTATTAGACGAGAAGCAACTATTATTGGATAAGGTAAGAGAGTATATTCAAATTCAGGTTGAACGCACAAGAACAACCGAATCTAGTCCGAAGAATACGACCTTATACTTTAGTCTATTATTAGAAACAAAAGATTTGATAAAGGCAAGTATGAGTTTATTAGAGGTCTATTCTCAGGAAGAATCTCAGCAGGATACTGTATCAGATAAGTAATTGAGATAATACTGTCCAAATAAAAAAGAGGCGCTTTAAAAGCGCCTCTTTTTTTTATTCTTTATATCCAATTAATATACTTCTGTCAACGCTGTAACATCTCCTGAAGTAAAAGGACGATCTGTACCGTTACTACAAGCTAGCATCCAAGAACCATTCTCAGCACCAGTTGGTGTACCAGGAATGTATACTGCTCCTACACCAGCATCTCCTTCATCTCCACCTCTTCCACAACTAAAAGCACGATTAAAATAATCTGTATGACGAAAACCAATTGCATGGCCAATTTCGTGCGCTATCACAGTAGCCGCATCAGCAGGAATACCACCTCTTCTAGGATTGTATACATCCGAATTTAGCACAATCGGTGTTGCCGGATCTCCGTTAGCATCTGGAAAACCAGCGCTACGTCCTAAAATGGTACTTCCTCTAGATTTTCTTAATTTTTGTGATAAGATATCAATATCTGCTCCTTCACTATTTGCTCTTGCAAAAATAATATCTAAACCTAAAGAGTTATATCTATTTAATGCATCATCAAATGCGGCTTGCATTGTAGCATTAAAATCGGCATCCATATAAACTGAAACAACTCTCCCATCAGGACCAACAATATTATTAGTTCGATAGTGTTTTTGGTTCTCCTGATTCGGTTGTAGTTCGTCTATTTGTTCTAATGTTAAAAAAATGTCTCCTTCAACCACATATCCTTCGTTACCCATAAAGGTGTCAACAAACACGTCATCGGTATTGAAACCGGCAGCTTCAATTTTTGCTAAAAATTTAGTATCAATATTTCCTTCATCCAAGGTGTCAGAAGTACAAGCGACGATTGCAGAAACAGCTAGTGCTGCTATTGCATAAATTTTAATTTTTCTCATAAAAATATTTAATTTTTTAGTTAATAAGCGCGAATATAGCCAAAATAAAACATATTTATAATAATTGTTCACAAATAACTATTAATACCTCAAACACAAGTTATTTTCTACAAAAAAAAGGGAAATATATGATCATATATTTCCCTTTTTAAATTTATTAATACCTTTATTTCTTATGATCCACACATTAGGCAATCATCACCTTCACCTTCTTTGGCTCGTGCAATCATTGCTCTATATTCTTCTGGTGTCATTTCAGTATCATTTGAAATTACCGCATTTACTTGCGTATCTGCTGCTACACTCGCAGGGACAGCAGCTGGCTTTGGAGCTTCTACTTCCTGTTTCTTTGACAAGGTAAACTGCTTCGCATTTACTGCAGACTTTGTTCTTAAATAGTACATTCCTGTTTTTAAGCCTGACTTCCAAGCGTAAAAATGCATGGAGGTTAATTTACTATAATCAGGGTCTTGCATAAATAAGTTCATTGATTGCGACTGGTCAATAAAGTAACCACGTTGACGTGCCATATCAATGATATCTTTCATACTTAATTCCCATACCGTTTTATATAAATCTTTCAACTCTTGAGGAATTTCATCAATGTGTTGGATAGAACCATTTGCACGCATAATACTTTCTTTCATGCTATTGTCCCACAAGCCTAATTCTACTAAATCCTCTAACAAATGCTTGTTTACAACAATAAACTCACCAGATAATACTCTACGTGTATAAATATTGGATGTATATGGCTCAAATGCTTCGTTGTTTCCTAAGATTTGAGAAGTAGACGCTGTTGGCATCGGCGCAACTAATAACGAGTTACGTACACCGTGCTTCATTACTTGCTTACGTAGTTTTTTCCAATCCCATCTTCCGCTAAGGTCATCTTCAGAGATATTCCACATATTAAATTGGAATTCGCCCTCACTCATTGGTGACCCTTTAAATGTAGAATACGGTTCTTTCGCTTTTGCTATTTCCATTGAAGAAGTCACAGCTGCAAAATATAATGTTTCAAAAATATCTTGATTCAACTGTTTTGCTTCATCAGAGGTAAATGGCATACGTAATTGAATAAAAGCATCAGCCAGACCTTGAATTCCTAAGCCTACTGGTCGATGTCTGAAATTAGAATTCTCAGCTTCCTTAATAGGATAATAGTTGCGATCGATCACACAATCTAAATTACGTGTTACTTTTTTCGTAACGTCATATAATTTTTTATGATTGAAATACTTTTTACCTTCTTTGTCTTCACTTACAAACATAGAAACGGCAATCGATGCTAAGTTACACACGGCAACTTCATCTTTCGCTGTGTACTCCATAATCTCAGTACATAAATTTGACGAACGGATCGTTCCTAAATTTTTCTGATTTGATTTACGGTTGGCAGCATCTTTATATAACATATAAGGATTTCCTGTTTCAATCTGTGCCTCTAATATTTTCTCCCAAAGCTCACGAGCTCTAATTGTTTTTCTTCCTTTCCCTACTTTTTCATAACCTTCGTATAATTTCTCAAACTCATCGCCATAGGTGTCGAATAAATGAGGGCACTCATTAGGGCACATCAAGGTCCATTCTCCATCTTCTTGTACACGTTTCATAAACAAATCTGGAATCCACATCGCATAGAATAAATCACGCGCACGGTTTTCTTCAGCTCCCGTATTCTTTCTAAGATCTAAGAAATTGAATACATCGGCATGCCAAGGTTCTAAATACATAGCGAAAGAACCTTTACGTTTTCCTCCTCCTTGATCTACATAACGAGCGGTGTCATTATACACCTTTAACATCGGTACAATTCCGTTTGACGTACCATTAGTTCCACGAATATAAGAACCCGTCGCTCTTACATTATGAATAGAAAGTCCAATACCACCAGCCGATTGTGAAATCTTTGCTGTTTGTTTCAACGTATCGTAAATACCATCAATGCTATCGTCTTGCATTTGCAATAAGAAACAAGAAGACATTTGAGGTTTTGGTGTACCTGCATTGAACAAAGTTGGCGTAGCATGCGTAAAGAATTTCTTACTCATCAACTCATACGTAGCAATGGCTTCGTCTAAATCATTCAAGTGAATTCCAATAGCTACGCGCATCAACATATGTTGTGGACGCTCAGCAATAACCCCATTTAATTTTAGTAGATATGAACGTTCTAATGTTTTAAACCCAAAATAATCATAGTTAAAATCTCTATTGTAGATAATTGTAGAGTCTAACTTAGCCGCATTATCCATGATGACTTTGTACGTATCATCAGCAATTAACGGCGCTTTTTTTCCGGTGCGCGGATTTACATATGTATATAAATCTTTGACAACTTCAGAAAATGTTTTCTTTGTGTTTTTATGTAGATTCGATACAGCAACTCTTGCTGCTAATTTAGCATAATCAGGATGTTGCACTGTCATCGTCGCAGCCGTTTCGGCAGCAAGGTTGTCTAATTCAGAGGTAGTTACGCCATCATATAAGCCTTCAATCACACGCATCGCTACTTTGGTAGGATCTACCATTTTATTCAAACCATAACTCATTTTTCGAATTCTGGCGGTGATTTTATCAAACATTACGGGCTCTTTTCTGCCATCTCTTTTTAGTACAAACATATCTACATTATTTTTAGGTTAGGGTATTCTGGGTGTCTTACGACGTATTTTATTGTTTAGCGAACTTTATTGAATATCATTAAAAATCAGCATCAAAACTGATAGATCCTGTTCCACCAGATTTTACACCTGCTTTTTGATATTCTGACACTCTTTTTTCAAAGAAATTTGTTTTTCCTTCTAAAGAAATCATTTCCATAAAATCAAAAGGGTTGGTTGAATTATACACTTTCTCACAGTGAAAATCCTCTAATAAACTATCAGTTACGAACTCTAAATATTGTGTCATTAATTTAGCATTCATTCCAATTAAACTAACAGGTAATGATTCTGTAATAAAACCTCTTTCTATATCTAAGGCATCAACCAAGATCTCTTTGATACGTTCTTTAGGTACTTTATTTACAATATGATTATTATGTAAATGCACGGCAAAATCACAATGCATCCCTTCATCACGAGAAATTAACTCATTAGAAAAAGTCAATCCTGGTAATAATCCTCTTTTTTTCATCCAAAAAATAGAACAAAAACTTCCTGAGAAGAAAATACCTTCAACGGCTGCAAATGCAATTAAACGCTCTGCAAAACTATCACTCTCAATCCATTTTAAGGCCCATTCTGCCTTATCTTTAATGGCAGGAAAAACTTCGATTGCTCTAAATAATTGATCTTTTTCTGCCTCATTTTTCACATAAGTATCGATCAATAATGAATATACTTCTGAGTGGATATTTTCCATCATGATCTGGAAACCATAAAAGAATTTCGCCTCAGAATACTGCACTTCATTTACAAAATTTTCGGCTAAGTTCTCATTTACAATTCCATCAGAAGCCGCGAAAAAAGCCAAAATATGCTTGATAAAATAGCGCTCATCATCACTTAACTTATTCTCCCAATCACTAATATCTTGATGTAAATCGATTTCCTCTGCTGTCCAAATACTAGCCTCTTGCTTTTTATACCATTCCCAAATATCTTGATGTTGGATTGGAAAAATTACGAATCTATTATCGTTTGGGGCTAAAATGGGTTCTACTACTTGCGACATATTAAATCAAGTTTTTTTAAAATTTTGGACTACGAAAAAGTTTGGATGATCGGTTGAAACAAAGATTGAATTTTTCATTGAAAAATGAAAATCATAATTATCCACAAAACAAGGCAAGTTTTTAACAAAATGAAAAAAAATTAAAAAAGTCTTAACAAAAACTTAACATATAAATCCTTGTTTATCAGGTGTTTAAAATTTCACATTTCATCCTACAAGCATAAAATACTGGTGATCCCATTTTCTGCGTAAAATGAAAAAAGAATACCCAAAAAATGAAAGTTTATTTTTTAAAATTTTCAGCCACTTTTTCTAACTCGACATACCAGTCTTCGCCAAACTTTCGAATCAGTGCTTGCTTTACAAATTTGTATACTGGCACCTGTAGTTCTTTGCCAAGTGAACAGGCATCATCACAAATTTCCCATTTATGATAATTTACTGCAGAAAACTCAGAATAATTTTGCACTCGAACGGGATATAAATGACAAGATATGGGTTTTTTCCAAGTTACTTCACCTTGATTAAACGCCTCTTCAATTCCGCATTGTGCTATTCCTTTTTCGTCATAATTAATATAAACACAACTGTCATCACTAGGTATCAGTGGTGTTTCGTATTCACCGTTCACCGTGATGTACAATCCTTGATCTTCAATAGCTTCAATTCCTTCTTTGGTTAAAAAAGGTTTCACTTTCGGATAAATGTCCATTAGAATTTTTAGTTCTTCTTCTTCGAGAGGAGCACCGGCCTCTCCATCAACACAACAAGTACCCTTACAAGCAGACAAATTACACACAAATTCTTTTTCTATAATTTCCTCTGAAACGATTGTCTTTCCTAATTGAAACATCTTAATTAACGTGTATTATGAATTGCAAAAATACTTTTATTTTAACAAATTATTCTTCCTAAATTTACAATTATTTAATGCTGATATGCTTTTGTGTTTCAGTACATTTGTCCAAAATAAAAACGAGCTTATGAACTTCGATATAAAGGAAATTTTTACGGCATTTATGGTATTGTTCGCGGTGATAGATATAATAGGTAATGTACCTATCATTATCGATTTACGTAAAAAAGTGGGGCATATAGAGTCTGAAAAAGCCTCCATCATTGCCGGAGTCATTATGATTGTTTTTCTCTTTTTGGGGCAAAGTCTGTTAAGCCTTATCGGAATAGATGTAAATTCATTCGCTGTAGCTGGTGCCTTTATCTTGTTTTTTATTGCCTTGGAAATGATTTTGGGTATTACTTTGTACAAAGATGACGATGACGGTATTATTACGGCTTCGGTTTTTCCTCTGGCTTTTCCTTTAATTGCTGGGCCAGGAAGTTTAACAACACTATTATCACTTCGAGCAGAATTTGCCATTGAAAATATCATTATTGCAGTATTAGCCAATGTTATTTTAATATATATTGTCTTAAAAACTTCAGCCAAAATAGAACGTATCATTGGTCCTAACGGAATTAAAATAATCCGTAAAATATTTGGTGTTATCTTATTGGCTATTTCGGTAAAATTATTTGCAGCGAATATTAAACTGTTATTCTAAATGAATTATGATGTATTAATTATTGGTGGAGGAGCCGCAGGCATGTCTTGTGCCTTGGTTCTTGGGTCGGCAAAGGAGAAGTCCTTTGCAACTTCGAAAACCATTGGCATTTTTACTCATCAAAAAGCTTCACACTTACAAAACGCCCTTTTTAATAATGTGTTAGGTCTGGCTCCTAAAACAACTGGTACCACTATTTTAGAAAGCGGACTTCAACAATTATCCGATCTCTATTCTCATGTTGACCAAATTGAGCAAGAAAGGGTACAAGAAATTTCAAAAACTGGAGATTTGTTTTCAATTGTTACCAATAAGAATGCGTATGCTGCCAAACTTGTTGTTGTTGCCATCGGCTACACAAAACTAATGTCAATAAAAGGACTCGAAGATTATATTGAAGCACATCAAAAAGCCAAACCAGAAAAAGAACGTATACAATTAAAAAATAATGATCATTTAATTGAACCAGGATTATATGTTGCCGGTACTTTGGCTGGCTGGCGCAGTCAGTTTGCTATAGCTTGTGGCAGCGGCGCTTCTGTTGCTACTGATATCCTTACCTTTTGGAATGATGGTGAGCATGTCAAAGTACATGATAAGGTGTAAGAAGCTATTTACATTTATATATCTCCTAAGTTTACTGCAATATTGTGATTTCTTCCTCGTTAAGAGTATTCACAAAAAAATTAACCATGAAAAACACTTTATTAAAAAGCTTAGGTATCGCACTTTTGGCAATTTTTATTATTTCTTGTAGCAAAGAGGACGACACACCTTCGTTTCAAAAAGAAAATTTTTTAGCAGAATTCTTGACCCTCACACAATTTGAAGAGGAAACAGGTAATAATGTTAATAGTGGAGATTATGAATTTGGATTGGAATTTACGCCCACCGTTAAAGGAAATATAACATCAATTAATGTTCAATTACCTGATGCTAGTCCAGAATTGCGTGTTACCTTTTGGGATACAGAAACCAAAACTGTAATTAGAAGCGAAACTGTTAATGTAGAATTAGCGGATACCAGCTATAACTTTTCTATTGATGATTTAGCACTTATTAAGGATAAAAAATACATGATTACAATGAATTCTGATGATTGGTATACCAGAACGAAAACGGATAATAGTGAAATCACTTATCCAATTTCTGTAGGTAATATCGACATTAGCAATTACGGGTTTTTCTCTGGTTCAGATCAGACGTATCCAGATAGTTTTCACGACGACTACTATGCAGGTGATTTAGCTTTTGATTTTCAACGTACAGAGTAAAAACGGTCACAATATTAAATAAAAAAAGGAGTAAATAAATTATTTACTCCTTTTTTTACGCCTCATCTGAAGCATAGTTAATTTTTGATATAATCTACTTTATATTCTAATTGCTTCACTCTTTCGAGCATTTTATCATTCTGATTTAATACCATATAAAATGCCAAATCATTAAACAAAGAGCGGGCAAAAACTGATTTTAAATATCTTTTATAATAATCTCTATTATCAATTTCTCCTTGTGTGTTTTTTTGCACGATTGCCAAAAATTCGTTTAAAATCTTCTCGTCTTTATCAAAATTTTCTAAGAATTCTGGAAGTGTATACTGCTCTAATTCAACTCTGTTTTTGTCAACATATTCAAACGCAAATTGTCTCATCGCGGGAATGTAAAAATTTCCAAAATAAGCGATAGAATCAATCGCTACGAACTCATCAGGAACGATCCCCCCTCCACCATATACAGTTTTACCTTTTGGAGTTGTATACTTTAAAGAATCTGCTACTTTTATACTGTCGACACTGCTCATTTCTCCATTTAAATACCGCTCTCTAAAACTATCATTAAAATAATCATTCTCGCCTTCATAAGGTTTCTGTATAGATCTCCCGGTCGGCGTATAATATCTTGAAACCGTGAGTCGCACAGCTGAACCATCTCCTAATCCCATTTCTTGTTGTACCAATCCTTTACCAAATGAGCGTCGACCTACAATGACACCTTTATCATTGTCTTGTAGAGCACCCGCAATAATTTCACTCGCCGAAGCCGAATTTTCATCTATTAAAACATATACTTTTCCGTTCTCAAAATCTCCTTTAGCACTTGCAAAAGACTTGTCAACTTTACCTCCTTTATTTTTGGTAAAAACAATCAATTTATCATCTTCTAAAAATTCATCAACCATCTTCGTCGCCACCCCAAGATACCCTCCTGGGTTACCCCGAAGGTCCAATACCAAATGTTCCATATTTTTGGCTATCAATTCATCAAGAGCTTTCTTAAACTCTTTGTAAGTAGTAGCAGCAAATCGCTGTACTTTAATATACCCTAAGCTATCATTCATCATATAATGAGCATCGATACTTTTGATCGCAACCTTGCCCCTTCTGAGCAGCACAGAATAAACCTTATTCTCTGATTTTCGATAAATGGTTAGATTTACTTTTGTCTTCGGTTTTCCCTTTAAGGTTTTAATGATATAATCATTATTTAGTTTTTTCCCGAAAAGGGTATCCTTATCTGCAATGAGAATTCTATCTCCAGGTTTTATACCTGCTTGTTTACTCGGGCCGTCTTCTAAAACCTGCACAACTGCAATGGTATCTTTGTACATTCTAAATTGCACACCTATTCCTACAAATTCGCCATTCATTCGTTCTGCGATATCATCTGCTTCTGCAGCAGGAATATATACCGAATGAGGGTCTAATTTCCCTAATAATTGTTGAATCGTTCCGTCTAGTAGGCTATCAGTATTCACTTTATCGACATAATCATATTGAATATAATCAATCAAGCGTTTGATCTTTTCCTCTTGAGGAGTTTGATTAAAGAGCATTACATTCTTCTTTTTAGAATAATCTAGAGTACTCCCAATAAAAATTCCTAAGCCTACCGCTATTGCCAAGAATAACGGAATATATACTTTGTTTTTATCCATTTTCATTTATATAAACCAATTCAACGCCCGCTTTTTCTAAAAATTTCAATCCCGAATCATCTTTATAAGCCTGCGCATATACTAAACGTTTTATGCCAGATTGGTGTATCAACTTACTACATTCTTTACAAGGAGACATCGTAATATATAAGGTCGCGCCTTTACAAGATTGCGTCGATGAAGCTACCTTTAAAATAGCATTTGCTTCGGCATGTAATACGTACCATTTTGTATAGTTATCATCATCTTCACAAATATTTTCAAATCCAGAAGGCGTTCCATTATATCCATCGGAAATAATCATTTTATCTTTCACAATTAACGCTCCTACTTGTTTTCGATTGCAATAGGATAGTTTCGCCCATTCTTTTGCCATTTTTAAATAGGCAATATCATATTTTAGTTGTTTTTTTTCGGTCATTGATAAAAACACTTAATGTGCTTGACTCATGTAAGGTTAGTATAAAATAAACTCCTAATGTACTAGAATATTTTATGCTGTACAAAGTACATAGAAAAAATGTTGGTTTCTTGTTAAAATTTTACCAAAATTTGCGTTCAGTCAGCATTGGTATTACGATTCCAATGACAATAGCCGATAAGGCTAAGACCCAATCTCGCTTTTTTATCCTTAAAAAATTTAACGCTATATATCCTGCTATCATAATTATGATAACAATAACAATCTGTGCCAACTCAACTCCTAAAGCAAATTCTAACAGCGGGAGCCACTTGCTTTCATTGTCTTCTAAAGTCATCTTTAAAAAGCCGGAAAGCCCTAAACCGTGTATCAATCCGAAGAAAAAGGCAAAAAACACGTTGATATTAGATTGGTGAAAATTCTTTCTGTTTAAGGTAAAGATATTTACTGCTGCTGTAATAAATATGGTTAAAGGAATTAAAAACTCTATAACGTTACGCGGAATATTTACAATTTCATACGTCGCTAGTCCCAACGTTGCAGTATGACCAATAGTAAAAAAAGTTATGAGCCATAAAGCCTTTTTCCAATCGTTAAAGTTATAGACTACTGCTAACACAATAAAGAACAAAATATGATCGTAGCCCTCCCAATCTAGCACATGTTTAAATGCTAGTTCTATAAATAGTTTAAAATCATCCATAATGTAAATTTACAAAACTTAATTTTTTACTTTGTTAAACAAATCCCAAAGAACCACCCCATAACTTACTGAAATGTTTAGTGAATGTTTGGTGCCAAATTGAGGAATTTCAATACAATAATCAGCATTCGAAACGACTTCTTGTTGAACACCTTTTACTTCGTTTCCCAGCACAATGGCAATCTTTTTATCTTTTTTAGGCACAAAATCATGTAAGGCAATACTATTTTCTGCCTGCTCTATTGCAGCAATTTCGACACCCTCGCTTCTTAATTGATCAAGGAGATTAAGGGTGTCTTCTGCATACTCCCAAGTTACCGATTCTGTCGACCCTAATGCCGTTTTATGAATATCTCTATGAGGTGGTGTTGCTGTAATTCCACATAAATAGATTTTCTCAACCAAAAAAGCATCGCTAGTTCTAAAAACTGATCCTATATTATTTAAGCTTCTAATATTATCGAGCACAACAATAATTGGTGTTTTTGTTACCTTTTTAAATTCGTCATTTGTTAATCTTTCTAATTCGCTATTTTTTAGCTTTCTCATTTTTAGAAATTTTTAATAAAAAACCATTCACTGTCGACTTGACACTGCTCACTTTTTATATCTTCGCAAAACTAACCTAAAACTGTAGAATTGGCAAAGACCAAACAAAAAAAAGTCACTCCTTTAATGAAGCAATATAATGCTATCAAAGCGAAGTATCCAGATGCTATGCTGTTGTTTCGAGTTGGTGACTTTTATGAAACTTTTGGTGAAGATGCCATAAAAGCTGCACAAGTGTTAGGCATTATATTGACCAAACGCGGGGCTGGTAGTGAAACCGAAACTGCCTTAGCAGGATTTCCGCATCATTCTTTAAATACCTATTTACCCAAACTGGTGAAGTCTGGTTTGCGCGTCGCTATTTGTGATCAATTAGAAGACCCGAAAATGACTAAAACCATTGTGAAGCGTGGTGTTACTGAATTGGTAACTCCTGGAGTCGCGCTAAACGATGAAGTATTACAAGCAAAAACAAATAACTTTTTAGCGGCAATACATTTATCTAAACGAGCTATTGGAATCTCTTTTTTGGATGTTTCTACAGGAGAGTTTTTAGTTGCCGAAGGAGATAGTGAATATATTGACAAACTACTACAAAATTTTAATCCGAGTGAAGTGTTGGTACAAAAACAACACAAAGCAAGGTTCATAGAACAATTTGGTGAAGGATATTATGCATTCTATGTAGATGACTGGGTTTTTCAGGAAGAATACGCTACTGAATCTTTACATAATCATTTTAAGATTCAATCATTAAAAGGTTTTGGAATTGATGATTTACAACAAGGCATTATCGCCGCAGGAGCCGTTTTATTTTATCTTTCAGAAACACAGCATAACCAACTAAAGCATATTTCATCTATCCAACGCATTCAGGAAGATAATTATGTGTGGATGGATCGTTTTACCATCCGTAATCTTGAACTTTATTTTTCGTCGACCCCTGAAGCTGTAACCTTATTAGATGTCATCGATCGAACCATTTCACCTATGGGAGGACGACTACTGAAACGGTGGTTGGCCTTGCCTTTAAAAAATTTAAATCAGATTCAGAATCGACATGAAATTGTGAAATATCTGATTGACAATGATGATTTTTTCAATACTGCTACTTATCAGATCAAGCAAATTAGCGATATCGAACGGTTGATTTCAAAAGTAGCCACTGCCAAAATAAATCCACGTGAAGTTGTATTGTTAAGAGATTCACTCAAGGCCATTTTACCGATTAAAGAGATTGCTGAAAACAGTAAGAATGTAACCTTAAAAAATCTAGGTGAAAATTTACATTCTTGTCAGAATTTAATTGCTCAAATTTCAAAAAGTCTTCGCGATGATGCTCCTGTAAATATTAATAAAGGAAATGCCATAGCAAAAGGTGTTTCAAAAGAACTCGATGAATTACGCGCCATCTCTTCGTCAGGAAAAGAATATTTAGATGCCATGTTAGCTCGTGAAACTGAACGAACGGGCATTTCTAGTTTAAAAATTGCATTTAACAATGTTTTTGGATATTATATTGAAGTTAGAAATACACACAAAGACAAGGTTCCTTCAGCATGGATACGTAAGCAAACTTTGGTAAATGCCGAGCGATATATCACTGAGGAGCTTAAAGAATATGAAACAAAGATTTTGGGTGCTGAAGAAAAAATTTCAGTATTAGAACAACAATTATTTACGGAGCTGTTACATTACTTATTGAATTACATACAGCAAGTGCAAGAAAATGCACAGCATATTGCTCGATTGGATTGTTTGTGCTCTTTTGCGTATACGGCAAAAGACCATAACTATGTGCGTCCACAACTAGATGACAGCACCGATTTAGAAATTAAAAATGGGCGTCATCCTGTGATTGAAAAACAACTTCCAATTGGGGAAGAATATATTGCCAATGATGTTGTATTAAATAGAAATTTACAGCAGGTCATCATGATTACGGGGCCCAATATGAGTGGTAAATCTGCTATTCTTCGTCAAACAGCACTCATTGTATTACTTGCACAAATGGGGAGTTACGTACCTGCCCAACAAGCTAGAATAGGAGTTGTCGATAAAATTTTTACTCGTGTCGGTGCCAGCGACAATATCTCAATGGGAGAATCGACTTTTATGGTAGAAATGAATGAAACGGCAAGCATTTTGAACAACATTTCTGAACGGAGTTTGGTGCTCCTCGATGAAATTGGTCGTGGTACAAGCACCTATGATGGTATTTCTATTGCTTGGGCTATTGCCGAATTTTTGCATGAACATCCGGCAAAAGCAAAAACTTTGTTTGCAACACATTATCATGAACTCAATGATATGACTGATACCTTCGAGCGGATAAAAAACTTTACCATATCGATCAAGGAATTAAAAGACACCATTATTTTCTTGAGAAAATTAATTCCTGGAGGTAGCGAGCATAGTTTTGGTATTCATGTGGCAAAAATGGCGGGCATGCCAGCTTCAGTCATTCACAGAGCTAACAAAATGTTGAAAAAGTTAGAGCAAAGTCATAGTTCTGAAGACATTAAAGACAAACTTAAACATGCTGCTCAAGAAGAAACGCAATTAAGTTTTTTCAAATTAGACGATCCGTTATTAGAAGACATTAAAGAGGAAATTTTAGCCACAAATATTGATGCTCTAACACCGATTGAAGCTCTAATGAAGCTAAACGAGATTAAACGCATGCTCACGAAAAAATAATTACTTGAATTTTACTAACTTGTAATTCAAATAATTAAATCATGTCAAAACTAGCCCCTTTTTTTATTTGTATCCTGTTATGCTTAGTAGCATGTCAACCGACAACAAATCCTAAAAACCAAGTTGCTATCACCGTTTCCTTTTCGGATAGTGTAAGTAGTAAAAACGTAGATGGTAGATTATTATTGATGCTCTCCACTAATAATGACGAAGAACCTCGTTTTCAAATTGGTGTTGGTCTCAAGGATCAATTAATATACGGAATGAATGTCGATGGATTGGCTCCCAATGAATCGGTTACCTTTAATGAAGGTGTTTTTGGCTTTCCAATACCAAGCCTTCAAGATATTTCTCCAGGCGATTATTACGTGCAAGCCTTGTTGCACACCTATGAGACCTTTAATCTTGCAACGGGACAAACCGTAAAATTACCTATGGACAATGGCGAAGGTCAACAATGGAATAAATCTCCTGGTAATTTATATAGTAAACCAACTAAAATTACAGTAACCGAAAAAGGTATTCAAAATATGTCGATTACGCTCGACCAAGTAATTCCCGAAATCGAGGAGCCCGAAGATACCAAATGGATTAAACACATTAAAATCAAGTCAGAAAAGCTCTCTAAATTTTGGGGTAGAGATACTTATTTAGGCGCACACGTTTTATTGCCTAAAGGATTCGAAGAACATCCAGAGGCGAAGTATCCTTTAATGGTTTTTCATGGTCATTTTCCTTCTGACTTTGATGGTTTTAGAACGACGCCTCCGGATAAAGATTTAAAACCTGAATATTCTGAACGTTTTCAAGTTGAAGGCTATAATATTTTTCAACAACAAGAAGCCTATGACTTTTACCTGCGTTGGAACGAACCTGATTTTCCACGCTTTTTGATTATTGAAATTCAACATCCAACACCCTATTATGATGATTCATATGCAGTAAATTCAGCAAGTCAAGGCCCTTATGGAGATGCGATCACTCATGAACTTATTCCGTATATCGAACAACAATTTAGGGGTCAAGGCGAAGGTTGGGCACGTTTTTTATACGGTGGTTCTACTGGAGGTTGGGAAGCTTTGGCTGTTCAAGTAAAATATCCCGATGAATACAACGGATGCTTCGCTGCATGCCCAGACCCAATTGATTTTGCCAATTATTGCCTCACAAATATATACGAAGACAAGAACGCATATTATTATGAAAGTGATCATAAAAAATTAGAGGTTCCAAGTCGAAGAAATTATTTAGGTGATATAACCGCTACGCTTAGAGAGGAAAATCATTTAGAACTAGTATTAGGTGATAAATCAAGATCAGGCCAGCAATGGGATATTTGGGAAGCCACTTATTCTCCACAAGGTGAAGATGGTTATCCTGCTCGGATTTGGGATAAAAAAACCGGAGATATCAATCCAGAAATTGCAGCCTATTGGAAAGAGAATTATGATTTAAAACATATTTTAGAACGTGATTGGGATCAATTGGGTGATAAACTAAAAGGTAAAATTCATATATACTGTGGAGATATGGACAATTACTATCTAAACAATGCCGTTTATTCGATGGAAAAATTCTTAGAAAACACGACTGACCCTTATTATGATGGGGAAGTCAAATATGGAGATCGTGCTGAACATTGCTGGAATGGTGACCCAAACAATCCAAACCATGTCACTCGATTACGCTATAATTCAATGTACGTTCCAAAAATAATGAAACGTATTGCTGAAAGTGCGCCAAAAGGAGCCGATTTAACAAGCTGGAGGTATCCATAAAAATTTCTAAATTTTAACGAAAATCAAAAATCCGCAACTCAATCAATTATACTATCTTTACAGTCAAGAAATAGGATTATGCATTTTTTATTTATAAGTGGTGGCGAAATATTTGTAATACTTGTTATTGTACTAATGCTTTTTGGTGCCGATAAAATCCCTGGTATGGCTCGCGGTCTAGGAAAAGGTATGCGCCAATTGAAAGATGCTACCAATGAAATAAAACGTGAGATTACCGAAACTGCAGAAAAGCAAGGTATCGATACTGATTTAACAAAGAATATTGAAGAACAAATCAATACTGTTCAAGAAGATATTGATGAAATTACAGGTCCCATAAAACGCAATTTTTAATTGAGTTTTCTAGATACTATCATAGAAAAAGATAAGGAGTTATTTGTATACCTCAACGCACTCGGTGTAGAGAGTTGGGATCAATTTTGGATGGTCGTTACTAATCAATTTAGTTGGATTCCGCTGTTTGCACTGTTACTCTTTTTAGTTTTTAAAGCATATGGTTGGAAAAAAGGACTGATGATAATGGTTGTAGCCGCATTATTGGTGACTTTTTCTGATCAATTTGTGAACTTTATTAAAGATTACTTCGGTAGACTTCGCCCTAATAACGATCCAACTATTAATGAATTCATAAGAATTTTAAAAAGACCTAAAAGTTTCAGTTTTGTCTCCGGTCACTCTACAACCTCTTTTGCCGTAACTACATTTATGATTTTAACATTCAAAAAATATTATAAATATCCTTTGTTATTACTCATTTGGCCTGTTCTTTTTGCTTATAGCCGCATCTATGTTGGTGTACATTTTCCAGTTGACATTTTTATTGGAATGTTATTAGGAGTGTTAGAAGGTTACATATTCTACAAAATAAGTGTTAGTTTTTTGCGAAAAATTCATTAATTTTGAAAGGTACTCTGTGAAAATTTGCTAAACGTTTTCACTTTTATAGTGTACTTTTTCAAATCAATGTTAAACCAAAACCAACCCAATTCTTATGAATTTTTCAAAGAAGAATCGTGAGCGCCTAAAAGGCAACACGTTTTTTAACAGTACAAAAATTAGTTTCATTTCCTGTTTCATCATGCTTGTTTTAGTAACTTCTTGTACCAATGATGAGATGCCTCAAGAGGAAAGACAACAGCCACAAACAGGACAACAAAAAGCGTTAAGTCCCGAAGAAATAAATGTTGAAATTGATGCCGCCATAGAAAAAGAAGGTTCCTTTAACTGGCAAGATGCGAGTGATCATTTATTGTGGAGTGCCGTAGTACATGGAGGCGATATTTTAACCATTGGATATGGACAAACTAGTTTCAGTGAAACTAAAAGTTCTGCTCTCACAAATATTAAACTTGAAATATTAGCAACAATTACTGCAAAAGAACAGCAAAAAAGTGGAGAAGAAACTCTCATCTATGAAGATGACATACTCAATTTTATTGATGTGAAAGTTTCCTCGTTAGAAGTCGTTGCTGAATTAAGGAAAAATGAACATATACGATACATAGAGCCTGAAGGCTATAGATACAATATCTCAGAAGCCAAGTCTTCTTCTGGCTGTAATCAGTCGGGTGAGAACATTAGTAACGCCGATTATGGTACACTAGCTTCAGGAGCAAAAATACCTTGGAATTTTTACGACCATAAGATCAATCAAGCCTGGGCCTATAGCAAAGGTAGAGGCGTAGGTGTAGGTGTTATTGACACAGGCGTATCTTCAAATCAACCTTATTTGGGATCTAAATTTGATGATTATTACAGTGGTAGATATATTAGAAAGTATGGAACTTACGTGGATTCTGTATGGCCATGGTCTCGTAAAACAGACGGTGCAAACGATAAATGCGGTCATGGTACAAGTGCGAGCGCAGCTGTTGGCGCACCAAATAACAACGGCGGTCAATTTATAGGTGTGGCTTATGAAAGTAACATTATATCATATCGTGGTACTAGCGATGTTGTTTTAAATGGATACCATGAACGTAAAGGAGTTGCAAATGCATTAAAAGCATTAGGTAATAGAAGTGATGTGAAAATAATTTCGATGTCCATTGGATATCCTTGGAGTATTGGTCGGATTAAAGACGCTGTAAAATATGCATACGCAAGAGGTAAAATGATTTTTGCTGCTGGAGGTACATCAACTAGCTTTACCAATTGGTACGGTGTTATTTTTCCTGCGACCATGAGTGAAACAATTGCGGTAACTGGTGTTGAAGAAGAAACAGGTTATGACGAATGTGACACCTGTCACAAAGGAAGTAAAATTGATTTTACTGTAATTATGGAAAGAGGTAATAACAATCATCAACCAGTGTTAGGTTTCAACAACGGTCAATCTCAATATTTTGGAGGGTCGTCTGTAGCAACTGCTACGACGGCTGGAATGGCAGCCTTGGTATGGGCAAAATATCCTTCATGGACACGAGCACAAGTTTTGCAACGTTTAAAAGAGTCTGCCGATTTTTACCCGAGTAAAAATGGGAGTTATGGATATGGAAATATAAACGCCTTAAGAGCAGTGAGGGGGTATTAAAAAAGTTAGAAGCTGGAAGGATGAGGTTGAAAATGCTTCATCTTCCCAGCTACAAGTTTCATCTTAAATTATTTCACCCTACTTATGGTTAATCCATCGCGAATAGGCAGAAGTACCGTTTCTATTCTTGAATCTTCTTTTAACAATGAATTATAAGCAATGAGTGCTTTGGTATCTGCATCTTTGGGATCAGCATTTTCTACAACTTTCCCATACCATAAAACGTTGTCTGATATGATAATACCACCAACATTCATTCTATCAATGATCATTTTAAAATAATTCGAGTAGTTACTTTTATCGGCATCAATAAAAACCAAATCGTACATAGTTTCTATCGTTGGAATAATTTTTAATGCTTTACCCGTATACTGTTTTATTTGATGCGAAAATGGTGACTTCTTAAAATATTTTCGCTGAAAATCATACAATTCTTCATTGTGATCAATCGTATGCAATATTCCATCTTCAGATAATCCTTCTGCTAAACATAACGCTGAGTAACCTGTATATGTTCCTAATTCTAAAATTGATTTTGGTTGAATTAACTTAGACAAAAGCGATAAAATTCTACCTTGATAGTGCTCGCTCAACATTGCTGGATTTAGTACTTTTTGCCAAGTCTCTTTAGACAGCTCTCTCAAAAGAGCCGGTTCATCCTCAGAGTGGGCAACAGCATAAGCATCTATTTTTTCCGGTAAAAAATTCATCCTAGAAGTTTTGTTTCAAATATAAAAAAAGCAGCACTCACAAAGGAGTACTGCTTCAAATTTAATTCTTTGTACGTGATTACATATTGAATCCTTTCAATTTTTCTTTTAGTGCGTTCTTCTCTTCATCAGACAATTTATTCTCGCAATCTGGTTTTTGTAAGTGCTTGTTACATATTTCAGTTAACTTCACATTTTGTTTAGAATACAAACCACATATCTTACAGCTAAGTAAGTGAATGTTCAGTTTAATTTTTTCCATCAAAGTAGCTTCTTTGTACTGATTTTTAGTACAAATTGTCGTAGCCTCATCACAGCTTATGAATAATTTTAAACTCATTAAATTTTATTTAGCGAACCAATTGTCTTCCATACATTTTCTCAACTGATGTCTGGCTCTATGTATAATAACCCATAGGTTAGACGCAGTTATTCCCAATTCATTACAAATTTCTTCAGTTTCATATTGTTGAACATTCTTCAACAAGAAAACTGTTCTATACTTTTCGGGTAAATTTTCAATACAACCATCAAGTGTTCCTTTTAATTCGGTATTCTCAATATTCTTTTCTGCTTCATTTCCCCATTGCTGCGGAACTCTTTCTTCAATCCAACTTCCTTTTTTATCTCCTTCTTCATAAAAATTCACTTTTACCTCGGCTTTCCCCCTGGCAGAATTGATCTTTCGATAATGATCAATTATCTTACGCTTCAAAATGGAAATTAGCCATGTTCGTTCTGCAGCTTGGCCTCGAAAATTTTTCATGGCCTTCAATCCTGAGAAAAATGTCTCTTGCACGATATCCTTCGCTAACTCTTGGCTATCAACTCTAGTAATTGTATAATTAAAGAGATAGTCAGAGTGAGAGTCTACCCACTTACTTGGATCTAATGTATGTTTCTTAGCTTCTGTCATTGATATTCAAATCTATGAATTGTCGGTAAATATACAACCTTAATTGCTATTCTCCTATATGGAAGATGGCGTCTCCTCGATTAATAATGGGAAAGTTATTAATTGCAATAATATAGCCATCCATTGGAGCTTTTACCTTTACGGAAGTTTCTCCGTATGTATCGGTTATATCTCCTAAAACTTGACCTTTGGTGACCTTAGTTCCGTTATGAACGAATGCATTAAACAAGCCGGCAGTTTTTGCTCGAATCCATCGTCTTTTCGTTAAATTAATACTTTTCGTTTTCTTACTATCTTTCAATGGATTTTTTACAATCATTCTAAAGTGTTTCAATACACGGAGTGTTCCTTTAATCCCTTCTTCTATGGCCAGTTCATCAAATCGCAAAGCTTCTCCTCCTTCATATACAATGATCGGAATATTATTTTTATGTGCTTCTTTACGAAAAGATTTTTGAATTAATTTTGATGGGAAATTAAAGGGAGCGTTAAAAATATTGGCTAACTTTTCACCAACTACAGATTCGTCGGTATATCTAATTTGTGGATAATTACTACGCTGTGCACCTCCCGTATGAAAATCGATTCCAAAATCAATGTTTTCAACTATTTCTCGCATATGAAAATAGGCAATTCTACTTGCTAAGGATCCTGTTTTCGTTCCTGGGAAACTCCGGTTTACATCTTTCCCATGTACGTCTCTAGAAAAATGTAAGAATCCAAAAACACTCAATACCGGGACTACAATAACACAACCTCTTTTTATCTTGAAATACTTGTTTTCAAGCATCCTTCGAATAATTTCAATACTATTGGTTTCATCGCCGTGCAGTCCTCCTTGCAAGAGTACCGTAGGCCCTTTTTCTTTTCCATTAAAAACGTACACGGGTATCTCAATTAAAGTCCCAGTAGGTAACCTATCAATTGCAAATTTTATTAATTTACTTTCTCCTAAACCAACCTTTTCACCTCTCAGTTCAACGGGTTCGTTTCTGAAATCTTTTTCGAACATTTGTTTCTAAAAATTTTATAATGTGTTCAGCAATATTTACCTTGGTGTAGGCTTCAACTCCTTGTAACCCCGGCGAGGCGTTTACTTCAATTAGCAATGGCCCTCTTTTCGATACAATCATATCCACTCCCGCTACCGGCAACCCTAAATGACGCGCTGCCTGCAATGCGATTCTTGTTTCTTTCGCAGAAATAGTTACTACTTCTCCAGTACCTCCTCTATGAATATTTGATCTAAACTCGCCAACTTCCCCCTTTCTTTTCATTGCCGCTACAACTTTATTACCAACAACAATAGCGCGAATATCTTCGCCATTAGATTCTTCGATATATTCTTGAAGCATAAAGCTAGCATTCATAGTATAGAATGTATCAATTATCGATTTCGCTGACTTCTGGGTTTCTGCCAGCACAACGCCGAGACCTTGTGTTCCTTCTTGTAGTTTGATAATTATTGGAGGTCCGCCTAACAACTCTATTTGTTCTTTAATATTTTTGGTGTTAGTAGAAAAAACAGTTTGCGGAATCGGGACATTTTTTCTATTCATTATCTGAAGTGTTCTCACTTTATTTTGTGCCCTCAAGATGCCTAGAGAACGTGCTGTGCTAAAAACACCATTCATCTCGAATTCTTTAACAATTGCAGCACCATGGCGGCTTACTGAACCTCCAATTCTCGGAATTATTACATCTGCTTTATCAATAATATTTTCGCCTTCAAAAATAATTTGCGGTCTTCCTTTACCCAGTTTTACAGAACATTTGGTGTGGTTCACTACACGAACATGATGTCCTCTTTCTTCGGCTTCTTCCACCAATCTTTTGGTCGAATATATACTTTCGCCAACAGATAATACAAATATTTTCATTGGTTGGTTGTGGTTATCTTAAAACTGTTTCTATCTCTATTTTATTTTCTAAGGTTCTATGTACTGGGCATCTATTTGCAATTTCTAATAATCTTTTTCTCTCTTCGAAAGTCAAATCGCCTACTAACTCTATCGTTCTTACAAACTTATCAATTTTTGCCGTTCTATCACTACTACATGAATTACAATCATCGGCATGCTGCTTAAAATGCTCTAAATGTACCAGAACCTCGTCTAAATCCCATTTTTTCCTATCCGCATACATGCGTAAAGTGATCGCTGTACAAGATCCTAAACTAGCTAATAACAATTCATACGGGGTTGCTCCAACATCATTTCCTCCATATTTTTTAGGTTCATCTGCAATAATAGAATGTGATCTTGCTGAAATTTCTGTAGAATACTTGGTCCTACCAATTCTCACTACGGTTTGTTTGTCTGTTTGAAGAGCAGTCACCTCATCAAATTTGACATAGCGTCTTACCCAACTTGAAACTACCGCTCCTACATAAAAAGAATCCTCTTTATTGGTCAGTAAATGATTTGCTCCATCTAAAGAAATAAAGCTTTTTGGGTGGTGCGCAGCACTATAAATTTCTTTTGCGTTTTGTATTTCTACAACCCTATCTTGCGGTGAATGCAAGACTAAAATAGGCTTCCTAGATTTTTTGAGAAGCGTTGGCATATCTTTAGATCCCAGATCATCCAAAAATTGTTTTTTTATGGTGAATTGCCTTCCGGCTATTTCAAAAGTTGCTTCCCCGTCTAGGTTAATATCCTCGAGATGATCTTCGAATAAATGTTCTACATGTGAGGGTCTTGATGGTGCTCCAATAGTAACTATTGCTTGAATGGAATCTATTCGATTCGCAGCGAATATACCTGCAGCTCCCCCAAGAGAGTGTCCAATAATTATTTTCGGGGATTCATGATTTTCTTTTAAATATTCTGCTGCAGCTATTAAATCACTAATATTTGTAGAGAAATTTGAATCTTCAAAAGCGCCTTCACTATTGCCTAACCCTGTAAAGTCAAAACGCATTACGGCAATTCTATTTTGGGTTAAAGCCTTTGAGATATTTCGTACAGCAGTAAAATTTTTATTCCCGGTGAAAAAATGGGCAAACAAGGCATAACTTAATGGTTTCTTATCAATAGGAAAATCAATATTCCCTTCTAAAAGTAAACCTCTATCATTTTTAAATTGAATTTTTTTACTGTACATAATTTTTGGATTTCGCTAATCAATTGGTAGTAAAATTTAAAATAACTTACTAGAGCTTCTAAAGTTAAGTCTTTAAAACGTTTCTAAATAATAAAAAATAATCCAATTCGTTTTTAACATCAGCTTAGGATGTCTTACCTTTGCTTTAATATAAAACTAATCAAAATGAGTGGAATTTTAAATTCTTCTATTGCGAGAAAATTTGCCATGGCACTTTCGGCTTTTTTTCTGATGTTCTTTTTACTACAACATTTTGCAATTAACGTTACTTCAATTTTTAGTGCCGATATATTTAACGATCTTTCCCACTTTATGGGTACCAATCCTCTGGTACAATATGCGCTACAACCCGTCTTAATATTCGGCGTTGTCTTCCATTTTGTAATGGGCTTCATTTTAGAGATCAAAAACAAAAATGCCCGAACCGTAAAATACGCCAAAAATAATGGTGCTGCAAATTCATCATGGATGAGTAGAAATATGATTTGGAGTGGACTCGCCATTTTAGCATTTATAGCATTACATTTCTATGACTTTTGGTTTCCAGAGATAAAGACCAAGTTTATTGAAGGAGATATGTCTGGTCTAATAGACGCAAATAATGCAGAAAGCGGTTTGAGATATTACGAAGAGTTACAACATAAATTTGTAGATGTTTGGAGGGTTGTATTGTATGTAATTGCCTTTGTGTTCTTAGCTCTGCATTTATTACACGGATTCAATTCGGCATTTCAATCGGTTGGAGCGAACAATAAATATACGAAAGGATTGAAAACTTTTGGAAAATTATACGCGATCTTAATTCCTTTAGGGTTTGTAGTTATTGCACTTTTCCATCATTTAAATCACTAACAAAATATATCTATGGCAACATTAGATTCTAAAATACCAGATGGTCCATTAAAAGATAAATGGACAAATCATAAAAATACTATTGATTTGGTGAACCCTGCCAATAAACGTAATATTGACGTTATTGTGGTAGGAACTGGTTTAGCAGGTGGTTCTGCCGCTGCAACACTAGCCGAACTTGGTTACAATGTAAAAGCATTCTGTTTTCAAGATTCTCCACGTCGTGCGCACTCTATTGCCGCTCAGGGCGGAATAAATGCTGCAAAAAACTATCAAGGTGATGGAGATTCTACCTATCGCTTATTCTACGATACTGTAAAAGGTGGTGATTATCGTTCACGAGAAGCAAATGTATATCGATTGGCAGAAGTTTCTGCAAATATTATCGATCAGTGCGTTGCTCAAGGTGTTCCTTTTGCTCGTGACTATGGTGGTTTGTTAGACAATCGTTCTTTTGGAGGTGTACTCGTTTCGAGAACGTTCTATGCCAAAGGGCAAACGGGTCAACAATTACTATTGGGTGCCTATTCTGCTATGAATCGTCAAATCGGTCGTGGTAAAATTAAAATGTACAACCGTCATGAAATGTTAGATGTTGTGATCGTTGACGGAAAAGCACGTGGAATTATTACACGAAACTTGGTCAATGGCGAAATTGAGCGTCACTCGGCACATGCCGTAGTTCTCGGTACAGGTGGTTATGGCAACGTATTCTTTTTATCAACTAATGCCATGGGTAGTAATGTTACTGCTGGTTGGAAAGCGCATAAAAAAGGAGCGTTCTTCGCAAACCCTTGTTATACACAAATTCACCCAACATGTATTCCTGTTTCTGGAGATCATCAATCAAAATTAACATTGATGTCTGAATCATTGCGTAATGACGGACGGATTTGGGTACCTAAACATAAAAAAGATGTTGAGGCTATTAGAAATAAAACATTGAAACCAACGCAGCTTTCTGAAGAAGATAGAGACTATTATTTAGAGCGGCGTTATCCGGCTTTTGGAAATTTAGTTCCTCGTGATGTTGCATCTCGTGCGGCTAAAGAACGTTGTGATGCAGGTTTTGGCGTTAACGCAACAGGTGAAGCAGTATATTTAGATTTTGCTTCAGCAATACAACGTTATGGAAAAGAGCAAGCCCATATAAAAGGATTAAATGAAAATGATGATGCCTTGGTAAAATCATTGGGTAAAGAAGTGGTGAAAGCCAAATATGGAAACCTATTCCAGATGTATGAGAAAATCGTCGATGAGAACCCTTATGAAACGCCAATGATGATTTACCCTGCAGTACATTACACAATGGGTGGTGTTTGGGTAGATTATAATTTACAAACAACAGTTCCTGGATTATTTTGTATCGGCGAAGCCAACTTCTCAGATCATGGTGCGAACCGTTTAGGAGCCTCTGCCTTAATGCAAGGATTGGCTGATGGTTATTTTGTATTGCCTTATACTATCGGTGATTACTTATCTGATGATATCAGAACGGGTACTATCTCAACTGATAGTCCTGAGTTTGAAGAAGCCGAAAAATCTGTAAAGGAAACTATCAATCATTTTATCAACAATGATGGTAGCAAACCTGTGGATTATTTCCATAAGAAGCTAGGAAAAATCATGTGGAACAAATGCGGGATGTCTAGAAATGAAAAGGAATTAAAAGAAGCCATTTCTGAAATTGCGGAGCTTAGAGCTGAATTCTACAAGGACGTAAAAGTTCCTGGATCGGCGAACGAATTCAACGAAGAATTAGCCAAGGCCGGTCGTGTAGCAGACTTTTTAGAATTAGGGGAGTTATTTGCGAAAGATGCCTTGCAAAGAGAAGAATCTGCTGGAGGACATTTTAGAGAAGAACATCAAACAGAAGAAGGCGAAGCGAAGCGTAGAAAGGAATTTCAATATGCTTCTGCCTGGGAATATAAAGGGGAACCTAAAGATGCAGTATTGCATAAGGAAGAACTGACATATGATAATATTCAAGTAAAAGAAAGAAGTTATAAATAATACCATAAATTATGAATTTAACTTTAAAAATATGGCGTCAGAAAAACGCTAACGATAAAGGACAAATAGTAACCTATCCTATTACTGGTATAGAAGGTGATATGTCATTTTTGGAGATGCTAGATATCCTTAATGATCAATTAATTACAAATGGTGATGATCCTGTTGCTTTTGATCATGATTGTAGAGAAGGAATTTGCGGAATGTGTTCGTTATACATCAATGGAGAAGCGCATGGACCAGATAGATTAGTTACAACTTGTCAGCTACACATGCGAAAGTTTAAAGATGGTGATACTATTTTTATCGAGCCGTTTAGAGCAAAGGCATTTCCGGTAATTAAAGATTTAGTAGTCGATAGAAGTTCTTTTGATCGTATTCAACATTCTGGTGGTTTTATTTCGGTAAACACTTCAGGAAATACGCAAGATGCGAATTCAATTCCGATTTCTAAAAATGCTGCCGATGAAGCGATGGATGCTGCTACTTGTATTGGATGTGGTGCCTGCGTAGCGAGTTGTAAAAACTCTTCTGCTATGTTATTCGTTTCTGCAAAGGTTTCTCAATATGCTTTATTACCTCAAGGGCAAGTAGAGGCTACAGATCGTGTTTTAAACATGGTGAAACAAATGGACGAAGAAGGTTTTGGAAACTGTACCAACACCGGCGCATGTGAAGTAGAATGTCCAAAAGGTATTTCATTAGAAAACATCGCACGAATGAATCGTGAATATTTAAGTGCTAGTTTGAAAGGTTAACTTCGATTCATACAATAAAATCAAAACCCCAAGTTTCACTTGGGGTTTTTTATATGATAGACTATACTATAACTCTAGTCCAAATCTGTAGTCGCTATTTGCGACTCAATAATTTTGATATAGAAAGACGGAATTTCTTTTCCTGTCACCAATTTTCCTTCTTGATAGGCCTTTTTAATATTGGATAGCGTTACCATTTGATTGGCTTTTAACTTTCGGGCATAGAATCTAGCATCTTCATTTAACTGACCTCCTGCCACTTCCTCAGCTGGAAATCCTGGAAATTTGATCGTAAAACCTTTAATGGTAAATGTTTGGTTATCTATGAAACCGGAACAATGAAGTTCGATAACATCGGACATTAATTGTTCTTTAGTTAATCGAACCATACACTTATCAAATGAGGTTGGTTCTGAATACGAACTTAATGTCAAGAAAAAAATTGCGGAGAGTATTGTTACTATTTTCATAATCAATACGTTTTATATAGGTATGTAACGTAAAAATTACCTCATTTATTATTGTAGATTACGTAAATTTATAATCCTAAAATAAATTATGTCTTTTAACAATGCCTCTTTGTTATCAAAACTCCCAGATGTTAAGACTACCATCTTTACAGTTATGGGAAAATTGGCTAACGATTATAATGCCATTAATTTATCACAAGGCTTTCCTGATTTTCCATCTGATCCAATATTGATAGATCTGGTTTCACAAGCGATGAGTAATGGGAAAAATCAATACGCTCCAATGCAAGGAACCTTAGGGTTACGACAATCTTTGGCCGAAAAGTTTGATCATTTGTATAGTACCAATTATCATCCTGAAAAGGAAATAACCATTACAGCTGGCGCTACACAGGCGATTTTCACCATTATATCTGCTTTTATACATGAGCATGATGAAGTGATCATTTTCAAGCCGGCCTATGATTGTTATGAACCAGCTATTGAACTTATGAAAGGTACTTCAGTTGTTGTGCAACTAGAATCTCCTCGTTTTAAAGTTGATTGGGAGGTCGTAAGAAAATTAATCAACTCGAACACAAAAATGATTATCATTAATACTCCACATAACCCTTCTGGTACCATATGGAGTAAAGAGGATATGTTAAAACTCGAAGCTCTTGTCAAAGACACCAATATTATCATTCTCAGCGACGAAGTTTATGAGCACATCATTTTCGACGGCCATCAACATCAAAGTGCTTGTTTATTTCCAGGGCTAAAAGAACGTAGTTTTATATGCGCTTCTTTTGGTAAAACATTTCACAATACTGGTTGGAAAATGGGGTATTGCGTTGCACCCGCTGAGTTGATGCATGAATTTAGAAAGGTACATCAGTTTAATGTTTTCTGTATAAATCATCCAATGCAAGTGGCTTTTGCTACACATTTAAAAGAACCTAAGAATTACCAATATATTAGCAGTTTTTATCAAGAGAAGAGAAATTTTTTCCTAAACGCCATCAAAGGGTCACGTTTCACATGTATTCCTTCGAGCGGTACCTATTTTCAAGTGCTAGATTATAGCGCAATAACTGACGAAAATGATATTGATTTTGCAAAAAGACTGGTAACAAAAAATAAATTAGCGTCGATTCCGATATCAGTCTTCAATGAAGCAGATAACCATGACACATTACTTCGTTTTTGTTTTGCAAAGAAGAAAGATACTTTAGAAAAAGCCGCTGAAATAATTTGTAATATTTAAATCAAGGCATCATTTTTGATATCTTTATGTTTCATTTAACACTTACTTGATTTACATGCCTTTCTATCTCAAAAAAAGTAGCTATATGCTACTGCTCTTAGTCGCTTACTCATTGCAAACATTTGCACAAGAAGAAAGTTGGGAAACCTATATCAAAAAAACAGATAACCATTTAATGGAGGTCACGGTAAATATGGATCTCTACTTTTCACGTCCTAATTATAAAAATTTGTTGATTGTGGCCACTAAAACTAGTGATTGTTATAAGAATGGTTTTCCTAGACCGAGCGGCCTCGAAGATTTCTATACTTTTTCAGATTCGTTGGCTTATAAAATTGATAAAATCACCAAAAATAAGTTAGCTGGCATCATTACCTATAAGTGTACTGGATTTGATATCTATTATGTAAAAGATACCACTAAAATTAGAAGTACTCTTGACAAAACAATCCAAAGAAACTTTGCCAGTAAAAAGAACTATTTGACCATTAAACCCGATAGAAAATGGCAGTATTTTAGTGAAACTTTATTACCAGCTGATCTGTCCAATGAATTTTTTGTCAACCATGAATACCTGTCTGAACTGGCTCAAAACGGAGATGCATTAAATACTCCTAGAAAAATTAATCATTGGTTCTATTTTAACAATATAAAAAGACGCACGAAATTCGTCGATAAATCTAAAGTTTTAAATTTTTCGGTTGATTCTTTAGCGTATAAAAAAGAGAAAAGATATCCATATCAAGTGGTGCTCTCTAGAAAAGACTCGGTACATCCCGCTAATATTTCAGCTATTACAAAAGTACTAAGACAGTTATCGCAGCGCTATTACGGAAAATATGATGGATGGGAAATGAATACTGTTTTAGAAGATTAAAATGCAGCGTACACCTTTTTCATAAAGGCTTCAATTTTTGAAGGTTCTAACCAACGCGTTACAATCACCAGGTTTTTTTCTTGATCGATAACTATAAAATTTCCTCCAAAGCCAGCGGCATAATATATTTTTTCTGAAAGACCTCCCCAGTGACGTTTTCCTTTCTTATTTAACCACCACATGTAACCATAGTTACTATTTGGCCTAGATGGTGTTCTCGCTTTAGCTATCCATTCGCTACTCAATAATCGTTTCGTATTCCAAACCCCATCATTCAAGAATAAGAGTCCGAAGCGAGCCATATCTTCAGCAGAAATAAATAATCCAGCTCCTGAGTGTCCTCCACCGGTTACAGATTTCATATTGATGCCATCTATTTCTGTCCAAGCTTTTTTATAGCCATGCCATCTCCAAGTTGTGGATGCTCCAATAGGGTCCATAACTTCATCCTTCAATACTTGTGGTAAGGGTTTTCTCCATACATGTGTTAACGAATAGGCCAATACATTTACGCGTACATCATTATATTCCATAACAGTACCTGGTTCATGCAATTTTCTATATTTCCAATCGTCTAAGTCTCCTTCTCTTGGAGGACGGTCGGCCCAGTCTTTTCCTCCCCATAATTGTCCTGACCAATCAGAATTTTGTTGTAATAAATGCTCCCAGGTTATTTTACTATTGTGGCGCCCGTCAAACGTACCATCCCAGATGTAAGTACCAACTTTATCGTTGACATTTGCAATTAATCTATGATCAGAAGCTAAGCCCGCCATGGTAGATAAGAAACTTTTCGTAACACTAAAAGTCATATCCACTCGTTTTATATCGCCCCATTTGGCAATTATATAACCATCTTTTAAGATCATTCCTGCGGGGCCTCCTCGTTTCTTAGTAGGGCCTAAAATTTCATGAAATGGCTCTCTTTCAAACCCTTTGAGAATTGCTCTTCTTAAGTCTCTTGATCCCGAATATTCGTTCGATTTTGCAAAAGAAACAGCCTCTTCTAAGGTTACTTCATTAATTTTATAGTCTTTTGCAAGCTTCTCTTTCCATACTTCATTTCGTCCAGGAAAATACTCCAATTGTTGCGCATAAAATTGAGTAATTGAGCCTAAAAACAATATGATAAGAAGCACCTTTTTTTCCATTTAATATGATTGTTTAATTCTTTTATTTTGTCTTGTATGAAATTACAACATTTCTACAAGTTAATCTAAGATAAATTTGAGCAACCAATCTAATTGTTTATCGCGCCCAATATAATAAGGATGCATATCAAATCTTTCAAACCCATAACGTTCATAAAAACGAATTGCCGCCTTGTTTTCTTCCCAAACGCCTAGCCATAAAAAAGAAACTTTCTTCGTTCTTGCGATCTCTATTGCCTTAAAAAGAAGTAGCCTCCCGAAGCCTTGTTTTTGAAAAGTATTTAATATATAAATACGTTCTAATTCAATCGATGAGTCTTCAAATTGCTCGTTCTGTGCCTGATGTTCATTCAGTTTGAAGTATCCAACAAGAGCACCTTCAACATAGGCAACATAAAAATGGCTATTCACATCTGTCAACTCTTTTTTGAATTGTTTTTCGCTAAATGCAGACCTTATATATGTATTAAAATCATCAGGATTATTATCTTTTTCAAAAGCATCAACAAATGTTTTTTTTGCAATCTTTAAGAGTAATGCAAGGTCACTAAATTCACATTTTCTAAAATTAATCGCCATATTTAAAGATAACTATATATAATTAAAATACTGTAATTTCGTTACTCTTAAAACACCAGTTATGAAATCAAGCAAACTTTTCCTTTCAGTTATTGTATTATTTATGGGGTTTTCTATATACGCCCAGAAAGTGCATTATAAAGATAATTACTATACGATCGTAAAAAGTAAAATATTTCATAGAGGTCATGATGTATATGGGAAACTCACAAGTGGTGCAAGAGATACAATACATTTAATAGCCAAAGAATTATATACTGAAAGAGGCAAGCTAAAAGAAAAATACAAAAACGTTCCCAGACGAGAGCGCTATAAATTACCAGAGGGATTTTGGAAGGAGAAAACTCCAGCTCCAACTAATGATGCAGTTGCTGTAGTTAAAGTTACCCCTGAAGAAACTTCCAAAGAAGCCCAAGCCAAGGCTATCGTTCAACAAATCAACCCTACTGAAAAAGTCACTGCAGTTGCAGCTAATGAAGTCTCTAATAATATGACGAAGAAAGTTGTAGAAGAGAGGGAAAAAGAGACAGATAAAGTAGTGAGTTCTGATGAAAATGACAAAAAGGTATCTAAAGAAAAATCGGATACAAAACTAACAGTAAACGCAGATCTCAAAAAAGAAGAAGAGGTAGAAAAAAGAGAACAAAAGGAGGTAAAAGAACAAAAGAAAGAGAAGGAAGAAAAGAAAGAAGCCTTAGAAGAGAAAATCACGCGGCAAAAAGAAGATAAAAAAAATGCAATCGCTCGACTAGCAACTGAAAAAGCAGCAAGTGAGCAGGCTCAAAGAGAAAAGGAGCAACAACAGAGAGAAGATAAAAAGAATGCTATTGCCAAATTAGAAAACGAAAAAGTAGCACGTGAGCAAGCTCAGAAGAAAAAAGAGCAAGAAGAATTAGAAGACGAACGCGAAAAAGCTGCTCGTAAAAAAGAAAAAGCGCTCAAAAAGAAGGAGAAAGAGGAAAAAGAGCGTGAACGTGAACAGAAAAAAATCGAAAAGGAAAAAAAGAGAAAAGAAAAAGAATTAAAGCAAAAAGAAAAGGCAATTAGTAACCATAAGTCTGCACAGAAAAAATTAGAAAAAGCCGAAAAGAAATATAAAAAACTAAAGGAAAAAGGAGAACTTTCTCCTATTGAAGAAGCCGAATGGCTTGAGAAAATTGAAAAATTAAAAGAAAAAGTGACTAAGCGCGAAAAGCAGCTACGAAAATAGTAATCTTATTACTACCATAGGCTAGTATTCTTTATTCTTGCTGCGAATTTCTTGTCGTACTAATTTTCCAGAAGTTGTTAAGTTATTTTCTTCCCAATTACCTGTTGCACTGGCATTAGGCTTTAAAGCCGCTGCCAATTCTTCTTTGTCAGCGATCGACCAATTACAGGAAGAAATTTTATGGGTATCTAAGAAGCTCCACCAACGTTGAGATTCGTTTGCATCAATGCTCCCATCACCAGAGGCTTCTGTTGTTCCATATTCTGTTACAAATAAAGCTATATCATTGTTTAATGCCAACAGCGCAATGTCTCTTAAACTCTCATTATGTGTTGCGGCATAATAGTGTAATGTATATGCCACATTTTCATCATTGATTTTATGACCAATAACATCGTCAACATTCTGCGACCAATTGCGTGTACCGCAAATGATCAAATTATCAGGGGCATGTTTACGGATCTCGGCAATTACTGCTTCATGATATGGCTTTAAAACATCGGTCCAAGAAACATCTAAGGGTTCATTATAAGTTTCAAAAATGACATTGGGATAGGCTCCATATTTTTGTGCCATTTCACCAAAAAACGTTTTAGCTTCTTCTAAATGATCTTCTCCATGATGATCGTGCCAATCGATAATCACATAAATTCCTTCGGCAATGGCGGCGTCAACAACAGCAATAACTTTTGCTTTCTCTTGTTCAGGATTTGTTAAATATCCGTCGTGTTCTACTGCCATCGCTGCTCGAACAACTGTGCACTGCCAATCATCTTTGAGCCATTTTACAGTTTCTCGATTATAGTACTTTCCAATCCATTGACTCCAAAATAAAGACATCCCACGCAATTGAACAGCATTGCTATTTTTATCAACGATCTTATTGCCAGAAACTTTCAATTTTCCATATTCTTCAACAACAGTCGCAAATTCATTTTGAGGAATTTCATTTTCATTGGATGGAGTCTCTGAAGAAGAACTACCGCAGGATAAGAACAAAACAATTAGTAAGAGATAAACAGCGTATTCGCTTCGTGAAAATTTTATGGGCATTGTCATTTTTTTTCAATGAAAGCCTAAAATACAAAGAAAAAGAGTCTTATCGTTTAGAAACTGGGTTAAAACAGTTGTTGGTATACTTCCTCAATTTTGGAAACCAAGACAACCTTAATAGTATAATTACTATTTGAAATCTTGTTGAACTTAGAAACAATAATTGTAGAAAATCCTAGTTTTTCCGCTTCTAAAATCCGTTGATCTATGCGATTTACAGGTCGAATTTCTCCTGCGAGACCTACCTCTGCAGCAAAACAAGTGTCTTGTGCAATAGCCTCGTCTTCATTCGATGATAAAATAGAAGCAACAACAGCCAAATCTATCGCCGGATCATCAACAGAGATCCCTCCTGCGATATTTAAAAATACATCTTTAGCTCCAAGTCGAAAACCAGCTCGCTTCTCTAACACCGCCAAGATCATATTCAAGCGTTTAATATTGTATCCTGTTGCTGATCGTTGAGGTGTACCATAAACTGCGGTGCTCACCAAGGCTTGTACTTCAATCATTAAGGGGCGCATTCCTTCTAAAGTTGCTGCAATAGCGGTTCCACTTAAAGATTCATCTTTTTCAGAAATTAAAATTTCGGATGGATTTTCGACTTCTCGTAAACCCATACTTTGCATTTCATAAATACCAAGCTCTGCTGTAGAACCAAATCTGTTTTTCTGAGCTCTTAAAATACGATACGTATGATTTCTATCACCTTCGAACTGAAGCACGACATCGACCATATGTTCTAAAATTTTTGGTCCCGCGATAGCTCCCTCTTTGGTAATGTGTCCAATTAAAACAACGGGCGTAGACGTTTCTTTGGCAAACTTTATAAGTTCGGCCGTAGTCTCTCGTATTTGAGAAATACTCCCGGGAGAGGCTTCAATAGATTCGGTGTGTAATGTTTGAATAGAATCAATCACCACAACATCAGGAATCACTTCTTCAATTGTTTTAAAGATATGTTGAGTTTTAGTTTCCGTGAGAATAAGACAATCAGAATTTTCATCATGTAATCGCTCGGCGCGCATTTTTATTTGTGATTGGCTTTCCTCTCCAGAAACATAGAGTACTTTTTTATGAATACTTAATGCCACTTGTAAAAGCAAGGTTGATTTTCCAATACCAGGCTCTCCTCCTAACAGGGTCATTGACCCTTTTACCAATCCACCACCAAGCACACGATTAAGTTCATTGTTTTTGGTATCAATTCTATCCTCTTCGTTGATCGCAATGTCATTTATTTTTAACGCTTTCGAGACTCTCTTGGTAGGAGTTGTTTGTTTCCAATTACGTTTTTCTTCTTTTTGAATGACTTCTTCAACAATAGTATTCCATTCATTACAAGCCGTGCATTTGCCCACCCATTTTGCATACTGTGTCCCACAATTTTGACAGAAAAAAGAAGTTTTCGTTTTAGCCATTTTTCAATGCTGTTGTATTGCCATCAAAAACGGCATAAGTAAATTGTGAAATCCAATCTCCCGTATTTATATAAATAGACTTTTCATTAAGTTCAATAGTCATTGGTAAATGACGATGTCCGAATAAAAAATAATCATAATGTTTACTTTTTAATTTGCGCTTACAATATTGCACGAGCCATTCATTATCTTCTCCTAAAAACTTCGCATCTTCATCACCGGAGATTAATTTGTTCTTGGTTGATAAATATTGTGCAAACCGCATTCCAATATCTGGATGTAACCATCGATACAACCATTGTGCAAATCCATTAGTAAACACTTTTTTCATTCGCTTGTAGCCTTTATCTCCAGGACCGAGACCATCTCCATGACCGATTAAGAAAACCTTTTCTTTTGACGTAAATTCTAATGGTTTATGATGCACAGGAATATTCAATTCTTTTTCAAAATAATCAAGCATCCACAAATCGTGGTTTCCTACAAAAAAATGTATTGGAATTCCGCTATCTCTAATCTCTGCTAATTTGCCTAGTACGCGAACAAAGCCTTTTGGTACTACGGTTTTATACTCGTACCAACAATCAAATAAATCCCCCAATAAAAATATCACCTCAGCATCTTTCTTAATGCTATCTAACCAAGCAATAAACTTTTTTTCACGCACCACACTATCTGCATGATTTGGAATACCAAAATGCTGATCAGAAGCAAAGTATATTTTTTTGTTATTAGTTAATTTTATATCCATTATAAGTAAGCAACAGCGTACACGTTGCGATTACTGATCGCTGGCATACCATTCGGCATAAGAGTTTTGGGTTTCATATAGTTTTAGTGAATGCAATTTAACTGATTCTGGCAACTTAGCACTAATTAGCTCTGCAAAATCAACAATCATATTTTCACTAGTTGGCTGATAATCAACTAAAATTACTTTCGGCGAATGTGGTCTAATTTTTTCAGCTAGTTCTTTATGTGGTGAATTCTTATTCAACACAGTAGCATGATCGAATATGTCAACAATTTCTTGATTTACAATTTTCTTCAAATCTCCAAAATCTAATACCATCCCATTTTTAACATGATTGACATCACTAATTGGTGTGCCAATAACGGTCACATACAATTGATAACTATGTCCGTGCACATTTTTGCACTTACCATCATAACCATACAACGCATGTGCTGTCTCAAAATCGAAGTGTTTCGTAATTCTTATTTTACTCATAATTAAGATTGGTTTTGCACCAACAATATATCGTCTAACTTAATACTAATATTTTAATGTACCCGTCTTGTTCAAATGCTCAAACAAAAGTAGGTATTTAAATCACATTCAACTGTTTTCCAACCTTTGTAAAAGCCGCAATGGCCTTATCGAGATGTTCTTTCGTATGTGCTGCAGATAACTGGACTCTAATTCGAGCTTTACCTTTCGGGACCACCGGAAAGAAAAATCCGATTACATAAATCCCCTCTTCTAACAAAGCATTCGCCATATCTTGAGATAATTTCGCATCATAGAGCATTACAGGAACTATAGCTGCATCAGCACCCACTAAATCGAAACCTGCTGCCGACATCTCTTGACGAAAATAGTTCGTATTTGTTTCTAATCTATCACGCAAAGAGGTATCATTAGATAGTAAATCAAATACTTTTAATGACGCTCCAACAATTGCAGGGGCCAAAGAATTTGAAAACAAATAAGGTCTAGAGCGTTGACGTAGAATTTCAATTATTTCTTTTTTAGCGGTAGTATACCCTCCCATTGCACCTCCCATGGCTTTGCCCAATGTTCCAGTTACAATGTCTACTCGATTTAACACATCTTTTAGTTCTAAAGTACCACGTCCGGTTTTACCAATAAATCCTGTAGCATGGCATTCATCAACCATGACCATGGCATCATACCTATCCGCCAGATCACAAATTTTATCAAGACTTGCAACAATGCCATCCATAGAGAACACACCGTCAGTCACTATTATTTTAAAACGTGCACCTGCTTCATTCGCCTCAATCAACCGCGCTTCTAATTCTTCCATATCATTGTTTTGATACCGATACCGTGCTGCCTTACACAAACGAACCCCATCAATAATGGATGCATGATTCAAACTATCCGAAATAATCGCGTCTTCTTTGCCTAAAAGTGGTTCAAAAACACCACCATTTGCATCAAAAGCAGCAGCGTATAAAATGGTGTCTTCAAAACCATAAAAGTCAGCGATTTTCTGTTCTAATTCCTTATGGATATCTTGAGTTCCGCAAATAAATCGTACTGATGACATCCCGAAACCATGCGTATCCATGGTATCTTTTGCCGCTTGAATCACTTCAGGATGATTCGATAACCCAAGATAATTATTAGCACAAAAATTAATTACTTTCTCACCCGTGGAAATAGTAATTTCAGCATCTTGTGAAGACGTAATAACGCGTTCACTTTTATATAAACCTGCTTCTTTTATAGCGATCAATTCTTCCTGTAAATATTGTTTTATATTCGAATACATAGATTTCTTTTTAGCAAAGATAGTTAGGTTTTATAAAACGATGTACCTTTGCTTTTTAATATTTTTTATGGCGCGAGATGAACAATTAAAAGAGCGATGGGAAACACTCAAAACAAGGTTGACCAATCAATTTGCTGAAGGAGAGGACTTAGATATTGACGGAATTATATACTTAGTTGGAGTTCAAGAATTAGGGCAAGGGTATCGTACTTTTAAAAAAGATGAGAAAGTAAACTTAATGCATATTGCGATTTGTAGATTATTAGAACCTCTTGGATATTATGCCTTTGATTTTTTTGATGCAGACGGTTGGCCGCATTACAAAATGGTTGAGGAATTACCCACGTTAAAACCTGGAGAACAAACCATTATGATGAAGGAAGCAATTGTGACGTATTTTATAGAAAAAGAGGTCATTTCTTAAATCGCTTCAAAAAACTTACCCGGTAAAGGTCTTGTTAATGATTTGAGTTCTAAATTCAATAACACACTCGCTGTTTTATGTATTGGAAAATTACAGTAAAGAGCAATTATATCTAGTTGTTGTTTTCCTTCTTTTAAGAGGTAATTATAAATAATCTTTTCATGATCATTTAATTCAACAAATAATTGTTTTTGGATGGTTTTTGCGTCGATATCGGGTTTAGAATTCCAATTCAATATGTAAACTAAATCTTTGATTGAAGTGAATACTGAGGCTCTATTTGTTTTAATAAGGTTGTTGCATCCTATACTAAATTCGTCCGAAATTCTTCCTGGAACAGCAAATACATCTCTATTATACGAATTTGCAATATCTGCTGTAATTAAGGATCCCCCTTTAACAGCAGATTCAATGAGAATTGTTGCCTGAGATATTCCGGCCACAATCCTATTTCTTTTCACAAAATTCTCCCTATCTGGTCTCGTTTCAGACCAGAATTCAGTGAGTAATCCGCCATTTCCTTGCATTTTTAGTGCCTCTTTTTTATGAACCGCAGGATACGTTCTATCTAAGCCATGAGCCAAAACGGCCAGGGTTTGAAAATTATGTTTGATCGCTAACTGATGCGCATAAATATCAACGCCATAAGCCAATCCACTTACTATAATCGGTTTAAAAGGTTTGAGCCCTTCGAATAGATCTTCTAGTACTTTTTTGCCATAGGCCGTCATTTGTCTTGTTCCTACAACACTTATAATATTTTGCTCTCTTATATTTATCTTTCCTTTTTTAAATATTATAAGCGGTGCATCAAAACAGTGCTTTAATCGTTTGGGGTATTCTTCGTCATAAAAAGTCACAACATCTATGGCATTCTTAGCTACATAAACTAATTCTTTTTCTACTCTTTTAAAGATTTTGATGTCACTTAAGCGTTCTAACATCGATTGCCCAATTCCCGAAATTTTCAATAAGTTATTCTTCTTTTCCTTAAAAACATTGGTAGCATTTCCACAATGGGAAATGAGTTTTTTAGCATTCACATCTCCAATGCCTTCAACTTGCTGCAAGGCAAGTAAATGAAATAACTCTTCTTCTTTCAATAGATAAAATTTAACCATCAATATACAACATTTGTTGAAAAAAATCGTCGATAACAATCGCTATCCAACCTATTTTTTTTACATTTGTTTCAAGTGAAATTGAGTTCCTACATAAGCGATTTATTATACCGTTACGAATGTGTTATTATTCCTGATTTTGGTGGGTTTGTTACCAACACCAAATCGGCTAGAATAGGTACTAATTCAAAGGAATTCTACCCTCCCACTAAAGTGCTAACTTTCAATAATCATTTAAAAAATAATGATGGCTTATTAGCTAACTATATAGCCTCCGTAGATAAAATGCCATTCAAAACAGCGATGAATTTTATTCATTTCGAAGTTCAAGAGTGGTTGCAAAAATTAAAGCACGAAGATATTACTCTAGATAATGTAGGCACCTTGAGTTTAGATGGTGAAAATATCATTTTCGAACCTCAAAAAAACATCAACTACTTAACGGAATCGTTTGGTTTGAGTTCATTTGTTTCTCCTGAAATAAAGAGAGAAAAATACATTAAAGAGGTTGAAGAACTCGAAGAAAAGGCACCAATATTAGTTTCTCAAAGAAGTAAAGAAGCTCCAAACTATCTAAAATATGCAGCTATTTTTGTAGTAGGCTTATCTATTTTAGGTTTTGCAGCGAATCAGTTCTATAGAGACTATCAAAACAAACAACAAATTCAGGCAGCATCAAAACAATTAGATCAACAAAATAAAGTAATTCAAGAAGCTACTTTTATTGTTAGTGATCCGCTGCCGTCAATTACCTTGAATGCTCAAATCGCCAGTAAACCTTATCATGTTATTGCTGGAGCTTTTCGTTTTCCTGATAACGCGGTAAGAAAAATGCACCAGTTAAAAGAGTTAGGGTTTAATGCAAGAATCCTTGGAGTCAACCAATGGGGCTTAACTCAGGTCTCTTTTGAAAGTTACAATACGAATCAAGAAGCACGAGAAGGACTAGTAGTGATACGTCAAACAATTTCGGAAGATGCTTGGCTTTTGATTCAAGATCTTTAATAATCTTTCCTACTTATTTATTGAATTTCTCCTGGAGAATTCCCTTATCTTTGCCAAAAATTTTAGCATTACTGATACGATTCCGCAAAAGCGAAAAAAATATTTTTATGGAAGCAAAAACTCCGAAAGAATCTCTAACGATATTAACCGATATGGTACTTCCTGCCGAAACAAATGCCTTGAATAATTTGTTCGGAGGTGAGCTACTGGCACGTATGGATAGAGCTTGTAGTATTGCCGCGCAAAGACACTCTAAGCGTATTGTAGTAACCGCCTCAGTAAATCATGTTGCATTTAATAAAGCTGTACCTGTAGGTAGTGTTGTTATTTTGGAAGCTAAAGTTTCGAGAGCATTTACCTCCTCGATGGAAATATATGTTGATGTATGGACTGAAGACCGCGAGAGTGGGCAAAAAACAAAAGTAAATGAAGGTATTTATACTTTTGTTGCTGTGGATAGAACGGGTACTCCTGTAAAAGTTCCACCAATTACACCCGAAACTGATTTAGAAAAGGAACGTTTTGAAAGTGCTTTGCGCAGAAAACAATTAAGCCTAGTGCTCTCAGGTAGATTGAAACCGACAGATGCTACTGAACTAAAAGCCTTATTTACTAGCTAAGGTAAGCGCTCTGGCTTTACTTATCCAAGATTCTGGGTTCTGTAACGTGGTGTTTTTAAACAAACTAAATGCTAATATTGTCTTGCCGGTGATGGCATCGGTATGAATCGTGCCAATTTCTTGTTTTGTGGCAACCTTTTCACCTCTTTTTACCAATACATTATCAAGATTTTTATACGCCGAAATATAATTACCATGTTGAATCAGTACCATTTTTTTTCGACCTGGTTGTAACTGAATAGATAGTACCTTCCCTTTAAAAATAGATCGTGCTTTTGCTTGTCTTTCTGTGGCTAATTGTATCCCATTACTCTGAATCGTAATTCCCGCTAACGTGGGATGCTTTTGCTTGCCATATTTTCGTATCACAATTCCCTTTTCTGTTGGCCAAGGAAGTCTACCTTTATTCGCCACAAAAGTGCTGGCTACTAATTTCTCCTCCGGGGTCATTGCAATTCCAGATGAATTGCTATTGGCCTTTTTATTTGATCGTGCGATTTCTTCGGCTATCAAACGCTCAATCTGTTTATTGAGTTTATTTTCTTGGCTTTGGATGCGTTTCACCTCAGCGATATATTTACTCTCTTCTTTTTTAACTTTCTCAACTAATTTTACTTGCGAATTTTTCTCGTTTTTAACACTATCTTGCTCTTTAGTATACAATGCAATTAGTAGTATTTTTTCTTCTTGTTTAACAATTAAAGAATCGTTAAAAGCAGCTAATTTTTCATACTCCGTTTTGATCTTCTCTCCTTGTAATTTTCTATATGAATTGTACTGTTTCATATATTGCATTCGCTTATAAGCCTGTGAGAAACTCTTCGACGATAACAAGAACATTAATGTACTTTGTTTGCTTTTACTTTTATATGACTGCACAATCATATCAGCATATGCCGTTTTCAGTTTAGTGAGAGAGTTTTCTAAAGAATCTATTTCTTTTTGATTCAATTCGATTTCTTCTGAAAGTTCTTTTTCTTCTTGATCTATCGTTCTAATTAATCTTGATCGAATCGCTATGCGTTTATTTAAGTCTCCTAATTCAGAAAGTAGTGCTTCCTCTTGTTGTTTTGATTTAAACAATAAAGTATTTATTTGCCTAATTTCTTTTTGAAGTTGTTCGCGCTTTTTTTGAAGTTGTTTTTTTGTTTGTGCAACAGATGAAAACGATACCGTAAAGCACAACAAAATAAAGAAGATAAAATGCAACTTCTTAGACATAAAATTAATCCTTTTGCAGGCTAAAGTAATCATTTTAAAACAATTTCTTTGTATCCATTGGGGATTGTAAAAGGGAAGCTTACAGATTTATTAAATTGAACCGAACGGTAATCAACATCGACTGTAGTTGTATATTTTCCGTCGAGAGCGGTGATTAAAACTTTCTTTGGAAACATCTCATCATCAATCTTTTCATAATCTTTATACCCTATGGTCAACGTTTTACCTTTTTGCTGTATTTCTTGTTTATTCACTTTAAAGTGAGAACCGCTAATAGAAAATAAAATGTCAAATAAAGCATTTGCTTTTTTGGGCATCAAATCAAAAGCATTTTCCTTTTGAGTAGCCTGGTACTTCGTGTCTTTTAAATTCAATATCGCCTGTCCTAATAATAAATTCTGCACTTTTTCAAAATCAAGGTCAGTGCCTAACCAATTACTCAACAATCTGAAGTCACCTTCAAAATAAGTCTTATTTATTTTTTCATAATAACTTACTTTATTCGTAGTGATTAAGGCTTTTCCAATTGGAAAACCCAATTTCGATAAACTAATCCATATGGTATTGTCTTTTCTTAAGCGTAATGAAGCAGTCACACTTGGCAAACTACTTTTTCCTCTATATTTTACTCTTAATTTTGCAACAAGGGTTTCCTTATCGAAGTCGTTTGCATAATGGTTCTTTATGATTTTATTGACTGACATGCCTCTTACAGTTGAATTGTTTGCTGCTTTTTTCGCCTTACAGCTTGTTAAAATTAACAATGTTAGAATAGAGAAATATGTAAATCGTTTGAGCATCATTTATTGTGTTGTTTTTTTTCGAGTTTCGAGCGCCAAATTAAAGTATTTCGAAGCTTCTATATTTTTCCCCAATCCTTTATACCCTAAACTCAGTTCTTCATAAAAATTCGCTTCCATTTTGAAATCATCTACCACATAATCTATACCATTTTGCAATATATCAATAGCCTTTTCATATTTTTTTAACTTATTTAATGCCTTGGCATGTATCAAATATACGAATGGTTGCGACGGAAATAGTTCTAAACCCTGTTTACTTTCAGCTTCAAGATCAATATAATTTTTACTACGAAATAGCTTTGTTAAAATTGCATTGAGATAAGCAAATGATCTATTCTTAGTATAATTAGCCTTTAATTCTTCCAAAGATTGATCTTTAATCTGTTTCGAACTATCATTTTTTTTGGAAGAAGTACTTGGTAACAATGATTGCTTAAACTGCATTAAATTATCAGATAGCAAGCCATTTTTTTCGAGATCTATTAATAAATTTCTTGCATCTTCAATTTGATTATTTCTGATATATAAAATAATTAAATCTTCTTGGCGCAAAGGTTTTTGAGCTATAATTTTCTCTTGAATTTTCAATGCCTCTCTAAAATCCTTTTTACGAACATATACTTCTTTCAAATGTGATAACAAAAAGAGATTATCGGGTTCTTTTTCGAGTGCTTTCCGAGCGTATCCGATTGCTTCAAAATATTTTTCTAAAGCATAGTAATTCTTTGAAAGCTCGAAGTTTACGGCAAAACTTTCTGGTCGGATGCGTTGACAATTTTCTAAAGCGCTAATCGCTTTGTCATGATTTTCGATTGCTTTTTCACGAAGAGCTTCGAAAAAAAACTTCTCGAAGTTGAGTGCTTTTTGCTCTTCTTGAAGTTCTTTCATGTTTTTTTGAACCGCATACACCCGTACTAACGAATCATTTTGCGCTATAGAGTCATTTTGTGCAATCCCAGAAAAGGAAACCCATAAAATAATTATATAAATGATTCGGTTTTTCACGATTCAGTTTAACTTAATTTTGAATAATCTCCAATACTTATAGAGGTAAATTTTCCGTTGTATTCAACATTATTACCAATCATTGCATTGTCTAAATCGGCATTTTTTATAGTTGTATTGGTTTGAATTAATGAATTTTTAATAGTAGAATTTTCAACAATACTATCATCTCCCAATGAAGTATTCGGTCCAATTGTAGCATTGATCAGTCTTACATTTTCACCTATGTAGCAAGGCTCGATAATTGTTGAATTCTCTAAAATCGCTGTCTTAGCAACTAAATTTTGACCTTCTTCGTGGGCAAATTGTAGTACCTTTCCATTGGTTTCAACCGTAATTTCTTTGTTCCCACAATCCATCCATTCATCAACTTTGCCAGGAACAAATTGCGCTCCCTTTTGTTTCATGTGCTCAAGCACATTTGTTAATTGATATTCTCCTTTCTCTTTAATATCGTTATCTAATAAATACTCGATTTCTTTTCGAACAGCTGCACCATCTTTAAAATAATAAATTCCGATAATGGCTAAGTCAGAGACGAAAGAGGTAGGTTTCTCCACAAAATCCGTAATGATTCCATCATTCATTTTTATAACTCCATAGGCACTTGGATTCTCAACTTGTTTTACCCAAATAGCCCCATCTGCTTCTGCATTCAATGTAAAGTCAGCTTTAAAAAGCGTATCAGCAAAAGCAACAACACAAGGTCCTTCTAATGATTCTTTTGCACAATGAATGGCATGTGCAGTGCCCATTGCCGTTTCTTGAACAGTTACGACTCCCTTGGCTCCTAAACCTTTTGCAATCTTGAGCAGTTTTTCTTCTGTATTTTTAGGAAAGGTTGGGCCAATCACAAAAGCAATTTCTTCAACATCTTGATTTAGCACTTTTACAATATCTTCAACTAGACGCTGAACAATTGGTTTTCCTGCTATTAATGTTAATGGTTTTGGAATTGTTAATGTGTGAGGTCTTAGGCGTGAGCCAATACCTGCCATAGGTACGATAATTTTCATTTAATTCAATTTTTGATTTACGTCAAGCAAGCTTATAATCTGTGTTTTTAACAACAACAAATTAGGCCCTTTTTTGCGCTATATTTTTCTTTTTCTCTATAAAACGCAAATATAGTTAAAATAGTGCCAGTCTTTGAATAGAACTCTTTTATAAGTGTATATTCTTTGCATTGTAATAATTCGTAAATTGAAACGTCAAACCCTCTAAACTATTATTATGATTCATCGTAAATTTATTTATACGTTACTATTCTTATTTTGTTCAACCTTACTTTTTACTCAAAACAGAAAAGAAGTAATAATAAAGACAGAAAAATTATCCGAGCATGTATACATGTTAACCGGACAAGGAGGAAATATTGGAGTTTCAATAGGTGATGATGGTGTATTTATGATTGATGATCAGTTTGCCCCGCTTTCGGCTAAAATTCTTACTGCCGTTCGAAAATTGAGTAATAAACCGATTAAGTTTTTAGTTAACACCCATTGGCATGGGGATCATACAGGGGGCAATATAAACTTTCAAAAAGAAGGTGCCACTATTCTAGCGCATGACAATGTAAGAAAAAGATTAAAAGAAACTCCTAAAAGGGATAAGTCGATGCGCCCTAAAGAAGCTTTTCCAGTTATAACCTTCAATGATAAAATGAGTGTTCACATGAACGGAGAGAAAGTTGCAGTTTTCCATATAGGAAATGCGCATACTGATGGTGATGCGCTCTTGTATTTTTCTAAAAGCAACGTACTCCATACGGGAGATACTTATTTTAAAGGAAGATACCCGTATATTGATTTAAATTCTGGGGGCAGTATTAAAGGGTATATCAATGCTGTGAAGGCAGGTTTGTTAATTATTGACGAAGAAACCAAAATTATTCCTGGTCATGGCAGTGTAGCTACACAGACTGATTATAAAACATTTTTAGAAATGTTAGAAGAAATTATGCAAAATGTTCAAACCCAAATAGGACTTAAAAAATCGGAAGAAGAAGTAGCTAAAATGGAATCTATTACCAAGAAATATGATGACCTAGGTTACGGAAGTGGCTTTATCAATAGTGAGCGTTTTAGACGAACACTTTATAAAAGTTTACATAAATAAACTACCATTCTTCGATATACGCGCCATCTCTCACCGTATAATGAAATGCAATTCTTCTTTTCGAACATATTTGTTGCCAACGTGCAGCATAGCTTTTGTAATTGGAAGCATCTGCTATTATTATCGATGGGCTCAGTTCCTCAATAAGGCGTTCTAAATTTATTTTTGGAGAATTAATAAGTAAGACTTTATCGACTTTGAATGAAAACGGTTTGTACACCGATAAGCTGTCAACAACCAATATGTTTTTATCATTTATAGTATAAATTGATGAATAATGATCCGTTTCAGTGAGGTTATCAATAGCCCTTCCGGTAGTGTAATCACTTATAATATTTGACGTTTGTATATCCGTTTTTTTTAAAACAGTTAAAGTGTTTCGCTCTTTGACTGCTATCAATGAGTTTTTACTTTTATTAAAAATGATAAACTCATTTAGTGCTGCTGATTCGTACTTCTGAAATAGAAAAATCCCTTGTAAAAAAATCAGCGAAAGTAATGCAAATTTTAAACGGCCTAAGGTTTTCTTTTGTATCCACCTTACTGTAAGAATTAAGAATAAGTATGACCCCAATACCAAGAATATTGAAAAAGAAATTTCCTTAAAGAGAAAACTCTTTTGTCCAGCTATCCATGAAATTAAACTATTCATCGTGGATATTATTTCTTTAAAAAGGCTCAATAACAATATTGGCGTTAGCTGTATCCAACTTAAAAATATAATAACAATTCCTAACCCTAAGACAAATCCCAATATCGGAACAATCGCGAGATTTGCAGCAAAAAATAATCCTGGAAACTGATGAAAATAATACAAACTCAACGGCAGCACTCCAATCTGTGCAGCTAAGGAAACCGTAAATAATTGCCAAAAATAGTCTAAAAATTTCCATGTTGGGTTCCATATATTATAAATTATTGGTTGCAACCAAACAATGAAGAAAACGGCTAAATAACTGAGTTGAAACCCTACTTCGAACAAATAATAAGGATTAAATAATAGTAAAAAAAACATCGAGATTATCAAGTTTTTATAAACGCTATTTTTTCTTCGAATCGCCAATCCAATACTTACTGCAGTGAACATGGTCACTGCTCTTATAACTGAAGCCGACATTCCAGCAATAAACGCGAACAACCAAAGTAATAGTACAACACAAATGAGCCGAATTATCTTTCCGTTTTTTAATCGCTTTAATGGTTTTAAAATAAAGTTCAACAACAGCATAATGATTCCAACATGCAGTCCGGAAATGGCCAAAATATGAATTGCCCCTGCATTCGCATAACTTTGAAGTAGTTCATTTGATATCTGCTGACGTTGCCCCAATAATAAGGCATTTACAATGGCTAATTCATCTCCGATAAATCCATTTTTTATCAAGATTTCATTGGTTCTCTCTCTAAACTTATACGCCAACCCATTAAAAGTACTTTTTTGACCTTCAAGCTTTATAAATTCATCGTTAGCAATCGTAATCTGTTTATAGATATGTTGTCGCTTCAAATAGTTTTTATAATCGAATTGATATGGGTTTTTTGGTGGGTCTATATCTAAAAGATGGGTATAAACAACTATTTCATCATCTATAGAAATTTGTTTCTTGAGATGCTCCTTTTTTATATTCAATAATACCAGCCCCTCACTTGGCTCACCATCTATTTTTAAAACTTTCGCTTCGTATTTATTGAAATAGGAATTTGGTTTTAATTGCGAGGTAATTTTGGCAACAATCTGAAGGTTTTTTTTTGCAGATAAAAAGTTCATATAATGATCTGTTCTATTTAAATCATTATGAAAAGTAACAACAGCGATACCGATGCAAATAAAGACGCAAAAGGTGGAGCAAGTATATAGAGAAATGAGGCTTAATCTATTTCTTATAAGTAAAAATATTAGCGTCAAAATCGCAAGAGAACTTATTAATACAACGCAAACAGTCAAAAAAGAAATATTGACATAAAATCCAATAAGGATGCCTATGACAAGGCATAGTAATAGCTGAAGCGGTATATATTTTAGCAATTGCATTCAGTTAAAATTACAGAAATTAATATAGACGCCCTTTAAAACTACTCAAATTAACCGTTTATTAGTAAAAAGCCCCCATTTGTTAAGAAAATACCCTTAATTATTGTTTTGGTCGGTGACGAATGAAAAGTCCTGTTATATTTGAAGTATCAAAAACTATTAGTTACTATAGTTATGTAGGAGTTCCTATAGTATACTAACAAAATTAGAGTTATTTAAAATATTAAACCTCAACGCTTCTCATGTCGTTGAGGTTTTTTTATTTAATTATTTTTCATAATCTTCAATTATAATAGCTCGTTATTAGCGAACTTTGCACGCATCTTTTATTCAAAACATTGAAGCCAAAAGTTTCCTTCAAACAAATCAATAAACTAGCTATTCCGGCAATAATTGCAGGTATTGCCGAACCGTTGCTATCTATTACAGATACGGCGATTGTTGGTAATGTAGATATCAATCCAATAGAATCTTTAGCAGCAGTAGGAATTGCGGGTTCATTTCTATCGGCTATTTTTTGGATTCTAGCTCAAACGCGCTCGGCAATATCAGCGATAATTGCTCAATATCTCGGCGCCGACAAACTAGATGAAATTAAAACACTTCCCGGACAAATAATTACCATAAACATTACACTTAGTATTCTTATTTATGGTATCACATTACTGTTTGTAGAGTTCATTTTTAAACTTTACAATGCAGAAGGGCTAATTTTGAATTACGCAGTCGACTATTATAAAATTCGAGCGGTAGGTTTACCATTCACCATCTTTACATTTTCCGTTTTTGGAATTTTCAGAGGTTTGCAAAATACCTTTTGGCCAATGGTGATTAGTATAATCGGAACCGTTTTAAATATAGTATTGGACTATGCATTTGTATTCGGAATAGATGGTGTCATTCCAGCTATGCACATTAAAGGAGCTGCATATGCAAGTGTGATTGCTCAAGGGTTTATGGCGCTGCTATCATTGATACTAGTAATAAAGAAAACACCTTTTGATTTAAAATTTACGTTTCCATTCAATAAAGAAATAAAGCGATTATTACTCTTAAGTTTAAATTTATTTATCCGTGCATTGGCATTAAATATCGCCCTCTATTTTGCGAATGCATATGCCACTAAATATGGTAACAATTATATCGCTGCACAAACTATAGCTTTTCAAATATGGTTATTTTTTGCCTTTTTTATAGATGGTTACTCTAGTGTAGGCAATATTGTTTCTGGGCGATTATTAGGTGAAAAAGATTATAAAAACCTTTGGAATCTATCAATAGACTTGACCAAATACGCGGCCCTTGTAGCACTCATTTTATGTGCAGTTTGTTTTATATTTTATCAGCCCATTGGTCAATTATTTACCAAAGAAACTATCGTTCTCGATACCTTTTATAGTATTTTTTGGATCGTCATTATAATGCAACCATTAAACGCTATTGCATTTGTTTTTGATGGGTTATTTAAGGGCTTAGCGGAAGCAGTAACTCTGAGAAACACATTGTTAATAGCAACTTTTTTAGGATTCATTCCAGCCCTATTGATTGGCGATTATTTCGGACTTAAATTATATGCTGTATGGATCGCTTTTACAGTTTGGATGCTGTTAAGGATGCTCATCTTAGTTTTCAAATTCAGAAATAAATATCTATCAAAAACAGATTAGCCATTGTAGATCAAACTAGCTGTTTTAGCGCTAGCTCCTTTACCTCCTAATTTTTTTTCTAATTCTTGATAATCCTTTAAAACCTGCTCGCGATGTGACTTATCTAATAGTTTAGTAAGTTCTTTTGTTACTCTTTTTTCATTAAAATCATGTTGAATCAATTCGGTAACAACTTCTCGATCCATAATTAAATTAACAAGTGATATGAACTTTAAGGTAATAATTCGTTTGGCTATCTGATAAGAAATATTTCCTGCTTTATAACAAACTACCTGAGGAACTTTGAACAAGGCCGTTTCTAAAGTTGCAGTACCCGAAGTAACCAAAGCTGTATGGGAAATCGACAATAAATCATACGTTTTATTTGCAACGAATTTTACAGATGTGCCAGAAAAAAAAGTCTTGTAAAATTCTTCTTCTTGACTAGGCGCTCCGGCTATTACGAATTGAAAGTCGGAAAACTTGGGTGCCATTTTCAACATTACCGAAAGCATTTTAGTAATTTCTTGCTTTCTACTTCCAGGTAACAGGGCTATTATTGGTTTCTCGCCTAATCCATGATCAGACCTAAAACTTTGCTCATCAGTAATTGATCTGTTAGCTATTGCATCAATTAATGGATGACCTACAAAATTGACTTTATAGTTGTATTTTTTATAAAAAGCCTCTTCAAATGGTAAGATAACATACATTGCATCAATATCCCTTTTAATCGCCTCGACGCGACCAGCACGTGACGCCCAAACTTGTGGTGAGATGTAATAATTAGTCTTAATGTTTTGTTTCTTAGCCCATTTTGCAATTCGTAAATTAAACCCAGAATTATCAATAAAAATAAGCTGATCTGGTTGATAATTAACAATATCTTTTTTGCAGAAAGAAATCAAACCTACTATTTTACGAAGATTCATTAGTACCTCGGCAAAACCCATAAAAGCTCTTTCTTTATAGTGTTTTACAAGAGTCCCTCCAACACCTTGCATAAGGTCTCCTCCCCAAAATCTAAAATCGGCCTTCGAATCTTCTTTCTGTAAAGCCTTCATTAAATTTGAAGCATGTAAATCACCTGAGGCTTCTCCTGCAATAATGTAATACTTCATTATGAGTTAGATTAAAGAAATTGTGAGACTAAGATTAAGAGCGCAATAAATAGTGTAGCGATTAAAACTCCTCTTGCTCTTTGGTCTTGTTTTTTCTTAATAAAAACGAAAAAAACCACTAAATTCGGTATTGCAGCTAAACTCAGAATTTTTCCATACATTTTTTCTTCATGAATAAATCGAAAAGCCTCCTTAAAATTGGCATTAATAAACAATTCTACATATAAGTAATACCCCGCAAGTGTTGCTAAAATACCTACTGCAATCCCTATTAAAATCTCCTTTTTCATGTATTTAATTTATAAATATTAGAACTCCCACGCTAATGGAGTTGTTACAGGTCCCAGCTGTTTAGCTTTTGAATATAGTGATGTGCTGTTAAATCAAACTGCACAGGTACAACGGATATAAAGCCATTTTCCAATGCAAATAAATCGGTATCCTCGCCATGATCCAAGTTTTCAAATTTTCCAGACAACCAATAATAATCTTTTCCTAATGGACTTGTTCTTTTGTCAAAATCTTCCTTCCAAAGACCGTGTGCTTGTCTACAAATTTTAACTCCTTTAATTTTTTCCTTCTCTAAATTCGGAATGTTGACGTTCAACACCACACCTTCTGGTAATTTATTTTCTAACACATTCAGGGTGATATTTTTCACAAACTCTTTACAGTGTTTAAAATCAGCATCCCAATTATAGTCTAATAACGAGAATCCAATAGCTGGAACTCCTTCAATGCCAGCTTCTACAGCAGCACTCATCGTGCCAGAATAAATAACATTTATCGATGAATTCGAACCGTGATTAATTCCAGAGACACATAAATCTGGTTTTCTATTTAAAATTTCATTCACTGCAAGCTTCACACAATCTGCAGGTGTACCAGAACAACTGTATTCTAGCTGAATACCATCATCAACATTTATTGGATTGCAATACAAAGTTGAGTCTACTGTTATAGCATGACCCATACCACTTTGAGGACTATCTGGAGCCACCACAACAACATCACCTATTTCATTCATTATTGAAATCAGTGTACGAATACCAGGTGCCGTTATGCCATCATCATTCGTAACAAGAATCAAAGGTTTTTCATTCATATTCTTACTGTTTATTTGCAAAACAAAGCTACTATTTTTTTACGGTATCCTATGTTATAAATTTCGAACTTTTTGTTTCAATAAAATAGGAACGTCGTTAAATGATTATCACATCAATTACTTTTTTGAAAGCACTATGAAATTCTTCGTCTAAACAATAACAAACCTTATTTGGCTATCTTAATTTAGCTATAAAACGTAGAATCAAATCTGAATAGGCAATTCTCAACTCAATTTAGCGTTAAAAGGTAACTAATTGGAGAAAAGGAGGTTTTTAATCAAAGCCTTAGACTAAGTACGGTAGATAAGTCAAATTTCTGGTACTAATTTTAGGAACGATAAGGAAGTGCTTTCAAAAATCTAGCATGAAAATTATCATACGTTCAAAAATTTAATTAATTCCGATTTACAAAAAAAATGTTAAATCGACTTTAAATTAAATAATTGGCACTATTTTAGTACATGGAAACATAATTTTGAATGAAAAGAATACAAACGTTTATGAAGAAAAATTATAAGTTTTTAATACCATTGGTATTATTAGCAGGTATTTTATTGAGTTTTCAAATAAAGAATCAACCTGATCCTGAAAAAGATAAAATTCTAGTAGGTTTAATTAGATATGCCTTAACTCAAGGTCATTACGAACCTCAAGATATGAATGATCAGTTTTCTGAAGCCGTTTTTGAAGACTTTATCACAGGACTAGATCCGACAAAAAGATTCTTTACTAAAGAAGACATTGATCAATTCTCTTATTATCAAACTAAGATTGATGATCAAATTAAAAGTGAAGATCTTACATTTTATAATACAGTGTACGCGCGTTTTGCAGTACGATTGCGTGAAGCACGCGCGTTTTATAAAGATATTTTAAAAACTCCTTTTGACTTTGAAAAAGAAGAATCTTTAAATGTTGATTATGATTTAAAGCCTTATGCTAAAAATCAAACAGAATTAATTGGGTATTGGAAAAAACAATTAAAACTAAATACATTGAGTCGTTTGCATTCGAAATTAGAATTAGAAAAAGACAAAAAGAAAGAGGATGCTTCATATAAAATGAAAACATTTGCTGAACTAGAAGAGAATGCAAGGGTTGCTACCATGAAAAGTACCGAAGACTTCTTTAATTTCATGGATGATTTAGACGATACAGATTGGTTCTCAGTTTTTATCAATAGCATTTCTACTGGTTTCGATCCTCATACATCTTACCTTGCTCCTAGAATAAAAAAGAAGTTTGATATTGATATTGCAGGGAAATTAGAAGGTATTGGTGCAAGACTCTATATTAAAGATGATTTCACAACAGTTTCAGAACTAGTATCTGGAGGTCCTGCTTGGAGAGCAGGTGAATTAGAAGTTGGTGATGTTATTCTTAAAGTAGCCCAAGCAGATGCCGAACCAATTGACATCGTTGGTATGCGTATAGATGATGCCATCGAATTTATTAAAGGGAAAAAGGGTACAGAAGTACGTTTAACTATTAAAAAAATTGACGGCACATCGAAGGTCATTTCTATAATAAGAGATGTGGTGGAATTAGATGAAACTTTTGCCAAAACTTCAATAGTTAAAAAAGATGATCGAACATTTGGCTTAATCAATCTCCCAAAATTTTATATCGATTTTAGCGAACAAAACTTTAGAAATTCTGCCACGGATATGGCTCGCGAGATTCAACGTATGAAAGAAGAAAAAGTAGAAGGTCTTTTAATTGATTTAAGAAATAATGGTGGAGGCTCGTTGGAGACCGCTATTGCTATTGCCGGTTTATTTATTGAAGAAGGCCCGGTTGTTCAGGTAAAATATAGAGAAAGCGAACCTAGAATACGTAAAGATAAAGACTTAGAGATTCGATGGGATAAGCCCTTAGTGATTTTAGTAAATGAACTCTCTGCTTCAGCTTCTGAAATTTTTGCTGCTGCCATGCAAGATTATAATAGAGCTGTCATTATTGGAAGTAAACAAACCTTTGGGAAAGGAACTGTTCAGAATTTATTGCCTTTAAATAATTATGTAAAATATGATAAAGATTTAGGCGCTTTAAAAATGACCATTCAAAAGTTTTATAGAGTAAATGGAGGCTCAACGCAACTAAAAGGAGTTGCTTCAGATATTGCTATGCCAACTAGATATTCTTATTTAGATGTTGGAGAACGCGACGAAGAAAACCCATTACAATGGGATAAAATTGAAAAAGCATCCTATACTACTTGGGATAAATATGAGAATTTTCACGAGGTAGTGAATAATAGTAAAAAACGAATTGGAAGTAATCCTCACTTCAAATTAATCGATAAAAATGCAAAATGGTTAAAAGAAGGGCAGGAGGATTCTGTTGTGAGCTTGAATATGAGCGAATATCAAAAGGATCTGGAAACGAGAACAGCCGAAAGCAAAGAGTTTAGTTCACTTTACACGTATAACAACGACTTAACCTTTAAATCTCCAAAATATGAATTACCATTAATTAAAAATGATTCTATTTTGGCCAAAAAACGAGAAGTATGGCACACTAACTTAACGAAAGATATTTATGTGGAAGAAGCATTAAATGTGCTAGCCGAATTAAAAGTAAAAAAGTACGTTAAGCTCGTTAAAAACTAATCAGTTTATATAGTAAAATAGTGTCAAATTCACTTACACAATTAGCCCTGAAGAAGTTTAAAAAGAACCGTTCAGGGCTTTTGAGTTTTTGGTATATTGTACTTTGTGGTATTATCGCCGTATTTGCTTATTTATTTGCTCCTGATGATTCTAGCAACGCCAACCAAATGCATTTAGAAATTCATTCTAAAAAACCAGGGTTTACGGTTCAAATGCTTATGCTTCCGTCACAAAAAGTTTCTGATCAAAAATTCTTTTCTAAATTATTTTTTGGCAAACAAAATACAGTAACCGAAATCCCAATTTCCTCCTATAGAATCACCTCAAGTACCCTTGAGATCGTACCCTATAGTGAGGAAGGTATTCAAAAATTGGTCAAAGAATATCCCTTGAAAATAGTTAAAAATAACCCTGAGGAATACATAACAAGTAAAACGTTTCTTTTAGGTACAGATAAATATGGGCGAGATCTTTTAAGTAGGATGCTTATTGGAACTCGAATTTCATTTTTTATAGGTTTTATTGCGGTTTTTATTTCCTTGATTATTGGGATCACAATAGGTTCAATCGCCGGGTATTTTGGTGGTAAAATAGATGTCTTTATTATGTGGTTAATTAACATTACCTGGTCTATTCCCACGTTATTGTTAGTAATTGCGATTACCTTGGCCCTAGGTAAAGGTTTTTGGCAAGTTTTTGTTGCAGTTGGACTCACCATGTGGGTAGAAGTAGCCCGTGTTGTTCGAGGACAAATAATGACCACCAAACAACAACAGTATGTTGAAGCGGCTAAAGCTCTAGGGTTCTCACATGCTCGTATTATATTTAGACATATTTTACCGAATATTATGGCCCCAATAATTGTTATTTCAGCAGCAAATTTTGCGGCTGCTATTCTTATCGAAAGCGGGCTTAGTTTTTTAGGTATTGGTGCACAACCTCCAACACCATCTTGGGGGGCCATGATTAAAGATCATTACAGCTATATCATTCTAGGAAAAGCTTATTTAGCTATTATTCCAGGACTAGCAATTATGAGTTTGGTTATGGCCTTCATGCTAATAGGCAATGCTTTACGCGACGCTTTAGACGTTCGGAATTAAATGTGATTTTAGAATTATTTCTCAACTTTTAATCCTTGATTCTTAGGCGCTATGACCACTTTTATTTTACCTTTGTTACACCTGTGCTAATTCGTTTAAAGAAACATATCGAAACCGACTTTTCTTTTTTGAAGGATAAGAAAATAATAGTTGCCATTTCTGGCGGTATCGATAGTGTTGTGCTTGCCCATTTATTACTACAGTTGAAATTTCAAATTTCTTTTGCCCATTGTAATTTTGGCTTACGCGGAAAAGCATCTGATGAAGATCAATTGTTTGTTGAAGAATTAGCAAAAAAAATGAACATCCCTTTTTTTAGTATTGCGTTTGATACCAAAAACTACGCTGCTAAGACAGGAGCATCAATCCAAATGGCAGCTCGTGAATTACGTTATACATGGTTTGAAAAATTGCGCATGGAAAACAGTTTCGACTTTGTTTCAACGGCACATCATTTAGATGATAATTTAGAAACTTTTTTGATAAATTTTACTAGAGGAACAGGGTTAAGTGGCCTTACCGGAATACCGCCAGTTAACGGAACTATTGTTCGTCTATTATTACCATTTTCAAAAGCTGAAATCGAGCAATATGCCAAAGATCATAGCATAACTTGGCGTGAAGATCAAAGTAATAAAGAAACTACGTACAAGCGCAATAAAATTAGACATCAAATAATTCCGTTGTTAAAAGAATTAAATCCTCAACTAATAGCTTCATTTAAAAAAACCACTAAATATTTGAATGAAAGTCAGCAGATTATCAATGATGCTGCCGAATTAGTCAAAAAAGATATTGTCACTTCTGAGAAAAAAGGGAGCCTAAAAATTGACCTTCAAAAACTTAAAAAACTGAAAGGCACAAAAGTTTATTTATTCGAACTGCTAAAAGATTTTAGTTTTACGGAATGGAATGATATTGAAGATTTAATATATGCCCAATCAGGCAAAGTGATTTATAGTGAAACGCATCGGTTAATAAAAGATAGAGACCATTTTTTTCTAGAACCTAGAATTTCTCAAAACCAAACAAGTAGTTTTCATATTGTTAAGGGACAAAATACAGTCGTCTTAGAAAATTTTAAGCTGCGTATAACAGAGACAATTGCTTCAGAAAACACTGAAAATAACAATGTTGTTAAAGTTGATGCAGAAAAGTTGCAGTTCCCACTGGAGCTTAGAAAATGGAAAAATGGTGATTTTTTTTATCCTTTAGGAATGACAGGAAAGAAAAAAATAAGCAAGTTTTTTAAAGATGAAAAACTTTCTTTATTAGAAAAAGAGAAGACCTGGTTACTTTGTTCGAACAATGAGATTATTTGGGTTGTAAATAGACGATTAGATGATCGATTTAAGATCACCTCAAGTACAAATAAAACAATACTAATAGAGTATATTAAATCTTAATATTTTTAATATCCCATACTAATATCAACTTTCAATTATGGATAAAAAAATTGAAAATCAAGTACAACAATTAAAAGAGAAATATGACGCCATTGGTCAAGATTTAGAAATACATCTTGATGGATTATTACAAAGTAAACCAAGTACATATTGGGATTATATTCAAACCGATGCCTTACTCAATTTACAAACGCAACGAACCTTGTTACCAGATGAAATGGTATTCATAATGTACCATCAAATAAATGAACTCATTTTCAAAATGATTCTTTGGGAAATAGATCAGATTTCTCATAAAAAGGAGCTTTCAACGGCATTTTTCGTAGCTCGTCTAAAACGAATTAGTCGCTATTTTGACATGCTCAGTCAATCTTTTACGATTATGGGTGACGGTATGGAAATAGATCAGTATATAAAGTTCAGGGATACATTAACTCCCGCCAGTGGATTTCAAAGTGCTCAATATAGAATGATAGAATTCTGTTCAACCGAACTTATCAATCTCATAGATTACAGGTTTCGAAAAACAATTGATAGAGAAACTCCTATTGAGCATGCCTTTGAACATCTATATTGGCAAGCAGCGGGAAAAGATTATAAAACCGGTGAAAAATCCTATTTGTTGGAACAGTTTGAGGGAAAATATAAAAATAAGTTCCTAAGAATGATGGAAAAATATAATACCATCAATCTCTGGTCAAAATTCAAATCACTTCCTCAAGAAGATCAAAAAAATATTGATTTACGAAATGAAATGCGTCATTACGATCATACCGTAAATGTTCTTTGGGTTATGGCACATTACGGTGCTGCCGAAAAATATATTGGTAGTGGTGATATTGAGGCCACCGGAGGTAGTGAGTGGCAAAAATATATGCATCCGAGATATCAAAGACGAATTTTTTTTCCTGATTTATGGACACAAGAAGAATTAGAAAATTGGGGTGTTGATAATCTAACATCACACAAAATATTGTCTTAAGGATTTCGTTGTATTAGAATCCGATTTAAGATATGATTCTATTAATTTATTCAAAAGATAATATAGATTTCAACTCCTTAAAAGCACTACTTTTAGGGAGTTTACTATTTTTGGAACAGTAATTGTATTTTATTAATTGCTAAACAATCAAAAAATGAGAAAAAATTTGCTTGCCATATTATTATTTGCTGCCATTTCGGCCTTCGCTCAAAATGAACCAAAAGCGTATAAGGCAGGTGAATGGTTAAGATTTAGAATTAGTTATAGTAATTTTTTAAATGCTGGAAATGCTACAATGCAAATTAAAGAATCAAATCATAATGGTAAAAAGGCATTTCATATTCAAGGAAAAGGAAAAACTACCGGAGTTATAAGCTGGTTTTTTAAAGTAAGAGATGATTACCAATCATATTTCTATAAGGACAATATCCAACCGTATCGTTTTATCCGAAAAATAAACGAAGGTGGCTACAAAAAGAACAAAGAAATTTTATTTGATCATCAAACTAGAAATGCCACTGTTAAAGATTATAAAAAAAATACCACAAAGAATTTCACCATTAACAGTGGAGTACAAGATATGGTATCAACCTTATATTATTTGAGAGATAAGGATTTGACAAACATGAATATCGGAGATGAAATTTCGTTGCAAATGTTTTTTGATGAAACGACATATGGATTCAAAATGCGCTACCTAGGCCGAGAAACGATAAAAACTAAATTTGGAAAAGTTAAATCGTTAAAATTTCGCCCCGTTGTCCAGGCCGGTAGAGTATTTAAAGAGAAAGAAAGTTTAACCGTTTGGGTAACTGCCGATAAAAACAAAATACCTTTACGCATAAAAGCTTCTCTTGCTGTTGGATCGCTTAGAGCAGATTTAGATGCATATAAGGGATTAGCAAATTCATTTCCAATAATATTTTAACAAAAACAGGCTTTTATCGTCTCATTTAAAATAGTAGATTTGTCACATTATTTTTAAATGATCTAGATACTTTGAAGCAGCTTATACCCCTACTACTAATACTAGTGCTCTTTTCTTGTAAAAAAAATGAAGAACCAATTGCAGAACCAATTGCAGCAGCTGAACTTCCTAAAATAATAAGTAAATACGGTTATGTGTTCAATGATTATAAAGTTGTTGAAGACACTATAAAAAGCGGAGAAAGTTTTGGTGAAATACTCGATAGAAACCATGTCGAATATCCACTTGTTTATAAAATTGCCGAATCGGTTAAGGATACTTTTGATGTCAGAAGATTAAAGGCAGGCAAACCATATACCATTTTAGCCAAAAAAGATACTACTGAAAAAGCACAGGTTTTTATTTACAGACCAAATTTAAGTGAATATCTAGTTGTCGATTTTACTGATTCTATTCAAGCCTCAAATCATAAAAAACCTATAAAAATTGTCGATAGGATGGAAACGGGTATCATAAACGACTCTTTATCTTCGTTGTCTTTAGTTATAGATAGTAAAGGCTTAGATTATAATATTGTAAATGAAATGGCCGATATTTATGCTTGGACCATAGATTTCTTTCACTTGCAACAAGGAGACAGTTTTAAAATTATGTTCGAAGAAAAATATGTAGATGACACTACATACGTTGGTATTGGAAAGGTAAAGGCGGCCTATTTCGAGCATAAAAAAACACCATTTTATGCGTTTAACTATGTCACAGATTCTACAAAGAATGTATATGATTTCTATGACGATGAAGCTCATAATTTAAGAAAGCAATTTTTAAAAGCTCCCGTTAATTTTAGAAATGCTCGTATTTCTTCTAGATATAACTTAAGACGAAGAATAGCGCATTATGGATATCGAGTAAAAGCGCACAAAGGAACTGATTTTGCCGCTGCTCACGGAACACCTATTATTGCCACTGCAAATGGCACCGTTACAAAATCAGCTTATGCAAGAGGTAACGGTAACTACGTAAAAATAAAACATAATTCTACCTACAGCACGCAATACTTACATATGTCAAAAAGAAAAGCAAGGGTTGGTGATTTTGTAAAACAAGGAGACGTGATAGGGTATGTTGGTAATACTGGAAGTTCCGCAGGGAATCATGTCTGTTATCGCTTTTGGAAACATGGTAGACAAGTAGATCCATTAAAAGAAAAATTACCCTCAGCCGAACCTATAAAAGAAGAAATAAAAGATGACTTTTTAAGTTATATCGTTCCTTTTAAAGATAGTCTCGACAACGTTATCGTAAATTAAACCTTCAATCATATCGGATCATTCTTTTAAATATTCTACTTTTGAAGCAGTAAAATTGCAGCAAAATGTCTTTAAAAAAAATCGATCCAACCACAACAGCCGCCTGGAAAAAACTGACCGCCCATTTTGAGAAAATAAAAGAAGTTCAAATGCCGTCTCTCTTTGTAAAAGATGAGGGTAGAAAAGAAACTTTTTCCGCATCTGTAGGAGATATAAATCTCGATTATTCCAAAAATAGAATTACTGAAGAGACCTTAAAATATTTGGTTGAATTAGCAACTGAAGTCGATCTAAAAGATGGTATTGAGCAATTATTCTTAGGTGAAAAAATTAACGCCACTGAAAACAGAGCTGTCCTACACACCGCTCTGAGAAACAAATCTGACAAGCCGGTTTTCGTCGAAGGAAAAGACGTCATGCCCGAGGTTAAGAAATCATTAAGTAAAATGAAGTCTTTTTCAGATGATATCATTTCTGGAACGCTTAAAGGATTTACTAACAAAGCTTTTACTGATGTCGTTAATATTGGTATTGGTGGTTCCGATCTTGGTCCAAGAATGGTGGTCGAAGCACTTCCTTTTTATGCCAATCATTTGCAAACGCATTTTATTTCGAATATCGATGGAGACCATGTAGCAGAAACTTTAAAAGCATTAGATCCTGAAACTACATTATTCGTAATTGTCTCAAAAACATTTACAACTCAAGAAACATTAACTAATGCTGAAACAGTAAAAAAATGGTTTTTAAAATCAGCCTCACAAAATGATATCAAGCATAATTTTGTGGCAGTTTCAACAAACCTAGAAAAAGTAAGTGCCTTTGGTATTGATGCTGACAATATTTTTACCATGTGGGATTGGGTAGGAGGTCGTTATTCTATGTGGAGTGCAGTAGGCTTATCTATCTGTTTAGCAATTGGTTTTGATCAATTTGATGATTTTCTAAATGGGGCTTATGAAGTAGACAAACATTTTAAATCTGCTTCGTTCGATCAAAACGTACCTGTAATTTTAGCACTACTCAGTGTTTGGTATAATAACTTTTTTAATACCGAGAGTGAAGTTGTTATTCCTTTTTCTCAATATATGAGTCAATTAGTTCCTTATTTACAACAACTTTCTATGGAAAGTAATGGAAAAGCAGTTGATAGAAACGGACAGGATGTTCAGTATCAAACGGGTAATATTATTTGGGGCAATACCGGTACCAATGTACAACATGCTTTTATGCAACTAGTTCACCAAGGAACAAAATTAATTCCCGTTGATTTTATTGGTTTTTCTAAATCATTACATAATAATGAAGAACACCATGAAAAGTTAATGGCCAATTTTTATGCACAATCGGAAGCATTGTGTATTGGCAAATCAAAGGAGCAAGTACATTTAGAATTAAAACTGGCCAATAAATTAGATGCTATTAATACCTTACTTCCATATAAAGTCTTTGAAGGCAATAGACCATCCAATTCTATTTTAATAAAAAAACTATCTCCTTTTTCTTTGGGAAGTTTAATTGCAATTTATGAGCATAAAACATTTACTCAGGGATACCTTTGGAATATTTTCAGTTTTGACCAATTTGGTGTTGAATTGGGAAAAGAAATGGCTAATAAAAGGCTTTCTTAATATCTATTTGACATAAATATTGATAAATTCTAGGCTCACTGTTAATAAGTTGAGCTCCACATTCTGGTAAAAAACCTTCTATTTTACATATATTTGTCCGCTTGGCTAAAAGTTAATGTTTTCTTAAAGTTATTTCTATGAAAAGCCTTACTTTTGCCGCGTAAAACATAAACTAATTCAATTTACACATGAAAAAAATTACTAATTTATTGATGGTTTTGATGTTCGCTATGACATCATCCATTTATGCACAAACCATTACTGGTACTGTAAATGCTGAAGACGGACCGCTTCCCGGAGCCAATGTTATTCAAAAAGGTACTACCAATGGTGTTACTACTGATTTTGACGGTAAGTTTTCGTTAAATGTTGCCGAAGGATCAGGTTCTGTTGTTGTTTCTTTTGTAGGTTATAAAAACACCGAGGTGAGCTATACTGTAGCTGCTGGTGAAACGAAAGATTTAGGTACTATCACATTAGTATCTGACAACACTTTAGACGAGATTGTTGTGACTGCAACTTCTTTTGCAATTGATCGACAAACTCCTGTTGCTGTTTCTACTATTAAGGCAGTAGAAATAGAAAACAAATTAGGATCTCAAGAATTTCCTGAAATTTTAAAATCAACGCCTGGTGTTTATGCCACAAAAAATGGTGGTGGTTTCGGAGATGGTGATTTGAGTTTAAGAGGTTTTAACTCAGTAAACGTTGCTGTAATGATTAACGGTGTTCCCGTAAATGACATGGAAAATGGTCGTGTTTTCTGGTCTAACTGGGCGGGTTTATCCGATGTTACTTCTGCAATGCAAGTACAGCGTGGTCTAGGAGCATCTAAAGTTGCTGTGCCTTCAATTGGTGGTACTGTTAATATTTTGACGAAGACTACTGATGCAAATAAGGGAGGAAGCATTTTCGTTTCAACTGGTAACGATAACTATCAAAAATATGGTATCACATTATCTACAGGAATGATGGATAATGGTTTTGCTGCGACTATTTCTGCTGCAAAAACAACAGGTGATGGTTATGTTGATGGAACAGAATTTAACGGTGCAAATTACTTCTTGAACATTTCAAAGCAATTAGGGGATAATCATAAAATATCATTGACAACGTTTGGTGCGCCACAACGACATGGTCAAAGACAAGATAGAGTTTTAATTTCTGATATTAGAAATGCTGAGCAAGATGTGAAGTTCAACCCTAACTGGGGTTATAAAAATGGCCAAGTGGTTCATATAGAGGATAACTTCTATCATAAATCTCAAACGTCATTAAATCACGATTGGACAATTTCTGACAATACATTTTTATCTACTGCACTTTATGCCTCTTGGGGTACTGGTGGTGGTGGTGGTACTGTCGGTTCAAACAGAGATTTATTTAAAGTAAGATTAGGTGGTGACGACCAACCAGTAGATTTAGATAATATTGTAAGAATTAATAAAGCAAACGGTGCATTAGGTTCTGAAGCTGCGTTAAGAGCTTCTAGAAATGACCACAGCTGGTTTGGTTTATTATCTACGTTTAAGACGGAGATCAACGATAATCTAGATTTTATCGGTGGTATTGATTTAAGAACATATACTGGTAAGCACTTTAGAGAAGTTACTGATTTATTAGGTGGAGAGTATTTGTTAGATAATAACGACGTAAACAATCCAAATAATGCTGCACGTGTAGGTGATAAAATCGCTTACAACAATGATGGTGAAGTAGGTTGGCAAGGTCTATTTACTCAACTTGAGTATAACAATGACGTATTTGCAGGTTTTATTTCTCTTGCTGCATCTAATACTTCTTATAGAAGAATCGATTATTTTAACTATCTAGATAGTGATCCATTACAAACTACAGATAGATTTAACTTTTTTGGTTATAGTGTAAAAGGTGGAGCAAACTATAATATCAATGAAACACAAAATGTATTTGTAAACATTGGTTATTTTGAAAAAGCAGCCTTTTTCGACGCTGTATTCTTAAATTTCAACAATGAAACTATTAATGAGGATGCTGAAACTGAAAAAATATTTAGTGCTGAGATAGGTTACGGAATCAGATCTGAAAAATTTGCTGCAAATGTGAATTTATATAGAACTGAGTGGAACGATAGAACTTTCCCTAGATTTTTCCAAAACCCTGATGGTACCAATAGTGTTGCTAACATTACTGGTGTGAATGCATTACACCAAGGAGTTGAATTTGATTTCGAATATAGACCATCTACTCGTTTTAGATTAAATGGTATGTTATCTCTTGGAAACTGGGAGTGGGCAAATGATATTGAAAATGTTCAAATTTTTGATGAAGAGCAGAATTTAGTACAAACTGTAGATTTATTTATTGAAGGTTTAAAAGTAGGTAGACCTGCTCAAACAACTGCAGCCTTAGGATTCGATTGGGAACTATTTGAAAAAACTCACTTTACAGTTGATTACAACTATTTTGGTGATATCTATGCTGACTACGATCCAAATGATAGAGGAACTGCTGGTTTACCACAAGCTTGGAAACTACCAAATTACAGTACGTTTGATGCAAGTTTAAGATATGGTTTTAAAATCATGGACTTTGACGCTGTAGTAACAGGTCGATTAAATAATGTCTTCAATGTAGACTATATTCAAAGTGCCTTAGATGGTACCGGTTCAGTTGCCAGTACTGCTTTAGTATATTATGGTTTCGGAAGAACGTTTAACCTTAGTGCAAGAATTAAATTTTAAGAAATAAGAAAATGAAAAAAGTAATTTATTTATTATCGTTTGTAGCCGTTCTTTTTACGAGCTGTGACCCTCTTGATGATGTCTATGACGAATTAGACGCTCAAGGACCTGGAAACATTATTGTTGGTGAGGCAAAGTTTACTTTAACTGATGATGATTATGATGATTTAGGTTTAAATTTTGGTAATTTCGGATCGACAGATCAAGCTAAAAGCTTATTACCAGCTTTCTTAGCAGATAAGTTCCCTGTTTGGGGAGAAGGTTCTTTAGCAGAAGTTACTTACGAATTATTTGCTCCATTACAAGAGCAAGATAGCATCGTGAGATATACAGTAACTACTGAAGATTATGATTCAAATCCTGAGACAGAAAGATTCAATAATTTTGATGATAATGATCAGATATTTGATTTCTTAAATGTTAGATACCCTACACCGGTTGACAATATGTTGGTTTCACTTACTTATGATTTCTTTAACGGAAGTGTAAATGAGTTTAACAATGGTTTCTTCTATACTGGTGGCGAGTGGATATTCGTTCCTGGCCTTACAGATGATGAATACACATTAGTTGGTGAGCGTTTTCCAAACTTCTCTTCTGAAGACGAAGCAGATGAAAAAATGCCTCTTTTATTACTAGACAAGTTTAAGTTTGATTTTCCTGAAGCAGGTGATATTGAAGCTACGATGTATAAATTGTTCGTTACTGATGTTAGTGATTTAGACGGTGATGGTAGAACAGATGATAGAACTACCTATAGTTTTATTAAGTATTTCCAATATGATGGTGCTGCATGGTCAGCATATGATAATACGGTAAACGAAACATTACAATTTGGTAATGATGGTACTACTTGGGTTCCTGACAATACGATTACTTACACAATTGGAAGTGCTGATATCGCGATTATTGCTTCTGCATTAGAAGGAACATATCCTGATCCTGTTGCCAACGTTGTAAGATTTAATAGTTTTGACAGAAGAGCTAGTAGTGGTAATTACTGGAGTGACGACATGTTATTAGAAGCATTTAATGCTCTTTTAAACTCGGTAAACCCTAGTGCAGAAGAAGGTCAAAAATATGTACTAACTTTCGCAACCTTTACAGGAAGCGTTGTTGATGAAACTCAAAAAGTTATAAAATCTGGAGGTGTCTGGATTTATAACAACTAAGTTTTACTTATCATATAGAATTAAAAACCTCTTGTCAAATTTGATAAGAGGTTTTTTAATTTAATTAGTTATTTTTGTAGCTGTACATTCATTGAATCAAAATACATGAAAAAAGTTCTAAGTATATTCATTTGTAGCCTCCTTTTACTTACGTGCAGTAAAGACAGTGGCGGAGGTATGGTAAAACCCCCAGAGGAAAACCTAAAACCTGTAGCGGTTGCTGATGCTGCTTCAACAACAGAAGATGAAGATATTGACATTAATGTATTGTCAAACGATACTGTCATCACTGGTTCAAGAGTAGATTCATTTGATGCAAACGGAACTAATGGTGGTAGTATTATCGAAAATAGAGATGGTACTTTTACCTATACGCCTTCAGATAACTTTGTAGGAACCGATACATTTACTTATACCTTATGTGATAATGACCCTACTCCAGATTGTTCTACTGCAATGGTTACAGTTACCGTTATTGACGCTGGTTCTCCTACTGCTGCAGACGACCAAGTAAATACAGTTAAAAATACGATGATCATTATTAATGATTATGCTCAAAATGATTCTACCGTTGATAGCGCAAGCATTAACGAAGTTGATTCGTCTAGTTCTACTGGTACTGCTACAATTAATTCTGATGGTACTATTTCTTATACTCCTCAAACTGATTTTGTAGGTGATGATACGTTTACCTATACAATTTGTGACGATGATACACCAGACCCTACTTGTGCAACAGCGACGATCACTGTTTCCGTTTTAGAGGCCACAGCATTCAATATTCCAGCCGATTTAAGTGCGTACTATGCTACTTTACCAATTACAACTGATAGTGACTTGAATTTTACCTTTGTTTCGAATCATACTTCCGATAAACACACTACCATTTTATCTTATGGCGAAAGGCACGGGTTTTTATATGACGCAGATGAAGACGCAACAAATACGCCGAATGTTGTTTTAATGTATAGTAGTGAGAGTCGCGATGAAAGAGAATATACTTCAGGTAACAACTCACATTCGCCGCAAACATTTAATACAGAACATGTGTATCCTCAATCTCGATTAGAGGCTGCTGATGCAGTTACTGATTTGCATCATCTAAGATCTTGTGATGCTGACGTTAATTCTAACAGAAGTAATTTTCCATTTGTAGATGGGAGTGGTAACTTTGATTTAATTAATGGAAATACTTGGTATCCCGGAGATGAGTGGAAAGGTGATGTCGCCAGAATGATGATGTATTTAAATGTAAGATACGGTGAGACTTTCGAAAAAGTTGGTACCCTAGAACTATTTTTACAATGGAATGCTGAAGATCCAGTTTCTAGTTTTGAATTACAGCGTAACGCAGTTATTCAAGGAGCACAAGGGAATCGCAATCCTTTTATTGACAATCCATATTTAGCGACCCTCATTTGGGGTGGAACTCCTGCTGAAAATAGGTGGGAATAAAATTTTACCATTATGAAACAAATTCATTCTTATTGGGCGTATATCGCCGTATTGATTTTAATTGTTGCGTTTATAAATGCCGTAATGGGTATGGCAAAAAAAAGATCATTTACTGATAAAGATTTACGCATTTCTTTATTTACTTTAATTGTAATGCACATTCAATTACTAATTGGGTTAGGTTGGTACTTTATGAGCCCATGGTTTAAAGCCTTAAAAGACGTTGGCGTGAGTGCGGCAATGAAAGATGCACAATTAAGACTATTTTCTATTGAGCATCCAACCATGATGATTTTAGCGATTGTTTTTATTACCATTGGTTGGTCTAAACATAAAAAGAAAACAACCGATGAGAGTAAGTTTAAAACTATTATGATCTTTTATGGAATCGGTTTGTTCTTTGTACTTACAAGAATGCCATGGAAGCAATGGCTCAATTTGTAGAACTTTAATAGTTTCGAAGCATCATTTTATATTTATGTGAAAAGAATCCATATCGTTCAAAAATTGTAGTTTCTCTCTTGTTTTTTCAAGATGCTTTGCACTAAGCGTTACAATTTCGGTCATTTCGGATGAAATCGGAATATTGGAAACTTTTTCTCCTAAGCTATTATAAGCAGCTGAATGCCCAATATATTCATGCTTATTAATATCGAACCCTACTCGATTCACACCTATACAATAGGTCATGTTTTCGATAGCCCGAGCTTTTAGTAAAGCGTCCCATGCTGCTATTCTAGGTTTTGGCCAATTGGCCACATACAATAAGAGATCATAATCATCGACATTTCTCGCCCATACCGGAAAACGTAAATCGTAACAAATTAAAGGGCAGATGTTCCATCCTTTGTAGTGTAAAATTAACTTTTCAGTTCCAGATGTATAAATTTTATGTTCTCCAGCCAAGGTAAAAGAGTGACGTTTATCATAGGTTTTTATTTCTCCTGAGGGATACACAAAAACTAATCGATTATAAAAATGCTCATTTTCTTTAATAATTAAGCTCCCCGTAATTGCGCAATCCTTTTGATTTGCAAAGTTTTTCATCCATAAAATAGTTTCACCATCCATCGATTCGGCTACAGCATTCGGGTTCATAGTAAAACCTGTGCTAAACATTTCAGGTAAAATAATGAGATCAACTGATTCAAAAATTGCGTCAATTTTTTCAGAAAAATAAGCTCTGTTTTGCTTGGGATTTTCCCAGGCTAAATTTGCTTGAATTATGACTGTTTTTAAATCTTTCATGATTTATTCTTTATCTTTTATGAGGTAAATATACACAGGAAAATGATCACTATAGCCTCCCTGATAAGTATTATAATGATAACTTCTAAACGGATAGTTTTTAAAAGGTCCTTTCTCTGTAATCAAGTATTTTTTATTATAAATTCCAGCTTTATAAAAACGATATGAAGCATTCTCTTTCTCTAGCAAAGGTTGCGAAACTATAATTTGATCAAATAAAAATAACTGGTCTCTATAAACTAAGGTATTCATTCCTCTTCGATGCATATTTGCCATTGGGTTATATAGGCCAACACTCTTTTTAACAGCCGCTTTTTTTTCCTTTGCATTGAGTGTTTTTTTAATACTCGGACTGTCAGGGTCATCATTCAAATCTCCCATTGTAATTATTTTGGCCTGTTCATTTATTGTTTGTAAAGAGTCAATAATTTTATTGTTGAGATTGGCAGCCGCTATTCGAAATGGACGACTTTTTGCTTCTCCTCCGCTCCTCGATGGCCAATGGTTTACAATAATGTGAATTAAATCATCATCAAGTAACCCCGAAACAACCAATTGATCTCTGGTGTAATCTCGCATCCCATTTTCTTTAAATAATAACAATTCATGTTTATTATAGTTCAAAGGTTTGAAATATTTTCTTCGATATAACAACGCCACATCAATGCCTCTTTCATCGGGAGAATCGAAATGAATAATGTCATACTGCATATCTTTAAGTTTATCAGAGGCCACCAAGTCTTTCAATACTTTGTAATTCTCTACTTCACACACACCGATTATTGCAGGGCTAACCCCCGATTGTTCCATTCCAATCTCACTCAATACACGACTCAGTTTGTCAATCTTATCCCAATAAATCTTTGAGGTATATTTATCTTTTCCATCAGGAGTTCTGTCATCATCGAACTTTTTAGGATCATTAATCGTGTCAAATAAATTCTCAACATTGTAAAATGCAATCGTTCGAATATCAAATTTGTCTCCTTGGCCATAAGAAAGACATATCGATAATAAGAATATGGTGGAAATCAACTTTTTAATAGGCATAGCTAGAAATAATAAGTAGTCAAAAGTAACAACAATTTCAACGCAAAAAATATTATTTTAAAAAATATAGCCTTTCTATCTTAGAAAATAAATACTGCTTTCATTTGGCAGCAAACGGCTCTTTTTTTGTAAAACTAATCTTGTCATTGATTTATGAAAAAATGCGTTATACCGCTTGTGATCTCCTTTTTAATAAGTATGAATCTTAATGCACAACTTGTAAATAATGTAAAAGGCACTGTCTTGAGTTCAGAAACAAAATTACCCCTTTCAAATGTTGTAGTAGCCATTGATAAAACAAGTATTTCGCATCGTACTGATAGAAATGGTAATTTCAATTTATCACATATCCCTAATGGTAACGTTGTGGTTAGAATTTCCTTTAAAGGATATGAGTCTCAATATTTTCCAATTATCTTAAAGCAAGGAACGATCATAGATTTAGGAACTATCTTTCTATCGAATTATCACATAGAACTTCAGGAAAACGAAGGTTCTATTACATTAACAGAAGACGATCTTAACAACGATAGAGGAGAATCTGAAAACACGACTGGTATTCTCCAAGCATCCAGAGATATCTTTCAAAATAAAGCAGCCTTTGACTGGGGACAAGCTTTTTTCAGAATTCGCGGTTATGGATCTGAAAACGCCGTTGTTCTACTTAATGGTATTTCAATGAATAAACTATTCAATGGTAGACCTGATTGGAATAATTGGGGAGGCCTCAACGATGCCACCCGCAATCAGCAATTAACACCAGGTTTGAGTACATCGACGCATAACTTTGGAGGAATCTTAGGAAGCTCTAATATTTCAACAAGAGCTTCTAAATATCGATCAGGGCTAAGGGTTACTAGTTCTTATTCTAATCGCACTTATGCAGGTCGCGGTATGATAACCTATAACTCAGGCATACAAAAAAACGGATTCGCCTATAGTCTTTCTAGCTCAAGGAGGTGGGGTAATCAAGGCTTTATTAATGGTACTGTGTATGATGCTATCGGGTTTTTCGCAGCGGTCGAGTATCTTATTAATGAACATAACAGTTTAAATATTACCGCACTTTTCACCCCCAATAGAAGAGGGCAGGTAGCTGCAATTACATCACGTGTTTTTAATGAATTAGGCAGAAGGTACAATCCGTATTGGGGAATTCAAGATGGTACAATTAGAAATTCTAGAATTAGAAAGATAAAAGAACCCATTTTTCAATTAAATTATTTTCATGACAATGAAAATACAACCTTGTCAATTGGTGCGAGCTACCAAATAGGAAGTCAAAGTCGAAGTCGCTTGGATTATATAAATGCGCCCAATCCGAACCCGAATTACTGGCGATATCTTCCAACAATATCTGAAAAACCTCAGATCGATTGGCAGCGAATCTATGATGCAAATACCACAATCAGTAATATCAATAGCGCAGGGCAAGCTAGATACATACTTTACGAAGATCGAACCGAAGATAATGTGCTCTCTTTAAACATGACCTTAAATAAAAGACTCACACCATTTCTTACCATGGATATTGGTAGTACCTATAAAGATCTTTCCTCTAACAATTTTGGCAATCCAATCGACCTATTAGGAGCCGAGTATTATTCGGACTCAAATCAATTCTCACTAGTAAATGGTGAACCATCAAAGAACGATGTGCTAGGTGAATTAAACAAAGGGCTAGGAGAAAAGATTAAATACCACTATAATCTTACCTCGAATGAATTAAACACTTTTACTCAACTACGTTTCAATTTTAAAAAGACCGATTTCTTTATTAGTGGATCATATATCAATACTTGGCATCAAAGAGATGGGTATTTCATGAATCAACTTTTTGAAGATACTTCGCTAGGTAAAAGCGATAAACTCACATTTACAGATTTAGGAATAAAAGGAGGGTTCACTTATAAAATAACAGGAAAGCATTTAGTAACCGTAAATGCAGGATATCTTTCTAAAGCGCCTGTAATTCGCAACTCTTTTGTCAACATAAGAGAAAATAATTTGCAAGTTCCTGATCTTTTAAGTGAAAAAATACTAAGCTCTGAGGCGACATATACGTTAAGATCTTCAAATCTAAAGGCAAAAGTCACGGGATATTTTACCGAGTTCAAAAATGGAACAGATATTAATTTCCTTTTTGCGCAAATCGGATCTGGATCAGATTTTTTTCAAGAAGTGGTTACCAACATTCATAAAAGACATTTTGGAGGAGAACTTGGCGTTGAATATCAAGCGAATTCCTCCGTAAAAATTATTGCTGCCGCAGCTTTCGGTCAACATACCTATGCCAGTAATGCCAACGTCGCTATCAATTTCGACACTGCCGGGTTCAATGATGACCTTATTAATACCTCTGGGTTCAAAAATTTAGGCCAAACTTATATTAAAGATCTCAAAATAGCGAATGGTCCTCAACAGGCATACTCCTTAGGAATTACTTATAGAGACTCTAAATCCTGGTGGATAGGAGCAACTATGAATTATCTTTCAAATGCTTATGTAGATGTTTCCACGATTTCAAGAACAAATGATTTCTTTAATAATCCTAATGATCGATTCAATCATCCATTCGAAGATATTGACACCAATCTTGCTAAACAACTATTAAAACAAGAAGCATTTCAAGGGTTCTATTTATTAAACTTTACTGGAGGTAAATCTTGGCGTGTCAAAGGTAAATACATCAGTTTATTCGTAAGTATTAATAATGCCTTTGATCAAATTTACAAGACCGGCGGTTATGAACAGTCTCGCACGGCCAATTACGCTAGTCTAATCGAAGATAGGTCAGAAGGTGATGATCGGCGGAATTTTGGAAATAAATACTGGTACGGACTTGGTAGGACTTATTTTTTGAATCTAGCAATTAATTTATAACAAGAAAGTCATGAAATCAAACAAAAAATTTGAAATTCCATTTTTAGTTATTATATGTGCTTTACTTTGTCATAACTGCGTCAAAAGTGATGATTTCGATATACCTCAAACTGCTTGTTCAGATGCTATTGTTGCAACGAAAACAATAGATGCTATTTTCAATATTGCAACTACAGAAGTAAAAAAATATACGAGTGGTGATGTTATTGAAGGTTTCGTTATTTCTAGTGATCAAGAGGGCAATTTTTTTAAAAATATTTCTGTCCAAACCTTAGATGGAGCAATAGGTTTAACAGTTCCAATAGATCAAACAGATTTATACACACTTTACAATCCTGGCAGAAAAGTATTGATTCAATTACAAGGTCAATATATTCAACTCGATGATAACATGTTGGAAATAGGAAGTTTATTTATAGATAATTTTCAAAATGAACAGGTAGGTAGAATCGCAAATCCGGCCTTCGAAAATATCGTGCTAAAATCATGTGAAACCGTTGACGAAGAACAGTTGATAAACAATATCAATATTAACCAAATCAAAGATTCTCATTTACACACCCTAGTAGAACTAAGTGACGTGCAATTTGTTCAAGCGTCAATTGGCAAACGATTTTACGAAAGTGATGACAATATTTCGAACGGTACAAATCATCTTATTCAAGATGCCAGCGGAGCTTCTCTTATTTTTAGAACAAGTGCTTTTGCGAACTTTGCGCAATTGAAAGTTCCAGAAGGCAATGGCACTATTCGAGGTGTTCTTACAAAATCTAAAGGTATGTATCAATTAATTCCGAGAACCACAGAAGATTTCAAATTAAGCAAAGAACGAATCCGTGTAGGTTTTGCCGATGTGATCACTGGTTCTCAAATAACAATTAACGATCTAAGAAAATTATATAATGGCACCAATACTACTATTACTGAAGAAATTTTTATTGAAGGAATAGTTACCTTATCGGGGTTTGAAACCAACAATATTTCGAGTAAAAATGCTTTCATACAGGATGGTACCGGAGCCATTTCTTTAAGTCTATTAGCCAACAATACATTAGAAGAAGGAATGCTGCTTAAAATAGGGGTACAGGGTTTATTACTAAGTAAATATAAAGGATTACTCGAAGTTGAAGTCACCCAGAATCAAGATATCCAATTCATCAATGAAAACCAGATCCTTCCAGATCCTTTGTTGATCACTATTGAAGATTTATTAAGCGATGCGTTTCAATCACAATTGGTGAAAATTGATAGTGTTCAGTTCGAAAATGAGAATGGTACATACAGTGGATCTCAAATAATTACCGACTGCCTTAGTACAGCGAATCTAAGAACAAACAGCGAGGCCTCATTTTCTAACAATCCTTATCCATCAGGAAACGGAACAATTGTTGGTATTGCAACTCACGAAAATTCAGCACAACTATTACTAAGAGATGAAACTGATGTCATAGATTTAAATCAAGAGCGTTGTACAATAAGTACAGAACCAATCACCACCATTTTCTTTTCAGAACTGGCAGATCCAAATAACAATTCAGCAGCCAGGTTCATTGAAATATACAATTCTGGAACTGAAAGTGTCAACTTACGTAATTGGCAAATAAAAAGGTTTACCAATGCAAATACAACCTCTACAGTTTCCATCGATTTATCGGGCTCAATTATTAGTCCAAATCAAGCCTTTGTCATTGCTTCAAATGCCGTCGAATTTGAAAATATATATGGTTTTGCTCCTAACTTAGCAGCTGGTACTGGAAGTCCCGCAGATTCTAATGGAGATGACAATTTAGTCTTAATAGATCCTAATGGAGCCATCATCGATATTTTTGGTGTCATAGGAGAAGATGGGTCTAATACCAATCATGAATTTGAAGATGGTAGAGCTTTAAGGAATAGCTCCATAAACCAAGGAAATCCAATATATATCTTTTCTGAATGGCAACTATGGAATGATACGGGTGGTGCAGGTACCACTAATTTACCTCAAGATGCACCTGGAGTATTTACTCCGGGCGTAAGGTAAACTTGGATATTTTAGAATTGTTTTGGTGGTTGCTTTTCAAAATCAGATTTATTGATAGCTTTCCCATTGATGGTTGCCGTATCCCAATCTTGGGTGATTTTCCATTGTCCATCAATCTTTTTTAAGACGATATGAAACTGTCCATAAATCGTATTTGTGCCTTCCGAACCTTTAAGCCGCATTCTATAGAATCCTACTTCATATGAAGTCAATGCATTCGTTTTTCGACTATCAAACCAGAAGTCCAAATGAACGCTCGTTTTATTTTTCTTGTGAGTTTCAAACCGTTTTAAATTCGCTTTCTTGAAGTTGTTTTCGGTATCAATCCCACCTGGCGTTACCCTTAAAACCTCATCAGCATATAAGGAGTTTAGCGCGATTCCATCAATACCTTCAAAGGCCTGCTGAAAAGGTTTCCAAAGCTCTTGATCGATTTCATTTTGAATACTTTTTTCATCTTGTACATAACTATTAATCATTGAAAACAACAGCATCAGAAAGCATAAATTTTGCATATTTTAAAATTTAATGAGATAACAAGTTTACATAAAAAAACAAAATATGAACACAAGCTATCTTTACTTTTTTTGATCAATTAACCTTTGCCTAACACTTAAAAAACAGATGTCATATAAAATATTAATACATTTTAACACGCTTTCTACAAATAATGAATCGTTTCCTTATTAATCATAACTAAACGTAGACTATTTTCTAAATTAACTATTAAAAGAGCAATATAAACCCAATGTAAACAATTATTTTATTCTATTTATTATAACGCTAAAACAACGTTTTCATAATCCAAAAATCTCAAAATTGCTCGATCGACGATCTACCTTTGAAGTATTCATTAAAAAACTTGAATTATGAAAAAAATTAGTGCGCTTATCATCATGTTTGCTTTAGGAACTGTGCTTTCTTTTGCTCACAACGTAAATTCTGAACCATCATCTCAACTTTCACTAGAGATCGAAAAAATGTTAGCAAAGCCTTCTTTTACTTTTTCGAAAAAAGAGATAAAAGCAACTGTTCTTTTAACATTGAATAACGATTCTGAAATCGTCATTATCGAAGTAAAAACCGATAATAGGTTAGTAAAGTCTTTTGTAAAAAGTAGGTTGAACTACAAAAAGATTAAAAACAACACAATTGAAAAAGGTAAAATCTATAAAATGCCTTTAACTATTTTAGAAAGCTAATGAGAAGCTTATTATTTGAATTAAGTGTGCCCTTTCAATTTTGGAAGGGTTTTTTGTTTTCTAACTTAACAAACACAGGAAAATGATCACTAAAACCTCCCTGATGCCATTTGCCAATATAGGTTCTAAAAGGATCTCCTTTGCGTTTGCCTTTCCAAGATTTTAAAAAATGTTCTTCAAAAATTTCTGCCTGACGAAAAACGAGTCCGTTATTTTCATTAAACAATTTTTTACTAAAAATTATTTGATCGAATAAATACCAATTATCATCATGTGTTGCAGTACCCTTTCCTTTGTCATAGATTGATTCAAAAGGATTGTAAAAATCTTCTGATACTAAATGTTGTTTGATACTTGGACTATTTGGATTGTCATTAAAATCACCCATAATTATAATATTGGGATTTTCTGTTTCAGTTTTTATTTGATCAATAACTTGATGTACTAAATTCGCCGCTTTAATCCTTTTTGGTTGCGTTTCTAAGGTACCTTTTCTTCTCGAAGGCCAGTGATTTACTATGAAATAGGTAAGTACTCCATGCAGCTTTCCTTTTACTAATAAGACATCTCGAGAGTAATCGGGTTCACCATCTTCGTCCATAAATATAAGAGGAAATGCCTCCGAATCTAACAACTCAAAATGCTCCTTCTGGTATAAAAGAGCAACATCTATCCCTCGCTCATCTTGCGAATCGTAATGCACAATTCCATAATGATGTTCTTCTAAGTCTTTCGCCTCTACCAAATCGGTCACAACTTTTAAGTTTTCAATTTCCGCAACACCAACTATTACCGGTGGGTTTCCCGTTTCCTCCACTCCTATTTGTGAAATTACAGAACTCAACTTATTAATTTTTCTGTGATATCGTTTATTGTTCCAACGTTTTCGCCCTTCAGGTGTAAAATCGTCATCATGCGTCTTCGGATCGTCAACTGTATCAAACAAGTTTTCCAAATTATAAAATGCAAGTGTAAAGGTCGAATTAGAGTCGTTTTTCAAAGTATAAATTTATATGAGTTCGAAAAGTACAAAAAATCAACAAACTTCATACCTTTGCTGCTAGGTTAACTATTATGATAGAGAAGAAAAAATTAGATTATGAAAAGGCAGTACTGATTGGTGTTATTAGTCAGCTTCAAGACGAAGAAAAATCGACAGAATATTTAGATGAACTCGAGTTTTTAACGTTTACGGCGGGCGGCGAATCCGTCAAACGCTTTACGCAAAAACTCGATGTACCGAATCCTAAAACATTTATTGGTACTGGTAAACTAGATGAGGTTAGAGACTATATCAATAGCCATGGCATTCAAACTGCAATTTTTGATGACGAGTTAAATCCTGCTCAATTAAGAAACATCGAAAAGATTCTTGACTGTAAAGTACTAGATAGAACGAATTTAATTCTCGACATTTTTGCTCAGCGAGCGCAAACAAGTTATGCTCGGACGCAAGTGGAGTTAGCGCAATGTCAATATTTACTTCCTCGTTTAACACGAATGTGGACACACCTTGATAAACAAAAGGGAGGTATAGGAATGCGTGGTCCTGGAGAGACCGAAATTGAAACGGATAGACGTATCATTCGAGATAAGATTTCTTTACTTAAAAAGAAACTGGTGACAATTGATAAGCAAATGGCACAACAACGTAAAAATCGAGGAAAGATGGTGCGTGTGGCGCTGGTTGGATATACAAATGTTGGCAAATCAACCCTCATGAATGTGGTTTCTAAAAGTGATGTTTTTGCCGAAAATAAATTATTTGCTACACTTGATACTACAGTTAGAAAAGTAGTCATCAAAAATATTCCTTTTTTAATGACCGACACTGTGGGTTTTATACGAAAACTGCCTACTCAATTGGTTGAATCCTTTAAATCCACCTTAGATGAAGTTCGAGAAGCTGATTTATTATTACACGTTGTTGATATTTCTCATCCAAATTTCGAAGATCATATCAATTCGGTAAATAAAATATTAGAAGAAATTAAAAGTTTAGACAAGCCTTCTTTAATGGTATTTAATAAGATCGATGCCTATACACATGAGACGATTGATGAAGACGATTTAGTTACTGAAAAGACGTCGGTGCATTTCACTTTAGACGAATGGAAGAAAACATGGATGTCTAAACTAGATGATAACTGTATCTTTATTTCTGCCCTGAACAAGGAGAATTTAGATGACTTTAAAGCGAAGGTATTTGAAGCGGTTAAAAAAATCCATATTTCTCGTTTTCCCTATAATGATTTCTTATATCAAGAGTATGAATAATTCTCTGGATGTATGGTATTAAAGAAATAGTTATTTTTCAGTATTCTCATCGATGATTCCGAGACGTTTCGCTCGTTTTTCCCAATTCTTTCTCGCTAGTTGTTGCATATCAGAATCTTTATCACTTTCATCCATAATTTCTAAGCCCAATAGTGTTTCGATCACATCTTCCATTGATACAATACCACTTATAGACCCATATTCGTCAACAACCAAGGCAATATGTTCTTTCTCTTGTACCAACTTTTCGAAAAGACTTGGAATCGCAACGTGACGCTCTACAACTAATAATGTTCGTTTCAAATCAACCAATTGTTTTTCTATAGTGCCTTCAGCAACAGCTCGATAGACTTCATCCTTCAAAATATAACCTGTAATGTGATCTTTGTCATCCTTAAAAATAGGAATACGAGAAAAGCGCAAGTCTTTGTTTTCTTCAAAAAAATCTTTTACGTTTTGATCCTCTGGAGCCATTTTCAAAACTGTTCTAGGCGTCATAATATCCTTTGCTAAAATGGTTTTAAAATTTAGTAAATTCTTTATTACTTTCGATTCCGATTCTTCAAAAACACCTTCTTCCTCTGCAATATCTGTCATGGCATGAAAATCTTCACGACTCAAAATACTACCATGTCCTTTTCCACCAATGAGTTTTGTGGTCAACTGTAATAACCAAATTAAACCCGTCCATTTCAACGGAAATATCAACACTTTCAATGCTGTTGTTGTAAATCCAGCTAATTGTTTCCAATAAGTTGCTCCAATTGTTTTAGGAATAATTTCAGAGGCTACCAAAATCAGAATGGTCATAATCGAAGAGACAACACCTACCATGATATCTTCGGTAACAGTTACTCCGAGGATTGTTTTTTGTGCGCTTCCATAAATTTCTGCATAGGCAACTTTGGCTTGAACCCCGACTAAAATAGCACCTACCGTATGAGCAATCGTATTTAAAGTTAGAATTGCAATTAACGGTTTATCCACATCTTTTTTAAACTCTTCTAAGGCGTCCGCAAAAGCTTTACCCTCCTTCTTTTTTACATTGATAAAAGTGGGAGTAACACTTAATAAAACAGCTTCTAAAATAGAGCACAGAAACGAAAAGAATATAGAAACTACTCCGTAAAGAATAAGTAAAGTCATTATAGATTTGATTTTTTGCTAAGTTAACAGAAAATATAGCATAAAAAAAGAGCTCAGAAATCTGAGCTCTTTTATGAGGTTGATCTCGTATATATTATAATGAATAGTTTAAACCAAACAACCAATAAGATTGTACTTTGTTATCTAGGTCATTAAAAGTAGCAGTAGGTTGTGTAATTTGTAAATTATTAAGTCCTTCTTGCTTATTTCCTCTTAAACCAAATTCAAAACCTAAACCAATACCTTTCCATAATGTATATCCGAAAGAGTTGATCCATGTCCAGTTAGACAAATCACCACTTTTATAACTTTGAAAAGTAGATAGATTTGATTTAAAGTTGATTTTATTAAATTGTTTCGTATAATCAGCAACAATCTTTGCACCTGTAGATGACTCGAAAACAGCATCGTTCTCAGCAAAAACAAAGTTATAATTCAACGGGTGAATTACTACCACTAAGTTTTCTAATGGCGTCCAAGTTGCTCCAATACCTAAATCTAAAAAGCCTGGATCGTTAAAGTTGTTAATTATAGAAGTTCTATATTCTCCAAGAGCAGAAATCGCCCATTTATCGTTTAATTTACGACCATATAAAGAGGAAATAGTAAATACATCTGTTGTCCCATCAAAACTATCACTATCTGTATCAATATCGGTATTGTCATTTTTTACCCAAGCAAGGTTAATGTTTCCAGAATTTCTCCAGAAAAATTTCTCTTGAGTAAGGTTCGCAAAACCATTTACAGTAACTCCGATATTACCTGTAGATGAATTTGGGGCTGCGTTAGAATACCAATTATTAAAACCTTGGAGGTTGGCACCAATAGTACCAAAAGCACCCTTTTTCCATCCTGGTAAGGCATCTATTTTAGCCTGCAACGCATCTACTTCACCCTGAAGTTTTGCAATAGAATCTTTTTTAGGCCCTTGTTGCGCCTTTAATTCTTCAGCTGTTTGTGCATAAGTTGATGCTATCCCGAACATCAATCCTAGTACGAATACTAATTTTTTCATTTTTTATTTGATTTTTAGTTTGAGTGCGCAAAATTACGCTATTTCATTCATATAGACACAACATCTATAGTAAAGTCACAAAAGAACTTACTTTTTTCTTTTGTATAAGGGTACGGTTGAACAGGCTTCACCAAACAGTATTGTTTTGGCAGTAGGGAGTAATTTTTCGACTAATTGTACTTGAGCAGTTTCTGGTATCGGTTTATCAGAACACCCCTTTATAATTACAGGTTTGTCTTTATATTCATTTTCATTTAAATTGGAGATTATTTCTTGAAAAATACTTGTTTCTAATAATTCCAAATTTCCAACGACAACTTTCGTCGCAAAGTTGGCCAATTTTGTTGTAATTAACAAATAGGCCCATGAAGGTATAATAGCTTCTGTTTTACAGGTTAACGCTACATAATGGTCTTGATATACATTCCAATCATGATTAAGTACGTTTTCTCGAAAATCTTTTTCTCTTAAAATAAGACCTTCATACAGCCAATTTGAAATATCAAATACGGTTCTTTGTCCTTCAGGATATAATTCCTCAAGATCAATAGTCACTAATGGACTCTTCGCCACCCGATTGATAATTTCTTCTGCCATTTTTCTATAAAAATCCTAATTCTAATTTTGCTTCCTCGCTCATCATATCTTGGGTCCAAGTAGGATCGAACGTGATTTCAACTTCAGCATTATCTATTTCTTTCAAGGTTTTAACTTTCTCCTCAACCTCAACTGGTAATGTCTCGGCCACTGGACAATTCGGAGAGGTAAGTGTCATTAATATTTTTGCTTCATTATTTTCATTTACAAAAACATCATAAATCAATCCTAGTTCATAGATATCAACTGGAATCTCAGGATCGTAAATTGTTTTTAAAACATCTACAATTTTGTCTCCTATTTCTTTAACATCATTATCGGTCATAACTCATTTTTGTGTTTACAAAGATACGATTATTGCATCAATTTAGTTTGAAATGCCATCGCATATAACTTTAACTGTTTAATCATTGAAAGCAGTCCATTGGCTCTTGTTGCTGATAAATGTTCTTTTAATCCAATATCATCTATAAAAGACATATCCGCATTTAAAATATCCTGTGGTTTCTGATTCGAAAAAACACGCAATAATAAGGCAATAATTCCTTTGGTTAAAATGGCATCACTATCGGCAGAAAAAACTACCAGATCCTCTTTCAATTCTCCTTGAACCCAAACTTTTGATTGACATCCTTTAATAATGTTATCTTCGGTTTTATGAGCTGACGCTATCAAGGGCAATGACTTACCCAACTCTATGATATACTCATAGCGTTCCATCCAATCATCGAACATTGAAAATTCATCTACAATTTCTTCTTGTATTTCTTTGATAGTCATTTTTTAAACTTATTTTTGCACAGTCAAAGACTGATTTTGCCTATTTAGTCGCAAAATTAAGGTAAAAAAACAAGAATGAGTAAATTATTAGCTGTTGGTACTGTTGCGTTCGATGCAATAGAAACGCCATTCGGTAAAACTGATAAAATATTAGGTGGTTCTGCCACTTTCGTGGGATTAGCCGCTTCACAATTTGGAATTAAAACTGGCTTGGTTTCTGTGGTTGGAGATGATATGCCAACTGCCTATTTAACCATGTTAAATGAGAGAAACATCGATACTTCGGGTGTTGAAGTCGTACAAGGAGGTAAAACATTCTTTTGGAGTGGTCGATATCACAACGATATGAATTCTAGAGATACCTTGATAACTGATCTCAATACCTTGGCTGATTTTAATCCTGTTGTTCCTGAAAATTTTAAAGATGCTCCTATTGTTATGTTAGGTAACCTACATCCTTTAACTCAGAGTTCTGTTTTAGATCAACTATCTGAAAAACCAAAAATGGTAATTTTAGACACGATGAATTTTTGGATGGATTCGGCTTTAGATGATTTAGTTGATGTTATCAAAAGAGTAGATGTTATTACTATTAATGATGAAGAAGCACGTCAATTAAGTGGCGAATATTCTTTAGTAAATGCCGCTAAGAAAATCCATGAAATGGGCCCTAAATATGTGGTTATTAAAAAAGGAGAACATGGAGCCTTGTTGTTTAATGAAGGAAATATGTTTTTTGCACCTGCATTGCCATTGGCTGAAGTATTTGATCCTACAGGGGCAGGTGATACCTTTGCAGGAGGGTTTGCAGGATACATTGCAAAAACAGAAGATATTTCATTTGAAAACATGAAGAATGCGGTTATTTATGGCTCAAATTTAGCCTCATTTTGTGTCGAGAAATTTGGCACAGAACGCATGCAGGATCTCACTAAAGAGGAAGTTCATAAACGACTGCAATCATTTAAAGAACTAACACAATTTGAAATTAAATTAAATTAATATATCTGTCCGTGCTTTCGAGCGCGGATTTTTTTTACAAAAAATATGAGTGACGCTATTAAACACGAATGTGGAATTGCCTTAGTTAGGTTGTTAAAACCTCTCGAATATTACCAAAAAAAATATGGCACTTCTTTTTACGGTATTAATAAAATGTACTTAATGATGGAAAAACAGCACAATCGAGGTCAAGATGGTGCTGGCTTTGCCAGTATTAAGTTAGACGTAAACCCTGGAACAAGATATATTAGTAGAGTTCGATCGAATCAACAGGCGCCTATTCAAGATATTTTTGCTCAAATAAATGAGCGATTGAATGGCATTCTGGAAAAAAATCCTGATAAGAAAAATGATGTGCAATGGCAACTTGAGCATATGCCATATGTTGGTAATCTTTTTTTAGGTCATGTTCGGTATGGAACATTTGGCAAAAACAGCATCGAAAGCGTTCATCCTTTTTTACGTCAAAATAACTGGAAGCATAAAAACCTCATTGTTGCAGGTAATTTTAATATGACCAACTCTAATGATTTATTAGATGAGTTAATAGAGCTAGGAATGCACCCAAAAGAAAATACCGATACTGTTACTGTAATGGAAAAAATTGGGCATTTCTTGGATGATGAAGTTGCTAATATCTATCAGCAGTGCAAAGAAAAAGGAATTAATAAAAAAGATGCTTCTTTGGTAATTGAGGAAGAATTGGATATTAAAAAAGTATTACAACGCGCCTCGAAAAACTGGGATGGTGGGTACGCAATGGTAGGTCTTTTGGGTCACGGAGATGCTTTTGTATATCGTGATCCTGCTGGGATACGACCAGCTTACTATTACCAAGATGATGAAGTTGTTGTAGTCGCCTCCGAACGCCCTGCGATTCAAACGGTCTTTAACGTAGATTATACGGATGTTCACGAGTTAGAACATGCCCATGCCTTAATTATTAAAAAAAATGGAAACGTTTCAGTCCAACAAGTACAAGAACAACTACCTAAAAAATCATGTTCCTTTGAGCGCATATACTTTTCTCGCGGAAGCGATGCCGAAATTTATGAAGAGCGTAAGAATCTCGGAAAAAATGTGTTTCCAAAAATTCTACAATCAATTCACAATGATGTAGATGGTACAGTGTTCTCATTTATACCAAATACTGCCGAAACTTCCTTTTACGGAATGGTGCAAGCGGCTGATGATTATTTAATACAGCACAAACTGTCGACTATCCTTGACGGAAAAAGGAATCTTTCGGCCGAAAAAGTAACCCAAATACTGTCGGAGCGCGCTCGAATGGAAAAAATTGCTATTAAAGACGCCAAACTTAGAACTTTTATTGCCGATGATAATAGTCGAGATGACTTAGTGGCACACGTATATGATGTTACCTATGGTGTGGTGAAACCTTCAGATAACTTAGTAATCATTGATGATAGCATTGTACGGGGAACAACATTAAAGAAGAGTATTATCAAAATTTTAGACCGACTCAACCCTAAAAAAATTGTGGTGGTCTCTTCAGCTCCACAAATTCGCTATCCAGATTGCTATGGAATTGATATGGCAAAACTTGAAGAGTTTATTGCATTTAAAGCCACGTTAGAATTGTTAAAAGAAACAGACCAATATCATATTATCGATGACATCTATAAAAAATGTAAAAATCAAGATTCGGTGGCCGATGATAAATTAGAAAATTATGTTCGAGAGATGTATAAACCATTCTCACCCGAGCAAATTTCAAATAAAATTGCCCAATTATTAAAAACTGAGGATATCAATGCAGAGGTCAACGTCATCTTCCAATCAATTGAGGGGTTACATCAGGCTTGCCCTAAAAATGAGGGGGATTGGTATTTTACAGGAAAATATCCCACACCTGGAGGTGTGAAAGTAGTAAATCGAGCATTTATCAATTTTTATGAGGGTAATAACAAAAGGGCCTATTAAATTGGCATCTTAATTGTTTATGATATTAAAAATAGAAAAATGAGAACACTAAAATTATTTATTTTTATCCCATTTATTGCAATTATTATGATGAGTTTTTCGCAATGTCGTGGAGAAAAGTTTGATTCAAAAGCGCCTGCAACAATTACCCAATCTTATTACCAAACATGGGTAGGAGGTGTGCCTGGTTCTAGAGGCACTTTGGTTACTATTAAATTAAATACTCCAGAAAAAGAGGTGATTTTTGATTCTATTTATTTTAATGGAGCTATTGTTAAACTCAAAACTTCGAGTAATGAGAGCGGTATTACTTTAACAGGAAATTTCATGGCTAATTCAAAGCAAAATGACATTGTTATGGAAGGTGATCCGAAAAAAGAACTTGGAAATACTCCAACAAAAAAGACTCATGAAATTCCTTTCGAACTTAAACAAGGAGAAGCTATTATTAGCTATAAAATCAAGAACAAAACAAGATATTACAAGCTTGTCGGAATTAAAAAAACAAAGTCTCTTTTTTATCAATAATTATTTTTTGGCACAGAGTTTGGTTTACACTTAAAACAAACAATAAAAACTGTGCTTATGAAAGCTTTAAAATTACTTACGGGATTATTTTTAGCAACAACATTACTTACGTCATGCGTCGTTTCTGTAAACGATTTTGACGATTTCGATGATTCGATTAGTTTAGAACAATTGGTAACTTCATATGATTTATGGTATGTAGATTTTAATAAAACTACAGGCAATGGAGAGGTTCCATTTTTATCGAAAGCATTTACAATTTCTTTTCAAAACGGACGTTTATATGCTAATAACAATCTTGTTGGAATTGGTTCTGTTGGAAACGGTTTAGGTTTGCAAGTAGGTTATTACAATACCATCAATGGTGTGTTAGAAGTAGATCACAATCTAGATGGGTTCATTGACTTAGAAGTGTCACAAATATCTAATGACGAAATTAGAGTAAGAGATACATTTTCGAATACAACTTATTACCTTATAGGTTATTTTAGAAACACCTTCGATTACGATCTAGTTTTCTATGATAATATCGAGTATTTTTTACAAGAGTATGTAGCATGGGAAAAAACGTTCACAAGTAATGTAGGTGCCTTAAACGAGTTCGATGATGAAACTTTTTTAGAGTTTACTCCAAATGGAAATTCCAGTGTATTTAGATCTTCACAGGACGACTTTGGCACAGATATTGATTTCTTAAATTGGGATTTTGTTGGTGACTATGAAGTGTTTAATGTGAGTGGTGTAGATGACCTAAAGATTTTAACATTAGATTATGATTTCTTTGACAATGAAGAGTTCGAATTAAGCGTTATTAATGATGGAAAGATAAGTTTATTCCATCAAGCTTCAGGTACAACTTATGAATTCACTGGAAGAGGTTATATCCAATTCAAAAATGGTGACACGAAAAGTACACCAAGAAATAAAAAACGATTTAAAACAAATCGTAAAACGAAAAAAAGAAATATAAAAGCATAAAGATAAGGTTTGGTTAGTTGATTTTGGTTGATTAATTTCAACCAACGCCGCCTCAGGTTTCTGAGGCGGTTTTTTTGTACTTTTATGAAAAGATTTCTTTTCAATAAACTATGATTAATAAACGCCTTTTAATTAAAAATTTACTCGCCTACAATGATGAAAATAGTTTTTATGATAAGAAAGTCCAACTCAATCTTAATTCGAAGGAAGGGAAAGCCAAATTTTTAAAACATGTGTGTGCCTTATCAAATTCGAACCCAGACAATAATTCTTATATTGTTATAGGTATCGAGGATGAAACTAATAAAATTATTGGTGTTGATTTTTTTGATGATAGTAAAATTCAAAATTTGGTCAATGCGTATTTAACACATCCTCCGAAAATTCAATATGAAAATGTTGCCTTTCCTAGACTATCGAGACATAAGGTTGTAGGCCTCGTCACAATTAATCCAATCCCTAGTATCACATCCTTAAAAAAAGGAACCTGGAAATACCAAAAAAATACGATTTTTATAAGACGAGGGAGCAATTCGATTCCATCTCAGGATGTTATTTTAAAAAACACAAACAAAGCCATAGTAGAAGCGATTGAGAAGAATGCAGCTAATAATATTGAACTTACCCTAAATAGTGTTTTTAACTTTATTGATACCTACAAGAAAGAGCTTTCTCCTACATATAAAGTTTTTAAAGATCAATTCATAGTCTGTTGGGCCGGCATTAAAAAGGAAGTCGATGGTCAAATCTACTATTCTCGAGTAGATATAGAATTAATAAATGAACAAGTACGTTTATTCTATTCTGATTTGGACGACGTACAAATTCAATATAATGAACAGTCCTTCATAATTACCGAATTTATACAGTTAGGAATTCAACAAGATTTTACCTACTACCCATTAGAGAAAACGATCATTCATTTCAAAGATAATGGGACGCATGATATTGCCACAGAACTCTTATTTGAACCTCCTCAATTTGATCCTATATTATTAAAGCATATATACAATAGCAATAACGCGTTATTAGAAAAATTAAAAAAAAGACTACCACTTTCAAAAAATGATCGAAAAGATTTAGAGCAACTCCCAACAAGTTATCTAATTTGTTCTTTGAATGGGTTTCCTAATGCAAAGGAAAAATTAAGTGAAATAAAGCCTTTTCTAAGAAAACTCGAAAATAAGAGTCCTTATATAAAGGTGAAAGAAACAGAACGTATTTTAAGAAAGATAAAGTACAATTAAGGTTTTATTGCAATGTACGAACGTAGTTCACTACGTCCCAACGTTCTTTTTCTGATAGAATTGGCCCCCATTTAATCATGGCATTTCTACCATTTGTGACTTTCCAAAATAATTCACCGTCCGTTTGATTTTTGACAATAGGTAAGGTTAAATTTTGAGGTTTTGGCTCTAAAGCCTTTCCTCCAGGACCATTGCCTTTTCCTCTAGGGCCATGACAAATCATACAACGTGTTTTAAATATTCTTTTTCCCTTATTGGCAGAAACTCCTCTAAGAGATCCTTTCACTGGATTCTTAATAGCCTTTGCTTCTTTAGGTGCAACCCATCGATCCTTTTGCAATTTGACTCCTACAAATCCCAAAAAAATAAACGAAAACGCTACAACGAGTATTTGTTTTTTCATTATTTTTAATATTACGAGTATAAGTAATTGATAATTAAATACTTAAAATAATATAATGCCCATTTCTGTGCCAATTAATTGCTAAAAATAGAAAACCAACATTACATACAAACGATTTTTATTGTTTTTTATTCTTAAAAATTCTCTCATATACCTATAATTTAACATTCATCTTCTAAAATATTTGACCTATTTTTATACAAGATTAAGCATTTGAATTGAGAATTATATATGACTAAAACAGCATTAATAACTGGCGCCACGAGTGGAATTGGCAAAGCGACCGCCCACGAATTCGCGAGGCAAAACATTCGACTAATTCTTTGTGGAAGAAGACAAGAGCGTTTAAACTCCTTAGAAAAAGAACTAAGTTCTATAGTAGAGGTCTGCACCTTGAAATTTGATGTAGGTCAACGAGAGGCGGTTTTTGAGACCATTGCATCTTTACCAAATAATTTTAAAAAGATAGATATTCTTATAAATAATGCCGGAAATGCACATGGTTTAGATCCTATTCAAGAGGGAAATTTAGACGATTGGGATGCGATGATGCATAGTAACGTAAATGGTTTATTATATGTAAGCAAAGCCATTATTCCGCAAATGGTATATCGTGAAAGTGGACATATTATTAATATTGGTTCTTCTGCCGGTAGGGAGGTGTACCCTAAAGGAAATGTATATTGTGCCAGTAAACATGCTGTAGCAGCTATTACCGAAGGAATGCGCATTGATTTAAACCCTCATAATATAAAAGTTGGTGCAGTGAATCCTGGTTTAGTGGAAACCGAATTTTCTAAAGTTCGTTTTAAAGGAGGTGCGATTGCCGATGGTGTGTATAAAGGGTTTAAAGCTTTGCAAGCAAAGGATATTGCCGAAATTATCTATTTTGCTATCTCTCGACCTCCACATGTTAATATTGCTGATTTATTGGTATTTCCAACGGCACAGGCAAACAGCGTAACTGTAAAGAAAACACTCCCATAAAAAACAGGAAAAACCCTTAGAATTTTCAGGATATTTCCTCTTGACAGATACCTAACATTTGACGCATCTTTGACCTCTAAATTAGTTGAAAATACGTCAACAAAAAATAACCTTGTTTCTCCCTGCAAAGACAGGCATTGAAACAAGGTTTTTCGTTGTACTCTAATTATAAATCAAACTTAATTCCTTGAGCTAATGGCAATTCGTCAGAATAATTTATGGTATTTGTCTGTCTTCTCATATACACCTTCCAAGCATCAGATCCCGATTCACGTCCTCCTCCTGTTTCTTTTTCACCTCCGAAAGCGCCACCTATCTCAGCACCTGAGGTACCAATGTTTACGTTTGCAATTCCACAGTCAGAACCAGCATACGATAAAAATTTCTCAGCCTCTTTCATTTCGTTTGTCATAATCGCAGATGATAATCCTTGTGCCACACCATTTTGTTTATCAATTGCATTTTCAACTTCGCCGGAATACTTCATTAAATATAAAATCGGTGCGAATGTTTCGTGTTGAACAATTTCAAAATGATTTTCAGCCTCAATAATGGCCGGCTTTACATAGCAACCACTTTCATAGCCTTCTCCTTCTAAAACACCACCTTCAACCAAAACATTTCCGCCTTCTGATTTTGCTTTTTCTATAGCAGAAAGGTATGTATCAACAGCATCCTTATCAATTAAAGGACCTATATGATTTTTCTCATCTAAAGGGTTTCCAATTGTTAACTGAGCATACGCTCCAACAATGGCATCTCTCACTTTATCGTAAACAGATTCATGAATGATTAATCTTCGCGTCGAAGTACAGCGTTGTCCACAAGTTCCAACGGCTCCAAACACCGCTCCAGGAACAATCACTTTTAAATCTGCCGAAGGAGTTATAATAATAGCATTGTTACCACCTAACTCCAATAAAGATTTTCCGAAACGTTCAGCAACGGTTGCGCCAACGATTCTTCCCATTCTTGTAGATCCAGTTGCAGAAACTAGCGGAATTCTAGTATCTGTCGTCATAAATTCTCCTACTTTATAATCACCATTAATAATACATGAAATTCCTTCTGGTAAATTATTCTCTTTTAAAATTTCTGCGATAATATTTTGACAAGCAACAGCACATAAAGGTGCTTTTTCTGAAGCTTTCCAAACACATACATCGCCACAGATCCAAGCTAAGGCTGTATTCCAGGCCCAAACGGCCACCGGAAAGTTGAACGCAGAGATGATTCCTACGACTCCTATGGGATGCCATTGTTCTCTCATAACATGGCCTGGGCGTTCAGATGGAATTACTTGACCATTTAATTGTCTGGATAATCCGACAGCAAAATCACAGATATCAATCATTTCTTGAACTTCTCCATACCCCTCTTGTAGCGACTTTCCCATTTCATAAGAAACTAATTTACCTAAGGGTTCTTTTAAGTCTCTTAACTTATTTCCAAATTGACGGACAATTTCTCCTCTTTGCGGCGCAGGCATATTTCTAAAAGAGAGAAATGCCTCTGTTGCGGCTGTCATTACTCTCTCATAATCTTCTCTTGTTGTAGTTTTTACCTTCCCTATTAATTTCCCATCAACTGGTGAGTATGATTCAATTATTTCACCATTTGAAAAATTCTTAGAGCCTGTAGAAGTTCCTTCGTTTATATCTTTTACACCTAACTGTTCAAGTGCTTTTTCTATTCCGAAATCAGTTGCTATTAATGTCATTTTATTTAGTTTAATTGGGCTGCTAAATTACAAATAATTTGCGTGTACAATTGTTTTATTAAAACAAAAAAGCCGAACATTTCTGTTCGGCTTTTATGCTATACTTGGTAACCAGCCAAATATAATTAACCAACTAAAACCTAAAATTTAACCCAGTATAAACACCCAGATAATAAGGCTTAAAGCCTCCATCATTCTCAGAAAAAGTATTCAATTGGTATTTAAACATGGGAGATACATTGATATATAATTTTTTATTAATCTTATAATCTACATCCAATCCTACATTTCCACTAAAATTAACATTGTTAAGGTTAGAGGCCTCTCCGAGGGTAATCGAACCATCTATATTTTCAATATCGACAGTATTTCTATACAAAACATAGGTGCTTACACCTCCAATGAGGTTCACTCCTACCTTTTTCTGTATTAGGGCATACTTTGCCTCCATCGGTATTTCTACATAGCTTAACGACTGATTTAAGTCTCCATTTAAATTATTAAACGTTCTAACACCATTAGCAGACAACTCTTGACTTTGCAGATCGGCGTTCGCATTTGAAGGTGGTGATGACAATGTGATTACCTTTAATCCACTTACATTTGTATTTATATTGGTATCATTCGTTAAGGAATTTGTAGAAGTTACCAAAGCTGTTACGTTTTCAGTTTGATAAGAAAGGTCTAAAGAATTAACACCTGATTGTAAGCTCAAGCGATCGTTTATCTTATAATTCACTTTTACCCCATATGATAAAGATGGTCTACTCTTTTTTTCATTACTAGCAAGTGCACTATGAATAGGAGACCCTTTGCTCAAGGTATTAAAATAGACAGGAGCAACAGTTGAACCCACTGACCATTTTGCACCATCATCTTCCTTGTCAAGCAACGCAACCTTAGCATCATTTTCTTTAAGAGCTTCATTAATGTCTTTTTTAGCCTGATCATTTTGTGCTTCTTCAATTTTTAAATTTGAAGCTATAACAGTCTCTGAAGTATTCGATCTAAACTCTTCTTGTTTCTCTTTTGTTGGGTCAAGTTCTTTTTTAGCTAATTGTACAATTTTATTCTCATCTCCTCGAATTTTATCAATCTCAGATGGATCTGAAACTATTGTCTTATCAATAATATCTGTTGTTGCAACGGCATCTCTTTTTTCTGAAACCCTCTTGGATACACTGTTTTTCTGTTGAGTTTGTGGCACCACGACAAGCTCCTCATCTATTTTTGGGGCATCTTGTTGTTGCTTTATGGGGTTCAATCCGTTCTTATTAATAATATTCTCTTCCTTTTCTTGACTGTCAGTATCAGTAATAATTGAGTCTGTATCGGGCAATTCAGGGGTTGTACTTTGAGAGTTATACATCCAAACTCCGCTACTAACGAGTAGAACAAGAATTGCCGCTGCACTGCCTAATCGCAACCACAGCGGTACAACTCTTCTTTTCTTCTTCTTCACTAATTGCTCCTCTATGTTCTTCCATACTTCTGCATCTGGAAAAACTTCAAAGTCTTTCAATTTCTCTTGAAATAATCTATCTATATGTTTCTTTTCATCCATCACTCAGAAACTTTATTTTTTTTTTCTTCTATTTTATTTTGCTCTACTTTCTTCTTCAAAATCTGTCTAGCACGCGACAAATTTGATTTCGATGTACCTTCCGATATTTCTAGCATCCCAGCAATATCTCTATGCGAATAGCCATCAAGTACATACATGTTAAAAACCAATCGATAACGATTGGGTAATTCTTGAATGATACTTAAAAGGTAATCCAGCGAAACTGTTGTTTCATCAACTTCGACTTCAACTTCATCTGGAATTTCGTCAGAAATTAAATTCAATACATTCTTTTCTCGATATTTTTGAAGTGCTGTATTCACAACGATTCTTTTCAACCAACCTTCAAAAGATCCTTTAAATTGATATTGATCTATTTTATTAAAAATAGTTATGAATCCATCTTGTAAATTATCCTGAGCTTCTTGGTAATTTTTCGAATACTTTAAGCATAACGCAAAGAGTTTACCAGCGAAAAGCTGGTAAACTTCAGATTGTGCTTTTATATCACGTTGTTTACACTTATTTATGAGTTTTTCTAAACTCATTAGAATCTCAAGTTTTTTTACTGATTAACTGGTACTATAACCTCTTCAAAAACATTTTCTCCGTCACCGTCAACACCTTTCCAAAATTTAAAGATATAATCTTCGCGCTGAACCACATTTACTCTAAACGTATATTCTATTTCTCTCAAGTCGTCGGTACATACATCAGCTTCATTTACTAATGAATTAATCGCTACTGTTCTCGATGTACCTTCGTATTGATAAAATAAATCGTAAAAAGAATGACATCCACTTGGTAAATCATAGATTACTGTAATCTCGTGACTAGACCCAAAATTAAACGCATCAGGCACTATGGCTTCTTTAATAGGTAATGTTTCTAATTTGAAATTGTTTGCATCATCATCTACACTGCAAGATACAACCAAAAACATCAGTACTAAACTTACAAAAACTCTTTTCATATTCTTGTTCTTAATTTGTGCTTTTAAGATGCTAATATTATGAATGGTTGCGTTAAATAATCCTATTTTTGCACGTACTATGAGCTTAAAAAGTCAAATATTTGATATAAAGTCAAAGAAGATGTTCGAGAATGTGGCTTTTTCTGTTTTTAAATATCAGTTTGAGCATAATAAAGTCTATCGTTCCTTTTGCGACTTACTTTACAAGCATCCAAGTGATATTTCACGTATTGAAGACATTCCTTTTTTACCTATTCAATTTTTCAAATCTCATTCAGTTGTTTCTCAACGACTTTCACCAGACGTCGTTTTTTCAAGTAGTGGAACCACTGGTCAAACCACGAGTAAACATGAAGTGACAGATGTATCAATATATGAAATGAGTTATAGGCGAGCATTCGATCATTTCTACGGTAATATTGAAGAGTATACCATACTCGCATTATTACCTTCTTACTTAGAACGTCAAGGGTCTTCATTAATCTATATGGTAGATGATCTTATTACTCGTTCGAAAAAGAAGACTAGTGGGTTCTATTTAGATAATGTTGATGAATTAGCTTCAGAATTAAGACGTCTTGACGCTCAAGGTGAAAGAGTATTACTTATCGGCGTTTCTTTTGCATTATTAGATTTCGTCGAAAAATATTCTTTTAATCTAAACAATACCATTATCATGGAAACTGGGGGTATGAAAGGTAGAAGAAAAGAGCTCATTCGAGCTGATTTACACGCTATACTTTGCAACGGTTTTGGAACTAATCTCATACATTCGGAGTATGGTATGACCGAATTACTAAGTCAGGCATATTCCAAAGGAAATGGTGTATTCGAATGTCCTCCATGGATGAAAGTATTTAGTAGAGATCCTGAAGACCCTTTACATTTATTTCCAGATAAGAAAACAGGCGGTGTAAATATTATAGATTTGGCGAATCTCAACTCTTGTTCTTTTATTGCTACTCAAGATTTAGGTAGAACCTTCGAAGATGGAACCTTCGAAATTTTAGGTCGATTTGATCATTCAGATATTAGGGGTTGTAATTTGTTGCTCGGTTAAGCGACTATATACGAAAACCCAAAATAATGAAACAACTAATTTTTGCACTATCGTTTATATTTGCAACTTCTATTGGAGCTCAAAAAATAGATTACAACACTGATAAAGGATATCTCGTTGAAGGGTATGATGTGGTCTCTTACTTTAATAATAAGCCTCTCGAAGGAAACAAAAAATACAATACCACGTATAAAGGTTTGAAGTTCAAGTTTTCTTCGCAGCAAAATTTACAAACCTTTTTAAAAAATCCAGAAAAATATATTCCTCAATATGGCGGCTATTGTGCTTATGCTGTTGCAGAAAAGAAGTCAAAAATGGATATAGATCCCGATGTTTATGAAGTAAGAGATGGAAAATTGTATTTGTTTTATAGCTCATGGTTTTCTAGTAAACTAACCGATTGGCAAGAAGGTGACACTAAAAAATTACAGGCAAAAGGTGATGAAAATTGGAAAGAATTAAAATATAAGAAATGATGAAAAAAATATTCGTTTTACTATTCTTAGTTTCAGCTACAGCTTACTCACAGCAAGTTGATTATAATATTCAAAAAGGTTTTGTGGCAAACGGTTACGATGTAGTTTCATATTTTTCAAATAAAGCTACCAAAGGTAATAGCAAATACACCTACACCTATAAAGGGGCTGCATATAAATTCGTATCGAAAGAAAACCTCGAAAGTTTTAAAAGCAATACCGAAATGTACATACCTCAATATGGAGGATACTGTGCCTATGCTATTGGGAAAAATGGTGAAAAAGTATCTATAAACCCAAAAACCTTTGAAATCAGAGATGGTAAATTATATTTGTTCTATAATTCCTGGGGCACAAATACGCTAGAAATGTGGACAAAACAAGGACCTGAAGCACTTCAAAAGAAAGCAGATAGTACTTGGGAAAAAACAAAATTTAAATCGTAAATATTATTCAAAGGTAAAATTATACGTTAAGGCAAATAACGGGCTATTATTCACGGAAAGGTCGTAGGATCCTAATGGGCTTCCGCCAAAAATAATAGAATTTTCGACTCCAACCCGTTGTCCATAATATCTGTTAAAAGGGTTCTTACGGCCATATAGATTATATATTGTAAATGTCCAATCTCCTACCCAACGTTTATTGAGTTTTTTACTATATTTTACTTTCCAAGAAAAATCTAATCTATGATAAATTGGCAATCGAGCGTTGTTTCGTTTTAAAAATATGGGCACATCAACTCCATCTATTTCAATAGCTCCACTGGCAACAGTATAAGGCCTACCAGATTGTCCTGTAAAATTAAAACTCCAAGTGTTGTATTTTTCTCCTTCAAAATTAATAGTGCCATTAAAAATATGTGGTCTGTCAAAATCTGAGGAATACCATTGGTTATTATTAATTCTATCGGCTAAATTTTCATTTTCTGTTCTAAGGAGACTCCTCGACCATGTATAATTAAACCATCCGTTTATTTTACCTTTCGCCTTTTTAAAGCTTAATTCAAGTCCGTATGCCTTTCCTTGACCTTGAACTATAAATCTATCAATGGCTTCTTCTAGAAAAAAATCTGCTCCAGGTTTATAGGTCAAATTGTTTTCTGTATCTCTATAGTATCCTTCTAAACTTACCTCTATTTCTTTATTCTTGAATTTTTTATAGATTCCCAATCCGTATGCTTGACTGTTTTGGGGTTTTATATTTGGGTCTGATATTTTCCAACGAGATGTTGGTAATGGTGTTGTTGCATTATAGATATTTTGTAAATATTGATTTACGTTTGAGTAACTAGCTTTGATTGATGTGTTTTCATCGAATTTAACATTCACACCTAGTCTAGGCTCCAAATCGTTATACGAATTTACTTTCTCACCTTTTTCAAAAAACTCTGTACTTATTATTGTTGAGCCGGTTTCATCATAATTATTTAGTGTGTAGGGTCCTTGAAATAAGGTATGATTATATCGCAATCCTCCCGAAAGCGAAACATTATCTGAAACTTTCCAGTTAGCATTCGCATAGCCTGAAAGTTCATAACTTGTCTCTTCGTCTAACGAAATAGGAAAAACACTAGTTGCAGTGCCTGGATCTAAGCTTCCTGGATTTAATTTATACTGGTTCGCCTGTATGCCGACATAATAATCAAATTCCTCATTCACCTTTTTAGAAATTTCAGATATTAGGCTTATATATCTAATCTTGGACTCAAATTCTATTTTATTTGAACTTTCTAATTCAGGGAATAGCGTTTTGGCTATATAATTGCTTCCAACCAATGTAGTTCTCAAGTTTAACTGATCGTTAAAAGCATGCTGCCAATTCAGTGTTCCATTTAGTGTTTGAAAATCATATTGATTATTCTCTGCATTGATGTCCTCAATTTTGGTAATTAAATCTAATTGATAAAAATCTTTACTATAGAACCCTGTAAAAGTTACTTGATCTTTTTCAGTAGGTAGATATAAAAGTTTCATAGTTCCGTCATAGAAACGCGCTTTTGTATTCTTGAGTCGTTTTGAAAATAGAGGTAATAAGAAGTCTGTCAACCCAGCTCTAACACCAGAAATTAGCATCAATTTATCTTTTACAATAGGTGTTTCTACACCTATTCTACTAGAAACTAAACCTAGACCTCCCTTCAATTTGAATTTATCTGTGTATGGATTTTTTACTTTTATATCAAGTACTGATGTTGTTCTTCCCCCATACCGTGCAGGAATATTTGCTCGGTATAAGTCTAAAGATGATATTACATCAGGAGTAAAGACAGAGAAAAGGCCGAATAGGTGCGTGGGATTAAATACTGGTGCATAATCAAATAATAATAAGTTTTGATCTAAGGATCCCCCTCTTACCGATAAACCGTTACTAATTTCACCCGAATTATTTACTCCTGCCAACAATGTTATTCCACGTAAGACATCAAATTCTCCTATGGCAGCAGGTATCTTTTTTAATTCTTTTGATTTAAGTTGTATTGCCCCCATTTGTGGAGATACTAGAATGTCATTAATCTTCTTTGCCTTTATTATAACTTCTGAGAGCTCTTCTTCTTTTTCTAAAAGACTAATGTTTAACGAAATATCCTTTTCTAAAACAATTGTTTGATTCTTATCCCTGAAGCCAAGATATGTTATGCTTATTTCATAATTGTTTTTTGGTAAATCGATCGAAAATAATCCATTCTTGTCAGTTACTCCCCCACAAGAACATGGTTCGATAAAGATAGTGGCATTCTCTATTGGTTTATTTGTATCATCGTTTATTACTGTAAAAGATAATTTATATTGTTGCTCTTGACCTAAGATCATATTGAATGATAAAAGAGTTAAGAAAGTAAGGAAGTAAAAAGGTGTTTTCATTTTTTAGAAATTGCTCAAATCATATAAATACGGACTACTTAGCAGTAGGCCAACCATTAGGGTGAACCGAAGTTCTAAAACGTCCTTCAATACAAGGTGCTCTCGAAACGATTTCCTGACCAAGAAATTCTGGAAAATCTTCTGGCATTAAAACTGGAGGCCGTGCTTCAAGTTGCCTCTCACTTATCGCAGTACGCTGATCAATAAAAATTGAAGAAGTCACCGTTGAAGCAGCAGTAAATCTGCCTAAAACAAATTCTTCGCTATCATTTGGATTGAACATATTTCCAATTAATGCAGCTGGTGGCGGTGCATTAAACCCACTATTATTCTCAACAACGTCTTTTAATTTTTTATAATAATTATATCCCGATAGGGACAGAGAATATTGCTGTACTTCAACTAATATATCTCGCTTACTGTATAATAAAACATCCGCTATTGGTAATTCATTTATGGTATTCCCATTAGAAAAACGATCTGTAAACAATTTAATATTTTCATTATAGCGAATTTTCCAACAGTCTGTTTCACATGCATAAGTATGATAGTGCCCTTCTCCAAAAGGAGGGTCGTGATCTTCACAAGCCCCATTTCTAAAAATTCCATCATTGCATAACCAACACGTTATTAATTTTTCATATGAACGAAAACGCCAATAGTAATAATTTTCTTTATCAATCGGATCGTCAAATGTTACTGAAACTGAATGACCAGGCACGAATTCGTTTGAAGACTCTTTAAATAATAAATTTGGGTTATAAGTAGCACTCAAACTTGAAATAGCTACTGGTAGGCTTATTTTTTCGGGCAAAGATTGGTATTGCCTTCCATCGGATAAAGTAACCTCTAACTGCCATGAATCTCCCACAGAAGCTATAAAATTCGCTGGCGGAACGTAGGTTTCTTCCTCTTCTATCAACCTAATAATTTCATTTGTGTTCGTATTAATAAAATTCACCTCAGCCCCATCAATAAAAACGTTTAAATATCCTGAACCGCTTAAAACAGATTCATTCAAATTTACAAAAGATGCTCCTGTAGAAGTCGCAACAAAACCCTCAATAAAAACAAGGTTTTCTTGAAACTCAAACTCCGGTTCAACGGGATCTATGCAGCTAACTAAATTAAAAGAAAAGAGTACTAGCAGCACTTTAAAGTAATATGTGCTATAAAATTTCATGCGTGTGTAGGGCTTATAATAAAAAATAAATTTAAATATATATCATCTTATTATAAACTGTCCACTCAGCATAGGTTTTAACATAAAGTTTTAACATTATATAGTAATTTTTATACAATGCTTATCCATCTATAGTTAAACAACCTGTTTATTTTTTTAAGTGCACCTCTGCATAATTGTGGGTATTTAAATATTCTATCCTTAAGTTTCTAAGGTATTGAATCACCAATTTTCTATCTGGATACTCTGGGTGCAAACAGTCGTTCATTTTAGCATCTTTAGAAGTAAGCGCTATATACCAATGTCCTTTCCTGGAAGAATATAGGTTTTCAAAAATTGGGTCACTAGTATCACTTATGGCGGCATCAATAAACATTGGAAGTAAGTTTATAGTACTCGTCACTCTTTCTACCTCATAAAATGAGAATGAAAATTCTTTGTCATTCACTTTAAATGGAACATTATCTTCAACTGCTTCATGATTCAAATGATATTTCGCATTTACAAAGTAATAAAAATCATCAGCATCCTTGGGGTCTTTAAAAATAAGAGCATACTGTTTAGGTAACGATCTTTTAAATCGCTTCGCTAACTTTATTTTGTCTTCTTTTATGTCCGGAGCAATACGTAAAGGAATACAAGAAGAGCATAAAAAAATGGCAATAAGAACTGTAAGGATATGTTTCATTAGAATTAGCTTTGTGCTAAAATATCAATTATCATACCATCATTATTCTAGAGACGTACATTATGAAGCGTCTAAATAGAATCTTTTTTCCTCTTTAGCAGGTTTTAAAGTATCTAGATAATTTTTAAACTGTTCCATATAATTATAAAACAACGCTTTGTTATTTGTAGTTCTCTTTAAAGTTCTTACCCCTTCTAAGGAGTTAATAATAAATTCAGCCACTGGTTCTGTATTGATATGTCTATCTAAGTAACCGTCTTCTATGCCTCGATACATCAAACTAATCAGGGCGACTTTCCACTGATCTAGAACATCATATAATTGTCCTTTTAAATTATAATCGTTATGTTCATAGCTCAACGCCACTATCATATTGGTTAATGGGCTTCCTAAGTTTTGTTCTAAAGAATCATCATTTATTAATTTCTCTTGTAACAGGTCACCAAGAATAAAAATAGGATTACCTCTTCTATTAATTGGCTCTATAAACTCGCTATGAATCTCTTTTTCTACTCTTTCTTGAATAATTTTAGAAACGAAATGATGCTTATTTTCAAAGTGATAATAAAAAGCTCCTTTTGTTAAACCCACTTCTTTTATGATTAAATCAATACTTACGGCATGATATCCATACATGTTTATCAATTCATATCCTTTATCGATCAACTTTTGCTTCGTTAATTTACGTTTAGTTTCTTGTGTCATGATGCTTTATTTTATCTCTTTGCTAATAGAACAACCTTCTTTACATTTTTCCTACCAAAAACCTACCCTTTAGTATTTTAAAATTGATAAATTTATTTGGTGTTTATGTTTAAAATTCATAATTACATACCATTTAGTTGGTTTATAAACAACTCAAAATATCCTATATTTTAACATTTCTTTGTCTATACTATGTTCTATTTACGGCTATTTTTGAAGAAACATTAACATTATGAAAAACGTCAACGCTAAACTTTGGCTCATTATCTTACCGCTATTATTTTGTGTCAGTCTTTCTTCAGCACAAAACACAATATCCGTCAAAAAAGGATATTCGCCTCAAATAGGAACAACCGTTTCAATGCTTGAAGATTTAAAAAGTAGAGTTACGCGCAGTGTTCAGAATTTAAACCAGGATGAAACTGATTTCTTATTGGATAAAGAGGCAAATCGTGTTGGAGCCCTTGTTTTACACTTAGCAGCCACAGAGAAATACTATCAGGTGTATACTTTCGAGAATAGAGGGTTTAATAAAGAAGAAGCCCAACAATGGGAGGCTGCCTTAAGTCTAGGGGGTAATGCTCGTGAACGATTTACCAACAAACCGATTTCGTATTATTTGAATTTATGGGATGAAGTTCGAACGGAAACACTTCGTCTTCTAAAAACCAAAGATGATAAATGGTTTTCTAAGAAGGTTAAAGGGGGTAGTATGAACAATCATTGGGCTTGGTACCACGTTATGGAGCACCAAGCAAATCACATGGGGCAAATACGACTAATCACTAAACGTATACCGAAATAACACCTTATTTATCGTATAAAATACCATTTGGTATGTATATTTCACCTTAAAATAAGCTATTTCAAGGTAGTCACATACTATTCAGTTTGTTTTAGTTTCTCTGAAATGCACCTCTATTCTTGAACTTTTAGTAAAAAGTAGTTCTTTTTACCGCGTTGTAGTACTATATATTTATCTGCGATAAGATCTTTTTCCGTAATCAAATAATCATCTTTCACCTTCTCTTTATTTACAGAAACTGCATTCTCTTTTAAGGCTCTTCGAGCATCACCATTAGAGTTTAAAAAGTTAGTTTTAGCAGCTAAAGCGCCAATCATGTCTAAGCCATTGGCTATACTATCTTTAGCAATCTCGGCTTGAGGTACACCATCAAAAACATCTAAAAAGGTTTGTTCATCCAACCCTTTTAAATCGGCCGCAGTAGATTTTCCAAATAAGATATTTGAAGCTACAGTTGCTTTATCTAATGATTCTTTACTATGTACAAAAATGGTGACCTCCTCTGCTAGCTTTTTTTGTAATAAACGCATATGTGGAGCTTCTGCATGAGCTACTATTAATGCATCTATAGTTTCTTTATCTAAAAAGGTGAAAATCTTGATATATTTTTCAGCATCCTCATCTGTTGTATTTAGCCAAAATTGATAAAATTTATAAACAGAAGTTTTATCGGCATCTAGCCAAACGTTACCTCCTTCTGATTTCCCAAACTTTGATCCATCTGCTTTTGTGATAAGAGGGCATGTCATTGCATATGCTTTTGCCTCTACTCCTTCATTCATTCTGCGCACTAATTCTGTTCCTGTGGTAATGTTTCCCCATTGATCACTTCCTCCCATTTGAAGCATGCAATTGTGCGTTTTATATAAATGGTAAAAATCGTAGCCTTGAATTAATTGGTAGGTAAACTCTGTAAATGACATTCCTGATCCTGCTTCACCTGTGAGTCGTTTTTTCACCGAATCTTTCGCCATCATATAATTCACAGAAATTCGCTTCCCTACTTCACGCGCAAAATCGATAAATGAAAAGTTTTTCATCCAATCGTAGTTATTCACAAGAATTGGTGCATTTTCTGCGGAAGCGTCAAAATTTAAAAAACGAGTCATCGTATTTCTAATTCCGGCTACATTATGAGCTAATTGCTCTTCGTTTAATAGGTTTCGTTCATCAGATTTTCCAGAGGGATCTCCGATCATTCCTGTAGCGCCACCTACTAAGGCGATCGGTCGATGTCCGGCTCTTTCCATATGGACGAGTAAAATAATAGGCACCAAACTACCAATGTGAAGAGAATCGGAAGTCGGATCAAATCCAATATAACCTGTAGTACTTTCCTTTAATAATTGCTCTTCAGTACCTGGCATAATATCATGTACCATTCCTCTCCAACGTAATTCTTCTACTAAATTTTTAGACATCCTTTTTAACTAAATTTCAGCAAAGATATATTTATCATTATAAACATAAAAGACAAATAGAAAAAAGACTAATTTCGTGTTATGATTTTAGTCACTGGAGGTACCGGTTTAGTAGGAGCGCATTTGTTGTATCAGCTCTCGTTGGAAAATAATACTCCAATTATAGCGATTCATCGTAACACTAGTGATTTGAGTGCAGTAAAACGTGTTTTTAGCTACTACTCCACGGACTTTGAGAATTTATTCGATAAAATTACATGGAAAATTGCCGATGTTAATGATATTCCTTCTTTGAAAGAGGCTTTTGTAGGTATCACTCATGTCTATCATAGCGCAGCTATTATTTCTTTCAACAAAAAGGATGATGGATTGCTGAGAAAGGTAAATATTGAAGGCACTGCGAATATGGTAAATATTGCGATTGATTCGAATATAAAAAAATTCTGTTTCGTGAGTTCTGTGGCTGCTATTGGTAAATTTAAAAATCAGCTCGAAGTGACTGAAGAAAATGATTGGAATCCGGAGGATGCTACTAACGGCTATGCCATTTCAAAATTTGGTGCCGAAAATGAAGTCTGGAGAGCGTCTCAAGAAGGTCTCGATGTTGTGATTGTTAATCCTGGTGTTATTTTAGGTCCTGGATTTTGGCATAGTGGTTCTGGTAAAATTTTCGAAAGTGTATATCAAGGTTTTAAGTTTTATACCGAAGGGATAACCGGGTATGTGGGTGTTAAAGATGTTGTACGTAGTATGATTACTTTAATGAGAAGTAACTTGACTGATGAACGCTATATTTTGGTTGCCGAAAATCGTTCTTTTAAAGATATTGTTTTCGCTATTGCAGATGAATTTAAAATTAATAGACCGTCGGTAAAAGTAACACCTTTTTTGAGAGAGCTAGCTTGGAGATTTGCTATTTTAAAAAGTATTTTTACCCGAAAACCAGCATTTATTACAAAAGAATCTATTCGTGCGAGTAATCGTATTACCAAATACAACAATCAGAAAATCATATCAGATATCGACTTTTCTTTTGAACCTATAAGAGAAACAATACAAAATACTTGTCGGCATTATACCGATAAATAGTACTATTTTTTTAGTTCTTCTTTGCTCAAATCTTTAATAGATTGTACTTCCTGTTTTTTTCTCTTTTCTTTATTGCTTCTGCGGATAGAGTCTTTTTTCCAAATAGGCAAAGTAGGGTCGATATCGGCAGACATCGGATCATAGCTTTCTTTTATCTTTCGAAGCTTTAATTCTACCTGCTGAAACATTTTTTCGTACTCTTCTATTTTCGAAGTATAGTATATGTTACTTTCCATAAACCTTGCGCTATCGATCTTAAATTTTTGATAGACAAATGGCAGATAATTAATCTTTCTTTGACTTTTACCATTCTTAACTGTTTTTGCGTTATCAGCAATTATAACGGCCGTCCATAGTTCGATCATTTGATCTTTTGGGATCAAATTTTCAGGTTTCTTATAAATAGTTCTACTTGTACATGAACATATGAATAGAAAAAGAAATAGTATGTATGTTAATCTTTGCAAATTATCTATTGAATGTTATTCTTTTTCCTTTAATCAAATCGTTAAACTTTCCTTGATTGTAGATCAAATGACCATTTACAAAGGTATGTGAAACAACCGAATTAAAAGTAGTTCCTTCGAAAGGAGACCAACCGCATTTATACAAAATATTTTCCTTACTTACCGTATGTTTCGTGTTCGTATCTACGATAACTAAATCGGCATGATACCCTTCTTTTATAAAGCCTCTTTTCTCTATGTTAAATAATTTAGCCGGATTATGGCACATCTTTTCTACCAATTTTTCTATGCTAATCATTCCTTGTTTGTGACAAGCAATCATTGCTTGAAGTGTATGCTGAACTAGTGGGCCACCACTTGGAGCTTTTGTATATACCTGTGCTTTTTCTTCTGCTGTATGTGGTGCGTGATCTGTAGCGATCACGTCAATTCTATCATCTAATAAGGCCTTCCATAAACCTTCTTTATCTTTTTTGGTTTTTACAGCAGGGTTCCATTTAATCAAAGTTCCTTTTTCTTTATAAAAAGAAGCATCGAACCATAAATGGTGTGTACATACTTCGGCAGTAATTTGTTTCTCCTCTAAAGGAATATCATTTCGAAACAAAGCTGTTTCTTTAGCAGTTGATAAATGAAAAACATGTAATCTTGCCCCTGTTTCTTTAGCTAGTGCAATGGCTTTAGATGAAGAAATATAACAAGCTTCTTCACTTCTAATTTCTGGATGCATTTCAATTGGGATGTCGTCGCCATATTGTTCCTTGGCTTTTGCCAAGTTTTCTCGGATAGTGCCCTCGTCTTCACAATGTACTGCAATGAGCATTTTGGTCGAAGAAAATATCTTTTTCAATACCTCTTCATTATCCACTAACATGTTCCCAGTTGAGGATCCTAAAAATAACTTTATAGCTGCTACTTTTTTAGGGTCTGTTTTTAATAATTCTTCCAAATTATCATTTGTACCACCGAACATAAAAGAATAATTGGCATACGACGTTTTTGATGCATTTATAAATTTATCTTCCAACAATTTTTGCGTGGTAGCTTGAGGCACCGTGTTCGGCATCTCAATAAAGGTTGTTATTCCACCTGCAACTGCCGCCCTACTCTCCGTCGCAATAGTTGCTTTATGTGTTAACCCTGGTTCTCTAAAATGAACTTGATCATCTATAATTCCAGGCATGAGTATTTTTCCGTTGGCATCTATAACTTCAACATTTTCATCTGATGGAATTAAATCTAGACCAATATGATCTATAAGTCCCTCTTTTATTAAGAGATCTGATTTGAAACTTTTCCCTTCATTTACGATCTCTGCATTTTTAATAAGTATCTGTTTCATTTTATCTGTCTTTTTTTGGTAATCCCTTCAGCGCCATTTGAATCACTCCAAAGATCGCCTCACTAATAATACCACCATCCATTTTAGATATTCCCTTCTCTCTATCGGTAAAAACGATTGATTTTTCTTTGATCTTAAAGCCATGTTTCCATGCTTTAAATTTCATTTCAATTTGAAAAGCATATCCAACAAATTTAATTTTCTCTAAATTAATTGTTTCTAATACGTTTCTTTTATAGCATACGAAACCAGCCGTTGTATCACTAACAGGAATTCTCGTAATTAATTTTACATATTTAGAGGCAAAGTAGGATAAGAGCAATCTTTTCATGTCCCAATTTATGACATTGACCTTATTATTGATATATCTAGATCCCACTGACACGTCGGCTCCATCCAAGGCACATGTATTATACAGTTGTATTAAATCATTTGGATTGTGAGAAAAATCTCCATCCATTTCAATGATATATTTATATGTTCTGTTTAGCGCCCAATTAAACCCATGAATATAAGCTAAGCCGAGCCCATTTTTTTCAGACCTTTCTTCAATAAATAATCGGTCCTTAAACTCTTTTTGTAATTCTTTTACGATGTTTCCCGTACCATCTGGAGAGTTATCATCAACTATCAAAATATCGAAAGCTTTATGCTGAGAAAAAGTAGCTCTAATGATCGATTCGATATTTTCTTTTTCGTTGTATGTAGGTATTATTACAAGTGTATCTTGCATTCAATCGGGTATTTAATCTACAAAGGTACATTTATTTATCACTAATTTTTAGTGTCGAAAGTTTAAAAATTTCATAAATAAAATGGAGTGTTTTTTTGCTTAACTTCGCATAATTATGTTAGAAGCCACCGAAAGAGTACTGCATACAAAAGATTGGATTACGTTTCTACTTTTACTGGTATTTACACTTTTTGTAATTATTAAATACCATCATAATGAACGCTTATCACGGCTCTTTTCGCTAATTTTTTCGCGTAATTATTTGGTGATTTATTCAAAATACTCCCCTTTAGTATTGAACTCATTTCATCTTTTTTTTGCTGTCATTCAATTATTTATCTTCTCTATTACCATTTTTATTGGCATAAAAGCGAATAGTTCCATAGCAAAAGAGTTTGAGTTTTCGTTTTTTCTAAGCATTGTAACAGGTGTTTTTATATTTACAGTATTACGATATTTTCTAGGTAAATTATTGGCAATTCTTTTCGATTTAGAGAAAGAACATGAAAGTCTTACATATCTTAAAATGAGCTATTTAAGTAATTTTTGCCTTCTTATTTTTCCATTACTTATTCTAACATTATATCTATTTTATGATTCTTCAATTGCCGCCATCATAGTTGCTTCGATTGCTATTTTTATTCTGTTACTGTACTATGTATTAATTATTAAAAACAACCAAAAACTTATTTTAAAGAACTTCTTTTATTTTATTTTGTATCTTTGCGCCCTTGAAGTAGCGCCCCTAATATTTTTGTATAAGCTATTTATTATTTAGGAGTTATAATAAGAAATGAGTATGAAAGTTAAGACAATTTTAGTTTCGCAACCAGCCCCAAACGCGAAACATTCTCCATACTTTGATTTATCCGAAAAGCAAAAAGTAAAGATTGATTTTAGATCTTTTATTCATGTTGAAGGAGAATCGTCGAGAGAAGTTAGAAATCAAAAAATAGATTTTGCAAATTTTACGGCTGTCATTTTTACAAGTAGAAATGCCATTAATAATTACTTCAGGTTAGCTGAAGAAATGCGTTTTAAAGTTCCGGATGATATGAAGTATTTCTGTCAGTCTGAAGCTGTAGCCTATTATTTACAAAAATATGTGGTTTATAGAAAGCGTAAAATATATGTTGGAGAGCGTACCTTCCAAGACTTAACAAAACTCATTAAGAAGCATAAAACTGAGAAGTTTCTATTGCCTTCTTCTGACAAGCTAAAACCTATTGTTCCTCAAATTTTAGATGAATTAGAGGTTACTTGGGAAAGAGCTATTCTTTTTAAAACTGTGGTAAGTGATTTATCTGATTTACAGAATGTGTATTACGATGTACTTGTATTTTTCAGTCCTTCAGGAATAAAATCTTTGTTTGAAAATTTTCCTGACTTTGAACAAAATAAAACACGTATTGCAGTGTTTGGAAACACTACCGTCAAAGCTGCTGAAGAAGCAGGTTTGCGCGTAGATATTGCTGCTCCTACAAAAGAAACACCATCGATGACCATGGCATTAGAACATTATATTAAAAACGTAAATAAATAATAGTTTTCGTTATCAACTAAAAAACCCAACTTTAACAGTTGGGTTTTTTTATGATCTATATTCTTATTATTAGACTTCTTCGTTGAGATGCGCTATAATTTTACCTTCAAGCTCCTCAGCTAAATCTGGATTGTCTTTAATAAGTGCTTTTACAGCATCTCTACCTTGCCCTAATTTTGTATCGCCATAACTAAACCAAGAGCCACTTTTCTTAACAATTCCGTATTCAACACCTAAATCTAATATTTCTCCAGTTTTAGATATTCCTTCCCCATACATAATGTCAAATTCTGCAATTTGAAATGGCGGGGCTACTTTGTTTTTGACCACTTTTACCTTTGTACTATTTCCTATTACACGATCACCATCTTTAATCTGTGTTCTTCTACGAATATCTAAACGAACCGAAGCATAAAACTTTAAGGCATTACCACCTGTTGTTGTTTCCGGGTTTCCAAACATCACACCTATCTTTTCACGTAACTGGTTAATGAAAAATACGGTACAATTTGTTTTGCTTATGGTTCCCGTTAACTTTCTTAGTGCTTGAGACATTAAACGCGCATGTAAACCCATTTTAGAGTCTCCCATTTCACCTTCAATTTCACTTTTAGGTGTTAACGCCGCTACCGAATCAATAACTACAATATCAACAGCACCTGAACGAATTAAGTTGTCTGCAATCTCTAGTGCTTGTTCACCATGATCAGGTTGAGAAATAATTAAGTTATCTATATCAACACCTAATTTTTGAGCATAAAAACGATCAAAGGCATGTTCTGCATCGATAAAGGCAGCGATTCCTCCTCCTTTCTGAGCTTCTGCAATGGCGTGTAACGTTAAGGTTGTTTTTCCTGATGATTCCGGTCCATAAATTTCAATGACTCTACCTCTTGGGTATCCATTTACACCGAGCGCAATGTCTAAACCTAAGGAACCCGACGGGATTGCGTCTACCTCTTCGGTAACATTATCACCTAAGCGCATCACAGAGCCTTTCCCGTACGTTTTATCTAATTTATCTAAAGTAAGCTGTAACGCTTTTAATTTTGCTGATTTTTCTTTGTCTTCTGCCATAATAACTGCTAAAAATAATTTGTGAAATAAGTGGAGCTAAAGTACAAAAAGATGTTGAATGAACTTGGCAGTTTACAATCTTTAAAAAATTAAAATTATTTATGATTCGACCGTTCGTTTTCAGCTATTAATTTCTTTTGATAACGTCCTTGAACAACATCAGTAATTACTAGTATTAAAATTACAAAATAGAAGGTTGTTTTACTCATTGGTACAATTTCGTTTCCGAAAAGTTTCAAATGCGCTAAATGCCCTCCCTCAGTAACTAACATAATACCAACAATAAATAAAATGAATAATCCTAACACTTCGTACATTCTATTCTTCGCTAAAAAAGCTGAAATTTTATCCGCCATTAATAACATTAATAGTCCACTTGCAACAATGGCAATTGCCATGACAATAAATGCTGTTGTCGAATTTTCAATTTCACTAGTTAGGCCAATTGCCGCTAAAATTGAATCGAAAGAAAACACCAAATTCATAATGACAATACTTGTAATAACACTATTAGACGATTTCATTCTTTTAGAATCACCTTCAACATCATGACTTAAGTCTGGCACTGAAATCATATGCCATATTTCTTTAATTGCTGTGTATATAATAAAAGCACCTCCTGCTAGCACAATAATACTATGTCCGTTAAATGCAAATTTTACAACATTGTCAATACCTCCGGTTAACCATGAAAAAGGTTCTTGAAAAAAATCAATAATAGAAACCAATACAAACAGTAATACGATTCTTAAAACAATCGCAATTAATATTCCTACTTTGCGCACTCTTTTTTGATCTTCTTGCGGAGCCTTTTTTGATTCTAAAGAAATATATAAAAGATTATCAAATCCTAAAACAGCTTGCAACATGACAAGCATGAGTAATGTAAAAATTATTTCAATCATAAGAGGTTGGTATTTGTTACTTCGAGTGCAATAGTATTAAAAATAAAGTAAATCATAAAATAGTGTTTACAAAAGTAATGGGCTATCGAGCTCTCATTATTTTTTTTAAAACGTTCTTTCCTGTGAGAGCTGATGCCGTTAGCACTCCTGAAAATAATGCCGATCCCACGCCAACGGTAAGCACATCCTGACCCGTTAAAAAAAAATTCTTTATTGGTGTACGCGGCTTTAAAAACGTTTGTCGAAACCGTTTTGGAGTATGATCTAAGCCATATATTTCACCTTTATCATAATTCACAAAATGCTGTGTTGTTAAGGGAGTAGACAGCTCATAATAATCAACCTTCCCTTTTACTTGTGGTACTTGCTTATATAGTTCTTCTAATAATCGTTGAGCCATTTTCTCTTTCAAATGATCGTACTCCTCTCCTCTTTTCTTCCACCTTGTATCTGCCCATGGTTCAAATGTTTCATAAGGCACTAATGTAATAATATCAATGGTGCTTTTTCCTGGGTATCTATTTGACCAATCAGGGTCTTTGGCAGATGGAAAAGAAATATATACAACTGGAAATGCCTGGTCTATATCTTTTACATAACGCTCCACACATCCATCGTGATCTAAATCATCTGGATAAATCCAATAATTCGTTTTTGGCAATTGAAGATCTTCTGGAGATCCATCTAGACCAATATATAAACATGCATGTGCCACAGAACGATTTACTTGCTGTAGTTGTTTTTTGAGTCGATGTTTTTCTGCAATTCTCGGTGAAACCAATTTTGTATATGTAGTCATAATTCCAGCGCCACTTATCACATTTTTAGCGAAAAATGTTTTACCATCTTTCATTCGAACACCCTTTGCAGAATTATTTTCTACAAGAATCTCATCGACTTCTGCACTGATTAAAATAGTACCTCCAGCCGCTTCAATAACTTTATCAACTGTTTTTACAATTTGAGAAGATCCTCCAACAGGAAAACTTCCTCCTCCAAAATAGTGCCCAGCTACGGCGGCATGCATCACAAAACTACTCTTCTTAGGTTCCAATCCGTAATCTCCATATTGACCTAATAACACTTTTATTAATTCTTCATTTGCTGTTAAACTTCTCAGGGTTTCGTAAGTCGTTTTATCTGAAAATTTATAATATGATTTTCGCATCATTCCTCCAAAAATTGAACTTAAAAAGGAAGGCAATGCTTTGTCTATATAATACCATTTACTTTTACTATTTACCTTAAAAACTAAGCTTACATATGCATCTATTGCCTCTTTTTCATCAGGAAAATATTCTGACATTTTATTTTTAAAGTTCTGTACGCCCTTCACAAAATCATATGACTTCTCTCCAATAATAATTTTATCGTAGACCTCACCCATATCGGCCCATTCTAAGTTGTTATCTGAAACATAATCAAATAATTTGCGCATCCCACTTTCTTTGCGTTGCACATCACCAATATAATGTATACCAACATCCCATTCATATCCTTTACGTTTAAATGTATGCGTAAATCCTCCTGGCTCATAATGACGCTCTAATAACAATACTTTATGTCCTTCTTTTGCTAAAATTGCGCCAGTGGATAAACTACCCATTCCTGTTCCAATTATAATAGTATCATACCGTTCTTGGAGTTCAATTTTTTTCTTGTAAGATTGGACCATATAGGTTCTTTTGATTGAGGAGGGAAGGTACAAAATAAAATTACTTAACTTTAAAATTCAAAACAGTTTCATGCAAGTATTACAAACCGATCCATCACGATTCAAGAATATTAAAGATTTCCCTTTCAAGGAGAATTTTGTCGATTTTAACAAATTAAAAATGCATTACATTGATGAGGGTTCTGGAGAAATCATTTTAGCGTTGCATGGCGAGCCTAGTTGGTGTTATTTGTATCGAAAATTTATTCCTGTATTGAAAAACTATCGCTTTATTGCTCCTGATCTTATTGGTTTCGGAAAATCTGATAAAATTGTCAACTGGAAAAACTACTCTTTTGAATTACATCTAAATTCTCTTATCAATTTTATAGAAAAGTTAGAACTCAATAACATTACCTTAGTTGTACAAGATTGGGGTGGATTATTAGGATTGAGTCTATTAGGTAAGTTTCCAGAAAAATTCAAAAGAGTTGTAATTCTCAATACCTTTTTACCAATTGGAAAACCATTAGGTTCTTTCTTTAAAGCCTGGCAAAAATTTGCTAAGTATCACCCTTCTTTACCGGTAGGAGCTATCATACAAAAAGGCACACATCAAGACTTATCTCAAGAAGTGATTAATGCTTATAAAGCTCCGTTTCCAAATAAAAAATACAAAGGTGGGGCAAAGGCATTTCCAACATTAGTACCTGGAAAACCAACAGATGCTGGAGTGGAAGAAATGAAAAAAGCTAGAGACGTGTTGTCAAAATGGACGAAACCTGCCTTAGTCTTGTTTTCTGATAAAGATAAAATGATGAGTGGTTTAGAAAAATTCTTTTACAAATTAATTCCGTCAAGCAGCGAACAACAAAAGTTACTTATTAAAGATGCCGGACATTTTTTACAAGAAGAAAAAGGAGAAGAGATTGCAGCTTATATCGATCAATTCATACAAGGAAATTTAAAAATTTCTTAAGCTCTTATCATATGAATATGTGGAATACCATCTTCTATATATCCTTTTCCAATTTGTTTAAAACCAAAAGATTCATAAAAGTTTTGTAAATGTGTTTGAGCTCCTATTTTAATCATAGAAGTGTTAAACCGTTCTTGGATTGCTTCAATTGTTTTTTCAATCAATTCATAGCCTAATTTTTGCTGTCTATAATCAGCATGCACCACTACCCTTCCCAATGCAGCTTCCTCATAATAATCACCTGGTTTAAAAATTCGTGTATAAGCGATTACTTTCTCAGGCACATCATCCGCGTAAGCAAAAAAATGTAATGCTAATTTATCTTTAGTATCTAATTCTGGATAGGGACAATCTTGTTCTACAACAAAAACATTGATACGTAATTGGAGTATGTCATGAAACTCATCTAAGGAAAGTTCATTGAATGTTTTTAAATGGAATTCCATCTTAACATGTTGTTGCAATTTTTTCTACACGATTTTGGTGACGACCTCCTTCAAATTGTGTCTCTAAAAAAATATTCACAAAAGCCATCGCTTGATGCACTGACACGAAACGCGCCGGAATACTTAATACATTAGCATTATTATGTTGACGAGCAAGTGCAACTAGTTCATTATTCCAGCATAAAGCAGCTCTTATTCCTTGATGTTTATTTGCGGTCATTTGAGCACCATTTCCACTACCACAAATTATAATACCTAAGTCTACCTTATTTTCTTCTACATCATTAGCAACAGGATGAATAAAGTCTGGATAATCAACACTACTTTCTTCATTTGTGCCATAATTTTTTACTGTATGGCCCTTACTTTCCAAGAGCTTAATTATTTCAAACTTATAAAATGTACCTGCGTGATCGTTGCCTATTGCTATTTTCATAAATACAATGAGATTAAATTAGAACACAAATTTAAACAAATGGCGGTTATAAACATAAAATTCAACCATTGTTAATCAAAAGATGTAGTTATTTAAAAATCAGATACATTAGAAAATTATTCAAATGTTTATAAATAAACCCTAAATTCTAATAAGATAATTTTGTTAGTATTAAATAATTTGCAATACAAAAACGTAATTCAAATATCCTAAAATTATTATGAGTTTTTAATTGTGATTTATGAACAACAAAACACCTACTTGTAAACTATTAATATATTTATAATATCACCAAAATATGTTTATTTTGATTATTAACTAGTTGTTAATAATAGTGTAAGTGAAGTTGATTTCTAACCTGTTATAAAATATATTAATGTTAATAGCTGTTCATTCTTTTTTAAAAGTGAAAAATCAAAATTTATTTAAGGAAATTTATAGTATAAATTAACAAGCTATAATAACAATCATTACTTTTTAAAATTTTAAATAAAAAAAAAAATATAATATATATTGTTAAAAAGTAAGTAAGAAAACTTTTGAGGTATTGTTTAAAATCGAGCTAGGTGTATCAGTAATATTTTCTTCATTATTGATTTTATCAAAAGTAGAATTAATACTAATATAAGTAATTAGAAATCCAATAGTAAAAACTACTAGAAAGACTGCTAATATTTTAAAAAAATTCTTCATTTATTAAGGTATGCTCTTTCTCTATAGACGAGCTTTTTTTACATATGTTACATTTTTTTTAAGATTTTTTTAACAGTTCACTTTTTTTATGTCGTATCTTAGCTTTTATAAACTTAATTTTTATGAAGAGGTTTCTATGTTTATTGGTTTTATTAGGATGTTATACTGAGTTTAATGCACAAATAATTACAACAGTTGCAGGTAATGGTAAAACTGGATTCTCTGGAGACGGAGGAAAAGCTACAGCTGCTAGATTAAATTTACCAGTAAATTTAACATTCGATAAGAATCAAAATATTTATATAGCAGATACCTATAACAATAGTATTCGTAAAATAGATTCAAACACAGGTATTATTTCGACTATTGTTAGAAATGAGGATAAATTTGACACTGATGGATTGAAGACTCCCACTGGAATTGCTTTCGACGACAAAGACAATCTCTATATTGCTGAGTTAAAAAATGAACGCATTAGAAAAGTTAATGTTGAATCAGGTAATGCGATGACCTTGGTAGGTACAAAGTCAGAGGTTGAATCTCCTAATATTAACTACGATCTTGCAGGACCGTTTAATGTAGTTTTTGATCAAGATGGTAATTTATATGTATCTATACCTGCAGAAAGTAAAATACGTCGTGTAGATTTCAGTACAGGTGATATTACTGATGCAGCAGGAACTGATGAATTAGGGTTTTCTGGTGATGGTAAATTAGCAACGAATGCAAGGATATCAAATCCTACTGGTTTAGTCATTGATAAAGAAGGAAATCTATATTTTTCTGATACGGGTAATAATCGGATACGAAAAATAAATACAAAAACAGGTATTATCACAACAATTGCAGGAACCGGAACAAAAGGGATAAAAAAAGATGGAGTGTTAGCAATTAAATCTCAGTTGTCGAATCCTTTAGGTTTAGCAATGGATAAAAAGGGAGATTTATTTTTTGTAGATCGTGGTTCAAATAGGGTTCGAAAAATAACATTAAGTACAGGAATTGTTGAGACTATAGCGGGTACAGGAAAAGCTGGTTTTTCTGGTGATCAAGGCCCACCAACGGCTGCAAAACTATCGAACCCAACAGGGATAGCTTTTGATGAATTAGGTAATTTATATATTGTAGATAGAGGTAATAATAGAATTAGAAAAATTTCTGGTTTATAAAATTACGGTATAATAAATTGAATTGCCTTCGGTATAATTGAAGCCTCAAAACCACCTGTCCCTATTAATTCTCCATCGGCTTCTATGTACGTATTTTCATCATATGTTGTAATTTTTATAGAATTCGTTTTATGAGTTTCGACTTCTTTATGATCTACGATAGAGCCATTGTAAAATTTTAAAATATTTCTGAGAATAGAAATGAAATTAAGATTTTTAGCGATAGAAATATCAAATAGACCATCTATTGGATCTACGTCTTTTGTGAGTTGCATTCCACCACCTGAATATTTGCAGATTCCAATTAACGTTAATAATGTTTTTGTATAGATTTTTTTATTATTGAAATCAATAGTTAAAACACTTTTTTCGTATTGTAAAAAAGTTTTTAGAGTAGCTAATAAATAAGCAAAAGCACCAAATTTTTTATACTTTAAGCTGTTTTTTATTACAAAACCGTCAAATCCTAAACCAGCTAAATTATTAAAATATACCCTGTTAGTATCATCTAATAATTCAAGGTATCCAATGTCTTGATACATGGTTTTCTCCCGTTTTATAATAGCGACTGCTTTTGAAATGTTTTTAGGAATTTGATATGTTTTTACCCAATCATTGCCAGTTCCCATAGGGATAATAGCCACTTTAATTTCTGGTAAGTTCACATAATCTTGAGTCATTACGCCATTTACTACCTGATGTAAGGTGCCATCTCCACCTACACAAATAAATTTTCTATAACCTTCTTTTAATGCTTCTTGAACAAGTTCTTTTTCATGATTTGTGTATTCTGAAAATGTAAATTTATATAAAAGATGATGCGCTTCTAGACAAGAAATTATTCGTTTCCAATTTTTTTTCGGAGTACCATTTCCTGACGTGGGATTGACAATCACATACCACATATTTTCCATAACAAAAAAGTTGAGCTTGCTGGTTAATTTTAGCCAAATTACAAATTGTTATTTAATTGATCTTATGGTTAATTTATTTGTACTTTTATCCAAAACCAAATTAATCAAAAAATTAAATGTCAAAAAAGAAAAAAGGGTTCTATAAAAAGAAAGGGAGTGTAATAAAAGATTTAGCCTCCAAAATCCTTAAATTTTTAAATAAAAATTCCCAAAAATCTTTTAACTATAAACAGATTGCTTCAGCGATAGATGTTCTAAATGGAAATGGGAAACAACAAATCATAAAAAAATTAGAAGAATTAAAACACAAGAATCGAATAGAAGAAACAGATCGTGGAAAATATAAAATTATTCAAAATGAACATTATCATATTGGTATTTTAGATGTTACCTCCAATAAAAATGCGTATTTTATTTGTGATGACTTAGAACATGATGCATTCATACCAACAATCAATTTAAATAAAGGTCTTGATGGAGATACGGTAAAAGTATATGTTTATAGAAGGCGAAATAATGATAGATATGAAGGTGAAGTGATTGAAATTATTGAGCGTGCAAAAACAGATTTCGTAGGTGTATTGCAAATGAGCAAAAATTTCGGATTTGTATTACCTGACAATCCTAAAATGTATGCGGATATTTTCATCTCGAAAAATCATATTGATGGTGCAGAACATGGTGACAAAGTATTGGCTAAAATTACTGATTGGCCAGAAAATTCAAAAAATCCTTTTGGAAAAATTACAACTGTTTTAGGAAAACCTGGGGAGCATGATACAGAGATTCATTCTATTTTATTAGAATACGGTTTGCCTTATAGTTTTCCTGATGAAGTGGAGCATGATGCGAGTAATTTATCTGTAGATATTACAAAAGATGAAATCGCAAAACGTAGAGATATGCGTGATACACTTACGTTCACTATTGATCCAAAAGATGCAAAAGATTTTGATGATGCATTGTCATTTAAATTATTAGAAAACGGAAATTATGAAATAGGTATTCATATTGCAGACGTGTCGCATTATGTTCGAGAAAATACCATTTTAGATGATGAGGCATATAGTCGAGCAACATCAGTTTATTTAGTTGATAGGGTTGTACCAATGCTACCTGAAATATTGTCAAATGGCGTTTGTTCCTTAAGACCTAATGAAGAGAAATTGACATTTTCTGCAGTTTTTGAAATGACCGAGAAAGGAGATATAAAAAATCAATGGTTTGGTAGAACAGTCACCTATTCTGACAAACGGTTTGCTTACGAAGAAGCACAAGCAATTATAGAGACTAAATCGAATGTAATTCCTCCGAATGTTTCGATAACAGGAGAAGAATATGCGGTCTCAAAAGCTATTGTTAATGCAACCTTAAAATTGGATGAACTTGCTAAAAAATTAAGATCGAAAAGATTAAAAGCTGGTGCTATTACTTTTGATAGAGTGGAGGTGAAATTTAAATTAAATGAACATGCCGAGCCTGTTGGTGTTTATTTTAAAGAGTCGAAGGATGCTAATAAATTGATTGAAGAATTTATGTTATTAGCCAATAGAAAAGTAGCTGAGTTTATTGGTAAATCTAAGAATGGCACGCCTACAAAAGATACTTTTATTTATAGAATTCACGATGAACCAGATCCAGAAAAACTAGGAAGTCTACAAAAAATTATTAGTCAATTTGGGTATAAGATAAATACACAATCAAAAGAAAGTACATCAGATTCGTTAAATAAATTATTAGCTGATGTGAAAGGAAAAGGAGAATCGAATATGATTGAAACATTGACAATTCGTTCAATGAGTAAGGCAATTTATACCACAGATAATATTGGACATTATGGCTTGGCATTTGATTATTATAGTCATTTTACATCTCCGATTCGTCGATATCCAGATGTTATGACGCATCGTTTGCTACAACATTATTTAGATGGACAAAAATCTCCCAAAGCACCAATTTATGAAGATAAATGTCAGCATTCTACTGAACGTGAAATTTTAGCTTCTAAAGCAGAAAGAGATTCTATAAAATATATGCAAGTTAAATACATGCAAGATCATAAAGATCAAGAATTTAGAGGTGTTATTTCTGGAGTTACTGAATGGGGAATTTACGTGGAAATTATAGAGAATAAATGTGAAGGAATGGTGCGTATTCGCGACATAAAAGAAGATTATTTTATCTATGATGAAAAACAATATGCTTTAGTAGGACAAGCTACACAAACCTTGTTACAGTTGGGAGATGAGGTGACTGTAAAGGTTAAAAATACCGATTTAGAGCGCAAGCATTTAGATTTTAGTTTAGTAAGTTTTGACATTTAACAAAAACTTTAACAATAAAAAGATACTACACAACTGCCATATGAAGTTGCTATAGTTTATGAATTAAACTCCCTTATGTATGAAAGCCATTACTCGAATTAAAAGAAATAGTCTCCTGCTCATATTGTTTATTTCGTCACTGTCGTTCGCGCAAGAAAGAACGGTTAATTTAGGCGATTTCAATATTTTAAAAGTATTTAGTGGTGTAACCTTAGAATTGGTGAGAGGTGACGAACAGAAAATTGTCATTATCGGAGAAAAGAAAGAAAACATTACTGTTAAAAACACCAATGGTAAATTAAAGGTATACTTGAAGTTTCCAGAAATATACGATGATGAAAAGGTAATTATTAAGTTATATCATAAAGAAGATATTGATATTCTAGATGCGAATGAAGGAGCTGCTATTTTTTCTGATCAGACCATTTCACAATCGAATGTAACGATAAGGTCCCAAGAAGGTGCCTATATTCACCTGGTTTTAGATAGTAAATATATTACTGTAAAAGCTGTCTCTGGTGGCAATATTCGCTTACGCGGAAAAGTGTTGAACCAAGAAGTAGAAGTTACATCTGGAGGCGTTTATGAAGGTTATGAACTAAATTCTGATAGTGCAGAGGTAGTGTCTGCATCTGGAGCTCGTGCAGAAATACTGACAGCTACTTTATTAGAAGCCAGAGTGCGTTTTGGAGGAACTATTGAGTATAAAGGAAATCCTGAAAAAGTAATTAAGAAAAAATTAATGGGCGGTAAGATTAAAAATAAAGGATAATATACCTTGTTTTGAATTAATTACTACCTTTGTTAAGTAAATTTTAAAGAAATGATAGCAACAACAATATTTTTATGGGGTATGCCAGGCGTAGGTTCTTGGGTTTTAATTTTACTAGCTGTGTTACTTTTATTTGGAGGAAAGAAAATTCCTGAATTAATGAAAGGATTAGGAACAGGCTTAAAAGAATTTAAAGACGCAACAAAAGAGGAAGAAGGAGAAGAAGCTAAAAAAGAAAAGTAGTTTACTTCTGAAGTATATATAAAAAAAGGCGCAAATTGTTGCGCCTTTTTTCGTTTGTATTATTCTGGTTTTTTCTTACTTGATTTTTTCATGGCCTCGCCAATCTGATTACTAGCAGTAAAACTTGCAACCATATCATTTAACATTTGACTCCCAGCCTGTGGTGAATTTGGTAATAGGATCAAATTACTATTTGTTTCTTGCCCAATAGATTGTAGGGTATCATAGTGTTGAGTTACAACAATCAAGGCCGAAGCTTCTTGAGAGTTAATACCCACCTTATTTAATACTTCTACCGACTCTTCCAAACCTCTAGCAATTTCGCGACGTTGATCAGCGATACCTTGCCCCTGTAAACGTTTGCTTTCTGCTTCGGCTTTTGCTTTTTCAACGATTAAAATACGAGCAGCATCACCTTCGAATTGCGCCGCAATTTTTTCACGTTCAGAAGCATTAATTCTATTCATTGCTTCTTTTACCTGTGCATCAGGATCGATATCTGTCACTAAGGTTTTAATAATGTCATAACCATAGGTCATCATTGCATCATTTAATTCAGATTTTACTGCAATAGCGATATCATCTTTTTTAACAAATACATCATCTAATTTCATTTTAGGCACCTCTGCACGTACTACATCAAATACATAACTGGTAATCTGATCGTGTGGATAATCTAACTTATAAAAGGCATCATATACTTTATCTCTAATAACTTTATATTGCACTGATACTTTGAGTTTTACGAAAACATCATCAAGCGTTTTTGTTTCTATAATTACATCTAATTGTTGAATTTTTAAGCTCATACGGCCAGCAATACGATCTACTAACGGAATTTTAAGTTGTAACCCAGAATGACGAATACTTTGATACTTCCCAAAGCGCTCAATAATAACAGCGGTTTGCTGTTTTACAATAAAGAAAATAAGCGGTATTAAAAATATCGCAATAAAAATAAAAGGTAGAAAACCGATATAGTCTTGCATAGTAGTATAATTTAAGTGATTAATGATTCATTTCTTGTAAAGATACTATATTAAGTAGCCAATTACAAGACGTAATTTTTCGAAAATGTTACATGTTATCTAATGACAATTTTCTTTATAACGCTCCCTTTATCTGCATTTAATTTCAAAAAATAGAGACCACTGGATAACGAAGAAAGCTTAAGCTTTTGTTGATTTGCTAACTTGTTATAAACCGCGACTCTTTGTCCATTTGAAGTATAGACTTCAGCACTTCCTAAAGCAATGGTATTTGAATTTTTAATAGTTATCGTACCGTTGCTAGGATTGGGATAAATAGAAAAACTATTTTCCAAAATTATATTGGGAACGGCCAATACTTGTTGTAAGGTAAAAGTAAAAGTGCCTATAATTTGATTCGAAAACGGGGATACATTTTGTAAGCTTCTAATAGCAACTCTCGGATTTGTATTGTTGTTGTTTGAAGAATAGGTGCTTCCGCCGTCTGTTCCTGCATCAGTTGCATATACATCTACAGCAATAGATGGTATCCAATTATCACTAGCATCCGTTAGTTTAAAATTAGATATTGAGGCAATCCAGTCGGGGCTAGGGGCAATCATGGTCAATAAACTAATATTTGGAAAACCACTATCTAAGTTCACATCATTAACTGTAATTGTTCCTGGACCAGACCCTAAACCTGAGCCATTAATGATTTCATAGGCAAACCCCGATGAAATGAGGGCATTTAATTCTTGTGTGATTTTGCTAGTGCCACCAGTTTCTGCAACTTCTTCGACGCCGTCCGAGGCAATGCTTCCAAGTTCTAAAAATGCGGCGCCGTCTTTATGAGTGGTTCCAATCAATGGAGACCAATGTGCGGTACCTGATGGATAATCATCAGGATGTGTTGTACTATTCCAATTACTAATAAACTCAACTTTATATATAGCATCTTGAGCATTAGAAATATAATAGATACCTAATAAGAAACTAATTAAAAGAAGTCGCTTTTTCATCATTGATTTGCTTAGTCAAATCAATAGTCGAAATTTTTGGTTAAAGCTTACGAAGACATTTTTTCTACTGCTCTGTTAATGCTGCTAATAGTCTCTTCTTTTCCAATTAAACCCATAATATCGAAGACATCAGGTCCTTGTAATGCTCCCACTAAGCTTAAGCGTAAAGGCATCATAATTTTACCAAATCCAATTTCTAAAGATGTTATCCATTCTTTCACAACCAATTGCAAATTTTTTGATGAGAAATCCTCAATAGGGTCCAATATCTTAATAAGGGCATTCATTAATTGCGGAGTTTCGTCTTTGAATGCTTTTTTAGCAGCTTTTTCATCGTATGAGGTGGGGGTTACAAAAAAGAATTTCCCTAGACTCCAAATATCTGAAACGAAACTGGCACGTTCTTTTACAAGACCAACAACCTTCGTGACATATTCGTTATTATTTTGAATAAAATTAGAAATTTGATGTGAAGCTTCTTCACTCGCACCTTGGAACGCAATTAATTCTTTTTCTAAAACAGGAATAAATAATTGTGTCAATTCTTCAGTAGATTTTTCTTGAAGATATTGTTGATTGAACCAAGTGGTTTTATCTGGGTTAAATTTTGCTCCCGCTTTGCTAACGTGTTCTAAACTAAAGGCATTGATCAATTGGTCCAGTGAATAGACTTCTTGTTCAGTACCATCACCTTCGTTCCAGCCAAGCATGGCCAACATATTCACAACAGCTTCGGGAAAGTACCCGTCTTCCTTGTATCCACGAGAAATATCATCATCGTGTTTCCATTCTAATGGAAACACAGGAAACCCTAGTTTATCGCCATCGCGTTTGCTTAATTTTCCTTTCCCTACGGGTTTTAAAATTAATGGTAGGTGCGCAAATTCTGGTGCTTCCCAATTAAAAGCTCTGTATATTAACACATGCAATGCTAAAGAAGGCAACCATTCTTCACCACGTATCACATGGCTAATTTCCATTAAGTGATCATCAACAATATTCGCTAAATGATACGTCGGCATTCCATCTGATTTGAATAATATTTTATCATCTAATACATTCGTGTCGATTTTAATTTCACCTCGAATAATATCATTTAAAATGAGGGTTTCATTTTCGGGAGATTTAAAACGCACTACGTATTTTTCTCCTGCAGCTATTCTTTTTTGTACGTCCTTAACATTAAGAGACAATGAATTATCCAATTTTAAGCGATTGTGCCAATTGTAAATAAAAGTTTTACCCTTTTCTTCATGATCTTTTCTATGAAAGTCTAGTTTCTCAGCAGTATCGAATGCATAATATGCACTTCCAGAGTCAATTAACTTCTGTATATATGTTTTGTAAATATCTTTACGTTCAGATTGACGATATGGTCCGAAATCACCACCAACTTCTGGACTTTCATCAGAAGGTAAATGAAGCCAATTTAATGACTTAACAATATAATTTTCAGCTCCTTCTACGTACCTGTTTTGGTCCGTATCTTCAATACGAAGAATGAAAGTTCCATTATTTTTTTTAGCGAATAAATAGTTAAATAGGGCAGTTCTTACACCACCAATATGTAGAGGTCCCGTCGGACTTGGAGCAAATCGTACTCTTACCTTGTTAATCATTTTGTTAAAATTGAGCAGCAAAGATACTATTTGACAATGAAAATAGTACTTTTAGAGATTATAAAAGATGACGAATTTTAAGAACATTAAAACGAAACTAGAACAGTTCATTAAAAAATACTACACTAATGAACTGATAAAAGGCTTTATACTATTTGCAGCTTTTGGTTTACTGTATTTTATATTTACGATATTTGTTGAGTATTTTTTATGGTTGCAGCCAGGTGCGAGAAGCGTGTTATTTTTTGGTTTTATTTTAGTTGAACTGGCCTTATTGATTCGTTTTATTGCGCTCCCATTATCTAAATTGATGGGGTTACAGCAAGGAATTTCATTAAAACAGGCTTCTAAGATTATTGGCAACCATTTTCCTGAAGTTGATGACAAGTTATTGAACGTTTTACAATTAAAAGAAGCGAATAATGAGTCAGAGTTATTGTTTGCGAGTATCGAACAAAAAGCAGCTAAGCTTCAGCCGATTCCCTTTAAATTAGCTATTGACTTTCAAAAGAATGCCAAATATTTAAAGTATTTAGCAATTCCATTGGTCATTTGGTTATTCACGTTGATCACCGGAAATAATGGTATATTTAAAGAAAGTCTTGATCGCGTAGTGCATTACAAAACAGCATACGAGCCTCCAGCGCCTTTTGCTTTTCGAATCTTAAATAAACAGTTAACAACAATAGAAGGAAAACCTTTTGAAGTTCAAATTGAAACCATTGGTGATGTAATTCCAGAAAATGCTAAAGTATATTTTAATGATGAGAATTATTACTTGAGAGACGATGGTGTTGGCCGATTTACACACACCTTTACGAATGTATCGGATCCAATTTCATTTTTCATCGAGGCGAATGGAGTACGATCTAAGACCTATGAATTGGAGGTACTCAAAACACCAACAGTTGTTGGTTTCGAAATGTTACTAAATTATCCAAATTATACAAAAAAAAGAAGCGAGACAATTCAGAATACTGGAAATGCCATTGCTCCTGAAGGGACCACTGTTACGTGGAACGTTCGTACACAGCAAGCAGAGATGGTTACCTGGTCTAACTCAGTTGATGATGGTGCTCGAGAAGAGTTAGAGGAACTGTTATCTAATAGCTTTACTATTTCAAAGAAAGTCAAAGAACATTTAAAATATAGGATAGCGACGTCGAATGATGCTTTAAAGGATTATGAAAAATTAAATTATTCTATTCAGGTTGTTAAGGACGCGTACCCCGAAATAATTCTAAAATCTGACATAGATTCTGTTTCTAGAGGACCAATACAATTTGTGGGTCAATTAAGTGACGACTATGGCTTGAGTAGATTGAACTTAGTGTATTATAACATTGAAAATAAGGACAGTGTGCAAAGGAGGGAGATTAAAATTAATAACACGACTTTTGAAGAATTCTACTATGTTTTTGATCCGAAGAGTGATTTAGAATTTGATACTGGAAAAGAGTATGAATTATATTTTGAAGCTTTTGATAATGATGCGGTAAATGGCAAGAAATCTGTTCGGAGTAAAGTATTTTCTTTCCGCAATAAGACCAAACAAGAAATTTCAGATGATATACTAAAGGAACAAAAGGAGAGTTTAGATGAATTGGATAAGGCAGCAAAGCGAACTGAAAAGTTAAGCAAAGATTTTGAGGATTTTTCAAAGAAGTTAAAGAACAAGCCGGAGTTGAATTGGAACGATAAAAATGAAATGAATCAGTTCTTAAAGAGGCAAGAGCAATATCAAGAAATGTTCGAACAGCAGACAGATAGGTTGAAAGAAAATTTAGAGGAACAAGGGGAGAATGAAAATAACGAATCTTTAAAAAATAAAAAGGAGGAACTACAGAAACGAATACAAGAAACTGCGGAGATGCAACGAAAGGAAAAGTTATTGGAGGAGTTAAGAAAGATGGCAGAGAAACTTGATAAAGAAGGAATGCTCAGAAAATTAGATAAGTTAACGGAACAAAATAAACAAAGCAAAAGATCCTTAGAGCGTTTATTAGAGATGACGAAACGTTTTTATGTAGAAAAAAAGGCGACAGATATAGCAGATAAATTAGAAGAATTGTCAAAGAAACAAAAGGAGTTGCCGGATAGCGAGAAGAATGATACAAAAGAACAACGAGATCTAGAAAAGAAGTTTGATGATGTAAAGAAAGATCGGGAGGAAATGGAAAAGGAAAATAGAAAGTTAAAGGAACCCATGAAGTTTCCTAAGGCAGCTGAAGACGAAATGACTGTTAAAGCCTTAATGCAAGAGGCAGCAGATAAGTTAGAGGAGCAGGATGCGGGTGCTGAAGATAAATCAAAGGATAAAGGAGGAAAGAATGAAGATTCAAAGAATAAGGCAAAACAACAACAGAAGGCGGCTGCAAAAAAATTGAAGGAAATGAGTGACAAGATGAAAGGCGCCATGCAGTCAATGGAAGGACAGAGTATTGATGAGAATATTGACGACCTTAGGGCAATTGTAGAAAACTTGGTTACATTTTCGTTAGATCAAGAACAGTTGATGTTGTCATTAGATGGGGTTGATGCTTCTCATCCGTCATATCCTAGGAAACTTAAAAAACAACAAATACTCAAAGAACATTTTGAACACATTGATGATAGTTTATACACGCTGTCATTACGGTTGCAACAACTGTCTGTAAATATTCAAAAGGATATTACAGAGGCACATTACAATATTGATAAGTCGTTAGAGAATATTGCAGAAAATAGAATGCGACAGGGTATTACTAATCAACAATATACAATGACCGCTGCAAATAATTTAGCAGACGTTTTAAGTGATATGTTAAATGCATTACAAAATCCAAGTATGGGTTCTGGTAAGGGGAAAGGAAAGAAATCACAAGGCTTACCAGATATTATTCAAAAACAGCAAGGTTTAAGTGAACAAATGAAGAAGGGTATCGGAAAGATGAAAAAAGGGGAGAAGCAAGGAGAAAAAGAAGGAGAAGGGCAGAAAACAGGAGGGCAAGGACAAGGTGAGCAGATGACGGGAGAGCAATATAAAATATATCAAGAACAGCAGGCATTAAGAAAGTCTTTAGAGGAATTAATGGAGAGAGAGGGTAAAGGATCGAAAGAAGGTAAAAAGGCTTTAGATAAGATGAAGGCTTTAGAGCAACAATTGTTAGACAAAGGTTTTGATAATAAAGTTTTAGAACGCATGTTGCAAATGGAGCACGAATTGTTAAAATTGAAGGATGCAAGACTTAAACAAGGAGAAGATAATAAGCGAAAGTCTGATAGCAACACAAAGGATTTTAAAAACCGAAGAATTAAAGAATTACAGTTAAAGAAACTATTTTTTAATCCTAATGAAATATTAAACCGACAACCGCTACCTTTGCGGACAAATTATAAAAAGAAGGTTCGGGAGTATTTCAAAGATAGTTTATAGTATGATTTTTTTTAATAACGAGACCTTTTTTACTTTAAAGGATGAACATGAAATAGTGTCTTGGGTAAAGAAATGTATTCAAGATGAGTCAAAAGAGCATGGCGAGATTAACTTTATATTTTGTGATGATTCATATTTACTTGAAATTAATATTAAGTATCTGAACCACAATACATTAACAGATATAATTACCTTTGACTATACATTAGATGACTTAGTTGGTGGGGATGTTTTTATTTCTATCGATAGGGTTAAAGAAAATGCTGCAGATTACAAGGTTTCCTTTAAAGATGAATTACATCGAGTAATTGTACATGGTATATTGCATTTATGTGGATATAAGGACAAGACTACTGATGAAAAAAAGCAGATGCGTGCTAAAGAAGATTATTACTTATCTTTGCGGACTTTTGTATAATGTTCCACGTGAAACATAATTAGAATATGAGCATATTTGAATCGACATATGATGTAATAGTAGTTGGTGGGGGTCACGCAGGAAGTGAGGCTGCCGCTGCTGCCGCTAATATGGGTGCTAAAACATTGTTGATTACAATGAATCTACAGAATATCGCTCAAATGAGTTGTAATCCAGCTATGGGGGGTATTGCTAAAGGACAAATAGTTAGAGAAATTGATGCGCTTGGCGGATATAGTGGTATTGTAAGTGATAGGTCGGCTATTCAATTTAAGATGTTGAATAAATCTAAAGGACCAGCAATGTGGAGCCCGAGAGTTCAGAGTGATAGAATGCGTTTTGCTGAAGAATGGCGAATGTTATTAGAACAAACGGAGAATTTAGACTTTTATCAGGAATCTGTAAATGGATTAATAGTTAAGGAAGAAAGAATTGTAGGGGTTAAAACTTCATTGGGTAGTTCAATTTATGGAAGAAGTGTAATTGTAACTGCAGGTACATTTTTAAATGGATTGATTCATATTGGTGATAAGAACTTTGGAGGAGGAAGAGCTGGGGAAAAGGCTGCCACAGGCATTACAGAGGATCTTGTTAAACTAGGTTTTGAATCAGGTAGAATGAAGACGGGAACACCACCACGTGTTGATGGGCGATCTTTAGACTTTTCAAAAATGATTGAACAACCCGGTGATGACTTTCCAGAGAAATTTTCATATACAAATTTAACAAGATCGTTAAAAGAACAGCGTTCTTGTCATATGACATATACAAGTAATGAAGTCCATGATATTTTGAGAGAAGGGTTTGATCGATCTCCAATGTTTAATGGCAGGATTCAAAGTATTGGGCCTAGATATTGTCCTTCAATTGAGGATAAGATTGATCGCTTTGCGAGTAAAGAACGTCATCAAATGTTTATTGAGCCGGAGGGCTGGAACACCGTTGAAATTTATGTTAATGGGTTTTCAACATCATTACCTGAAGATGTTCAAGTTAAGGCTTTAAGAAAGGTAGCAGGTTTTGAGCATGTTAAATTTTTTCGTTTTGGATACGCGATTGAATATGATTATTTCCCACCGACCCAGTTGAACCACACCTTAGAAACAAAGCTCATTAAGAATCTATATTTTGCCGGACAGATTAATGGAACTACAGGGTATGAAGAGGCAGCTGCACAAGGACTAATGGCGGGGATAAATGCAGCTTTAAAGATACAGGAAAAAGAGCCTTTTATCCTTAAGCGAAACGAGGCTTATATTGGGGTGCTTATTGATGATTTAATCACTAAGGGTACTGAAGAACCATACAGAATGTTTACGTCAAGAGCTGAATATAGAACCTTATTGAGACAGGATAATGCCGATTTAAGGTTGACTCCGATGTCTTATGAACTGGGTTTGGCTTCAGAAGACCGTTTGAAGCGCGTCATTGAAAAGCAAGAGAAGACAGATTTATTCGTGAATTTTTTAAAAGAGACTAGTGTAAATCCGACGTCAATAAATGATATTTTGTCGTCAAAAGAATCTGCACCAATTTCTCAGTCCATGAAAATGTTTAAAATAGCGGCAAGACCTCAATTAGACTTTAATGATGTACGTCAATTTCCAAAGGTGAATGACTTTATTATAGATAATGTGATAGATCGTGAAATAATCGAACAGACAGAAATTCATGTTAAATATGCAGGGTATATTGAGAAGGAAAAGAATAATGCGGATAAGTTAAATAGGTTGGAGAATATAACTATTCCATCAAATTTTGATTATCATAAAGTGAAGTCATTATCTTATGAGGCAAGAGAAAAATTAACCACTATTCAGCCTACTACTATTTCGCAGGCGAGTAGAATTTCTGGAGTTTCGCCGAGTGATGTTTCTGTATTATTAGTTTATATGGGTAGATAATGAGAGTGGTATTACTTGAACAAACAAAGCCACAGCAGGCGTATATTTCAGGTATAGTTTTACTAGTACTTACTCCTATTTTATGGTACTATAATGAAAATTCTTTGGACAAAATTTTAGTTTTGTTGTTGATTGCAATTATTGTAGTTGGATATTCAATTACGTACGAAATAAAAGAGGGATTTGAGAACTACAAACGGATTAATATCTTCGGAATTACAATTTGGAAACAAAAACTACACATATTATTTCCAGATTATATCTCAATTTTTTCTGCTTCTTTTAAAAAGGATAATGAATGGGGCGCGGTCTCAGCGCTAGGTACAAAGTCTAAGTATGGCGGCGTGGCAATAAAGTTCTTTAAAGGTCATAAGAATGAAATTGTATATAAATCTAACGATTATAGTAAAGCTTTAAAGAAAGCGAATGAGCTTAGTTTTTTATTGAAGGTTAGGCTGCATGATGCGATAAAAAATAGTTCCACGTGAAACAATTAGATCATTCTCCTATATTTAAGACGCCGCTAACACCTTATCTGACCTGTACAGATTTTACAGTTTCAAAAGAAGAGTTTACCATACTTCTTGATAAAGAAACAAACTTATTGGTAACATCTCCACGTCCAAATGACAGTGATTTGGGTGCGTATTATGAGAGTGACAATTATATTTCACATTCTGATGGGCGAAAGACATTATTTGACAGGTTATATCAAGTTGTTAGAAATTATACTTTAACGCAAAAAATTAAACTTATAGGTTCTTTCGATATTTCTGGGAAAAGAGTGTTAGATATAGGAGCCGGTACTGGTGACTTTTTGGCGGCCTGCAAAAACCATGGATGGGATACTACAGGAGTAGAACCGAACACTAAGGCAAATGCAATTGCCTCAAAAAAGCTATTGACTAAATTAGAAAGTGACATTAAGGAACTCTCAGGAAAACAATATGATGTTATCACTATGTGGCACGTGCTTGAACATGTTCCTGACCTAATCACCTATATTACACAGCTTAAAAAATTATTAACACCAAACGGAACATTAGTTGTTGCTGTACCAAATCATGAAAGTTATGATGCGAAGCATTATGGTAAATTTTGGGCGGCATATGATGTGCCACGCCATTTATGGCATTTTTCTCAAAAGTCAATTGAAGAATTATTTTCAAAAGAAAAAATGAAGGTCACCAAGGTACTACCAATGAAATTTGATGCATACTATGTAAGCTTGTTATCAGAAAAATACCGTGGTGGTAAGATGAACCCTATTAAGGCTTTTTTCACCGGATTGAAGTCAAATTTAAAAGCGCGAGGTACAAATCAATATTCGTCCTTGATTTATATCATTAAAAACGCCTAATTCTTATTTTAAGCCGTTTTAAGCAACTTTTAACCCTATTCATATACAATGTAGACAAAATCAAATAAAAATATCGCTAAAATTGAGCTATTCAGTTTAATTTTAATAATTATTAACTATTAATAAAATAGAAACCATAAGTTTTTATTATGCTTTGATTTACATGGCTGACACGTTACTATTTTTATATATTTGCCACCAATATTTTAAAATCATAAAAATGAAAAATATAATTGGAATTATTATTCTTGCCTTGATGTTAACTTCATGTAACCAAACCAAAATAGGTTACGTAGATATTGAAGAAGTCTTGAAAGAATATAAAGGAATGAAAGCTGCCGAAAAAGAAATAGAGGAAATGTCGGCAAAGCTTACTGGTGAATTGAACCAGTTAAAAGGAGAGTATCAAACGAAAGTGCAAGATTATCAGTCTAAAATGAATAGGATGTCCGCAAAAGCTAGACAAGAAGCTGAGGCTTCATTTATGCAGATGCAACAAAGTATCAACCAAAGTCAGCAACAAGCTCAAGCAAATATGCAAAAGGCGGGTCAGGATAAAATGGCTGAAATTAATGAAACTGTAGAAGATTTTGTAAAAGACTATGCCAAGGCAAATAGTTATTCATATATATTAGGAACATCAGATCAAACTAAGGCCGTATTATATGGTGAATCAACCTTAGATGTTACCGATGCTGTTTTGGAAGAATTGAATGACGCTTACAAGAAAGATAAGCCAGTTGAAAAAGCGGAAGAACCTACTAAAGAATAAACTTAAAACCCTGAATGTCAACATCATAAAGCTTCAAATTGCGATTTGAGGCTTTTCTTTTTTCACTAAAAATGGAGCACATATATAGATAAATTCATAGTTTTACAAGAAAATTAATGCTATTTTATACTTAAGTTATTAAAACGACGTTAATAGTAGAACATTTAACTCAACCAACCACTTATGAGAAATTACATTTTATCAGTAATTTTAGGTGTTGCAGCCATTTCTGCTCAGGCGCAAACATCATCGGGGATACATCATATAAAGTATCTAGAAATTAATACGGCGAACTCTGATTACAGCGTGGACTTCATTGATGATGATAAGATCATATTTGCTGCTTCTACATCTGATAGAGTACTTAAAAGTAGTAAGTTTCAAGCGCACCTAGATTTATTTGAAGGTAAAGTTGATGAGGAAGGTCAAATTCTAAATAAAGTAAGAACGAAGGGAATTTCGACAAAAAAAATTGTAAAAACCGGAGCTGCTTTTACGAATGATAGAAAGACAGTTTATTTTACGGCCAAAAAATACACAAAAAGAAAACCAAAAAAACTAGTTCCTTCAGAATTATTTAAAGCTGATATTGATAACGAGGGTTATTGGGCAAATGTGGTTAAAGTTCCAATTAATCAGAAAGGGTTTACAATTGAAAACCCTTCTTTGAATGTTGAAGAAACTAAACTTTACTTTAGTTCAAACTTACCTGGAACCCTTGGAGGAAAAGATATTTTTGTGGCAGATGTAAATGCTGACGGAACCATAGGAAAACCGAAAAATTTAGGAAATAAAGTAAATACTCCTAAAGATGAAATCACACCTTTTATTGCGGACAACAACTTTTTATATTATTCATCTAATGGAAAAGAAGATTCCTTCGGTAATTTTGATATTTATGCTAGTGAAGCTTTCGATAATACGGTGTCCGAATCGTTGCATTTAGATGCTCCTATAAATAGTATCAATGATGATTTTGCATATATTGTTAGGTCTGATAAAGGTTATTTTTCGTCAAATAGACTACAGGGTCAAGATAATAATGATATTTATTCATTTTATATTGAACCTGATAAGCCAGTTGAGTGTTTTCAGCAGGTCATAGGAACTGTTAGAGATGAGGAAACTGAAAAAGTATTACCTGAAGTTACTATAGACGTGATCAACGAAGAAGGTCAGAAAGTGGACAGCTTGACAAGTGATGAGAATGGTAATTATACATACAATTTAGCATGTAGAGGAACATTCACATTTAGAGCAAGTAAAAAAGACTATTCTATTGAGGAACATATTATCAATACAGCGAATTATACAGAAGCTCCATCTTTAGAGGTAAACCAAAGCTTAAAATATAACTTTAAAGAAGTAAAAGACAAAGTAGTAATTAATGTAAATCCGATTTACTTTGGCTTTGATAAGTGGAATATTAATACTGATGCAGCTGCCGAACTTGATAAGATAGTAGAAATTATGAAAGAGAATACTGATCTAATAATAGAATCAGGATCTCATACCGATTCAAGAGGAACAAAAGCGTATAATCAAATACTATCTGAAAGAAGAGCAAAAGCGACAGTAGATTATATTGTTTCAAAAGGAATCGACGCTAGCAGAATCAAATCTAAAGGTTACGGTGAAAGCCAACTATTAAATAACTGTAAAGATGGTGTTCGATGTAAAATAGTAGATCATAAATTAAATAGAAGAACAGAGTTTGTGCTTGTCAACAAACAAGCCAGCAATTATAAAAAAACGAAACGAGCTTCAGTGGTTGCAACTAATGATGTACAAACCTTAACAGATAAAAAAGTTGATACTCCTGAGAAAGTAACCGAGGATGTCAGTACTAATATTGCACCTGCTGAACCTCAAGAAATTGAGGAGCTTGAAACACAAGGAGAGCTTGAAGATAATGAAGATGTGAATCAGCCCAAAGATAGTTCAACCGATTTGAATGTAGAAGCATCAAATAATGTAGAGTCTTCGACAAAAGAACAAGAGGTTAAGAGAGATATTCTCAAGGACATCATGATAAAAGATTTTAAGAATCCAGTTTTTGAAGAAGAAAATGACGCAGAAATAGAGACCGAAGTCATTTATTCACCTTCGATTACCATTGTTGATAATCAAGAAATTGATAGTGAACGGCATCGGTTAAAGGCTGATACAACAGAAAGCAATGTTGTACAAGATAGAGGAAAGCGTATCCTACCACTACCTTCTAATGAGAAATCAAATGCCTTCAATGTTGATACTGGCATGAACATTCAAAATATATCAAATACAAAAGAAGAAGCATTAACCAATGCTTCTTCTTCGCTTGTTAAAAACACCACTTCTGAGGATACTAAAACTACGAAGAAGATCTTAAATAAAAGCGAGTTAGATCAAGCGGCATTAGCAGAATCGAGTATTATTGCACCTACAAACACCGCTATGAGTCGTCAAGATGAGGAAAATACCACGAAAGCGGAACAAACCAACGATAAAACGAATAGAAACGCTGCTGCCAACGACTTGTTTAATGATGATGAAGAGAGTGATGATTTTGTAGCAACTGGATATTCGAGAGACTTACATAAAAAAATTACGATCACTGATTACGATAAAAATCCTAAAAAAGAAAAGATCAATAAACGTGAAATTATAGCGCAACAAAGAGACGAATTTAAAAAAGAATATGTTTCTAATGTAAAAGCCATAAACAAAGAAGAAGTGCTTAATATCAATACGATTGATGTATCTCCAATTATGATTAGAAATAATGGTAAATATGCTACAACCCAGAAGTCAAATCAAGTAGATGTAATGCGTATTAATTTTCAGATTGATAATAATAAATACATAAGTGCAGGTTATAAAGAAGTATTTATTTTGATTCAAAACCCGTCTGGAACTATCTTAAACCGTAAGGGAACGTTTAAAGTAAATAACGGTAAAGAATTAACTTACACAGAAAAGACCAATGCTTATTACAATAACAATCATTTGAATATTTCAATGGTTACGGATAGATTTATTCAAAGAATTATAAAAGGCATCTACACAATTACGATCTATATTGAAGGATATCCTGTGGGACTTGAAATGGTCGAATTAAGCTAATTTCCAAATAGAAAAAGACGAAATTATTCTATTAAAAAAACTTCATTAAATTAGTAAAAAATTAATCCTTCATTTTTTGGTATTATTTTTGACTTACATTTAACAGTGTAAAAATATAATTTATTTAAATTTAAGCCTTAAACCAAAATACCAAGGTTAACTCGAATGAAGTTCAAAGCAATACTACTTTTTTTATTAGCCTCTACATCTTATGTAGTAGCTGCGAACACCTTTCCCAATAATGAGCATGTTGTAATTTTTAACGATACTATTGGTATTGATACCAATGAACTTTTACAGATAAATTCAATAGATATAGCCGCCATGAAAATTTCAGGTAGAGGCAAGTTTACCGAGACCAAAAGCGCCAGAAAGACAGATGTAATGCGCATAAACTTTCAAATTAAGAATAACAAGTACATTTCTCCAGGTTATAAAGATGTTTATATTTTAATTCAAAATCCTAAAGGTGTAATACTCAATCGAAAAGGAACGTTTGACGTTTACGGAGGTAAAAAGCTAAGATATACTGAAAAAACAGTGGCCTACTATGAAAACAACTATCTTAGAATTTCAATCCTTACCAATAAGTTTATTCAAAAAATAGTCAAAGGCATTTATACAGTTACCATTTATATTGAAAACTACCCAGTTGGATTAGAAATGATACGTCTCCGATAATTTTCTCTTTTCTCGCAACATCACTTTATTCATCATCTTGGTATCTTGAAATATTTTAGATAAGTTTTATTGAAAATGGTCTATAATAATTACTAACTTCATTGTCAAATATTGAAAACCAAATTTTGCCAAGGATGAAGTTAAAAAATATAGTATTATATCTGTTGATTAGTGTGTCAATAGTTGCATGTAAGAAGAAAAACCCTCAAGAAGATACCGATAACCTTTTTAAGTTTAAAGAATATATTCATTATTCAACTTCGGGCGTTGTTTCGGTAGCAGAGAACGTGCAGATTGGTATGGCAAATGAAGTAGAAGGATGGAATTTGGACACCGAAATATCCGACAAGATTATATCCATTTCTCCATCCGTAAAGGGAAAACTAACAGCTAAAAATTCAAGAACTTTAAGTTTTAACCCTGATGAAAATTTAAGGCCCGATACCGAATATACCGTGAAGGTGAATCTTTCCAAAATTTATGATAAAGTGCCATCAGAATTCAAGAATTATACTTTTAAATTCAAAACGATTCAACCTAACTTTACGATAAACACAAATAATATTCAATCTTACAACAAAGAATGGCAATATCTGGAGGGTGTTTTAAAGTCGGCAGATATACTCTCTTTGGAAAAAGCAAAAAGTCTTGTTTTTGCAACTCAAAGAAATAAAAATTTAAATATTATTTGGCAAGAGGTGTCAACATCGTCTACCATATATGAATTTAAAATTGATAGTATTCGACGCTCGGAAGAAGATTCAGAGATTCAAATAAAATGGTCAGGAAAAAAACATGGAATGGACAATGAAGGTGCTTCAAAAACGATAATTCCTGGTATCAATAATTTTACAATTGTTAAGGTGAATGTGCTTCAGTCGCCAGAACAACATTTAGCACTTAACTTTTCCGATCCACTAAAAAAACAACAGACTTTTAAGGGTTTGGTAAATATTCAAAACGCTAAAAACTTAAAATATGTGGTAGAGGGAAATGTGTTAAAGGTTTATCCAGAAACTAGAGTATCAGGGAACGTAAAGGTGGAGATTTTTCCCGGTGTTAAAAGTGTAGATGGTTTTAAATTAAAGAAACTATTTTCTGAAAAAATAGCTTTTGAACAGTTGAAACCTGCTGTAAAATTGATTAGTAATGGTGTTATTTTACCAAATTCTAACGATCTAAAGTTCAATTTTGAAGCAGTGAACCTAAAAGCTGTAGATATTAGAGTTATTAAAATCTACGAAAATAATGTACTACAATTCCTACAAGAAAATAGCCTTGACGGACAAAACAGATATAACATTAGAAGAGTTGGTCGCCGCATAGCTAAGAAAACAATGCCATTGATCAAATCAGAATTAGAAAACGATGGTAAATGGAAGACTTATGCGATTGATTTATCTAAAATGATTCAGTCGGACCCAGGAGCGATTTATCGCATTGAGTTAAGTTTTACGAAAGCATATGGCCTGTACAAATGTGATGGAAGCGAAATTGTTAGTAACGAAGAAGAAGATTATTATGAAGACGATTATTATTATGATGACCGACACGAATATACGGTTGCTGAAGCTAAAGAAGTAGATGAACGCGAAGAACAATATTGGGACAATCTTATATATAGTTATAGAAATCGTCGTTACTATAACTGGGATGATAGAAAAAACCCTTGTAAGGAAGCCTATTACTCGAACGAAAACAAGATTATTTCAACTAATATTTTGGCGTCAAATTTAGGTGTGATTGCTAAAAAGGGAGATAATAAATCGTATTATTTTGCTGTAACTGATATCTTAACAACAGAACCAGTTTCGAATGCGTCGATAAAATTGTACAATTATCAACAGCAAGAAATAGCAGCAATAAAGACAGATAATCAAGGTTTTGCATTGTATGATGCTGATAAGAATGCTTATTTCGCAATTGCGTCTAGTGGAAAAAACACGAGTTATATCAAGCTTGACGATGGGCATTCTCTATCCTTGAGTAAGTTTGATGTTTCAGGAAAAAGACTTCAAAAGGGTTTAAAAGGATATATTTATGGAGAAAGAGGGGTTTGGAGACCAGGAGATACCATTCATTTAAACTTTGTACTGAACGATGTGACGAATCCGTTGCCTAAAAAACATCCTATTCGACTCGAAGTTACCGATACGCAAGGAAAGCTTATTTTTAAAAAGATTAAAACCGAAGGAGAGAACGGGTTTTATCGTTATGACATTCCAACCTCTTCCGAGGCTGCCACTGGTAATTGGAACGCCAAAGTAAGTGTGGGGGGCGCTACTTTCTATAAAACATTAAAGGTAGAAACTGTAAAACCGAATCGTTTAAAAATCAATATTGATTTTGAAGATGAGGTGTTAAAAGCAAACAGTCCAGTGAAGGGAAACCTCGGTGTAAAATGGCTACATGGGGCTCCAGCAAAGAATTTAAATGCAGATATCAAAGCGAAATTCACAAGTACTTCAACCTCATTTAAGAAATTTTCAGATTATATATTTAACGACCCTACACGTTCTTTTACTCCAGAAGAAATAACCGTTTTTGATGGAAATTTAGATGCAGAAGGGAATGCGAATTTTACGAAAAAAATAGATTTTGGAACGAAGGCTCCTGGGATGCTAAAGGCATCTTTTTTCACAAGAGCTTTTGAGAAAGGTGGTGATTTTTCTATGGATGTCATGAGTAAAGACTACGCTCCGTATTCAAGTTTTGTTGGATTGAAATCGCCAAAATCTAGAGCTTATGGCTCGTACTATACAGATGAAAATATCACATTTGATGTCGCAACAGCTGATGCGAAAGGAAATCCGATACAGCGAGAGGGATTAGAAGTGAAAGTATACCAAATTAAATGGCGCTGGTGGTGGAATTCTTCTAGAGATAATCTAGCATCTTATGTTGGAAGTCAATACCACAAGCCGGTAAAGTCGATGACGATAAATACCAATGCTTCGGGTAAGGCTAATTTCAATATTAACATTGCTGATAATGATGGTGGAAGATATATGATAAGAGTTTTAGACCCTAAAAGCGGGCATGCTACGGGTAGAACAACTTACTTTTATAAAGATTGGTGGAGAAGACCCGCTGGAAGTGACCCTCAGGCAGCTAAAATGCTAGTTTTCTCGTCTGATAAAGACAAATATAACGTAGGTGAAACCGCCAAGATAACTTTCCCTTCTGGGACGGCTGGTCGAGCATTAATTAGTATAGAAAATGGAACCGAAGTAATTGATCAAGTATGGGTGAAAACGCAAAAAGGTGAAACAACCGCTGAAATTCCTATCACTAAAGAAATGACTCCTAATGTGTTTGTAAATATTTCATTATTACAACCACATGCTTCTACCGCAAATGATTTACCATTGAGACTCTATGGTATAATTCCAATTTTAGTGAACGATCCAAATACGATCATAGAACCTCAAATTTCGATGCCGAAAGTATTGCGGCCGGAAGAAAAATTCACTGTAAAAGTAAGTGAAAAAGAAGGAAAACGAATGACCTATTCGATTGCAGTAGTTGATGAGGGATTATTAGATCTTACTCGTTTTAAAACACCAAATGTTTGGAACGATTTTTATACTCGAGAAGCATTAGGCGTTAAAACATGGGATATTTTTGATCATGTAATTGGTGCGTATGGTGGTAGTATTGAACATGTATTTGGTATCGGAGGTGATGAAGAAGCTGGTGATAAGAAGCCGAAGAAAGCGAATCGTTTTGAACCTGTTGTGATGACCTTAGGACCCTTTACTTTAGAGCAAGGGAAATCCAAATCACATCAATTAAAAATGCCAAAGTATATTGGATCTGTAAGAACGATGGTTGTTGCAGGTGATAATTCGAAAGAGGCTTATGGAAGTATAGATGAGACAACTCCTGTTCGAAAACCTTTAATGGTGTTGGCGTCGCTTCCGCGGAAGTTAAGTCCTGGTGAAAAAGTAACGTTACCCGTGACAGTTTTCGCCATGGAACCTAAAATTAAACAGGCAAACATACGTTTAAAACTTAGTAAGGGAATTAAGATTGTAGGGAAACAAACCCAAGCTGTTTCATTCCCTAAACCAGATGAGAAAATGGTGTATTTTGAGTTAGACGTTAGTGAAGCTCAAGGGGTAAATACATTAGAAGTATTAGCTTCAGGAAACGGAGAAAATTCATCCTATGAAGTTGAGATAGATATAGTAAATCCGAATCCAACGAGCACGACAGTTAAAGATATCGTTTTAGAACCAAATGCGGCTCAGAAGATTAATTTTGAAACATTTGGTGTTGCAGGTACGAGCAAGGCAGAGGTTGAATTTTCAACGTTGCCTCCAATGGATTTTACACGTAGATTACAGTATTTGGTTAGATATCCTCATGGTTGTGTTGAACAGACGACATCAAGCGCTTTTCCGCAGCTCTATTTGGCCGATATATTTGACTTAACATTCAACAAAAAACAAGAAATGGATGAAAACGTCAAGAAAGCAATTGAACGTTTAGGGCATTTCCAAACACCGAATGGCGGTATGAGTTATTGGATGGGTCAAAACACGGCGAATGACTGGGGAACCAGTTACGCAGGTCATTTCATGATAGAGGCTCAGAAAAAAGGCTATGCCATGCCACTTACATTTATGAATAATTGGTTGAAATATCAACAGCAAGCGGCACGAAATTGGAGAGCAAGTTATAAACATTATAATTCAGATTTAGCACAGGCCTATCGACTGTATACATTAGCCTTAGCGGGACATCCTGACTTGGCATCAATGAACAGGTTAAGAGAGTTTAGTGCCATTTCCAATGATGCGAAATGGCGATTGGCAGCTGCATATGCCTTAGCAGGTCAAAAAGAGGCAGCTACCAAAATCGGAAATAATGCAAATATTGATTTTGTATCAAAAAGAGGTGATTATTATACGTATGGTTCTACAAATAGAAATAGAGCGATGGCCATGGAAACCATGTTATTGACTGGAAACTCAAGGTCGAGAGAACTAGCACAATATTTAGCCAAAGAATTATCTTCTAACAAATGGATGAGTACGCAAACAACAGCCTATAGCCTACTTGCTATGGCAAAAATGGTTGATATGAACGGAGGGAAAGCAATTAAGTTAAGATATGTTCTAAATAGTGGAAAAAAAGAGAATGTATCGACCGAAAAGGCTATTGCACAACGGAAACTAGAGATCAAACGCGGGGTCAATGAACTTTCATTTACTAATAATGAGGCAAATGTGGTGTACGTGAGAGTGTTGAATTCAGGAATTTTGCCTTTAGGGCAAGAGCTGGCTGAAAAGAGAAATTTGGGTATCAAAATCGAGTATAAAGATTCACAAAACAACGCAATAGATGTTACTCAATTAAGACAAGGAACTGATTTTACGGCATCAGTCACAATTAGTAACTTAAAGAATGAAGGCGTACGTGATATCGCATTGACAGAGATTTTCCCTTCAGGGTGGGAAATCATTAATACGCGCTTTACGGGATATGGAAATTCGACACAGGGAGCGGCAAGCTTTACCGATATTCGAGATGATCGTGTGAATTTCTATTTTAATTTAGGAAGTAGAAAATCAAAAACCTTTAAAGTACAGTTAAACGCTTCTTATTTAGGAACTTATTACTTACCAGGTATACAGGCCGAAGCAATGTATGACAATGAGTATTTTACAAGAACAAAAGGAAAATGGGTTGAGATAATTAAATAGACATGCATGGGAAAAACATATGATCACATACCGGAAAAACAACAAAATTTTATAACGAAACAAAAGTTGTTTTTTGTGGGGACCGCTACAGCAGATAGCAAAATAAATATCTCTCCGAAGGGAATGGATTCTTTGAGAATACTGAATAGTAAAAGAATTCTTTGGTTGAATTTAACAGGTAGCGGTAATGAAACAGCTGCACATTTATTGGAAAATGACAGAATTACAGTGATGTTTTGTTCATTTGAAGGTGCTCCATTGATTTTGAGAATTTATGGTAGCGCCAAGGCCTATCATCCGAAAGATTCATTGTATCAAGATTCTATAGATTTATTTCCAAAAATTGCTGGCGCTAGACAACTTATAGATATTGAAGTAGAAATGGTACAAACATCTTGTGGCATGGGCGTTCCTTTTTTCGATTTTAAAGAAGAAAGAAATCAATTAAAACAATGGGCAGAAGAGAAAGGACAGCGAAAAATTGAAGAATATTGGGTAGAGAGAAATACAACAAGCTTAGACGGAAAACCAACAGGTATTTAAATTTAGTCGATCATACCTTATGAGGTGGTTAAATAATATAAAGAACAATAAAATAAAGTCTTGTGTTTTTTTGGTGCTCTTAATTTGGTATTATTTCTCACTTCCGAAGCAACTCTTCGATGCACCAACATCGACAGTTATTGAGAGTATTGAGGGGGATTTATTAGGTGCTCAGATTGCCGAAGATGAACAATGGCGATTTCCTTACAGCGATAGTATTCCTATAAAATTTGAACAATGTATTATTGAATTTGAAGATGGGTATTTCTATAAACATCCTGGATTTAACCCTATATCTATAGCAAAAGCTTTTTGGCAGAATTTAAATTCGAATACTATAAAAAGAGGAGGCAGTACCTTAACGCAACAAGTAATACGATTATCTCGTAAAGGCAAAAAGCGAACCTATTTCGAAAAAGCCATTGAAACAATTTTAGCAACGCGATTAGAATTACGTCATAGTAAACTCAAAATTTTGTCATTGTATGCCTCGAACGCTCCTTTTGGAGGCAATGTTGTAGGTTTAGATATGGCTTCTTGGCGTTATTTTGGAAGAACGCCCAATGAACTTTCATGGGCAGAGAGCGCAACACTAGCGGTTTTACCAAATGCACCTAGCTTGATATATCCGGGTAAAAATCAGGATCGATTACTTGCAAAAAGGAACCGATTATTAAGAAAACTCTTCGATAAAAATAAGATAGATGATTTAACTTATGAACTCGCGATAGCAGAAAAATTACCTCAAAAACCATATGCTCTTCCTCAAATTACACCTCATTTGTTGCAGAAAATAAGTAAAAAAAATAAGGGTCAACGCACCAAAACAACTATTGAGTTTGGTTTACAAAATAGGGTAAATGAGATCGTAAAGAATCATTACAATAATTTACAGCAAAACCAAATTTATAATATTGCCGTTTTGGTATTGGATGTTAAAACACGTCGCGTGTTAGCTTATACTGGCAACTCTCCAACTGACAATGACCATCAAAAAGATGTTGATATTATCGATAAGCCCCGAAGTACAGGAAGTATTTTAAAGCCATTTTTATATGCGGGTATGCTTGATGCGGGTGAATTATTACCGAATACATTAGTCGCCGACGTTCCAACCCAAATTGCCAGCTATAATCCGAAAAATTTTGATTTACAATATGATGGTGCAGTGCCAGCGAGTAGAGCCTTGTCTCGCTCATTGAATGTGCCTGCGGTTCGAATGCTGCAACAGTTTGGATTGGATCGGTTTCATCATTATTTAAAAGAATTAAAACTAAGAGATGTAAAATACAATGCAAATCATTACGGGTTGTCTTTAATTTTAGGAGGAGCTGAGAGTAATTTATGGGATTTATGCAAAAGTTATGCTTCACTTTCATCAACCATTAATCATTACGACGAAACACAAGGAAAATACTTTACAAATGAGTTCGTTGAACCCATTTTTATTTCTGATACCAAAGTTGATTTTGGAGAGCTTTCTACAGAAAAAACTGTATTTGATGCTGGATCGGTTTATATGACTTATAAGTCACTAAAAGAGGTAAACCGTCCAGAAGAAGAAGAAAATTGGGAATTTTTTGACTCCTCTAAAGAAATTGCTTGGAAAACAGGAACTAGTTTTGGTTTTAGAGATGCCTGGGCTATTGGTACAACGAAGGAATATGTTGTTGGGGTATGGGTTGGAAATGCTGATGGAGAGGGAAGACCAGGGTTAGTAGGTTTATCGACTGCGGCGCCTATATTATTTGACATTTTTAATCTATTACCTAAAAGCAAATGGTTTGCTAGACCATTTGACGAATTATCCAAGATACCAATCTGTAGAAAAAGTGGATACAGAGCTTCCGAAATCTGCCCCGAAAAAGACACAACTTTTGTTCAATTAGCAGGATTACAAACAAAACCATGTCCACATCATTTTAGGGTTCATTTTGATGAAAATTATCAATATCAAGTGAATTCCTCATGCTATCCTATTGCTAAAATGAAACATACTAGTTGGTTTGTTTTACCACCATTAATGGAGTTCTATTTTCAAACGAAAAACCCTACATATCGAACGCTGCCTAACTTTAGTGAAGATTGTTTTTCAGAAGGAAAATCAAAGATGGCTTTTATCTATCCGAAAGAATCAATGAAAGTATTTTTACCTAAAAACTTTGAAGAAGATACTAATCAGTTGGTTTTTAGAGTTGCACATTCTACCGTTGGAATGAAGATTTTTTGGTATTTAGATGCTGAATATATTGGCACAACTCAAACGTTTCATGAGATGGCAATTATCCCTGAAAAAGGACCTCATACGATTACCGTTATTGACGAGTTAGGAAACGAATTAAAAAGATCAATTGAAATAGCTGAATAAGTTTTGTTTTAACATCAAATGTAGTAACTTGGCTATTTGTATCATTAAACTTTGTTACCATGTTGAAGACTGTTCTTATTGATGATGAGTTGAATGCGCTAGAAGCACTTGAATGGAAGCTAAATCGCTATATTGAAGGTATTGAAATCATCAAATGTAATTCGCCAATAGAGGGTATCGATGTAATTAACAGCGAAAGACCGGATTTGGTGTTTTTGGATATAGAAATGCCAGAAATAGACGGTTTTGAACTATTGCAAAAACTTAGTTATAAAGATTTTGATCTCATTTTTACAACAGCTCATGATGAGTTTGCTTTAAAAGCCATAAAAGTTTCTGCGATAGATTATTTACTAAAACCAGTAGATAAAGATGAATTAATTACCGCTATTGAAAAGGTACGAGCTAGTAAAAAAGATACGAAATTAGAAGATAAGTTAGATTCGTTATTTTCAAATATGAATTTGAAGAATAATGATAAAATAAATATTGCAGCCGATAGCAAAATTTATCTACTAGATAAGGAGGATGTGATTATGTTAAAATCAGACAAAAGTTATACAACAATATTCTTAAAAGACGACAAATCTATTCTTGTTTCAAAAACCTTAAAGGAAGTCGAAAAGAAATTTAATTTTCCTCAATTTTACCGTGTGCATAACTCATATTTAATAAATATGAATCATATAAGAGAATACTCAAAAGGCATGGGAGGTGAATTGATTATGAGTAATGGAATGCATGCTGGAATTAGTAGAAATAAAAAGGCCGAACTTCTTGAAAGGCTTTCACTAGATTAAAAAAAGATGCTTTTAGATTTTAATTCTGAAGTTTATTCCTGGATACGAGGGGCACTACTGATTCTCTCGTTATATCATTTTTTGATTTATTTGAATACAAGACAAAAGCTTTATTTACACTATAGTGTTTATTTAGGTTGTTTTCTTATATATTTTTTAGCCGATATAAACGCACCTCGTCTCAAAATATATAGCTATATAAACTTCGCAATTCAATTTTTAGGATATGCCGCATATGTGGGATTTGTGAGGGCTCTATTGAAAACTCAGAAAAATATCCCCGAATGGGATAAATTACTTGTTCTTGAACGAGTTTTATTGCTAGCGGCTGTGGTTGTTTTTATAATTGTACAGTTGTTATTTGGATATTCGGCTCAAGAGAAATTATTTGCCATTTTAATTTCTATTATTACGGTTTTTGGTTTGTTAACATATATCGTTTTAAATACAATCAAAGGAAAACATGTTACTTATTTTATAATTGGGTCTTTGTCGTACTTGATTTTGGCAAACATTAGCTTTTTAGGCCCATATGCAGTTGGTAATGAATATTTCCTGGATAGAGGAGTCCAACCCATGTTTTTTACCTATTTAGGTGCTATTATTGAAACAACGATGTTTGCTGTTATAATCGGACATCAATCAAAAAAATCAATTCGTAAGAATAAAGAGGCCGAAGCGCTACTTGCCATAAAAACCAAGGAAATGAGTGATTTGAAAATGACGGCACTTCAAAGTCAAATGGACCCTCACTTTTTATATAACTCTCTTAATTCGATTAATAACTTTGTCTTAAAAAATGACATTGAGAAAGCCTCAGATTACATCACCAAATTTTCGCGTTTAATCCGAGAAATATTAACGAATTCTTCGAATTTAACCATTCCGTTAAGTAAAGAATTAGGAGTGTTAAGCTTATATGTTAAACTAGAGCAAATGCGAATGGCAGGAGGGTTTGATTATGTAGTTTCCGTAGATGATAAAATTGATCTAGAATCAATTGAAGTGCCTCCATTATTTATTCAACCATTTATCGAAAATGCCATTTGGCATGGTTTTGCAAATAAAAAAGATTACAAAAGAATTACAGTAAATATATTTGACGAAGATGATAAGGTACGCTGTGAAATTTTAGACAATGGTATTGGTATCAAGAGGTCAAAAAAAGAAAAAGGAAGTTACAAAAGAACTCGAAAATCGTTTGGATTAAAAGCTTCAGAAAATCGAATTAAATTACTTCATGAAAATGAAAGGGTGTATGTGATTATCGAAGACGTTTCTGAAGATAATAACTCAGGAACTAAAGTAACTCTGAAATTCCCAAAGGCGAGTTAATTTACCGTTTATTGAAAAAACAATACCGTTTATTAGTTCTTTTGCTTTAATTATTTATTTGATTATGAAACAGGTAATTGATAATGTATCTTTACAATAGATAATTTAACCTAATTACTTTAATATGTCTATTACCTCATTTTCAAAACCATCGGATACCGATATACTTGAGAATATTGTAGGTGAAGAGAAAGTTTTAAGTTTTGTAGGAGAAGGAAGCATTCTCCAATCTACGAATGAAACAACTTATATTAGAACGATTAAAGTAGAAGCAAATGAAAAAGAAACTTTAAGAAATGTAATTTTTATTAAAAAAGGAATTACATGGTTTTTTAAAAAATTTGAAGAAGTAACCATTACAAATTAGACCAAACCTTTTTCCGTTTCAAGGGAAAATTACTATTAGAAGAAGAAGTTAGAGTAACAAGTGCAAGTCTTATCTCCCCAATAGATGAGACTTTTTTTATGTTTACCAATTAGTAAAAGGATGTTTACTAAGTGTCGAATTGTAATATTTTACTATTCCAGTTACTTCCTTGCCTAACCAATCGGGTTTTTTGAAAGTTTCATTTTCATTACTCAATTCTATTTCAGCAATAATTAACCCTTTATTTTGACCTAAAAATTCATCAACTTCAAAAATGTGTTTTTCATTTTTTACCAGAAATCGATTTTTTTCAATCACCGTTTCTTCACACAGAATCAGTAGTTTTTGGGCATCTTTAATGTTAATTTCTTTTTCCCATTCGTATCTACTTGTTCCCGAACTATTAGAAATTCCTTTAACAGTTATAAATGCAGCTTCATCGGTAATTCTAATTCGCACTGTTCGCTCTCTATGAGAATTTAAAAACCCTTGTTTGATATATGTTTTTTTATAACTTTCCTTTTTAAAGATGTTTGATTTTATGAGGAACTTTCGTTCAATTTCTATGGCCATTCGTCTTTTTTGAGTTAAAAATAAGCTTTTACCATTACATATTTATTGGATACCTTTGAAGAAATGTTTTTAAACGAATACATGAAGAAAATTGCCATTGTCTTTCTATTTTTTTTAACAGTTGATAATTTTGCCCAGACAGATTTCAGTTCGAGTTGGGAGGATTTCTACTCTTATAATAATGTAAAGGATTTTACTAAAGTAGGAGATAAAATTTATGCCATAGTAGACAATGCCGTTTTTATTTATGACGTAGTTTCCAAGGAAACGGAAAAACTGTCTTCTATTCAAGGGCTTTCAGGAGAGGACACTTCAAGTATCTATTTTGATAGCGCCTTTGAACGTTTGGTTATTGGTTATGAAACAGGGCTGATAGAAGTAGTTGATAAACAAGGTAATATTAAAATCTCTAATGATATTGAACGATTAAGCATCACAGGAGAGAAGAGAATTAATCATATAGCAGCTTTCGGGACGAAACTTTATTTAGCAACACCTTTCGGGATTGTTGTCTACGACATTGAAAGCTTACAATTTGGAGATACCTACTTTATAGGTAATGGTTCTAGTGAGGTTTTTATTTACATGATTGAAGTTTTTCAGGGGAAGATATATGCTGCTACTCCACAAGGTATTTTTATTGCTGAAGTAAACAATCCAAACCTAATAGATTTTAACAATTGGCAACAACCGCAGGGTAATTTTGTAGGAGATTTTAAGACGATTGAAGCTTTTGATAATGAATTGTACACGTCACTTGCAAATGGATTTTATAAGATCAACCTTCCTGGTTCTCTTCAGTTTATTAGTTTTTTGATTGTAGGTGATATTATTAATTTAAAGGCTTCTGATGAGTATATAACAGCCTGTACAAGAACGCATGCGTTTGCATATGATGCTACTCTAGGTTTAAATGCAGCTGCAACTTCAACAGCAAGTATTAACTATAGTGTTCAATCGGGTTTTGCAGAAAACAATATCATTTATGTTGGAACTAAGGAGTTTGGAATTTTAGAGCGAACTTTCGCAGATGTTGACAATTATAACGAAATTCATCCTGAAGGCCCTAACTCGAATGATGTTTTCTCAATAACTGCAGAAGATAATAATATATGGGTAGTTTATGGAGGATATAATGGCGCTTTTACTCCACAACAACGAGCGTTAGGCTTAAGTCATTTTAATGGCGATGATTGGATGAATATTCCGTATAATCCATTATTTCCTGCGAAAGATTTGGTCCATATAACCATAGACCCAAATCATGAAAATCGAGCGTATTTAAGTTCTTGGGGGCAAAATGACGATACTGACTTAAGTGCAACAGGAGGATTATTGGTTGTTGAAAATGATGAACCAATTTCATTTTTAAATCAAACGAATAGTGGTTTAGAAAGCATTTCAATTCCCAGCCGTCCGAATTATAGAAGTGTTCGCGTCAATGGTACGGCATTTGATAATCAAGGTAATTTATGGGTTGCGAATGCATTGGTCGATGATCGATTAAAGAAATTATCAACAAACGGTACTTGGTCTAGCTTTGATTTATCTTCTATACTTTCTACTGATGATTTTGGGTTGACTGAACTTATTGTTGATAGAACGAGTACAGTTTGGATTGGAACGAGAAATAATGGTCTTCTAGCTTTCAATGAGACTGGCAATAGAAAGAGGGCATTGGTAAATCAATTAAATCGTGGCTCTTTACCCGACTTGGCCGTCAGCACGGTTGCTAATGATAGAAACAATAGGTTGTGGATAGGAACCAAGAAAGGAATGGTTGTTTTTTCAAATGCAGGAGGATTGTTTGATGCCAGTTCGTATGATGCGGCGCCAGTGATTATTGAAGATGATGGTATTCCTAAAAAATTATTAGGAGATCAAGCAATTAATTCGATCGCTATTGATGGCGCTGATAACAAATGGTTTGGAACAGATACTGGTGGAGCGCTTGGCACAAATCCGTCCGGACAAGAAACGCTATTTAATTTTAATAAGGATAATTCTCCATTACCATCGAATCGAATTTTTAAAATTAAAGTAGATGATTCAAATGGCAAAGTTTATTTCGCAACAGATAAGGGTATTGTAGCTTTTAATAATAACGTAGCTCCCTTCGGTGATACGCTGGGAGAAGTGTATGCATATCCCAATCCTGTAAGAAAGGAACATTCATTTGTGACGATAGATGGTCGAAATGACACCAATCTACCGAGAGGCACGAACGTTAAGATATTAGACGCTGCAGGACGATTGGTATATGAAACGAATGTTATCGAAGGCCAGGAATTAAAAGGAGGAAAAGTTGTTTGGGATAAGACAAACCTATCTGGTAGAAAAGTAGCATCTGGGGTTTATATTGTTTTGTTAAGTTTACCAGATAAGTCAGAGACTTCAATGACTAAGATTGCAATCATTAATTAATAAAATGGCATGCTAAGTACTACGAAAGCGATCGTTTTGAGTGCTATTAAGTATGGCGATTCAGATTTGATTGTGAAATGCTATACACAGTTAGGTTTAAAGTCATATATGTTAAAAGGGATTCTGAAATCAAAAAAAGGGAAGCTTAAGGTAGCTTATTTTCAACCACTCACACACTTAGAGTTAGTAGCAAAACATAATAATAAAGGCAATTTAAACTTCATCAAAGAAGTTAAGGTTAGCTATTCATATCGAACAATTCCTTTTAATATTGTTAAACAAACAATGGTACTGTTTTTATCTGAAGTGCTAAGTAAATCTATTTATGAAGAAGAAGAGAATGAACTGCTTTTTGAGTATCTCGAAGCGGCCTTAATCTGGTTAGATACCAATGATGATGTTGCAAATTTTCATCTGTTATTTTTATTAAACCTTACCAAACATTTAGGGTTTTATCCTGAAAAAGAATACTCCGATGCACTTTTCTTTGATTTAGAAGAAGGTCGTTTTACAAATTCTATTCCAAGAAACAATCGTGTAACTGCAGAAAATTTAACACCACTAAAATCTCTACTCGGCATAAATTTTGAGGGTTTAAATACCTTAAAGTTTAATGGTTTAATTCGGCAATCAATTTTAGATATTTTGATACGATATTTTGAATTACATTTGCCTGGATTTCATAAACCTAAATCACTAGCCATTTTAAAAACAGTATTTGAATGAGTATGAAGGAGATTTTTGTTGTATTCTTTTTGCTATTTGCAGGTCTTTCTATTGCACAAGAAATTACAGTAATTGATAGAGAAACAGGTTTTCCAATAGCCAATGTAGCCGTGGTTAATCAACAGAACTCAATTAAGGTAGTTACAGATGAAAAAGGAATGGTGGATATCTCTTCTTTTGCCTTGAGAGATGAACTTACCTTTAGACATATTAGCTATAGCGATTATAAAGTAGTAAAACGTCTTATTTTAGGGAAGAAGATTGTTTCATTACAGAACAAAACTGAGCAACTTGAAGAGGTTTTTTTATCGGCCTCCAAAGGAAAGGAGTTTAGAAAAAGAATTGCAGAACAGGTGGCGGTCTTTTCAATTAAGGATATTCAAAGAACCGCACCTCAAACATCTGCTGATTTGTTAGCCGAAATACCCGGAATTAAAGTTCAGAAATCACAATTTGGAGGAGGAAGTCCTGTTCTGAGGGGTATGGAGGCAAATAGAGTATTATTAGTTGTTGATGGTGTTCGATTGAATAATGCTATATATAGAAAAGGACATTTACAAAATTCGATTACTGTTTCTCCAACACTTTTAGATAGAACAGAAGTCATTTTTGGCCCTTCTTCAGTTATTTATGGTTCTGATGCTTTAGGAGGTGTGATTCATTACTATACACGAAAACCATCAATTAGCGAAGTAACGGCAATTAACGCGAATTTCCTGTCGAGATATAGTACCGTTAATAATGAGAGATCGTTACAAGGAGGTTTAGAATTACAATTTAAAAAATGGGCTTCTTTTACAAGCGTTTCTCATAGTACTTTTGGCGATTTGAAAATGGGAAAAAATCGTTCTCACGGTTTCAATGACTGGGGGCATGTATTCGAATATTCTAATAATACAGACTCTTTTTTTAATGAGAATCCAGTGGAAAACAATGATCCAAACTTGCAACGTAATACGGGATATGAACAAACTGATGTCCTTCAAAAATTCTTCGTCCCATTGTCTGAAAAAACAGATTTAACCTTGAATATGCAATATGGAATATCTACTGATATCCCTAGATTTGATAGACTAACAGAACGAAGGGATGGAGTACTTAGATTTGCAGAGTGGTATTATGGACCACAAGAAAGATTACTGCTATCCTCTCAGTTACAAATATCACCAGAGAAAAGATGGTTAGATGCAGGCGTCTTAACGTTGGCTTATCAGAATATTAAAGAATCTCGGGTCAATAGAAAATTTGGAAGTTTAGACAGGACTATTCGTGAAGAAGATGTAGATGTATTTAGTTTGAATGGTGATTTTTCAATACCCTTAACTGACGCTAAAGATAGAATCTTTTCATATGGTTTTGAACTTTCACATAACGATGTAACATCGACTCCAAAAGGAGAAACCATAGCGACCAATGGAGATCAAGTAACCGGTATTTCGGGTAATTTTCCTGTACAAGCCCGTTATGCCGACGGAGGTAGTTCTTATACGAGCTCTGCAGCGTACGTCAATTATAGACAAGATATCAGTAAAAAATCAACGCTGAATACAGGAATTAGGTTTACAAACACAAATTTAAAGGCAACTTGGATAGACCAAACGTTTATTACCTTGCCGAATAACAATATTTCTTTGAATAACTCGGCTGTAACGTTAACGGCAGGTTATGTTTATAAGCCTACTAGTAACTGGCAACTAAATGGAGTATTATCTTCTGGATTTAGATCTCCAAACATTGATGATGTTGGTAAAATAAGAGAAAAATCAGGCGATGTGACTGTACCAAATGTAAATTTGCGACCTGAATTCGCATATAATGCTGAATTTGGAGTACTTAAGTATTTTAAGAATAGAAAGTTTCATTTAGGGTTAACAACTTATTATACGTTACTAGATAATTATATCATTCGCGATGATTTTTCATTGAATGGTAGTTCAACAATTCTATTCGATGGAGAATTGGGGAATATCGTAGCAAATGTAAATAAAGATCAGGCGTATATTGTTGGTTGTACGTTTACAATGCGAGGAACAATTGCTAATAATTTAAAAACCAGAGGTTCTTTTACTTACACTAGAGGAAAAGCTTATGATACCAAAGAACCATTATCCTCAATTCCTCCGTTTTTTGCAGCATTTGAAGTGTCGTATGAGAAACCTAATTTTGAAGCAAGTATTGATCTGCGTTATAACGGAAAAAAGAAGATTACTGATTATAATTTTAGTGAGGGGATTGACAATGTAGAACAAACACCGATTATTAATCCAAATGCCACTGAGGAAGTTGATATATATGCTGGTTCTCCGTCTTGGATGACTTTAAATTTAAACACGAAATATCGTCTTTCTAAAAATCTGGATTTATTGTTAGCGATTGATAATATCTTCGATCAACACTATCGAGAATTTGCGTCAGGAATCAGTGCACCGGGACGTAACTTTTCCTTATCGGTATTGGCGAACTTTTAAAAGCTGCCGCGATATTAGGTTTTTCCTTGATTTTTCTCCTTTTTAAAGGAATTACAATACTTGCACCAATAACACCTCCCAAAGCACTATACCCAAAATCTTTGTCACTTTTTACGCCACCGAACCATTTAGGATCAACAGCTTCTTTTAAGTAGCCTATTGCAGTGGCAGAAGCAGCTCCAATTAGCCAAGCCTTTAACTTATTGTCTGTTTTTTTATAAACAAGGTAGGAGACTCCTGCCCCTATGGCTGCGCCTACAATAATATGTTCGGGGTGACCATCATCTGAAATAATAGTTTGGCAGTATGTTTGTGAATGCCAGGTAAATAATAGAATAATCAAGCTCTTTTTCATGTACTAAAAGTAGTGAATTTATTTAAAAGCATTGAATCCTGTAATATCTAAACCAGTAATGAGTAAATGAATGTCATGTGTACCTTCATAAGTAATTACACTTTCTAAATTCATCGAATGGCGCATAATACTATATTCACCGGTTATACCCATACCTCCTAGCATTTGTCTTGCTTCACGCGCAATGTTTATTGCCATATCAACATTATTTCTCTTAGCCATCGATATTTGGGCACTGGTTGCTTTTCCATCATTACGAAGCACTCCTAAACGCCAGGTTAATAACTGAGCTTTTGTAATTTCAGTTATCATTTCTGCCAATTTTTTTTGCTGTAATTGAAATTGTCCAATTGGTTTTCCGAATTGAATACGTTCTTTACTGTATCTGAGGGCCGTATCATAGCAATCCATGGCAGCACCAATAGCACCCCAGGCAATGCCATAACGTGCAGAATCTAAACAACCTAAAGGCGCACCTAAACCTGATTTATTCGGCAGCAAATTCTCTTTAGGCACCTTTACATTATCGAAAATGAGTTCTCCTGTAGAGGAAGCTCTTAAGGACCATTTGTTATGTGTTTCTGGTGTTGTAAAACCTTCCATGCCGCGTTCAACGATTAAACCATGAATTCGTTCATTTTCATCTTTAGCCCATACCACGGCAACTTGCGCAAAAGGAGCATTAGAAATCCACATTTTAGCTCCATTCAACAAATAATGATCACCTTCATCTTTAAAATTGGTTACCATACCACTAGGATTTGATCCATGATCGGGCTCAGTTAGTCCAAAACAACCCATCCATTCTCCAGAAGCTAACTTTGGTAAATATTTTTTTCGTTGCGCTTCGTTTCCGTATTTCCAAATAGGATACATAACTAATGAAGATTGTACCGAAGAAGTTGAACGAACCCCAGAATCACCACGTTCTATTTCTTGCATAATAAGACCATAAGAAATCTGATCTAAGCCGGCGCCACCGTATTCCTCCGGAATATATGGACCAAAGGCCCCTATTTCAGCTAATCCATTAATTATCTGTGTCGGAAATTCTGCTTTTTGAGCATATTCTTCAATAATAGGAGATACTTCTCTTTTCACCCACTCTCTGGCAGCATCTCTTACTAATTTATGTTCATCAGTTAATAAATCGTCTAACTGATAATAATCAGGAGCTTGGAATAAATCTTGACTCATGCGTATAAATTTTAGTTTTTTCAAAAATACGAATAATAGCTTTTTCTAATTCTCTTTTCACTAAGTTATTTTATTGGCTACATTTGTTTCAATGCAATTTACATTTAACAAAAAAGAAAAGCTAAAAAGCAAGAAACTTATAGAGCGATTGTTTACCGAAGGGAAGTCAGTCTCTGTCTATCCTTTAAAACTATTGTATCTTAAAGTAGAGCATTCAAATGATTGTGCGATTCAGGCAGGTGTTTCGGTATCGAAAAGAAAATTTAAAAACGCGGTTGATCGCAATAGAATAAAGCGATTATTGCGAGAAGCGTTTCGCAATCAGAAACACATAATTTCTGAGCGCTGTTCTTATAAATATATTTTTATGTTTTTGTATTTAGACGAAAATGAGAAGAATTACGTTTTTATAGAAGAAAAGATGACAAATCTGTTACAAAAGTTTTTGAAAAAGACTGAAAAATAAGATTAAACATCGTTTTATATTAAAATCAAACCCGATGAATAAATTAAAAAAATCAGGCATTCTTTTGTTACTAGTTTTAGTAACAGTGGTGTCCGTTTCATATAAATCTAATTTCTTTGAAGTAGCGAAGCAGATTGAAATTTACACGACGTTGTTTAAGGAATTAAATATGTATTATATAGATGATACGAATCCGGCAGAATTGACCGACTCAGCGATCAATAAAATGCTACAGGGGTTAGATCCATATACCCGTTTTTATGATGAACAAGGGGTGGAAAATGCTAGAATTAATGCTATTGGTGAATATGGAGGAATAGGAGCCATTTCTAGCTACGTAAATGATAAACTTATTATTATTGAACCACATGAAGGAGCTCCAGCTGATAAAGCTGGAATCAAAGCAGGGGATGAAATTGTGAAAGTCAATGATGTTTTAGTAAAAGATTATAAGAACAATGCAGTTTCTTCTTTGTTGCAAGGGATTCCTGACACCAAGGTCAAAATAGAATTAAAAAGACAAAATAAAACGTTTGAAGTCGAATTGACTCGTGAGAAAATTGAAGTAAATCCGGTGCCTTATTACACTATGATTGATGATGAATTAGGATATATCTCTTTTATAAAATTTAATAAAAAAGCCTCTTCAGAAGTGAAATCGGCATTTGAAGACCTGAAAAGTCAAGGTATGAAGAAGTTGGTGTTAGATGTTAGAGGGAATTTAGGAGGTTTAGTGAACGAAGCAATAGAAATTGTCAATTTTTTTATTCCTAGAGATGAAGTCGTGGTAACGACCAAGGCAAAGGTTAAAAAATGGAGTGATACTTATAAAACGAAAAAAGAGCCTATAGATTTAGAAATTCCTATTGTTGTTTTAATTGATGGTAGGTCAGCGTCAGCCTCTGAAATTTTAGCTGGATCTTTACAGGATTTGGATAGAGCTGTTATCGTTGGAGAACGATCGTTTGGTAAAGGTCTGGTGCAGCGCTACAGAAAGCTAACGTATGGAACTCAGTTGAAATTAACAATATCGAAATATTATACGCCTAGCGGACGAAGTATTCAAGAGTTAGATTATACGAACAGGGATGAAAATGGTGATGTTCCAAAATTTTCGGATAAGAGAAGAAACCCGTTTAAAACAAGAAACGGAAGAACCGTTTATGATGGAGGAGGTATACAACCTGATATCAAATTTAAAAAACCTGCTAGAACAAATGCGACTGAAGCCTTATTCAAATCGCAAGCAATATTTGATTTTGCAACCAATTATTATTATCAAAACCCGACTGTGACTGAATCAAAAGAATTTGAAATATCAAACACTGATTATGAGTCATTTATATCATTTTTAAAGTCCGACAACTCATCATTTAAGACTTCGAGCGAATTAAATTTTGAAAGGGCCATGGATGAAGCGAAAAAAGGTTCTCACAAGGCGCTTGAAAAGTCTTTTAATGATCTTATGGAGAATTTGAAAATTATGAAAATTGAGCAGTTAAATCGTAATAAGGAGGAGATTAAGAGCAGATTGAAAGCAGAAATTGTAAAAAGATACTATCATAAAAAAGGTGAATATATCAATAAGGTTTATAGCGACAAACATATTAGAGAAGCTGTTGAGATCCTTAAAGACGATAGAAAATATACTAAAATATTGAACTAAAAGCTTTTTGCATTATCGAAATTCATAATTAAAGAATTGATATATTTGTTCAAATTTATTTATGAATACAGTCACAAGAACAAGATCACAAGAATCTACTAGAGCGATCGAGCGTCTATACATAACGATGCGTCATTTATTTAATAGAGGATTTTATAAACCTGGAGGTGTATCAGGTAAGACATTACGTGAGTCATTATTATTATTGAGACCCGAAATCTATGGGTCTATTGCTGAAGAAAGAACGGAATTAAATGGATTAATTTACGTCATTGAACGTTTGCCGGAAGGCATAGAAGAATGTCAGTTTATCAACCTCACTGCCGATGAAGGCTATCAAGATTCTCATTTTACTCCTATCATTCCAGCTAAAAGAAGACGTAATTGTTATCGAATAGACCGAGATCAAATGAATATTGAAATTACGAGAGGTCGTTCAGAAATTTATGATATACTAACCCATCTTACCTTTTTATTCATAGAATCTCATAAAATTAAGGATCGTATTTTAATAGATGAAGATGAAAGCACCATTCGCGAGTGGAATTATTTAAAAGATGTTGTTTTAAATAATAAAAAGCCAACAAAAAACGAACATGAAGTATTACTTACTCATGTTGCAACAATATTAGGAAGAACATTCGATGAGGTTCAACGAGTTCATAAGGCGTTTGCAACAACGAAGAACCCAAATAAATTTTTTAATCTCATTTTTTGGTTAGGCCAATTAGCATTAAATGAAACGTTAGAAAATAAAAAACGAACAATTACTTTTAGTTCTACGCTTAGAGATAGTATTGGACATCATATCTATGGTGAAATTTGGGCAAATACGGTAAAAAAAGTGCTAGAAAAAGAAGGACTAATTAACCGCCCAATTCATATTATTAGTGCAAATATGCATAGTGTTATGAATTCGATTTATGCGCCAATGTTTCTAGTAAATGAATCTAAAGAACATCCAGAATTGGCCCTGTTTGAATTATTAAGTGAGGAGAATAATGCTGCATTGCGGAAGAAAGTAAAAGAAAAGGCTTCGAAAATGGGCTTAATTTACATTAAAGACTCTTCAGGAACGAATATTAATGTACAAGTAATAGATACCGCGAAAATTGATTTCGATAAAAGTGCATATGTTAAAAAGCATCTCAATGAGGAAGATGAAATGCCTATCATCATAGTAATGGACTATGCTTTTGGTGAGCAAGCATTTGAAACGATGGATGAGTTATTAAAACCATTTATTTGCGATAATAATAAGGAACATTTTATGAATGTTGAATCTGTTTCAATTATGGGGAAAGCAGGAATTTTAGAGGGAGGAAAAAGTGACGTTATGATTCCTTCGGCCCATATATTTGAAGGTACTGCCGATAACTACCCATTTAAAAACGAATTGGAAAAGAAAGATTTAGAAGGATTTGGGATCGATGTTTTTGAAGGCACTATGGTAACAGTTTTAGGTACATCATTACAAAATAAGAATATACTAGAGTTTTTTCACGATTCTACATGGCATGCTATAGGTCTTGAAATGGAAGGAGCCCACTATCAAAAAGCAATCCAATCAGCTTCTAAAATTAGAGGAAACATCTCTGAAGATGTAAAGGTGAGATATGCCTACTATGCTTCTGATAATCCTTTAGAGACAGGCAGTACATTGGCTTCAGGAGGACTAGGAACATCTGGCGTTAGACCGACATATGCGATTACACAAAAAATACTAGAACAAATTTTTTAACTGAAATAACATGTCAAAAGAAAATATGTCATCCGACGAAGTAGATTTAGGAAGCTTGTTTAAAATTATTGGAAAAGGTATTCAAAACTTATTCAATGCGATCGGTACTTTTTTTGCTGCTCTTTTTCATTTCCTTATTTTATTTTTATTATTTCTTCGAAATAATGCAATTAAGTTAGGAATAGCAGCGCTTGTAGGTGCAGGAATTGGATTGTACCTTGATGTTACAGAACCTCCGGTATATAGTTCCAAAATGATTGTGGAACCCAATTTTAGGAGTACTCAGCAACTTTATAATAACATCGCTTTTTATCATGAATTGGTGAAACAGAAAGATACGATCTTGCTCGCTCAGTCCTTGAATATTTCTAATAAGGAAGCTTCTGAGCTGAAAGGTTTTTACATAAAACCAATCAAAAATGAAAATGAGAAGTATGAGGCATTTAACATATTTGCGCAAGAGTTGGATAGCTCTTTTGCTAAAAACATTGACATTAAAGATTTCAAAAAAGGATTTTCTGATATAGATTATAAATATCATCGTGTTAAGGTAAAGTCGACCAATAGTCTTATTTTTAGAAAACTCGGAGATCCAATTATCAATTCATTAGAAAATAACACATATTACAAGAATTTAAAAAAGATTAATGACGAGAATTTTCAACAGAATCAACGAGTATTAGAAAAATCACTAGCAGAAATAGATACTCTTAGAATGATTTATAATGAAGTATTGATAACTGAAGCAAAGAAAATGGAATCGGGAACGAGTATTACCTTGGCTCAGGGTGTTAAAAAAACAGAGGAAGTCGAACTTTTTAATGAAAGCTTAAAATTAAACGAAGAATTAATAGATAATAATAGAGAAAAAGCAGAAGCAGCCGAAATTTTGAATGTTGTTTCTACATTTGGTAATATAGGATTAAAAGAGCGCGCAATTTTTTCAAAATACACGTTTATAATTGGAGCCGGTGCAACCTTATTAGTACTGATATTTATGATGCTACTGCAACTAAATCGATATTTATTGAATTACCAAAAGAATTAATTCTTTCTTAAATAAGTTTAAGATGAACCATCGAAAATGGTGATCGTTTTTTGAATAGAGTATTTTTTTATGAGTACTTTAAAGAAATACAAATGAATAGAAAAAACATAATTCTTAAGAATGTTTCTCTAGGAGTCATTTATAAACTATTAAATATGGGTATTGTGTTTATTACAATTCCCATGCTTTTGAATTATCTTGATCAAGAGCTTTATGGAATATGGGTAACAATATTTTCCGTAATTAACATTGTTTTTTTTGTTGATATTGGTGTCGCCAATGGTCTTAAAACCAAATTGACTCAGGCAATTAGCGACAATAACAAGCCACTGGCAAGGGCCTATATTACAAATGCCTATTTTTTTATTTTAGTACTTGCTTTTCTATTTCTTATTCTAGGATCTCTTATTATTTACTTTATAAACCTTAACGAGATATTAAATATCCCATTAACCAGATACGAATTAAATAAGGTGTTTTTCGCAACGTTGATTCTGGTTGTTTTAGGCTTCAGCTTAAGTTTATATAAGGCCTTTTATTATGCGATACAGAAATCATTCGTAGTTGAATTGTCTTTATTAATATTCCAATTTATAGTGTTAGTTGGAATATTCATTTTCTCTTCATTTACCACGAAATCGTTATTTTACATAGCGCTCATCTATGGATGTTCGAACGTTATTATGAGTATTTTTTTTACTATAAAATTTTTTAAGTCTAGAAGAGATTTAAGACCTTCATTTAAGCTTTTGAAACTCGGAATTGGGAAAGATTTAATGGATTTAAGTGTAGGGTTCTTTATCATTCAATTATGTATGATTGTTATTTTTGCTACAGACAATGTCTTGATAAGCAGCTTATTAAGCCCGAAAGATGTGACGCATTATGATGTGGTGTTAAAATTATTTCAAGCATCTATTATTTTGTCTGTAATTGCACAAGATCCTTTTTGGCCGTTATATACTGATGCTTATCAGAAGCAACAATTTAATTGGATAAAACAAACTATATTGAGATTAAATAAATTGTTCTTGCTCTTTGTGTTGTTTATTGTGGTTTTAATTTTTATTTCCAAAGCAATTATAGGAGTATGGATACCTCAAAAGTTAGAGATCTCTTTTGAACTCATAGTTTTCATGGGTGTATTTGTGGTGGTAAGAGTTTATGGAATTATTTATATGAATTTTTTAAATGCTGTTGGTAAAATAAAACTTCAGGTACTATTATTTGTCTTAGGAGCAATTGTAAATGTCCCGTTATCCATATTCTTTGTTAAAAAAATGCAATTTGGGACAAGTGGAATAATATTAGGAACTGTATTAAGTATTGTTGCGTTGTCTGTTGTTTTACCAATACAAACCTTTAGAATTTTAAAAAATAGTTAGGAGATTTGGACGCAAGAACCTTTTTAAGAAAATGAACAATCCATTAATTAGTATTATAACAGTTTCCTTTAATAGTGAAAAATCTATTAAAACCACAATAGAATCGATACTAAATCAGACGTATACCAATATTGAATATATCATAGTTGACGGAAATTCATCCGATAAAACAGTAGAAATAATTGCCTCATATCATAAAGAGTTTATCAATAAAGGAATAAGGTATAGGTGGATAAGTGAACCAGATGCTGGAATTTACGATGCAATGAATAAAGGAAATTCATTGGCAACAGGAGACTATGTTAATGTCATTGGAAGTGATGATTGGTTTGAGCTAGATGCGATGGAGAAAGTTGCGAATAATCAAAGGGAAACTTCGGCAGATTTCATCCACGGGAATATAAACGTTTATTCTTCGTCAAGGGAATTTTTAAAAGTTCGTAGGGCAGGATCCAGGAAGGATATGATAAAAGAAATGTCATTTTTTCATCCATCATCCTTTATTAAGAAAGAAGTTATCGATAAAATGTCAGGATATTCCTTAGAATACAAAATTTGTTCAGATTACGATTTAATTTTAAGAATTCTTAATAAAAACTTTTCTTTCAGCTATGTTAATAATACCCTTGTTAATGTAGCATATGGCGGTATAAGCACTTTGCAAGTTCAAAAAGCGTTGAGTGAGTCTCATAGAATACGAGTTAAGAATGGATACAATCCATTTTTAAGCAAATTTTTCTATTTCAGAGCTGTTCTTATTCAAAATCTAAAGAAACTTAGCCAAATTAGCTAACATAACGGCCAATCTGAACAATAATTACTCTTAAAAATCATATAGAAAAAGTCAAATATTTCTTTATATGAAAACGCTTTCTTTAACTTAGCTCAAATTTTATAAAACCTCTTGCATTATGTTAATGTTATTAATTTCTTAAAGAAACTTGCAAATAACACCTAAAAACATACTTTACATTCACCAGTCAACTGATTTATATGGATCTGACAAGGCACTTTTGTTTCTGGTAAAAGGATTAAACAAAAAGTTATTTAATCCAATTGTGGTATTACCAAATTACGGTCCTTTGAATATAGAGCTTGACAGGCTTCAAGTTAAAACAATTGTAACGCCCGTTATTAATATACATCGAAGAATGTTCACCCTGAAACAAATAATAAAACTACCCTTCCACGTATTTAAATCTTTAAAAAAAATAAAGTATGAATTAAATAACATTACAATAGATATTGTTCACTCAAATACAGCAGTAGTTTGTCTTGGGGCAATATATGCGAAAAGAAATAAGATTAAACATTATTGGCATATCCATGAAATAGTTAACTCTCCGAAAATCGGAGGGAAATTCTTTGCTCTGATGGTTTATTACTTTTCAGATAAAGTCATTTTTAATTCAAAAGCGACTCAAAATAGTTTTGTTATTTATAAATCAAATTTAGAGCTAAAATCAACCGTAATTTACAACGGTGTGGATAGAGTTGAGAAGATTAGTTCTAGTAAAGATATATTGTGGTTAAGGCAATCTCTAAAAATAGATGCTAATGACATTTTATTAGGCCTGTTTGGTAGAATCAATAAAAATAAAGGACATGAGTTACTGATTGATGCATTTGGTAAATTATATGAAAATTTTAAGAACATTAAACTTCTTATCGTAGGATCTACGGTCCCAGGGCAAGAGGAGTTATTGGTTAAACTAAATGATAAACTTAGTCAAAATAAGCTAAATGAACAGGTGAAAATAGTACCTTTTCAAAGTGACATTTGGAAATTTTGGGATGCGATTGATATAGCAGTTGTTCCGTCTAAAATACCAGAATCTTTTGGGTTGGTGGCAGTTGAAGCAATGTTATCAAAAAAGGCCGTAATAGCTTCAAACGATGGAGGCCTAAAGGAAATCGTAATAGACAAAAAGACAGGTCTATTGTTTGAATCTAACAATGAGGAAGCGTTGAAATCTGCTATGTTATTTTTGTTAAATAATAGAGAACTGATAAATTCATTTGGTGAACAGGGTTATCTTGAGGCATCAAAAAGGTTTACCTTAAATTCATATGTTCAAAATTTTGAAAAACAATACAATTTGTAAGACGTTATCATTAAGTTTAACCAAAACGAAGAAACATCAATCAATAATTAGTTAATTAGATTAACTTGAAATTAAACAGACAACATATTTTCTCGGGTATTTATGGCCTTGCTTTAATTGGATTCACCCTCTTCTCTTCTGTTGAGTTGGCACTAATTATATGTGTAATTTTAATTGCTTTTTTCTCCATAAAGAATGGCCAGGTGGATAATTATCAAATAAATTTGATTAGTTTGCTTTTTTTGATGATCGGATTTGGTTTTTTTTCAGGGGTATTTCGATCGTATACGAACCTAAATATCTTAAAGGATTTTCTACACTATTTAAAACCTGTATTAATGCTTTTAGCAGGTTATTTGGTAGCGAAAAAAGTTGGAAGTAGCCGATTCATCATAAAAACTATTTTATTCGTTGCTTTAATATCCGCAATTAGACATATCATAACTTTCCTGGTGCTTGTCGATTTTTCTGATTTTGATATCAATAAACTAAGATACGAAGCTGGATTAGGTACTTTTATCGAATTATTAGCGCTTATATTTTTAGTGGCATCAAAAAAATATGGCATTTTAGATGTTTATAAAAAGAAAGGAGTGAAGGAAATTTTACTTTTTATATTCTTAATCTCTTTTATTCTTTATTTTTCAAGAACAATGTTATTAGGGTTGGTCGTTATATTAATTACAGTTTTTGGTTATACGAAACTTAATGTAAAAGGAATTAAATATGTATCGGGGGTATTGATCATAGTTGCCCTATTATACACAGTACTTTTTAACGTAAAATTAGACCCAGATAAACCAGGGATAGAAGGGTTCTTCTACAAAATTAGAAATGCTCCATTAGAAATGTTTTCTTCACCCGAAGGTTACAACCCCCAAGACCATAAAAGAATCTTTGATCGATGGAGAGCGTATGAAGCGAAAATGGCCTTACAGCAAATGGGCGAAAACAATTTGAACTATCTGTTTGGAAAAGGCTTCGGATCGTTAGTTGATTTAAAATTTGTAGCTCCTTTAAATGATGATGGTATGCGTTTTATACCCATTATTCATAATGGGTACATCTATATTTTTTTTAAAACGGGTGCGATAGGATTACTTATTTATATGGTTTTTTTAGTGAGCTTATATTTTCAATCCTATAAAAAGTCATTATCGATTAATGAAGCAGCATTACGAAATATAATTTCAAGTTTTGGAGTTTATTATTTTGTAAGTTCATTTGTAATAACGGGAATTTACAACCTTGAAGAACCTTCGACTTTTATCTTAGGCTCTTTACTCTTTTTATTAACTAATATAAGAAAAAGCGAAGCGAAACACATTGAGTAAACTTAGAGAATATATAAAAAATAATATCTTCAAAATTACTGTAATTGGAGCAATGCTGGGTCTTTTACTTCCATTTAACTATAGCAGTTTTATGGTGATCTTATTAGTGCTAGTTTGGCTGTTAAAAGATGGATTTAAGGAAAAGTATAGAAATTTAAAGCAGAATAGAAAATTTATCTTCCTATCGGGTTTTTATTTCATTTATGTTTTGGGCCTTTTATATTCTGAAGATTTTTCTCGAGGGGTATCGATTTTAGAAAAAAATTTATCACTATTGATTCTACCTTTTGTGTTTGCATCGAGTTCATCGTTGAATCTAGATAAAGACTATAAGCTACTTTCGATTTTTGCCTTTGTAAATCTATTTATAGGTGCGTTGTTGGTTATTTTTGCTACAGTTCAATTTTTAAATACCGGATCAACTAGTTGGTTTTATTATGACAAGCTCACGGAAATACTAAATTTTCATCCGATATATTTAGCTATGTACGTCCTTTTTTCGATCGTCATTCTAATATATGGATATATTCACCGATATATTCAATTAAGACCGATAGTATTTATTTCAATTATTGCTTGTAGTGTTGCATTTTTAATTCTTTTATCCTCAAAAACGGTCTTGGCAATTTCCATGATCATTTTGCTGTACTTTATATTAACAGAAATTAAATCTCGAAAAGCGAAACTTGCAACTTTTGGTTTTTTTTTACTAATCTTTATGATCACAATATTTAGTTTCTCAACCACAAAAAATAGAATAAAAGAAATCGTAAATTCAGAGTGGGGTTTGATTTCGAAAGAACATTATGCCTATAATGAGAATTTTACGGGAATTACCTTGCGAATTATAACATGGAAAATCGCAATAAAACATTTGTGGAATGATGAAAACATAATGATTGGTGTGTCACCTGGTGATTCGCAAAATTTCCTCGACAATGTATATGCCAAATATGGCATGGATGCTGCCGGATATACGGGATATAATTTACATAATCAATATGTTGAAATTCTTATCAAATCGGGAATTATAGGATTGCTAGTTTTTCTGAGTTGGATTTTCATCCTCTTTAAGGAAGCGGTGAATAGAAAAAAATTATATTTCTTTTTTCTGTTGATATTTTTCACATCCGCAATTACCGAATCAAATTTGGAAGTGCATAGGGGGATTGTTTTTTTTGCATTATTTAATTCCTTATTTTTCTTCAGTGAAAGAGATTAAGTTAAAGAATAAAGTAGCAGTAATTGGAACCGTTGGTATTCCCGCTAATTATGGTGGTTTCGAGACGCTAGCTGAGCAATTGGTACGAGCGTTGAATCGAGAATTTTATTTTACTGTATATTGTAGCTCCAAAGCATATGATTCTCGCGAAGAAGAGTATTTAGGAGCAAGACTCAAATATATACCCTTAAAGGCCAATGGCATATCGAGTATCTTTTATGATATGTTTTCAATATTGAATAGCTTATTTTATGCCGATGTTATTCTGATATTAGGCGTGAGTAGTGCTTTTATGATTCCTTTTGTACGACGCTTCAGCTCTAAGAAAATCATTGTTAATGTTGATGGTCAAGAATGGAAAAGAGCAAAATGGAATTTTTTTGCAAGAAAATATCTCAAACTTCAAGAAAGAATTGCAGTTAAGTATAGCCATGTTATAATTTCAGACAATAAGGCAATTCAAGATAATATTTCCGAAAGTTATAGTAAAAGGAGCGAATTAATTGCTTACGGAGGAAATCATGCGCTTAACGTTAAAATTCTATCCAGCGAATTGAAATCTTTAGGAGTGAGTGAATCCTATTATTTTTCTGTATGTCGTATAGAACCGGAAAATAATGTTCATATTATTCTTGAAGCATTTTCTAATACAGATAAATGTATTGTAATTGTAGGGAATTGGTCATCCAGTAATTATGGCCAAAATTTAAAGAAAAAATATGAAGCTTATACTAAAATCATATTGCTAGATGCAATTTATAACCAATTAGAACTTGATAAGTTAAGAAGTAATTGCGCAGTTTATATTCATGGTCATTCGGCCGGAGGAACAAACCCTTCATTGGTTGAAGCCATGTACTTGCAGCTTCCTGTTTTTGCCTGGGACGTCCTCTACAATAGATATTCAACTGAAGACAATGCCTTTTACTTTAATAGTGTTGAAAGCCTTAAGAACCTAATTAAAGGAGCTCCAAGTGAAGAAGCCCTTGGTAATTGTGCTTTAAAACTTTATAAAACGGCAAAGGAAAACTATGAATGGAATTCTATTACTGATACCTATAAGCAACTTCTTCAATTAAGGGCTCAATCTTGCAATGACTGAAAAACCAATCATATCAGGAACAATAGTTCTTTATAAAAACAACCTTTCAATCTTGAAAAAGACGGTTAGGAGCTTTTTGGATATTGCGTTACCTAAGATTTTATATTTGGTTGATAATTCTCCGACTGATGTGTTAAAAAATACGTTTATACACCCAGATGTGCGTTATATTTTTGTTGGGAAAAATATTGGTTTTGGAAAAGCACATAATAGTATTATAAATAAAATAGCCAATGAATCTTGGTATCATTTAGTTTTAAATCCTGACGTTATTTTTAGTAATAAAGTTGTTCCAAATTTAGTTGAAGTTCTAAAAAAGGAACCCGACGTAGCCGTCATAGCACCAAAAGTTTTGTACAATAATGGTGATCATCAATACACAAGCAGGAAATATCCTAGTATATTAGAACTTATGGGGCGAAGAATTCGTCCATTGGGATATATTCTAAGGGAAAGAATTATGAGCGCTGATTATAGAGATCGAGATTTAGAGGCTCCTTTTTATGTAGAATACCTGACGGGATGTTTTTTACTATTCAGAACTAAGGATTATATTGAAATTAATGGTTTTGACGAGCGCTATTTTTTATATATGGAAGATGTTGATATTTGTCGAAAATTAGATGCTGTTAATAAAAAAAAGTTATACTACCCAAACGAGTGTATTTATCATAGATTAGAAAGAGGTTCAACGAAGAAGATTAAACTCTTTTTTCATCATATTTCTTCAGTTTTTCAATACTTTTACAAATGGGGAGTAAAAAATAAAAAAAGCTACAAAAAGAATGATTGAATTCATAAATTCGCATGCATTGCAATCTTCTAGTATTATTCTAGTATGCACATTCTTGCTTACCTATTTTCTTATTCCGAAGATTATCAACGTTGTCAATCATAAAAGTTTGATGGATTCCCCAAATGAACGCAGCTCACATCAACATTTAACACCCACTTTTGGTGGAGCGTCTTTTTTCGTAATTCTAATAATTACTTTATTATTAATTCAAATGTTGGATTTGAATAATTTAAGCTTGAACATTATTGCTGGGCTTACAATATTATTGGTCACCGGATTAAAAGATGATTTAGTAGTTATTTCGCCTCAAGCAAAATTATTTGGACAATTTATTGCAGTTGGTATTTTCTTATTTAATACTAACTTTTATGAAATTAATCTTTACGGTTTTTTAGGTATTTATGAAACGGGTCCATATGTAGGATATATATTTACCATGTTTATTATGTTATCTATAATCAATGCTTTTAATTTAATTGATGGAATTGATGGACTTGCAGCATCAATTGGAATTATATCGTTATCTATGTATGCCGTTATTTTCTTTTTTCTAAAAGAGTTTTATTACATTTTAATTTGTGCTTCTTTAGTAGGTTCGCTACTTGCTTTTTTGAGGTTTAATTTATCGTCGCGAAAAAAGATTTTTATGGGAGATACAGGCTCTCTCATTATTGGTTTTATTGTAGCGGTAATGACCGTTAAGTTTTTAAAGGTAGAACAATCGAGTCTTCTGGAATTAAGTTTTATTCCTCAGAATTCGATTTTTGTAGCTTGTTCTATTTTAATTTTTCCGCTGTTTGATACTGTAAGAATTATTTTGGTACGAATTAGGAAAAAGAAGCATCCTTTATTGGCGGATAAAAATCACATTCATCATGTTCTATTAGATCATGGAAATTCGCATATAAAGACGAGTATTCTAATCAGCTCTTTTAGTCTGTTAACTTCAGTTTTATTTATCTATATAACTACTCAAATATCGAACATATGGTTGATTTTAGGACTATTTTTAGTTTCTTATTTGATTTTTGCTGCATTCTTTTTTAAGCTTTCTATCAATAGGAAAGAGTAAATATTAACTTATCTTTACGGTCTTATAATTTTACAAATGAACATTCTAATTTTAGGCTCAGGCGGACGAGAACATGCGTTTGCCCTAAAGCTTTCTCAAAGTAGTCAATTAAAGACCCTTTTTGTTGCACCCGGTAATGCAGGAACAGCTGAAATTGCTCAAAACATAGCGATAGATCCAACGGATTTTCAAGCAGTAAAAAATTGTGTGCTAACCAATGAAATTGAAATGATTATTGTTGGCCCAGAAGCTCCCTTAGTTGGTGGAATTCATGATTTCATCTTGTCTGATGCACAATTAAAACACATACCGGTTATTGGTCCCAAAAAGGATGGAGCACGTTTAGAGGGGAGTAAAGATTTTTCAAAGCAGTTTATGGAAAAACATGAAATTCCAACTGCGAGATATCAATCATTTACGAACGAAACTCTGAACGAAGGAAAACGGTTTTTAGAAACGCTAAAAGCACCTTACGTGCTAAAAGCAGACGGGTTAGCCGCGGGCAAAGGAGTATTAATTTTAGATAGTTTACAGGAGGCTAAACAAGAATTAGAAGAAATGCTTACCAATAAAAAATTTGGTGACGCATCTTCGACAGTAGTCATAGAAGAATTTTTAGATGGAATCGAACTATCGGTTTTTGTTTTGACGGATGGCAAAAGTTACAAAATATTACCTTCAGCAAAAGATTATAAGCGAATTGGAGAAGGTGATAAAGGTTTGAATACTGGTGGCATGGGAGCTATATCTCCAGTTCCTTTTGCAGATGATAGCTTTTTACAAAAAGTAGAAGATCGTGTGGTAAAACCAACTATCAATGGATTACAGAAAGACGGAATTGATTATAGAGGTTTTATTTTTATTGGATTAATGAATGTTAATGGAAATCCTCTAGTAATAGAGTACAATGTCAGAATGGGTGATCCAGAAACCGAAGTTGTTATTCCTAGAATTGATTCTGATTTACTAGAACTCTTCCGAGGAGTAGCTCAACAAAATTTACATGAAAAGTTGGTTAAAATTAATCCCGAAACGGCAACAACTGTGATGATGGTCTCAGCAGGGTATCCGGAGGCTTATCAAAAAGGGAAAGAGATTTTAGGGATAGGGCGTGTTGATAATTCTACTGTTTATCATGCAGGGACCAAAACCATAGACAACAAAATCTTAACGAATGGAGGTCGTGTTTTAGCAATTACATCTTTAGGAAATACCATTGAAGAAGCTTTGGCAACGTCATATTCGAGTATTTCAAAAATTCATTTCGATGGTATGAATTATAGAAAAGATATTGGTTTTGATCTAGTTTAATTTATAGGCGTTCTTTTTAGCACCTAATTCTTTATGGATAGAGCGTAATTTGTAAAAATACTATGGCGGAAATAAAGAAAATAATTGTTGCTCCTTTGAACTGGGGATTAGGTCATGCGACAAGATGTATACCTATTATTTCTTCTTTGCTAGATAATGAATTTACTCCTGTAATTGCTGGAGATGGCGAAGCACTTCAATTGTTACAAAAAGAATTTCCTAATCTAGCCGTTATTACCCTCCCGTCGTATAACATAAAATATAAAAAGAACCTCAAGCTTGGCTTATTTTTTCAGATTCCAAGGTTGAGGAAGGTTGTGCTTAAAGAAACACAAGTAATTGATAATTATATAAATAAAAATAACGTTTACGGTATTATATCTGATAACAGATTTGGTGTAAGAAGTGAGAAAGTTCCATCTGTTTATATTACACACCAACTAAAGGTTTTATCAGGAATTACCACCTTTTTTACAACTCAAATTCATCAAAGTATCATTCGAAAATATGACGAATGTTGGATTCCAGATGTTGAAGGAGCCTCGAGTTTATCAGGTAAATTATCGACTGTTAAAAACATGAAGATTAAATATCTTGGAATTTTGAGTCGGTTAGAAAGAGAAAAACAATCGATTAAAAATGATGTTTTAATATTGTTGTCAGGTCCAGAACCTCAAAGAGGGATTCTAGAAAAATTGCTTTTAACAAAATTCGAAAAGTATCATGGACGTGTTGTTCTGGTAAGAGGAAAAGTTGAAAAAGCACAAACCGAATCTCGTAAAAATAATATTTTGGTCTTTAATTATGTGTTGAGAGAGCAACTTCAAGAGCTCATTAACGCGTCAGCACTCATCATATGTAGATCAGGTTATTCCTCTATTTTAGATGCAGCAAAGCTTCAGAAAAAAGTGTTTTTCATACCAACTCCACATCAGAGCGAACAAGAATACTTGGCGACATATTTAGAGAAGCAAAAAATAGCACCGTTTGCAAAACAGCATAATTTTAAATTAGAAATGCTCAAAAATATAAACGGTTATTCGGGGTTTCAAAACACTTTAAATTCAAAAATTGAAAGTAATTTATTTGACCTTTTTCAGCGTAAAGGAAAAAGTTGATCCAACTCCATATTCACTTTCTACAAACACTTGCTGCTGATGTGCTTCAGTAATATGTTTAACAATAGATAAGCCTAAACCAGATCCTCCTTGTTCCCTAGATCTGCTTTGATCGACTCTAAAAAAGCGCTCAAATAAACGGGATTTGTTTGCTTCATTAACACCTTCTCCATCATCACTAACTTTAATAATAAAAGAATCATTATCATAATTGTGAATACTAACTATGCTCTTACCATGAGCCTTCCCATATTTAATAGAATTCTCGATGAGATTAATAAGAACTTGTTCGATTCTATTTAAATCAGCATTCACAAGTAAAGGTGTCTCATAGGGTTTATTAAATGCTAAAATAATGTTCCTTTTTTTTGCTTTCATTTCGAGCAAATCAAAGACATTCTGGATGAGTTCTACTATATTAAAATTTTCCATGACCAGATCCATTCCTCCAGACTCTAGTTTGGAAATCATGTCTAAATCTTTGACCACATCTATAAGGCGTTCTACACCTTTGTTAGCCCTTTCCAAATATTTATTCCTAATTGATTTGTCGTTAATTGCTCCTTCTAACAGCGTCAATATATATCCTTGAACCGTAAACAATGGTGTTTTTAATTCGTGTGAAACGTTCCCTAAAAATTCACGTCTATATTCTTCTCGTATCTGAAGCATTTCTATTTCTAGGCGCTTGTTTTCGGCAAACTTTTTTACTTCTTTAGAAAGCGTTTCCATATCAGAAGTTATTGTTTTCTTATCTAAATCACTTACATCGAGCAACCGAACTTCGTTATAAATATTCTTTACTCGTTTATAGATAAATCGCTCTACTCTAAATTGAATAATAAAAAACGCGAAGGCAAAGAAAGAAAATGTGCAGGTTAGAATAAACCAAATATTCATCTCATCAAAGAAAAAATAAGAGAGCACACTAACTAATAAACAAACAATTAATGAGAGAAACGTAGAAGATTTAAAGGCAAATTTATATGTTCGAGTGAGTTTCATTAAACGTTGAGTTTGTAACCTACACCTTTCACCGTTTTAAAATATGTATCACCAATTTTTTCTCTTAATTTTCTAATGTGAACATCTATAGTCCTTCCTCCCACTACAACATCATTTCCCCAAACAGTCTCTAAAATGGTTTCACGTTTAAATACCTTACCAGGTTTTGAAGCTAATAGCGCCAATAATTCAAACTCTTTTCGGGGTAAAGAGATCTTTTCTTTGTTTTTTTGTATGAAATATTCATCTCTATTGATGGTAATGTCACCAACAGTTATAATATTTTCTATGTCGGCATTAGTCTCTTTGAGGCGCCTAAGAAGTGATTTTACCTTGCTTACCAGAACTTTTGGTTTCACGGGCTTTGTAATATAGTCATCTGCGCCGGCATCAAAGCCAGCGACTTGTGAATAATCTTCACCACGAGCTGTGAAGAAAGCAATAATTACCTCTTCAAACCCTTTAATGGCTCTGATTTTCTCACAAGCTTCAATGCCGTCCATTTCGGGCATCATAACATCTAATAATATTAAATGAGGGATTACTTTCTTAACCTTTTCAATAGCTTCAACTCCATTACTAGCCGTAAATATTTGATACCCTTCATTTTGAAGATTGTAACTTACAATTTCAAGAATATCTGGCTCATCATCTACCAGTAATATTTTGATATCTTTTTTCTTCATTTTTAATATTGTTAGTTCAAAAGTAATAATTAATATTAGGATGAGATAAACTTAATAATCATTTGACCTAACAACATTAACTTAACATTAAATTTACAGATTGAAATTATGCTCCAAATTTCACTTACAGAATGTTAAAAAGCGTTAATAAACTTACTTTTCGTATTTTTTATCTTAATTTTAGTTCCCTACAAGGCGTGTCTAAATAATTCCTAAACGGATATGAAAAAAAGTTACTTGATACTGACATTTTTCTTTTTTATATCCTTTTCCTATGCTCAAGAAATTACTTCTACAGATGCTGAGCAAGTAGATAAAATTTCTAGAATTAGTAAAGGCAAAGAAATCAAAGGTTTAGCGATTTATCCGAATCCGGTTTCTAATGGTATGTTGAGAATTACAACTTTCGAAAATGCTAAGAAAACAGTGCAAATATTTGATGTACTTGGGAAACAAGTTTTATCAAAAATTATCCATTCTCAGGCCTTAAACATTTCTATGTTGAACTCAGGTATCTATATCATAAAAGTCTTTGAAAAAGGGAAAGTAGCTACTCGAAAATTAGTGGTAAAATAAACCTTCTATTTAATATTTCTTAACGGTATGTTGATAAGTTAACACCTTGTTTACAGTAAAATCTATGTATTTTTATGGCACTAATTCAATATAAAAATACTATGAAAAAAAATTACATGAAAAGAGGTTTTTTCCTCTTGATTCTTGCTACTTTTTGTGTCAATTTTGGATACAGTCAAGTCCCAAATTACTACAATGGAACTAATATCACTGACACAGGCAGTCAGTTAAAGGATAATCTTTCAGTATTAATTATCAATACTCAAACGACAAATTTAACCTATACACCTGGTGTATGGGATGCCTTGAGGCAAACTGATTTAGACCCCACGAACCCGAATAATGTTTTCTTAATCTATGGTTACGATGATTCAGATGCGAATATTGTTAACGATAGAACAAGAAATAAAGATATGAATGGAGGGAATGTTGGAGATTGGAATAGAGAACATACCTATCCTAGATCTTTGGGAAATCCGAATTTAGGAAGCACTGGTCCAGGTTCTGATGCGCATCATTTGCGTGCTTCTGATGTTCAATTTAATAGTACGCGAAGTAATTTTCCGTACGCAGATGCAGATGGTAATGCACGAGTTATTAACGGAAACTCTTTTTATCCTGGGGATGAATGGAAAGGAGATGTAGCTCGTATGATGATGTACATGAATTTGCGATATGGAGATCAATGTTTACTCACTGTTGTAGGTGTGGGAGCAACAACTTTTAACTCTGAAATTCCCGATATTTTTTTAGAATGGAATGCTGAAGATCCCGTATCTCAAGTAGAAATAAATAGAAATGTGTTGTTAGAAGGAATTCAAGGAAATAGAAATCCTTTTATTGATAATCCTGCTTTTGCAACCAAAATTTGGGGAGGTCCACAAGCAGAAAATAGATTTGATGGTGGAGTAGCTGATACAGAAGCACCAACCTCACCGGCAAATTTAACGACATCCGATATAACAGCATCGGAGGTAACATTAACGTGGGATGCTTCTACAGATAATATTGGTGTTATTGCCTATCAAATATTTGAAGGAACCACCTTGGTGAGTTCTACATCGGCAACAACAGTTACAGTTACAGATTTAATTCCTAATACTACTTATACCTATACTGTTAAAGCCATTGATGCCGCTAGTAATAGTTCATTAGATAGTGACGAAGCAACATTTACAACATTAGAAGATAGTACACCTCCACAAACTGATAACGCTTTAATAATTACGGGTGTTTTTGATGGTCCATTAACAGGAGGCACACCGAAGGGAGTAGAATTGTATGTGACTTCAGATATTGCAGATTTAAGTGTTTACGGATTAGGTTCGGCTAATAATGGAGGAGGTACCGATGGAGAGGAGTTTACGTTTCCAGCGGAAGCTGCTACAGCAGGAAGTTTTATTTACGTGACTACCGAGATTCCACAGTTTACAGCATTTTTCGGAATGGCACCGACATATACTTCAGGTTCTATGGCGATTAATGGAGATGATGCCATTGAGTTATTTCAAGGAGGTGTTGTTGTAGATGTATTTGGAGATATTAATACAGATGGCACTGGCCAGCCTTGGGATCATTTAGATGGTTGGGCATATAGAAATGAGAATACAGGTCCAGACGGCAGTACTTTTTCTTTAGGTTCATGGAGTTTTAGTGGGACGAATGTATTTGATGAACAAACTACCAATGCGACTTCACCTACGCCGTTTCCAATAGGAAGTTATACAGTAGCTGGTCCTGCAGAAATAGTAATTAATGAAGTAGATGCTGATCAAACGGGTACAGATTCGAATGAATTTATTGAGTTATATGATGGAGGTGTTGGAAATAGTTCATTAGATGGATTAGTAGTTGTATTGTACAATGGAAGTAATGATTCTAGTTATAATGCGATAGATTTAGATGGCTTCACGACCAATGCTGAGGGATATTTTGTAATTGGAAGTGCAAGTGTTCCGAATGTAGATTTAGAGGCTTTTACGACTAATGGAATCCAAAATGGTGCAGACGCTGTGGCGTTATATACAGGAGATGCTAGTAGTTTTCCATCAGGAACAGCAGTGACAACAGACAATTTATTAGATGCTTTTGTGTATGACACGAATGACGGTGATGATGCAGCGTTATTAGTACTGTTAAATGCGGGAGAGGTTCAAGTGAATGAAGGAGGAGGTGGTAATAAAGATACAGATTCGTCACAACGTGTTCCAAATGGAGAGGGTGGAGCAAGAAATACAAGCACCTATGCTCAATTAACACCAACACCAGGGACCGAGAATATAGGGGGAGTTGTAGATACTGAGGCGCCTTCAGTTCCTTTAAATGTAATTTCTTCGAACATAACAGCATCAGAGGCAACCCTAACTTGGGAGGCTTCAACGGATAATATAGCGGTTACCGAATATCAAGTTTTTGATGGAACCACACTAATTGATACAACAACGAACCTCACAATTACATTAACCGAATTAATGTCAAGTACAGATTACTTATTTACTGTAGTAGCTTTAGATGCTGCGGGAAATGCCTCAGTGCCAAGTGCTGCGGTGCCAGTTTCTACACAAGCAGGTTCTGGAGGAGGAAGTGCTTTAGTAATTACGGGTGTTTTTGATGGTCCGTTAACAGGAGGTACACCAAAGGGAGTAGAATTGTATGTGACTTCAGATATTGCAGATTTAAGTGTTTACGGATTAGGTTCTGCTAATAATGGAGGAGGTACAGATGGAGAGGAGTTTACGTTTCCAGCGGACGCTGCTACAGCAGGGAGTTTCATTTACGTGACTACCGAGATTCCACAGTTTACGGCATTTTTCGGAATTGCACCGACATATACTTCGAGTTCTATGGCGATTAATGGGGATGATGCGATTGAATTATTTCAAGGAGGTGTGGTTGTAGATGTTTTTGGAGATATCGCAGTAGATGGCACTGGCCAGCCTTGGGATCATTTAGATGGTTGGGCATATAGAAATGAGAATACAGGTCCGGACGGTAGTACATTTTCTTTAGGTTCATGGAGTTTTAGTGGGACGAATGTATTTGATGAACAAACTACCAATGCGACTTCACCTACGCCGTTTCCAATAGGAAGTTATATAGTAGCTGGTCCTGCAGAAATAGTAATTAATGAAGTAGATGCTGATCAAACTGGTACAGATTCGAGCGAATTTATCGAGTTATATGATGGAGGTGTTGGAAATAGTTCATTAGATGGCTTAGTAGTTGTATTGTACAATGGAAGTAATGATTCTAGTTATAATGCGATAGATTTAGATGGCTTCACGACCAATGCTGAGGGATATTTTGTAATTGGAAGTGCAAGTGTACCGAATGTAGATTTAGCTGCCTTTACGACTAATGGAATCCAAAACGGAGCAGATGCTGTGGCGTTGTATACAGGAGATGCTAGTAGTTTTCCATCAGGAACAGCAGTGACAACAGACAACTTACTAGATGCTTTTGTGTATGACACGAATGACGGTGATGATGCAGCGCTATTAGTACTTTTAAATGCGGGAGAGGTTCAAGTGAATGAAGGAGGCGGTGGTAATAAAGATACAGATTCGTCACAACGTGTTCCAAATGGAGAGGGTGGAGCAAGAAATACAAGCACCTATGCTCAGTTAACACCAACACCTGGCACAGAGAATGATCCTGTTATTATAGCACCAGATGTTATTTCTATTCTTGAGGCTAGAAACAGTAATGATGGTTCCTTAGTTACAGTAAGTGGAGTTTTGACAGTTTCTGATCAATTTTCGGGTTCTGCTTATCTCCAAGATACGACTGGAGCTATTGCCATTTTTGATGAATCCGTTCATGGAGATGGTAATTTTATGATTGGAGATTCTATAACCGTTTCAGGAACTAGAAGTGCTTTTAACGATCAAATACAACTCAGTAATCTCATTTCAGTAGAAAATAACGGACTTCCTTCTCAAACTATAGAACCGCTAACTATTACCTTGTCTGAATTAGCGAATCATCCTGCAGAGTTAGTGCGAATTGTAGATCCTAGTTTTCCTAAACCAGGGGATATTCTTTTTGGAAATGCCAATTATGTATTGAATGATCTTAGTGGAAACGGAGAGTTAAGAATTGATAACGACGTGACCGAAATTGTTGGTCTAGGCCAACCTGAGAATTGTAATGAAATAATTGGAGTTGTAGGGCGATTTTTTGAAACCTATCAGTTATTACCTCGATCAAGTACTGATATTTCATGTGTTGGGCCATATGTTCCACCATCGTTGCCTTTTGACATTTCAAATGACAAGACGTTCGATGTAGTCGCTTGGAATATAGAGTGGTTTGGAGATGAAACCAATTCACCACCTGCCGGTGATCCAATGTCAGATAGTATCCAAAAAGATAGTGCAAGAACTGTTATTACGAAATTGAACGCAGATATTTATGCTGTGGTTGAAATTTCCGATGATGTATTATTTGAACAAATGGTCAATGAATTACCTGGTTATGACTATGTTTTATCACCAGCGGTATCTAGACCAAATGACCCCGGAATAAAACAAAAAGTAGGGTTTATTTATAACACAGAAACAGTAAATGTTGTTAAAACTAAAGTTTTATTAGAATCTATTCACCCTTTATATAATGGCGGAGATGATTCTGCATTGGTTAACTATCCAAGTGCCACAGATCGATTTTATGCTAGTGGACGTTTACCATTTTTAATGACAGCTGATGTTACCATTGATGGTGCGACAGAACGCTACGATATGGTTGCTTTACATGCACGAGCAAATAGCGGAACAGATGCGCAAAATCGTTATGACATGCGTAAATATGATGTTGAAGTATTAAAAGATAGCTTAGACGCCAATTTTGCAAGTTCAAATGTAATTTTATTAGGAGATTATAATGATGATGTAGATACGACTGTTGCAGATGTTACAACAACAATATCTTCTTTTGAAAGATATGCTTTAGATACCGAAAATTACACGATTGTTTCGAAAGCATTGAGTGATGCCGGATTTAGGTCGTTTGTTTCTAGAGAAAATATGATTGATCATATCGCTATTTCAAATGAATTGGATGATAACTATATCGATGAATCTGTGCGTGTAGGATATGAATTTTATGATAGTGATTTTACAAGAACAACTTCTGATCATTTTCCTGTATCTGCACGTTTTCAATTAAGTCAGCTAGAAATAGCAAGTACATCATTCACTAATGTTAGTTGTAATGGAGATGACGATGGAACTGCTACAATAACAGTTTCTGGTGGGATAGCTCCATATTCCTATGAATGGAGTGATGAACAAACTACTGCTACGGCATCTGGTTTAATCGCAGGAGAATATACAGTTAGTGTTGTAGATGCTTTAGGGGTAAGTATTACCGAAACATTTATAATTGAAGAACCTACAGAAATTTCTATCACGAGTTCTGCAAACACTACTGTTTATAAAGGATATCCTAACGAATCATGTACGACGCTTTCTGCAACAGATATTCAAGGAGGTGATGCTCCCTATAGCTATGCTTGGAGTACAGGAGAAACAACAGAAACATTGGAAGTTTGTCCAGAAGAAACCACGACCTATACTCTCACTATAACTGACGCAAATGGATGTTCTGCAAGTGTAGATATCGAAGTAGAAGTTATCGATGTTTCTTGCGGTAATAATCCATATAATCCTAAAGTTAAGATTTGCCACAATGGTCGAACTATTTGTGTTTCGCAACGAGCAGCAAGATGGTTTTTAAGACGAGGAGCGGTATTAGGCTCATGTGATGACACGGATCAAATCTTCATTTCTAACTTAAGAACTTATCCTAATCCGTTTAGAAAGAACTTAAACATTAAGTTAAACACGAATGCGGATGCAGAAGTAGATATCGCTATTTACAGCTTATACGGAAATAAGGTATTTCAACGCAAAGAACAGTTGAGTGAAGGACAATCGGTATTAAATTATAATTTAAGCCATTTAAGTCATGGAGTGTATTACTTAAAGGTATTTGTGAATGGAAACCTTAAGAAAGTAAGGGTATTAATTAAACGATAAAATAGAGGTTTATCATAAATATGAAGCGGGTCGTTGACCCGCTTTTTTTATGCCAGGTAGGCATTTAAAGACTAGACTGCCATATGTATGATATGAAATTTAGTATATTTCGACATAAGCTACAATTATGTTGGACAAAATTAAACTAAGAAATGTGCTGTTTCTAGATATAGAAACAGTACCTGAAGTTGAGAATTTTTCGCAATTATCATTGGAAAAACAAGAGTTATTTGAGTTGAAAACGCAGTATCAGAGAAAGGATGAAATATCGGTCGAAGATTTCTACGAACGAGCGGGCATTTGGGCGGAGTTTGGAAAAATAGTCTGTATTTCGGTAGGTTATTTTGTAAGTCAAGACAGCACAAGAGAATTTAGAATTAAATCTTTTCATGGAGAAGAAAAAGAACTCCTTGAAAATTTTAAAGCGCTTTTAGAAGGTCACTTTAATCAAACGTACCATTTATTGTGTGCCCACAATGGAAAGGAATTCGATTTTCCTTATATCGCACGACGCATGATTATTAATAAAATTCAGTTACCAGCAAAGTTGAACCTTTTTGGCAAAAAACCTTGGGAAGTTGCACATTTAGACACCTTAGAATTATGGAAGTTTGGTGATTATAAACATTACACATCTCTAAAGTTACTCACTAATATTTTAGGAATACCTTCTCCTAAAGAGGATATTGACGGTGGCGATGTAGCCAGGGTTTATTACAAAGAAGAAAATCTTGATAAGATTGTAACCTATTGTGAACGAGATACTATGGCCGTAGCACAGTTGTTACTTCGCTTCAACAATTTAGAGTTATTAAAGGAAGATGAAATAATTTCTGTATAGCGCAGTCTTAAATTAAGAATCTCATTATTCGAGTTTCATGGAAAGTTCTAACCAACGCTCCTCTTTAGTTTCTATACCTACGATAATATCTTGTAGTTTTTGAGATGTTTCAGCGATTTTATCAGTTTCAATTTCACCAAGTTCAAATTGCCTTTCAATAGCTTTTTTTTCTTGGTTTAATCTTGCAACTTCTTTTTCTAAATTTTGAAACTCTTTATTTTCATTATAGGAGAGTTTTGCTTTTGACGTTGTTTTTTCGCGAGTGTCCGTACTTTTTTCTTTGACGACTTGTTTCACAGGACGTGAATCTTCATAGGCGCGATAATCAGTGTAATTTCCTGGGAAACCATTAATATTCCCTTCCGTGTCAAAAACAAAAAGGTGATCTACAATCTTATCCATAAAATAGCGATCATGAGAAACAACCAACAAATTTCCGGGAAAATCTAACAGAAAACTTTCTAATACATTAAGAGTTAAGATATCTAAATCATTCGTGGGTTCATCGAGAATTAGGAAGTTCGGATTTTGAATAAGAACCGTGCATAAGTACAGTCTTTTTTGTTCTCCTCCAGAAAGTTTTTCGACATAATCGTATTGTTTCTTTCGGTCAAAAAGAAAACGCTCTAACAATTGACCAGCAGAAATAGTTCTCCCTTTAGTCAAGGGAATATGATCGCCAAATTCTTTGATAACTTCGATAACTTTTTGCCCTTCTTTAATGACAATTCCTTTTTGAGTATAATAACCAAATTTTATTGTTTCACCAATGACAACTTTACCAGTGTCAACAGGAAGACTACCCGTAATAATATTTAAAAAAGAAGATTTACCAGAACCATTTTTTCCAATAATCCCAATACGTTCTCCTCTTTTAAACACATAGTCGAATTTATTTAAAACAACTTTTTCACCGAAAGCTTTAGAGGTATTATGTAATTCTAAGATCTTACTGCCCATACGCTCCATATTGATCTCTAGCTGTACTTTATGATCTTGTCGACGTTGATGCGCTTTTTCTTTTATCTGATAAAAATCTTCAATTCTAGATTTGGATTTTGTCGTCCGAGCTTTTGGTTGTCGACGCATCCAATCTAATTCTTTTTTAAATAGGTTTTTAGCCTTGTTTAAAGTAGTTTGTTCAATAGTCAAACGTTCTTCCTTTTTTTCTAAATAATAAGAGTAATTACCTTTGTAACTATAGAGTTTTCCTTGATCTAATTCGATAATTTCATTACATACGCGCTCTAAAAAATAGCGGTCATGCGTGACCATAAAAAGAGTTATTTTTTCCTTCTTAAAATAGTCCTCTAGCCACTCAATCATTTCTAAATCTAAATGATTCGTAGGTTCATCAAGAATAAGTAAATCAGGTTTGTTTATGAGTATAATAGCCAGCGACAATCTTTTGCGTTGCCCTCCAGATAAACTCTTAACTTTTAATGAAAGGTCATTTAATTGAAGTTTAGATAATATTTGTTTGTATTGGGTTTCAAAATCCCAAGCATTATATTGATCCATTAAATCGAAAGCCTTTTGATAGACTTCTTCATTTTCAGGGTTTTTTAATGCTTCTTCGTATTGACGTACAATTTTAAGAATTTGATTATCCGAACTGAAAATGGCTTCTTCAATGGTTTGCTCATTTTGTAAGTTATCATTTTGAGATAAAAAGGCAATGTGAAGTCCTTTACGAGAAACTATTTGTCCGGTATCGGGAGTGTCATTACCAACAATTATATTCAGTATTGACGTCTTTCCAGTACCATTTTTTGCAATGAAGGCGATTTTCTGATCTTTGTTGACACCAAATGAGATATCTTCGAACAAGACGCGTTCACCATATGATTTAGATATATTTTCTACCGATAGATAATTCAAGTGAATGATTTGATGAATGGCAAAAGTAACTAAAAAATGACGACCGGCGAGTGCTTATTAATTATTAAAAAACTGTACATTTATAATCAAAAATGACCCAATCGAATGCTAAAAGTAAAAAACCTTTCTATTTCTTTTGTATTAGATGAAAATACATCAAAGGTGGTTCATGGGATCAGCTTTGGGTTGAAAAAAAATGAAATTTTAGGAATTGTTGGTGAATCAGGTTCGGGCAAATCTGTTTCAAGTTTGGCTATTTTAGGATTACTTCCTCAAAAGACCGCGCTATCAGAAGGAGAAATTCTCTTTGAAAATAAAAATATCATAAATTTTACTGAGGCACAGTTTCGTGCTATTCGAGGTAATGTTATATCGATGATATTTCAAGAACCAATGACCTCTTTGAATCCTAGTTTGTCTTGTGGATATCAGGTTTTAGAAATTTTACAACTTCATAATTCCATTTCAACTAAGGAAGCAAAAGATGAAGTATTAAGATTGTTTGAAAAAGTAAAATTACCTAGAGTCGAAACGATTTTTAGTCAGTATCCTCATCAACTTTCGGGTGGACAAAAGCAACGGGTTATGATAGCAATGGCAATTGCTTGCAAACCTAAAATTTTGATTGCTGATGAACCCACAACAGCCTTAGACGTTACTGTTCAAAATGACATCATAGAGTTGTTAAAAGAATTACAGCAAGAAACAAAAATGAGCATCATTTTTATTTCTCACGATTTATCATTGGTTTCTCAAATAGCTGATCGGGTTTTAGTTATGTATCATGGAAAAATTGTTGAACAAGGAACTGCCCTTCAAATTTTTAAAACCCCAAATCATGACTATACAAAGGCATTGATTAACTCAAAACCAAGTTTAGATAAAAGATTGCTTGAGCTTCCGACTGTTACTGATTTCTTAAATCATTCTATAAATACAACTGTTGTTTCTAACAGCGAACGCGCAAAAGTACATGAACGACTATATGCGACCTCTCCTTTATTAGAGTTAGAAGACTTAAAAACCTATTTTAATACCGATAGTTCTTGGTTTTTATCGAAAACCGAACCTGTAAAGGCAGTCGATGGTGTTTCACTGAAAATCTATGAAGGTGAAACTTTAGGTTTGGTTGGAGAGTCGGGATGTGGGAAGACAACACTAGGTAGAACTATTATGCATTTAGAAAGTGCAACTGAAGGGTCAATTCGATATAGAGGGAAAGATATTTCTAAATTATCGCGAAGAGATTTAAAGAAACTGCGAAAAGAAATTCAGATTATATTTCAAGACCCTTTCTCGTCTTTAAATCCAAGAATACCTGTTGGGAAATCTATTTTAGAGCCAATGAAAGTTCATAAATTGTATAATTCAAATGAGGAAAGGAGAGATAAAGTAGTTGAAATACTAAAAAAAGTAGGTCTAGAGGACTCAAGTTATAATCGCTATCCTCATGAATTCTCTGGAGGTCAACGTCAGCGAATTGGAATTGCCAGAACCATAGCTTTACAACCCAAATTGATTATTTGTGACGAATCTGTTTCAGCTTTAGATGTTTCGGTTCAAGCGCAGGTTTTAAACCTATTAAATAGTTTAAAAAAGGATTTCGGATTTACCTATATTTTTATTTCACACGATTTGGCAGTAGTAAAATATATGGCCGATCAACTAGTAGTAATGAACAAGGGTAAAATAGAAGAAATTGGCGATGCTGATGCAATCTATAGAAACCCAAAAACATCATATACTCAAAAATTAATTAGTGCAATCCCTAAAGGAATTTAACTAATCTTTAAAATCAGATTTAAATTCTTTTTGGTAGGCTATGAAATCTTCTTTTGAAGTGATTTTTTTATAGGCATTACTACCAAATACTTTGAGATACAATTCTAATTGCTTCGCATTATGATACCCTTTAACAGGCGCTAAGAGTGTAGCAGATTCATCTAAAAAAAGTATTGTAGGATATGCAGTTACACCAAAAGCACTCGCTAATTGGTGCTGACTATTTCGGGCTCTTTTTTTAGCGGGATCATAATTAGGATTTGAAAATTTTTGTTCTTTAAAATTTACCTCACCATCTCCTTCCGCATTGAATTTTACCGCATAGTAATTTTCATTAACATATTTCACAAGATCTTTTTGTCGAAAGGTATTTTTATCTAACATTCTGCATGGTCCACACCAAACAGTAAACATATCCATCATGATCTTTTTAGGATTCTTCTTTTGGGCTTCAACAGCCTCTTCGAAAGTCATCCAATTAATTTTGGGATCTTCCTGTGCATTGCCAGTTATAGAAAAACCGGCTATAATAAGTACTAGTATTAATTTCTTCATGTATCTTGTTTTCATGTATTAAGACGCAAACAACGTGCCTAAATTACAAAATCAAACGCTGTAATCACTATGTTTAGTATACTTATCGGATACCGTGCATTAACTTTTTCATTAACGGATTAATAAGTACAAGAATTAAACCTGCTGAGATCGGAATCAATGTAAATATTAAAAAGAATGTCGACATTGAATATTTCTCAACGATAATATCAATATAACCTCCAACTTTTTGAGCCAAAAAATTACCAGTGGCGATCGCTAAATACCAAGCACCAAACATCATTCCTATTTTTTTTGGAGGAACCAATTTACTAACATATGACAACCCTACCGGTGATAAGCACAACTCTCCCATCGTATGTAGCAAATAAGCCAGTACAAGCCAAATTAGACTAACAGATGCTGTCTTCGCTCCTTGTGGAATGGTACTAGCCCCATAAGCTAATGCACCAAAACCAATTCCCAGTAATATGAGGCCGATGCCGAACTTAACCGCAGCAGAAGGATTGTATTTACTTTCCCACCATTTTGAAAATAAAGGAGCCAACCCAATAATGAAAAGAGAATTTAAAATTAAAAACCAAGAAGCTTCAATTTCGGCGGTTTCTCTAGGTAGAATTACGCTCAATTTCCAAAAAACCAATCCCCAAATACTCAAAAAACTAATTCCGAGAATACTATTTGATAATGATATTTTTTTAAATGTTTGTCTAAATAATTTTAGTAATACCCAAGAGATAATGGTTAATGGAACAATGCTTATAATAGTGTCTACAATTTTGAATATTGTTGCTGAGTTGCCAATTAAACTTCTCTGTGTATAATCTCGTGAAAAAATGGTCATGGAGCCACTGGCTTGCTCAAATGCCGCCCAAAAGAAAACGGTGAAAAACGCTAAAACACCAACTACAATGTAGCGATCTCTTTGGACGTTTGATGGCACATTATTTTCTGCTATTTCAACATTTTCTATTGCATCAGATAAGTCAATTTTTTTCGAAGGAGCTACTCCAACACCTTCAAAAATATGACGACCGAACCAAAATTGAAGCATTCCAAGCAACATAAAAACTCCTGCCAAACCGAAGCCCCAAGAGTAACTTAAATTACTAGCCAAGAACCCGCATAATAAAACACCTAAGAATCCTCCAGAATTAACGCCCATATAAAAAATGGTAAAAGCACCATCTTTTCTTTCTGGAAATTTGTCATAGAGACCGCTAATAATTGAAGTAATATTTGGCTTGAACAAACCGTTACCAATAATTAAAAGGGCAACGCCAATGTAGAACATAAATTCAGTTTCAAATGCTAAGGAAGCGTGTCCTAAGGTCATTGCCAAAGCCCCAAAGGCTACTGCTTTTTGATAGCCCGTTAATCTGTCTGCTATCCAACCACCGATAATTGGGGTTAAATAGACAGAACTTGTGTAAATTCCTAAGAGCCCCAATGCGCGTTCATTACTCCATTCCCATCCACCATCAATAAATGGAGCTGTTAAGAATAAAACGAAAATAGCCCGCATTCCGTAGTACGAAAATCGCTCCCACATTTCTGTAAAAAACAACACAAATAGTGCAGGCTTATGATTTAAAAGACTAAATTCATTCGTTTTCGGTGTAGTACTCATAATTGTATTGTGCAGAATTACTTAGAAATAAAAAAACCTTGCTTATGAGCAAGGCTTTAGATTTTTAATTAGTGTACGTTACCCATTAGTTTCTTGATCAACGGAGAAAATAATAACACGATTACACCGGCTCCAATTGAATACATTGCAATTAGATTAAAACCATCAGTATAAGTCGTTAGGGTGTCTAAACCTCCAACGTTTCCATCGCTACTTTCAATCGCCAATTGTTTTCCTATGAAACCAACGATCTGAAATGCAAAAGCGGATGATAAAAACCAAACCCCCATAACAAAAGCCATTAAACGTAAGGGCGCTAGATCGGTCATTTTAGACAAGCCCACTGGAGACATAAATAGCTCACCAACTGACAGTAAAAAATACATAAGTAATAAATAGGCAAACGGCACTAATCCGTTTGCATTTGCACTCGCGCCACTAATAGCCAATACATAAAAACTGATACCAGCGAAAAGTAAGCCTAGCCCAAACTTATATGGTGTTCTAGGGTTCGATTTTTTCTTAGTAAGCCAAGTCCACATCATAGAAATTGGAATAGCCAATATAATTATAAACATAGAATTAAGTGAGTTCGTTTGAGCCGCCGTCATAATTCCATCTAAATCGACATTTCTGGCAGCAAATAGGGTAATAACACTTCCCGATAATTCATGAAAGCCCCAAAAAATTGTCATGAAAAAAGTGATCAAAACGGCCACAATAAGTTTCTTACGTTCGTCTAAAGTCGCTCTATACATTTCATAGGCTAGATACGCCAGAACAGCAATACCGATTCCTTTGAAAATAACATTAACAATGTTTTGATCGGCGAATATTCCGTCAGTAGCAATAGCCTTGTAGGAAGATAATAAAAGGGCAATCAAGGGCGCGGCAATAACGGCTAAAATTGGAATTAATGTGCCTTGTTTTATACCAAGAATTTTTTTGTGCATCACTTGTTCATTAGGGGGCAACCCTCGATCTCCAAAAACGTTCTTTTTAATCCCGCTCCAAAAAACTATTAAGCCAGTTAACATTCCAATTCCTGCTAACCCAAAACCATAATGCCATCCATATTTCGCAGCAAGCCATCCACACAAGAGAGGAGCAATCCAACCACCAATGTTAATACCCATATAAAATATAGTGAACCCTGAATCTTTTCTTGGGTCTCCTTTTTCGTATAAAGTACCTACAAAAGTGGAGATATTAGGTTTAAAAAAACCATTACCCACTATAATTAAAGAAAGCGCAAGAAAAAATGCCATATTATTTTCAATAGCCAGCACAAAATGGCCTACGGCCATCAATATTCCTCCTAAGAAGATTGAATTTCGCATTCCCAAAATTTGATCGGAAATCTTTCCTCCAACGACCGTAGATGCATATACAAGCGAACCATATGAAGCATAAACCGCAGCAGTAGCATAATCTCGCTCAGCCAATGCAGCAAAAATAACATCGATCATATAAAGCGTTAGCAACGCCCTCATTCCGTAGAAACTAAATCGCTCCCACAGTTCAGCAAAGAATAAATAAAATAAGCCGGAAGGATGTCCTAGAATCTGTTTTTCATGTGGTTGTTTAGAAATATCTGACATAATATATAGGGTGTTTATTAATTTTTAATTTCTTTCGTTGTAGTGATGGTATTTTCTTTTCCACCGAGATGTTGTTCGATAAATGCGGTCATTTTGGTAAACAAATGCAAGCGTGTGTTATCACCTTTTCGAATTCCATGAGCACGATCAGGATAAACAAATAAATCGAATTGTTTATTGGCCTCTACTAGGGCATTAATCATTCTAGTGGTATTTTGCACATGAACGTTATCATCACCAGTACCATGAACTAATAAATAAGCACCTTTTAATTTGTCAACATGATTGATAGGTGAATTCTCATCATAACCACTCGCATTTTCTTGAGGCGTTTGCATATATCGTTCTGTATAAACCGTATCATAAAAACGCCAAGAAGTAACTGGTGCCACTGCGATAGCCATTTTAAAAACGTCGGCACCCTTTGTTAAGGCTAAAGAAGACATATAACCACCATAACTCCACCCCCAAATACCTATTCTATCTTGATCAATATATGGTAATTCTCCTAATTTTTTAGCAGCACCTATTTGATCTTGTGTTTCGTATTTCCCTAGTTCTTTATACGTTACTTTTTTGAAATCACGTCCCTTTAAACCAGTTCCTCTTCCATCAACACATGCAATAATATATCCTTTTTGCGCTAATAATTGAAACCAATAATCATTGCCTCCGCCCCAGCGATTTGCAACTTGTTGAGAACCTGGTCCAGAATATTGATGCATAAATAAAGGATACTTCTTATTTGGGTCGAAATTGGATGGTTTTATCATCCAAGCATTGAATTCACCATTTTCAGTTTTCAAGGTAAAAAACTCTTTTTTGGCTGTATTGTAGTCGTTTAACTTTTCTGCAAGTATTTGATTATTTTTTATTTCTTTTAATTGCTTGCCAGATTTAGCAGTATTTAAGGTGTATATATTAGGTGTGTTGGCGCTCGAAAACGTATTGACATAGTAGTTAAAACTAGTGCTAAAGGCAGCACTGTTGGTGCCTGTATTAGAACTTAAACGCTGTTTGCCCTTTCCATTTAATTTGATGGAATATACAGATCGATTTATAGAGCCATCTTCAGTAGATTGATAAAATATACGTTTCGTTTTAGCATCGTAACCGTAGTAGTTTGTAATTTCCCAGTTACCTTTCGTTACTTGATTCTTTAATTTGCCCGATGCATCATAATGATAAATATGATTGAAGCCATCTTTTTCACTAGTCCAAATAAAACTATTGTCTTTTAAGAAAGTCAAATTATCGGTAATGTCAACATATGCCGCATCCTTTTCATTTAAAAGAACAAAAGAATCAAGGGTAGTACCATCTACAAACAATAGATTTAAATTATTTTGATGCCGATTTAGAGTAGTAACGGCTAACGCATTAGAATTGTTAGTCCATTTGATTCTAGGAATATAATATTGAGCTTTTGCACCTAAATTAACTTGTGATGCTTTCTTATTATTTAAATTAAAGATATGGAGTGAAACTATCGCATTTTTTTCTCCTGCTTTTGGATATTTAAATACTTGTTGCGTAGGATATAATGAAGTACCATATTTATCCATAGAGAATTCAGGAACGTCAGTTTCATCAAAACGTAAAAAAGCAAGTTTGTCTGAATTATTGTTCCAATCAAATGCTCTTACAAAAGCAAATTCTTCTTCATATACCCAATCAGTAATACCATTAATTACTTTATTTTTTTCACCATCAAAAGTTATTTGAACCGTACCATTATTTATGAGGTTTTTTATATATACATTATTGTTGTAGGTGTAGGCAATTTTGTTGCCATCAGGAGAAAAAGTAGGCTCTTGAATTTTATTCGCAGCTATTAATTTTAATTTTTTTGAGGCCGTATCATACATATAGTAAATGCCCTTAGATGAATGACGATATATTTGCTCAGATTCGGTTCCTAAAATTAGTTTGGTCTCAGAGGCATCAAAGGCATAACTTTCAAAATGATCAATTCCATCTAGATTCTTACTATCAACAATTGTTGCAATTTTTTCCAAGGTTTTATAATCGTACTTATCTAGGCTGGTTTGCTGCGTTTCTTTATCTGTATTTAGAATAGTATAAAAATCCCCAACGCTCATAGAATGAAAAGAATTTAATCTTTCAGTTCCGAAAGTGTCATTCAACCAAATGTCTTCTAGTGTAATGTCATTTTTTTGTGCATGAAGTGTTGCTGTAAAAGCAACGAATACAAGTAGTAATTTTTTCATGTTTTTACTAAGATTTCGATGATAAGTTGTCATTATTATATTTAGCGTATTTCGCAAGTAATAATGACAATTCAATAAAAGTTTGCCAAGTTTACGGAAAATTCATCAAAAATCAATCCAAAATAGCAAGAAATGGAATGATCGTTTACTACTTACGTATAGGGTTTTTCAGATTTAGTATCTTTGAATTTCTATATAAACCTATAATTAATGACCAAAACCGTATCGGGCTTTTCTAAGTTTACGAAACTAGAAAAGATACAATGGATAGCGAACACTTTTTTTACGGATAAAGAGGAAGCCATTAATGTTTTGAAAAAATATTGGAATAGTGATCAGGACTTACAGCAATTACACGATGAGTTTACAGAGAATACTATTTCAAATTTTTATATGCCCTATGGTGTAGCTCCAAATTTTATAATTAATGGCCAAGAATTTACCGTTCCAATGACGGTAGAAGAGAGTTCAGTAGTGGCGGCGGCATCACTAGTTGCCAAGTTTTGGAGTTCTCGAGGCGGATTTAATACTGAGGTAATTTCTACAACTAAAATTGGACAGGTTCATTTTATGTTTGATGGTGATTTTGATGATTTGAAGTCTTATTTTATGGATGTACGACCAGCATTATTTAAGGCTACCGAGGATATTACAAAAAACATGAGAAAACGTGGCGGCGGAATTTTAGATATGGAACTCCGAAATAAAAGCGATAAACTCAGAAATTATTATCAAATTCATGTTACTTTCGAAACTAAGGATAGTATGGGCGCCAACTTTATAAATTCTTGTTTGGAGGCGATCGCCAGTCGATTCAAAAAAGAAGGGATCGAGATTGTCATGAGTATTTTATCAAATTATATTCCTGAATGCTTAGTACGCGCTGAGGTGAGTTGTACAATTGATGAATTAGGTCAAAATGGAAAGGAATTCGCACAGAAGTTTTATCAGGCGGTCCAAATCGCAAACGTCGAGCCCCATAGAGCAGTAACACATAATAAAGGAATTATGAATGGTATTGATGCAGTCGTATTGGCCACGGGAAATGACTTTAGAGCAGTTGAAGCTGGAGCACATGCATATGCCGCAAAAGATGGAACTTATAAAAGCCTTACAAATTGTTCGATTGACAATGAAATTTTTAAATTTTGGATTGAAATTCCGCTGGCGTTAGGAACAGTTGGAGGTTTAACGGCTTTACATCCGATGGCTAAATTTTCATTAGAATTATTACAAAAACCATCAGCAAGCGAATTAATGCAAATAGTTGCCGTTGCAGGATTGGCGCAAAATTTCGCGGCGTTGAGGGCATTGGTTACTACTGGTATACAAGAAGGGCACATGAAAATGCATTTACAGAATATTTTAAACCAATTGGGAGCTTCCGAAAATGAAAAAGAGCAATTGATAGCGCATTTTAATAAACGACCAGTTACACATAGCGCTGTAAATGAAGAATTTGAAAGATTAAAATCTCAAAAATAACGTTTATTTTAAGATATGGAATTATCCGCAGTACCTAGTAAGAGAAAAAAGTATTTAACTGAAATCGGGAAGTTATTGTCAAGAAAACATGGCAAAAAACAATCATATAGGATAAAAGCGATACAATTAGCATGTGACAAATCAACATATAGCAAGGACTTTGGCCCACATAATTTTGCTTGGATTGTCTGTGCCTTTGCTAGTGAAAAAGAATTCAATCAATATTATGAAAATATTGAAGTAGTATTCGATTATGATAAAATGAGAAGTAGTATGTTAAGAGGAACATCCTATGAGGATGTGCTCAATTCAAAAAATGCAAGTGTCAATAAAAAATTTGATATGAATGATGTCTCGGTTGATAACCTAATCGACCCTACAATAATTGGATGAGAAGCAAATTCTGGTCATTCGAACAAATGACGAGATAGGTTAATTTTAGTGAGAATTACCTTTTCCTATCGTTTCATAATAATATTCTATTCGATTCCATAGGCTTTTAGATGCAAAGTTTCTATCTTTGAAAAACAAAGAAGTTTAATATAAAAAACATAGAATTATGGCTTTTGAATTACCACAATTAGGCTACGCATACGATGCCTTAGAACCACATATAGATGCAAGAACAATGGAAATTCACCATTCGAAGCATCATAACGGATATACCACAAAGTTAAATGCAGCGATAGAAGGAACTGACCTCGCAGGAAAGTCAATAGAAGATATTTTAGGGAACTTAGATATGAACAACAAAGGTGTTAGAAATAACGGCGGTGGTTTTTATAATCACAGTTTGTTTTGGTCTATTATGAACCCAGAAGATAAAGGACGTTTATCCGGCCCTTTAAGAGATGCGGTAGAAGCGGCTTATGGATCTTTTGATGAGTTTAAGGATGCTTTCGCTAAGGCTGCAGCTACTCAATTTGGCTCAGGTTGGGCTTGGTTATGTGTTCTTGAAGGAGGTAAAGTAGAGGTATGCTCATCACCAAATCAAGACAATCCTTTGATGCCAGGTGTTGGTTGTGGAGGAACTCCAATTTTAGGAATTGACGTTTGGGAACATGCTTATTATTTGAATTATCAAAACCGTAGACCAGATTATATCAATGCATTTTTTAATGTGATCAATTGGAACGAAGTAGAAAGACGCTACGACGCTGCGAAATAAATCAAGATTCGTAACGCAACGTATTGGCAATTGATTTGCCAACAATATATGCACCGGTCCAGGCATTTTGAAAATTAAAACCACCTGTAACGGCATCAATATTTAAAACCTCTCCTGCGAAGAAGAGGTTTTTGTGTTTTTTACTCTCAAAACGTTTGAAATTTATTTCTTTTAGATCAATACCTCCAGCAGTTACAAATTCTTCCTTAAACGTTGTTTTTCCATTCGCATTAAAAACACCATTTGTCAATTGATTGGCTAGATTTTCTAGTTGTTTGTTAGAAAGATCAGCCCATCGTTGATCCCTTTCAATTTCTGAAGCTATCACTAGATTTTCCCATAAGCGTTTTGGAATTACCTGAAAAATAGGTTTTAAACTGACTAGTTTTTTTTGATGCTCTTTTTTGAGCGCTTTTAAATGATCGAATACAACATTAAATGGTCTTGAAAGCCAATTTATTGTAACATTATACTGATACTCTTTTTCAGCTAAAAAGCGAGCGCCAAAAGCTGATAATTTCAATACTGCTGGTCCACTAATTCCCCAGTGTGTTATTAGTAAAGGGCCATTGGTCTCGAATGATGAATTTACCACAGAAACCGTAGCATTTGAAACAGATACACCAGGAATTTCTCGAATGCGCTTATCGTTTATTTTAAAGGTAAATAAGGAAGGAACTGGAGGTATAATTGAATGGTTGAATTGCGTTGAAATTAAGTTCCAGAACTTCGGACTACTCCCCGTCGTAACAACTAAAGCGTCCGCCAAATATTGGTCGGTACTTGTTGCAATTTTATATCGATTGTTGAGGTTGGAAATGGAGGTTACATTTTGATTCAAGTGTAATTTAACTCCTGCATTTTGTGAAGCGTTTATTAGGCAATCTACAATGGATTGAGAAGAGTTCGAAACAGGAAAAACACGATTATCTGCCTCAATTTTTAATTCAATTCCGCGTTTTTCGAACCATTCCATAGTATCACCGGTCATAAATTGATGAAATGGACCTAATAATTCTTTGGTGCCTCGTGGATAAAATTCGCACAATTCTTTAGGGTCGAAACATGCATGAGTCACATTACACCGTCCTCCTCCTGAAATCTTTACCTTTTGTAGTACATTTTTACTTTTTTCCAGAATAATAACCTCCAAATCTAGATTTTTCTCAGCTACCGTAATTGCGGTAAAAAAGCCTGCAGCACCGCCTCCAATGATCACTACTTTTTTACTCATAATATCATGTCTTGATATTTGATCACAGTAGAGAAGCCCTTATTTTGAAAATATCTTGGTGTGTCTTCGTTTCCTGTGGCCAATATAAAATCACCGCCCCAAGCGCCTAAACTTTTTGTTTGACCAAAATAGTCAGAAAATAAGTCCATTTGAACTGGTTTTTGCTGAATAATTGGAGCAATTAATTTTTCATGTTCTATTAATAATTTTTCGAAATGACCAAGCTCAGAACAGGTGACAAAGGCCTCAGTCAGTTCCGATATTTTATCAGATAACACGCTAATATTTCCTTGATATTTTTTGTAGTGTGTTATTCCTTCTCTGCTATTTTGCTTTTTATTGAGATGTACAAAGAATAATTGTTCTTTAAAGCTTGGATTGAATTCAGGAATTTCTTTTGCTGAAGGTTTTTTTTCTTGTAGTTGATAAGTAATAGGGGTGTTGTGCTGAGCACAAGCAATATCATAGGCACTCCCACCAAAGGTGTTGAACTGCAACCGAAAAGCATCAACTTGAGCCCATTGAGCTACATTGTTTATTAAGGTAGAAGAAGAACCTAAGCCCCAGTTTCTGGCAAAAGTAAGTTCCGATTTTACATAAAGCCCTTCTTGATTTTTCAGAAAAGTAGGATTCAGTTCTCTTGCTTTGAATAATATGTTTTGAAGATTTTCAGCTAGCAGGTCATTACTGCCTTCTTGGTTTGCACCAAAAGTGGCACTAATAATCCTAAGTCGTGGTAAGTCAAATACTACTTGTAACCAACGCTCATTTTTATGCGTATAACTTTCCCAAACTAGTTCCTTTTCAGGAATTGAAGAAACAACTAAGTTCTGACCATATTTTGTAGGAACTGCCAGCGACTTTGCACCGTCAAGAACTAGGTATTCTCCTGTGATTAATAGTTTTCCATTGCTGTAAAAAGAAGCCATGACAATTAGCTTTTACGTCGGTTATATATAGGCAGAAATAAAAATGACAAGCCTCCAAAAACGATAATCATAATCGTTTGAGCCGTCCACATTATCCACCCAAATGCTCGAGACGGATTATCTTCAATGTTGTATAAAATGAGCGCACTGGCTACGAAGACGGGATAAACACCCAAACCTCCGTTAGTAACGGCCATGCTTAAAGCACCGGCAACAAACCCGACGATAACAGCTTCAAAAGGTAAATAAGTTGTTTCAGGAATGGCAAAAGTAACGGCGTAAAACATAAGTACATACATTACCCAAATGAAAACGGTATGAAATATAAAAGGCCATTTTTTTTCCATTTTAAAAATGCTCACAGCTCCTTCAACTAAACCGTTAATAAATGTTTTTACTTTTAACAAAAAACCGCCTTTTGCTCGCTGAATTAATTTAATAACTATAAGCCCAATAACACCTAACGCCACCAAAATCAAAATAGGAATTAACTTATTGGAATCACTATCTTTAAATAGATAACTTTTAATAAAATCTGCTTGTAAAATAAATGCGAGTGCTATTATTCCTAATAACATAATAACGTCGGCAATACGTTCGGCTACAATCGTACCAAAAGCCTTTTCTAAAGGTATGTTTTCATATTTAGAGATAGCCGAAGCGCGTGCAATTTCACCAGCACGAGGGATGGCCAAATTAACAATGTAGGCAATAAGCACCGTCATGGTACTATTGGCAAATTTAGGCTTATAACCCAATGGTTGTAATAAAAACTGCCAACGATAAGCTCTAGACAAATGGCTTAGCGCTCCAATAAGCAATGAAGCACCTACCCACCAGTAATTGGCTGATTTAAACGAATTGATAATTTCGGTTTTATCTTGAGGAGAAAGTCTTGATAATAAATTCCAAATCAAGCCTATACCAATAGAAATTGGAATAATTGTAAGTAGTATTTTCTTATACTTTGAATTCAATAGAACCGAAATAAATGGCTTGCAAAAGTACTTAATTTAAAGCGATATTATCAATTAATCGAATCTTTCCAGCGAAGGCAGCAATAAAACCTCTGTATTTAGAACCTTTTCTTTTTCTTGAAATCGTTTTTAACGTATTGGTATTAGCAATTTCAAAGTATTCTAAGTCTAAAGAAACATGTTTTTCAAATTGCTCGTGTACCCATGTATCTACCCTAGAAGCCGATTCTGTCTCAAACCTAATTTTGGCTTCTTGTAATGTTTTATAAATAAAAGGAGCAGCTGCTCGATGTGTTTTTGTCAAACGAGTATTGCGCGAACTCATCGCTAAACCATCTTCTTCACGATAAATTTCACATCCAACGATGTTAGTAGGAATTTTAAAAGATGCGACTAATTTTTTGATGATCTGCAATTGTTGAAAATCCTTTTCTCCAAAATAAGCATTGGTAGGTTCTACAATTTCAAATAATCTCTTGACAATAGTTCCTACCCCATCGAAATGACCATCTCTAAATTTTCCTTCCATGGCATGTTCTAATCCTCCGAAAGTAAATTTTGACGAATGAATATTATTTTTATAAATATCATTGGCCGACGGAGCAAAAACAAAATCACACTTTACTTGTTCCAGAAGCTTTTTATCTTGTGTAAGCGTACGTGGATATTTTTTTAGATCTTCTTTATTATCGAATTGGGTTGGGTTTACAAAAATGCTCACCACTACAATATCATTAGCTTTTTCTGCTTCTTTTATAAGAGATAAATGACCTTCATGAAGTGCTCCCATGGTTGGGATAAACCCGATTGAATGGTTTTTTCTTTTCTTTATTAAAGCGTTTTTTAATGATTGAGTTGTAAGGCAAACAAGCATGAAATAATGTTAAGAATTTTGTTAAAAGCGTGTAAACATACTATTTTAAGTTTAAATCTACTTAAATTTTTGTAATTTTGCAGCACCCTAACAAAGACGGATTTATGAAAGACAAGAGAATATTATATGTATCTTCTGAAGTAGTGCCATATTTGCCAGAAAATGAAACCGCAAATATGTCTTTTGAAGTGTCGAGAGAGATGCATAACAAAGGCGCTCAAATTAGAATTTTCATGCCCCGTTTTGGTGTGATTAATGAGCGAAGACATCAATTACATGAAGTAATTAGATTATCTGGAATGAATCTGATAATTAATGATATGGATATGCCATTAATCATTAAGGTTGCTTCTATTCCAAAAGAAAGAATGCAAGTGTATTTTATTGACAATGATGAATATTTTAAGCGTAAGGCTTTGTATACTGATGAAGATGGTAAAATGTTCAGTGATAATGACGAGCGCGCTATTTTCTTTGCAAAAGGAGTTGTTGAAACAGTTAAAAAATTGAATTGGGCTCCAGATATCATTCATGTTCATGGTTGGATGGCCTCTTTGCTACCATTATATCTTAGAGAATATTATAAGAATGATCCATTATTTTCTGAAAGCAAAATTGTAACCTCTCTTTATAACAATGAATTTGAAGGGGTTTTAAGTAATGATATGGTGGAAAAAATTAAATTTGATTCTATTTCTGAAGAGAAATTGATTTCATTAAATAAAGCTGACCATTCTAATCTTTTAAAGATTGCGATTGAAAACTCCGATGCAGTAATTAAAGGAAGCGAAGAGTTATCCGATGAAATAGAAACACATATAAAAACTACCGAAACCCCTGCTTTAGATTTTCAACCCTTTGATAATTTTACTGAAGCTTATTCTAACTTTTACCTAACCGAAGTTTTATAATTAATCGTTAAAATTTAAAATAGTTTATGACAACTAGATTTATGAACAGCATTAAGTCTGTTTTTTTATTTTGTATTGCTTTGTTGGGTATTATTTCCTGTGAAAGAGATTTTGAAGATGTTGGAGTTGCTTTAGTCGATAATGATTTGTTTAATACTAAAGATTCAGTTTTTAATATTATTGCATATACTCGAAATGTCGATTCGTCTAGAGTTGATAATTTACCTATCTATAATTTAGGGATTTATCAAGATCCTAATTTTGGAGAAATAAGATCAACTTTCGTGACGCAATTGGGTATTTCAATTGGACTAGATTTTGGTTTGAACCCTGTAATTGATACAGTAATTGTTGATATTCCATACTTCTCTACGCGTCAAACTGAAGACAATTCAGACGGTACACCTAATTTTGTGCTAGACTCGATTTTAGGAGATCAAGACATGAATTATACGATGAAGGTAAGTAGGTTGGCTACTTTTTTAAATACTCTGAATCCAGACGACCCAACAAGAACTAAGTTGTATTATTCTGACGAAACATATAGTGGTGAATCGATATTGTATTCAGGACTTTTTAAACCCAATAAAAATGATACAGCCTTGTTTGTAAATAGAAACTTCTTTGAAGGTTCAGAGAGTATTGATACAATACAAAGGGATAATTTAAGTCCCACGATTAAATTTCCATTAGATAAAGCAGAAATCGAGCGTATTTTTATTACTGAGTCTGCAGAAACTAATTTTGCAAGTGCCGACAATTTTTCTCAGTACTTTCGTGGATTATTATTTGAACCAGAAGGAAGTGATGGTTCTTTAATGTCATTAACTATGTCTGATGCTTCATTAAATATATATTATACAAATGAAATACTTACTGACGAAGAAGGCATTGATTTGAATGGTGATGGAGATACCGACGATCTGCAAGTAGCTGTGAAAACAAAACAGGTATTAACCCTACCATTTTCTGGAATTAGAGCAAGTACATATACTCGTGATTATGCAGGAGCTATCGTTGAAAGCTTTATGAATGCTCCCAATGTAATTGACGGAGAAGAAAAGTTATTTGTTCAAGGCTCTGCTGGATCCGAAGCAGAACTTCAAATTCAGATAGATTTAGATGAAATTAGAGCTGAAAATTGGTTAATTAATGGAGCCATTCTAGACCTGTATGTTGAAGATGATGAAATGAATAGAAATGTACCAGAACAACTTTATTTATACAATGCGGACAATAATTCACTACTTCTTGATGTTATTACTGAGCAAAATGCCACTGGAATAGGAGGTTTTTTAGAGAGAGATGATGATACGAACAATCCTATTAGGTACAGATTTTCAATTACAGATTATATTTCGGAGCTATTAAAATCGGATAGTGATGGTGAAATTTCTAGGTTGGCATTGAAAAGTTACCACCCAACGGATGCTCCATTATCAGTAATAGATACGATAGTTAGAGATTTTAGCTGGCGAACAAGAGGGGTGGTTATAAAGGGAAATAAATTTCCTGCGACAGATGAAACAAGATTAAAATTAACAATTTTTTATACAGAAGAAAATAACTAAAATCCGAAAAAAACATTTGCTATGTGTGGAATAACAGGTTACATAGGTTATAGAGAAGCCTATCCAATTATCATTAATGGGTTACAACGTCTTGAATATAGAGGTTATGATAGTGCAGGAATTGTACTTTATGACGGCAATGATATTGTATTATCTAAAACAAAAGGAAAAGTAAGTGATCTTTTAGAAAAGGCCGCCAATGATATTACTACGAAAGGAAACTTAGGAATTGGTCATACTCGATGGGCAACACACGGTGTTCCGAATGATGTGAATTCACACCCGCATACGTCACAATCTGGAGAATTGGTCATCGTTCATAATGGAATTATAGAAAACTATGATACTCTTAAAAAAGAACTGATTAACAGAGGCTATTCTTTCAAAAGTGATACTGATACTGAGGTTTTAATCAATTTAATTGAAGAGGTAAAAAAAGAGTATAATGTGAAGTTGGGTAAGGCAGTTCAAATTGCTTTAAACCAAGTCATTGGAGCATATGCTATTGCTGTTTTTGATAAGAACAAACCGGATGAAATAGTTGTAGCTCGTTTAGGGAGTCCTATTGCAATTGGTATTGGAAAAGATAAAAAAGAGTTTTTTGTTGCATCTGATGCTTCTCCATTCATAGAATATACTAAAGATGCTATTTATTTGGATGATGAAGAAATGGCAATTATTAGAGTTGGGAAGGATGTTGAGATACGAAAAATTCATGATGATTCGATAGTTGATGCTGATGTTCAGGAATTACAAATGAATTTAGAACAGATAGAAAAGGGTGGTTATGACCATTTTATGTTGAAAGAAATTTATGAGCAACCAAGGGCCATTACTGACACATATCGCGGAAGGTTACTAAGAAATGAGGGCCTTATAAAAATGGCAGGTGTTGAAGATAATATGAAGAAGTTTTTAAATGCTGATCGTATTATAATTGTTGCATGTGGTACTTCATGGCATGCAGGTTTAGTAGCAGAATATATCTTCGAAGAATTTGCGAGAATTCCAGTAGAAGTTGAATACGCTTCAGAATTTAGATATAGAAACCCTATAATTACCGAGAAAGATGTTGTAATTGCTATTTCACAATCTGGTGAAACTGCCGATACTTTAGCGGCTATTAAATTGGCAAAAGAAAAAGGAGCCTTTGTTTTTGGTGTTTGTAATGTTGTTGGTTCCTCTATTGCTCGAGAAACTGATGCAGGAGCTTACACACATGCCGGGCCAGAGATTGGTGTGGCGTCAACAAAAGCGTTTACAACACAGATAACCGTTTTATCTTTAATTGCACTTCGATTGTCGAGAGCTAAAGGAACAATGTCTAGCTCAGACTACAGGATGCATTTACAAGAATTAGAATTAATTCCGCAAAAAGTTGAAAAGGCGCTAGGAGTAGATGAACATGTAAAAGAAATCGCTAAAGAATATTTACTATCAACGAATTGTCTTTATTTAGGAAGAGGATATAACTTCCCTGTGGCTTTAGAAGGAGCTTTGAAGTTAAAGGAAATATCTTATATACATGCAGAGGGTTATCCGGCGGCCGAAATGAAGCATGGACCTATAGCCTTAATTGATGACAGAATGCCCGTAATTGTGATTGCAACAAGTAGAGGGCACTATGAAAAGGTAGTAAGTAATATTCAAGAAATTAAATCGAGAAAAGGAAAAATTATTGCTGTTGTTACAGAAGGCGATGAACAGGTAAAAGAAATCGCGGATCATGTGATTGAAATACCTGAAACAGAAGAGGCATTTACACCTTTGTTAACCACTATTCCATTGCAGTTATTGTCATATCATATCGCAGTAATGCGTAATTGTAATGTTGATCAACCGCGAAATTTAGCAAAGTCTGTTACAGTAGAATAATTTATTTTCCATTAAATTCACTCATGGTATGTGCCACTCCGGCAGTACCAAAAGATTTCACTAACTGGACGGCTTTTTCAAGTCGTTCAGGGAGGATTTTATTTTCTTTGTCACTCCATTTTCCGAGCACATAATTTACTTGCCTTCCTTTTTTAAATGCATCGCTGATTCCGAATCTAAATCGAGCATATTGCTGGGTGTTCAGTATTTCATTGATGTGCTTAAGGCCATTATGGCCACCAGCACTTCCTTTTGGTTTCAACCGAATCGTGCCAAATGAAATATTCAAATCGTCACAGATTACAAGTATGTTCTCCAATGGAACTTTTTCTTTAGTCATCCAATACATTACTGCTTTACCACTCAGATTCATATAGGTTGAGGGCTTTAATAAGATAAAAGTCCGCCCCTTGAATCTAAAATTAGCGACAGCACCTAGCTTTTCATTTTTAAAAGTTACTTCATTTGTAGATGCAAGTTCATCTAAGATTTTGAAGCCAATATTATGACGAGTATCGTCATACTCAGTTCCAATGTTTCCTAAACCAACGATAAGATATTTTTTCATACTGGTATTTGTAATGTTCTTCTTTAGAAAAAGTGATTTAATCCATGAAATAATGCGCATCTAACAAAGATACATTTTAACAACAAAAAAAGCTCCACATGATGCAGAGCTTTTATAAATTATAAGAATATTAATTATTCCTGTGGCGCAGCAGCTTCTGGAGTTGCTCCGTCTGCAGTTTCTGCTCCTTCTTCACCTTCCACTTCATCATCCTCATCCTCAACAACAGCAGCACGTGCCATTCTTACTTGAACAACCACCATACTTTCTGGGTGTAGTATCGTATAAGCGTCATTTTGTAAGTCTCTTACAAAAACTTTGTCTCCGATTTTTAGCTTAGAAATATCAGCTGAAATATAATCTGGTAAGTTAGAAGGGATAGCTTTTATTTTTAGCTTACGATTTGGAAATCGTAAGTTACCACCATTCAATACACCTGGCGAACTTCCTTCTAATTGTACAGGAATATTCAAAGCCACTGGCTTATCATCAAATATTTGATAAAAATCTATATGTAAGATTTTATCAGTTACTGGATGAAACTGAATATCTTGAAGGATAGCAGCAAGTTTCTCGCCACTTTCTAACTCGATCGATGCTGTGTAAACACTTGGAGTATACACTAAATTTTTAAACGCTAATTCGTTCGCTGAAAAGTGTATTGGTTGATCACCTCCGTATAACACGCAAGGCACCTTTCCAGCATTACGTAAGGCTTTAGTCGATACTTTGCCTACGCTTTCTCTTTTGGATCCTTTGATCGTAATTGATTTCATTACTTAATTATATTTATTTACATTAAAAATTGATCACTAATGGATGTGTTATTTTGAACTTTATGCATCACATCAGCAAATAAAGGGGCGCAAGATACAATTTTTATCTTAGAAAGCTCCTGTTTTACAGGAATTGTATCTGTAATAATAAGTTGTTCTAATTTGGAATTTTGAATACGTTCATAAGCCTGTCCAGAAAGTACCGCATGTGTACAAATAGCACGTACACTTTTAGCACCTTTTTCCATCATTAAATCGGCCGCTTTAGTCAAGGTACCAGCCGTGTCGATCATGTCATCAACTAAAATAACATTCCTGCCTTTTACATCACCGATCAGCTCCATATGCGAAATAACATTGGCCTTTAAGCGTTGCTTATAACAAATAACTACTTCACTTTCTAAAAACTTAGAATAGGCATAAGCACGTTTAGAACCTCCCATATCTGGAGAAGCAATCGTAATGTTATCAAGATTTAATGCTTTTATTTCTGGTAAGAAAATGGTAGAAGCATATAAATGATCTACAGGTTTCTCGAAAAACCCTTGAATTTGATCGGCATGTAAATCCATAGTAATAATACGTGTAGCACCAGCAGCTTGGAGCAAATTCGCCACCATCTTAGCGGCGATAGGAACTCTTGGCTTGTCTTTTCTATCTTGTCTAGCCCAACCAAAATAAGGCATCACTGCAGTAATATGTCTTGCAGATGCCCTTTTTGCTGCATCTATCATTAACAGCATTTCCATCAAATTATCAGATGGTGGGCAGGTAGATCCAATAATAAAGATACGTCGCCCGCGAATTGATTCGTCGAAGGACACTTGAAATTCACCATCGCTAAATACACTCTTTCTAGATTTTCCGAGTTCTTCACCGTATTCGTCAGCAATTCTTTGTGCTAATTCCGTAGATTGAGTGCAAGCAAAAAGTTTTGGTTTAGGTATTTTTTGTTTCATTGTGTAGTTGTGTGTTTTGTATAATTTGAGTTGTTCACAAAAGTAGAAATTATTTAAAGAGAACTACAATACTTACAATGGTATTTTTATGGTAAACCGAATTTATTTTTTAGATTTGCACCACTCTTTTAGAAAAATGCTCGAGTGGCGGAATTGGTAGACGCGCTGGATTCAAAATCCAGTTCTTTCGGGAGTGTGGGTTCGATTCCCACCTCGAGTACACACAAATCGAAAAACGGTATAAAGCAAGCGAGTTCCAATAATGGAGCTCGCTTCTTTTTTTGAATGACATGAAGCTTCTGTTTTTCGATTTTCAAGTAGAGCTTGCAGGGAAGAATGGGCTGCCAATGAATCCCATATTAATGAAATTTGAGATGGAATTTTAAAAAAAACAGGGAGCAACGACATTAACAGATTAAATAGACGCACTAACAGAATAAATTTCTTTTTAGAAAAGTACTGAATCATATTTGTAGAAATATAAGATCACTTAATGCGATTTCCATTTCTACTTATTTCTTTATGTTTTGTTTGTTTCATATCAAACGCACAAAATAGAGTTTACAGCGGGTTTGTTTTTGACGGTACATCAAAAGAGGCAATACCTTTTGCTACTGTGGCAGTATATAGTAATGATGTTCTAATTGATGGAACAACAACAAATGAGCGAGGCGAATTCAGCATAAAATTAGATAAAGTAGTCACTCGATTTGAGGTTAGTTTTATCGGATATGAAACGAAGATTCTTCAATTGCAACAGATAAAAAAACCTAAAGAAATTATTTTTTTACTCGACGCATCTTCTTCAGAGTTGGATGAAATAATAGTACGAGCAGAAAGTACTACCTCCAAATTAGAAATTGATAGAAAGGTTATTAATCTGGGTGCTGATCTACAGCAAACGGGAGCGACAATATTAGAAGCTTTTGATCAAATAACAGAAATTCAAACAGATTTGGGTACAGGAAGTTTATCCCTCAGAGGTAGCGGTAATGTAAGATTATTGATTAATGGGAAACCTTCTTCTTTAAACCCAACTGAATTATTAGAGCAATTACCCGCATCATCGGTACAGCGCATAGAAATTATTACTTCTCCTTCGGCTAAGAATCAAGCCAATGGACTTTCTGGGATTATTAATGTGATTTTAAAAAGAAATATTTCAAAAGGTTTAAATACTGCCATCAATACGGGTGCAGGCACTAAAAGGTATAATTATGGAATTGATGGTAATTACAATTTCTCTTGGATGAATTTTAGGTTAAACGCTTCACAAGCAGGTCGGAAAATGGATAGTAAACAAAGGATTTCTCAGCAATATGAAAATGGAGATACCCGTGACTTTTTTGCTCCGCATGATTTTAATGGTCTCGTAAGAAAGATAAATACTGGGTTCGATTTTTTTATAGATGATAAAAATGAGTTGTCTTTGGAATTTGACCATACCGATGACTACCACAGTTTTTTCAACAATACTTCGTATACTAATGTGACAGGAAGAGAAGATTTTGTTTACACCCGCAATTCATCACATAGTCACAATACGTTAAATGTAAATGCAAATTACAGAACAAAGTTTAACAAAGAGAATCATTTTTTAGAAGTTGATTATCAGTATACCAAAAATAACAACGTATTTCCTGCTATGGATTTTGAGGAGGGTGTTTTTCTTTTCAATGAAGAACGTCGAAATGATAATATTCTCAATGCCTTCGCGATAGACTATTCATCGTCGGTCTCAGACAAAATTCTTATTGAAATGGGAGGGTCTTGGAATAACAGAGACTTATCAAGTTCTTTATTTACAAATTTAGCAGGCGACTTAGAAACAGATAATATTTTTAGGTATAAAGAATCTTTATTTGGTATTTATGGATTAACCAATATTACCTTGAGTAAGTTAACTTTGCAGTTAGGACTTAGGTATGAAAAATTAACCTCCAATTCAATTGATTTTTCATCGAATCAAACAACAGATTTAAAGTTTTCAAATCTATTCCCTTCTCTTCATGTATCTTTTGCTTTTAATCCAAGGAACTCAATAAATATAGGATATAGCAAAAGAGTTTCCCGTCCAAATTTCAGAAATATAAATCCGTTTCAGGCTAGGAATCAATATTTCGAATGGATTGCTAACCCGGGCCTGCGACCAGAATTTAGTAATAATTTAGAAACAAATTATCAATTTAAAGGAAATAAATTAACTGCTTCTGCAGCTATCTTTTATAGATACAGAACCGATGTTATTGAAAGATTACAAGAGATTGATGATGATGGAGTATTGCTTAATTTTTTTGATAACATAGGCGAAAAACATTCTTACGGAGTTGAGACAAGTATGAGTTATAAACTTCTAGATTTTTGGAACAGTCAGCTATCTGTTAACTATTACCATACTGCCATTAATCAGGATGTTTTTTTAACATGGAATCAATTGTATTCTTCTAATTTAATATTTAAAAACTCTTTTAAAATTAGCAAAACACTTAGTGCGGATGTTTCATACAGGCAAAATTTTAAAATCCAAAACGCTTTTGATTTTATTGACCCAAGAAATCGTCTAGATGTAGCGGTTAGACTTAAACTTTTGGAGAACCGACTAACTATGAATATGCGTATTGTCGACATACTTGATAATAATTTAATGTATAGAACAGGTGTCACTGAAAATGTCATACAAAATGAAGTTTGGCGTTTTCAATCGCAAACGTTTGGCTTCTTATTTAATATCAATTACAAACTATTTCAGAATAAAGTAAAAAAAAGAAACAGAAAAGATAGAGACTATCGATACGGAGGTACTACAGATTAATTTTAAAAATAAAAGATATGAAAAACAAGATCAGCATAACAACTTTTTCCATACTTCTAACAATTCTCTCTAGTTATGGGCAAACAGGTATAAAACAAGAGAAAATAACAGTTCAAGAACTGAGTACCTGGCAAACCTTTGATAAAGGCAAAAGTACCATAAAAGGAAACACACTTATTGTTGAAGAGACAGCAGGTTCGGATGGTTATTTTTTAATTAGCCCAAAGATTTATAACAAAGATTTTACACTTAGGTATAAAGTAAAAGCGATATCGTCGTCAACAGTGTTAATTACCTTGTTTTCGGTTTTACAGGACGATGAAAATGGAGAATTCAAATTACCCGCTGAAACAGCTACACCAAGAGAGGTATGGAATTGGCGGAGTGATATGAAACACTACAATCTTACAATTAATAATAGGTCTCATGGTAACAAACCTTTCTTTTTTAAGAACAACTCTCAGCTTTCAAAAGGGTTTAATGAGCGGCTGTCTGATAACATTATGGAAATAGGTAGATGGTATGATGTAGAAATAGGGAGAAAAAATAATAGTCTTTGGTTCAAATTAGATAATAAAACATATTTTAATGTAGAGGATTGTAATCCTTTAAAAGGAGGTAGACTCATTTTTAGAATTAGTGGAACAACAGGGGAAAAGACTATTTTAGCAAAGGCTGCTATTAAGGATATTGAAATTACTTTTTAGAAGCCATTATTAACGACGAATGAAAAAGAAGAGTCCATATCAAAAATTTGTTAAATCTGAACCTTATTTTCATTTGGTACTTTGGTGCCTGGTTTTGTTTTATCCATATATAAAATATATGAAAAGAGAAGGAGGCTATATGATGTCTTTTTCGCATGAATTAAACTCACTGATTTTTAAAATGACGATATCTTATTTTTTATACCTTGTTTTTTTTCCAAAGAAAAACAAACTAAAACACCTTCCTATTTTAGTCCTTGTTTTTAGTTTAAATGTATTGTTATATGAGTACCTAGACCATTTTTTTCATCCAGAAATGACTAATTATTGGACGCAAACTGTATCTAATCTATTAACATATATTGGCTTCGGAATTGTTTTTTTTACAATTTATAGTATCAAAAAAAGCTTGAAAAATCAGCAAGAATTAAATGTCCTTTTAGAAGAAAAACAAAAGACAGAAATGAACTTGTTAAAGGCTAGAGTCAATCCTCATTTTTTGTTCAATACACTAAATACTATTTATCTGAACGCTCTGAAAAAGGATGATAAAACGCCAGATTTAATTTTAAAACTTTCAGATAGCTTTAGATATATTTTGCATGAAGGACAAAAAGAAAAAGTGGCCATTCAACAAGAATTATTTCATATTCAAAATTATATTCATTTACAAGAAGAAAGATTATCAGATAAAGTTCAAGTAAATTTTATTAAAAATATTGAGAACCAAACGCAAGAAATTGCACCTATATTGTTAATTGGTTTTATTGAAAATGCCTTTAAGTATGTGAGTATTTTGAAAGGAAATAACCATAAAATAGATATAGAGATTCTACTTAAGAATAAAGAACTCAGGTTTTTCTGTAAAAATCCGTTCAATAAAAATGCTTTAGATAGGATATCCGTAGATTGGATAGAAAGTGGAATTGGGATTAGAAATACCGAAAAGAGGTTACAATTATTATACCCGCAAAACCATACATTAGAAATAAATGAGGAAACAGATTTTTTCGAAATAAAACTGACACTAAAACTATGATACAATGTTTAATTTTAGAAGATGAGGTCTCAGCGGTAGAAATTTTAAAAACCTATATTGATAAAACACCTTTTCTTAATTTTATAGGAAATTACGAAAGCGGTTTAGACATACCTTTAGAGCAACTTGAAAAAACAGATGTATTATTTTTGGATATTCAATTACCCGAATTAAACGGGATCTCTTTTTTAAAAACTTTGCGAAACCCACCTTTAGTAGTTATTACCTCGGCGTACTCTAATTATGCTATTGAAGCATTTGAAGAAGCAGTAACAGATTATTTGGTTAAACCTTTTTCATATGAACGATTTGTAAAATCACTCACCAGAGTACGCTCGCTTTTAGTTCAAGAAAAAACTAAGAATCATATTTTTCTTTACGCAGATAAAACCATCTATAAAACCAATATTGAAGATATTATGTATCTAAAGGCAGAAGTTGATTATGTAAATGTTGTTACCGCTAAAAGAGAAATTCTTGTTTTAGATAGTCTTCGGAATTGGTCAGAGAAACTTAGGCCATTTAACTTCATGCGAGTTCATCGATCTTATGTTGTTAATTTGGATCAAATACAAAAGGTTACAGGCAATCAAGTTTTTATTAAAAACACGATACTCCCAATAGGTAGAACGTATAAAAATAGCTTTATTGGTGCTATGAAAAAAGTCTAACCTTTTTAACTTCTCTTTTCTCTAAATATTTCAATATTTGTTCTTACAAAAAGATACTCCCTTAAAAGTAGTATCATTTGCTTTAAAGGGAGCAGATTATGTAATTAACTCAAATTTTATTTATAATAGCTTATCGGCCTTCTCGTTTTTATCTCTTTTTTTGCGTTTTATACCTTTGTTTTTACTAGTACCAAAACGGTAAGCTAACCCCAAATATACCGATCGAGAATCTCTTTTAAACTGGCCAACTTGAATGATGGTTCTAAACGTTTCAAAGGCAAATCGCTGTGTTTTAAAGATGTCATTGAAATTTAGGCTAAATGTTCCTTTTCCTTTGGCAAAATTATATCGCGCTCCGGCATTCATAAAAAAGTTGTCTTTTAAATCATATTGTAAAATACTTTGTTTTCCGCTGTAAAAAGTAAATAATTGAAATGTAAGGTTCTTTGAGGCTTTAAAGCTGTTATTAAACTTGATATTCATTAAGGTGTTGTTTACTTCGACCCTTTGCCCTTCAATAAAACCTTTCTGAATTCTAGAATAGACATCAAAACTTCCATTTAAACTCCACCAATGCGCGGGTCTGTAATTGGCTGATAATTCTAACCCATATGCGTCATTGCTATCAAAGTTATCATAGTCAACAATTAAAACCGCAGGATTGTCTTCATCGAAAAAACCTCTTCTATTAATTTCATCATTGATCCTTCGATAGAATCCACCAAATGTAACGTTACCTTTTTCGAGTTTTCTACTATAATTTAACTCTAATGAATTGGTGAACTGGGGTACCAAACTTGGATTTCCGGTAAGAATTATTAATGGTGTACTTAGCTGCCTTATTGGATTAATCTGATTTAAAGAAGGACGGTCAATTCTTCGACTAAAACTTATTTGATATGAGTTTCTACCTTCGTCACTAGGGGTATATTTTAAAAATCCAGAAGGATACATATTAAATAATTTGTCGGCAAAAATGAATGGTACTTCAAAATCTTCATTGAATTGAGTATCTACAGTATAATCTTCTAATCGTAAACCTAAGTTATATTGCCATTTATTCAAATTTTGGCTAAATGAGACGTAAAAAGAATGGATATCTCGATCATATCTAAAATTTGAATTACTGAAATCTGTTCGATCAGTGATATAGGTATTTTCTGTACGTCGTAAGCGAGTTTCGAGACCTATTTCTAGGGTCGTATTTTCGGAGAGTGGATTTACATAATCGAGGTTTATGGTTGTATTAGTTCTGATGTCATCAATGAATTCGTCGTAATTTGATAAAGGAGTATTTCCGTTAAAATCAAAGTCGTTATGAGTATCACTCTTTAGAGTATTGAAATCTACTTCGAGTTCAATAAAATGTCCTTTTGTCGAAAAATTATGTTTAAAATCGAAATTATAAGACGCATTCTTATTATCCCTATTGGTCAAGTCGAATTGGTTGTAATTAGCATTTGGGGTATCTAAAAGGACGATGTTCCTCTTGGCGTCCAAAATAGCATCAAAAAGATTTTGGTTGGTATAAACAGAAATTGTGTTTTTGTCATTAAGGTAAAAATCAACACCAAATTTTAAAAGGTGTGAAGTTCGATCAGCAATACTTAAGATATCTTGACCGATGCGTTCGACGGTTCTATTAATAAATCCATTTGTAACACCAACTCCCAATCTGTTTCCATAGCTACTAAAAAAGTTGATTTTCCCAGATCGATAATTTAAACTTAAGGAGTTGTTATATCGTGCGCGTTCTCCATAAGTAAAACCGGCATTAACAGAACCGTTGAAACCGATATTCGAATTCTTTTTCAAAGTGATATTGATGATCCCACTCATTCCTTCAGGATTGTATTTTGCTGACGGATTTGTTATTAATTCGATTGTTTTTATTGAGGTAGATGGTATCTGTTGTAACAAGTCACGCGAACTAATATTCGTAGGTTTTCCATCTATTAAGACTCGTACATTTTCATTTCCACGCAATGACAATTCCCCATCTTGAGTAATGCTTACCGACGGAATATTGCCCATAATATCGCTCGCGGAGGCACCGGCTGTGATTAAATCTTTTCCAACAATGATAACCTTTCTATCAATTTTCTGTTCAATTGTTGAGCGTTCGGCGGTTATTTCGACGGCGTCTAAGGAAACGGCATCTTCTTCCAAATAAACATTCCCTAAGGTTAAAGTACGATTGGCTTTATTAATCATTATATTTTTTATAATCGATTTATATCCAATAAATTGAATTTCAATGATGTACCTTCCATAAGGTATTTGTGTGATTGAAAAATCCCCTAGACCATTTGTGATTCCACCTGACATTATATTACGTCCATTTTTAATGATAACATTAGCATAAGGAATAGATTCATTGGTTATTTTATCTAGAACTTTTCCAGTTATCATTCCTTGGCCGTAGAAAGATATAGAGATAAAAAAGACACACAGCGTAAATAGTAGTTGTTTCATAGCTATTTTTCTTCTATTAAATGAATTTCTCCAATAAGATGAACCTCTTTACCTAGCGCGAACTTCGCTGGTGGATAGTTTGTTCCTACTTTGAAATCTTCACGTTTAATAATACCAGTAATTGTGATAAATTTGTTGTTCGTTTTAAAACGTGGATGTACATAACTTCCCTTATCGATCCCTTTTAGAACAATAGATTTGGTAATACCTGTCATTGTGAAATCTCCGATTATTTTATACACCTTGTCACTTGTTTTCGTAATAGATGTACTTATGAAAATTATTTCGGGATGTGCTTCGGTTCCAAAAAAATCACTAGTTCTCAAATGTTTATCTCTATCTTTTTGATTTGTATTTATAGATGCAGATTTTATGTTTATAGTAATTTGAGATAGAGCATCCTTTTTTTGAACAAATGAACCTGAATAGTTGTCGAAACTCCCTTTGATAGTACCCACTTTAAAATAGGAAATATCAAAGTTGATTTTAGAATGGTTTGGATCAATTTTCCAAGTAGATTCTTGGGCGTTTATAGTGAAAGATGTTACAAATAATAGACTACTTAAAATTAGAATTTTGCTCATGGCTTTGATTGTTTTATTCGTTAATATTTTGCGGTTAAGTATGTTATAGTGCTAAAGTAATCACAGGTTTGACGTCCATAAAACAAGCGTTCAGAAAGGCATTGAAAGGGGTTAAAAAGATTGTTAAAAGCGATTAACCGTTTAGTCTACACAAATAGTGTTTTTGTTGGTACTTATTGATAGTTGGAAGGCTATTCGACATAGCTTTTATTTAAATTTGTACATTGACAATCAATTCAAAGAGTTATGTGGCATCGAATACAGCATTTTTTAGAAGTCTCTAAGTTTAAGTACTTAATTTTCGGAGTGATTATTTTTGCTTTTTCAGCATCAACATCGAGTTGGTATTATACCACGAAAAGCGAACTGTTTATAACATTTGGAATACGGGTAGTGTTACAAATCTCTTTAGCTTTTGTTATTATAGAATTGCTGATTCGACATCTTTTGAACAAAGGAAAAACGGTAGCTTTTGTCCTAACGATAACAGCAACGTTGCTTGTATTTTATATAGTTTGTAACTTTATATTTATATATTACTTTGAACCAACCTTTCCAAAAACTTATGTTAATTATTTAAAACGTTTTGAAGATGCTTCTTTTCTTGGAAGACTTACAAATATTAGTGAGTTCATTTCAAAGTCTCTGTATTTATTATATCCTACGCTCTTATTGTTAGTTTTTAAATTATATGCAGAGAAACAACATTTATTAAAGTTGAATGAGCAAAAAAGAACCGCAGAATTAGTAGCCTTAAAAAACCAATTAAACCCTCATTTTTTATTTAACACCTTGAATAACTTGTATGCACTTGCCTTAAAAAAATCAGACAATACTGCAAAAGTGATTCAGAAACTCTCTCATATTTTAGACTATATTTTATATCGTTGTAATGATGAATATGTCACGTTAGATAAAGAGATTGATTTAATTGAAAATTATTTATCCTTAGAAAAAATACGATATGCAGATAGAGTCAAAATTTCTTTTAGTAAAAACGTAACTGGTCAGGAGAAAATAGCCCCGTTATTACTCATTACGTTTGTTGAGAACGCCTTTAAGCATGGAGTTGTTAATGAAATGGATCAGGCAAGTATAAACATTAACATATCGAAAAAAGGAGAACAATTAGAATTTAAGGTAAGGAATAGTAAACCACAGGTACTTGAAAAATTAAGTACAAAGGAATCTATTGGGCTTAAGAATATTAGGAAACAATTAGAATTATTATATCCGAAGGCTTATGATCTCATTATAGAAAATAAGTCTACTTCTTTTTCGGCTAATCTCAAATTAGACATCATATGAGTTATAAATGTTTAATCATTGATGATGAACCATTAGCAAGGGAACTTTTGGAAACCTACTTGCATAAAATACCTAATTTTGAATTGGTTGCATCCTGTTCAAGTGCTTTAGAAGCAAGTACTTTTATGAACAATACTAAAATAGACTTACTATTCTTAGACATAGAAATGCCAGTGTTAAAAGGCACAGATTTCTTTAAAAACCTAATACAAAAACCTGATGTAGTTTTTACAACAGCATATCGAGATTATGCAGTGGATGGTTTTGAACTCAATGCGTTAGATTACTTATTGAAGCCAATCTTTTTTGATCGTTTTTTCTTGGCTATTCAAAAATTCTTAAAACAAAAACAAGTAGTTCAAAGTCCATCAATTGAACAAAATACAAGAAGTAAAGAGAATTATGTATTTGTGAATAAATCAAAAAAGAAAATCAAGATTGTTTTTGATGAAGTATTATATATCGAAAGTTTAAAAGATTACATCAAAATACATTTACGAGATAAAGAAACAATTATGGTGAAGGAAAGTATATCTGCTTTTGAAAAGAGAATAGATCTACGGTTTATTCGCTTGCATCGTTCGTATATCGTAAACAGTGAAAAAATTACTGCATATACTAAAAATGACGTTGAGTTAGGTCGAATAGAAATCCCTATCGGCAATAATTATAAGGAAAATATGCTGCCATTTTTAACTTCTATTTGATTCTATTTAGCGATATTGTTCTTGGAAAATAGATAAATTAAAGCCTCTAGTAAACTGAAGTCAAAAGGTTCTGCAAATTAAAATACTAAACTAAAAACAGACCCTTCATTTTCTTTACTATTTACCACGATTTTACCTTTATGAAGTAACATGATTTGCTTACAAAGGCTCAGGCCAATGCCACTTCCTGTGGCCTTACTTGTAAAGAATGGAATAAAAATGCTCTCCATAATATCTTGAGGAATACCAGCGCCGTTATCAAAAACTTTAATAATGGTATCATGATTTGGTGTTTGAGAAGCTTGAATTTTTATATGTGCATTTGGCCGGTTTTTGCAAGCATCAATTGCATTTAGAATTAAATTTATCAATACTTGTTCTATGAGATGCGAATCGATATCTAACTCAAGTCGAGGTGTTGATATGTTAAAATCTACGGCGATGTTTTTTGCTTTGATTGACGGTTCCATCAACAATTGAATATTCTTAAAAAGCTCGGATACTTTCGTTTTTTCAAGATTTAGGTGGGTCACTTTACTTAAACTTCGATATGTTTTTGCAAATTTGAGCAAGCCTTCACCTCTATTTTTAATCGTTTTTATTCCGGCATGTAGATCTTCTAGTTCAAGTACATTTTCAGTTGGGTGTTCTAATGTAAGTTGCACATTTCGCTGAAGAGTATCCGCTAGTGAAGAAATGGGTGCAATAGAATTCATTATTTCGTGCGTCATAACACTCAATAGCTTTTTCCATGCTTCTGACTCATTTTTATTTAAAGTATCGTCAATATTTTGAACTACGATCAATTTAAATGCTTCTTCATTTACTTGAAAAATAGTATCAGAAATCAATACTTTTATTTTTTCATTTTGAACGGCTATTGATATTGAATTAGGATCCCTATGATAGGTTTCAAATATTATTGCATATAACTCAGGTTTTCTTTTTTCTACGAAACGAATATTTTTGAACGAAGGAAAGTCTAAGGTTTCTCTAAATGAATCATTGCTCCAAAGTACATCTCCGGTTTCTAAGTTATAGGCAATAATGCCGATATCTACCATTTCTAAAATTTTTTGCAGATAGACATATTGTGCTTCATTTTGTGAGTTAATTTCTTTTATAGTTCGATTAATTTCGTTAAAACCAGCATATAAGAACCTGATATCTTTTGGACCTCTATCTTCTGGAAACCATCGTGAAAAGTCACGATATTTTGCGGCTTCAAAAAAATCATCCATCGCTACAAAACGACGCTTTGCAAAGGTATATGTATTAATGATTAAATAAATAAGTATAAGACTTGAGAGTGCAATTATAGCATGATTCTTCTCATATATATAATATCCCAGAGTAAGGATAGCTGTAACTAACAATAGTATGCGAAAAAAGAGGTAGAGAATGTAGCTTCTATAGTTCATACTTATCTAATCTTCTATAGAGAGCAGCCCTAGTAATCCCTAATTCTTTGGCAGATTTAGAAACGTTTCCTTTGTTTTTTTCTAAAACAGTGAAGATGGCATTTTTTTCAATATCATCGAGATTCATAGTGGTTGGAGCGTTAGACACGCGAGGTCTTTCGATTGAAGAAAACACCAGATCGTCAGATGTAAGCATGGTGTCTTCGGTCATAATCACGGCGCGCTCTAAAATGTATTGAAGTTCTCTTACGTTACCTGGGAAATCATGTTTTTTTAATTTTGCAATAAAGCCAGCATCAAAGGTAAAAGGCGTTTTATTGTATTTATCTGCATATAACGAAACAAAATATTTTGAGAGTTCAGTAACATCATTATCTCTATCCCTTAAGGGAGGAACAATTACATCAACGGTATTGATACGATAAATAAGGTCTTTTCTAAACCTTTTTTCGTCAGCTAATATTTTAGGATCGATATTAGTCGCGCAAATTAGTCGTATATCTACAGGAATAGATTCATTTGAACCCAATGGCGTAACCATCCTATTTTGTAATACTGTAAGTAAACGAACTTGTTGTCCTAAAGTGATATTTCCGATTTCATCCAAAAAGAGCGTACCGCCATTGGCTGCTTCAAAACGTCCTTTTCTGTCTTCTCGCGCATCCGTAAAAGCCCCTTTTTTATAACCGAATAATTCACTTTCGAATAGCGAAGAGGATAAAGATCCGACATCTACTTTTATAAATGGTTGATCACTTCTGTTTGAATTCTCATGCAATGCCTTTGCGATTAGATCTTTACCCGTTCCGTTTTCACCAAGTATTAACACATTTGCATCTGTAGGTGCTACTTTTTTAAGTTTGAGAAAAACATCTTTCATGGCATCACTTTCGCCAATTATTTTGGTTTCATTAAGATGTATTGTTGTTTTCTTCCCTGAATTAGATTTTTTAGCTTTAAGTAAGGATGTTATCGTATTTATTATTTTTTCATTCTTCCAAGGTTTGACTAAAAAATCTGCCGCACCTTCTTTCAAACCTCGAATTGCTAAGTCAATATCAGCATAAGCCGTTATTAAAATAACAAAGGTTTCTGGTCGTTGTTTCTTAATTTTATTCAACCAAAAAATACCTTCGTTTCCAGTATTTACAAGACCGTTAAAATTCATATCAAGAATAATGATATCAAATTTTTTATTGGCAATTTGTGAACCAATATTACTCGGATTCTTTTCTATTACGACTTCTTTTACCAAAGGTTTTAACAAAAGACGCAACGCGGTCAAGACATCTAAATCGTCATCTATTACTAATATGCTCGCTTCTTTTAATACCATTGATACAATATTACAATAATATTGGCAGCCTAAAAAAAATAGAAATGGAAATAATTTCTATTTAAAAAGTTGTATCAAAATCGAACAGAAAGTGTATCAAAACCGAACACTTTAGAAAAGGAAATAATCTCTAAAACACTGATTATTAAATGTTTAATTTTTTGGCATCATCTTGACTATGTAATAGGTGTAACTAAAAAATCAACGAATGGACGTTCCAATTAAAAAGAAACAATTTTCAAAATCTCGAATCGCACTCATTGGCGGAGGTGTTGCACTCGCGGCATTAATCGTTTTTGTAATTATGAGTACTTCTGGAGGATCTAAATTGAACGTAGCCAAAGAACGTATTTCTATAAATGCGGTTAAGAATGATGTTTTTCAAGAAAATATCCCCGTTAACGGAATCGTACTTCCAATTACTACCATCTACTTAGATGCTTTAGAAGGAGGTCGAGTTGAGGAAAAGTTTGTAGAGGATGGTGCTATTATGAAAAAAGGAGAGCCAATCTTAAGATTATCAAATACAGATTTAGAATTAAGTTTAATTAATCAAGAAACATCTGTTTATAATCTGCTGACTCAGATGCAAATATCTCAGAATGCTGCACGTCAAAACACAATTAACAGACGTAATCAATTTACAGATGTTGAAAATAGCTTGATTGAGGCTAAACGCTTATACGATTTAAATCAACGCCTATATGACAAGGATGCTATCGGACGGCAAGATTATGAATCGTCTAAGAATAACTACGAATATCAAAAGCAGCGTATGCAATTGGCTAAACAGGTGCTAACGCAGGACTCGATTGCAACGAAGCAAGAAGTTGGTCAGTCGCAAAGTTCATATGCGAGAACGAGAAGTGCGCTAGAACTTATGAGAAAAAAAGTAGGCGACCTTGTTGTTAGAGCTCCTGTTGATGGGCAATTAACTTCACTAGATGCAGAAATAGGACAATCAAAAAATAAAGGAGAACGTCTAGGACAAATTGATGTATTGAGTGGTTTCAAAGTACGTGTGGATATTGATGAACATTATATTTCTAGAATTTATAGTGGTCAAAAAGGCACTTTTACTTTTAATAATAAACAATACACTTTAGTGATAAAGAAAGTCTTCACCCAAGTTGCTAATGGACGTTTTCAAGTAGATATGCATTTTGAAGGTGCTATACCTGAGGGCATAAGACGAGGTCAAAATTTACAGATTAGGGTGGCGCTGAGTGCAGAAAAACAAGCTTTGCTAGTTGCTAAAGGAGGGTTTTTTCAAAAAACAGGAGGTAACTGGATTTTTAAAGTAAGTGAAGATGGAGATACTGCCTACAAAGTGAACATAAGACTTGGAAGTCAAAACACTGAATATTACGAAGTACTCGAAGGGTTAAATCCGGGAGATAAAGTGGTAACATCGAGTTACGATAGTTTCGGAGATACCGAAGAGCTCATTTTAAAATAAGAATCAATCAACACAAGCTGAACTAGTTTCAGTAGTAATAAAAAAACATATAACGCAATGATACAAATTACCGACTTAGAGAAATTTTACAGAACCGAAGAAGTGCAGACAATCGCATTAAATAAACTGTCTTTTGATGTAAAGGATGGAGAGTTTGTGGCCATCATGGGACCTTCAGGTTGTGGAAAATCAACCTTATTGAATATTTTAGGGTTGTTAGATGATCCAGATGGTGGGAGTTTCAAATTTAACGGCGAAGAAGTAGCTGGATATAATGAGCGCAAGCGTTCGGATCTGCGAAAGCACAATGTAGGTTTCGTATTTCAGAGCTTCAATTTAATTGATGAACTAACCGTTTTTGAAAATGTAGAGTTGCCCTTAATTTATACCGGTGTAAAACCCGCTGAGCGTAAAAAACGAGTAGAAGAAGTGTTAGAAAAAATGCAGATCATGCATCGTCGTAATCACTTTCCGCAACAGCTTTCTGGAGGTCAGCAACAACGTGTAGCTGTTGCAAGAGCAGTGGTTAACAATCCGAAATTAATTTTAGCGGATGAACCAACAGGAAATTTGGACAGTGTTAATGGTAATGAAGTAATGGATCTTTTAATTGAACTGAACGAAGCAGGAACAACCATTATTATGGTGACACATAGTGAACATGATGCAAAATATAGCCATCGTATTATTAGAATGTTAGATGGTCAAAAAGTCACTGAGAACATTTTGACTTAAGAAAATTAATAACATTAAAAATCTCAAAATCTTGTAGTTATGTTCAAAAATTATATTAAAATCGCCTTTCGAAATCTGTTGAAAAACAAAATATATTCAATTATCAATATATCTGGTTTGGCCATCGGTATGGCGGCAACAATTTTAATTGGACTCTGGATATATGACGAACTGAATTATAACGATTATTTTGAGAACAAGTCAACGATCGCTCAGGTATTTGAAAGCTCTTCGAATAATGGTGATATAGATACAGGGCCTGCAATACCAAGACCTTTAGAGTTTGCACTCCGTCAAGATTATAATGATAATTTCAAGCATATTGTTATGTCTTCTTGGCAGCAACCAAGATATCTTAAGTTCGGTGAGACCAATATCTATCGAACTGGAAATGCAATGCAAGAAGGAGCAACCGAAATGTTGAACCTGCAAATTTTAGAAGGAGTAAGAGATGGCTTAAAAGAACAAAATGCCATCATGCTTTCTGAATCTTCAGCAACATCTTTGTTTGGTTCTAAATCTGCTCTAGGGCAGATAATAAAAGTAAATAATGAAGATGATTTAGTTGTCTCGGCTGTTTATAAGGATATTCCAGCAAATAACTCATTTAGTGATATGGAATATTTAATTCCGTGGAAATATTACGTAACAACACAACCTTGGTTAGAACGTGCTAAGGAATCATGGGGAAATAATTCGTTTCAATTATTTGTTCAAATTAATGAAAATACCTCCATGGAAGCGATATCATCAAAAATCATTGATGTTAAGAAGATCGGCGATCCAGATGAAGCTCAATTCAACCCAGAAGTGTTTTTATTTCCTATGAAGGATTGGTATTTGAGAGCTGATTTTGAGAATGGAGTACAGTCGGGAGGTCGCATCGAAAACGTTTGGCTGTTTGGAGTCATAGGACTTTTTATTTTATTATTGGCATGTATCAATTTTGTAAATTTAAGTACGGCCAGGTCTGAAAAAAGAGCTACTGAAGTTGGCATTAGAAAATCGATAGGCTCTCAACGCGGACAACTCATATTTCAGTTTTTAACAGAATCATTCCTTATTGTAATTCTGTCATTTATCCTTGCTTTGGGTATTGTTTTATTGTTTATGAACGGATTTAATTCCTTGGCTAGTAAGTCGATAGTTTTTCCTTGGGCGAACACCATGTTTTGGCTAGTATCATTAATCTTCATAGTGATCACTGCCTTTTTGGCAGGCAGTTATCCGGCCTTATATCTTTCTTCTTTTAACCCCGTAACGGTATTAAAAGGAACATTTAAAGCGGGTCGCTTTTCTTCGTTACCTCGAAAAGTATTAGTGGTGACGCAATTCACAGTATCTATTGCGTTAATCATCGGAACGCTTGTAGTGATGAATCAAATACAATTTAGCAAAGATAGACCTACTGGATATGATAAAGAAGGGCTGATTCAGATCCCAGTAATGAGTTCAGAATTTATTGGGAAGCATGAACTTATGAGAACCCAATTTGTTGCGTCGGGTGGTGCCACGAGTATGACTGCAATGAGCAGTCCTACAACCAATGTATGGTCGAATCGAAGCGGGTATACTTGGGATGGTAAACCAGAGGGTTTTCAAGAGGATTTGGCATATACTACTGTTAATTATGACTTCGTTAAAACGTTAGGTTTAAAGATCATTGAAGGCCGTGGTTTTTCACGAGAATTTGCTACAGACTCTACCGCAGTAGTTTTAAATCAAACAGCAGTAAAATATATGGGTTTAAAGAATCCGATAGGAAAATTCATTAGAGATGGTGATGTTGGTGATCCGAATCCAGAACCTCCATTAAAAATTATTGGTGTTATCGAAGACATGATAGTTCAATCACCTTACGAACCGGTAAAACAAGCCATGTATGTTTTTGAACGATTCGGTAACATTGCATTTTATAACTTAAGATTAAATCCGTCAAAAAGTACAACCGAAAATTTGGAACTTATTGAAGGTGTATTTAAAAAGAACTTCCCAAATACTCCATTCGATTTTCAATTTATAGATGAACAGTATGGTGCAAAGTTCAGATCTGAAGAGCGTATTGCTAGTTTAGCCAGAGTATTTACTGGATTAGCCATTTTTATTAGTTGTTTAGGTCTATTTGGTTTAGCTTCTTTTGTCGCAGAGCAACGAACCAAAGAAATTGGAGTTAGAAAAGTTTTAGGAGCTTCAATTAGTCAGTTATGGTTGTTACTATCAAAAGATTTTATCAGATTGGTGATAATCTCATTGTTAGTTGCTTCTCCAATAGCTTATTACGTTATGGGTCAATGGTTGCAAAAATTCAGTTATAGAACTTCCGTTACCTGGGACGTATTTGCCATAGCATGTTTTGGAGCACTTATTATTACCCTTATTACGGTAAGTTTTCAAGCTATCAAAGCAGCCATTACCAATCCAACAGAATCGTTAAGAACAGAATAGGTTCATTAAATCCATAATACACACACTCATGATTAGAAATTATTTTAAAATAGCATGGAGGAGTCTTCAAAAAAACAAATTACAAACAGGCATTAATTTACTAGGCTTGACGGTAGGGACCATATGTTGTTTGAGCATTTTGGCATATGTTTTTGCGCAGTTAGGATATGACAGGCACCATGACGATGCTGAATCATTATATCGGGTGCGAACATATATTAAAAATCCTGACGGACAAACATTTAATGCCGCTTCAAGCGGCCCTCCAATTGCCTTTGCAATGAAAGAAGATTTTCCGGAAGTCGTCGAAGCCACACGTTTGGTTTATATGGGAGAGGGAAGTGAAGGATTACTTCGCGTAAGTGATAATAGTGAAGGTTTTTATGAACCAAGAGGTTACTTAGCAGATGCGACCGTTTTCAATGTTTTTAACTTCAATTTTATAGAGGGCACTCCTACAAATGCTTTAGTAAAACCAAATACCATTGTATTATCATCTTCACTCGCAAAAAAATTATTTGGAAGTGTACCAGCCTTAAACAAAACTATCGTTTCAGGGGGAGGTGACGACGAGCTAATATTAACTGTAACTGGAGTTTTTGATGACAGTAAAAAGTTAAAATCACATTTAGATCCGAACTATATTTTAACTATGAATACACCTGGCTTAGGGGAGTTTATAAGAACCGTTCAAAATTTCGCAACTCAAAATTTTATCCATACATATGTAAAACTAAATTCTCCAGGCAATGCAGCCGCGGTACAAGATAAATTACCAGCTTTTTTAAGTGCGCGTGGTGCTAAGGATATCAAAGCTGTAGGGTTTGAGAAAAGCTTATATCTACAAAAAGTAACCGATATTCATTTATATTCTAAGGGTATTTCGCGCCAAATAGGCGCTATCTCTGATATTAATTATTTATATCTGTTAATTGTATTGGCTTTGTTTATTCAGTTAGTAGCATGTGTCAATTTCATTAATTTGAGTACAGCACGAGCAAGCAAAAGAGCAAAAGAAATCGGAGTACGAAAAGCCATTGGTGCTGATAAGAAATCATTGGTAGGCCAGTTTTTAGGAGAATCTATTTTATTATCGCTTTTTGCAACGCTTATTAGTGTTCCCGCAACTGGCTTGTTATTGCCATTAGTAAATAAATTAACCCAAGGCGAAGTAGGATTATCTGAATTATTTGACTGGAAAGTGATATTGACCTTACTTGCTCTAGGACTTATAACCGGATTAATAGCGGGAATTTACCCAGCCCTAGTCTTATCTTCTATAAAACCAATTCGTGTGTTGAAGGGTACTATTTCATCCAATTCTGGAAATGGAATTTTCCGTAAAGCATTAGTGGTATTTCAGTTTGTTATTTCGATAGGTCTAATAGCGACAGTCTCAATCATCACGCAGCAGGTTCGTTACGCACAGAATAAAGATATGGGTTTCAATAAAGACAATTTAATTGCAGTGCGCATGGGGACTGATGAGGCTACAGATCAATACAGAGCCCTAAAAACCGAAATGAGCAAGATTTCTGGTGTAAAAATGGTGTCGGGAAGCAATAATTATCCCTCTCAATTTGTATTTAGTGATATAGGAGCACATTTACCTGGAGGCAATCCTGCGGAGCAAGTTTTAATTAAGGTAAATGGTATAAGTAAAGACTATTTTGAAACGGTTGGCACGAAGCTTTTAGCTGGTAGAGATATGCGGTATGAAGATGAAAATCAGGTAATAGTGAATAAGGCAACTATAGAAGCCTTTAATATTAAATTAGAAACCGCTATAGGATCCAAACTCCTTTCAACTTATGAAGATGAAACCGATACTTATGAGATCGTAGGCGTTACGGAGAATTTTCATTTTGCATCCCTAAAAGAAGAGGTGAAGCCTATATTATTATTTAATGATTCAAGTCTTGATTGGATGTTGGTGAAAACTGAAACTGCTGATTTTATACGCATTTTAAGTGAGATGAAGGCTGCCTGGAAACAAATCAATAAGAGCACACCTTTCGTTTATAATTTTGTAGATAAGGAAGCCGAAAAATTAATTGAAGAAGAAAAACGTTTAGCGAATATTTCAATTGTATTTACCGCATTAGCGATATTGATTAGCTGTCTTGGCCTATTTGGTTTAATTTCTTTCATGGCTGAACAAAAAAAGAAAGAAATTGGTATTCGAAAAGTATTGGGTGCTAGTGTAAGTACTGTAATGAAAATGTTAACAAAAGACTTTTTCTTATTGATATTGATTGCATTTATCATCTCAACACCAATCGCCTACTATTTAATGGAAAATTGGTTGCAAGATTTTACCTATAGAATTTCAATTAGTTGGTGGATTTTTCTCGTAGCAGGTATTATTACAGCTTTTATAACGCTAGTTACTGTGAGTGCTCAGGCGATAAAAGCTGCAACGGCTAACCCTGTTAATTCTTTAAGAACTGAATAAAATAATTGCTTATGATCAGAAATTATTTCAAAATAGCATTACGAAATCTTTGGAAAAATAGAACCTTTACAGGCCTGAATATTGTGGGTCTAACCGCTGCCTTTGGAGTTGCTATCTTGTTAGCTATTTTTTCGGTGTTTCAACTTTCTTTTGACCGCTTTCATGAACATAAAAACTATCTGTATCAAGTTTATTCTGAGGATAGTTTTCTTGATGGAATTGAGGCAAATATTTCAAAATCAGAACCTTTTGCAGCTGCCTTACAGAACGAAATTACTGGTGTTGAGAAAATAACAAGGTTTAACGGATCAGGTGTTCTTTTGGGCTATCAAGAAAAAGAACTTCGTATGAGTGGCGCTTATGTTGATCCAGATTTTTTTGACATGTTTAGCTTTCCTATTATTAAAGGAAACAGTAAAGATCCAATAACTGCTGAATCTTCTATTGCTATTACCGAAGTGGCGGCTAAACGAATATTTGGAGAAGAAAATGCTATTGGAAAAACGGTGACCATTTTAAGAGATGAGAAAGAGGTTCCGTTCACTGTTTCAGCAATTGTTGAGGACTTTCCTATTACAAGTTCAATTGGCTTTGATGTGATACTTAATTTTAAGAGTCAAGGGAAATATGCGTATGAAAGAACCATCGGTCGATGGGATGTTGAGAACCATAATGTCTACATGAAGCTTTCTAAAGGTATAGCAGCTAGTCAGTTTGAAAAAAGCACAGTAGATTTTACCCAATTGCACTATAAAGATGAAATCGACATGGCGAAGCGAGATGGTGTCCAACCTAACTCTGAAGGTAATTATAGACAAATAAAATTATTACCCTTAACAGATATTTCATTTGCAAATTTTAATCAAGGCCCGGTAACGGTAAACCGTACAATGCCATATTTGGTTTTGGGAATCGCAATTTTAATTTTATTTATTGCCTGCGTTAATTTTATCAATATGAGTGTCGCCAAAAGCGCACAAAGATTACGAGAGATAGGAATGCGTAAAACACTAGGAGCAAATAAAAAACAATTATTTTTTCAGTTCTGGGGAGAAAGCGTTTTGGTCTTCTTAATTTCCATAAGTTTAGGTGCTTTAATGGCGACTCTTTTGTTGCCTTCATTTCAAACTTTATTTAGGACAGAAGCGTCGTTTGAAATACTATTAAACCCATCGTTATTGTTAGTATTGGGCTTAAGTGTTCTAGGCATAACGCTTGTTGCAGGTGGCTACCCAGCACTCCTCATGAGTCGTCTAGGAACTATACAAAGCCTTAAAGGAAAACTTGAAAGCAACGGAAAAAACAGATTACGCAATAGTTTAATGGTGGTTCAGTTCAGTATTGCCATTTTGCTTATTAGTGGCACTTTAGTACTCTGGAGCCAAGTAGATTTTATGCGCACAAAAGACTTAGGTTTCAATAAAGAGCAAGTAATTGCTTTTCCCTTGAACGGTAAACGTAATGATCAACAAGCTTTAAAATTATTGAGAGATGCCCTTCAAGATAAAACGAATATTGTAAGTGTCTCAGCGTCCAACAATATTTTAGGTCTTGGAAAAGACGGCAGTAGATCAACAAGCGTATTAGGTTTTGATCATAAAGGACGTGGCGTAGAGACTCACATGCTGGTAGTCGATGTTGATTATATAAAAACATTAGACTTGAATCTTATTAAGGGAAGATCTTTTCGGAAAAATTTAGCAAGTGATAGTCTCTCTGTTATTATAAATGAATCAATGGCTAAACAACTCAGTGAAGAAGAAATATTGACTGCTAAATTAGACTTAGATGACAAATCCTTCTCTATTGTAGGAGTGATTAAAGATTTTAATTTTCAAGAACTTGACCAAAATATTGCGCCATTGTCATTATTTGCCCATCCAAATTGGAATCTGCGCAATGCCTATGTCAAGGTTACTCCACAAAATTTGGAACAAGCTTATAATGATGTGAAAGCTGCATGGAATAGTATTGAACCAAACGCAGAATTTCAAGGATCTTTTTTAAATGAGAATATAGATCGTACACTACGAAATGAACGTACGATGATTACCATGATTGGTAGTGGTTCTATTTTAGCTATTATGTTAAGTTGTATAGGTCTGTTTGCGATGTCAATGCTCATTGTTTCTCAGCGTCGTAAGGAAATTGGAGTTCGTAAGATTGTTGGAGCAAGCGTTTCTGCAATTACTGTACTTCTTACAAAAGATTTCTTGAAATTAGTGGTTATTGCTTTTCTTATTGCAACGCCAATTGCATGGTACGCAATGAACAAATGGTTGCAAAATTATGTGTATCGTATTGATTTAGAACTTTGGATGTTTCTCATTGCCGGCGGAATTTCACTCTTGATTGCTATGCTAACAATAGCAGGAAAGACGATTGGAGCAGCAACTTCAAATCCAGTAAATTCTCTAAGATCGGAATAAAAAACTAGTAGTCATGATTAGAAATTATTTTAAAATAGCTTGGAGAAATCTGGTAAAGCATAAGGTATTTTCTCTGATTAACGTTATCGGGCTCACAATAGGTTTAAGCGCATCATTCGTGATAGGTTTGATGATTTATTACGATTATACATTTGATATCTTTCATAAAGATGGAGATCGCATTTATAGAGTGGTTTCAGATTTTTATAGTCCAGAAGGAACTTTTCATAACTCGGGGGTTACAGTGGCATTAGAAGACGCGATTCAAGAGAATACAAATTTTGAAACGGTGACAGGGTTCTATATAGAACGACCGAATAGCGTTGAAAATAAAGAGGCAAATATCAATGTTAAATGGGCTAAACATGTCATTTTTACAGACAAAGATTACTTCGATATTTTTAAGTATAATTTCATAGCAGGAAATAAAGAAACGGCTTTGTCGAACCCGAACAATGTAGTTTTAACGGAGTCGAGAGCTGCTCAGTATTTTCCAAAACTTTCTCCAGATGCTGTTGTAGGTAAAACATTGGTCTACAATGATACCATAAACGTAAAGGTTACAGCCGTTGTTGAGAATTTTAAAGAAAGAACAGATTTAATTTTTGAAGAATTTGTATCAAGTTCAACACTTTTAAATACCAGATTAAGAAATGATTTCATTACCAAAAATTGGAATTCTACTAATTCAAGTTCACAGTTATTCGTTAAAGTGAATTCGGGAGTTGATTTCGATAATATTCAAGAAGAGTTTGATGTGTTAACAAGCAAGCATTTAGATGAATACTCTCGTAATCATGGTCAGTCCAGGAAGTTTAAATTGCAACCTTTAAGTGATATTCATTTCAATGAAGATTATGGAATTTATGACTGGGATCACGGACAGGCGAGTAAATCATTATTGACAAATCTGGGACTCATAGCCATATTTTTATTGATATTAGGTTGTATAAATTTTATCAATCTAAATACGGCGCAAGCATCAGAGCGTGCCAAAGAAATTGGTATTCGTAAAACTTTAGGAAGTTCGAGAAAGCAATTAATAAGTCAGTTTATGGGCGAAACATTGTTATTGGTAGTGTTCTCAGCCTTATTATCCCTAGTGCTTTCTAAATATTTAATCGATGCGTTTTCAGATTTCGTTCCGGAAGGCTTAAATATCTACCTATTCAGGTCACCGTTTATTATCATAAGTCTTATACTGTTATTACTTGTGGTAACATTCTTGTCTGGCTTTTATCCAGCACTCATTCTATCGAAATTCAATACAGTTTCAGTATTAAAAAACCATTTAGCCATAGGACAAAACAAAGTAAAACTGCGCAAATTTTTAACGGTATTTCAGTTTACGATAGCACAAGTATTTATTATAGCAACCCTCTTAGTAGGAAGACAGATTAACTTCTTGTTGAGTAAAGATATGGGATTTAAAACAGAGGCTGTCGTCACTGTTTACAGTCCAAGAAGTGAACGAGGATTGGAGAAAAAAGAACGATTTCTTCAAAAACTTAAAACAATACCACAAATTAAGCAATTGAGTTTAGGAGGTGCTCCTCCAGCTTCATTTTCTTCAAACACATCTACCACTACCTATAAGAATGGAGAAAAGGAAGTGCAATCGGATTTACAATTTATTTTTGGCGATACAAATTATGCCAACCTTTATGAGCTAGAATTACTTGCCGGAAGAACACATTTAAACGATACGATCAAAGAATTAGTAATTAACGAAGCTGCTAGAAAAATCTATGGATTCGCTACTCCTGAAGAGGCTGTTGGTAAGGTCATAGATTTTGGAGATTATAAGGTGCCAATAGTAGGTGTTATGGCGAATTTTCATCAAAGATCTTTAAAAACTGACATTAAACCAATGGCATTACGTGGTGACTGGGAGAGAGGTCAGTTTAGCAGGTTTTGGGGTGCGCATATCGCTTTTCAAAATACAAATGCTGATAATTTGAAGACAACCTTGTCTCGAATTGAATCTGTCTATGGTGAAGTATATACAGAAATTGAAGATTACCGTATGGATTTCATGGATGAGACTATAGCCAGATTTTATAATCGAGAAAAAAAGGTATCTAAACTTCTAAACTGGGCCACAGGTCTGTCTATTTTGATTAGCTGCTTAGGACTATTAGGTCTTGTTATTTATACTACCAATAGAAGAATCAAAGAAATAGGTGTTCGAAAAGTACTAGGGGCTTCTCTTTTTGAGATCAATACCTTATTATGTAAGGAGTTTCTGATTCTAGTGGCAGTTGCTTTTATGATTGCAGCTCCATTGGCATGGTATGGTATTAATAATTGGTTACAAAATTTCACTTATAAAGCAAGTATAAGTTTTTGGGTATTTATAATGAGTGGAGCCGCTATGATCTTATTCGCATTGTTAGTGATAAGTATTAAAACACTGCAAGCAGCAACTGCGAATCCCGTGAATTCTTTACGTTCAGAATAACTTTCATCGATCAAAAGCTAATAATCATGATTAAAACAAATTTAAGAATAGGCTTTAGAAGCATTATTAAAAATAAAGGATTTTTTGCCTTGAATGCCGGAGGTTTAATTGTTGGATTAACAGCAGTATTGTTAATAGGTCTTTGGGTACACTCTGAAGTAAGCTTTAATAAATCGCTGACGAATTACAACACAATTGCGAGCGTCATGCAAAATAGAACTTTTGCTGGCGAAGTTCGCACTAATGTTGGTCAGGCCATGCAATTAGCACCAGTTTTAAAAGATCAATATGGAAACCATTTTGAACATGTTGTTACGAGCACTAGGGCTAGGAATTATGAAATAACATATAGAGGAAATATTGTTGAAGCTAGAGGTAGGTTTGCACAACCTGATTTGGCCAATATATTAGACCTGCAAATGGTCCAAGGAGATAAAAAAGGACTTGAGGATATTTCATCAGTACTGATTTCAGAAAGCACATCGGATAATATATTTGGAAATGACAACCCAATAGGTAAAAGCTTAAAATTAAATACTTCTCTCGACATTAAAGTGGCAGGCGTCTATAAAGATTTACCTGCCAATTCGAATTTTAAGAATCTCAACTTTATTGCACCTTGGGAACTGATTAAATCTAGTCAAAATTACAGTGAGAGGTTGGGTTGGGGAAATCGCTGGTTTCAAGTTTTTGTACAATTAAATAATCAAGGCTCTTTCGCCAATGTATCTTCAATGATCAAAGATGTTGCTCAAAAGAATAATCCAGAAGATTCTGGAAATGCTCAACTATTTCTATTCCCCATGTCGAAATGGCGATTATTTTCTGAATTCGAAAATGGTAGAAGCGTAGGAGGGAAAATTAGCTCTGTAAAAATGTTTAGCATTATTGGCATTTTTATTCTCTTATTAGCATGTATTAATTTTATTAATTTGACTACCGCAAATGCTTTAAAAAGAGGAAAAGAAGTTGGGGTTAGAAAAACACTAGGGTCTTCCCGTAAACAGTTGATATTTCAATTCTTTACAGAATCTTTCCTACTTATTTTATTTTCGTTTTGTATCGCATTAGTGTTAGCTGTTATTCTGCTGCCTCAATTTAACACCCTTACTTTAAAAGAAGTTTACATACCTTTTGATAAGTTGTCATTTTGGGCAACTAGCATTTTATTAATTTTTGTTACTGCTGTCCTAAGTAGTCTTTATCCATCTGTATATCTTTCGTCTTTTAAACCTGTCAAAGCATTAAAAGGAGCAAAAGATAAAAGTAAAAGTCCTTTAGTCTTAAGAAAAACATTAATTGTGTCGCAATTTGTTATATCAAGTGTATTAATTATCGGTACGCTAACAGTTGCCAGTCAAATAAATCATGTTAAAAATAGGCCAATTGGGTTTGATAAAGATTTATTGGTCAGTGTCCCTATAAATAATGATAATGTGTTGAAGAGTTTTGGAACCATAAAAAATGAACTTTTAGAATCTATTCATATTGATCAGGTTACAGCTTCAGATGTAAGAGTTACAGGAACTTATACTACGAATGGAGGTTTTGACTGGAAAGGAAAAGATTCAAATTTTGAAGAAGAATTTTATACTATTCGCGCGACACATGGTTTTGGCAAAATGGTAGATTGGGAGATTTTGGAAGGAAGAGATTTTTCGCCAGAATTTGCCAGTGATTCCTTAGCTTTTTTGGTCAATGAAACAGCTGTAAAGTACATGAATCTTAAAAACCCTATTGGAGAATTTGTACAATGGGGAGATGATGGGAGATTTAAAATTATTGGAGTTGTTAAGGATATGGTGACACTATCTCCGTTTGATCCTATCGTTCCAACATTATATGTGTTGCATCATGGCGATTATTTGAACTATGTGAATGTAAAAATAGCTTCAAATACAGATAATGTTGAAACCGCTATAGGAACGATAGAAAGTGTCTTTCAAAAATACAATCCCGAAAATTTGTTTACCTATAGATTTTTAGACGATGAGTATCAAGAGAATTTTAATACTGAAAAAAGAACAGGAAAGTTGATAGGAATTTTTTCAATTGTCGCAATATTTATAAGTTGTTTAGGTGTTTTAGGTCTTTCTACTTATATGGCTATTCAACGAAAAAAAGAAATAGGAATACGCAAGGTATTAGGAGCATCAGTAAATTCAATTTGGCAATTGTTATCGAAACAATTTATTATTTTATTATTCATTTCGTTATTAATTGCACTACCAATTGGATACTATTTTTCCTCACAATGGTTGATGGAATACAGTTATCGTATAAATATAGGTTTCTGGATTTTGGCCCTAGCTGGCGGAATTATTCTATGCATTACTTTAATAACCGTAAGTATCCAAGCCATTAAAGCGGCAACTTCAAATCCGGTAAACTCCTTAAGATCAGAATAACTTAATTTCAAAAGTGTTCGAATACGAACAAAAACTGTATCAAAACCGAACACTTTAGTTTTTTAATTCAAATATAAATATTTGATTATTAGAGTGTTAAATATTTGGCATTATCTTGACTATATAAAAAACATCTACTAAAAAATTATAGATTTATGATTCTAAATTATATCAAAATAGCTTTTCGCAGTTTATATAAAAACAAAGGTTACAGTTTTCTAAATATTTTTGGATTAGCCATTGGGATTACATGTGCTAGCTTCATCTTTTTGTGGGTTGAAGACGAGATGAGCTTTAATACAGATTTTGCAAATCAAGAAAACATTTATTATGTACCAACAAATCAGAATTATGAAGGCGAATGGCGTACATTTTATTCGACACCTGGGCCATTAGCACAGGATATGAAAAGTGATGTTCCAGGAATCAAAAAAGCAACACGATCGAGTCTCGAAGAACGTCTATTCGCTGTAGGAGATAATACGATAAATAGAAGTGGGCGTTTTGCCGATGAAGACTTTTTAGACATCTTCAGTTTAAAATTTATTGAAGGTAGCAGAGCAGAAGCATTTTTAAATCCAGAGGCAATTATTTTAACGCAAGAAACCGCAGAAGAACTTTTTGGAAAGAATGTTAAAGCGCTCGGACAAGTATTGAAAATGAGTAATAAAGACAATTACTTGGTTACAGGAGTGATAGAAAATCTTCCTAAAAATATATCATTTCCTTTTGATTGGGTGGCACCTTTTGAACGCTACCGTGATGGAGCAGAATGGATGACCGAATATGGGAATAATTTTTCAGATACATTTGTAGAATTATCTCCCGAAGCTAACTTTGAAGCAGTTGATAAACAGGTTAGAAATTTAATAGCAACAAAGGAAGAAAACACAAGCGATTATGCCTTTCTACATGCTATGAAAGACTGGCGCTTACGTTCAAAGTTTGAAGGTGGAAAAGTAGTAGGTGGACGTATTACCTATGTACGATTATTTGCAATTATTGCTTTTATAATCCTGATCATTGCATGTATTAATTTTATGAACCTCTCTACAGCAAGAAGTGAAAAACGAGCGAACGAAGTTGGTGTTCGAAAAGCGATGGGTTCTAGTCGAAAACGACTGATAACACAGTTTATTTCAGAATCCTTAATGCTGGCGTTTATAGCCGCTGTATGTAGTGTTTTATTAGTAGCCATTTTGTTACCACAGTTTAATCTTATTATAGAAAAGAACTTATCCTTGGGCTTAACGAATCCTGTGCATATTTTTGCCTTATCTGCTATTACTATAATTTGTGGGCTTTTTGCCGGATTATATCCTGCCTTTTATTTGTCGTCTTTTAAGCCAGTAGAGGTATTGAAAGGGATTAAAGCTACACAAGGTTCAGCGCTATTTATTCGAAAAGGACTGGTGGTTGGTCAATTCGTAATATCCATTGTATTTATAATTGCTACCATACTTGTATATCAACAAATTCAACATGTAAAGAATAGAGAATTAGGATATGATAAAGACCAGTTATTATCTATGCGAATTGACCGTGATTTTATACCAAAATTCGATTTGATTCAGCAAGAATTAAAAAGAACGGGTTCAGTGCATAACGCGACCATGTGCAATTCTGAAATTCTAAATGGTGGGAACAACGGTTCTGGATTTCAATGGAAAGGTGGTACAGATACTGAAGATATTTTGCTGTCTTTTAGAAATATAACACAAAGTTTTTTCGAAACGACCGGAATGAAAATAATAGAAGGTAGAGGCTTTGGAAATAATGTCGATGCAGATAGTACACATACTTTAGTATCTCAATCTTTGGCAAAAATGATGGTAAGCGAAAATGAAAGTGCAATCGGAAAAATCATTACCAGAGGTGATGATGTTGCTTTAGAAGTTATAGGTGTTGTTGAAGATTATGTTTATGGAGATGTGTATGCTTCAAGTGGTGACCCGGTATTATTTTTGCATTATCCGCAATATGCGCGATACATGTTTATTAAAACAAAAGACGGGGTGCCAGTAGATAAAGCACTCTCTGATATTGAAGGAGTTTTAAAGAAGCACAATCCTGCCTATCCTTTTGAGTATACTTTTGTTGATGATGCGTTTAATACAAGGTTTAAAAATGAGCAATTAGTAGGTGAGTTAGCACAACTATTTGCGATACTTGCGATACTTATCTCATGTTTAGGTTTATTTGGATTGGCTGCTTATACGGCCGAGCAACGGAGCAAAGAAATAGGAGTGAGAAAAGTATTAGGAGCCAGTGTAACCACAATTGTAAAGTTACTTTCGAAAGACTTTTTAAAATTGGTAGGAATAGCCATTGTAATTGCCATTCCAATTGCTTGGTGGGGCATGAACAATTGGTTGCAAGATTATGCCTATCGAATAGAAATTAATTGGTGGGTGTTTATTATTGCTGGTGTTGCAGCCATTCTTATAGCGCTCGCAACCGTTAGCTTTCAAGCTATAAGAGCAGCAATTGCCAATCCAGTTGACAGTTTAAAAACAGAATAATTTAAAGAAAACAAACCATGTTACTAGAACTCAATAATGTTACTCGAATAATAAAATCTGGAGGTAAAAAAATAACCTTACTCGACAATATCAATCTAACAGTTGAAGAAGGAGAATTTATTTCATTAATGGGACCTTCAGGTTCTGGAAAATCGACCTTACTTAATTGTATCGGAATGCTCGACAATTTCACAGAAGGGAATTATCAATTTTTAGACGAATTGGTCGAACAAATGAAAGAAAAACAACGTGCTAAATTGTACAAAGAGTATATCGGATTTGTTTTTCAGGCGTACCATTTAATCGACGAATTAACCGTATATGAAAATATTGAGACACCATTACTTTATAAAAACATAAAGTCTTCAGAAAGAAAAGCACTAGTTGGAGATATCTTAGATCGATTTAATATTGTAGGGAAAAAAGATTTATTTCCAACACAGTTGAGTGGAGGTCAACAACAATTAGTCGGAATAGCAAGAGCCTTAATAGGAAAACCAAAATTAATTTTGGCAGATGAACCAACCGGAAATCTTAACTCCAAACAAAGTGAAGAGATTATGGAATTATTTTCTTCTTTGAATAAAGAAGGAGTTACCATAATTCAAGCGACGCACTCAGAGAGCAATGCCAGTTACGGCTCAAGAGTTGTAAATCTTTTAGATGGAAGTATTGTCACAGAATAAAACAGAAAACATGTCTTTAAAAAATTTAGTATGCATCGTTTTTTTTGCAATTTCCTTCTTGGGATTTTCGCAAGATGAAGCAATAAAAACATATACATTAAATGATTGTATTGCGATTGCAATGAAGAACAACCTTGATTTAAAAACTTCAATTCTTTCGGCGAATACGGCAAAAATTAATTTTCAACAAGCAAAGGCCAATGTACTTCCGTCGGTAAGTGGAAGCTATAATATTGGGGTGAATAGTGGAAGAAGTATCAATCCTTTTACCAACGATTTCGTGAATCAAGAATTAACTTTTTCTAACGCTCGATTGGGTTTGGATGTTACGGTTTTCAATGGTTTTCGGCTAATTAATTCTTGGAAACAACAACGATTCAATAAATTGGCTTCAGACATGGAAATTGAGGAGGCGAAGCAAAATTTGGTGTTAAATGTGACCTTGGCATATCTTCAAACCTTAAATAGTCGAGATTTATTAGAATTAGCCAATAAGCGATTAGAAGCAACCAATAAACAGTTACAAAGACAAGGAGATTTATACAAAGAGGAAGTAGGTAATCCGGCCGATCATGCAGATATGATAGGTCAGCAATCTATAGATGAAACTAATATTCTTATCGCTCAAAGTTCTTTTAATAATGCCAAATTAAATTTAATGCAATTGTTGAATTTAAAAGATGAGGTGCGCATAGATATGACCGCCGTTTTACTGGATTTTGAAGCTTATGATGCTACCTCTGATGAAGTATTCAAAGACGCTACCCAAAATTTAGCCACTTTTAAAGCAAGAGAATTACGAGTAAAAGCAGCGAAAAAAGGAGTAAGTGTTGCGAAAGCCCAGTTTACACCCGAAGTTTCATTTTTCGGGCAGTTGAATACGAATTATTCTAGTGTCGCCGAAACATTTACAGAAACAGGTTCTGCTATTGTTGAAACTGGAGATTTTATCACCATCAATAATCAAAATGTACCCGTTATGACAAACGAAACACAGTTTGATGCTGAAAGAATAAGTTATCAAGATCAATTTGATAACAACTTAAATACTGTTGTTGGTTTATCCGTTAGCCTCACTCTTTTTGATGGTTTTAGAGCTAAAAACAATGTCGCTTTAGAGAAAATAAAAGTTCAAGAATCACTTATCGCATTAGAACGTACGCAGCAGGAGATAAAAAATGCAATTGAGCAGGTGCATTTTGACATGGTGGCCGCCTATAAACGCCACGAAAGCTTAATGAACCAAGTGAAGGCATTTAAAGAATCATATCGTGTAAATGATATCAGGTTTAACAATGGAGCTTCAAATTTCTTAGCCTATATTACAAGCAAGAATAATCTTGATAATGCAAAAACGAACCTTGCAAATGCAAAATATGAATACTTATTAAGAGTTAAAATATTAGAATATTACAGAGGAAATGTTTTTGAAACGCCATAAAAATGCATTGAATAATACATTATTTAAACAAGCTTTAGAAAACAGTATTTAGATATTTGATATTTTGATCAACGAAATATTGTTACTTATCAAAAGAACCAAGTGATAACTTGGTTCTTTTATTTTTTAAATCTATCGAGTTTTACTACTTTTGCGAACGCTTAAATGAAAATCAAATAAATAAAAAATATACAATGGAAGCAATGATGATATACATGCCAATTGCAATGGCAGCTTTAGGGTTAATTTACATGTTAGTAAAACAATCTTGGGTAATGAAGCAAGACGCTGGTGATGGTAAAATGAAAGAAATTTCTGATCATATCTATGAAGGAGCGTTGGCTTTTTTAAGTGCCGAATATAGGTTGCTTTCTGTTTTTGTAATTGTTGTAAGTGTTTTACTTGCGGTGGTTTCTTTTATAGTTCCAACAACACATTGGTTAATTGTTATCGCTTTTATTTTTGGAGCTGTCTTTTCTGCATTTGCTGGAAATATTGGGATGAAAATTGCTACAAAAACGAACGTAAGAACAACACAAGCTGCAAGAACAAGCTTACCAAATGCATTGAAAGTTTCTTTTGGAGGAGGTACCGTAATGGGACTAGGTGTTGCGGGTCTAGCGGTATTAGGTTTAACAGCATTTTTTATTGTATTCTTTCATTTCTTTATGGATGGAGCTTGGACTACAACAGAAGATATGACGATTGTTTTAGAAACATTAGCAGGATTCTCTTTAGGAGCTGAGTCTATTGCCTTGTTTGCTCGTGTTGGTGGAGGTATTTATACCAAAGCAGCTGATGTAGGTGCTGATTTGGTAGGTAAGGTTGAAGCAGGTATTCCTGAAGATGACCCTCGAAATCCTGCAACTATTGCAGATAATGTGGGAGATAATGTTGGTGATGTTGCAGGTATGGGAGCCGATTTGTTTGGTTCTTATGTAGCAACTGTATTGGCCGCGATGGTTTTAGGAAACTATGTGATAAAAGATATGGGTGGTGCCGTTCAAGATGCATTTGGAGGTATTGGCCCAATTTTATTACCAATGGCAATTGCTGGTGCAGGAATTATCATTTCTGTAATCGGTACGATGTTGGTAAAAATAAAAAGTAACGAGGCTAAAGAAGCACAAGTAATGGGTGCTTTAAATGTTGGAAACTGGACCTCGATCGTTTTAGTCGCAGCATCGTGTTTTGGTTTGGTTACTTGGATGTTGCCTGAAACAATGCAAATGAACTTCTTCGGTGAAGGCTTACAGGAGATTTCTTCAATGCGTGTATTCTATGCAACATTAGTAGGGCTTGTTGTAGGAGCTGTGATTTCATCAGTTACAGAATATTACACAGGTCTTGGTAAAAAACCAATTTTGAAAATTGTACAACAATCTAGTACAGGAGCAGGAACAAATATTATTGCTGGTTTAGCAACGGGTATGATTTCTACATTTCCTTCAGTGCTATTATTTGCCGGTGCCATTTGGGCATCGTACGCTTTTGCAGGATTTTATGGTGTAGCATTGGCTGCTTCGGCGATGATGGCAACAACAGCAATGCAATTAGCCATTGATGCTTTCGGACCAATATCTGATAATGCAGGTGGGATAGCCGAAATGAGTGAACAAGAACCTATCGTAAGAGAGCGCACAGATATCTTAGATTCTGTAGGTAATACGACAGCCGCAACAGGTAAAGGGTTTGCCATTGCTTCTGCTGCATTAACCTCTCTAGCCTTATTTGCAGCTTATGTAACGTTTACCGGAATAGACGGAATCAATATTTTTAAGGCGCCAGTATTAGCCATGTTATTTGTTGGTGGAATGGTACCTGTTGTATTTTCGGCCTTAGCGATGAACGCAGTAGGTAAAGCAGCCATGGAAATGGTACAAGAAGTACGCCGTCAATTTAGAGATATTCCAGGTATTATGGAAGGCACTGGGAAACCAGAATATGATAAATGTGTAGCAATCTCAACGAAAGCCTCTTTAAAAGAAATGATGCTTCCAGGATTATTGACTATAGGTTTTCCTTTAGTTATTGCTTTTGTACCCATGTTATTTGGAATGGACAATCTAGCTATCGCCGAGATGTTAGGAGGATATATGGCTGGTGTTACTGTAAGTGGCGTATTATGGGCCATTTTTCAGAATAACGCTGGAGGTGCTTGGGATAATGCTAAGAAATCTTTTGAAGCGGGTGTAGAGATTAATGGAGAGATGACATATAAAGGTTCTGACGCGCACAAAGCGGCTGTAACTGGTGATACTGTTGGAGATCCTTTTAAAGATACTTCTGGGCCTTCAATGAACATCTTAATTAAATTAACTTGTTTAATTGGTTTAGTAATTGCTCCTATTTTAGGAGGTCATACAGTGACCGAAGAACATGCAACAGTAGTACCTACTGAAATTCATCAGGCTGTAGAAGCTGATTCTACAGAAATGAAGGTATTGGTTAAGAAAGAAAACGGTGAAAGTAACGCTACAGTTATTAAAACAACTGAAGTAAACGGTAAAAAAGATGTGACTGTGGAAACCTTAGAAGGTGAAGAAGTTGATACGCTCTTGGCGAATCATGAAGAATAGAAACAGTATTCAATAAAGCAGAAAAAGCGAATCTTTCGATTCGCTTTTTTTAATCGTAAATGTTCGACTTTTCACTTATTAACTGAAAACTTTCCATATTAATTTTTAGAATATACCAATCCTCCAACTGTTCAACAATACCGGTAATTTCTGAAGGTTTACCAATAAATGGTAGAATGTCATTATTGATTGGTTTTCCATTCATGTCTGTGATCAGAAAATATTGAGATATATTATTAGTATCTGATGTTGCAAGAATCGGAGGAACACCGCCAGAAATACAGCGTACAGCACAACTCCTATGGATTTTACCAAACCCAGGTTTCATAACCCCAAAATAACATTTAGGATCGATAATCTCCCCTTGAAAAGACATTTGACTGATTGCTTTGGATTTAGGTAGTTTCGTAATTGATGAATTTATCATTATTACTTTTTCATCATCTGTAATTTGTAACAATGTTTTTCCGTTATAGTAAATTAGATTTCCTTCAATTTTTAACGTTTTTCCGTTAAGCGTTATAGCCTCTTTTCTTATTTTTTTTAGAAAAGGATGTGCTCCCATTTTTCCAAAACCTAGTAGGATAATATTTTTATAGGTGTTTTCATCAATTTGAACCCGAAGCATTGGATAAGGACTTTCATGATAGACACCTGTGATTTCTGTACTTTTTGTAAGTTCAAAAGTGCTGTTTTTGAAAGTGTTTTGAAAATAACTAAATAGAAGAGCACCCAATATTAACAGAAACAGAGCTATAAAAACAAATCTTTTTAAGGTTCGTTTTGTTCTCATTCCTAAACTTCCTTCAATATAAGGAACATAAAACTCTTCGTTTTTCATGTCTTTTGGATTTGAGTAGGTTCGACTTCGGTTCCTTCTTCAAATGCTTTCGGATTTATATAAATAATGTTTTCAAGTAGCTTTAATTCATAGGTTGCTACTTTTTCCGTAAAGGGAGGAGGTGATTGTCCATTATGAGGTAAATATTGATAACCGTGCCAGGGACATGTAATACAACCATCTATTATTTTTCCTTCTCCCAACGGACCACCTTGGTGTTTGCAAACATTGTGAACTGCTGATAATTTTCCATCGTATTTAAAAACTGCAATTCTTTCGTTCTGAACCGTAAATATTTTCGCTCTATCATCGTCTATTTCGTCAATGGTACATACTTTTAACCAGCCTTGAGCATCTTTATCAATAATTGACTTATCAATTTTAGCTTCTCTAAACGACGAAATAAGATGTAAACTACCTACAACGATAAAACCTACACTAAGGAACCCAATCGTAAATGGCGAAGTCTCTTGCTGAAAGGCACCTAAGAACACATGACCAATGATAAGCGCATACGCTAAATAAACAAGCATATGGAGACGTTTCCAAACGGTAGGTGATAAGTTCTTCAAAAAGAAATCATGACTTGTAGAAGCCATGGCGAACAAAATTAACAAAGCAAAAAAACCTAAAACTTGAAAAGGAAAATTAGTAAATGAATTGTAATCTAAATTTGAAGTAAAAAGTGAATAAAAAACATTCGTATTTCCCAACGCATGAAATTGAATTAAAGCAAAACCTCCATGAATCAACGCAGTTATAAACATGCTTACCCCTAAATGTCTTCTATTATATAATATGGGTAAAAAATTAGTGTTTAAGCGACTCAATGGGCCAATAACTAAAATTATATGTAAAAGTACAATTGCTAAAGAACCGAATGCTCTTAATATAAGAGTTTCAATACTCGTTTCAGAATTGAAAACCAACGTAACGACTGCAAATAATATAAGATAAAGTAGCATACTTAAGACGATAATTTTATCATACATCTTTTTATGCTTATTCCAAAGTACAAATTGATAGTTTAATCCCATTAAAAATCGAGTTTAGTAATTAATTCTCCCTTTAAATTATCATAAAGTACAATACTTTTGGGAGGCGTTTCAATGTTGAACGTATAAATTCCTACGGTCGATATTTGCCCAATAATGTGATTTTTATTTCCCTTCGAATCTGAATTATAAATGATCGATGAGGCGTTTTTTATGGTTCTTTTTAAAATAACCTCTATTGAATTTGAACGTACCGATACTTTGAGTAAATCATTTTCAGCCGTTTTTATAATATTGCCTTTTGAGGATTCAAATGTAGTAAGAGCTTCGTTATTTGATAATAGTGGCACGTCTTTCAATGCGAAAACCATAATCAACGGTATAAGTATGATTAATAATAACCAGCTATATTTATGTGCTTTTCGCAATCCTGAAGTCATGTTACTTGGTTTTTGGGTTAACAACATTTTTAATCAGAAAAGGCCACGTAGCCACAATTCCCGGGAATAATAATAAACGTACTCCTTTCTTTGTTTCCTTCATAAAAGGATCTATTTTTTCAGCTCCAAAGAAGATAAAATAGAATCCGAAAAGAACTCCAACAGCGCAATAGATTCCTAAAACACCAAGAAAGATTGCAATAATGAGCTTCATAATATATTGGTTTCTCGTTTGAACGATTTTGAATCAACAAGTTATAATCTTTTAACGAGAAATAAATAAATAGTTCGAAGGAATGTCTAGTTAAGTAAGAATAAGCAATAAATTATAATAAAAAATACTAAGTGAGTCGGTAAAACTTAGCATCTGATTTTAACACAAATCGACCTAAGATTCATTATAATGTGGTACCCATTCTAGAATCTAATCAAGTAACTCTGCCTGCCTAAAAAGTAGTGTCAGGCCTTATAAATTTAATGGCCTATTTTTATATAACTAATAAAATGGAGATATTGGTTTTAACATCCGTAATTCTAAAATAACCCGTGTATTTGAGCATCTATTTTCCCTATAATAGAGCCTAGATCTTCAGGTTTATCAACAAAATCTAAATTATCAACATCGATAATCAATAATTTTCCTTTTGTATAGGTTGTTATCCAAGCCTCATAGCGCTCATTTAAACGACTTAAGTAATCAATACTAATAGTGTTTTCATAATCTCTTCCACGCTTGTGAATTTGCCCCACCAAGGTTTGAATGTTAGCACGTAAATAAATGAGTAAATCAGGCGGAGCGACTAACTTTTCCATGAGTTCAAATAGCGATGAATAATTACTAAAATCTCTATTTGTCATCAAACCCATAGCGTGTAAGTTCGGAGCAAAAATATGAGCATCCTCATAGATTGTTCTATCTTGAATAATATTTTTACCACTTTCGTGAATTTCTAATATTTGACGAAACCTACTATTTAAAAAGAATATTTGAAGATTAAAAGACCAACGTTCCATTTCAGCATAAAAATCATCGAGATATGGATTCTCTTCTACTGATTCGAAATGAGGTTTCCATTTATAATGTTTGGCTAATAATTTGGTAAGTGTAGTTTTTCCAGCACCGATGTTTCCAGCAATAGCTACGTGCATTTTCTTAGTTTTAGTTTGTGTTTGTTTGAGAGCTTAAAGGTAAAATTATTTTTTTAATACGGTATATTTATAAAGGACATTAGCATCAAAAAAGTAAAGATTGTTTTTTACCCTCATAAAATTATCGATTTTATGACCTTGATTTACCCGTAAAACTTCTTTCTGGTTGTTCTCGAGGTTTTTATAGTAAACGTTATCGGTATCTGCAAATAGGTAACCATTAAGATAAGGTTGAAATTGTTTTATGGCATTGGATTTAATAGACTTTATAAAGCTACCATATTCATTAAAAAGTAGGACGCTTCCTTGAGATATTAACCAGCAATATTCATACGTACTAATTTGATTAGTTGCTTCGAATTCTTTCTCATATAGAGATAAAGGTTGAGTATCAAAAATGGTTTTTTTAGATTCGTAATTCCATAAAGTCAAAATATTATCATCTAGGCTGTATAACCATATATTATTATTCGAGGAGATAGATACAAAGGCGACATTTTTGGCGTACGACTCAGTAGAAAAATTAATACGGTCAGAAAGTTCATTCAATCTATTATCGAGAAGTATCATTACATTAAAATCTCGGTAGAACAACACAATTTTGAGCGGGTTAGACAGATCTACAGTGGTAATTGTACCAAGTTGAATATTATTATACGAATATACCTTGTTAGGAGTTTTTTTGTATAAGGTATTACCGATTGTATAGTAAAAATGGTCAAAAGAATCAACTCCAATAAATCTATCTGCTTTTATTGGAACACTTTTTACGAACGTTGTTTTCAGCTCTTGTGCGTTCAAAGAAAGCAATTGAAAACATACAATAATCACGATTAAAACTCTCATCTCAGCAAAAATACTAAATATAAAGTTTCAAACTTTTGTAACCACTTTTGAAATGTGAACGTCATAGAGGTGTAAATCAATTATTTTATAAACTAAAAACAATATTATGCACGCAGAAGAAATATTAATACCGATCGTATTTTTTGGAGCAATTTTCGGAATCTTTTATTTATATATAACAGCAAGAAATAAAGAACGCTTATCAATGATAGAAAAAGGAGCAGATGCTTCTATGTTCACCACAAAGAGAAAGTACTATGCCATGACCTTAAAAATAGGCATGCTTTTAATTGGTATTTCATTAGGGATTTTAATTGGATCGTTGATTGATGAATATACAACGTTGCCAGAAGAAGTTGGCTATTTCTCTATGATTTTCCTATTTGGAGGCTTAGCATTAGTTGTCAATGCTTTAATGGAAAAGAAAGAGTCTAAAGAATAATAAAAGAATAATCGAAACCTTTTATGAACCTTAAAACACTATTCGATAATGATCGAATGGTGTTTTTTTAGTACATTAATAGTTAATCTAATATGACTTCCTTCAGTCGCTTTCCAAAGTCATAAAGAGCTTTTATTTCTTTGACACTCGCTAATCTTTCTTTACCGAATACCAGTAATGAGCATCCGTTAGACTCTACATGATAATAAGGATTACTTTCAAAAAAATGAACCAAATCATCCGTAAAGAAATTTTTAATAGCCGTCGAGTTTTCTCCTAATAGATAAAAACGTTTGGAGAAATCACTGTGATTTTGAATAGGAATATCTTTATACCCAGCGAAAGCATAAATACGCTCTAAAAAACCTTCTCTATCAAGGGTAAATGTGCAAATTTCTTCTTCTAACTGAATATGCAACATCGTGGTTCTAACAACTTCTTTCGCGATAAATTCCCCTTCTGAAAATTCAATATCAAATACACCTAATGATCCTGTTTCATTAGACAATTTATTATAGATATGGTTTATTTGTTTCGTTTTAAAAAAAACAAAGTCCTGCAAAAAGGTCGTGTTCTTCTCTTTCGCGGCAACATAACTAAGTGAAAAATCTTTGGCCAGTTCTTCAATAGTTGTTTGTCTATTCGTAAGGTTGGTTAAAAGGCTAGGAATAGGTAACACACGTCGAAGAGCAAATGGATGCTTAGAATCAGTACCATGCATATCTAAACCAACCACTTCAAAATTACCACCTCTTTTAGCAAACAACTCTTGGTAATTGTGTAGATTTTCCATCACAGTATGATCTACAAATTCACATAATGAAAAATCTACAATCACTTCATTATCTTCTGCTATAGCATCTAACTTTTGCTTGAGTTTATAAAAATTAAGAAAACTACAAAAATGCTTTACGCTCACATAATAATTACCGGCACTTTCATCTTCACGATACATCAATACATTAGGTTTTAGTAGATTTCTAGCAAATAATGAAAAACTCTTATTGATGAATACATGAATAATAAATGTTACGAAAACTCCAGAAGCAATACCAGTAATCAATCCAACTTTTAAGGTAACAATAAGTGTTACAAAAAAGATGACGAGTTGTTCTCGCCCAATGGAAAATATCTTTTTTACGATATCAGGAGAGGCTAATTTATATCCAGTAAATACCAATATAGCCATCAAAGCGGGTAGTGGTATACGTGTTAATTGTGTACTGAATAATCCGATGAAAATGATTAAAAATAGCGCATGAAAGAAATTTGCTGAACGATTGGAGGCTCCATTATTTACGTTTACTGAGCTTCTAGCAATAACGGTCACTACGTTTAGACCGCCTAAGAATCCACTACCAACAGTTGCTAAACCAAGTGCTTTTAGATCTTTATTCACATTCGATCTTCTTTTTTCAGGGTCTAGTTTATCAACAGCTTTTATACTCAGTAGCGACTCAATACTCGCAATCAAGGTAAGGGCCAGAACACTTGACCAAAAACTAGATTGCCCAATTTTAGAAAAGCTAATGCTCGGTAATTGACTAATGATTTGATTGATATCTGGTATCCCCGACAACATATAATTTGCATCAATTGGGTTCGCCTCATGAGCAACGAACTCGAAATAATAACTAAATCCGATAGATAGAATAACGATCCACATAGGTGCCGGAATTAATTGTAGGTATTTGTTTCTTATTTTAGGATAAAATACCATAATCATAAAGCTCAATACACCAATTGATGCGGCATAAATTAAACCTGAACTTCTATAGTGGATGGCGTCATTAATGGTATATGGAATGGCCAGTAAATAATCCATTGTTTCAGGACGATTTATTTTGTGCGCCAACATAATATGGAACTGTTTCCCTAAAATAATCAACCCAATAGCAGCTAACATTCCTTGAATGGCCGAAGAAGGAAAGAAATCGGCGAGCTTACCAAGGCGTAAAAACCCTAAAACAATTAATAAGGCTCCAGAGCATATAATTGCGGCATACGCGTCATTGATTCCTAGCGCGGTTATCGCTACTAGGAGTACACCAACGAGTCCGTTTCCAGGACCGGTAATAGTAACATAACTCCCTCCAATAATAGATACTAAAACACCTCCGATAATAGCAGTAATTACACCAGAGATAGCCGGAGCATCACTTGCCATGGCCAAGCCTAAGCCCAAAGGAAGGGCAATTAAGCTAACGACAAAACCTGAAAAAATATTTTTAGGTAAGTCTGAAAAAAATTGTTTTATGTTGTTCTTTTTAGGACTCATCGAATAATTAAAACATCAGTTGGTAACTCAGTTAGAATATGTTCAATATCATGTGGGAAAAGACGGTCCCAAAAAGTAGTGTTGCTAGGTGCATTCATAATTAGTAAATCGGCTCGAGCAACCTGTGCATAATGGCCAATTGAATACCCTCGTTTTCCAAATATAGGTTGGGTTTTTATAGTTATATGTTCTTTATATGTTTCAGGAATGTCACTGATAATACGTTGTACGCGCGAATCTTCCTTTCTTCTCAAGATTTCTTTGGCAATTGTTGCTCTCCGCAAAGATTTATCGTCATCGACTTTAACCGCAACTTGTTTTTGACCTATTTCTTCTACAATGGTAATTCTACTGGCGCCGAGTTGTTTACTTATAAAAAAGGCCGAAGAAATTGTTTTTTTTGTTCTAGGATCTTGTAAGCCGTTTACAACGACATGTTCGCATGAAATACATTCAACCGAAGGTTTTATGAGTAGTAAAACAGAGCATTTTGCCTTTCTCGTGATTTTTCGCGCAATGGATCCCACATAGTAATTGACAAAATTTTCGCGCTGTAAAGCACCTAAAATTAATAAGTCGATTTTTTTTTCTTCACTAGAAGAAAGAATAACATCGACAGGGTCACCATCTTTAAAAACAAATTCATAATCGAGATTTTCAGCTATGAAAGGTGTTAGAAAAGTTTTTAATTTTTCTTCTTTATCTGCAGACTTTTCACCCACATGAATTAAAAACAGTTTCGCCTTAAGAAAAATCGAAAGCCTAGCGGTTTCATACAGATTAGCTTTTAGGTTCGGCGAAAAGGCAACACCAATACCTATATGATCGAATGGTTTTAGCAACGAGTTTTATTCAGGTTAAGCGTGTAAGATACCATTTTTTGCAAGAAGACAAAATTTATAATGTAGAATGAAAAATAATTGATAACATCATTTAATTTAGTATTTTAACAGCAAAATTAACCAATGTTAGAACTCGCAGGAATTATTATTTTAGGAATATTGGCACAATGGGTGGCTTGGAGGTTAAAAATTCCTGCAATTTTACCATTAATTTTAATCGGATTATTAGTAGGTCCAATCGCTGCAGAATTCTTGTCTGAAGATAAGACTAAGTGGATTGAGCCGATATGGAATGGCAAAGAAGGGCTTTTCCCGGGAGAAGGGTTGTATTATTTTGTATCCTTAGCTATCAGTATTATTTTATTTGAAGGAGGGCTCACCTTAAAGAGAAATGAAATCAAAAATATTGGTCCGGTAATCACCAAATTAATAACACTCGGATCAGCAGTAACTTTCTTTGCAGCAGGTTTTGCTGCTTATTATATATTTAATCTTAGTTGGGAATTATCATTTCTTTTCTCAGGATTAATTATTGTAACAGGGCCAACAGTTATTACCCCAATTCTTCGCAATATACCGTTGAAAAAGGACGTTTCCGCCGTATTGAAATGGGAAGGAATTTTAATTGATCCTATTGGAGCCTTAGTGGCGGTTTTGGTATTTGAATTTATTAGTGTTGGCGGTGGCGGTGGCTTTACAAAAACAGCACTGGTAGAATTTGGTAAAATATTATTATTTGGAATCACGTTCGGATTTACATTTGCACACGCCTTAATTTTTGCAATTAATAAACATTTGATTCCTCATTATTTGTTGAATGTTGTCTCCTTATCAGTAGTATTATTGGTATTTGTGGAGTCTGAAATATTTGCTCATGAATCAGGTTTACTAGCAGTAGTAGTGATGGGAATGGTGCTTGGTAATAGTAAACTTCAAAGCTTAAAAGAATTACTGTATTTTAAAGAATCATTAAGTGTTTTATTAATATCAATTCTATTCATTTTACTTGCGGCAAATATGAATTTAGAGGATCTTATGTTACTCTATTCTTGGAAAACTGTTGCACTGTTCGCCTTGGTTGTGTTTGTGATACGCCCAATGGCCGTTTTCTTGAGTGCGCGAGGTTCGAAACTAAAAGTTAATGAGAAATTATTTATAAGTTGGGTGGGGCCGCGTGGTATCGTGGCGGCTGGTATCGCCTCACTTTTTGGGAGTAAATTGTTAAAACAAGGAGTTGAAGGTGCTGAATATATTACTCCATTAGTTTTTATGATCGTGTTAGGTACCGTTTTACTCAATGCAACTACAGCGAGACTTTTTGCAAAAGTGGTCGGGGTATTTTTAGAAAAGTCTGAGGGGATTTTAATTGTTGGCGCTTCTGAATTGTCTCGTATTATAGCAGATTATTTAGCTAAAAACGATAGACATGTGGTATTGATTGATAGTAATGAAGCTAATATTGCCAAGGCAAAAGAATTAGGATTAGAAGCTATTGCTGCCAATATTTATTCAGAGACTTTAACCGATAACATCGAATTAAATGATATAGGTTATTTGATGGCTTTAACAGGCAATGCCGATATCAATAGCTATGTGATTGAAAAGTTTAGAAATCAATTTGGAGAAAACGGAAGTTTCCGTTTGATTAGTTCTGAAGAAAAAAATGATATAGAAAATAATCCGGTAGAAGGTTTATTTTCGCATACTGATGACTATACAAAGCTCAATGATATTGTAAGAGATTTTCCTATAGTTCATGAAATAAAAATTGATACAAAAGATCATTATAACGAACTTATTGAAGTTACGAAGAATGACAAAGAAATTGTCCCTATTTTCTTAAAAGACAAAGCAGGAACGCTTGAAATCATTCCTGCTTTTAATGAAGATATTACGTTTGAGAAAGGCTCAAGTTTAGTGTATCTTGGTAAAGAAATTAACAAATAATATGTAATTCTGTAAAGTCTTTGTCAATAATTAACGTGTTGTCTCCATTTACTTTTACTTTTTCAAATAAAATCTCCTCATTATCGATTTGAATTTTTGAAATTTTAAAAGGTAATCCGTGAAGTTTTAATTTAAAGGTTTTATAATCAGTTATAAATTTACCCGATTTGTGCTGTTGAATGATCAATTCTTTTTCTTTTCCTACTAATTTGAAGGTACGCAGACTATATCTACCTTTTGTGTAATCATAGCCATCATGAGCATCGTCGAATAATTGCGAACTCTCTTTTCCGTTTTTATAAAAAACGTCTAAAGTAATCTCTTCAATTTTCTTTTCTCCAACATATTGTTGCACGGGATATTTAGGTATAATAGCTCCTTCCTTCACAAAAAGAGGAACGCTATCTATGTCAGCATCAACCCACATTTCTTTACCTCCTTTTACCAATTCATTGGTCCAATAATTAAACCAATACCCCTTAGGAATATACATTCTACGGCCTTTTGCATTTGGTTCTTGAATTGGACATACTAATATTTTATCTCCAAAAATAAATTCATCGGTTCTATAATGCGTATGAACATCTTCTTGATCGTACATTACCAAAGACTTCAGCAACGGCGTGCCTTCTTGAATACAATGCCAAAATGCAGTGTATAAATAAGGGAGTAATTGGTAGCGAAGTTCAATAAACTTTCTAACAACATCGGTAATCCCTTCATCGAAGGCCCATGGTTCTTGGTCACCGTGATCTCCCGATGAATGTGTTCTGCAAAACGGGTGAAATACACCTAATTGAATCCACCGAGCGTATAATTCACCGTCGGGTTGTTCGGCAAAACCACCAATATCACTTCCTGCAAAAGAGAACCCAGACATAGCCATGCGCTGAGCTTGCACATTCGCAATCCATAAATGTTCCCAAGTAGCCACATTGTCCCCTGTCCAAGTTGAAGTGTATCGTTGCGTACCAGAATAGGCCGCTCTAGTAATTACAAATGGGCGTTTTGGATAAGTAAACTTTTTAACACCATGGTACGTGGCACGAGCCATTTGCATTCCGTACACATTGTGTGCTTTTCTATGACTTGAAGGGTTTCCTTCATAATCATGACGAACGTCATCTGGAAATGTCTTATTTGGTACATCCATAACGGCTGGCTCATTCATATCATTCCAAACTCCTTTAACACCTATGTCCTCAATCAATTCCTTAAATAACCCAGACCACCAATCTCTTACTTCGGGCTTCGTAAAGTCAGGAAAATAACATTCACCTGGCCATACTTTTCCTTTCATATATGGACCATCGGCTCTTTTACAAAAGTAATCGTTTTTGATTCCTTCTTGATAAACCGAATAATCTTTGTCTACTTTGATTCCTGGGTCGATAATAACGACCGTTTTAAATCCATCATCGGCCAACTCTTTGACCATTTTTTTTGGATTTGGAAAATATTCTTTGCTCCATGTGAAGCATCGGAATCCTTCCATATAATCAATATCAAGATATATAGCATCACAAGGAATTTTAAGTTCTCTAAATTTTTGAGTGATTTGTTTTACCTTATTTTCTGGATAGTAACTCCATTTACACTGATGATACCCCAAAGCCCATAATGGAGGCATTTGATGAGGTTTTCCGGTCAAATCGGTGTAGTTAACAACAACATCTTCTACTTTTGGACCATAAATGAAATAATAATTCATTTCACCTCCCTGGGCCCAAAAACTGGTGACATTTCTTCTTTCATTGGCGAAATCGAAAAAAGATCTAAAAGTGTTGTCGAAGAATATACCGTAAGCTTTAGAATTATGCAATCCAGTGTAAAACGGAATGGCTTTATATAACGGATCTGTTCCTTTACCATATGCATACGAATCTGTTACCCAGTTTTCGAGTCTTTTTCCTTTTAAATTTAAATGAACAGGTTTGTCTCCAAGGCCATAATAGCTTTCTCCATCATGAGAAACTTTGCTCATTTTTACGATGTCTCCCCCATACTCATAACTTTCTTCCCAATGAAAGCCAAGTTCGTCTTTATTAATTAGTGAGTTGTCTTTGGCATCATACATTGATACTTTTAAATCAGCCTTATGAATGGTGCAAATCAATTTTGCAGTAATAATTCGGTATAGTTCTTTCTCCTCTTTTATCTCAAGTTTGTTATAACCCGTACTAGCATATTTAGTAATGGCATACGAAAAGTCTTTTTTGAAATTACCAGTTGTGCTATATCTAAAACGAAATACACTATCTCTTAAGACCTTCACTTGAAGAATAACATCATTTTCTGTCGAGAAATGTAGTGTATCTACATCTTTTTTAAATCCTGTAATCTTTGAGGGGAACAAATTTCCCTTATGTTCTAATTCAGTATTTGTTATCATATAAAACTAGTTAATCTAACAAAAAAAAGCAAAATATGTGTAGGTTGTACATTTAGTAGGAAGATTTATTAACTACAACGTTTTCATAGCTCTCATTTATGAATTTCATAAAAAAATGGCATTTAATTGATAGAACTATTGTTTTCGATTTACATATTTGAAAGCGACCATTCCTAATGGAGGGATTATAATTTCAGCGGATTGTTTTCTAAACTGCCATGAAACGTCTTCTGAAAGTAATGTTTTATTCTTAAAATTTCCCGTACCGTTATATTTTTTCAAATTACTGTTAAAGACTTCTTTAAGTTCACCCTTTTTTGGTAAGCCAATTCGGTAATTTTCTCTTGGCACTGGAGTCATGTTACAGGCGATAATTAGGTTGTCTTTAGGTTTGAACCCTTTGCGGATATACACCAGTACCGAATTTTCGGCGTCATTATAATCTATCCATTCAAATCCGTCGTTCGAAAATTGTTTCTCAAATAATGCCGATTGATTTCTATAGAATGCGTTAAGGTCTTTGACCAAGGTTTGTAAACCTTTATGAACGTCATACTGCAATAAATGCCAATCTAAACTTTGTTGAAAGTTCCATTCTTCACTTTGTCCAAATTCGGCACCTTGAAACAGTAAATTGGTTCCCGGATGCGTAAACATATAACTATATAACAAACGTAAATTTGCAAATTGCTGCCATTCATCTCCAGGCATTTTTCTTAGCATTGAGCTTTTACCATACACAACTTCATCATGCGATAACGGTAACATAAAATTTTCTGTAAAAGCGTATGTCATAGAGAATGTTAAATCATTCTGATGATGTTTTCTATAAATAGATTCTTTCGAAAAATACTGCAATGTATCGTGCATCCAACCCATCATCCATTTCATTCCGAATCCGAGTCCACCTATAGAAGTGGGTTTTGAAACCATTGGGAATGATGTCGATTCTTCTGCAATCGTTTGTACATCCGGAAAAGTACTATATACAGCTTCATTCATTTCTTTCATAAAAGCGATAGCATCTAAATTCTCTCTACCACCAAATTGATTTGGTTCCCATTCACCTTCATCACGAGAGTAATCTAAAAATAGCATAGATGCTACGGCATCTACGCGCAAGCCATCGGCATGGTATTGATCTAACCAAAACAAGGCGTTGCTTATTAAGAAAGATTTTACCTCATTTCGTCCATAATTAAAAATTAAACTCTTCCAATCGGGATGAAACCCTTTTTTTCTATCAGGATGTTCGTATACACAAGATCCGTCAAAAAAACCTAACCCATGTGCATCCTCAGGGAAATGTGAAGGAACCCAGTCTAAAATAATGCCTATATCATTCTGATGCAGTTTATCAACTAATAGCTTAAATTCTTCTGGGTATCCAAAACGAGAAGTGGGCGCAAAATATCCAGTGAGTTGATATCCCCAAGATGGATCATAAGGATATTCCATAACAGGCATTAATTCAACATGTGTAAAATTCATTTCTTTCACATACGCTACCAGTTCATCGGCTAGTTCTACGTAAGATAAAAATCTGCCTTCTTCTACATGTTTTTTCCAAGATCCTAGGTGCACTTCATATACTGAATATGGAGCGTCCAATGCATTGTTTTTCTGACGCTTTTTCATCCATTTTTCATCATTCCATTCATAGGATTCACTCCATACAATGGATGCGGTTTTGGGTGGATGCTCACAGCGTCTTGCATACGGATCTGCCTTTTCAGTAATGATTCCGTCATTGCTACTTTGAATATGATATTTGTATACGCTTCCTTTACCAACATTTGGTATGAAGCCTTCCCAGATACCACTCTCATCCCAACGAACACGGAGCTCATGCTCTTCAGCATTCCAATAATTAAAATCACCAATCACTGAAACCGCTTTGGCACTTGGCGCCCAAACGGCGAAATAGGTACCTTCTTCTGAATCTAATGATACGATATGAGAACCAAATTTTTCGTAGAGTTTATAATGCTTTCCAGCTTTAAAAAGATCTATGTCGAATTCGGTAAAAAGACTATGAGGAATAACTTCTGCCATCTAATGTGTTCGATAATTATACTACTTATTTAATGATTGTTCCTTTTGGAATAGTAGCATCTTTTTTTAATACGACAATTCCATCTTTTATGAAGTAACTGTCAGTTTCTTTATCTTCTAAATGTTTCCCTCCTTCTATTCTAACATCATCTCCAATTCTACAGTTTTTATCCACAATACAATAGTTTATAAAGCATCGATCTCCAATACCCAAGAGGTTTTCAATATTTTTATGTTCTATATCTTCTAAAGATTCATAATAATCATTGCCCATCATATAAGTGTTTTCTACCGTTGTATCTTTACCAATTCTCGAACGAATACCAATGACACTTTTTTCAATTCTATCAGCATGTATAATACAGCCGTCAGCAATTACAGATCTATTTACGACAGTTCCAGCGAATTTAGATGTTGGTAAAATTCTCGCCCTTGTGTATACGCGATTATCATCGTATAAATTAAACTTAGGGATGTCATCTGTCAACCCTAAATTTGCTTCAAAGAAAGATTCTATTGTCCCAATATCTGTCCAATACCCTTCATATTGATAACTTAAGGTTTTATGTTTATGGATAGATTGAGGAATAATTTCTTTTCCAAAATCGATTGTATCTGGATTATCCATCAATTTGATCAATAGATCTCTATTGAAAATATAAATCCCCATTGAGGCAAGGTAATTTCTACCTTCGGCTTTCATTTCATCACCTACTTCTGATGTCCAATCTGGTAAGAGTTCAGCTGCTGGTTTTTCGATAAAAGAAGTAATTATATTGTCGCTATTCGTTTTTAAAAGTCCAAAACCAGTAGCATCTTTAGCATTTACAGGGTAGGTGGCAATCGTAATTTCTGCATCACTCTCTTTGTGTTTTTTAATCATATCCTCCAGGTCCATATTATATAACTGATCTCCAGATAGAATCAAGGCATAGTCAAAATCATTTCGTAAAAAATGATGCATACTTTGTCTTACAGCATCGGCTGTTCCTTGAAACCACTTGTCGCTTTGCATGGTTTGTTCTGCGGCTAAAACATCCACAAAAGCTGAACTAAAGAAACTAAAATGATAGGTGTTTTTAATATGCTGATTTAAGGAAGCTGAATTAAACTGTGTTAATACATACATCCGTTTGATATTAGAATTAATGCAGTTTGAAATCGGAATATCAACGAGTCTATATTTACCTGCAATTGGTACCGCAGGTTTAGATCTATCTGCCGTTAGAGGATATAATCTAGATCCCTGACCTCCTCCTAAAATAATTGATAATACACTTTCGTTGATCATAATTTTTAATTTAATGTGTTATATAAATCTATATATGCTTGGGCAGAAGCATCCCAAGAATGGTCTATTTGCATGATTAAGGTACGTATTTTTTTAAATTCTGATTGATTCTGATAAAAGGAAGTCACTCGTTCAATGGCATGACAAACTTGTTCTACTGAAGCTTCGTGATGCACAAAACCAAAACCTTTTTCGGAAACATCGACAACCGTATCTTTTAAGCCACCTATATTGTTCACGATCGGGATAGTGCCATATCGTAAAGCATACATCTGATTTAACCCGCAAGGTTCCACTCTAGATGGCATTAGTAAAAAATCAGCACCTGCATAAATAATATGCGATAACTTTTCATCATAACCAATATATGCATTGTAGTTACCTTTATGTTTGCTTTTTAAATTCTCTAAACCATGTTCTATATCATCATGCCCAGAACCTAATAAAAGAATTGAAATATCATTTTTCTGTAATGAGATATCGAAAATTTCTGGAAATAAATCTGCTCCTTTTTCACCAACAAGTCTTCCTATAAAGGCAAAAAGAGGCTTATTAATATCTAAACCAAAGTGGTCGCATAACCATTTCTTATTTGCTTTTCTTCCTGAGACAATAGTTTTCTGTGAGAATTTTTTGATGATATAATCATCTCCTTCTGGATTCCAAACATCGCTATCGATACCATTTAAAATTCCTAAGCATTTGGCACTTTCATGACTTAATAAACTTTCTAAACCGTTCGCATTTCTTTTTAATTCTTCCATGTAGCTAGGCGAGACTGTTGTAACGCGCCATGCGCATTTTATAGCTGCCGCTAATGGATTTATCGAAGAGTCCCAATCTAGAATCCCAACGTGCTCCATGTCAAATTTAGGAATTAGCTCTAAATTATCATGTGAAAACCAGCCTTGATATTGTGCATTGTGAATGGTGAGTATTGTTGGCACATTTTGAAGCGGTTTATAGTTGTGAGCATAATACATCATAAAAGGGACTAAACCCGTATGATGATCATGACAGTGTATGATCGACGGTTTGCTTTCTAATTGTACAACCCAATCTAAAGCTGCTATCTGAAAAGCCAAGAAACGATCTGTATCATCAAATGAATACACATAATCTTTAAAGAGTAATTCAGGAATATCAACAAAAAAAATATCGAAACCTAGCGTGTTATTCTTTAGCGATAATATTTTAAAGTCAATGCTTGTACTGCCAAGTTTTGTACTAGATTCGAAAATAGATTCAAACGAATTTTCACGTGCGAAATCATTATCATAAAATGGCATAATCACACTACTTTTTGTCCCTAGCTTATTTTGATATTTGGGTAGTGACCCTACAACATCGGCTAGACCGCCAACTTTGGCAATAGGATAACATTCAGCACTGAAATGTAAGACGTTCATCGATACAGATTATAAGTCCTATAAACTTACAAAATGTTTTGTTGCTAGGCTTTAAAGAATTGTTATTTCTAAGATAACGTTTTCGAAGTTATGTTCTAATCATTCAATTTCAATACCGCCATAAATGCTTCTTGCGGAATTTCAACATTTCCTACTTGACGCATACGCTTTTTACCTTTCTTTTGCTTCTCAAGTAATTTACGTTTACGAGAAATATCACCACCATAACATTTTGCCGTCACATCTTTACGTAGGGCCTTGGTTGTTTCTCTAGAAATAATCTTGGCACCTATGGCCGCTTGAATAGGAATATCAAACTGCTGACGTGGGATCAATTGCTTCAATTTTTCACACATTTTTTTACCAATAGTATGAGCATTATCTGCATGAATTAAGGCAGAGAGGGCATCTACTGGCTGTGCGTTCAATAAAATATCGACACGTACCAATTTAGAGGTGCGCATACCAATTGGCGCATAATCAAAAGAAGCATACCCTTTAGAAACCGTTTTTAAACGATCATAAAAATCAAATACAATTTCGGCCAATGGCATATCAAAAGTTAATTCAACACGTTCAGTAGTCAAATAAGTCTGATTGGTAATGACGCCACGTTTTTCAATACATAATGACATCACTTGTCCTACAAAATCTGATTTTGTAATAATTGATGCTTTGATATAGGGTTCTTCTACACGATCTAATTTTGAAGGATCAGGTAAATCAGTTGGGTTATTTACAATAACTATTTCATCAGGAGATTTTTTAGTGAAGGCGTGATATGAAACGTTCGGTACGGTGGTTATCACGGTCATATTGAACTCTCGTTCAAGGCGTTCCTGAATTATTTCCATATGAAGCATTCCTAAGAATCCACAACGAAAACCAAACCCTAAAGCCGCTGAGCTTTCAGGTTGAAAGACCAAGGACGCATCATTCAGTTGCAATTTTTCCATGGAGTAGCGTAGTTCTTCATAGTCTTCGGTATCAACAGGATAAATTCCTGCAAAAACCATCGGTTTGACATCTTCAAAGCCATCAATTGCCGCATGTGTTGGATTTGCAGCATCGGTAATTGTATCACCTGCTTTTACTTCACTAGCTGTCTTAATGCCCGTAATTAAATAGCCTACGTCACCAGTTTTGACCGCTTGCTTTGCAACTTGATTTAGTTTCAAAGTACCAATTTCATCGGCAAAATATTCGTTATCTGTTGCCATGAATTTGATACGCTGTCCTTTTTTAATATCGCCGTTCATTACTCTAAAATAGGTTTCTACACCACGGTATGAATTATAGACAGAGTCAAAAATTAGGGCTTGTAATGGAGCGTTTGGATCACCTTTCGGCGCAGGCACACGATCAATTATTGCTTCTAATATTTTATCTACTCCTAGACCCGTTTTTCCACTTGCGGGAATCACTTCTGAGGCATCACATCCTAATAAATCAACAATATCGTCAGTCACTTCTTCGGGATTGGCACTTGGTAAATCCACCTTATTTAGTACAGGGATAATCTCTAAGTCATTTTCTAAGGCCAGATATAAATTCGAAATTGTCTGTGCTTGAATACTTTGTGCAGCATCTACAATCAATAATGCTCCTTCACAAGCTGCAATAGAACGTGAAACTTCATACGAAAAATCAACGTGACCTGGAGTGTCGATGAGGTTTAGCGTATATTTTTCACCATTCAATTCATAGTCCATTTGGATGGCATGACTTTTAATGGTAATTCCGCGTTCGCGTTCTAGATCCATATTATCCAATAACTGATCCTGTTTCTCGCGATCAGAGATTGTGTTCGTATATTCAAGTAATCTATCTGCCAAGGTACTCTTACCATGGTCAATATGTGCAATAATGCAGAAGTTTCTAATATTCTTCATTCGTCGTTTACCTATCGGCTTTTAAGGCTACAAAGATACTTAAATATTTGGTGTACAAAACAAAAGCTTAACGGGTTAAAATGTGTATTTTTGAGTATCATTTTTTTAAGTACTAAGAATGAAATTTAGAGAATCAAGAGAACGAAAAAAACCGAATAACAAACGTTCAATTTTGTTAATCGTTGTGTTGCTTATTGTTATCTATTGTTGGTTACATATGGATGAAATCATGGAAAAATTATTTTGATGAAGATATTAATTACTGGAGCTACCGGGCTTGTTGGAAGTGAAATTGTAAGGTTGTCTTTAGCAAAAAACTATGTTGTCCATTATTTAACAACGCGAAAAGATAAAATTGTAAGTCAAGAAAATTACAAAGGTTTTTATTGGAACCCGAAAGAACAAGAAATTGATAATTCTTGTATTGATGGAGTCGATGCTATTATTAATTTAGCAGGAGCTTCAATTTCGAAAAAATGGACGAAATCTCACAAAAAGGCCGTTTTAGACAGTAGAATTAATACTGTTCAATTACTACATCGATTATTATCGGAAAATTCACATCAGGTGAAGCAACTAGTTGCGGCTTCTGCTTTGGGAATTTATCCTTCTTCATTAACGAAAAGGTATGATGAATCGGAGGAGGAAATAAGTACTTCATTTTTAGGAGAGGTTGTCGGAGCTTGGGAAAAAGAAGTCGATACAATTAGTTCTTTAGGATTGAAAGTTACCAAGATTAGAATCGGAATTGTATTGTCGAAAAATGGAGGTGCTTTGGTCGAAATGAAGAAACCTGTAAAGGTAGGAGCTGGAGCAGCGTTAGGTTCTGGAAAACAGTGGCAATCATGGATTCATGTCTATGACTTAGCAAATATGTTTTTATATTGCTTTGAACAGCAACTAACAGGCATTTATAATGGAGTCGCCTCACATCCAATTTCAAATAAAGAGTTGACTCGTGAGATTGCAAAGCAATTAGATAAACCTTTTATAGTTCCTAATGTACCTGCGTTTATGATGAAATTAATGCTCGGTGAAATGTCTACAATTGTCCTTGAGAGTCAGTATCTCAAAAATGATAAGATTAAAAATAATGGATATGAGTTTCAATTTGATACCATAGAAAGCGCCCTAAACGAGTGCTTGAATTGAAATAAAAACGATAGAATATGTCTTATTTCGCAAACAATTGATCTATATTTTTAAAGGCTTTAAATTCCAACGCATTTCCAGAAGGATCTTTAAAAAACAATGTCGCTTGTTCACCAACTTCTCCCTCAAATCGGATATATGGCTCAATTACAAATTTGATTTTATGTTGTTTGAGTCTTTCGGCAAAATCCAGCCATTGTTGCCAAGCTAGCACAACACCAAAATGGGGAACAGGAACGTCTTTACCATCAACAGGGTTCGAAATTGCTTCTTCTTTTTGGGTTTCTTTATAATGAATTACCAATTGATGTCCGAAAAAATTAAAATCTACCCAATGATCAGCACTTCGACCTTCAGAACATCCCAAGATATCTCTATAAAAAGTACGATTTTGCTCCAAATTATGTACTGGAATGGCAAGATGAAAGGGTTGTAATTTTTCCATAATTATTGTGATAATTCTATAAGTTTATAAGTGGTTTTCCAATTGCGTGTAGTCGCTTGAACCTTCAATTTATTTTCGAAAAAGTTGTTACTCATTTTAGCTTTTCCGGCACCATTTGCAGCATAAAAATAAACAATTTTTTCATCCAAAAAATAGGCTTCAGGGCTATAATCATAAGTTTTTAAATGTGCAATATGTTCTGCTAAAGGTTTTTCTTTTAGAAAAACAACGTAAAATAACTTTGGGTCTTTAGAGCTATCTTTTGCAAAAGGATTCATCTCATATGCGACCAGTATTTCTTGAGGAGTTTTGATCAATGTCGGAACGTCAAAACCAAAGTCTTTTAGGATTGCTTCATGAATCTTGTGTTCTAGATCAATCACAGAATTATTGTCAGATTTGAATACGATATTACCACTTTGGATATAGGTCACAACGTCCTTTAGATGTCTTTTTTCTAAAGACACCTTGAGTTCGGCCATTTTGATTTTTTTTTGACCGCTGACATTGATCCCTCGCAATAAACAAATGTATGTTTGCATTAGTTATTTCTATACTTATCAAACCAAGCCAAAATATGATCGATTTTGGTAATCAGTTGGCTCGGACGGTTAGATATATTATGATATGACCCTGGTATTTCTACCAATGCAGTTTCAATTTTTCTGATTTTCAAGGCACCATATAATTGCTTCGCTTCCGAGAGTGGAGTTCGCATATCTGCAGTTCCCACCATTACCAAGGTTGGAGTTTCAATATTCCCGACTAAAGACAACGGGGAGAATTTCCAATAATTTTCGAAATTTTCCCAAGGCTGCCCGGGATATCTATAGTCGGCATAATAGAAATAATTATCAGCGACTAATGTTTTACTAATCCAGTTCATCACCGGTTTAACCACTGCCGCTGCTTTGAAACGATTATTTTTTCCTATCATCCAAGCGGTCATAATACCTCCGGCACTCCCTCCGGTAACATACAATTCTTGAGAATCGATATAGCCTTTTGCAATGACCGCATCTACACCGTCCATAACATCATCATAGTCATTACCTGGGTAATTATTAAAGAGTAAATTTCCAAATTTTTCACCGTAACTAGTACTCCCTCTGGGATTTGGATAAAACACTACATATCCGGCGGAAGCCAGCAATTGTATTTCTGGCGAAAAGCGATCTCCATAATTTGAAATTGGACCTCCATGGTTTTCAACCAACAAAGGATATTTCTTCGAAGCGTCAAAATTCGGAGGTGTTACGATCCATCCTTGAATTTTATTGCCATCAATAGTCGATGTATACCAAATTTCTTCTACGTTGCAGAGATTTCTATAATCGAGTAAATCGTTATTCAATTTAGAAACGACCTTTGCCGATTTATTTCCTTTTTGAATAATAGCGATTTCTGAGGGATGATATGGTGTTGTATGTGTGTAGGAAATTTTATCAGTATTTGAAATAGAATACGACCCTCCACCATAGGGCCTACCAATGGCGGTACCACCTACGTTATGTGCTACTACCGTAGTTTTTCCGGAAAGCGTTGTGTATCCAATTTTTGTATTTCCATGATGATCATATTGAAAATACAGACCTTTACCATCCACACTCCATTTTAAATTTGATTTTCCTCTATCTAACTTGGTATTGATTTCTTTTTTATTGCTACCGTCTATATTCATCAGGTAAATTTTATTTACCTGATACGTTTGCACTTTATCATCATATCCTAAATAGGCAATTTGCTTCCCATTTGGAGATATCGCAATACTATTATCTGGTCCTTTTCTATCTGTAAGAGCGGTCGTATTCCCGTTTGAGATATCCAATTTATAAATTTCAGAATTTCGTGTCTCATATTCCCAATTTTTATTCAAATTACCACTAAAGTAAATTGATTTACCATCTTTCGACCAGCTTGGTGAATTGTAATTTAAGTCACCTTTTGTTATTTGTCGTGCTGTGCCACCTTCTGCAGAAATAATGAAAATATGTCTAAATCCAGGTGTGATATACCCAGAGCCATCAGACTCATATTTTAACCGAGTAGTCACTCTTGGATGTTTGGCCCATTTAGCTCCTTTCGGCTTTTTTGGAGATTTTACCATGGTGACTGGTGATGACGAAACCTTCATGGTGAAAGCAATAGATCTTCCATCAGGAGACCAATTTAAGGAACTTGGAGACTTATCTAATTGGGTCAAGCGTGCGATTTTAGCAGTGTTTAACCAATATACAAAGATCTCAGAACCTTTATCAGTACTGCTTGTATAGGCAATTCGGGTTCCGTCTGGAGACCATTTCGGATTTGATTCATTTCGATCTATAGTTGTAAGTTTTGAATGATTAGAGCCATTAGTATTCATGATCCAAAGTCTCGACTGACGTTTATCATTCATGATATCCATACCTCTTCGTTGATATACAACCTGAGTTCCGTTCGGAGAAATCTGCGGGTTTTGTGCCCACTCTAATTCAAACACATCCATACTGGAAAAAGTTGTTTTGTCTTGACTGTAAACAACAAAAGAAATTAGAAATAGATAAAGTAAAAGAGAGTGTTTCATAATTGAAGGTTTTATGAGTATAAATGTAACAAGAAATCTATTAGTAAATATTAATGGTAGTTGGAGTCTTGAATTCCATGTGCCACCTTAATTATTTCATCGATTAAGCCCATTATATGTTCTTCTCTTGTTAGATCGTTCATAACAGTAATACGTAAATATCGCACATCATTAAATTCTGTAGAAGTAATATAAAAATTACCGCGTTCAACTATAGTATTACGCAGCGCTAATTGAAACTCATTGTCTAAGCCAAACTTAGTGTATCGAAAACATAGAATATTTGACTCTGGTAAATAAGGACATTCAAAATCTGGATGGGTATTAATTAAATCGTAAAATGATCTAGTATTTTTATAGGTATTGTTTATATAGGTTTCTAAACCCTTTTCGCCTTCTGCCGCTAAAACCCAGAATAACTTAGTACCTAAGGCTGCCTTGGTGCATTCAACAGCATAAGGTAACAAGTCGAAGCCGACCTCTTCCTTTTCATGAAAGAGATAACTTCCTTTTTGCTGAAACGCGGCTTCCATTGTGCGAAAATCTTTAAACAGTACTGCTGCGCATAGTGATGATGTTCGCATCATTTTATGGGCGTCCCAAATGATAGAATCGGCTAGCTCAATGCCTTTTAAAAGATGCTTTTCTTTGTTAGAAAGTAGTGCGCTGGCTCCATGAGCCCCATCGACATGAAACCACAAATTATGTGCTTGACAAAAAGCACCAATTTCTTCAAGCGGATCGTGCAAACCTGTTGCCGTAGTGCAAGCATTTGCAACAACGGCCATTACTCTTTTTCCTTGGGTCATCATCTTTTGATAAGCAGGTAACAAAGCTTCATGCTTCATCACTTTTAAATTATCTACAGCAACAGGAATAATTGCTTCTTTTCCCAAACCGATGATTGAAATTGTTCTAGCTATTGAGTAATGAGCTTCTTCAGATGCTAATATCACCAAATCTTGAGGTGTACCTTTGGTCCATGATTCTGGAGCAATTTTGGCTCTGGCGGCGCATAGCGCTGTTAAATTAGCCAACGAACCACCATGTGTTAAAACGCCTCCTCCATTGCTTTCAATCTTACTGAAATCTCCTAAATGAGATCCTTTGAACCATCCAATTTTTTCAAGCATCCAATTCACTAAAAATTTTTCAATAGTAGCAGCGGCGGGCCCCATTTCATAGATCGCCATAGGGTTGTTAATGGTGCCATGAATAAAATCGGCAATACCACTGGCAACATGTGTTACTGCAACTTGATGACCGATATAATGTGGGTGATGTAAATGTTGTGTGTTTTTAAGGTAGGTATCCATAAAGATCTCAACCGATTTAGCGTTTAATCCACCCTGTTTGACCCATTTTTCGAGTTGCATATCTTTAGCCAACGCCTCTGCTGGTTTTTGGACGAGTGTCTTGAGAGTACCTTTTTGACTTTCGTCCAAATAGTGACCAAGTTTGTCGGTAACAATGCCAGCTATTTCTTTAAAATCGGTAGTATTATTTCTCATATGGCCATTCTACTTATTTTGGGTAAATTACTTTTTGAATTTCTCTCCAGGTTACCAATTTAATTTTATGTTTTCTTAGAAGTTTTTTACAGCGTTCACTTGTAAAGAAATCATAATCATCTTGACGCCATTTCGCGCCCCAATGGGGATGATTAATCGTAAGTGCTTGCATTTCGGCATTATTAAAGGCAGTATGAATTAGGATTGTTTGAACTCCCGGACTTAGGGTGGTTAGCATTTTTTCATAATAATTAGCCATTCCTGATTCAAAATCGGAAGGATTTGCGGTCATGATATTTTCTAAGAGCAACTCTTTATTTGTAATTAAAGCTTTGGTTTCTTTACTGGCTGTTTTGTAAGTTGCTTTATCAATCAATACAGGAATTTTATATTCTGAACCTAGTTTTAAGTATAAGTTCAAAAGTTTCTCGTCGTAAAACAAACAACCCATATGACTATCTAAATGGGTTGGTTTAATTCCCATTTTAATGGCTTGTTCTATTTGAGCACGTAATTCTATTTCAACTTCTTCGATCTTTGCATTTTTCTGAAAATCAGCACAACCATCATAGAAGAAGCCATTGGTATTGATTAAACTTTTCACATGATTTTTTGAAGCTACAGGACTCCATTTCATAGTTTCCCATTCGCTTGTTAATGTTAGATGTAATCCAAAATCAGCAGTTGGATTTTTCTTAAGATATGTGGCGATTTCTGTTACCCAAGGACAAGGCATCATGATACTGGCTGAGTTTACAACTCCATTTTTCATAGCGCGTATACTTCCTCGATTTTCTGAATGAGATACACCCACATCGTCGGCATGAATTATTAAAAGTTTGGCATCAGATGAATAGCCTAATTTCTCCGCCAAGGATTTTTGTCCTAAAATAATTGAACTTGAAAGTATCATGCTGAAGAGGATAAAAAAATGAATTATTGAGTACTTCATATTAAAATGAATTTGGATGTCTGCAATTTACTAAATTTCAATATCGAAAGTTTGTTAATAATGTTGGAATATCCGTTCAGACCAATTTTGACGTTATTTGTAGAAATAATTTATCTATTAAAATTAAAGTTATGTATTTTTAACTACTAAATCTATTGACAATGAATAAAATACTAAACTTTTCAGATCGAAAAACGATCTTATTTTTAATTACACTAATTTTTGTAGTAACAGGATGTTCTTCTGGAAGCACTGCTCTTTTTAATGGAGAGAATCTCGATGGTTGGAAAAATTACGGTACTGAGAAATGGTACGTTGAAAATAATGAACTGATTTGCGAAAGTGGCCCCGATGCCCAATATGGATATTTAGGAACCGAGAAAAATTATAAGGACTTTGTTTTAGAGCTAGAATTTAAACAAGAAGCTAATGGGAATAGCGGTGTGTTTTTTAGATCAACAATTGAAGGAACAAAAATTACAGGATGGCAAGCAGAAGTTGCTCCTCCTGGGAAAGATACTGGAGGAATCTATGAGTCGTATGGACGCGGTTGGCTCATAAAACCAGCTCCAGATAAAGATAAGGCCTTACGAATGGGTGAATGGAATAAAATGAAGATTAAAGTTGTAGGTTCAACGGTAACTACATGGTTAAACGGTACTGAAATGATCACACTAACCGATGATAAAATTGGAGCCGGAGAAGGAGGAATTGCTTTACAGATTCACGATGGAGGTGGCATTAAAGTACGATGGCGAAATATCAATATCACAGAAATAAAGTAAGCGTTGAATTTTAAAGATAATCATATGAAATATCGTTTTAGTACCCTGTTCATTTTTTCAATATTGTTGATATCATGCAAGCAGAATGTGAAAGATAATTCTCCTTTGAAAGAAGAGACTCCTGCCGAAGAAAAGAGTGAATGGATTTCCCTTTTTGACGGTAAAAGCACAGATGGTTGGAGAGCCTATAATGGTAAAGAATTACCTCCTGGGTGGATTGCGAAAGATGGAGAATTGACCTTTGATACAGAGCTTGGATTAGAGCAAGATTATAAAGGAGGCAAAGATATTATCTACGGGGCAGAAGAATTTGATAACTTCGAATTGTATATAGAATGGAAGCTCCCTGCTGGAGGAAATAGTGGTATTTTTTATCACTTGAAAGAAGGGTATAATAGTCCACCTGAAGTATCTCCCGAGTACCAGTTAATTGATGATTTGGGATATGCGAAGATTCATGATTTGACTGAATACAATTTGAGTTTAGGATATACCGATAAACCAAATGAGTTAAAACCATTACAACAAACGGCTTCTGACTATGCCATGCATGCTGCCGATTCGTCTAAAACGTTAAATCCAATAGGGGAGTGGAATACTACGCGAATTATTTTTACCCCAGAGAAGGTAGAGCATTGGTTAAATGGTAAAATGGTCGTTTCTTTTGTTCCTTGGACCGAAGAATGGTATGAGAAGAAAAATTCTGATAAATGGAAAAATAGTAAGGACTATGGAAAATTTAAGACAGGGTTCATAGGATTACAAGATCACGCCAGTCCTATTTGGTTTCGAAATATTAAAATTAAAAAACTGTAAACATTGTATTATGGATAAAAGAGAGTTTTTAAAAAAATCGGCTATTTTGGCTTCGTCCACAGCAATTATTCCTTCGTTAATGGTGTCATGTAAAGAAGAGAAAAAAGAAGTAAAAATAGTATTAGAACGCGTACGTACAGCTCATATAGGAGTTGGAAATATGGGAGCTGAGGATTTACGTGATATTTCGTCACACGCTAAGGTAGATGTAGTAGCATTATGTGATGTAGACGCAACTTATTTGGCAGCTGCAAGTAAATTACATCCTAATGCGAAAACCTATACCGATTATCGAATAATGTTTAAAGAAATGGCAGATGAAATAGATGCTGTTATTGTTTCTACGCCAGATCATACACATGCGCCTGCGTCTATGTGGGCAATGAATCTAAATAAAGCAGTTTACTGTCAAAAACCCTTAACACATCATGTTACGGAAGCTAGAGCAATGAAGAAACTGGCCGCAGAAAAGAATCTTGTTACTCAAATGGGAATTCAAGTTCACTCTTTTTATGATTATAAATTAGCTACTTTATTGATTCAATCAGGAATTATAGGAAAAGTTCATACGGTACGGGCGTGGTCTCCAAAAAATTGGGGGTACGATGGTACTGTTCCAGAAGGAAAAGATCCAGTGCCAGAAACTCTTGATTGGAATTTATGGTTAGGAACCTCAGCGAATAGAGAGTTTAAGGAAGCGACATATCATCCTGGTAATTGGCGTAAATTAGTTGATTATGGATGTGGTACATTAGGTGATATGGGTGTGCATATATTTGATACGCCATATAATGCTTTGGCTCTAGATGTGCCTATGACCATTAAGAATGAATGTAGAGAGCCTAATGGATTCGGGTATCCTGAAAATAATGTGGTAACCTATGAATTTCCCGGGACTAAATATACTGGCGAAAAATTGACTTGGATATGGTCTGATGGTCCTGGTGTTCCAGCGCCTCACGAAGATTTGAAGCTTCCAAGTGATTCACAGGATTCAGAAAATGATGACACATCGAAAGAAGAAGCCTCAATGAAGGATAAAATGTCTCTAGATACTAAAGAAGCACCAGACGGTAAATTACCTGAGCAAGGCGCAATGTTTATTGGTGAAAAAGGACGATTACTATTACCTCATTTCATGCAATTACCGAGAAAAATTGTAGACGGAAAATATGTCGATATCTCTTCGGAAATTGCAGAAGTTGAAAAAGCGAATAATATGGGGAAACCAGTACGTGATTATGCCTCAGAAGGCCCAAAGCATTATCATCAATTTATAGATGCTTGTTTAGGTAATGCTGAATGTACAGCACCATTTTCCTATGCTGGAAGACTTACGGAAACTATTTTACTAGGTGTAATTGCTGGGCGTTTTCCGAATGAAACCTTACATTGGAACAGTGAAACTGCAAAATTTGATGAAGAAAAAGCTAATCAATTTTTAGGATCTAAGTACCGCAAGTTTTAGTAAGTTATCAATCATTGAAATACCAAAAAGGAATGGCATCAAAAGTTACAGGTATAGTATCTTTTTTTCTAAACTCATCTCGTTGAAGTTTTAACAAATGTCTTCCTTTCGACAAGTTTTTTATATCGATGTAGGTTTCAAACCCAAATTCGTTCGTGGTGCTTTCTCCCAAAATAAAATCGGAGTCATATGTAACAGAATCAATCGTCACATAGTAAATTTTATTGAATTCTTTTAAATATAATTTTTTTAAACTATCACGCACTGCAAAGCTTGGTCCAGAATTAGAAAAAGAAATCTGCGAACGTAACCCACGTTTATCTTTTTTCGGTTTTAAACTTTTGTTTCTTTTAAAGATGCGATCCTCAATGGCATCATTATACACCATAAATATTTTTAAATACGAATCTTTAATCACTTTTGAAGGAATAGCCGCTGAGCTAATAAAATCACCTTTTTCGGTAAGCATATCTTCATAATTCCGTTTACTGGCATAATAGGAGTTCGAATTATTGTTAGTGTCTATATAATTTGATTTTCTATAGTCAATAGATGTGCCAAGTAGTATCAGGAAATATACAGGCACAAGTATAAAACTTATACGCTTTGTAAATTTATTATCTAAGAAATTATAAACCAGTGGGCGGTATAAAAATGATAAGGTAATAAGACTAAACACCCAATACACAGGAAAGTAAATTTTAGAAATCCATTGTTTTTTCTTTAACCAACCTTGTGTGATAAAGTCAATGAAAGTTAAGAACATTCCTAAAACAATAAAAAGCATTAAAGGAATTCCAATACCTTTAGATACCCATCCAGGTAAATCCTCATTAGAAATAACATTTTCTGCTGTAAAACCAATAGTCGCGATGGTAAACGTTAGAGCGAGTACGTAAAAAATCATTAAAAAAGAAATAGCAAAAATAATACTACAATAATTCTCAAGGGTGGCAATATACTTGTCAAATGACCCTATTTTCTTTTTTAAGTAGTTGGTGAACTTATCGCTATACTTTAATGCGTCATAATCAATATCTCCAGAAACATAACGAAGTCCTAGAGCGCCAATCCATAAACCTCTTAAAATAACATGTAGCAGTAAGTTGAAAATTAAAATGGCGCAAGAAACTCCAATAACTACCCATATAACGGCGACAATATCGTTACCTAAGTTTTTCGCTTGTCTAGAGAAAATTTTAATTTCTGGATATGCACTCACTAAACCAAGTATCGCAAATCCTGAAATTAGTAATTCTAATTGCCAACTTTCTTCTTGTAATTTTTGAAGTAGTTTTTGAAAGGCTGGTTTATCATGCTTGCTACTCATAGGGTTATCCTTTAGTTGGAGCTACTAAAATATAAAAAAAGATATTGTTACTAATTGTTTTAAGAATTGAGCATCTTCCATAGCGTATCTTTCAACTCAGTAAGACCCGTTTGCGAGACTGAAGAAATAAATAGGTGCGATATGTCAGATGGGAGCTCTTTTTCTATTTCTTCTTGTAACTCCTCATCCAGCATATCTGATTTCGAAATTGCTAATAAGCGATCTTTATCTAAGAGTTCGGGATTGTGTTTTTTCAATTCATTCAAAAGAATTTTATATTCTTCCTGAATGTCATCAGAATCTGCCGGAATTAAAAATAACAAGGTAGAGTTGCGTTCAATATGGCGCAAAAAGCGATGCCCTAAACCTTTTCCTTCCGCAGCACCTTCAATGATACCTGGAATATCAGCCATAACAAAACTCTGAAAATCTCGGTATTCTACTATTCCTAAATTAGGTTTCAAAGTTGTAAAGGCGTAATCTGCAATTTTTGGTTTTGCTGAAGTTATTACTGATAATAATGTCGATTTTCCTGCATTAGGAAAGCCCACAAGACCTACATCGGCTAAGATTTTTAATTCCATTTGAAACCATCCGTCTTGCCCATCAATTCCGGGTTGCGCATATCTCGGAGTTTGATTTGTGGATGACTTAAAATGCCAATTTCCTTTACCTCCCATACCGCCTTCAACTAAGACTTTTTCTTCTTTATCTTCGGTAATTTCGAAAAGAATTTCTTGAGTTTCTCCATCTCTAATAATTGTACCTAAAGGAACATCAACATAGACATCGGCACCATCTTTACCTGTACTTCTGCTCTTGCTTCCATCACCACCATGTTCAGCTTTGAAGTGTTTTTTGAACTTTAAATGAAATAAGGTCCACATTTCTTTGTTACCACGTAAAATAACATGTCCGCCTCGACCACCATCGCCACCATCTGGACCTCCTTTTTGAATGTACTTTTCACGATGTAGATGCACCGACCCTTTACCACCTTTACCCGAAGAGGCAAATACTTTAATATAATCTACAAAGTTTCCTTCAGTCATTAGAATGTTAATTTACTTATTGACGAATTCGCCAAATTGTTGTTCTTGTATATGTAAAAGATGTTTTTTAAAGCTTATCAAATACGTTGCTTAAAAGCTTTGTAATGTCTTCAATTGTACCCACGCCGTTCACACCGAAGTATTTATTTTGCGTTTGATAATAGTCTTTTAGAATTGCTGTTTTCGTATTGTATTCGTTAAAGCGGTTTCTAATTTTATCTTCATCTTGATCATCAGGTCGCCCGCTCGTTTTGCCGCGTTCCAATAAACGTTCAACTAATACATCTTCCTCAACCTCAAGAGCCACCATACCATTGATTGTTTCTCCTTTCTCGGTTAAAAAGGTATCCAACACTTTTGCTTGATCTTCTGTACGTGGGAAACCATCAAAAATAAAGCCTTGGGCTCCTTCATTTCTGTTTACTTCTGCTTTGAGCATGTCAATAGTGACTTGATCAGGAACTAAATCTCCCTTGTCCATATATGATTTCGCTAACATGCCTAAATCAGTTTTGTTTTTGATATTATATCTAAACAAATCACCTGTAGAAATATGAACTAAATTATATTTTTCTTTTAAAATTTCAGCTTGAGTTCCCTTGCCTGCACCAGGAGGGCCAAATAAAACAATATTTGTCATTTTTTGTGTTGTTAGTTGATATACCGATGCCAAGTTTCTCCCTAGGCCATTATAATCTAATCCATATCCAACAATAAATTTATCGGGTATTGAGATTCCAATATAGTCTATTGGAAGTCCCTTTCGGAATACATCAGGCTTAAAGAATAATGTAGCAATTTTAAGTTGTTTTAATTTCCGATCTCTAAAGATAGTATATATCTCTTCTAAAGTGGTACCGGTATCAATGATATCTTCAAGAATAATTACTGTCCTTCCTTCTAAGTTTTCATTGATACCAACCAGCTGTTTTACCTTGCCGGTTGAATTTAGGTTTTCATAGGAAGCTAGTTTTACAAAAGAAACTTCGCAATTAGCATTATAAGCACGAATAAAATCAGCAGCGAACATAAAAGATCCATTTAAAATTCCGACAAAAATGGGAACTTCACCTTTTAGATCTTGTTCAACTATTTTCGCCATGTTAGCAACAGCTTGAGAAATTTTGTCTGCGGCTATGTATGGTTTAAAATACCGATCATGTAATTTTATGGTGCTCATACTTTAAATTCAATATAAAAGCCGTTTTGTTTCTACTGAACTAGTATCAGTACTACAAAACGGCTTTTATCATATTGTTATTTTAAATTATTTCTTATTGGCAATTTTTGTGGTATCGTACATAATTGGAGATGCAATGAATAATGATGAGTAGGTACCTACTAGTACACCAATAATCATGGCAAACATAAATCCTTTAATAGAATCACCTCCAAATAAGAAGATTGCTAATAATACAATTAAGGTAGTTAACGATGTATTGATTGTTCTTCCTAAGGTAGTACTTAAAGCACTATTTACTGTTTGCATAAACGGCCATTTAGGATGTTTATCGGCAAACTCTCTAATTCTATCAAAAATTACTACGGTATCATTCAATGAATAACCTACCACGGTTAGTAGGGCTGCAATAAATGATTGTCCAATCTCCATATCAAACGGTAATACTTTCCAAAACAATGAAAATATGGCCAAAACGATTAATACATCATGAAAAACTGCCACTACTGCACCTAAACTATATTGCCATTTTCTAAATCGTAAAAGGATATATAAGAATACAACTAATAAGGCACCCAAAATAGCCCATATTGCAGCTTGTTTGATATCATCAGCGATGGTTGGTCCTACCTCGAAATATTTCATAATTCCAATTTTATCACTAGTATCTTCTGCCCCAACTTTAAAATTTTCTATGGTTGTACCATCAGGCAAGTAAGATTGTAGGCCATTAAATAATAAACTTTGAATTTCATCACTTACTTCTAAACCATTATCATCAACTTTATATTTAGTCGTTATTTTCAGTTGATCAGCACCTCCATAAGTTTTTACTACAGGAGCATCTCCGAAAATGTCTTTTAATGTACCAGCTACCTCAGTAGCATTAACAGGTTGATCAAAACGAACGGTGTATGTTCTTCCTCCGGTAAAGTCAACACCATAATTAAACCCTTGTGTGAAGATAGAACCTAAACCTAGAATAATAATCGCTCCAGAAATCATGTAAGCAATTTTACGTTTCTTCAAGAACTCAACATTGATGTTTTGGAACCAACCTTTAGTGATATTTGTATTAAACGTCATGCTTCTATCTCTATCAGCATACCAGTCAACTAAAAGACGGGTAATGAATACAGCAGTAATTAAAGAAGTGGCAATACCTATCATTAAGGTAGTCGCAAAACCTTTAATTGGGCCCGAACCAAAAACATATAAGATAGCACCAGTTAAAAATGTTGTTACATTCGCATCAATAATTGCAGAAAGAGCTCCTTTTAAACTAAATCCTTCCTTAACGGCTTCCTTTAGTACTAATCCACGAGCCAAAGCTTCTTTAATACGTTCATAAATAATTACGTTGGCATCTACCGACATACCGATGGTAATAATAATACCGGCAACTCCAGGTAAGGTTAATACAGCTCCAAAAGAAGTTAAGACTCCAAAAATGAACAATATATTTAGCATTAATGCGATATCCGCAAAAATCCCAGCTTTTCCGTAATAGAACAGCATCCATACTAACACTAATAGTAGAGCAATTCCGAAAGCATTAAAACTACTATCAATAGCTTCTTGACCTAAAGATGCTCCAACAACTGAAGATTCAATAATTCTTGCGGCAGCTGGTAATTTACCCGATTTTAGAGCGTTGGCTAAATCTTGTGCTTCTTCGATTGAAAACTGACCAGAAATGGATGTTCTTCCTCCAGAAATAGGCTCGTTTACGTTTGGAGCAGAGTATACATAATCATCTAATACGACCGCCACAAATTTACCAACATTAGTTTCAGTCATTTTAGCCCATTGTTTAGATCCTTTACTATTCATCGTCATGCTCACCTCAGGATTCACACCCAATTGATCAAAAACTTGACTGGCATCAGCAATTACATCTCCCTGAATTGGCGCTACATCTTCTCTATTCGATTTGATGGCATATAAACTGAGAACTTCACTATCTTTATTGGGTTTAGCATCCCATAAAAACTTTGTATATACCATATCCTGTGGAAGCAAAGCTCTTACTTCTTTCATCGCTAAGTATTGGTTTACAATAGCGGTATCTTTAACATTAGCATACCCGACTGCAGAACTACGTTGTTGTGCGTTTTGAGGGATGTTTGGGCTCATTACAACAAATAGCGGATTTACTGCTTTGGTATCCAAAGAATCCGTTTCTTCTCCTAACAAGGCATCTAATTCATCTTCACTCGCTTCCGCCGAATCACTTTCTTTCGTAACTTCAGTAGCCGTTTCATCTTTTAATAAATCTGCTAAAACAGTATTTGCCTGTATGAAGAAGTTCGCTGTTTGCGTATTTTCATACACTTCCCAAAATTGTAATTCAGCAGTACTCTGTAATAATTTTTTTACACGATCAATATCTTTGGCTCCTGGTAATTCTATTAGAATTCTTCCAGATTCTCCTATTTGAGAAATGTTTGGAGAGGTTACTCCAAAACGGTCAATTCTACTACGTAATACTTCAAAAGCAGTACCAATTGATCCTTTTACTTCTTCCCTTAGGATTGGCTTCACCTCATTATCATTAAGCTTGAAGTTTATCTTATCTTTTAAAGACTTATTACCAAAAATACTTGGATCACTCAATTTAACAGATCCATTGCTCGCTGCATCGAAGGCATCAAAAAACAAATCTAAATAATCGTTATCACTATCTTTTTGCTTAGCCGTAGCATCAGCCAGAGCTTTATTAAAAATAGGATTCGTAGATTTATTAGATAACCCAGTTAAAATGTCTCTTACAGACACCTCTAAGGTAGCATCAATACCACCTTTAAGGTCTAAGCCTAAGTTTATAGCTTTATCTTGTACTTCTTTATACGTATATTTTGTGAAGCCGTAGTTGACTATCGGCAAATTCGCAATAGAATCTAAATACGCCTGTTCGTAATTAACTTTAGGTAGTTTTGCAATTTCATTTTGCTCTATTTTTTCTTGGATATAGCTACTTTGAGCATAACTCTTCGCGTCATCCTCTATTGTATTATTTACCCACGTAAATGATAGGTAGTACACACATATAATACCAAATATGATGGCAAATGTTCTAATCAGTCCTTTGTTCTGCATTATCTCGCTGTTTAAATCGTCTATTTGTAATTAACGCGCAAATATAGTATTTCGAAAATGAATAGCCAATTGTTTTATATTTTTTTATCGAGAGATACAGGAGCCCTAAACAAATTGAAAACTTGCTACTTATGCAACATTTTTTTAGCAATTTTAAGAAGCTATTTTTAGTATCTTAGCGAACATAATTTAATAGATAATGACACACCTTTCGGATATTGAAATAGCGCAGCAAACACATATGCAGCACATTAAAGAAGTTGCGGCAAAAATAAACATTGATGAGGATGATTTAATTCTATATGGAAAACACAAGGCAAAACTTCCTTTAGATTTAATTAATGAAGATCAAATTAAGAACAACAACCTAGTTCTTGTGACTGCCTTAACTCCAACACCGGCTGGAGAAGGTAAAACGACAGTTTCTATTGGTTTAACCGAAGGTTTAAATAAGATTGGAAAACAAGCTACGGTAGTATTACGTGAACCGTCATTAGGGCCTGTTTTTGGAATCAAAGGAGGTGCAGCTGGCGGAGGTTATTCTCAGGTGGTCCCGATGGAAGATATTAATTTACATTTCACTGGTGATTTCAATGCTGTTGAAAAAGCAAATAATTTATTGTCGGCGTTAATTGATAATAATCTTCAGAGTAAAACGAATAATTTAAATATTGATCCTCGTACAATTGCATGGAAACGTGTTATTGATATGAATGATCGTGCTCTACGTCAAATAAACATAGGTCTTGGAGGAATCTCTAATGGAATCCCTAGAGAAGATGGGTTTAATATCACTCCGGCTTCTGAAGTCATGGCAATTTTATGTATGGCAAAAGATATGGAGGATTTGAAAAAGCGTTTAGGTGATATTTTCGTTGGCTTTACGTTTGATAAAAAAGCCATTTTTGCGCGAGACTTGAAAGCAGAAAATGCAATGGCGATCTTGTTAAAGGATGCAATCAAACCAAATTTAGTGCAAACTTTAGAACATAATCCTGCGATAATTCATGGCGGACCGTTCGCAAATATTGCTCAGGGTACCAATACGATTATCGCTACAAAAATGGGCTTGTCGTTATCTAATTATGTAGTAACAGAGGCAGGATTTGGTGCTGATTTAGGCGCTGAGAAATTTTTGAATATTAAGTCGGCTTATGCCGGACTGAACCCAAAATGTGTAGTGTTAGTTGCGACTGTTAGGGCTTTACGTCACCATGGTGGATCTCCTAAGGAAGAATATAATACTCCAAGTGTTGCAAGAGTCACAGAAGGTTTTTCGAACTTAGAAAAACATATTGAAAATATCAGAAAATTTAATATTGAACCGGTGGTTGCTATCAATGCATTTGTAAGTGATTCTCAGGAAGAAGTGGCCTTGGTCAAAGAAAGGTGCGCTGTACTAAATGTGCAGGCTGTGGTTTCTAGAGGTTGGGCCGACGGTGGAGAGGGCACTAAAGAATTAGCTTCTGCTGTTGCGGATGTTGTTGAAAATAGGGCGACTCAGTTTAAGCCATTATATGATTGGAAATCTCCTGTGGTTGAAAAAATTGAAACAATAGCAAAGGAAATTTATGGTGCTGATGGTGTTGATTTCGACAATAAGGCAAAACTAAATTTAAGACGTATTGATCGTTTAGGGTTTAATGATTTTGCGATTTGTATGGCCAAAACACAGAAGTCTTTTTCTGATAATGAAAAATTAGTAGGTCGACCAAAAGGGTTTACTATTACGGTACGTGAAATAGAAATAGCTGCGGGTGCACAGTTTTTAATACCTATCTTAGGTAAAATGATGCGCATGCCTGGTTTACCAAGTTCCCCGGCCTCTGAGAATATGTCGATTGATAATGATGGTGTTATTTCTGGCTTGTCATAAGAAAGAATAAAAAAATCAGTCTCTAAGTTAAGAAACTGACTTTTTTATTTTGAAGAGATTTTTTTATTTTAAAGTCTTAAATACATATTACCATTAATCGTTTTTAAACGCAATCTACTAGTCGCTTTATCAATTGTTCCATAAATCTTCTGACCTACGTGGCGATTTTTGGATGTGAATTTCAATTTTTCATCTGCATAAATATCACCATGGATAGTTTCTGCAACTAAGTCGACATTGATCATCTTTAAGTCAATTTCGCCATTAATCGAACTTAAATCTAAATCTCCAGCATATTTAGCAATTTCAATATCTCCATTAATAAGATCAGCTGTAAAATTGCCTTCGATAATTTCTGACTTTAAATCTCCATTGATACTACTAATTTTAAATCGAGCATTTTTTGGGACATATATCGTGTAATTAAATTCACACAGATCTCCGGTATTGTAACAGTTTCTTTTTCTGTTCGGATTTTTGTCTAAGCAATCTTTGCGATATGCTTTATATATCGGTTCTGCTTTAGAAGTGATATAAATGGCACTGTTAGACTCATCAATATTTAGTTTATAAAGACTTTGAAATTTTTCATCCTCTGTGTATATTGAAGCTTTGAAATATACTGATGGCTTATCCCAAGTTTTAATTTCAATATTGTTAGCAAATTTCACATCTATATCTATAGTTTGATTACTATAGTCGATGTTTTTTTCAATAATTTTTTGTGCAAACGCTATGTTTGTTATGAGCACAAATGCGATGATGTGAGTTAAATTTTTCATGATTTTTTTCTTAAGTAGATATTTCCATTCGTACTTCTTAATTTAATTTTTACTCCTCCTTTGTTTATCGAACCTCCAATTCTTTTAGAAGAAACAGATTTCAATCCATTTTTATCAGGAACAGCTAGATCAAAATTCGTGTAGATTTCACCATTCGTAGAACCCATTGTTAGATCTGCTGGCGTATTTTCTGGTAAGCTAATATCTACAGCTCCGTTGGTAGTGTATACTGTAACTGGAGAGCCTTGATTTACTTTAGAAAAAGTAACTTCGATCGTTCCATTTAAAGCATTAGCTGTTAAAGGACCGCTAATTTCTTCAATTTTAATACTTCCGTTTAATTCAGCATCAGCTTCTACTTCTCCTTTGAAGTTGTAAATTTTAATATTTCCTTGCCAAGTGCTTTTAACAGATAGATTTTGATTCGCTGGTAAATAAATTTCTGCACTTCTAGATTTTCTTAAATTTTTTACAATTAAATTGTTTCCTTCTTTAATCACATAAAAGCCTACATCAGTATTATCAGTGCCACCTTCGCCAACTAATTTTAAGCCTTTAGCTCTTGAAGAAGATCTCCCATAAGACTTCCCTGCCTTTATTAAAAGCTGATTACTATTGTGAGTTTTAACTGTTACATTTGCTTTGGATTCTATTTTTACCCACTCAATTCCTTCGAGTGATTTAGTATAATCTGATTGCCCATTCATTGACACACAAAATAAAAGTGCGATAATTGGGACGATTGCATTGATCAATGAAGACCTATTGATGTTATTTTTTATAGTGCTCATAATTTTGTTATTTAATTTAAATGATATTCGATAATGCTATTTCAATTTCCTTTTTTACAAAAGGTTGTGTTTCTTCTTTTTCTAATAAATGTTGCATTGGTTTTAATGCCTTTTTTGCTTGTATTTTTACAAGTTACTGAATGAGAGTCATTTGAATTGCAGGATCATTTTCTGTATCTAAGGCTTTGATAAAACCATCTTTAACTTTTTCTGAACTAATGAAATTCTGAAGTGCATTGACAGCTGTTAAACGCACGTTCGTGTTTTCATCATTTAGCATTCGCTTAACTAAGGCCTCGATAATTTCAGGGTCTAAATCTGTAAATTCTTCAGCGTATTCAAGACCTTGAATTCTTTTACTTGCCGATTGATTATTCATTAAGGCAAGAATGGTGTTTTGTTTGCTAATTACACTTTCATTCTCCAATTTGGCAACTTCGGTTTTATGAAGTTCAGAATTTTGATTTCTACCAATGAGGAAACTACTTACAACTAGTAAAATAGTAGCTGCAATTTGTAAATATGATTTCCAGTTAGTCTTTGGTTTTAATTTTACAACTTTAGTTTGTTGGAGTTCTTTTTCCTCAGCAATCATTTTCTCAAAATTTATTCGTAAATTCTTGCTGGGTTGCTCTAAATCATCATCTGTAACTTTACCTAAGAATTTCTGCATTTCCTCCAATTCAATTTGGCATTTATTGCATGTTTCCATATGAGTTTTCATTGCTGTGGCTTCATTTTCCGACATATTATTTTCTATATAGTCTACTATTTTATTTTGCACGTTATCACATTCCATATTATATACTTTGAAAATAAATTTCTTTTAATTTTTTTATCGCTCTATGCGTTCTAACTTTTACTGCACCTTCGGTGCTTCCAATGATTTCCGCTATTTCATGATATTTAATTTCTTGATAGCGATTCATGATTATTAATTCTCGATCATCTTGACTTAATTTGTGTAAAGCCCTTTGTAAATGATTTAGTTCTTCTTGATTCGAATCGGTCACTAAACTCTCATCTGCTTTCAAGGTGTATTCATTTAATTCACCTGTACTTTCCTTCTTTTGTTTTTGATAATAACTGGAAAAAATATTTCTAGCTACCGTGTATATCCATGCTGCAAAGTTTCCTTTTTTATACGATGTTCGATACTTCATTACTTTATAAAAAACATCTTGTGTTAGGTCTTCACTAACTGATCGGTTATGAATCATTTTATTAAAAAAATTAAAAATGCGTACATGATATCGATCGAATAACACCGTGAGCATATCTAAATTTTCATTAGAGACTCCAATCATTAATTCTTCATCGGATAAATGCTTCAAACTATTTTGGTTGTTTTGGTTCGTTTCTATTCTTAAATACCAGCAATTTCTTAATTGGTTACATTAGAAAAATTAAATTATAAAAAAAGCCCGAGCAATTTGCTCGAGCTTCGAAATAAAACAATATAAACTGTCTTACTTATTTTTTCAATAAATCTCTAATTTCTGCTAAAAGATCATTGTCCGATGGCCCTGCAGGAGCTGCATCCTCAGCTGGTTTTTTAGTTTTGTTATATGCTTTCACAATCATGAACATAACTAAACCTACAATTAATAAATTAATGATGGTATTAATCCAAGATCCCCACATGATTGCGTTTTCAGGAGATGTTACTGCTCCTGCGGCATCAACAACGGCCTCGTCAAGTACATATTTTTTATCGGCAAAGTCCATTCCGCCTGAGAAATGACCAACAACTGGCATAACAATGTTGTTCACAAACCCGTTCACAACACCTCCAATGGCAGTAGCCATTATAACTGCAACGGCAAATTCAACAACGTTGCCAGTCATAATAAAATCTTTAAACTCTTTTAACATGATTTTTAGTTTTTAAATGGTTAATAAGCCGCAAGATACAAAAATTAACACTTATTTAACAATTCGTTTTACACGTTGCGAAACTGCAGTTAATAGTTCATAAGAAATAGTATGTGCCTTTTCAGCAAGATCATTAAGGGTTTGTTGATCATCGAAAATAATTACTTCATCACCTTCTTTACAATTGATCTCTGTTACGTTCACCATGATCATATCCATACACACATTACCGATTATTGGTGCTTTTAGCCCTAGAATAGTAACATAACCCTTGCCATTGCCTAAGGCTCTATGAATACCATCAGCATGGCCAATGGGTATGGTAGCAGTTTTCATATAGTTATCTGCTTTAAATGCTCGATTATAACCAACACTTTCGTTGGGTTCGATCATATGAATCTGAGAAATAATGGATTTAAGTGCAAATACATTTTTAAGCTGAGCTGTGAACTGTTGGTCATTTGCGAAACCATAAAGACCAATGCCCGCGCGAACCATATCAAATTGTGCTTTATCGGCATAGTTCAATATACCCGATGTGTTTAATTGATGTAACATCGGACGGTAACCAATTTTTTCCACGAATTCTGACGCTGTTTTCAAAAACGAGGTAATCTGTGCTTCTGTAAATTCTCTTTCATTAATATCTTCTGAAGCTGCTAAATGTGAAAACAACGATCTGACGTGAATTGAACTTGTCTCTTTTAGTTTGCCAACGATGTGGTTAACATCATCTTCCCAAAAGCCAAGACGGTTTAAACCAGTATTAAATTTTATATGAATAGGATAATTTTCTTGTTTTTTTGCTTCCGCGACAGCGATAAAAGCATTTAAAACACGTGCATTGTACAAATTGGGTTCTAAATGATGATCTATTATAGACTCAAAATTGACAATTTGCGGGTGTAGTACAAGAATTGGTGTTTTCACTCCGACATTTCTTAGTGAGATACCTTCATGTGCATAAGCAACAGCAAAATAATTTACCTGTAATTGTTCGAGAAAGTTAGCAACAATCACAGCACTACCTCCATAACCAAAGGCCTTTACCACCGCTAATACTTTGGTATCACTGTCTAACTTAGATCTGATATACTCAAAATTATATTGTAGCGCCTTTAAATCTATTTCTAGAATAGTTTCTTGTACTTGAGACATACCTATTCTTTTTTGGAAGATATTTTTTCGACATCTTTTACGTCAATCTTTACAATTTTTTCTTGTAAACGTTCTTTGTAATAAGCTGCTCTACTTAAGGGTTCGTATTCTTCAGTTTCTCCTAAAAAAACAACATTGTCGTTTTTTACCTTTCGATGACTGTAATGCGCGAGGTTACCCGTTTTTGTACAAACCGCATGAACTTTTGTAACATACTCAGCCGTAGCCATAAGTGCTGGCATAGGTCCAAATGGGTTTCCTTTAAAGTCCATATCTAAACCTGCAACAATAACACGAACACCACGATTGGCAAGATCATTACATACAGATACGATTTCATCATCAAAAAATTGAGCTTCATCGATTCCAACTACCTGTACATCATTGGCAAGAATTCTAATATTAGCTGCTGCCGGAACAGGAGTAGATCGGATTTCATTGGCATCGTGCGAAACCACTTTTTCCTCATCATAACGAACATCAACCGCGGGTTTGAAAATCTCTACTTTTTGTTTTGCGAATTGAGCACGCTTAAGTCTTCTGATGAGTTCTTCGGTCTTGCCAGAGAACATAGAGCCACATATTACTTCTATCCAACCGAATTGTTCTACGTGATTTACTGTATTTTCAAGAAACATTTTGTAATTTTCGGCGTTGTAAAGATTAAAAAAAGGTTTTTTCGTAAAAAACAAATTTATTAAAAATAGTAGTCCTTTTATAATTAAAGACATCAATTTATGCACAAAAAATTAGAAGCAGAACTCGTAAGCCTTGCACATCGGATTTTGCAAATGAAAAATAAAGACGAAGTCATTGCATTGCGTGATAAAGCTAAAGATGTTTATGAGCGTTTGGCTGTTTTAGCCTTTGTTGATGAATATATTGCAACGTCCAATGAAAATATAAATAAGCAAGAAATCTTACAGCAAATAGAAAAGGCTACCGAGCAAATTGAATCGAAATCAGAATCAGCGAACATTAAACCAGCCACTTCCGTAAAAGAAGACTCCAATAAGATCAAAGAAAAGCAGTCTGAGGAAGAGACAATTTTCGTTCCTAAATTTGACTCTGTCAAAATTGATTTACAAAGTTTAAAATCGAATCAAATTAGCTCGAAGGAGGAATTTAGAGATGCAATCTCCGCTGATAAGACATCGACTTTATTTGAAGATGATGAAGATACTTTTAAGAAGGAAAAGAAAACCTTAAACGACAAATTAGTAAATGATACGATTAAAGTCGGATTGAATGATAGAATTGCTTTCGTTAAACATTTATTTAATCAGAGTCAAGCCGATTTTAATAGAGTATTGTCTCAACTTAATACGTTTAACACCGAAAATGAGGCCAAAGACTTTATTTTAACGAAGGTTAAACCTGAATATAATTGGCAAGGAAAAGAAACCTACGAAGAACGTTTGATGAATTTGATTGAGCGAAAATTTTAATAACCGCAATAACAGGAAATGAAAATTCAAGAATATAATATTCTATTCGATAAAGTAATTAACAAATATCATGTGTTAGATACGGTTGATCAACCATTTGAAAATCCGTATAACAAAACAGAATTGGAACACCTTTTATATAGAAAATGTTGGATCGATACCGTGCAATGGCACTACGAAGATATTATTCGTTTACCAGATATTAATCCGGTAGAAGCGCTAAAGCTAAAGCGCAAAATTGATGCCTCTAATCAGGATAGAACTGACATGGTTGAATATGTAGATAGTTATTTTTTAGATCGATTCAAGAAGGTAACGGTGCAAAGTGACGCAACTATAAATACCGAAAGCCCAGCATGGGCAATAGATAGATTATCGATTTTGGCCTTGAAAATTTATCATATGAAAGAAGAAGCAAATAGAGAGAGCGCTTCTGAAATTCATAGAAAGAATTGTAAAGATAAATTAAACATATTGCTAGAACAGCGTAAAGACCTAACTACAGCAATAGATGACTTGTTATTAGACATTTCAAGAGGCACTAAATACATGAAAGTATATAAGCAGATGAAGATGTATAATGATGATGATTTAAATCCAATGTTATACGCTAAAAAGTAACTTTGTTCACTAGATGCGGTACTTGAAAAGTCATTTTATTAAGCTATTTTTTATTTTAATGATATGTTCGAGTTGTGAAGTAACATATCGCACAGTATCATTTACTGAAAAAAATAGTCCGCCAAAACCTGATTTTCATGATGAAGTAAATTGGGCAGTATTACCTTCGAAGTATACGAAAAAACTGGAAGAAGTAACCAGTGATGCTGCCGAAGATTTAAAAGCTGATGTATTTTATGTCTACCCTACACTGATTACCGATAAAAAAGACACGCGTTGGAATAGTTCTATAAATGATGTTGAGCAGCAAGAAAAGGTGTTGAACAAAGCAGTACATTTTCAAGCCTCAGCATGGGCTGCTTCTGGAAAGGTATATGTTCCATACTATCGACAAGCACATATAAGATCATATCGAATGCTGGAGAATGGAGGTACAGAAGCTTTAATGTTGGCATATAGTGATGTGAAAGCGGCATTTGAAGTGTATTTAAAAAAATACAATCAAGGAAGGCCTATCATAATAGCGAGTCATAGTCAAGGAACAACTCATACGCGCTTATTATTAAAAGATTTCTTTGATGATAAACCCTTGCAGAAACAGCTAGTGGCTGCGTATCTTATCGGTATCGGTATCGATAAAAATGAATTTAAAACAATTAAACCGATGATTCAAGCCAGCGAAACGGGAGGATTTGTCTCTTGGAATACCTATAAGAAAAACAAACTTCCTAAAAAATACGACCGGTGGTATAAAGGAAAAGTAAGTTCAAATCCAGTTACCTGGGACACTTCAAGGAGTAGCTCTAGAGATGAGCATAAAGGCTTCTTATTTAGTAATGATAAGATCTATGATAAAGCGCTGAAATTACACGTAATTGATGGAATGGTATGGACAACATTACCTCGTTTTCCTTTACGTGTATTTATCATGTTTAAGAAAAATTATCATATTGGCGACGTAAACTTGTTTTGGAAAGATATCCAAGAAAATGCCGTATTAAGAACCAATAGTTGGTTTGAAAAACAAAGAAATTAATTGAGAAAAGCTACAAGATTTTCTACATTTTTTTTAGAGTTTCCAATAAATATTTTTTCATCAACTATGACGACAGGTCTTTTCAAAAAGGTATATTCTTCTAGGATAAGCTGCCGATAATCTTGTTCCGTTAAGGTTTGATTTTTTAAATCCATGGCAGCATATTTTTTCGATCGTCTGCTAAAGAGCGCCTCGTAACTTTTAGAAATGGCATGCAATTCCTCTAATTGTTTTACTGTAATGGGTTGTGTTTTTATTTCTTGCAAGTCAAAACCATCAAGTGGAATTTGTTTTAAAATACGTTTACATGTATCACAAGTTTTCAAATAATATATTTTTTTCATGTTGTCTCACTTAATTTAACAAGTTGTAGTTTTTTACAAAATGCCGTTTCAAGTCATAAAAATAAATTGTTTTCAAGAGAAAAAGCAATACTTTTATGGCAAATTTGATATTTATGAACAAACAGTTCGAAATTTTAAAAGCAAATAGGGTTTTGATTCTTAAGATAATTGAGAACTTAAGTTTAGAGCAGCTCAATAAGATACCAAATGGATTTAAAAATAACATTGTTTGGAATCTTGCACATTTAACAGTTACTCAGCAGTTGTTATGTTATGAAAAATCTGGTTTGTCTACTTTAGTATCAACCGATACGATAACATCTTACAAAAAGGGAACCGCTCCTGGTAAAGATGTTTCTAAAGAAGAGTTCGAACATTTGAAAGTTGAATTTTTACAATTACCCAACAAGTTTGCCGAAGATTTCAGGTCAAATGTATTTACGACATATAATAGTTATACCACAAGCGCAAATGTTACGCTAAATAATATTCAAGATGCTCTAGAATTCAATAATTTTCATGAAGGAATTCATTTAGGAGCGATAATGTCACTAAAAAAATTAGTTTAATTTATGGATTATTTTGCAATTGCTACTGTGCTTATCGTTTTGTCGGCTGTTTTTGGGTACATCAATACGAAATTTATAAAACTACCAGATACCATTGGTTTGATGGTCATTACTATACTGTTTACCTTCGCCGTATTTGTATTGAGTTATTTTGATAGTACATTGCTTGAAAAAGAAATAGAGCTTATCACATCCATAGATTTTAAAACAGTATTATTAGATGTAATGTTGAGTTTTTTACTCTTTGCGGGGGCTTTGCACACCAACTTTCAACAATTAAAAATACAGCGTAAACCAATCCTGATTTTTGCGACTCTCGGAACCTTAGTTTCGACATTTTTGTCTGGAATATTAGTCTATTATGTATTGCAATTAATTGGATTTCCTGTTGATTTCATTTATTGTTTGTTGTTTGGTGCTCTCATATCTCCAACCGACCCTATAGCTGTCTTGGGGATTATGAAAAAAGTAGGTGCTCCGAAAAAGTTGGAAACCAAGATTGTAGGAGAATCGTTATTTAATGATGGGGTAGGTGTTGTTATTTTCTTGACTATTTACCAAATAGCGAAAGGGGGAACTGAGATTTCTGTTGGTCATATTGCCGAATTATTTTTGGTAGAAGTCCTTGGCGGAATTGCGCTAGGACTGGCAATAGGTTGGATTACTTATCGGTTGATGAAGAGTATTGACGATTATGATATTGAAGTGATTATTACCCTAGCAGCGGTTATGGGAGGTACAATGTTGGCTCAACAATTTCATGTATCGGCTCCCTTAGCAATGGTAACGGCTGGATTAGTAGTAGGTAACGATACCATTCGAAGTACTTCGATGAGTGAACTTACCGAGCAATACGTCGATAAGTTTTGGGAACTCATAGATGTATTACTAAATACAATCCTGTTTGTGATGATTGGTATGGAAATTCTAATCTTAACTTTTGACGGGAAATTCATTTTAGCTGGTTTTATTATAATTCCAGTGCTATTATTGGCCAGATACATCTCACTATTGTTGCCGATTAAGCTATATGCTAAGAAGTTGGATTTTGTTCCGAAAACAAATTTAATTATGACTTGGGGAGGTTTAAGAGGAGGAATATCAATTGCATTAGCGTTGAGTCTTACCGAAGTAATGGAGCGGGATTTATTTTTAGTAATTACTTATATAGTAGTAGTATTTTCGATCATAGTACAAGGGTTAACTGTTGGAAAATTAATAAAAAAGTTTGCATAGCCATAAAATGTAAGGTTCATGTGATTTAATAGACTTAAAGCGAAAAATTTAAAGGAATGAAATTCAATACCAAAACAATACATGGAGGCCAAGAACATGATCCAGCAACTGGCGCAGTGATGCCTCCAATATATCAAACATCTACGTATGCTCAAAGTAGCCCCGGAAAACACAAGGGCTATGAATATTCACGAGCTGCAAATCCAACAAGGACAGCCTTAGAGAATAATTTTGCCTCTATTGAAAACGGAACACATGGTTTTGCTTTTTCTTCAGGTTTGGCGGCAATAGATTGCGTTTTGAAACTATTGAATCCAGGAGACGAAGTAATAGCTGGAGATGATTTGTACGGAGGAACCTACAGAATGTTTACGCGCATGTTTGAAAAATATGGGTTAAAATTTCATTTTGTAAATATGGAAGAATCAGCAAATGTTGAAGCCCTGATGAACAGCAATACGAAACTCATATGGATTGAAACGCCAACAAATCCTTTAATGAAAATCGCAGATATTGATAAGATATCGAAAATAGTAAAAAGAAAGGACTCGAATGTATTAGTTGCAGTGGATAATACCTTTGCGACTCCTTATTTACAACTCCCTCTAGATTTAGGAGCTGATATTGTGATGCATTCAGCCACTAAATATTTAGGCGGCCATTCAGATTTAGTCATGGGTGCTTTGATGGTAAAAGATCAACAGTTAGCGGAAGAATTGCATTTTATTCAGTTTGCCGGTGGCGCCGTTGCTGGTCCACAAGACAGTTTTTTAGCTTTGAGAGGAATAAAAACCCTACATATACGAATGCAGCGTCATTGTGAAAACGGAATGGCAATTGCTAAATATTTGGAAACACACCCAAAAATTGCAGAAGTTTTTTATCCAGGGTTAGAAAGTGATAAGAGTCATCATATTGCAAAAAAACAAATGAAAGATTTTGGCGGAATGGTTTCTTTTAAACTCAAAGAAGAGAGTGAGGCCGCGGCCTTTAAAATTTTAGAGAGCTTTAAAGTATTTACCTTGGCAGAATCTTTAGGGGGTGTAGAAAGCCTGGTGAATCATCCAATCACTATGACGCATGCTTCAATTCCTGCAAAGGAGAGAGAAAAAATAGGAATTACAAATTCTTTAATAAGACTAAGCGTTGGTATTGAAGATATTGATGACTTATTAGCAGATCTTAAACGGGCGCTACAATAGACATACAGCTTTAAATCAAAAAACCCATTCTTTATTCAGAAAATAGAGAATGGGAAATTGCTATGAAAAAGGGAAACCATTTAAAGTCTCCTATCTTTTGGTCGTATTATTCTTTACAAACTTACAAATAGCTATCCTTTAGGCTTGAATGCATATGAATTTTGGTTGATACCAGTGCCACTTACATACTGATTATTAATATACCGACCACCAATATTCACACTTTCTTTATAGTAAAAATTAGCGATACCATGTTTTAAGTTATTTTGCCAAGTACCTTCATAAATACTACCATTTTTATAATAATATAATCCATAACCACTTCTAACACCATGGCTGTAATTTCCCATGTATTTGGAGCCATCTTTCCAGATGTATTGACCCTGCCCATGCCTTTTATCATCTTCCCAATCACCACTGTAAACATCTCCATTAGTCCATTTATAACTACCTTCACCGTGTCTTAAACCATTTTTCCAAGCGCCATAATAAGTCCCACTAGTATAATTCATAGTTCCAGTGCCATTCTCACAATTACCAGTAATACAAACTGGTTCTCGAACAATTTTTTGTTCTTTCTTTTCTGATAAATCTGTCGTTACCATATCTGACGAAACCTCTTTATTCATCACATCCTCACTTTTTGATTGTTCTTTAACTTGACCATAAAGTCCGATGGGAAGTAATAATAACAGCGTAATTAATTTTTTCATATTGTTCGCTTATTTAAAACATAGTATTACTATAACGCAAAAAACATGTGAAATAGTATTGACTTGTTGCTTGATAATGAATTATTTATAAAATAAGTTAAATTTATTATAAAAGTACATTTTATTATGCTAACTAAATGCTTGTTTATATATTTTTGTATATGAGATATTCTAGAATATATACCTTTTTTATTATTATTTGTTGTGTACTCATTATTACTTCCTGTAAGAATGAAACTGACAGGGCGAAGGAGACTAATGAAAATGATGTAATAGAAGTTTATAATTTTAATCAGTTAAAACCTCTATTGAATAAAAGCAATGATGACAAAATTCACGTGGTTAATTTTTGGGCAACCTGGTGTGCTCCGTGTGTAAAAGAATTACCTTATTTTGAAGAACTGCAAGCGAATAATAAAGATGTTGAGGTGGTTTTAGTAAGTCTTGATTTTCCAGATAAGTTTGAATCTCAATTAATACCGTTCGTAAAAGAGAAAAATTTAGGTTCTCAGGTGATTTTGTTAGATGATCCAAATGAAAATGAATGGATTGCCGAGATTGATGATGCTTGGCAAGGAGCATTACCTGCAACGCTAATATACACTGACACTAAAAGAACCTTTTATGCACAATCTTTTACACGCGAAGACTTGTTAAAAGAAATAGAAAAATTCACTAAAATTTGATACGATGAAAAAATTAAAGATTCTTATTATTACTCTTACGGTAATTGCTGTTTCTGCATTTACAAGTGAGAACGACTTGATGATTATGAAAGATGGATATAAAGTCGGTGATATTGCGACCGATTTTAGCTTGAAAAATATTGACGGGGAAATGGTGTCTTTAGCCGATTTTAAAGAGGCGAAAGGATTTATTGTCGTTTTTACCTGTAATACATGTCCAGTTTCCGTTAGAAACGAAGAAAGGATACTTGCTTTAGATAAAAAATATAAAGCCTTAGGGTATCCAGTAATTGCAATTAACCCTAATAATCCAGCAGTGCAGCCAGGAGATAGTTATGCTTTAATGAAAGTGAGAGCGAAAGAAAAGAAGTTTACATTTCCGTATTTATTTGATGATGGTCAAAAAATATTTCCTCAATATGGAGCTACAGCTACACCTCATACCTATATTTTGAAAAAAGAGAAGGAAGGTTTACGGGTAAAGTATATTGGCGGAATAGATGACAGTTCGCGAAATGCAGCTAATGTGAAATCAAAATATGTAGAAGATGCTGTTGACGCCTTATTGGCTAACAAAGAAATAAAAGTGACTTCAACAAGAGCCATTGGATGTTCTATTAAAGTATAATTTCTACATAAAAATAATGAATTGATAATGTGATTGCGTTTCTTTTAATACATTTGAATTAAGATGAACGTTTACAAGATTATTGGTTTAATGTCGGGGACTTCCCTCGACGGGTTAGATTTGGCTTATTGTCATATTGAACAAAATAATGAACAATGGCAATACGAAATTGTAAAAACAAAGAGTATTTCTTACAACGAAGAAATGCGATTGAAATTGCAAAATGCCTTACAGCTTGCCGCGGACGAATTATTAACCTTTAACGCCAGTTACGGAAATTGGTTAGGAGAGCAGTGTAAAGTATTCATAGACGAATACGGATTGCAAGTGGATGCAATTTCTAGTCATGGCCATACGGTACATCATCAACCAGAAAATGGTTTTACTTATCAGATAGGTTCTGGCCAACATTTAGCAAATATTTCTGGACATAGAGTTATCTGTGACTTTAGAACTAATGATGTGGCGTTAGGTGGACAAGGAGCTCCGTTGGTACCGATAGGTGATCAATTGCTATTCAATCACTTTGATTTTTGTTTGAACCTTGGGGGAATTAGCAATATTTCCTTTAATCATCAAGGAAAAAGGATTGCATACGATATTGGTTTGGCGAATATGATTTTAAATTATATCGTTCAAAAAATTGATCTATCCTATGATAATGATGGATTAATGGCCAGTCGTGGAGTTTTAAATGATGAAATGTTAAAGCGGTTAAACGATCTGGAGTATTATGAATTATCCTTTCCTAAATCTACCGGATATGAATGGTTTATAAAAGAAGTAGTTCCAATAGTCGAAACTACCGATGATACCATCGAAAATTTATTACATACAGCCGTGCATCATATTAGCGATCAGATAGTGCATCAATTGCGGAGGTATTCGACAATACCCAAAGGTAAATTATTTATAACCGGAGGAGGTGCATTAAACTCGTTTTTGATGAAAACGATACAATCAAAATTGGATGGCACTATTAAAATAGTTACTTCAGATAAAACGCTCATAGAATTTAAAGAAGCGCTCGTTTTTGCACTCATGGGAGTATTACGACTAGAACAGAAAATAAATGTCTTAAGCTCCGTGACAGGAGCTAGCAAAGATTCTTCTAGTGGAGTTGTCTATGAACCAATTTAAGCTAGATCAATCTTATATAAAAAAACCAAGCTATATCCTATAGTATAGCTTGGCTTATCAATGTCTATTTAAAAATTATAATCTCTAAGCGAACAATTTTGTAAATCTTTTTTTGCCTTGCTTCAATTGTCCTTTAAAAGTATCTAATGCATCAAAAACGATGTCTTGTTGATTAGATGCTAATTTAAATCCACTTGTGATTGCTTTTGTAGACACTTTTTGCCATTGTTCAGCGATTGTTAATGACTCATTAATTAGTTCTTCTGTCGACTGTAATGCTATGCTATTAACATTCTTTACACTATTTTTAGTCGTATCTAAAAGGATAGCAACCTTGTTCTTAACTGTTACTATTTTTGATTTTCTTTCTCTCATCTATATACTATTAAAATGTGATGTTATTATTTGGCTGATTTTGCTTGTTTTGCCCATGTAGATAAATCATACATTTTTGCGTTCATGCCAGCATCAGCAAGTATTTTTTCTAATTTTGAAACAGTCGCTTTTCCAAGAACTTCAAAAGATGTAATACCAGCAGCATTTAATACAGTTTCCATTTTAGGGCCGATACCTTTGATGGTCTTTAAATCATCATTTTTACTTACCACTTTTTTCGCTGGAGCTTTTTTTGCAACAGTTTTCTTTTCAGCAACTTTAGTTACTGTTGCTTTCTTAGCATCTTCTTTTTTGACTACAGCTTTCTTTTCAGTAACTTTTTTTGTTGCTGTTTTTTTAGCTGGAGGTTTTTTCGATGTCGCTTTTTTTGTTGCTTTTTTCTTTTTTTCTTTTCCTTTTATAGCATCTTCAGTGTAATCCTCAACTTTTTCTTTAACGTCTTCAATAGTCTCAGTTATTTCCTTTTTCAATTTAGCTGTCATTTTTTCAGCTTTCTTCACGAGAGGGTTATCTGCTACTTCTTTTTTAAGTTTGGTTGCCATATCATCAGCTTTTTTCGCCAATGGGTTTTTAGCAACCATTTTTTTGGCTTTTTCAATCATTTTAGGATCGTATCCAACAAGATCTTTTAAACGCTCAGTACCATTTTCTAATTGACCTTTTATGTTTTCGGCTGTATCAACAAACATGTTGATTTGTTGCTTAGTCAATGGTTCAGTCTTTTTAATCAATTTAGATGTTAATTTTTGCCATTTCTCTCCCGTTTTTACAGTAGTTTCGATCGCGTCGAAAGAGGCATCAATTAAATCACTATTAATTTTTTTAACGATTGCTTTAGCCTTAGCAATCTTGTTTTGTTTTTTACTTTTTTTCTTTGACATGATATATTGTTTAATATGTTTATTTCTTTTGTATGCCGCAAAAATACAATGGAGGAGTTACAAATGAGTTACAGTGATTGTTTTGCGATATGTAAACCCCAAAAAAAAGACCAAATATTCGATTAAAATACCTGACCTTTCTCTAGTGTTAACTTTTTCTCTTATTTGGTCAATAATGCTTTAGATCTTTTGAATCCTTTTACTGCGTGTCCCTTTGCAGCTTCTAAAGTACTGAAAAGAATATCTTGCTGAGTGTCTGCCAATTTTAAGCCACCCTGTAATGCTTTTTTAGACAAATCTTGCCATTGTGCAGTAAACTTGATTGCTCCAGAAACCACTTCTTCTGTAGATTTTAAAGCAAATGCATTCGCTTTAGATGCTGTTTTTTTGACCGTTTCTACTGTTTTTGTAACTACTTTTTTATTTTTAGTTGCCATAATTAAATATATTTTGTTGTTATTTTTTACTAATTATGGTGCAAACATACGTTAGGTAAGTTACAGATGAGTTACAAATGAGAAGGTGTTATTAGTTCTTAGCTTATTTCTTGTATTTCTCTCATCAATTTTTTCGTTTCTGGAAGTGGGTCAACACCGTATTCTTGATCTAAAACTAACTCACATTTCTGAAAAGTTTTAATTGCTTGAGGTCTATTTCCTTTAGCTACATAAGCTTGCATCTGCAGCCTGTATGCATCTTCCCATGTTGGATCAATGGCCAATGCATTTTGTGTTAAACGAATGGTTTCTAAAGGATTTTCCTCTAAAAGTATTTCTGCTAAACTAATATATGCACTCAAAATAAGGAGTTGCGCTTTTTCGCGTTCCTCCGAAGACCAATCTTCATAAATTCTGTTTGGTAAGTAGGCTCCTTGATATATCGCGATGGCCAATTTATATGCTTTTTTCGCACTAGTGAAATCGTTACCAAATGTTTCGTTACCGATTATAATATATTTTTCCAACATGTCGATATCAATCCAAATTTTCTCTAGGTTTAATTGATAACTAACACCTTGTCGAATAACGTATGTTGGTTCTGTTCTTGAAGGCCTAGCAGGTTCTAGAACTTTATGAATTCCGTGTAATGCCACTTTAAAATCTCTGTCATCACCATCTTCCCATAGATTATCCATAATTGTCTCTTTATGTTGGGCATTTCGGCGACGATTTGAAATAAGGTATTGTAATAATTGAATAGTTTTATCTCTTCCCCATTCTTTCGAATCTATTTTATCACTTCCTCGCCAAATAGAAAATTGACCCAACGTTTGAATGCGAATAGGAGCATATTCCTGGAAGGAGATCAATTTTTCTAATTTTTTAATGGATTCAGACATGTAAAAACTTATTTATTTTTACTGATATCGTCAATTTTTTCAGAGAGTTTTTTGATTTGCGCTGAAAGTTCGTTAATCGATTTTTTAACTTTTTTATAATCTGACCTTGATGCATTTCTCCATTCATCAATTTGAACTTTCTCACTAATTTCTTCTCCAATTGAACTAATTTGTCCTTGAATTTGATCTTGGAACTGTGAAAGCTGTTTTTTGGGATCTTTAATGGTTTCCATCAACACTTTTGGCCCTACTTCTTTCATAGTTTTCCACATGTATAAACTTTTTTGCAGAATACCTTCTTGCTGCTCGGTTGTTTTATCTTTGGTTGCCTCTTTCGTAAGATTTGCCAATTTTTGTTGCATAAAAATTAAGGCATCATTAAAATCAGTAAAGTTTTGCTCATCACCTTCTTGTACATGAGAGATTTTACCTCGCCATTGCACTTTTGATTCACCATCTTCTTCGAAGATATTTTGGTTAAATCTAACCATAAACGAAGCTGTTTGATCTTGTTTTTTACTCATAATAGTTTGTATTTTGTATGTAACTATATACTATTATCCAGGCTCTCCTTCAGAACCCACTTCTATTTTTAATAAACCTTTAAATGCATCGTTGACCGTATTTCCTTCGTAAAGCACTTTATATACTTCTGTCGAAATTGGCATATCAACACCATAGTCTTTTGAAAGTTCCATCACAACTTTTGCGGTTTTTACACCTTCGGCAACTTCTGACATTTCCTCAATAATTTGATCAAGGCTTTTTCCACGACCGATTTGATATCCAACATGATGGTTTCTACTTTTTGCACTTGAACAAGTGGCGACCAAATCTCCCATCCCAGCAAGACCAGAGAAAGTTCTTCGTTTACCTCCCATTGCGACGCCTAGACGGGTAAGTTCTGAGAGCCCTCTTGTTATAACCGCTGCTCTTGTATTATCACCAGCATTAGCACCGTCACCCATTCCTGATGCGATGGCCATAATGTTCTTTAAGGCTCCGCCGAGCTCACAACCAATAACGTCATGATTGGTATAAACTCTAAACAGACCAGAACTAAATACCGATTGTAATCTTTTAGCGATAGTATCGTCGACCATGGCAATTACTGCTGCGGCTGCTTTACCATAATGTATTTCTTTCGCTAGATTAGGACCGGTAAGAACTCCTGCGGGATGACCGGGTAATTCTTCCTCAATAATTTCGGTCATTCTCATTTTTGTTCCCATTTCTAACCCTTTAGCTAAACTAATAATGGGCACCCATGGCCTTATAAAAGGCTTCGCGTTTTTCAAGACTTCTCTGAAGTTTTGAGAAGGTATTCCCATGACAATGACATCTGCATCTTGCACCGTTTCTTGAATAGAATTTGAAGCTTTTAAATTTTTATGTAATTTGGCATCGGGCAAATACTTTCGATTGGTGCCGTGCTCATTGATTTCCTTAACGGTATCGGCATTTCTTGCCCATAAGATGACTTCACTGTTTTTTGCTGTTAAGGATGCTACCGTAGTACCCCACGAGCCTCCACCAAGTAATCCAACCTTTAACTTCATAATACTATTAATTAATTTTCTAATTCTTTTAAAAATAGATTCCGGACCTCTTCAACGTAACTATTGATTTTCTTTAGTTTCCACTCAGAGGTATCAATCGGATCCAAGACAACAACTTCTATATGCGTAGGCTTGAAAAATTTACTCCCTTTTGGCATCGCCATATATGCATTTTTTATTACAATTGGAACAATAGGAACACCACCTTGTATTGCCAAATGAAAAGCCCCTTTCTTAAACTTGCCGAGTTCTTTACTACCACTTCTGGTTCCTTCGGGGGCAATAACGACTGAAATTCCATTTTTTAAAGCTTCCACAGCTGGCTTCATCGCCTCAATGGCCTTCTTTTTATCAGATCGATCAATAAAAATAGCTCCCAATGCTTTAAAGATAGGGCCAATAGGTGTGAATTCTAATTCTTTTTTGGCCACCCCCGTAATGTCTTTTCGCAATAGTTTCATGACAATGAAAAAATCTGCTGAACTTTGATGATTAAAACAAAAAACTGCGGGTCTAAAATCCTCTAAATTTTGTTTCCCTTTTACGTTGATATTTAATCCCGCCAACTTGGTGCCTAGATCTCCGATACTGGCAAATGTTGTATTCGCGGCTTCCTGTTTAGACATGGTTAAAACACCTTTGGCAATACCTCTAAGAGCAGATGGATATATAGAAGCGGCCGCTAAAACACTTCGAAATCCATTTACTACAGGCTTTTCTTCGTTGTCATCAAATCTTAATATGGGCCAGTTATTCTCGAAAGCCAGTTGCGAGAGCCTATTATCAGGGTTTGTTGCATGTGGTTTACCTACAATTTCTAATAGAGGGTAATCTTCAATACTATCGGTGTAGAAAAAACTTTTAGATAGGTCTATGTCATTTTTTTTAGCATATTTCTTTCCTGCATTCGCTTTACCTTCACCCCAACACATTTCTTTTATAGTACCGGCAAATTTTCCTTTTTTCACATCCATTTCAGTACAAAAAATATCTTTCACCCCGAGTTCATCGGCTATAGGTTTGATCTGATATATCGTGGCTGCCGAAACAATTACGACTTTATGCCCTTTTTCTAAATGAGAAGCAATTAAGGTTCTTGATTCAGGATAAATAGTAGTGGCCAAATGATTCGAATATACCTGCTTTCCGAGGTCAAAAAAGTCCTTTTCTTTAATACCTTTAACGCCTAGAGCAGATATTTTTGTTAGGACTTCAAAATCGCGATTTCCAGCAGCATAGGCTACGGCAGTTGCAAATTGGGATAGTAATTCCTTGGGCGTCGTTTTCCCGCTTAAAATTCTTGACTGCACAAACTTTTTTGCAGAAAAATCATTTATAAGCGTTCTGTCTAAATCAAAAAATGCTGCAATATGCGGCCCTTCTTCTTGCTTTAAAATTTTGTTTGAGAAGCTATTAAAATCGGCACCTGGCACCAATTCTTTTTCTTCGATATTTTCTGGATTATCTATTTTCTTAGTTGTTGTTATTTCCAACTGTTGTAAATAGTTTAATCTATCTGTTAAGTCTTCTAATAACTGTGTTAATTGATCAATTTTATCATAATTGATAGTTCCATCGACGGGCGTTAGATTACTGTTTTTAGCAAAACGTAAGGCACTTATTAAAAAAGGTTTTGACACACTATCTAATCGACTAATTCGAGTTTGCCAATGTAATTCTCGGCCTTTAAACAGACATAAATCTATGAATTCACTGTCAGAAAATTCATCTTCTAAATCCCAACTTTTAAGGGTATGGCATACTACTTTATTAGCTTCCAAATAAATAATTAAAAGGGCTTTAGATACAAAAAGTTCTTGTTTTGCTAAGAGTTTAGCAATGTCCTCTGCTGGGTTTGAAATAATAGTTCTCCAATTCTTATCGAAAATTGAAAGTTCTGCTTCAATTTCACTACTAAATTGCGGTTTGTTTGTGTAAAAAAATTCGAATTTGAATAAGTTTCGAAGGCGCATGATTTCTTCCCAGAAATGGAGAATTCTATCACTGGACGTATCATCTTTTATTTTCACCAATGCCATTTCAATAAAAGCACGATGATAGAGATGTCCTGAAGCCATGTTTGCATAATAAGTTGCAGATAAATACTCGCTTGGAGCCAAACTATATTGAACTTTTAAACCGGCCTTACTTTTTCGAATGATACGAGCACTGAGTAATAAATTTAAGGCTTTTTGAATGGTTACACTGATACTATTTCCACGATCTATAAGAACATCTTTTTTACGATGCCCAATATAATTCATAAGCTTACTAACATTGAGTTCCAATTCTTTTTTGGTGAGCGCAAAATTGTTTAACAAGAGATTGGAAACAAGTGAAACAGTGGTTACTGGTGTGATCATATTTGCTTTATGAATCAGTTCAAAAGCAAAACGTGGAAGGGTATTTTTATCAGCATAACTATCATCTTCTAAATCTGGAATCACTGCATTATGATGTTCGCTGACATCTACGGGCTCTCCAAATCTGATGGCCGCTCTACCATGCTCACTGCCTAGTTTTCGAATATAATTTACAAATGTTTCCAAATTTTCATTCTTCTTCTCTTTGCCCTTTCCTTCTTCAGTCATCTCTTTAACATCAGGAATAAGATCATAAACAATTGATACAGGCACATATTTGATAGCGCGTGCACTTTGACGTTCACCTTCTAAAATATATTTTAATATGCCCATTTGAGGGTATACTATTTTACCCGTTCTTGAACGTGTTCCTTCTATATTCCAGGTTAAATGATCTCCATTATCGATAAGTGAAGCGATATAATGCCTCAAGGCCGCTTTATAGACTTTATTGTCTTTAAAACTTCTTCTAATAAATATGAGTCCAGAATTTTTTCCTAACTGCTTTACTCCAGGCATGGCTAAATTAATTCCACCAAAAGCGAAAGGAATTGGCATTCCATAGCGGGCTAAAGTATTTATTAAAACCACTGTATCTAAATACGTTTTGTGGGTAAGAATGAAGGCGACAGAATCTTGTCGCATTAATTTCATTAATTTTTTTATCTCTTTTGGATCAACATCAATTTTGTCACCATAGGCTTTAGAAATCATATACTGGAATCCTTTTACAGATACCATATTGGCTACTGGATGTTGATCGGCATACAGCTCTTTAATGCACAACGCTCCTTCTTTTTGAACCTCCGTTAGGTCTAACTTCTGATTTTTAGCAATTTCTTGAAGTTTATCTTGAAATTTAGGATGGTTAATAATTTTTTCTATGTGCATACTAAGTAATTTATTACTTAAAAAATAAGTTTGTGAATTTAGAGAGCCCTTTTTCCTTCCAAAACCTTGGAAAAAATAGGTCTTCAATATTATGAACCAAGCGACTCTCAAATGGTTCGAGATTTAAATTTTCACCTAATGAATGTGCCACTGTAAATAATATGGAAGCATTCGCACCCATACCAATATGACTACCATAAACTTCGATATTTTTAATATCACCACGAAGAGTTTCGGCTTCTTGACAATGTTTCCATGGTAAAAGACCATCTGTTTTCGTATAGATACAAGTAATTGGTACCTTCGGAATATCCTCAAGCTCTTTTAAAAACTTCTCATTTCGCTCTCGAAGTGTTTTACCTCTTAGAAATTCTAACATTTTTATTAAAGGAGTATTCATGTTTTTTACGCCCCAAACAGGAGAGCCAATGGTAATTAATTGCGCTACCTTATCAGGATGTCTATTGGCGATTATTTTGGCAAACATGCCTCCGCCACTCCATCCAACAAGACTTACCTTTTCTTGATGTTCCTCGTAAATTTCGTCAAGTCTCTCAACTAGATTAGGTAAATATTTAGAATTGAGCATATTCACTCCTAAATCCCATTTATAGGTTTTAAAGCCTAGAGAGGTTAGATATTTTCTCACGAAACGGGTAGAAAAATCGTTGCCTAAATAGGGAGGCATAATCAATACAGGTTTACCTTTTCCCTTTTTACGTTTAGGAATAAAAGGGTAGATATAAAAAATAGACGACCATTCTAAAAGACCGCGAGTTTCAAGAATGGCATTATAAGTTGGAGGTGCATCAATTTTTTTATTAATACGCTCAATTTCCTCTTTAAAACGATTCACAATAAAATCAACGATTTGTAATTTATCTTTTTTAACCTTTCTTGTTCTCATCGGTTCAGAGGTCACTTTTTCTAAGATTAACACCAAAGCAATATAATCTCTGTCGGGGCCAAAATCCTCACAAACAACAATGCTATCGGCTAATAGTGGCTCTAACTCTTGATGTTTGTCATACTCAACGCTTGATGCGTATTTTTTAATTTCTCTACTATAAGGATGATGATTGAAACTTTTATAAATGAGTTTTCTAGCCTCTTTAAGTTCTACGCCGCCTTTCATGGCGGTATGAATAGCTAGTTTGGCAAATGATTTGTATAAGGTTTTATTATTTTCCATGATTTATTTAGTTGGCTACTATTTTTTCGTTGAGCCAATTCAAGACGTCTTGTTCTACTTCTTCTTTATTTACTTCGTTTAACATTTCGTGACGACCACCTTTATAAAGTTTAAAGGTTAGGTCATTGATACCTGCTTTTTTATACTGTTTTACAACTCGCTTAATTCCTTTTCCCATTTCACCAACAGGATCCTTATCGCCGGAAAAAATAAATATAGGCAACTTCTTAGGAGTAGCATTAAAGGTAGCTTGCTTGTTTATTTCTTTACTTCCCTTGAGGATATCTAAAAATATACTTAGTGAGAAGTCTTCAATTCTATAAGGATCCGCATCAAAAAGATCTACTTGATGCGTATCACTGCTAATCCAATCTACCTTCGTTCTATTCGGCTTAAACTTTTTATTAAATTCAGAAAAGAAAACAGACTTTAGTAGATCATTGCTTTTAGTTCTACCCCTAAAAGTACTAATGACTTTGGCACTAAATAAGCCAATTTCACCAAGTCCTTTCAAAAAGCCACCAGTACCTGATAAAATTAAAGCTTGTAGATCTTCTCCATATTGAATAACGTATTTTCTGCTTAATAGTGCGCCCATACTATGTCCAAATAAGATAATTTTTCTTTTAGGATGCTCTTTTAGGATGAGTAATGTTAACTGACGCATATCTTCGATCGCGTCATCAAAATAATTTTCACCGTCATATACCCCCATTAAGGCTTTTGATCTTGCCGATCGTCCATGTACTCTATGGTCATTTGCGTAAACATCATACCCTTGTTTTTGTAACAAGCTTGCAATTGGTTGATATCTTCCTGCATGTTCACCAACGCCATGAGAGATTTGTACAATTCCTTTTAAGGAAACATTTGCTTCATGCGTCCATTTATAGTAAAAAATAGCGTCGCCATTGCTGGTTGAAAAGGTGTTCGTTGTACAGTCCATGGTTATCTTGCTAAAAATTGAGACATGAATTCCATGAATTTAGATTCGTAGGAGTTTTCACCATGAAACTTAATGCGTTCTTGGATTTTTAACTCTTTCAATAGAAGTTTTTTGTCATACAATTGCTTCAAATACAGATCTTCGATTTCAACGGTAATATGTGATTTCGATCCCTTTCGCTTTCTTACAATGGCTTCTTTTGTTGTAAAATCGATTAGCCAATTAGCTTGTTTAGTATCAAGTTTAACATTGAGTTGATAAATACCTTTGTATTTTTTATGTATTGTGGGATTCTTTTTAAGGTACCTTTTTATGGCGCCGAAGACGGAATCGCTCTCAAATTTTGACACAGTACTCGGTGTTTTTTTCGCTGCTTTTTTCTTAATGATTTTTTCTAATTCATTAGCAGACTCTCTAATATAACGTGAGAATTTATCTGCGTCTGGCATTGTGTTCGCATCTGAGGTAGTTGTAATTGTTACCTGACCATTATAGCTAAATGCGGCAATGATTAACCCAAAATTGTCTAAAACAGGGGTGAGTCCAAAAACCGAAACAATTTTATGTCCTTTTAAATATAAAAGGCCACGAGGTCCAGGTACGTTGGTAATGGTGACATTAAATGGAGGTCTATGCAATTCTTTTATGTTGTATTTACTATATAGACCTGCGGCAAGATTTGCTAAGCCAAAGGGAACAGAATCGGCCATTTTGGCTAAGGTTTTAGCTCCCATCGCTTTATGTCTAGTTTTTCCTTGAATTGTTTGTTCCTGAATATATTCAAGACGCGCAATAGGATCTTCAATATGAGTGGCAATACGCACCAACATATTGGAGATCTGATTATTTAATTCATCTTTACTACTTTCTGTTCTGATCGAAATAGGCACATTGGCTACTAGGGGTTGAGAAGGTAATTTTTCTCGTTCTTGCAAATATCTTCGTATTGCACCCGCACATATTGCCAATATAATATCATTGATACTTACGCCCATTATTTTTCTTAAAGCATTGATTCGGTCAAAAGATAAAATAGCCGTTCCCCAGGTTCTTTTCGGAGATACTGAACCATTAAAGATAGTCTTAGGTACAGGAAAAGAGGGTTTGTTAAAATCCTTTTTCCCATTCAACGTATTGTTAGCTCTACCCTTCAGCATAGAAAGTATGGTTTCTCCTACTGTGACTGGAATTTTTAAGGGGTTTTTCAAAAATTTATAAGAGCTTTTGAGTAAAAGGCTTAACTCATCCGGTAACGGATCTGGTTCGTAAGGTTTAGGAGGTTTAATCTTTTCTTCATTATCAAACAAAACACCCATAATACCAACTCCAGAACTTCCATCAATCATGACATGATGTACTTTGGTTACAATGGCTACTGATCCTTTAGGTATCTGTGAAATTTCATCTAAACCTTCAATAAAGCTGATGGACCATAATGGTCTACGTAAATCTAAAGAACCGCTAAAAATTGAAGAAGTTTGCTCTCGTAATGTTTTCCAGTTCGCTGGGTCTGGAAGTTTAATTCTATTGATGTGGAGATCTAAATCAAAATTAGGATCATCGACCCAATATGGATAATCTAAATCAAAAGGAACGTTCATTAATCGCTGTCGAAACTTCGGAATTAAATGAAGTTTAGAAGCAATAATATCTTTAAAATCTTGATATTTTAGTGAATCTTCAACAATAATTAGAGACCCTACATGCATAGGACTTGAAGGAGATTCGGCATATAAAAATGTGGCATCAAAACCTGAAATCTGTTTTGCTGAAGTTTCAAGGGCGTCTTGAACAATATCTTTAATAAGCGTTTTTTTCGCCATGTATCTTACTGAAATTGAATGATCATAATACTTTTAAAAATAGAAGCATCAAGTCTTTGCAAGATAGATAATTTTTAGAAATTAATAATTCGGGAGTATAAGTGAGTTTTTTGATTAGATATTTTAGGCAAAATTTAGAATGTTTAATGGGATATGAAAAAGTCATTCGTTAAATAAAATTTAGTTCATTTTTAAGCGTAAAAATATCTTTAAAAAACTATACAAAATATAAAGCTTTCATTAAATAAGCAGTTTAATCTAATACAAATATGTATATTTAGACATGATTTCTGAATTTAATAACTATACATTAATGTTGTATACCTTTAATGAGGCATATAAACGTATTTTTTGTCTTTTGACAATACTTGTTCTTATTCAAAACGGATTTGGACAAGAGTTACCACCAATTCAAAATTTTTCTTCAAAAGATTATGAAGGCGAGAATCAAAATTGGGCAATTTCACAAAGCTCAGAAAAATTAATATACGTTGCCAACAACCGAGGATTACTTGAGTATAATGGTGCAGAATGGAAACTATACGCATTACCTAATGAATCTATTGTTCGATCTGTTCATGTAGTTAACAACCGTATATATACGGGTAGTTTTATGGAATTTGGTTATTGGGAAAAGAATGACTTGGGTATACTAGAGTTCAATTCAATATCTCAAGAAATGAATGTTGAAATGATTGAAGATGAAGAGTTTTGGCATATTTTGAATACAGATGACGGCGTTGTGTTTCAATCATTAAATAGAATATATATTTATGATGAAACAAGTGAAACCGTTAGTACGATAAATTCGTCCACAACGATTACAAATATTTTTAAAGTCAACGAACTTATTTATTTCCAACGTATAGGTATTGGGATATTTAAAATTGAAAATGGTAGAGCGGTTTTAGTGTTCAACGATAAAATTATTAGAGACGCAGATGTCATAAATATTTTTCAGGAAGGAGAAGAATTACTTTTGTTAACACGCGACAATGGTTTTTATAAGTCTGAAAATGGAGAATTGTTAAAGTGGGATATTGAGTCTAAAGAAGTATTATCAAAGGTTAGTGTGTATAATGGAATTCGATTAAATGATAGTAGTTATGCACTTGGAACAATTTCGGATGGACTTATCCAGTTGGATTCATATGGAGCGCTTATGTACCATATAGATCAGAATAAGGGTATATCAAATAATACGGTATTGGCGGTTTTTGAGGATATGGATGACAATATTTGGTTCGGTCTAGATAATGGAATAAGTTATATGAATAGGAAGTCCCCTTTCAAAGAATATAATGATTATAAAGGAATTTTAGGGAGTGTATATACATCTGTCATTGTTAACAATACTTTATACTTAGGGACCAATCAAGGATTGTTTTATAAGGAATTAGAAGCAGATACAGAATTTAAATTTGTTAACGGCACTCAAGGTCAAGTGTGGTTTTTGGAGAAGATCAATCAAACCCTATTTTGTGGACATAATCTAGGAACATTTATTATTGATGGAAATCAGGCAACAAAAATATTTGGTACGAAAGGAACCTGGAATATCGATATACTTGATGGTAAGCCCAATTTATTACTTCAAGGAAATTATGACGGCTTATATATTCTCGAAAAATCCAATGATACCTGGAAATTACGGAATAAAATAAGGGGGTTTAATAATTCGTCAAGATATTTTGAAGCTTTTGAAAATGAAATTTTCGTGAATCATGAGTATAAAGGGGTTTTTAAAATAGATATTGATGAAAGTTTTAAAAGAGCGATAAATGTTTCCATTGACACTTTACTGAAAGGTTCTAATTCTGGGATAGTAAAATACAATAGTGAGTTGTTATATGCCTATCAAAAAGGAATTTATAAGTACCAACCTGCGCAGAAAAAATTTGTAAAAGATACAATCTTAAGTAAGGTATATTCTCCTAATGACTATATTTCTGGTAAATTAATTGTAGATGACAATAATGTGTTATGGGTGTTTACAAATACCAATGTTGGCTATATCTCCGCCGGCGGTTTAAGAAGTGCTCCAAAAATTAATAACATTCCGTTAAAAAAAGAAATTAGACGAGGTGTTATTGGGTATGAAAATATTTTAAACCTCCAAGAAAAACAAAAGAATACCTATTTGATGGGTACTACGAGAGGGTATATCACAGCGAATTTAAATGCCCTGAACGTAGAGAATTTTCAAGTGCACATAGATGGTGTCATAAAGGGCAGTAACAAAAAAGATAGTGAGGCGAAAATGAGACTCGATAAGAATTTGAACGGAGATTTTAAAAGTGATGAGAATGATTTAGAATTTTCATATTACACGCCAGAATTCAAGAAATTTTTGAGTCCAAATTATCAATATCAATTATTAGGTATTTATGATGAATGGAGTTCTTGGACGGAAAGCTCAACCACAGCTTTTGAAAATCTTCCCTTCGGAAAATATACGTTTAGAGTAAGGGCAAAAATTGGCGACACGTTTTCAAATAATATTGCCACCTATTCTTTTACCATCGCTAAACCTTGGTATATTTCAAATTTAATGATCGGGATGTACATTTTAGGGGTGTTGCTTTTCTCTTTGTTTATGCATACTATATACAAAAGGTACTACAGTAAACAACGACACAAACTTATTGAAACGAATAAAAGAGAATTGGAGTTAGCTCAACTTCAAAATGAAAAGGAAATAATTAGAATTAAAAACGAACAATTAGAAGTTGATGTTAAAAATAAAAGTAAAGAATTGGCCGCTTCAACAATGAGTATTATTAAAAAAAATGAGTTGTTGACCACAATTAAAGGGGAACTTTACCATCTAAGTGACAACGATTCAGTAAAACCGGTTATAAATATTATCGATAAAAATTTAAGACAAAATGACGATTGGGAATTCTTTCAAGAAGCTTTTAATAATGCCGATAGTGGATTTCTTAAGAAAGTAAAAACCTTACACCCATCGCTCTCTCCAAATGACCTTAAATTATGTGCATATTTAAGGTTGAATTTATCCTCTAAAGAGATTGCTCCCCTCCTTAATATTTCATCGAGAAGTGTAGAAATAAAAAGATATAGATTACGAAAAAAACTAAATTTACTTAACAAAGAGAATCTTGTAAACTATATTCTAGAGCTTTAATACTTAACATAGCCTCTTTCCACCACAACATTACCTATACAAGTCCTGTTTTAATTCTTTGTTAAAGTTTTTTGCAGCAACATTAAACAGTGAGTATTTTATAGTAAAATAGCTATAATAATGCAAAAATACAGATGTTTTTTTAACATGTATACTTTTTGTTTAGGTGTTTTTTATGGATTTCATAATTTTCGATACTAAGTTTAGTGTCTCAAATAGAAGCACATGAATACAATAAAAAACAATCTTCTAGTATTAGCACTTTTAGTATCGGTTATAAGCACCTTCGCTCAAGTCGAAAAAGTGACTGTAGTAAATAATGATCAAGGATCAAAGTTAATGGTAAATGGGAAAGAATTTATCATTAATGGAATGAACTGGGATTATATACCAATCGGGACCAATACGGTAAATGCTAATTTTTGGAAGAAATCAGATGCCGTAATAAAGGCAGGATTAGACGGTGAGATGGGACTATTAAAAAATATGGGTGTGAATGCTATCCGCCAGTATACAGGAGTTCCAGCGAAATGGATTAAATATATATATGAAAACTATGGTATTTATACCATGCTAAACGATTCTTTCGGGCGTTACGGACTTACATTAGACGGTGTTTGGACACCAGTAACCGATTATGCCGATCCGAAGACACAGAAATTCCTCCTTAGTGAAGTAGAAAAACTAGCAAAAGAATATAAAAATACGCCTGGTCTGTTATTATACCTTTTAGGTAATGAGAACAATTATGGACTTTTTTGGGCAGGAGCCGAAACAGAAGATTTTCCTGATGATGAAGGAGAGAAACAATTTATAGGAGAAAAAAGAGGACGCCCAATGTATAAACTCATGAACGAGGCAGCCAAAATAATTAAAGCTGCAGATATGTCTCATCCTGTTGCTATCTGTAATGGAGATGTGTTGTTCATAGATATTGTAGCCGAAGAATGTAAAGATGTAGACATCTATGGAACAAACACCTATAGAGGAGCTTCGTTTGGAGACATGTTTCAAGTTGTTAAAAATAAATTGAATAAACCCTTAATGTTTACCGAGTTTGGAGCCGATGCCTTTAGTGCAACAAAAAATGCTGAGGATCAAGAGTCTCAAGCGTATTATATGGTAGAAAACTGGAAAGAGATTTATGAAAATGCTGCTGGTGTTGGTAAAGTAGGTAATTCTATCGGAGGTTTTACTTTTCAATTTAGTGATGGCTGGTGGAAGTTCGGTTTTGACGATAGAAAAAATGCAGATCAACACGATAACAATGCCTCATGGTCAAATGGAGGTTATGCGCGAGATTTAGAGGGTAAGGAAAATAATATGAATGAGGAGTGGTTTGGTATTTGCGCCAAAGGGCCAACGGATGCTCGGGGTCTCTATGAGTTATACCCGAGAGCTGCCTATTATGCCTTAAAAGAAGCTCATAAATTTAATCCGTACAATGAGAACACCAACTTAGAATCTGTTGAAAATCACTTTGACGATATCCAATTAATGGAAGCTGTACTAAAAGCTCGAGGTGACAAAGCAGCTTTGGAAGCGAAAGATGGTGGAAAAATAAAAATTAGTCAACTAAGAGCTGAATTTACAACTTTTAATACAGGGGGTAATTTACTTACTACGCCAAGTACAGCAGATCCAGATAATATTACTTTTCCAAATGAAACAGGATTTGATCATATGCAATCGTATTATGTAGGTGTAGAGGGTAGGCCTTCGCCAAATATGCGTGCTAACGTAAACTTCAATATTCTGGGTAATGTAGCGGCAAATCCTATCAATGAAATTTTCTATGAAAATAGAGGGAGATCAATTTCAATAAATACCAACAACGGAGAAGTAACTTTAGGGGACGCCAATAGAGTACAAGTATATAATGCCGAGTTCGAATGGAAAACGAAAGACGCAGACGTCAAAGGATTCTATAGAGTAGGTCACAACCATTGGGGATACGAAGGTGATTTCTTTGGATTATATCCTGAAGCGAACTATGGCCCAAATTTAGATATCTATAATGGTGAAATATTAGGGTTAGAAATAGATGGTAAAAGATCCTTTAAGGGATTAAAAGCAGCGTTTGGCCCTCAACTTTGGTGGGGAGCAAATCCTGCATTCTTAGTGAAGTATAGTAAAACAATAAAACATATTGATATTACTGGTATTTTTCATGAAGATATTGATCAACAAGGAGCTGCAGTTACTTCTATTGCTATACCAGTACCGAAAACACGTCGAGCAACTTTATATGCCAAGAGAAAATTTGGACACTTTGGTTTAGAAGTAGGAGGTATCTGGGGCGGACAACCCTTAAACGGAAGAGAGTTTCAATTCGTACAAGGTGAACCTGGAAACTATGTTGTATTTAACGATAAAATAAATTCGGATGATAATTGGGGAGCAAAAGCTAAAATAACATATGAAGGAGGTAAATTTAATTGGTACGCCTTAGGGGCAACTGCAGGGTTAGTTGCAAACGGTGGTGCTGATCAAACAAGAACTTTTACCGGTTGGAAATTGAAAGATAACGGTAGCGGAAACCAAAATAGTTTCCTTACAGGATTTACCTATACTGTTGGTGATCTTCAAATAGCGCCAAACTTTTTATGGCAAGAGCCTCTAGTAGATGCTATACCAAATGATGTAGGTGGGGCTGGCAGACTTCGAAACATTCAAGATGATCCATTTGCCGTCAGATCAAATAGAAAAACAACGGCTGGTGAGTTATTGTTAACATATGACCCGACACCTGGCTCATGGTTTTACGAATGGGACAACGACCGTGCAGAAGATGCTAAGTTTGCCTTCAACCTTGGTTTTGTGTATCGTCATTTACCTACTACTATGGATGCTGCCATTGGTTTCTTCGCAGGTTCTCGTATAGGGGCACCTTTCGCAAACTCAGTGCCTGCACAAGATCTGTGGGAAGGAAGTTCACGAATAGTCTCTAAAATAAATCCTGATCTAGCTTTAATCGCTAATCTATATGTCGGTAACGGACAATCAAATGGTAGTGACGACAGAGTTATTAATAGAGCTGGAGGTGATTTGAGATTAATCTATAAAAAATGGAAAGTTGAATCTGCAATAAAAATAAATGATTGGGGACCATATGATTATCACCGTGATTTTAACTTAACATACCCTGTTCAGTTTATGTTAGATATCTCCACTTCACTAGGAAAGCCAGATTGGTTTATCCTACCAGATACGAAGATAGGTATTCGCGGTACTTGGCGTTCATTGAATGAATTTTCACCTCGTTTCCTTCCAAATCAAGTAAATCCTGATGCCTTTCCGCCAATACCTGCGGTAAGTCCAGTTGGTTTTGATAATGGTCAAGAGTGGGAAATTAGAACATACGTACATATTAACATTGGAAAATAATACGATCAAGATGAAAAATATAAAACACTTAAATTTTAAAAGCCTGTTTTTGTTATTGGTTTTTATGACGTTGATAGGTTGTGAGAGAGAACTTTCAGATGAGGCCGAGTTTGCTACTTTCTCTAAAACAGGAGAGATTTTTACGGATAACTTTGTAGGTTTAGGAACGAACTTTTTCTTTCCTTTTGTGAGTGATGGTGCTAAGGCCGATGTATTCTCGGTAGATGAAGATGTTGCTTTTGAAAGCTCAGCTTCTATTCGTATCGATGTTCCAAATGCCAATGATCCAGACGGGAGTTTTGCCGGAGCTATTTTTATAGTTGATGGCTCGGGGAGAAATCTTACGGAATTTGACGCCTTAACTTTTTGGGCTAAATCTACCCAAGGCGTATCAGATATTACTATGGGGTTTGGTGAAAGTAAATTTCAAGTAGCCAGAAATGACATTAGTTTTTCTACAAACTGGGTGAAGCACATAATTCCAATACCCGACCCTTCAAAGCTAACGGAAGAAAAAGGGATGCTTTTCTTTTCTGCAGGAACCGGAAATACTGGCGGGTTTGGATATACATTCTGGTTAGACGAAGTAAAATTTGAAAAATTAGGTACAATCGCACAGGCACAACCAGCTATTCTGAATGGAGTCGATGTAGCGCAAGATGCATTTATTGATATACCAGTACAATTGACAGGTCTTTCGCAAACATTAAATGCAGCTGGCCGAAATATAACCGTAACTGCAGCGCCGTCCTATTTTGAATTTAAATCTTCTGATATTGACGTAGCTAGAGCAAATGAAACAGGATTAGTTTCGGTGGTTGGAAATGGACAAGCAACAATTTCTGCAACATTAGCAAATGTTGCTGCCCAAGGATCATTAGCTCTAAATGTCAACGGAACATTTGATTTCGCTCCAACACCACCCGCAAGAAATACAAATGATGTCATATCGATATTCAGTGATGCTTATACAAACGCTCCGGTAGATTATTTTAATGGCTTCTTTTCTGATGGTTTCCAAACAACACTTGGTGGTGCGCCACCATTAGATGTAAATGGCGATGCAGTTATTAATTATACAGTTTTAAATTTTGTTGGTATTGGAACTTTTCAAGATGTTCCATCAATTAATACTACCGAAATGACACATCTTCATATAGATATTAAAGTTAACGAATCTATAGATCCAGGTGATTTTATTACAATTCAGTTACTCAATTCTGTTGGTGATAATGAAACATCAGGTTCGGTTAGGTTCGAGTCGGATGCCTTCACCAGAGATCAATGGGTAAGTCTTGACATTCCACTAAATGATTTCGGACTTGCCGATAGATCAAAAATCGGATTGTTATTTTTTATATCTGATGCGACGATCTCAGATATATTCGTAGACAATATCTATTACTATAAATAGGCGGTTAATTTTAAAACAAAGAATAAGATGAACAAAAATAATATCTACAAAAGCTTAAAAGTGGCATTATTGCCTTCATTTTTGCTAACGATGCTCTTGGTTATTTCAAGTTGTGATACCGATGAAACACAAACGGTGACTACTTTTACGAAACTTGTTATGGCCGATGAATTTGATACTGAAGGAGCTCCAAATAACAGTATGTGGACTTTCGACATTGGTAGAGGACCTAATGGAGATGGATGGGGAAATCAAGAACTACAATATTATACAGATCGTACTGAAAATGTAAAGGTCGAAAATGGTTTTCTCTTGATTACTGCTAAAGAAGAATCTTTCGAGGGTGCTTCCTATACTTCTGCGCGACTGAAGACTGAAGGTTTATTTGAGCAGCAATATGGACGTTTCGAAGCTCGAATACGATTGCCATACGGTAAAGGGTTATGGCCAGCATTTTGGTTGTTGGGCAACGATTGTGACACCAACATTTGGCCAAATTGTGGGGAAATTGATATCATGGAATATCTCGGTGATTCACCAACTGTTGTTTTTGGTAGTGCGCATGGCCCAGGATATTCTGCAGGTGAAGCCGAAACCAAAGAATATTCTTTAGTGAATGATCGATTTGACACTGGATTTCACATTTTCGGCATAGAATGGGGTCCGAATTACATCAATTACTACGTAGATGATGTCTTATACAACCAGATAACTCCAGAAGATGTATCTGGGGAATGGGTGTTCGATCATCCTTTTTATATCATTATGAATGTTGCCGTTGGAGGAAGTTTTCCTGGATCACCTGATTCAGAAACTGTATTCCCGCAAACAATGGTGGTAGATTATGTACGTGTATATCAACAATAGAAAGTAAACAATTAACTAATAAGAAATTATGAAAGAAGTAATCAAAAGAACTAAGATACTATGGTTATTCGTTCTCGCAATATCATTTGTAAGTTGTGAAAATGATGATGATGCTGTTTTGCCAGAACTTATAGCGAGTTTTGCACATACCATAAATGAAGACACAGGTGCCGTGTCATTTCTGAATTTATCAGAAAACGCTGATACCTATACATGGGATTTCGGTGATGGTACATCTTCAACCGAGATTAATCCAATAAGAAGTTTTCCAACAGGGACCTATACAATAACTTTAACGGCTAATAATGCTGCTGGAGCATCTGGAACTTTTGAGGACCAAATAGTAATTAATATACCGCTTCCTATAAATCTACCTGTAACGTTTGACGATCCGAACGTAAATTATGAGGTTACCACATTTAACGGTGCAGCTTTTATGATCGTTGATAATCCGGATGCATCGGGAACAAATACGAGTACATCGAAAGTAGGAGCTATAACAAATAGTGGAGCGGCTTTTGAAGGGATTTTCTTTGATTTAGGAATGGGTATAGATTTAACTACATTAAAATCGGTACAAGCCAATTTTTGGTCAGATACTCCAGTAGACGTGTTGTTGAAGCTTGAAGAAGGTACTGGTGCTGATATAGAAACAACAGCTAGTCATGGCGGTACAGGATGGGAAATGATCACGTTTAATTTCACATCGGATGCTAGTTATTCAAGATTTACGATGTTTGTTGACGGTCCAGGCACAGCAGCAGGAACCTTTTACATTGACGATATTGTTCAAATTGAGACACCTCCAGCGACCAATGGCTGTACAGAAACTCCAATAGCAGCAACTTCTCTTCCTTTAGATTTTGAAGGTTGTGCGACATTTCCTTCATCTGACAATTTCGGAGCTGGAATCACATCTGAATTGACTGTAAACCCTTCAAAAACAGGAATTAATACGTCAGATTTTGTGTTGAAAGTTGATAAACCTACAGGGTCAGATTTCTTTGCTGGAATACAAAATACATTTGCCGAAAACTTTGATCTTACTACAACAGATATTTTTAAGGTAAAAGTATATTCGACCAAAGCGAATGTGGTATTACGATTTGAGCTATTAGCGAATCCAAATGATGGAAGCATTGGTAATCCCGCTCCAGTATTTGTAACTGTTGCTACTGCGAATGAATGGACTGAAGTTGAAGTTAACTTTACTGGGTTACCGGCTGGGCCAATGGCTTACAATCAGCTAGTAATAAAACCAGACAATGACCAAAGCGATAGCGCCATTACCGCGGGTGGAACCTATTATTTTGATGATCTTACACTTAACGAAGATGATCCAGGAAGTACCTTTGATAGTGGTTTATTGACAAATGGTGACTTTGAAAGCGGAGCCGCACCTTGGACAATTGGAGTTGGTACAGATCCCGTTCCTGTAGTAACAGATGCTGGAAATAGTTTTTACTCGGTAGATGTAACCGCAGCTGGAAATCCATTCGATGTGAATATGAGTCAAAAACTAGAGATCGTTGAGAATTCTACCTACACCTTAACCTTTGATGCATGGTCTGATCGAGCAAGGGCGTTAGTTGCAGGAATAGGTCTTAGTGGAGGTAGTTTTGCTAATACAACAGGGTCAGTGAATTTAACAACGACAAGAACAACATTTACGCTTACATTAACTGCTACAGGATTTGGAGCCACGGATGCGCGTGTTTTATTTGATTCTGGAGCAGAGGTTGGTGTAGTGAATATCGATAATGTGTCATTGGTTTTAGATACTGGTTCGGGAGCAGATACAGAAGCTCCAGTTATTACCTTGAATGGAGACGCGACTGTCACAGTAATTGTTGGCGAAACGTTTACAGATCCAGGTGCGCAGGCAAACGATAACGTAGATGGTGATCTTTCTGGAAGTATTACAGTGGGAGGAGATACCGTCGATACAAATACAATCGGAACGTATGTGATAACCTATAATGTAAGTGATGCCGCTGGGAATGCAGCAACCGAGGTTACAAGAACGGTAAATGTTGAAGCCCCTGCTCCATTTGACAGTGGTTTATTAACCAACGGTGATTTTGAAAGTGGTGCTGCTCCTTGGACGATAGGAGTTGGAACAGATCCAGTACCAGTTGTAACTGATGCTGGCAATAGTTTTTATTCTGTAGACGTAACTGCAGCCGGTAATTCATTTGATGTGAATATGAGTCAAAAATTAGAAATTGTAGAGAACTCTACATACACATTAACTTTTGATGCGTGGTCTGACCGTGCAAGATCAATTATTGCAGGTATTGGTTTAAGTGGAGGAAGTTTTGCAAATACTTCAGAAGCAGTAAATATCACTACAACGAGAACAACATATACCTTGACACTGGCAGCAACTGGATTTGGAGCTACAGATGCACGTGTATTATTCGATTCTGGTGCAGAAGTAGGACTGGTGAACATTGACAATGTATCTTTAGAACTAGATGGAGGTTCTTCGGGAACTGGAGGGTGCAGTGATACACCAATTGCAGCTACAGAGCTTCCGTTAGATTTTGAAGGATGTCAAACATTTGTTTCATCATTTTCGAGTATTGGTGATGGAGGTGTTACACCTAGTTTAGATGCGAATCCATCAAAATCTGGAATCAACACGTCAGATAATGTATTAAAGGTTGTAAGAGCTAGCGGTATCAATCGTTGGGGAGGTGTTCAAAATTCGTTTCCGGCTGGAACTATAGATATTACAACAAAAGTATTTAAAGTTAAGGTATACTCTAGTGTAGCTGATGTTACCTATCGATTTGAGTTGGCTTTAGATCCTCAGACGGATCCAGTTACAGGGAATCCTGCACCGCAGTTTGTACAGGTATCTGGAGGTGCTAATGAGTGGGTTGAAATAGAATTTACATTTACCAATCTACCTGCGACACCAACTACATATAACCAGTTGGTAATTAAACCAGATAATCCTGACGGTTCTGATGGAGAAGTAACTACAGAAGAACGCGTATTCTATTTTGATGATTTACGACTTGAGTAGTTTAAAAATTAAAAATATTATTTAAATTGGTTAAGGTCGAGAAGTAAAAAACTCGGCCTTATTTTACCATAATATAATAGAAAGAAGATATAGTAAACATGTTAATGGAGCATACCGAAATCAATAAAAAAGTTATTCTTGAGCATTTAAAGATTGATAATGAAGAGTTCTTCAAAATCTCTAATAATGATCACATGCGTCCGTTTTTTATGAGCATAGTTAGTGATTCTAATCATTGGATGTTTATATCAAGTAACGGCGGTTTAACAGCGGGTCGACAAAATGCAGAATTCTCGCTGTTTCCTTATTACACAGACGATAAAATAACGGAATCGGCAGAAATTACAGGAAGTAAATCGATATTTCAAGTAGAAAAGTTAGGGAAAATTCACGTTTGGGAACCTTTTTCTGAACGTTTTGAAGGTCGTTTTCATATTACCAGAAATCTTTATAAAAATGTGTATGGAAATAAAGTGCTGTTTGAAGAGATAAACCATGATTTACAACTTGTATTTCGATATCAATGGAACTCGAGTGATCTTTTCGGTTTTGTTAAAAAAAGTCAACTGATTAATATCGATAATGAAGATGTTAGAATTACAATTTTAGATGGTATTCAAAACATTTTACCGTATGGAGTGAGTAGTGATTTACAAAATGCAAGTAGTAACCTTGTTGATGCCTATAAGCGAAGTGAATTAGAAAAAACAACAGGACTAGGTATTTTTGCTTTAAGTGCTATTATTGTCGATAAAGCAGAGCCTAGTGAAGCACTTAAAGCTAATATGGTATGGTCATTAGGATTAGAAAATGTAACCTATTTACTGTCCTCACAACAACTTAAAAAATTCAGAAAACAACATCCAATCACGGAAGAAACTGATGTAAAGGCCGAAAAAGGAGCATATTTCGTACATACTGAAATTCGTTTGACACCTAATTCAGAGAAACAGTGGCTGATAGTTGCCGATGTAAATAAGAATCATGCTGCAATTGCGCGACTTTCAAATACGATCATTGAAGATGAAGAATTATTAGAAAAAGTTCACCAAGATATTGAGAACGGAACTCAAAATTTGATTGCATTAGATGCCGCAGCTGACGGATTACAACTAACGGCCGACTTCGCTAGAGATAAAAGACATTTTGCAAATACGCTGTTTAATGTAATGCGCGGAGGGATCTTCGATAATAATTATAATATCGAGCAGTGGGATTTTAAAAATTACATAGAGAAGGCCAATAAGAAAGTGGCTCGGAATAATGAAGAAATTATTAATCGCTTACCAAAAGTTTTTCCAATTTTTAAATTGAAAGAAGTGGCTAATCAAACGGCTGACAAAAATTTTAGACGTTTATGTTTAGAATATATGCCGCTTAAGTTTAGTCGCCGTCATGGTGATCCTAGTCGCCCTTGGAATAAATTTTCTATAAATACTAAAAGTGAAATTGATGGATCGAAAATATTAGACTATGAGGGAAACTGGCGTGATATTTTTCAAAACTGGGAGGCGTTAGCGTTATCATATCCTGAGTTTATCGAAAGCATGATTCACAAGTTTTTAAATGCTACAACTTTCGATGGATATAACCCATATCGTGTTACTAAAGATGGTTTCGATTGGGAAGCTATTGAGCCAGATGACCCATGGAGTTATATTGGTTATTGGGGAGATCATCAGATTATATATTTACTCAAATTCTTGGAATTTTCGGAGAATTTATCACCAAAAAAATTAGAGAGTCTATTTAATAAAGACCTATTTGTTTATGCAAATGTTCCCTATAAAATTAAGACATATCAAGATATTTTAAAAAACCCAAAAGATACCATAAATTTTGACGAGGAGCTTGATCACAAAATACGAAATGAACGCAATGACTTAGGGGCAGATGGAGCGTTGTTACGCGATGAAAATCGATTTATAGTGAAAGTCAATTTCGTAGAAAAAATTCTGGCCACTACATTGGCAAAAATATCAAACTTTATTCCTGAGGGTGGCATTTGGATGAACACGCAAAGACCCGAATGGAATGATGCAAATAATGCGTTAGTCGGTAACGGCGTATCTATGGTGACTTTATGTTATTTACGTCGCTTCTTTGATTTTTTTGAGAACGTATTTGCGAATTCGAATACAGACAAGATTGAAATTTCTAAAGAGCTAGTAAGTTTTTTTAACGCCGTAGTTTCAACATTCGATAAGCATCAACATATCTTAACTAGTACTTTTAATGATGTACAACGTAAAGAAGTGTTAGATGGTCTTGGTCAGGCCGGAAGTGATTATAGAGATCAAATCTATAACCACGCTTTTTCTGGCAGAAAGGAAGTTTTAACTTTGGAAGAGTTGAAGCATTTTGTTCGAATTAGTCTAACATATTTAGAACATGCCATTGACGCAAATAAGCGGGCTGATAATCTATACCATGCCTATAATTTAATGACCGTAAATGACAACAAGGTTTCTATCTCATTTTTAGATGAAATGTTAGAAGGTCAAGTAGCTGCTTTAAGTTCAAAACATCTTACATCGCACGAAGTGTTGGTTGTTTTAGATGCTATGAAGAATAGTGCTTTATTTAGAAAAGATCAATATAGTTATTTGTTATATCCAAACAAGGATCTAAAGGGCTTTATTGCTCGTAATACGATTGCAAATGAAGCCGTTGAACAATCTGATTTATTACAGCGACTTGTTTCGGATGGGAATGTACAAATTGTAGAGAAAGATGTTAAAGGAGTTTATCATTTTAATGGAAACTTTAGAAATGCAACCGATCTCAAAAATGCCTTAGGCGAACTTTCTATCGACTATGAAATAGCACTTAAGAAAGAAAATTCTAAAATTTTAGATCTATTTGAAGAAGTGTTCAATCACAAAGCTTTTACTGGGCGGTCGGGTACTTTTTATGGTTATGAAGGTTTAGGCTCTATTTATTGGCACATGGTATCTAAACTGCAATTAGCCGTTCAAGAGTGTTGTTTAAAAGCCATTGATGATAAAGAAAGTGATGAGGTAATAGGGAGATTGTTAGCGCACTATTATGAGATTAATGAAGGAATTGGAGTGCATAAATCACCAGAACTTTATGGCGCTTTTCCTACTGATCCATATTCGCATACGCCTGCTGGCAAAGGGGCGCAGCAACCCGGTATGACCGGACAAGTAAAAGAAGATATTCTAAGTCGATTTGGAGAACTTGGAGTTTTCGTAAAAGAAGGAAAACTAAATTTTAACCCAGTTTTACTCCGTAAAGATGAATTTCTAAAAACGTCAGAAATCTATACTTATGTAGATGTTCATCAAAATAGGAATTCAATTACAGTTCAAGAAGAGTCTCTTTGCTTTACATATTGTCAAGTACCAATTATTTATACTATTTCTAATAAAGAAATGGTAACGGTAAACTTAAAAAATGGTGATTCAACACTATTTCACACATTGACTTTAGAAGAAGGTTTAAGTAAAGAAATCTTTCAGCGTTCTGGAGAGATATTGTCAATTAGGGTAGGGATAAAAAAAGAACTATTAAAATAACCAATACACGATCATATGAGAACAATAAAATACATGTTTTTTCTAATAATAGTTAGTATAATTATTGTTTCTTGTAATAAAAAATCGAAAACCAATACAAGCATGCAACATCGAAAAGACGTGACGGCGAAAGATATTATAGGAAATCCAGAGTACTTAGCGATTTCATATGGAGGATACAGGCATAGTGATCATGGTATTGAACCTACCTTAGAAGAATTGAAAGAAGATATGAAAATCTTGGCCGCTATGGGGATCAAGGTACTTCGAACATATAAAGTACACAAGCCTCATGCGGCTAATGTGCTAAAAGCCATCCATGAGTTAAAAAAAGAAGATCCAAGTTTCGAAATGTATGTGATGTTAGGTATTTGGATGGACTGTAAAAATGCTTGGACGGAATTGCCTCCAAATCATGAAGAGGAGAGTGAACGAAATAAAACCGAAATAGAAACAGCCGTTAAGTTAGCTCAAGAATACCAAGATATTGTGAAAGTATTGGCTGTGGGTAATGAAGCCATGGTGAAATGGGCTACTAGCTATTTCGTACAGCCCTGGGTGATTTTAAAGTGGGTGAACTATTTACAAGACTTTAAAAAGAAGGGTGAATTATCAAAAGACCTTTGGATTACCAGTTCAGATAATTTTGCTTCTTGGGGAGGTGGTGACAATGAATACCATGTTGAGGATTTGAATAAATTGATAAAAGCGGTCGACTTTATTTCGATGCATACCTATCCAATGCATGATACGCATTACAATCCACAGTTTTGGGGCGTACTAGATGAAGAAAAAGAGTTGTCTGACCTAGAAAAGATTGAAAAAGCCATGGAACGTTCCTTAGAATATTCTAAAGCGCAGTATGAAAGTGTGAAACAATACATGAATAGTGTAGGCGCGGATAAACCCATACATATTGGAGAAACTGGTTGGGCGAGTTATTCAAATGGTCATTACGGTAATGATGGTTCTAAGGCTACTGATGAATTTAAAGAAGCATTATTCTACAAGCTAATACGAAATTGGACGAACGAAAACAAAATTGCCTGTTTTTATTTTGAAGCTTTTAATGAACCATGGAAAGATGCCGCTAATCAAGGTGGATCAGAAAACCATTTCGGATTGTTTACTGTAGATGGTAAAGCTAAATATGTTCTTTGGGATTTAGTAGATAACCAAACTTTTGACGGATTGACACGAGGAGGGAATTCTATTACAAAAACGTACGATGGAAATAAAGAGTTATTACTCAAAGAAGTCTTTGTGCCGGCTATTAAAGATTCATTAGCTGTTAGTTTTTAGGATTAAAATTATGTTGAAGAAAATCTGTTTAATCATATTAATTTGTTTTATGTCAAGCGCCTGTTCGAAAAAGGAACAACCTCTAAATGTTGAGGTAATCGAAACTTCCGCCAACGGAAATAAGTTGGCATTGATGACAAAATTTTCTAAAAACGAAGATGCCACTTTAATTAAATTATTTCCTGCTAAAGAGAAACAAACGATAACAGGTTTTGGAGGTTCTTTTACCGAATCTTCGGCGTATTTATTAAATAAATTGGGGGAAGAAAACCGAAAAAAAATTATAAATGCCTATTTCGGACCTGATGGCGCTAAGTATTCTTTAACAAGAACACATATGAACTCTTGTGATTTTTCATTAAGTCAGTATTCGTATACACCTACTAAGGATAAAGAGTTAAGTGATTTCTCTGTAAAGGAAGATCAAGATGATATCATTCCTTTTATTAAAGAAGCAATGTCCGTTTCGGAAGACGGGTTTAAGATACTTTCTTCTCCATGGACGGCTCCACCTTGGATGAAAGACAATAACGATTGGGTTGGCGGTAAGCTACTTCTCGAATATTATGATACGTGGGCGTTGTTTTTCTCAAAATATGTAGATGCGTATAAAGCAGAAGGTATTGATATATGGGGTTTTACGGTTGAAAATGAACCTCTCGGGAATGGGAATAATTGGGAAAGTATGCACTATTCACCTGATGAAATGACCAACTTTGTTCAGAATCATTTGGGTCCAAAACTAGCAGCAGACGGAAAAGGAGATGTGAAAATTTTAGGGTATGATCAAAACAGAGAGCATTTAAAAGAATGGATAGATGCTCAATATAAAAATGAAGAAACTTCGAAATACTTTGACGGAACTGCGATACATTGGTATGCGAGTACCTATGATTATTTTGCTGAAGAATTACAATATGCACACGAAAAAGCTCCACAAAAGTACTTGATACAATCTGAAGCCTGTATCGATGCCGAAATACCAAAATGGCAAGATGACGCTTGGTATTGGAGAAAAGAAGCGACTGATTGGGGTTGGGATTGGGCGCCAGAAAAAGATAAACCGATGCACCCTAAATACGTGCCCGTCTATAGGTATGCACGAGATATTATTGGTTGTTTAAATAATTGGGTTGACGGATGGGTTGATTGGAATATGGTACTCGATACAAAAGGAGGCCCTAATTGGTTCAAGAATTGGTGTGTAGCTCCTGTAATTGTAGATCCCGAAAAGGATGAGGTATATTTTACACCCCTGTACTACACAATGGCACATTTTAGTAAATATATACGTCCTAGAGCCAAGATAATTGAAGTTGAAAATTCAGATGATGAGCTTTTAGTGACAGCAGCAAAGAATGAGAACGATTCCTTAGTTGTAGTGGTGTTGAATCAGGGCAAAAAAGAAAAGCATTTCTCAATTCAATTAGACGAGAAATATAAAAGCATAAGTATTAACCCTCAAGCTATTCAAACTATTGTAATAGCTAATAAAAACTAACTAACTATGTCACAATCTGTAAAAGTTCCTATTGGTCAAAAAGCCACCTTCGGAGCAGGTCATTTTATTTTAAATATTTTACCTGGAACATTAGGTGTGTTTATTCAATTCTTTTTGTTAACTGCATGGGGCGTTGATCCTCTTTGGGCTGGACTTTTAGGAGGATTACCTAGAATATTCGATTCAATAACAGATCCAATAATGGGTTTCATTTCTGATAATACTACATCGAAATGGGGAAGAAGAAGACCTTATATTTTCATTGGAGCAATTATTAGCGGTATCTTATTCTTTTTGATGTGGCAGATTGATGATAACGCTTCACAATCATACATTATATGGCATGTGATGGTAGTTCAATTGCTTTTTCTTATTGGAAATACGATGTTCGCGACACCATTGGTTGGCTTAGGTTATGAAATGACATCAGATTATAATGAGCGAACTAGAATCATGGCTTTTTCTAATACAATGGGACAAATTGCTTGGATGATAGTTCCTTGGTTGTACGTAATTATACCAGACACAAATACCTTTAATACCCAAACTGAAGGAGTACGAACAATGGCTCTTATTGTAGGTGTCATGTGTATAGTTTTCGGAATTTTACCGGCAATTTTCAATAAGGGTATTGACTCTGCCAATATGGGAAATAGGAAAGAAATCAATTTTAAAACGTTGGCAGCGAATATGAAAGATTTATGGGCAGGTATATTGCAGGTCTCTAAAAATAAACCTTTTATGAAATTATGTGGGGCAACATTTTTAGTGTTTAATGGATTTCAATTAGTGGCGGCCTTTGGTGTTTTTATTATAGTTTTTTACATGTATAATGGTAGTTATGAGCTAGCGGGCACTTGGCCTGCTTGGTTTAATACAATTAATGCCATGATTACCGCCTTTATTGTTATTCCTATTATTTCGAGAATGGCAAGAAAATGGGGTAAGAGAAAAGCATTTATAATTTCGACCATTTTATCTATTGTCGGATATGTTTTAAAATGGTGGGGATTTGACAAAGAATTAAACAGCCAATTTAGTCAAACTGGTTTAGGTAAAAGCATGAATTCAGCTGTAGGGTCTATTTTCGAATCTTTGAATCCTTTTTTAGAAAGCGTTGGTATGTCATGGTTTACGATTGATCCAGGTAGTGAAATACCATGGTTAATATTTCTACCAATTCCGCTGTTTGCATTTGGAATGGGAGGATTATTTACATTAATGATGTCTATGACAGCTGACGTATGCGATTTAGATGAGTTAGAAAATGGAATGCCGCGTAAAGAAGGTACTTTTGGAGCAATTTATTGGTTGATGGTAAAAATAGGTCAATCGATAGCGCTTGTTTTAGGAGGAGTTATATTGAGTATTGTTGGTTTCGACCCTAATGCTACGGAGCAGTCAATAGAAACTATGAATAACTTGAGGATAGCAGATATATTAGTTCCATCGCTTACCGCCGGACTTGCCGTTTGGGTAATGTGGAAATATAGTTTGAATGAGTCAAGAGCCAAAGAAATAAAAGAAGAATTGGTAAAACGTAGAGGAGAATTGTAAAATATAAGTAGAGAATGTCATATCGAATTGAAGATTATCATGCCTATAATGGTGTAAATTTTTTAGAACACTCAGGTATAGATTTTAGCGAATACACTGCCGAAGATTTGATTAGGTTGTGGAGAGCTACACTTAATAAAGGAATGCATGGAATATGCTTTAGTATGTATGAGGATGGTCAACAACCAGGAGATACCATTACTGAGGGGCAAGTAGAACGACGTGTAAAGATTTTAAAACCATATGCTAAATGGATACGTTCATTTTCATGTATTGAAGGCAATGAACATGTACCACGAATTGCCCATAAAAACGGGATGAAAACCATGGTAGGAGCATGGTTAAGCGACAACAAAGAAGATAACGAGAAAGAGATTGCAGGACTAATTCAATTAGGGAAAGAAGGATGTGTAAATATTGCTGCTGTTGGTAACGAGGTTTTGTATAGAAATGACTTAACATTAGAAGAACTACTTGGTTATATTAGGCGTGTTAAGGAAGCTTTGCCAGATATTCCTGTTGGTTATGTCGATGCGTACTACGAATTTTCAAAACATCCTGAGCTCGTTGAAATTAGTGATGTTATATTGAGTAATTGTTACCCTTATTGGGAAGGTTGTCATATAGATGGATCATTAGGTCATATGGAGCAGATGTTTGGTCAGGCAACTGACGCTGCGCAAGGCAAGAAAGTTATTATTACAGAAACTGGATGGCCAAGTGAAGGAGGAAGCTTTAAAGGAGCCGATTCGTCAGAAGAAAATGCCATAAAATATTTTATAAACACACAAGTTTGGGCTAAAAAACAAAAAGCTGAAGTATTTTATTTTTCTTCATTTGATGAATCTTGGAAAACAGGAGATGAAGGAGATGTTGGCGCTTATTGGGGGCTTTGGGATAAAGATGAAAATTTGAAATTTTAGGAGGAGAGTATGTTCATCATCTTGATCGTATTACTTTTGAAGTAAAAGAATTGCCTATATTTGAGGTAAATGGTATGATGTAATGGGGCATTTAAAAATCAAATTATTTTTACTAAGTTTTTTTTGGGTACTAGTCATTAATGCACAAGAAAGAAAACTAGTCTGGGAGGAAAATTTTGATGGAGCACAATTAAATGAGAAATCCTGGAATTTTGAACGTGGAGATGGTTGTCCGAATCTCTGCGGTTGGGGGAATGCTGAAAAACAGCGATATACGAAGAAAAATCATAGCTTGAAAGATGGTTTTTTAACGATCAACATCCTCAAAGAAGGAACTAACTACACGTCGACACGTATTACGACCAAAGGAAAACGCCAATTTAAATACGGTTATATTGAAACAAGAGCCAAATTGCCCATTGGTAAAGGGATATGGCCTGCTTTTTGGATGCTCGGCAAGAATATTAAGAAAGTTGGGTGGCCTACTTGTGGAGAAATCGATATTTTAGAGTATGTAGGTAAAGAGCCTCATACTATATATACTTCTCTGCATACGAAAGCCAGCCATGGAAATACTATTAATAGTAAAAAAACGGAAATTAAAAATATTGAAGAAGGTTTTCATGTATATGCCATTGACTGGACAAAAGAGAAGATCGCTTTTTATGTAGACCATAAGCTTGTGTATACCTTTCAGCCAAAGGAAAAAACCAAGGAAACATGGCCCTTTAAACAGCCCTTTTATTTCATTTTAAACGCTGCGGTAGGAGGCAATTTTGGAGGTCCTGAAATTGACGACTCTATATTTCCACAAGAGTTTGTTATTGATTACATAAAAGTATACGAATGAGGGCTAGGATTGTACTATTGTGCTGCTTCTCTTTGTTGACCATGGCGTGCAACAAAGGACAACAACTTGATGAAATTAACGATGAGGAAGTTGTTGATCAACTTTCAGATAACGAATTATTGGATCTAGTTCAAAAACAAACCTTTAATTACTTCTGGGATGGAGCCGAATCGAATTCAGGAATGGCCAGAGAACGCATCCATATTGACGAACCAAGTTTAGACCAGGATGTTGTAACCACAGGAGGCTCGGGATTTGGTTTAATGACAATGTTGGTTGGTGTAAAACGAGGCTTTATTACCAGAAATCAGGCATTAGAAAGGCTTGAAAGAATAGTTGCTTTTTTAAAAACAGCCGATCGATTTCATGGAGCTTGGCCACATTGGTTAAATGGTAAAACAGGGAAAGTTATTCCTTTTAGCTCAAAAGATGATGGAGGAGATCTTGTAGAAACTGCTTTTCTTGTACAGGGATTGTTAACAGTGCAAGAATACTTTAAGAATGGAAATGAGGAAGAGAAAGAATTGGTGCTTAAAATACAGCAACTTTGGGAAGAAGTTGAATGGAATTGGTATACAAAAAATGATGAAGATGTTCTCTATTGGCATTGGTCACCCAATTTTGAATGGGATCTTAATTTTAAGTTGAGCGGATATAACGAGACATTAATTACGTATATATTAGCAGCGGCCTCTCCAACACATGCTATTACTAAAGAGGTATATGAAAAAGGATGGGCAAATACAGGGGCTATCACTAGTTCAGAAACCTCATACGACTTACCAACGATTCTAAAACATAATGTACATCCTGTTGGTCCACTCTTTTGGGCGCATTATTCATATCTAGGGTTAAATCCTACTAGATTAAAAGATCAATTTGCAAATTATTGGACACTTAATCAAAATCATGCAAAAATCATGTATAATTATTGTGTAGAGAATCCTGAAAATTTTGAGGGATATGGTGAAAAATATTGGGGATTAACGGCAAGTTACTCAATTAATGGATATGCGGCGCATAGCCCAAGTGAAGATTTGGGCGTCATTTCTCCGACAGCCGCCCTATCTTCGTTTCCATATACTCCACAGGAGAGTATGCGATTTTTAAGAGCACTTTATGAAGAACAACAAAAGCTTATAGGTTTATATGGCCCTTATGATGCTTTTAGTATGAGTGACGATTGGTTTGTAACGAGGTATTTGGCGATAGACCAAGGCCCCATTCCTATAATGATTGAGAATTATAGATCTCAGTTTATTTGGAATCTCTTTATGGAGAATGCTGAAGTTCAAAATGGACTTTCAAAACTAGGGTTTACTTCAAATTAATGGATTTTGTTAAAAAATACCTGTTAGTATTTTTTTTGATATGATTATTAGCTTGCCTATGAGTGATTTTAGTAAAAAAATACTAACTAGTATCTTTTTAGTCTATTAAAATGAGGGTAATTTTACGCATTTAAGCACTGAATAAGGGTCAAAAAAATAAAATCCGCATACTATGCGGATTTATTATTTATTGTGGAGACGGAGGGAGTAGCTTACGCTGGGCCCTAGTGTCTCCCATCCTGAGAATCAAATTTTACCAGCCATACTGTTATTTTTCATCAAGCCCGCTTAAGAAAGTAAACTTTCTACACGTGCTTTTTTGAAAAATTTCTTAAAATTTGATTCATTTGTGGAGACGGAGGGACTCGAACCCTCGTCCAAACAAGCAGCCAAAGTGCTTTCTACATGTTTATTTCTCGATTAATTTTCGACGAATAACTGACCAAGAACAGCCCACCATTCGCTTATCTTCTTTAGTTTCAAAATACGATCGAAGTCTCGTATTTCTATGCTTACTTTTACGATGTCTCAAAGTTGAACGCGGTTAGCAAACGCTTTCAGGAGACATAAAGCTTCTCTACCTAGTAGAGACGAGGCTAAATCCTACTGTAATTCAGATTATGCAGCTAAAGCGTAGTTATTCTCGCCGTTTAAAAGTTGAAATTGAGTTTTACGAGTACTATTTCATTGCTCGACATGCTTACATTTTCACTGATCTCGCTGTCAAAACCAGTCGTCCCCAAAATTTCAAAGAAATAAGATTGCAAACTTAGGCATTTTTTATAAATACTAAACTTGTGAAATCTTATTATTCATAATACCTTGCAGCAAATTCTATACCAAGGGCACACAAGTGCCTTTATGTCTTTATTTTACGAACAATAAAATTATTTTTGAATGAAATTCGCCCTTATAACCGAACGTAAAAATCCGCCTGACCGTCGTGTAGTACTCTCACCCGAAGCCTGTCAAAAATTAGTTCAAGACTTTCCACAAGCCTCTGTTGTCGTTGAATCTTCAGATATTCGTGTATTTAAGGACGAAGCATATATTAAATTTGGACTTCCTATCACAAACGACGTGAGTGATGCTGATGTCTTATTAGGCGTAAAAGAAGTGCCAATTGAAGCCTTGATACCGAATAGATCTTATTTTTTCTTTTCACATACCATCAAAAAACAGCCTTACAACAGAAAACTATTAAGAGCCATTTTGGACAAAAATATCACGTTTTATGATCACGAAACAATTACGAATTCTAGAGGGAATCGTTTGATAGGGTTCGGATACTACGCTGGTGTTGTAGGAGCGTATAACGGTTTAAGGGCCTATGGGTTGAAATATGGAAATATCAACCTTCCAAAAGCCGAACATGTTAAAAATAGAACTGAACTCGAAGCCGAATTAGACAACATAACACTCCCTAATATCAAAATAGTACTTACTGGTAAGGGAAGAGTTGGTAAAGGAGCAAAAGAAATTCTTGATCATTTAAAGATTAAAGAAGTTTCTGTTGAAGACTATCTGTCTAAAGATTTTGATGAAGCGGTCTATACAAATATTGATGTACTCGATTATAATATCCGCAAAGATGGAAAAACACTGAATAATCAAGATTTTTATGAAAACCCTCAAGAATATGAGGCAAATTTTATGCGTTTTGCAAAGGTAAGTGACCTCTATATTGCTGGACATTTTTTTGGAGAAGGTTCGCCATATGTTTTTACCCGTGAAGATGCCAAATTACCCGATTTCAATATCAAGATAGTGGCAGATATTAGTTGTGATATTGATGGGCCCGTAGCATGTACGATTCGTCCTTCTACCATTGCTGATCCAGTGTATGGATATGATCCAATTAATGAAAAAGAGGTTGATTATAAGGATGAAAATGCCATTACGGTCATGGCGGTGGATAATTTACCTTGTGAATTACCAGATAATGCAAGTAGAGGGTTCGGATTTATGTTTTTGAAAGACGTAATTCCAGCATTTTTTAACGGAGATAAAGATGGTGTTTTGGCGAGAGCTAAAATGACAGAAAAAGGTAAATTAACTGAAAAGTACGCATATCTTCAAGCATACGTTGACGGTTTAGAATAAATGTTGCAAGACAAACAATTCTTAATAGATTTGGCACATACCAAAATGCCATATGGTAAATATAAAGGCACATACTTGATTGATTTACCCGAGCATTATGTAGTTTGGTATCATGCAAAAGGATTTCCAAAAGGTAAAATAGGGTTACAATTAGGGTTGATATATGAATTGAAATTAAATGGGTTAGAACATTTAATAAGAACAATTCGAAAGAATTCTCAATGTTAAATTTCATTAAAATTCTGTTAAATATAGGCTAGAGAAAGTATCTAACATTGTTTTTTCTTAATTTTAGATGATAACAACCAAAACCTTTTAATATGTCTACACAAAAAGTTGCCAATCGATTAGTAGAACTCATGCGTCAAGGAGATGGAATGACTGCTATTGAAGAATTATATGCTGATAATATTGTAAGTAAAGAAATGCCAGGCTACCCAGGAGGAGAACTTGTTTCAGGGAAAGAAGCGGTGACCCAAAAGAGTATTGCTTGGTTGAATAATATTCAAGAGTTTCATAGTAGCGCAATTTCTGAACCTCAAGTAGCAGGGAACCATTTTTCATGTACTATGGATTTTGATGTTACTTTTAAGGATAGCGGAAGACAGAAAATGTCGGAAGTTTGTGTATATGAAGTAAATGATAATAAGATTGTTAATGAACAATTCTTTTACAATATGTGATAACCTAAAAATCTGTTTCTATTTTAAAAAAGCGAGAGAATGTATGTTCTATCGCTTTTTTTCTATAAACAATACACATAGTATTCCAAAACTATACGCGATAAGATCTGTTACTTCAAAGGTATTTCCCAAAATAAGATGTGCTAGTTTATTATGTTCTAAATTCAAGAAGGCTAATAAGTTGGTCATTTGCAGAAATTCTATGACGAAAGCAAATAGTAGCACGCCAGTGGCAATAAATATAGGCTTCGCATTGATAAAACTTTTCAAAAAATAGTAGAGCATAATTACAACTAAAAAGTCACCAAAAATATAACGAATAAACCCTGTTTTAAAAAAGAGTACGATGAGTACTTCTAGTAAAAACAAAATGATGAAATTGAGAAATGATTTGGGGTTGAATTTCATTGTATGTGTTTTTTATTGATTGAGATAGTTTTCATAAAACTCGAGATTAACATGTTTATGAGCAGGAACCCAACAAGAAAGAAAAGACCATAACTAATAGTGAATCCCCATGTTTTTAAATGCGCAAAAGGATCCGTAAATCGATCGGCGATATTGAAAAATAAGGGCTTTGGATTCGAAAGAACATCCCAACTATTAAATCGTAAAAACCTACCGAGATAAATCCCAAACCCTGTTAGAAACATAATACCTGAGCTTATAATCCATGCGATGCTATATGAGAACCTCTTTATCAAAATATTATGCATTTGATAAGTTGATATAAAGAATAATAGCATTCCGTTCATTGCGAATGAAAAAATCATTAATAGATCAAACCATAATGGAACGAATGTTCTATTTGTCAAATGAAATATATCAGTGATGATATATGGAGCGTTAGGCAGAAATAAGAGCCACGTTCCGAACGCGAACATAAATTTAGTTAGACGTTGCCTTTTACGCACCATTTGTTGACTAATCAAAAATGGAATATATGCTAAAAATAGATTCCATATTAGAAATTTATACAAAGTCGAATCGGTTAGCCAAGCCCTAAAAATTAGTAAAGAAATAGCATATGCCGAAAATAATATAAGTAGATATAGCTGTTTAGTTGTTTTCATTTTTTTCAATGTTCTTTTTATTTTCTTTAAAAAACCACACCCAAGATTGCATAGCTGTGATATAGGCAATGATAAAGATGATGTTGGTAATAGCGTCGAAATTTTGATTCCAGATTATATAGGTACAGGCTAAAAAGAATACTATTGCATACAAAGGGAAATACTTATTAAACTTTTGAATCACAGTTAACTTTGGTGTTAATTCGTAAATAGGTACAATTGTAAAAAGTATCATAATGAATGAGATGATAAATGTTATAATAATCGATAAAATGAAAATAAGAGGTACACTATTGAAATTAACAGATTCTAAGGCTCTTATCGCCAAGCTCAAAAGAAACGATGCTAGTAGGGCCGCTTTAGCGGCAGTTACGATTGTCCGTGATAGCGTCTTCATTTTTTAATTTTTAAATTGTCATACGTAAATTCTTGCCAGGAATTGACGTTTAGTTGTTGGGTATAAGCAAGATATTTTTTAGTTATTCTTTCGGCTTGTTGTTTAGTTGTTTTCCGTTTATTATTTTCTACATACTCCTTCAATTCAACGACGTTATTATTTGATAAGTTAATGAGGTAATCGATGTCGGTTATTTGGGCATGATTTATATTATACTTTGTGATGAGTTGATCCCAATTAACAACACTTGAAAAGACCAAGATCATAAAAGCAATATGGATGTTTTTTCTAAGTAAATACCATAAATTGTATCGAGCATGTACTTTTATATAGGTGGTAATTAAACCAACTGATGATAGAAATAAATAGATAAAAACACCAATTCTTTTATAGGTAAATCCATAATGAGTTACGTATAAATAATTTTTATATGCCGTTATGACTACTAATACTACATTCAGTAGGATCCAAATGGTCGCTAAGGTTTTTAAATGTTGATTTTTCTTATAGTAATTTAAATTACCTCTGAAGAAATATAAAATAATAATGATCGCAAAAATAAGCGAGGTTATTAGAGCATAGATCCCTTCATGAACACTTTTCGATAAATCAGATGCAGCTACGTCAATAAGGGAACGCAAATAGAAAAGGTCGGTGGTTAAGAAAAATCCGATAAGTAGGTTAAGTGAAATTAGCAAAATGATACCAAGTTGATTTTCTTGGAGCAAACTAGTTGAAGACTGCATCGGTATTGTTGATTTATCTAATTGGTTTTCAGTTTCTGAATCCATTTGTGTAAGAGGCTGAATCGTTTGAGGATCACTAAAATTAAGCAGAATAAAGTATCCTAATAGGGTAAAGAGAACCCACTTAAGATTGATAAAACTAAGATCGATTGTACTGACAATACGATTAAAATTAGGATTTGCATTGCTGTACAATAAGATAAAAATACCGACAATCAATATTGGAATTCCGATTGTTTTGATCCAGTAAGAATAGTTAATATTCTTTTTTTTAACCGCTTCGGTCTCTTCGAGCATATGATGGTAATAATTTGTAAAACTTGAGGCGATTGCGGTGTAGCATCCGTTTAAGAATTCTACGTAAAGAGATGCTTTAAATGTTGGGAGCGCTCCTAATAAAGCGAATAGACTAACAATACTCACAAATATCGATAAGGACGAGTTGTATATAAAGACAAAGGTGGAGGCGGCTAAGTAGTATAAGGTTCGAATGAGAATCTTTTTCGTTTTGAATTTTTTAGGTTGGAGGGTGGCAAGTAAAAGAATGACCAATATTGAAAACAATAGATAATTTAGGCCTATGTTTTTTCCATAAAACAAAATACTAAATAGAAATGAAGAGATGAATAATGTTATTTTTTTAAGCATGATGATATGTTTTTAAGGTGTTAATTTGAGATGTTGAAAATATACAAGAGCGAACATCTAAATAGGAGGCGTTTAGTAATTGACGAAAATCAAGATTATGAAATGTATTTGCTTTTTTTCCTATTTGATAGGATCTTAGATAGTGACCTAAATAATCGGGTAATAAGAATGTGCCTAAAATGACAACTCCGAATAAATATGAACTACGTTTGCCATTGCCCAAGCATAAGTACTGTTGTGCTATTTCATCTTCAACAGTTGTGCTATAACCAGTCAATACATGATAGGCATCATGACGTTCAACTTTTGGAATAAGATCAAAACCATTGTCTTCTAAGAATTGCCCCAAATGAAAGCCAAAAGTATGTTTTTCATAGGTGAGTAAATCTGATTTAGTAAGGCTCCAGGGGGTGTTTTTCTTGAAGTATCGTGTGTATATTGATTCTGATTTTTCGAATAACCATTGTATGAGTTTTTTTCTTTTCTTCATTTTAAAAGTACTTTGTATTTCAAAGTAATTGTATAAAAAAATTTACAATCTACCTTTGATCAGTTGTTCTAATGCGTTTATATGTTTTTTAAACTCTAAGGTTCCTAATTTTGTACTACTATATTTAGTGTTAGGTTTTTTTCCAATAAATTCTTTGTGAATATGTATGTATTTTTCTTTTTCAAGAGATTTTAAATGACTGGCTAAGTTACCATCAGTAACTCCTAATAGCTCCTTAAGTGAATTGAAATCAACATAATCGTTTACCATAAGAGCAGACATAATGCCAAGTCTCACGCGATGGTCAAAAATTTTGTTGATATTCTCTATAATACTCTTCATTATTCTTCCTTCTTAAAGTGCATAAGTGCACCATATACAATATGTAGCACGCCAAATCCTAATGCCCAAAAGAGTAAACCATTTCCTAAAAATACAAATGCCAAAAGACCAAGTAAAATCTCCATAACTCCTAGATATTTTACCCAACTAAAGGTGTATTTGCTAGCATTTACCAAAGCTAGACCGTAAAAAATTAAGGTCGCAGGAGCAATTAACCCGTAATAGCCTCGATATATTAATAGTAAAACGAAAATACCGCCAGTCACCATTGGTATTAAAAAATTGAGTAGCAATTGTTTTGACACCGGTGTCCAAATTTTTTCATTGTTTTTTCGAGCCTGCTTTCTTGTTAGGATGAATGCGGTTACAACAGATAGTAAAGCAATTACAAATGCCACTGTCAAAATAATGACTTCTAAAATCACTAAGGGCATCAAATTAGTGCCATCTCCATAACCACCATAGCCTGATAATAATTGATGTCCGATAAAGGCACCAATTAGAGCGTATATTCCAGCTAAAATCCCAGACATACCACTCAAGGAAAGAAATCGAGTTGATTTGTTCATGATATCTTTAATATCAGAAATATCTTTTAGATAATCTTTTTCTGTCATAATAAAAGTACTTTGAAATACAAAGTTAATTAAAATTTCTGATTCCACAACATTTTTTAATTTTGAGCTATGAATCCATCCGAAGCGTACATCTTAGAACAACAAGAACCATTTAGATCAATTCTATTACATCTACAAATAGTCATTGAGAATAATGTGCCAGATGTAGAACTAAAATTCAAGTACAAAATACCTTTCTATTATATTGATGGGAATCCGTTTTGTTACTTAAATGTGCCTAAGCATAAAAATTATGTTGACCTAGGCTTTTGGAATGCTGCTCATCTCACCGTTAATAAAGAACATTTAACGAAAGCGGGTAGAAAAGTTATGAAGTCGTTGCGTTATCCATCTTTAGAGGAAATTAATAATGAAATTTTAATCGAAGTATTGAAAGACGCCTATGTCGTTAGGGATAAAAAATTCTATAAATGAATCCTTATTTTTTAACTTGAACCTTATAATGTAAGGCTGTTTTACGATTTGCAATGATAAATAGTTCAGTATTATTTGTTTGAGAAAAAGGGATCGAAAACGAACATGAAGACCCCGAACAGACGGGCTCAATTACTTGTGGTCTCATAGTGTCTCTAAAAGCATAATGTAAGGTTACTCCCTCTGGAATTAGACCCATTTTGAAATCAATAGTTGATCCAGATGCCACAACTAATTTGCCTTGATTTGGAGCTTCTAATTGTAGTTTATTTTTAAAAAAAGCTTTCGAAAACAATGGAGTACTATAAAATTCTTTGAGTCCAACTTTTTTATTCGTAAACGAGAATTCCTTGTCTGCAGGTAAATGTGTTAAGGCAAATTCATTAGGGTTCGTAAAGAAAAAATAATCATCGAAAAAGGGTTTCCATTGTTTATTTTCTGAATGGCCTGCTCCCCAAGTTACATCTACGAGCTTCCAAGTGTTTCCAATTTTAATCGCATTCCATGCGTGATCTTCTTGTGGAGGAATATTCCCAATATCATTGATGGCAGCCTTCGAATATCCTCCAATAAACAAGCAGGGTATATTTAACAACTCAGCTACTTTTTTAAAAGTTCTAGCGTATCCTTCGCAAACTGCCTTGTTTGTTCTAAGAGTTTCATTTACTGAATGCGCATTTACAGCAGCTAATTTTCGCTGGAAATCAGCCTGATCAGTATAGCTAAAATTTACCTTGGTATTACCCTGATAAAAACGCTGGAGGTCATAGGTAATGTTTTTAGCAAGCCAAGTAAAAATAGCTCGTGCTTGTTCGCTTTCTGTAGTAAAATCTTTGGCGATCTGCGAAGCTAAACCTTCAGCAGAAGCGTAGTGTTTAGGATACGTACCTACTTTTTGATCAACAGCACTAAAATCTTGAGCTTGTAGAACAAAACATGAGAAAAACAGAAAAAGGCTTGCAAATAATTTCATACACATAGTTAAACACGAATTATACCAAAAAATTGTCAGACGAGATAACTTATAATGTATTGATCGTTTTGCGAATGGCAACCAAATTACTTAATAGCGTTTCTAAGTGATCTAAATGCAACATATTGGCACCATCACTCTTCGCATTTGCGGGGTCAAAATGAGTCTCAATGAATAAACCATCTACGCCCGTGGCTATACCAGCCCGCGAAATGGTTTCGATCATATCGGGTCTTCCGCCAGTCACCCCAGAAGTTTGATTAGGTTGTTGCAAAGAATGTGTCACATCAAGAACCGTTGTCGCGTATTGTTTCATGGTAGGAATGCCTCTAAAATCGACGATCATATCTTGATACCCGAACATAGTTCCTCTGTCTGTTATCATTACGTTTTCATTGCCACTATCGATAACTTTTTTTACGGCATGCTGCATGCTTTCAGCGCTCATAAATTGTCCTTTTTTGAGGTTTACTACTTTTCCTGTTTTCGCTGCAGCAACAACCAAATCAGTTTGACGCACTAAAAAAGCTGGAATTTGCAATATATCAACATATTCAGCAGCCTTAGCCGCATCAGAAACTTCATGAATATCGGTAACCGTAGGAACTTTAAAAGAAGTACTCACTTTATGTAAGATTTGAAGTGCTTTTTCATCTCCTATTCCAGTAAAACTATCGACTCTAGATCGATTTGCCTTTTTAAAACTGCCTTTAAATACGTACGGAATTTCGAGTTTGTCTGTTATCGAAATTACCTTTTCGGCAATTCGCATGGCCATATCCTCACTTTCAATAGCACATGGGCCAGCAAGCAAGAAAAAACTGCCATTATCTGTATATTTTATATTAGGAATTAAAGAGATATCCATTGCTCAAAATTTTAAACAAAAATACACTTTTTTAGTGTTCATAGAATGATGATTTTAGCGAATATCTATTGTATATTTATTTTTATAATAAAACTTGTTGTCTTGTGAAATGTAATGCTAAAAAAAACGTTATAAAGGTGATACTTAATTATCAGTACTTCTAATTCAAAAAACATGAAAAAAATCTTCAAAATACTAATAGGAGTATTTTTATTTTTAATTGCACTCATTATCATCATTCCATTTGCTTTTGAAGACAAAATTGTTGAATTAATAAAGCAAACGGCCAACAATAATATGAACGCAACACTTGACTTTGAAGAAGCCGATCTGAGTATTTTTAGCAGTTTTCCGAGTACTACAGTTTCTTTATCAGGAGTATCAATTGTAAATCACGCGCCCTTTGAGGGGGATACTCTAGTGTATGCAAGGGCTATACATTTAGAAATGCCCTTTTCTGATTTGTTTAAAAGTGATTCAAAAATTGGAATTACTAGTTTTGTTGTGAATGAGGCCGACGTTGCGATTAAAATTGACTCGAACGGTACTGCGAATTATGACATTACCAAAAAGAGTGAAAAAAATGAAACTCCTTCAAAGAATTCAGAAGGATTTCAACTTGGATTGGCATCGTATCAGATTAAGAATAGTCGTATTTCGTATGATGATCACTCAAGCAAAATTAATTTTGAGTTAAGCAATTTCAATCATGGAGGTAATGGAAATTTATCGTCTGATAAATCAGAATTACAAACACAATCTTCGGCGCTTATTTCTTTTAAAAAAGATAGTACGTCATATTTAAAAAATAACAAGCTTGATTTAGATGCAACCTTGGCAATTGACTTAAAAGAAAACAAGTATCGTTTTTTAGAAAATCAATTGATGTTAAATCAGTTACCGCTGACTTTTGACGGTTTTGTCAAAATAAATGAGTCAAATCAGGAAGTAGCGTTAAGTTTTAAAACGCCATCTTCAGATTTCAAGAATTTCTTAGCGTTGATCCCTGAAGTATACTCTAAAAATATTGAAGGGGTAACAACTACGGGTAATTTCGATGTAAGAGGAACATTAGAAGGAATAATAGATGAGAATCACGTTCCGAAATTTTCAATTCTAATAAACTCTAACAATGCGTCATTTAAGTACCCTGAATTACCGAAATCATTGTCTAATATTAACATCAATACAGAAATTATTAATGAAACAGGGCTTGTAAAAGACACCTATGTGAACATTGATAAATTATCTTTTAAAATTGATGATGAAGTTTTTAATGCAACAGCGAAATTATCAAATATCTCAGAAAACATGAAGGTCGCGGCAAGTTTAAAAGGAATTGTAAACCTTGCTAGTTTAGAAGAGATATATCCGGCGGAAGCCGTAAAAGGAGTAAAAGGAATATTAGATTTAGATGCGACGACAAGCTTTGATATGAACGCGCTCAAAAATCATCACTACGAAAAAACAAAGACTACGGGTACGTTTAGCGTAGAAGATTTTAAGTATGAATCAAAAGAATTAAATAGCCCCTTAGAGGTTAAGAATGCCGAGATTTCATTTAATCCGAGAACGGTGAATTTAAATGATTTTGAAGCGCAATTAGGCGATACAGATTTTAGTGCTTCGGGAGCCATACATAATTTACTTGGATTTATATTTGCAAAGGAAAATATTGAAGGGAAATTTACAGTAACATCGAATACGTTCTCAGTAAATGATTTTATGGTTTCAGAATCCGAAGGGATGCCCACCGATGAGGAGCCCATCCAGAATGTGCCTGAGCGTATTAAGATTCCATCATTTTTAGATTGTACAATTGATGCAAAAGCGAACACTGTTTTATATGACAATATTTCATTAAAAAATGTGTCAGCTTTACTGTTTATTAAGGATGAAAAAGCAATCCTTAAAAACGTGAAATCTGCTATTTTCGGAGGTACTCTTGGACTTAACGGAAATGTTTCAACGAAAGATAAAGTTTCGAAGTTTGAAATGGATATGGATGCCAAAAATTTTAATATTGGTCAATCTTTTACCTCGTTGGAAATGTTTCAAGCATTGGCGCCTATCGCAAAAGCAATCGATGGTAAAATTAACTCAACTATCCGTGTGTCGGGCGATTTAAATGATGATTTGACTCCAGATCTAAGTTCATTAAATGGAACCATGTTGGCTCAATTACTATCTTCTAAAATTACAACCAAAAATACACCATTATTACAGACGTTAGAGCAGCAGCTACCTTTTTTAGACACGAAGAAATTAAATCTTGAAAATTTAAAAACAGCTTTAACTTTTAAAGATGGTAAGGTAGCGTTAAAACCATTTCAATTAAATTATGAAGACATAGAAATAGCGATCGCTGGTGGTCATGGTTTCGATAAATCATTGGCCTATGATGCTGTTTTAAATGTGCCAGCGAAGTACTTAGGGAAAGAGGCTTCTCAACTGATTGCTCAATTAAATGATGAGGAATCCAAAAATATTAAAGTACCTGTAAGCGCATTGATTTCGGGAAAATTCTCGCAACCACGTGTTAAAACCGACTTAAAGGCGGCTGTAGGTAATTTAGGAAAACAGGTTGCGAATAACCAAAAAGATAAATTACTAAATAAGGGTAAAGATAAAATTACCAATGCCTTGGATAACCTTTTAGGAAAGAAAAAAGATTCTTCTAACACCGATTCTTTGAAAAAAGACCCGACGAAAACAGGAGCTAAAGAATTATTGAATAATTTATTTAAACGCAAAAAAAAGAAAAAAGATACTACAGGAAATAAACCATAAGAATACCTTTTCGCTGCCATAGAAATCAGTTCAGATTGACTAGCTTTGTGATTCTTATATGAAATCATGCGTTGGAATTTAAAACCTATACCTTTATTAGAAAAAGTAAAAAGCCTATCGGAATCTCTATCGATAAGCGAAACTTTAGCGTCTTTATTGGTACAACGTAATGTTGAAAGTTTTGAAGATGCTAAACATTTTTTTAGGCCAAGTTTAAACGATCTGCATGACCCTTTTTTATTACAAGATATGCAACAAGCTGTGGAGCGTATCGAACGCGCAATACGATCTGAAGAAAACATTTTGGTTTTTGGGGATTATGATGTAGATGGAACTACTGCAGTTTCGTTAGTATCGACATATTTGAAATCATATTATACCAATGTAGCTTCCTACATTCCTGACAGATATGAAGAAGGATATGGTGTTTCGTATCAAGGTATTGATTTTGCGGATGATAATAATTTTACGCTAATTATTGCATTAGATTGTGGGGTTAAGGCTGTAGATAAAGTCGCCTACGCAACTCAAAAAGGAATTGATTTTATTATTTGTGATCATCATCGGCCAGGAAATGAACTGCCGAAAGCTGTTGCTATTCTTGACGCCAAAAGAGACGATTGCTCCTATCCTTATGATGAGTTGTGTGGCTGTGGAGTAGGGTTTAAGTTGATTCAGGCATTGGGTTCACGAAGAGGGCAAACAATACATGATTTTACAGAATACCTCGATTTAGTAGCTACGGCAATTGCAGCTGATATTGTTCCGATGACAGGCGAAAACAGAATATTAGCTTATTATGGTTTAAAGCAAATTAATACCAAACCTAGATTAGGAATCAAAGCCATCATTAGTCAACTCAAAAAAAAGGTGTTGACAATAACAGATGTTGTTTTTATCATTGCTCCACGTATCAATGCCGCAGGTCGTATGAAACATGGTATCCATGCTGTCGAATTATTAACTTCAGATGATTTGGAATCGGCAATGGATTTTGCAAAATCTATTGAAATCTATAATACCGATCGTAAAGATTTGGATAAAAAAATTACGGTAGAAGCACTAGCTCAAATCGAGGAAAACAAGGAAGAAAATGATTATACTTCGGTCGTTTATCAAGAAGATTGGCACAAAGGAGTGATCGGTATCGTCGCTTCTCGTTTGATAGAAACCTATTACCGACCTACGCTTGTTTTTACAAAGAATGCTAATAAATTAGCGGCTTCTGCTCGTTCTGTGCAAGGTTTTGATGTGTACAATGCCTTGGAGGCCTGTAGTGAGCATATTGAGCAGTTTGGAGGTCATAAATATGCGGCAGGGTTGACCTTACTGGAGGAAAATTACGAACCATTCAAATTGAAATTTGAAGAGGTGGTGAAAAAATCAATTCCAGATGAATTAAGAACACCAGAGATTAAAATTGATACTGAGATATCTTTAGAAGAAATCTCAGATAAAACAATGCGTATTATCAATCAGTTCGGTCCTTTTGGGCCGCAAAATATGAAACCCGTTTTTGTAGCACGTAATTTGAAAGACAATGGTTACGGGAGAACTGTCGGTGCAGATGATAGTCATTTGAAACTGAGTATTACTTCTGATAATAGTACTGTAGTGTACAATGCTATCGGATTTAATTTAGGTCATTATTATCAGCAACTAAAAGATGGACAATTTTTTGACGCGGTTTTTACTATTGAAGAGAACGTTTGGAATGGAAGAACTTCGCTACAATTGAATCTGAAAGATTTAAGGATACAATAACTGTCTTCTTGAGAAAATTTTATGAGTTTGAGCTAAACCCTCTTTAAGGCCGCAATCGTCTCTGTAGGATTTTCACTTTTAAACACAAAACTACCAGCGACTAAAACATCGGCACCAGCTGCTAATAATTTGCCCGCATTTTTATCATTTACACCACCATCAATTTCAATTTTTGTTGGTGCACCTGATTTTTCAATCAAGTCTTTTAATTGGATGATTTTTTTGTAGGTGTTTTCTATAAAACTTTGTCCGCCAAAACCCGGATTCACACTCATCAAACACACTAGGTCGATATCGCGAATGACATCTTCTAAAACAGCGATGGGTGTATGAGGATTGAGCGCAACGCCGGCTTGCATATCTTCAGCTTTGATGGCTTGTAATGTTCTGTGTAAATGTGAACATGCTTCATAATGCACGGTTAAAATATCTGCACCAACATTTTTAAAATCTGATATATAACGATCAGGATCTACAATCATTAAATGCACATCCATTATTTTAGTTGCATGTTTTTTTATGGCTTTGATAACCGGCATTCCGAATGATATATTAGGAACAAATAGTCCATCCATAACATCTATATGAAACCAATCGGCTTCACTATTATTAATCATTTCTACGTCACGTTGTAGGTTGGCAAAATCAGCGGCAAGTACGGATGGGGCAATTAAATGTTTCATTAAAACGAATCGTTATTTGGTTGTACAAATATACTTTTTTTCGTCATGTAAACCCGAAAAACAACCATTTTAGAGATCACAATCATATTTGAATATTATTTGAGCAACCGAGCACAAATTATAGTGGGCTTCGACCTCAAAAAGAAAACCCTCAACATTGTTGAGGGTTTTCAATTCATTAATCAAAAAACGAATAGTTCTTGACTACTCATAATGTGATAAAAGTATAAAACTTATAGAGATTAACCTAAATAAGTTCTTAAAATTTTACTTCTAGAAGTATGCTTTAATCTTCTAATTGCTTTTTCCTTTATTTGACGAACTCTCTCACGAGTTAAATCGAAAGTTTCACCAATTTCTTCTAAAGTCATTGGGTGTGCATCACCTAATCCAAAATATAATAAAACAACATCAGCTTCACGAGGTGTTAACGTTTCTAACGCACGTTCAATTTCAACTTTCAATGATTCATGTAATAAACTCTTATCAGGATTTGGAGACTCTCCAGAACGCAATACGTCATATAAATTAGAATCCTCACCTTCAATTAAAGGAGCATCCATAGATACATGACGACCAGAATTCTTCATCGATTCTTTTACATCGTTAATGGTCATATCTAGTTCTTTTGCAATTTCTTCTGCAGAAGGAGGTCTTTCATTTTCTTGTTCTAAACGAGCAAATGTTTTATTGATCTTATTAATAGATCCAATTTTATTCAATGGCAAACGTACAATACGAGATTGCTCTGCTAATGCTTGTAAGATAGATTGACGAATCCACCAAACAGCATATGATATAAATTTAAAACCACGAGTTTCATCAAAACGTTTTGCCGCTTTGATCAAACCTAAGTTACCTTCATTTATCAAATCAGGTAAAGTTAACCCTTGATTTTGATATTGCTTAGCAACAGAAACTACGAACCTTAAATTTGCTTTTGTTAATCTTTCTAAAGCTACTTGATCTCCAGCTTTGATACGTTGAGCTAATTCAACTTCCATATCAGCAGTAATCAAATCTACTTTACCTATTTCTTGCAAATATTTGTCTAAAGAGGCAGTTTCTCTATTGGTAACTTGTTTTGTAATTTTAAGTTGTCTCATATATTTACTTTAATTAATACTTATTTTTTGTTGTGTACTTATATATACGCAAGAAGTTACGAGAATGTTACAAAAACATTATTTTTTTCACTCCATTTTGCTAAATAGAACAACTTAGAAGAGAAAATTCCCCTGTTAGTAACTTGTTAAGTAGTTTTAAATCTCTCTATAATTTCATTTTAATTAATAACATATCTTATTGATTATAAGCTAAACAATACCCGAATGAATAATTACTGAAATAAAATGTGACTTTTAAAAAAAGTATGTGTCATAAGAGTAAACATACTATATAAATTAAGTGAAACATAAAGTAAACTTATCCATAGTCACTAACAAGAAACATTTATTTTATATAGTTTTTCATAGTACATCTAAACCATAATAGGAAACTAATTGAAACCTTCTGTCAAGATTAACCTGCTCAGTGATGAGGAACTGGTTAGCGAAATAATAAAAACTAAAGATAGTACGCTGTTCGCTCAGTTGTACGATCGATATGCACCATTGGTGTATAATAAATGTTTAAGCTTTGCAAAAAACAAAGTAGAGGCAGAGGATTTAACACATGACATATTTATTAAGTTATATGTAAAGTTAAAATCCTTTAAGGGAAATTCGAAATTTTCAACATGGTTGTATTCATTTACGTATAATTTTTGCGTGAATTACGTACAAAGAGATGCATATAAAAATAAAGAGCAAGTAAATGAAGTTGAAGTAGAAAAAAGATCAGCTGTTGCAGACGATGTGAGTGACGATGACATTTTACAGTTAAAAGCCGAAAAGTTGCAGAAAGTATTATCGATGGTCGATCCGAACTATAAAATGATACTGTTAATGAAATACCAAGATGATCTTTCTATCAAAGAAATTTCGTCAGCACTGGATATTGGAGAGAGCGCTGTGAAAATGAGAGTAAAAAGAGCGAAAGAAAAAGTAATGGAAATGTATACAAAACTCTAATATATGGGAAACCCTTTTAAAGAAATATTGCACCAAGAGGCGCTTCCTGAAAAGTTGAAAGGAAAAGTGATGAGTGACATCTCATTTATTAAACTGGCAATAGATTTTGCTGATTTAATGGTGGTAAAGTATCCTGAAGCGGTAGATGACCTTTTGAGAATAAAAGATAATAAAAACAAAAACGACTAACTTAATATAATAGATATGGCAACGCAAATTGAAGGAGTGAACCTCTCTTTTTTACAAGATATGTGGCAGAACATTATTGGTTTTATGCCAAAATTAATTTCACTGATAGTTTTATTAATCGTTGGATTAATAATTTTGAAAATCGTAACCTTATTTCTAAGAAAGACTTTAAAAGTAGCAAACGTAGATAGGTTTGGAGATAAAATAAAGGAGATACAAATTTTTCAGAATACCAACTTTCAAGTATCAGGTATCATTATTAAGATAGTGAGATGGATTATAATCTTATTGATTACTATCTCTGCAGCAGGTATTTTAGAACTGCAAATGGTTACCGACGGAATTACAGCGATTATCGCTTATTTACCTAAATTATTTACTGCCATTGCGATTTTTATCATTGGTGTGTTTTTAGCGAATGTGGTAAAAAATGCCATTTTATCATCATTTAAGGCGCTAGATATTGGAGGCTCTCAAGTGATCGGAAACATTGTATTTTTTGCAATCACTATTATTATCGGAATTACGGCGTTAAATCATGCGATGATTGATACAGAAATGATCACCAATAATCTAACTATCATATTTGGCTCTTTCTTATTAGCATTTACAATTGCTTTTGGGTTAGGTTCAAGAGATATTGTACAACGATTATTATTTGGATTCTATTCTCGAAAAAACTTAGCTATCGGACAAAAAATAAAAATAGGTGAAGTACAAGGGACAATTAAATCTATTGATAATATTTATTTAGTATTGGTAAATGATGATGGGAGATTTATCTTTCCTATTAAAGAAGTCAATGATAAAATCATTCAGGTAGTGGATGAAATAAATGAATAACCAAAAATTAATTAAACAGAGGTTTGACAGAGCCTCTCCTATTGATAAATCAGTCAGGTTTTCTATAAATAAAGGGGTTTATTATATAGATTGCATTTATCAATAAAAAGCTTTCTCTCTCGAGAGATTGGGAGGGAAGCTTTTATAAAATTTTGAAAAAGGGAAAGGGAAAGTGCTATGAAAAAGAGTTAACTCCAAAACCTGATAAATCAACCAAAATCTATTGAAGTAAAGGGGTTTATTATATAGATTAGATTTATCAAACCAAGACCTCTCCAAACGGAGAGGTCTTTACTTTTTAGTCAAACCCTAGAGCTTTATCGATAGTAATTCGCTCTCTTAGCTTGTTTATTTTTTGATGCATTTTATTAAAAAATAAGGTTCTGTCTTTCTCTCCAGAATGTACCAGTAATTTTGAGTTAGTCATTTGTCTATTGAAAAAGTCGTCCATAATACTACAAGTCTCTTGATGTTCAATTTTTAAATACTCTAGAACAGTATAAGGCACAAAAAAAGCTTTTCTATGGGTAGTTTTTACCATAATTATATTACTCATAGTTAACAAATCACTCTTGTATAAATTATAAGAAGCATTGGTTTTTGAATCGATAATACTTTGTTGAATAGTTTGCTGTTCTACATGATGTACTATCTCTTCTAAATCATCGCATATTCTTAAAGCGAGATTCTTTGATAATAATTGAGAATCATAAAAATAGATGATTTGCTCTAAGGTACCATTGATGGTATTATCATTCCAAAATTCAGTAATATTTATAAAGTTATATGTTCGACCCAATTCAAAGGCTTTGTCAAGAAGCGACTTAGGAATAGTTTCTATAAAAGTATCGAAAGAAACTTTGTTTTTAGTCATTTCTTTATTAGTGAGTTTGAGCCATACATAAATTTTGTAACGTGTAATAAACGAATCTTTTAGTGTATAAAATAGAGGGATGTCTTTAGCTGAATAGAGAATAGAAGCGCTTGCTAATTTTGTAAGAGGAATTAAGTTTTCTATTGACCTAGAGAAATAAGATTCTAAATGTACCATATCTAAAATCCTTGGTGATTTTTCGACAACAATAGTATTTGGGCTTCCAACTTCGTATAATTTGTTCAATGAGATTTTGTAATGTTTGGCCAGAATGACCCCCTCTTCGAGCGTTAAATTGGTTTTTAAATTTATTCTTCTATAAGCTGCATCATAGCCGATGTCTAAAACAGAAGCAATCTCATCAATAAATGAACTATTTCCGACATTTTTCTCTTTTAAAAACTTGATAAATTGATTTTGCATTATTTACAAATTATAAATTAAAGAAGATTATTTTTTGTGAAATTTAGTATTTATTTTTCAGATTAACGCCAAATTTATGATAATTACTTCAAATATCGCAAGTAGTTTTAACCGTGTTAACCGTAAACAGTTGAATTATGAAAACTACATTTAGACAACAAGTACGACCTCTATTCTTTATTATTTTGTTTATGTATAGTAATTACAGCATCTATTCACAAAATGTAAAAGAACAGAACAATAGTAGCAATGAATTAAAAATCAATATGGGCTCTTTATTATTAGAATTTCCTGAAATAAGTTATGAGCATATTCTTAATGAAGAGTCATCTATTGGTATCTCAGTTGCATTTCCATTAGATCGAGACATAAGTTATCGATTTATGGTTTTTCCTAACTATCGTATTTTTTTTGGAGAAAAAAGAGCAGCAGGATTTTTTATTGAGGCGAACTCAGCTATTTTCTCGCAAAGATTTCAAAAGGATCTAATTTTTGGAAGCGTTAATGATCCTACAACAGAGGACACCAAGATAGGCTGGGGTTTAGGAATTGCTGTTGGAGGAAAATTTTTAACTAAGAATGGTTTCATTGGAGAGATTTATGTGGGAGGTGGCCGAAATTTCATTAATACGGATAAAATTGATGGAGGGTATCCGAGAGTTGGAATTTCAATAGGTAAAAGGTTTTAATACGATACTATGAATAAAACGGCATTAATTACTGGGGCGGCTTCGGGTATTGGCTATGAATTATCACTTTTATTGGCTAAAGATTCCTATAATTTGATATTGATTGACCTAAATATGGCCAACTTACAAGAAGTCAAAACAACAATTTTGAATTTATATTCATGTAAAATTAACTGTATTGAGAAAGATTTATCAAGAAAAGATGCCGCTTCGGAAGTTTATGCCGAAATAAAAGAAACGTCAGTTGATGTTTTGATCAATAATGCAGGGTTTGGTATTTTTGGTACTTTTTCTAAAACAGATTGGCAAAGAGAATCTGAAATGTTGAATTTACATATTCATACGACTACGCATTTAACGAAGTTATTTTTACCACAAATGATAGATCGTAATTCGGGTAAGATTTTGAATATAGCCTCACTTGCGGCATTTCAACCGGGGCCATTAATGGCATTGTATTATGCATCAAAGGCTTACATACTATCATTTTCTGAAGCAATTGCCAATGAATTGAAGGGAACGGGAGTTTCAATTACCGTTTTATGTCCAGGGCAAACAAAAACAGCATTTCAAAAGACTGTCTCAAAAACCTCAAGTAAAATTGCTGGAGACTTCTACGGTGCATGTCCTAAGAAAGTTGCTAAATCGGGGTATAATGCCTTATTAAAAGGTAAAACTGTGATCGTTCCAGGTAGATTTAATAAATTTTTATCTTTTTTACCAAGGGTTGTACCGAGGAGTTTTGCGACAAGCATGGTTCGAAAAATTCAAGAAAAAAATAGGACTAGTGCTTAGATGATAAGGGAGATTGCTATAAAAAAAGCCCGTCAAATTTATGACGGGCTTTAAATTTATAATAGAAAAGAATTAATCTTCCTTTTTATTTTCTCTAGGTCTTCTATCGTCTCTACGATTATCTCTACCTCGATTATCTCTACTACGGTTATCACGTCCGCCTCTATTATTATCTCTTGGAGGCCGCTCAACAAAACCTTCTGGTTTTGGTAAAATTGCCTTCCGAGATACTTTCTCTTTACGAGTACGTTTGTCAATACCGAAGTATTTAACATCGAATACATCTCCCATGTTTACCACATCAGAAACATTTTCAGTGCGTTCCCAAGCAAGTTCAGAAACATGCAATAATACTTCGTTTCCTGGAGCTTCCATATATTCTACGACGGCACCAAAATCTAACATTTTGATAACTTTTACTTCATAAACACTACCAACTTCAGGCTTGAAAGTCAAAGAGTCGATTTTTGCCAATACAGCATCGATTCCTTCTTGTCCAGTTCCTAAAATTTCAACAATTCCTTCTTCTGTTACTGGATCTTCGTTAATAACAATCGTACATCCAGTTTCTTTTTGAAGTTCTTGAATCACTTTTCCTCCTGGTCCAATTAAGGCGCCAATGTATTCATTAGCAATTCTAGCCGTCACCATTTTAGGAGCGTAAGATTTTACATCTTCTCTTGGAGCTGCAATAGTATCTGTCAATTTCTCTAAAATATGTAAACGACCATCCCTTGCTTGCTGTAAAGCATTTACAAGAATTTCGTAGCTTAATCCTTTTACTTTAATATCCATTTGACAAGCAGTGATACCATCTGCCGTACCAGTAACTTTAAAATCCATATCACCTAAATGATCTTCGTCTCCTAAAATATCAGATAATACAGCATATTTTCCAGAGTCTGCATCAGATATTAATCCCATGGCGATACCAGAAACTGGCTTCGTCATTTGAACACCGGCATCCATCATGGCCATTGTCCCAGCACACACCGTTGCCATCGAAGAAGAACCGTTAGATTCTAATACTTCAGAAACAATACGCACCGTATATGGACAATCTTCAGGAACCATTCCTTTTAAAGCACGTTGCGCTAAGTTACCATGTCCGACTTCACGACGCGAAGTTCCACGAATAGGCCTTGCTTCTCCCGTACAAAATGGAGGGAAGTTATAGTGAAGATAGAAAGTTTCTTCTCCCTCATATGAAGGCATATCTATTTTGTTCGCTTCTCTAGATGTTCCTAAAGTTACGGTTGCTAAAGCCTGTGTTTCGCCACGTGTAAAAATTGAAGAACCATGTACAGAAGGTAAGTAATCAGTCTCACACCAAATTGGGCGAATGTCTACTGTTTTACGACCATCTAATCGTAAACCTTCATTTAACGTAAGATCTCTAATTGCTGCTTTTTCGGCAGCGCGATAGTATTTAGATACTAAGTCTCCAAAATCTTCCAACTCTTCTTCACTGAAGGTTGCTTTGATTTCTTCCTTGATTTCACTAAATGCAGCACCTCGCTCATGTTTTGAAGAACCAGCTTTGGCGATAGCATATACTTTGTCATATGCCATATCGTGAACTTTTTTCTTCAAATCTTCATCTTCTCGTTCCGGCTCATACTCACGAACTTCTTTTTTGCCGAATGCTTGAGCTAAACGTTCTTGAGCAGCACATTGTACCTTAATGGCTTCATGTGCAAACTTAATAGCGTCAGCCATTTCTTCTTCAGAAATTTCGTCCATTTCACCTTCTACCATCATTACAGAATCAGCAGAAGCACCGATCATCATATCGATATCAGACTCTTCTAATTGTGCTCTTGTTGGATTTATAATAAACTCACCGTTTACACGACCTACACGTGCTTCAGAAATAGCGCATTCAAACGGGAAATCAGATAACTGAATTGCCGCAGAAGCAGCCAAACCAGCCATAGCATCAGGCATGACATCTTCGTCGTGAGACATCAATTGTATCATTACCTGTGTTTCTGCATGATAATCTTTTGGAAACAATGGACGTAGAACACGATCTACTAAACGCATCGTTAATACTTCTCCATCACTTGGTCTTGCTTCCCTTTTAAAGAAGCCTCCAGGATAACGTCCTGCCGCGGCGAATTTTTCACGATAATCTACTGTTAACGGTAAAAAGTCAACATCACTTTGTTTGTAGTTGGAAACAACTGTACATAATAACATACATTTTCCTGATTGTACTACAACCGAACCATGAGCTTGTTTTGCTAATTTTCCGGTTTCGATGGAAATTTCTCTTCCATCACCAAGGTCTATGACCTCTCTAAAAACTTTTGGAATCATAAATATTTTTTAATTCTAATTAAACAATGGTCGTTGTGTTGTAGTAGTAGTTGTTGACCAATGAAAAACTATAAATCCTGTCCCAATTCTTTGGAATTCTCAGGATCTGCTTAATCATAAAACACGTATTTTTAATTCTTACGTTTGAACTATGTAAAATAAAAAGAGAGGCATAAAGCCTCTCTATATTGATTATTTTCTTAATCCTAATTCTTTAACAATTGCACGATATCTTAAGATATCAGTTTTCATTAAATAATCAAGTAAACTTCTACGCTTACCTACTAGTTTAACTAATGAACGTTCCGTATTAAAATCTTTACGGTTCTTCTTTAAATGCTCTGTTAAATGGTTAATTCTGTGCGTGAACAGAGCTATTTGCCCTTCAGATGAACCTGTGTCTTTTTCAGATTTCCCGTGCTTTTTGAAAATCTCTTGTTTTTTTTCTGTTGTTAAATACATGCTAACATTAAATTTTTATTAATCATTTTTATGTACTGATACTATATCAGGCGGCAAATATAAAACTATTATTTTGATTGGCAACATTTTGTGTACATCAGTTTTAGAACAGTTATGCGTGTTTGAGAAGCTTTTTTAAACCTTTTTGATTCATGCAAGTCATAGAATCGTAACTTAAAAAATAATATCATGAAAAGACAAAAACTGAATTGGAGTATTTTAATGTTCGCATTATTTGGACTGTTATTGACTAGTTGTCAAGACGAAGATGCAACTATAGTTACTCCAACATCACAAGAAATTGATTTGAAAAGTACAGAAACTGAAACAGAATTAGATAATGTTTCTGATGAGTCCAGTGCCTTGATTGAAGAGGCTTATTTAACCGAAGAATTTCCAGAGACTAAGAGTATTTCGGAAAATAGATATTTGCCTGATTGTGTTGTAATAACAAAAGTGATTACACAAAACAGCAAAGAGGTTACGATTGACTTCGGAGATGGTTGTGAGCTGCGTAACGGAAATATGGTAAGTGGTAAAATTTTGTTAGAATATAACAGAGATCGTGAAGCCGCTAGCAAGATGATTTCTTTCGAATTTGACGAATTCGTATTTAATGAAAAAAATGTTGAAGGCAATGGATCAATTTTGAGAGAACGTTCTAATGCTAATGGAAATCCACAATCTACGCGCACAGGAACAATTACTGTTACATGGCCGGATGGTTCAAGTGCAAATAAAAATGGCACTAAAATTAGAGAATGGATTGAAGGTTATGGAACAGGAGCTTGGGGAGATAATGTATTTTTAATTACAGGTAATTGGATGTTTATGAAGAAAAATGGAACGATATTGTCCGCTAAAATAATAGACCCTTTACGACGAGAATTAGCTTGTAAATTTTTAGTTAGTGGAACGGTAGAATTGGCCAAAAATGAAAACAATGCTGTATTAGATTATGGCGATGGAGAATGCGATTCTTCGGCAATTGTTAATATCAATGGAGGTCCAGATAGAGAAATAGATTTAAGCGCTATTCGATAAAGAAAGGTTAAAAGAAAAGAGCGATACATTTGTATCGCTCTTTTTTTATGATCTTATCGGATTATTTTGAATTAAATCAATATATAAGTTGATTTGTTTTTTCAGATTTTTTCGTTCAATAATTTTATCTAAAAAACCGTGTTCTAACACAAACTCAGCACGTTGAAACCCTTCTGGTAAATCTTTACCTGTGGTATCCTTTACAACACGTGGTCCAGCGAAAGCTACAAGCGCATTAGGCTCTGCAAAATTAACATCACCTAGCATCGCGTATGAAGCTGTTGTTCCACCTGTCGTAGGATCAGTACATAAAGATATATACGGGATTTTAGCTTCGCTTAGCTGCGCCAATTTCGCTGAAGTTTTTACCAATTGCATCAATGATAATGAAGCTTCTTGCATTCGCGCTCCACCTGACTTGGAAATCATTAAAAAAGGTAGTTTTTTCTTTATGGAATAATCGATGGCTCGAGCAATTTTTTCACCTACAACACTTCCCATAGAACCGCCAATAAATTTAAAGTCCATCGCTGCAACAACAATGTCGTTACCCAAAGATTTACCAACCGCAGTTCTTACTGCATCTTTCAACTTTGTTTTTTCTTGCGCTTCTTTTAAACGATCTGGATATTTTTTAGTGTCTTCAAACTTTAACGGGTCTTTCGACGTAATACCTGCGTTTAGTTCTTTGTATTTATTTTCGTCGAATAAGATTTCAAAATATTCATTACTGCCAATTCGAACATGGTATCCATCTTCGGGACTTACATAATAATTTTCTTTAAGTTCGTCTGTATCAACAATTTTTCCGCTAGGTGTTTTATACCACAACCCTTTTGGAACATCTTTCTTTTCTTCTGTTGGGGTTTGAATCCCTTTGTCTTTTCGTTTAAACCAAGCTGACATAAGATAATTATTTGGGCAGGCAAGTTAGTAAAAAAATGAAAGGCTTTGTAAAAATAAAGATGAGAAAATTATAAGGTATTTACATTGTTTAAATCTTCAAAAGCTTGTTTCAATCGTTCGATGAAAGTATTTTCTCCCTTACGCAACCATCCCCTTGGATCATAATATTTTTTATTAGGAACATCATCGCCATCAGGATTTCCAATTTGTTGCTGTAAATAAGCTTCTTTTTCTTTCATGTAATCACGAATACCGCTCATAAATGCGTACTGCATGTCAGTATCAATATTCATTTTGATAACTCCATAGCTAATCCCTTCACGAATTTCTTCAACGGTAGAACCAGAACCTCCGTGAAAAACAAAATCAATATGATTATGTCCAACATTGTATTTCTCTGAAATATGCTCTTGAGAATTCTTTAAGATCTTCGGTGTTAATTTTACATTTCCAGGTTTGTAAACTCCATGTACGTTACCAAAGGCAGCAGCTACGGTAAATTGATCACTAACCTTGCTTAGCTCTTCATATGCGTAAGCAACTTCTTCTGGTTGTGTATATAATTTTGAGTCATCAACATCTGTATTATCAACACCATCTTCTTCACCGCCGGTAATACCTAGTTCTATTTCGAGCGTCATGCCCATTTTACTCATACGCTCTAAGTATTGTTTACAGATTTCAATATTTTCTTCGATAGGTTCTTCAGATAGATCGATCATATGAGAACTATATAATGGTTTACCTGTTGCGGCAAAATGTTCTTCACTTGCTTCTAACAAGCCATCTATCCAAGGCAATAATTTTTTTGCACAGTGATCAGTATGTAAAATAACAGGAACACCATAGGCTTCGGCCATTAAATGCACATGTTTTGCCCCTGCAACTGCACCAGCGATTGCTGCTTTTTGTCCTTCATTAGACAATCCTTTTCCAGCATTGAATTGCGCACCACCGTTAGAAAATTGAATAATTACCGGAGCATTTAGATCCCTAGCTGTTTCTAAAACACCATTGATACTGTTTGAACCAATAACGTTTACGGCTGGCAAAGCAAAACCTTTTTCTTTTGCTAGCTTAAAAATTGCCTGTACTTCACGTCCTGTTGCTACTCCTGGTTTTATAGTATGACTCATTTAGTTTGATTTAAGAGTTGAAATATTAGGCTGTAAAAGTAAACATTTTTAGAGATACCTAATACAAATGAATACGACAATAAACGAAATCGATATAGTATAAAAAGTGAAAATTTCTTTAAAAAGGGTAGTTAATGCCAATGTTGTAGACTGCGCTGCTAAAATTATAATTCTGAAACCATTTATTGTCCAAATTATAAGGTTCATAAGTTTTAAAACCCGCATCTAATCTGAAAATTAGAAAACCAAAATCATAACGCGCACCAAATCCGGAACCGATTGCCATTCCTTTAAATGAATTGAAACTATTGAACTTAGCTTCAGAAGAGGTTAATGGAGATCTGGTAATATCCCAAATATTTCCTGCATCTATGAATAGAGCTCCATTTAAACTATTTAAAACGTTGAAACGATATTCAAGGTTTGAGGTGAGCTTTAGACTACCTGTATTGAATTCAAGAGTACTTTGTTCTGATCCGGGTCCGAGGTCGAAAGTACGCCATGCGCGAATATCGTTTGAACCTCCTGCTCTATAACTTCTACTAAACGGAATGTCATCTGAATTTCCAAAAGGGACAGCGACCCCAACAAACTGACGAAATACTAACGAACTATTAAGATTAATACCCCAGTATTTTTTATATTCAAATTCGGTCTTTAAATATTGAGCAACAGGTAATCCAAACAATTCCTTTTTGCTACCATCGGCCGGTTTTTTAACAAAAGCAGAGGTCAATGAGCCTGAAGAAATAAGCCTTCCTGTAAAAGCGGAAAAACTATTATCTTTAAAATCTTCGCGATTATTATAATTATAAGCATAGGAGATTACTGGAACTAACACATCTTCTACTAATATCTCTCTTTGTTCACTAACATTACTAGCAACTTGAAATTCTCGGGGATTCGTATTTTCAAAATTATTAGTGGGGGACAGAATATAATTCAAGTAGTTAAATGGAATTAGTACTTCATTTCCTTTATCATCTTCCCGGGCAACTGGATTTCCATTATCATTAATAATAAATTGACCATTAACATCTTTAATTGGGATATTAGTAAAATCGGCTCCAGAAGCAATACTGTCTAGCTTTCTTCCTTCAGATTGGTACACTCCAAAGTAATTATCAGGATTTGTATTTCTAATGTATTGTAGATTTAGCAATTCAAATTTATGATTGGTTTTTTTCGAACTTTGCCATGTATAACCAATACTACCAGTAATATTTTGTCGATCTAAACCAATATTGTTTTGAATACCCAGATTAAGTCCTATTTCAGTTTTTGGAGACATTCTTTTCGGAATAAGATTAGAGACTTTAACAGGGAATAAAATTCTAGGAATTTTTAGCGTAACCCCGGACCCTATCTCCCAAGCATTGAAAAAATCTGAATTGTTCGCGGGATTTAGGGTAGTGTTTAAAAAAGAACCTTGAAACGATAATTCTAAGATTTCGGCTCCTTTAAATATATTTCTATTTAAAAAGGAAAACTTTCCTAAAACTCCAAATCGATTGATACTTGAAGTTGTAAACTCTGCATCCCACCCTAATGAATATTTTTTCAAGGGTGTTAAAAAAATATTTGCTGTTAATGTTTCATCTTCATTTTCTTCATATTTGATATCTACAGAAGGTCTAAAGTTTTGTAAATCTCTTATGAATTTTCTTGTAAGATCTCTATCTGAATCTCTATAGATTGCACCACTATCAATTATGATGGAATTCGCTAAATACTTAGGGTTATATTTTAGGTTAGATTGTGCATAAAAATTAATGCCGTTATAGTTTGCAGAATCTTGTTGTTTATCATCTTTTGTGTTGAACGAATAATCTGTAAAAACGTTTACTTTTTTTATTTTTTGAACGGTATAAGGTTTGTAATAACTGCTATCATTGGCTTCAATTTTTCTATTACCTATAACTAATTGCACATTTTGTTTATGCCTAGCCATATTCGTAGTGTCTATGTTAAACTCCATAAGATCACGACCAAAATGATAAATCCCTGAATTCCGATATAAATTTACCAATCGATCCTGTTCTTTTTCAAAGTTTTGAGATTTAAAAAGATCACCTTTTTTTATAAATGACTTATCTATAGTAATTTTATACAATGAATCTAAGACAGGAGAGGAGATTTTACTTGTAATAGTATCTAAAAAATAAGGATTCTTCGTCGTTACTGAATAGTCAACACTAATTCTTTTCGCTTCGGTTGTATTTTCTTTATAGTTGACAGTTGCATCCCAATACCCTTCATTAAAATAATAATTCTCTAAGCTTTGTGCCGATTTTTTTATTTTATCAACATCAGAAATCACAGGAGCATTGCCACTTTTCAACAACCATTTATTAAAGCCTCTAGAACTTCTTTCTAAAGCTTTGAATTGTTTTTCGGAGAACTTTTTGGTTGCCCATTTCTTAAAATTGGGCTTATTTGATGGCCATCGCAATGATATAGTATCAGGATTTCCTAAATTATACAGGTGTAAGGAAAACGGAATACCCAATATTTTTTGATTGGGTTTTTGACGTAAAAAGCTGTATAATTTTTGAGAAGATTCTTTTTGACCATTAACGATAATGGTATTCTTTTCGAGCAGGTGGTTATTTTCAGGAACATGTTTTGTAGCGTCGCAGGCAACAATCAACATTACTAATACAATAAATAATACTATTTTCGTGAAAATATTATACAATACAATCTTGTTTAACGCTCTTATAGCAGAAAAATATTTAATAATTAGTAATCTGAGTTAGAATTAAAAGAATCAATTTCCCACACTTTACATCAAAAGTAATACTATTTACATGCTAAGCAAAAATCAATTAAAATTAATAACGAGTTTACATCAAAAAAAGTACCGAATTCGTCATGGTTTGTTTATTGCAGAAGGCATAAAGGTGGTTAGGGAACTCTTGAACTCGTCAATTAAGTCGGTAGATTTATACACAACAGAAGTGATTGAAGAGTTTGAAAGTCATAAGTCTCAGCATATTTCTGAGTTAGAATTGAAAAAAATAAGTACCCTAAAAACACCTAATAAAATGTTGGGAGTTTTTGAAATTCCTTCAATGACACAAGTTAAACAAGAAGGTTTATTGTTGGTCTTAGATAATATTAAGGATCCCGGGAATTTAGGTACGATTATTAGATTGTGTGATTGGTTTGGTGTGGAGCAAATCGTGTGTTCGAAAGAGACCGTAGATTGTTATAATACAAAGGTAGTTCAATCTACAATGGGATCTTTAACTAGAGTTTCGCTAATTTATAAAGACTTAATACCCTTTTTAAAGACTACAATTTTGCCTATTTATGGAGGATTTTTGGATGGAGAAAATCTTTATAAAACTTCGTTGAAAAAAGACGGCATACTAATTATAGGAAATGAATCAAACGGTATTTCTAAGGACATATCTGATTTGGTAAAACATAAAATTACGATTCCGAGATTCGGAAAATTACATCAAACTGAAAGTTTGAATGCCGCAACTGCAACAGCCATCATGCTAAGTGAATTTAGATCGACTCTTACTGAAATGTAAAATTGATAAAAATTCCTCTTGTTCCTAAGTAATCTACTGGAGCTGTAAAAGGACTTGTTGCAATATCATCATTCACCAATTCATTATTAATGGCAAAAATCCCTCTTATGGAAGGTGAAAATTTGAACCATTGAAGATAGATATCCACCCCAACGCCAACTTCATACATAAAGTTACTGGTTTTCATCCTAAATTGCCCGCTAGTATTATCATCAGGATTGTTTTGATTACTAGAGAAATTATAATCATATGAAACACCACCAATAACAAAAGCTCGCATATTATCTAGTCGCTTAGTGCTCAGTTTCAACAATAAGGGCAATCTTAAATAAGTACCTGGAATGTCTCTTACATTACTCGGACTAAGTCCACCAACAACATCTTCATCATATGTAATTTCTTTAGTGTTACTCGATAATCCGGGTTCAAAACGAACACTGATATGCTCATTTAGATTATACCCTACTACTAGTCCTATGTTAAAGCCCAAAGACTCTTCAACTGTAATATAGTCTGAATTTTCATCAAGAACGAGTGAGTTAGTAGGGTTGTATGTTACTTTAAACCCTTTCTTGTTAAGACCTAAATAATAGGCGAAGTGTAATTTTTTTTTGTCTACATTAGGTAGATATTCTATTCGATCTTTCTGGGCAAATATATTACTAGCAGAAATTAAAAAAAAGCAGATGCTTACAATGATTATTTTTTTCATATAAATTGATTACTTTTTTGCAGTGTACATTGCTGCAATTCCAAAAGTTAAAGATCTGTTAGTTGCATTATTAAACCCATTTTTTTGTAAAATATTGTTGAAATTTTCTCCATATGGAAAAACCGCCGCCGATTCGGGTAAATAAGAATAGGCATTCTTATCCTTTGAAAAGAGTTTACCTATTGTTGGGATGACATATTTCGAGTAAATTTTGAAGAGCTGTTTCATTGGAAATTTTTCTGGCTGTGAGGTTTCTAGAATGGCCAAAACTCCGTTAGGCTTTAATACTCTTTTAATTTCTTGAAGCCCTTTGTTTAAGTTTTCGAAATTACGCACGCCGAAACCTACAGTGATGGCATCAAACGTATTGTCATCAAAAGGCATATTCTCAGAATCACCTTGAATCATATCAATCACCCCGTCTAGTTTTTTATTCTTTATTTTTTCGATCCCCATATCTAACATTCCTTGAGAAATGTCTAAACCAATAACCTTTTCAGGGTTTAGTTTGGTCATCATAATGGCAAAATCGCCAGTTCCAGTGGCTATGTCCAAAATTTGTTTTGGGTTGTTTTGACCAACAAATTTCACCACTTTTTTTCTCCAACTCATGTCTATACCAAAAGTTAAAATTCGATTTAAGAAATCATAATTTGTAGAAACTTTATCAAACATTTGTTCGACTTGCTCTTTTTTTCCCAGTTCTGAATTTTTATAAGGAGTTACCTTTGAGGCCATACTAAAAAATTAATTTTGACAAAGATACACATTCAGATAAGAAACATAAACCATCTAGGTTTTTTTAACTATCAGAAACTTAATTGATAAAATACTTGACAAGCCCTATGTCCATATTGTATATTTGCCCTCATTTTTACAAAACTCTAAACCATAGAATTAATGAAATTATCACATTTTAAATTTGATTTACCCGAAGAATTACTTGCAGAATATCCATCTGAACAGCGTGATGAAGCGCGTTTAATGGTGCTGAACCGAAAGGATCAAACTATTGAACATAAACATTTTAAGGATTTGGTGAATTATTTTGATGAAGGTGATATTATGGTGTTCAATAACACGAAGGTTTTTCCAGCTCGATTATATGGAAATAAGGAAAAAACTGGAGCAAGAATTGAGGTATTTTTATTAAGAGAACTGAATAAAGAAAGTCGTTTATGGGATGTGTTAGTAGATCCTGCAAGAAAAATTAGAATAGGAAATAAGTTATTCTTCGGCGAAAACGATGATTTGGTAGCTGAAGTGATCGATAATACAACCTCAAGAGGTCGAACTTTACGTTTTTTATTCGATGGAAGTTATGAAGAGTTTCGCAAAAAATTGAAGGATTTAGGGGAAACACCCTTACCGAAATATATCAAGAGAGATGTAGAGCCTTCTGACGTAGAAAGATATCAAACAATTTATGCCAAGCACGAAGGCGCTGTTGCGGCACCAACGGCTGGGTTGCATTTTTCTAAACATTTATTAAAACGTTTGGAAATTAAAGGGATCGATTTGGCTGAAGTGACGTTGCATGTAGGACTTGGTACTTTTCAACCAGTTGAAGTGGAAGATTTGTCGAAGCATAAAATGGATTCTGAAGAAATTATCATACCGGAAAGTGCAGCAAATACGGTAAATAATGCGTTAAATAATAAAAAGCGTGTATGTGCTATCGGTACAACAGTAATGCGAACAATGGAAAGTTCAATGTCAGCTGATTACAGATTGAAACCCTATAGTGGATGGACTCATAAGTTTATATTTCCTCCGTACGATTTTGGTATTGCAAATGCAATGGTAACTAATTTCCATACACCGCAATCAACACTTATGATGATGACCGCTGCCTTTGCAGGACATGATTTTTTAAAAGAAGCTTATGCGGAAGCGATCAAAGAAAAATACAACTTTTATTCGTATGGTGATGCCATGCTAATTTTGTAGTTAGTAGGTATATTTTAAGAATGCCCATCAATTTATAGCCGTTATTTGCGTAACTTAGTAATCTTAAATTTTTTACGATGATGAAAAAAATACTTTTAGTTTTCTTTATAGGATGTTGTTCGTTGAGTTTGTTTTCTCAGGTAACCAATGAAGGTATCCCAGCCAGCTGGAGTCTTATTGAAGAAAAGTCTAATTTTCAAGCAATCGAACTTCCAAAATTTGATATGAAGAAAATTGAGAAAGAAGATTTAGTTAATGATAAAAATAGAGCGAAATCTTGGCGTTTTGGATATAAGCACGCTGTTGACTACGGAATAAATAATGCAGGAAATTGGATTGAAACCGAGGATGGTGATAGAATCTGGAGAATTTTATTTGAGTCTGAAGGAGCACTAAGTTTAAATTTTATTTTTGATGAATTTTTTATGCCCGAAGGAGGTAAAGTCTATTTGTATAGCGATGATCGAAAGGATCTTCTTGGAGCATATACTGATGTTCAAAACCAGGAAAGTGGAAGATTAGGGACATGGATTGTGCAGGGTGAAAAGGTTTGGATAGAGTATTTTGAACCAAACGAGGTAAGAGGTAAAGGTAGGCTGCATATTGAATATGCTACACATGGTTATAGAACTAGAGCAACTCAAAAATCTCTTGAAGACTCAGGAAATTGTAATCATGACGTCGATTGTTCTATTGGGAATGACGTAGAAGATTTTAAAAGTAATAATAAAGACGGTGTTGCCCTAATACTTAATGGCGGGGCTGATTGGTGTTCAGGGACTTTAATTAATAACACTGATAATGATAAAAAGCCTTATTTTTTGACTGCCAATCATTGTCTTGATAGTGGAGGAACCGGAGATTGGACTTTTAGGTTTGGTTGGATAAGCCCTAATCCCATATGTGGTCAGAACTCATCGAGTACAGATGGCCCAAAAAATATGACTATCAGTGGGGCAACTTTAAGGGTTAATAATTCAAATTCTGATGTTGTATTGTTAGAATTAAATGGTGCTATCCCTGACGATTGGAATAGAGTTTGGGCTGGATGGGATCGATCAGATGATATCCCAAGTTTTACTTTTGGTATTCACCATCCAAGTGGAGATATTATGAAAGTTTGTAGAGATAATAACCCTCCAACGAAAGTAGCTCAAAATGCAGGAGGTAATTCGCCCGTGGCACAGACATGGGACATTAATGGTATAATTAATAATAGCGGTGCAAACTCTGGAAATGCAACTGGCTGGGAAATAGGAGTTACTGAAGGCGGCTCTTCAGGCTCTGCTTTATACGATCCGAACGGTAGAATTATAGGTCAATTATATGGAGGTAGAGCGGCATGTTCTGGTACAAATGATAACAATGGTCATGATTATTATGGGCGCTTTGCGGTTTCCTGGGATAGCGGATCATCTGCATCTACAAGATTAAGAGATTGGCTTGATCCTGCTGGTACCAACCCAATGACCTTAGATGCTATTGGTAATACCTTATCGGTTAACGATGAATTTTTAGAAGAAAACATCTCGATATTTCCAAATCCTACTTCCGGACTTGTAACAGTTAGAGCAACAGGATTAGTAGGAGATTTAAGCTATGAAATCTTCAATTTATTAGGGCAATCATTAAAATCTGACGTTTTACAAAACGAAACAATACAGTTAAATAACCTCAATGATAATATATATTTCATTAAGATTACAGAGGTTGATTCGAATAAGATCTTAGTGAAGAAAGTTGTGCTGAGCAAATAATTGTTAATTATAATATAAATATAAGAACGTCCTGTTTTCAGGACGTTTTTTATAGACAGATGGTAAAGAAACAAGACATTCGAGCATTAACAAAAGAGGAGCTACGTAATTTCTTTGTTGCAAATGGAGATAAGGCCTTTCGCGGGAATCAGGTATATGAATGGTTATGGAGTAAAGTGGCCTATACTTTTGAAGATATGACCAATTTATCGAAGGAGACAAGGGCAATGCTAGATGAAAATTTTGTCATCAATCACATTGAAGTTGATCAAATGCAACGCTCAAATGATGGAACCATTAAAAATGCGATTAAATTACACGATAGCTTGATTGTTGAATCGGTATTGATTCCTACAGAAACAAGAACTACGGCGTGTGTCTCCAGTCAAGTAGGATGCAGTTTAGATTGTAACTTTTGCGCGACCGCACGCTTAAAGCGGATGCGTAATTTGAATCCTGATGAGATCTATGATCAAGTAGTGGCGATTGATAAACAAAGTCGACTGTATCATCGTCACAAATTATCTAATATTGTTTTTATGGGGATGGGAGAGCCACTCTTAAACTATAAAAATGTATTAGCCTCTATTGACAAGATTACATCGGATGAAGGCTTAGGTATGTCACCAAAGCGAATTACGTTATCTACTGTAGGGATTCCTAAGATGATTATGAAATTGGCAGATGATGAGGTAAAGTTTAATTTGGCAGTATCGTTGCATTCGGCAATTGACGAAGTGCGCTCTAAAATGATGCCTATTAATGAAAAAAGTAATTTAGCTGAATTGCTAGAGTCATTGCAATATTGGTATCTAAAAACGAAGAAGATCATTACTTTTGAATATGTAATTTGGAAAGGGATTAATGACACTCAAAAGGATGCAAATGCCTTGGTAGATTATTGTAAGCAAGTACCATCTAAGGTGAACCTCATAGAATATAATGCCATTGACGACGGTGAATTTCAACAAGCGTCCACAGAAGCCACGAATATGTATATAAATACCTTAGAATCTAATCGAATTGTAGTAAATGTTCGTCGAAGTAGAGGTAAAGATATCGATGCTGCTTGCGGTCAATTAGCGAATAAAACTTCTTGATTTTATTCGTTTAACAAAGCATTGATTGCATCTAAATTGGGAGCTAGGATAATCTCAATACGTCTATTTTTTGCTTTGCCCGAAGACGATGCATTGCTCGCGATGGGTAAAAACTTACTGCGCCCTGCAGCAGTAATTTGTTTCGGTGAGACATTATTATTGGTAAGAATTCTTACAATTGCTGTTGCTCTCTTTGTTGATAAATCCCAATTATCTGTTACAGCTCCTTTTCCGCCATAAGGCACATTATCTGTATGACCTTCGATCAATACGTCAATATCTGTATTTTGTTTTAACACACCTGCTAAATTGACCACTGCCGAACGTCCCTGAGTGCCAACAGCCCAACTTCCAGAACCAAAAAGCAACTTATTTTCCATAGAAACATATACTTTTCCATTCTTACGTTCTACAGTTAATCCTTTTCCTTCAAAACCACTAAGTGCAGCAGACACCGCATCTTTTAAACGAAGCATCTTGGCCTCTTTAGCTGCGATTAAACCTTCTAATTCATCAACACGCTTAGAACGCGCATCTAAATCACCTTGTAATTTTTCTAGACGACCACTTTCTTTAGCCAGTTGTGATTCTTTTTCTTGTAATTGTAATAACAATTCTCTGTTTTGCTTTTCTTTTTCTGATAATTGGGTTGCGCTCATTTGAGAGAGCTCATTATATTCCTGCTCCAGTTTTGTTTTTTTTGCATCTAGCCGATCAACTTCTTCATTGAGTTTTGTTCGGTCTGAATTTAATTTATCAACTGCAAGTTGTAACGTTTTAGAACTTTCTTCTAAAGCCTTCTTTTTATCTAGGAGATCCTGATTCTCACCAAATAAATCAGCATTGTTGTCGCGCAATTTATTGTATTTGTCTTCGAGTTCAGTATATACTTTTTTTGTAACACAAGAAGTTATTAATGTACAGGTAAGGATTACTAAAACTATTTTTTTCATAATAAAATGATTTATTTGATCTCCCTACTATTAGTAGAAATGACAAAAGATATAAAATTAAGTAGTTCTTTAATCTATAGTATCTATTCTTTTAATGAATCACAAAATTTCAACACCAACAGGGCAATGATCAGAGTGTTTGGCTTCAGATAAAATATACGCTCTTTTTAAACGATTTTCTAAAGATGACGTTGCCATACAATAATCTAATCGCCATCCTTTATTATTATTTCTAGCATTTGCCCTGTAACTCCACCAGCTATACTGATCAGGCTCTTTATTGAAATGCCTGAAAGTATCTATAAAACCACTATCAATAAACTTGCCAATCCATGCTCTTTCGATAGGTAAAAATCCTGAAACGCCTTTCATTTTCGGATTATGAATGTCAATTTCTTCATGACAAATGTTGTAATCGCCACAAACAATGAGGTTAGGAATCTCTTTTTTTAGATCAGAAACATACTCTAGAAATTCATCCATATAATTGAGCTTGAAATTCAAGCGATCATCGTTTGTCCCTGATGGTAAATACATACTCATTACTGATACTGTATCGAAGTCTAATCGCAAGTTACGACCTTCAAAATCCATAGATTCAATTCCAGTTCCATATTCTACATGATTGGGTTTTATTTTAGACAAAATAGCAACACTACTATACCCTTTTTTCTGTGCAGAAAACCAATAGTGATATGGGTAACCGGCTTGTTCAAATAAGGTTAAATCGAGTTGCTCTTTATGAGCTTTTGTCTCTTGAATGCATATAACATCAGGATTTGCAGCCGTTAACCATTCTAAGAATCCCTTTTTTAGCGCAGCACGAATGCCATTTACATTGTAAGAAATAATGTTCATTGAAAATTAATTTAAAACCATTTCTGGAATATCACCATCAACCACCAACGTTCCAGCAGTTGCATTTTTTATATCGTCAACAGAGACGCCTGGAGCTCTTTCTAACAAGTGAAAAGCACCATTTTTAATCTCTAAAACAGCTAAGTTCGTCACCACTTTTTTGACACAACCAACACCCGTTAAGGGTAATGAACATGCTTTTAATAGCTTGGAAGCTCCACGCTTATTAGTATGCATCATGGCCACAATAATATTTTCTGCGGAAGCGACTAAATCCATAGCGCCGCCCATTCCTTTCACCATTTTTCCTGGAATTTTCCAGTTAGCTATATCGCCGTTTTCAGCAACTTCCATGGCACCTAAAACTGTAAGTTGTACATGTTGACCACGAATCATAGCAAAACTGGTGGCAGAATCAAAAATAGAACCACCATCTAGCACTGTTACCGTTTGTTTACCGGCATTAATCATGTCGGCATCTTCTTCTCCTTCTTTTGGAAATGGTCCCATACCGAGCAATCCATTTTCACTTTGAAATTCAACATCAATGCCTTTTGGAATATAATTCGCCACCAAGGTCGGAATACCAATACCTAAATTGACGTACCATCTATCTTGTAATTCTTGAGCAATTCTTTGTGCTATTTCTTGTTTGGATAAACTCATAAGCTAAAGTTTAGGAGTTACTGTGCGTTGTTCAATGCGTTTTTTGTAATTGTTACCCTCGAAAATACGTTGTACGAAAATTCCTGGAGTATGTATTTGATTAGGATCCAGTTCACCGGCGGGTAACAACTCTTCAACTTCTGCTACGGTAATTTTCCCTGCCATGGCCATCATAGGATTAAAATTGCGTGCCGTTCCTTTAAAAATTAAGTTCCCGGCGGTATCACCTTTCCAAGCTTTTACAAAGGCAAAATCTGGTTGAAAGGCATGTTCTAAAACATACATTTTTCCATTAAATTCTCTTGTTTCTTTACCTTTAGCGACTTCGGTGCCATATCCAGCAGGTGTATAAAATGCTGGAATACCTGCACCGGTTGCTCTGCAGCGTTCCGCCAAGGTACCTTGAGGAATCAAATCTACCTCTAGTTCACCACTTAACATCTGACGTTCGAATTCATCATTTTCTCCTACATAAGAAGAAATCATTTTTTTGATTTGACGTTTCTGAAGTAATAACCCTAATCCGAAATCATCGACACCGGCGTTATTAGAAATACATGTTAAATTTGTTACTCCTAATGAGACTAACTGCGAAATGCTATTTTCAGGAATACCGCATAAGCCAAAGCCACCGAGCATAAAAGTCATCCCAGATTGTACTCCTTCTAAGGCATCTTCAACATTTTGTACAACTTTATTGATCATAATTCAAAGTTTAAAATTCAACCACTGTATTGCTACTATCTTCATCATCGCCATTTTCACCATTTTCTGGATTTTTATATTTATCGCAATCCAACTCGATTTTTAAATTCGACGGTTTTTCAAAAGGTTTGTCACTAATATTAAGCGTTTTATCTGCATAGCATTTTTTCATATATAGTGCCCAAATTGGCATAGCCATTGTAGCACCTTGTCCGCGCCCTAAGTCAGGAAAGTGAGCTGCTCTATCTTCGGCGCCTACCCACACTCCAGTAGTTAAATTAGGTACTAAGCCCATAAACCAACCATCAGATTGATTTTGAGTTGTCCCTGTTTTACCTGCGATAGCATTCGTAAATTTATAGGGATAGCCCGATGAAATACTATCGGGAAATTTTTTATTAGCAGTACGTAAATGCACACCCGACCCTCCTTTTGTAACTCCCTCAAGCAAGTTAATTACGGTGTAAGCGGCTTCTTCACTTAACACTTCTTTTGTTTTTGGGTTAAAGTTCGTTAATACAGTACCATTTTTATCTTCAATACGTAAAACCATAGTCGGTTCTACATACATACCTTTATTAGAAAACGCGTTATACGCACCAACCATTTCGTATAAAGTTAAATCAACACTTCCTAACGCGATCGATGGCGCTTCAATGATATCACTAGTGATTCCTAAGTTTTTGGCCAAACGAACCACATTTTTAGGTGTCGTCATATCAATTAATTGTGCAGAAATAACGTTCGTAGAATTTGCAAGGGCGTTTTTAATGGTTTTAGTTCCTCCATATTTTTCGTCAGAATTACCAGGAGTCCAGTCTTCTGGAAGACCATATTTTCCTTTCGGAATGGTGTATGGTGTATTATTTAGCGCGTAGCAAGGAGAGATCCCTAACTGGTTGATTGCGGTAGCATATACAAAAGGTTTAAAGGTAGAACCTACTTGACGTGCACCCTGTTTTACATGATCATATTGAAAATGTTTATGATTAATTCCGCCTACCCATGCTTTTACATGGCCTGATTGAGGATCTGTAGATAAGACACCGGTATGCATGAAATGTTTGTAATAACGAATTGAATCTTTAGGTGTCATGATAGTATCAATTTCTCCTTTCCAAGAAAAAATTCGCATATCCGTTTTTTTATCAAAGGAAGCTAGTATGTCTTTTTCTGATTTACCAGCTTTTTTCATTCGTTTCCATCGATTGGAACGCTTCATAGCTGATTTTAAGTTCGCCGCTATTTGGTTTTTATCCAAGTCATAAAAAGGAGCGGTTTTATTGTTCTCTTGACTTTTATAAAAAACACGTTGCAAATTAGACATGTGTTCTCGCATTGCTTCTTCGGCATATTGTTGCATACGCGAATCAAGCGTCACATGTATTTTTAGGCCATCGCGATAGATATCATATGGAGTTCCGTCAGGTTTTGGATTATCTTTTACCCACTCTTTTAAAAACCCACGTAAATATTCTCTAAAATAGGTGGCCATTCCGAAGCTTGTGTCTTCGGGTGTAAAGTTCAATTCTATCGGTAACTTTTGTAATGAATCTTTGGCTGCCATCGAAATCTTACCACTTTTTTCTAATTGCATCAACACCACATTTCTGCGTTGTAACGATCTTTTTTTAGATATTTCTCTTTGCGGATTAAATTGCCTTGGATTTTTGAGCATAGCCACAAAGACAGCCGCCTCTTGAATATTCAAGTCTTTAGGCTCTTTACCAAAATAAATACGCGATGCCGATCGAATCCCAACTGCCTGAAAAAGGAAACCTTGTTTGTTGAGATACATAGCGATAATTTCTTGTTTGGTATATTGTTTTTCCAAACGTGTAGCGATTATCCATTCTTTCATTTTTTGAATGATTCTTTCGATGACATTCTGAGAAGGGTCTATCGTAAACAAAAGTTTTGCTAACTGTTGAGAAATAGTACTCGCACCCCCATCTTTTCCTAACTTTACAACTGCCCTAGCAGTTCCATAAAAGTCAATGCCCGAATGTTCGTAGAATCGCACATCTTCAGTAGCAACTAAGGCATCAATTAAATTTTGAGGAAGGTCTTTATAACCAACAGGTGTTCTATTTTCTATAGCATATGTTCCTATTGTTTTTCCATCACTAGAGATAATTTCGGTAGCTAATAGACTTTTAGGGTTTTCTAATTCTTCAAAAGTTGGAAGCTTGCCAAAAACGCCCCGACCGGCTAACAAAAACATAAGAATAAGACATCCAATGCCACCTAAAAAAATACGCCAAATCCACTTCGTAAGTTTACTAAAAAGAGGGGGTTGTTGAGCCGCTTGCTTAGTCATTGCTTTTAATTTTTTCTATTCTTAAACCAATATCTGTTACACCTTCCAAGTTTGCAATGCCTTCAACAGTGCCACTTTTACGCATAGCTTGTTGAATATTGATATTGTATTCTCCAGTTATTGGAAATATAACATTGGTTTTATATTCTAACTTATTTTCTTTTAAATCGGTCAACCCTTCTCCTAAAAAATTGCCCTGTGTATCTGTCATTTCATATTCAAGGGTATCTATAAAGCTTGTATTATTAGGAAAATTGATATCAACAATGATAAATAAATTACTATACTGATAATCGTTATTGTTTCTTAAGTTAATAAACAAATTATTTCTAGAAATAGTATCTATGGGGCTGAATTTAAAATTCACAATAGAATCTTTATGCCACATACTATTTGGCAACGACTTATAAACGTCGAACGTTGCGTTATTGTTGCAAGAAACAATAGATATTGTCACAAGTATAAGTAAGAATGTTTTACGCATTTTTACGAGGTTTTTTTCGTCTATTATTTTTATTGTTTCTCTTTTTTCTCCGTTGTTTTTTTGCTTTGTCAAAACGAGTTAAACTATCCTGACCAACAACATTGGCAAATACTTTCTCTTCTTTAGAGCTCTCTATTTCGAAAGCAAAATCTTCAAGGCTTTGCGCCTTCTTTTTATCTTTGTTCAAGGCAATAATTTCATTGGCTCTTTCAGTGCTCAATTGATGCCATTGCATAGGATTATCTTTATAAGCATACCATATCAATCCTCTAAAGATATCCATTTTTTGAAATACTCCAGTGCCTTTTTCTGTTTGAAGCCAAGTATCAGTATTTGGAAATTTTTTCAAGGCATCCATGTAAGAATCTAGCTCGTAGTTTAAACAACATTTCAATTTTCCACATTGTCCGGCTAATTTTTGAGGGTTTAGCGATAATTGCTGATATCTAGCAGAAGCGGTACTCACTGATCTGAAATCGGTTAACCATGTAGAACAACACAGTTCGCGACCACAAGAACCAATACCACCAAGTCTTGCGGCTTCTTGTCGAAGACCAACTTGTTTCATCTCGATGCGAATCTTAAAGGTCGAAGCTAGTTCTTTAATTAATTCTCTAAAATCTACACGTTCATCGGCCGTATAGTAAAACGTAGCCTTATTGCCATCACCTTGAAATTCAACATCTGAAAGTTTCATTTGTAATCCAAGACGCGAAATTATCAATCGCGCATTTCGTTGAACTTCTTGTTCTTTGTTACGCGAACTTTGCCAAATGTCAATATCTCTTTGAGATGCTTTGCGATAGATTTGTTTGACGTGTTCACTATCAAAACCGATGTGTTTTTTGCGCATTTGAATTTTGACTAATTCTCCCGTAAGAGAAATAGCGCCAATATCATGACCAGGCGATGTTTCTACGGCTACAACGTCACCAACATTTACAGATAAGTCTTTGGTGTTTTTATAAAAATGTTTTCGCCCGTTTTTAAACCGAACTTCTACGATGTTAAATTTGGATTGCCCTGTTGGCAAAGTCATATTTGAAAGCCAGTCGAATACAGTTAATTTGTCACAACTTCCTGTACCACAACTTCCATTACTTTTACATCCTTTTGGGATGCCATTGGAATCTGTAGAGCAACTATTACAGCTCATATATGTTATATTTTAAATCAAACTAAGAATCCGTTTGATGTAAATTCGTAAATCGTTTATAATTGTGTAAATATAATTATTTTAATCATAGTAATATTACAAGTTAAATTTTAAATATTGAGAAGCATTGCTTTCGATATAGTATATTTGTCTTTCATATCTTGAAGCATGAAAAAACTTGTTGTTTATTTTTTTGGACTTATTTCTTATGTTGGTTTGGCCCAAAGCCAAGGAGAAACATACGGAGGAAAATACACTTTCAATCCATCAAATTTGCCATGCATTTCATCTGCTCAAAAAGCGGCTATTAAAGAGCAATTAGCCACAAGTATTGCTTCGCTAGAAAAACAGGATAAGTTAACGAAAGTAAATACCAAAATGATTCAACAATTCTCATGGCCAGTACGAAAATCTTCAGAATCTGAATTTGCAGATTTTTGGGGGATTTCTAATTTCGTAGATCACGATGCTGCTTTTCCTGATAAACTTCGAGATTATACATGTGGGGTTAGAACATACGATACTAATTCTGGATATAATCATCAAGGATTAGATATTTATACCTGGCCTTTCACATGGTTCCAAATGGAGAACGATATGGCAGAAATCATAGCTCCAGCCGACGGGGTCATTATCTTTAAATCAGATGGTAAGCCAGATAAGAGTTGTAGTTTTAATAATAATCAATGGAATGCGGTTTATTTAAGACATGATGATGGTAGCGTTACATGGTTTGGTCATATGAAATCGGGGAGTTTGACATCTAAAAATGTAGGTGAATCGGTTGTTCGAGGAGAATACCTAGGCGTAATTGGAAGTTCGGGAAACTCGACTGGACCACATTTACATTTTGAAATATACGATAGTAGTGATAACCTCATAGACCCATATAATGGAATATGTAATAATACAACGACTTGGTGGGCCGATCAAAAGGAATATTATGAGCCTAATATCAATGCAGTATTAACCCACTCGGCGCCTCCAGTATTTAATACATGCCCAACAACCGAGACGGTAAATTTGAGTGATGAATTCGCTCCAAATGTTAATGTTTATTTAGCTTCTTATTTTAGAGATCAGCAATCAGGAACAACCGCGAATTATAGATTATATAGGCCTAACGGTTCAGTTTTTAGTGCTTGGAACAGAAATTTTACCAATACTTGGAGTTCATCCTATTGGTATTGGTCATTTAATAATTTAACTGATATTGGTGATTGGCGTTTTGAAGTGACCTATCAAGGAAAAACTGAAAGTAAGACTTTTAAGGTTGGTTCCAGTACCTTAAGTATAGAAGATAAACAATTAGAAAAAGTAGCTGTTGGTCCGAATCCTTTTCAAAATACACTAAAATTAAATGGTATTGCCTTTGATTTAACGAACTATGAAGCCATTGTTTATAATAATTTAGGACAACAAGTGTATAAAAATATAAATATGACTGCTGAAATGAATTTATCATTCCTTACGAACGGCATTTATTTCTTAAAAATTCAATCGAAGACCGCTAGTGGTTCAAAAACGTTTCCAATTATCAAAAATTAGGTTAGTGTATGCTTTTTAAGGATATCATTGGACAAGAAAAAACGAAAGCTCAATTGGTGAAATCTGTTGAGAATGAACGTATTCCTCATGCGCAACTTTTTGTAGCGCCAAAAGGAAGTGGTGCACTACCTTTGGCCATTGCCTATGCCCAATATATTTTGTGTCAGAATAGTGATGGAGAAAATATAACAGGTAATGAAGCTTGCAATTTAAAGTTTCAAAAGCTTATGCATCCAGATATGCATTTCGTTTTTCCAGTAGCTACAAGTGCAACGGTCAAAAAGCATCCTGTTAGTGATTTATTTTTAGCTGAATGGCGAGATTTTATTGCAAATAATCCATATGGAGATTTGTTAGATTGGTATCAGCAGCTTGGAATTGAAAAAAAACAAGGACAAATAGGTGTTGATGAAGCTGAGTCTGTGGTTAAGAAGTTATCGTTAAAGGCATTTGAAGGCAATTTTAAAGTTATGCTTATCTGGATGGCAGAGAAAATGAATATTGCAGCATCTAATAAATTGCTGAAGTTGATTGAGGAACCACCGGAAAAAACTGTGCTACTCTTAATTACAGAAAATGAAGATCAAATAATCAATACTATTTTATCGAGATGTCAGGTTGTAAAGTTATTCCCTTTAAGTGAAAATGAGGTAAAAACTGCCTTGGTCGAGCGCGCACATCTCAACGAAAATGAGGCCGTAAAGATAGCTCATCAGGCGGATGGAAATTGGAATAAAGCCCTGAAGATTGCGAATAATTCGGGGAATGATGATCAATATGAAGCCTGGTTTATCACTTGGATACGCACAGCTTTTAAGGCCAAAGGCAATGCTGCGGTTATTCAAGACCTTATCGGATGGAGTGAAACGATTGCCGCCTCGGGGAGGGAAGTGCAAAAGAGCTTTTTGAACTATTGTTTACAATTTTTTAGACAAGCTTTACTTAAAAATTATACTGCCGAGACATTGGTTTTTTTAAGGCCTAAATCTACAGGTTTTGATCTGGCAAAATTTGCACCTTACATCCATGGAGGAAATATCATTGAAATAAATAAAGAATTGAATGATGCTATGTATCACATCGAGCGAAATGGGAATGCAAAAATCATTCTTTTAGATCTTTCGATAAAATTAACAAGGTTACTTCATCAAAAAGAAGCGAGTTAGTGTTTTAAGACATAATAGTATATCGCCATAAAATGCGAAAAACTGCCAAAGAGCACAAACACATGAAAGATAGCATGATTAAATCGCAATTTTTGGATGCTATATAAAACAGCTCCAATAGTATAAAAAACGCCTCCTGCTAAAAGCCAGTAAAGTCCTTCTATTGGTAAATTCTTTATTAGAGGTTTAATAGCAAAAATGATAATCCATCCCATTAATACGTAGGCGATAGTAGATATTTTATCGTACCTACCAGTATAAAACAATTTTAGAAAAACACCTACAAGGGCAATCCCCCAAGTAATACAAAAAATGGTCCATCCTATTGTTCCTTTTAGTGTGATTAAAGTAAAAGGAGTATATGTACCTGCGATTAAAACGTAAATAGCAGCATGATCTAATATATTCAGTTTTTTTCTAATATCCGGATGCTGAAAGTAATGATAGAATGTAGAGGCGGCATACAAGAGAATTAAACTAGCACCAAAAATGGTAAAGCTTACGATGTGCCTTGTAGTTCCCATCTCCGAAGCATGTACAATCAAAAGTACTAGGGCGATGATGCTTAGTACCAAACCTATCCCATGAGTTATAATATTTAATTTTTCCTCTAAAGAACTATAATATGTCAGATCTTTTTTATCCAAACTGTGGGAATTATTTAGAATTGTGATTACTTTTCATGTCATGTACCAATTCGTCATGAATAATGGTAAATGCCTTTTCTTTAGTCGCTTCTAAATGATCTAGGGTCAAACCTTTGGTTTCAATAAATTGATGAATTTTCACCCTTAAATTTCCAGGCCAGCCACTAAAGAAGGTCCATGAAAAACGCTTTTTAACGTCATAAAATGTCATAGGTACAATTGGAATTTGATGTTCGATAGCCAATCTAAACGCTCCATTTTTAAAAGGGGCTAAGGTGACACTTTCTTCGGGAACTAATCCTTCTGGGAAAATAGCAATACTTAAACCCTGATTTAATTTTTTTTGAGCTCTTATATAGACTTCTTTTCGACTCTTTTCACTACTTCGATCTACCCAGATACTTGTTTTTTTAAATACGTATCCAAATACGGGTAATTTTCCCAACTCTTTTTTTCCTACAAAAACTGCGGGATTTTTCATCACGGCGAGCATAAGCATAACATCAACTAAAGAAGCGTGATTTGCAATAAACATATAACTTTTATCTGGTAAAATTTCTTGCTCGGTTTCGACAATCGGTTTAAAACCCATAACAAAAAGTATGGTCTTACCCCAAAACCTAGCAATTTTAAAAAAGGTTTTGTAAAACTTATCATATGATATGACAACAATTAATATAGGAAGAACAAACAAGATGGAGAAAAATACCCACCCATAAAACCAAGGTCGCCAAAATAAGCGAAAAATATTTTTTAAGAAATTCATTCCTTCCAAATGTAGTAAAAATTAAATTCGAAAAACGAAGCTTCAATTTGAGACTTTAAATATGTATTTTTGCTCCTGCAGATTCACGTTATCCACTTAACTGTGGTCAAAAGAAATTACATAAATGTCAAGAATACTTACAGGAGTACAAAGTACAGGAACACCGCATCTCGGTAATTTACTAGGGGCTATTATTCCGGCCATTGAAATGGCAAATGACCCTAAAAACGAATCGTTTTTGTTCATTGCAGATATGCATACCCTTACCCAAATTAAAGATGGGTCGGTGATAAAGGAAAATACATACAGCACAGCGGCAACCTGGTTGGCTTTTGGATTGGATATTACGAAGACGGTATTTTATCGACAAAGTGATATTCCTGAAGTTACCGAATTGACTTGGTATTTGAATTGCTTCTTTCCGTATCAGCGTTTGACATTGGCGCATAGTTTTAAAGATAAAGCAGATCGCCTAGAAGACGTGAATGCTGGTTTATTTAGTTATCCGATGTTAATGGCGGCAGATATTTTATTGTATGATGCCGACATAGTGCCTGTAGGAAAAGATCAGGCGCAACATTTAGAAATGACTCGAGATGTAGCGAGTAGAATTAATCATCAAGTCGGAGATATATTAAAACCTCCGGCGACGAAAGTACAAGAACATACGATGTTGGTACCTGGGATCGACGGTGAAAAAATGAGCAAGTCACGAGATAATGTGATTAATTTGTTTTTGAATGATAAAAAGTTACGTAAACAGGTAATGAAAATTCAGACGGACAGCACGCCACTTGAAGATCCTAAAAACCCTGATACTTGTAATTTATTTGCCCTGTACAAATTAGTAGCAAATGAAAGTCAAATTTTAGAAATGCGAGCTAATTACGAAGGAGGTAATTATGGCTATGGACATGCAAAACAAGCTTTTTTTGAACTATTAATTACTAAGTATGCCAAAGAGCGCAAATTGTATAATCATTATATGGACAACCTCCATGAGATTGATGAGGCGCTGGCCGTTGGAGCAAAAAAAGCTAAAAAAGTGGCACATGAAGTCCTCAGTCGTGTGCGAGAAAAGTTAGGGTATTAATAAAAGAATATCCCAAATCTACATTCGGTATGCCATTAAGTATGAACGTTATTTAAGTACTAAGGCGCAGGATTAGGAATTGCCGCGTGAACAGCTTCAATTTCGGCCAAGGTTTCTTCGGTTAATTCAATCGCTATGCTGTCTATATTCTCTTTCAATTGAGCTATGTTCGTTGCACCTATAATATTACTCGTAACAAAAGGTAGTTGATTGATATATGCCAATGCCAAATGTGTCAATGAGATGTTACATTTTTGTGCGATTTCTAGATAACGTTGAACTGCTTTATCTGAGCTGTCACTTCTATAACGAGCAATGAATCTTGGAAACAACGTACCACGAGCTCCTTCAGGAAGATTTCCATTTAAATATTTACCAGAAAGTACCCCCTGAGCTAATGGAGAATACACCAATAAACCAATATTTTCGCGCAACGAAACTTCAGACATTCCGTATTCATACGACCGATGAATTAATGAATATGAATTCTGAATTGTAACAGCTCTAGGCAGTTGATGCTGCTCTGCTGTCTGCAAATATTTCATGGTACCCCAAGGTGTTTCATTAGACAAACCAATCTGCTTTATTTTGCCTTGTTTAATATACCCTTGTAAAGTTTCTAAAATTTCTAAATGGTTTTCTGCTTCTTCTGTGGCAGTTTTATAAGGATAATCTCTAACACCAAAACAATTCACACCGCGTCCTGGCCAATGTAATTGATATAGATCAATATAATCTGTTTGTAAACGTTTCAAGCTATTTTCTAGGGCTTCTGTAATTGCTCTCTTACTAAATCCGTCTTTTCGAATGTGTTCGGTATAAGCACCGGGTCCAACAATTTTCGAAGCTAATACTACCTTATCTCGATTACCAGTTTTTTTAAACCAGGTACCAATGATACGTTCTGTATCTCCGTAGGTTTCTGCGTTCGCAGGCACAGGATATAACTCGGCTACATCAAAAAAATTGACACCGCGTTCTAGGGCGTAATCCATTTGCTCATGTCCTTGGGCTTCGGTATTTTGATTGCCCCAAGTCATGGTGCCTAAACATATTTTACTAACTTTTATATCGGTATTTGATAAGGTTGTGTATTTCATTTATTGTAATAATTTTTAACCTATTAACGAGCTATCAATTTATCTATTTAAGAATTGCTTCTATTCCTGGTAACGATTTTCCCTCTAACATTTCGAGCATGGCGCCACCTCCTGTAGAAACGTAACTCACCTTATTGGCGAAGCCAAATTGTTTTACGGCGGCTACAGAATCTCCTCCACCAACAAGTGAAAAGGCACCTTCTGCAGTTGCATCAGCAATCGCATTACCTAATTCAATTGTTCCTTTGGAAAACTTTTTCATTTCGAAAACCCCTAATGGGCCATTCCATAATATAGTTTTTGACTGTGCTATTATAAAAGAAAATCCTACATTACTTTTTGGGCCGGCATCTAAACCTTGCCATCCATCTGGGATATGTTGAATATCTACAAATTGTGTATTTGCATCGTTGCTAAAAGCATCTGCTGCAATTACATCAACTGGAAGATGAATTTTCACTCCTTTCGCTTCAGCTTTTTTTAGAATCTCTAATGCCAATTCTTGTTTGTCATCTTCACAAATAGAATCTCCTATGTTTCCGCCTTGAGCTTTAATAAATGTGAAACTCATTCCACCTCCAATAATGAGATGATCAACTTTGTCTAAAATATTCTCGATGACAGTTATTTTAGAAGATACTTTCGAACCTCCTAAGATGGCGGTTACAGGTTTTTCACTGTTTTTAAAGACTTTATCTATGCTTTCGATCTCTTTCGCTAAGAGGTTGCCAAAACATTTTTTATCGGTAAAAAATTGAGCTACGATAGTTGTTGAAGCATGTGCTCGATGCGCTGTGCCAAAGGCGTCATTAACGTAGATGTCACCTAATTTTGACAGTTGTTCAGCAAAACCAATGTCTCCATTTTTCTCTTCGTCATAGAAGCGCAAATTTTCTAATAATAAAACTTCACCCGCCTCTAATGATTGTACCGCTTCTTCAGCTGTCGATCCTACACAATCATTTACAAATTTTACAGAAACTCCTAATATTTCGGTAACTGAATCAACAATATGACGTAACGAAAATTCAGGACTCACACCTTTTGGTCGACCTAAATGGGACATTAAAACACAGCTTCCACCATCCTCCAATATCTTTAGAATTGTTGGTTTCGCAGAAACGATTCGAGTTGTATCAGTCACTTTAAATTGTTCATCAAGAGGGACATTAAAATCTACTCGAATTAGGGCCTTCTTATCTTTAAAGTCAAAATCATTAATTGTCGTCATTATTAGGGCTTTTTTTTAGAGCATCAAATATAAAGCATCTTCATTTAATTTAGGTAGTTTTTCATCTTCTTAATACATTGATAATGTGTGACAATGTAAATCTTAGCAAAATTATAAGTATATTTAAGGAGTTAAATAGTTATTATTATGGGTATTAAAAGTTTTCAAGGACGAAGAAATCAAGTTAAAAAAGAAGAGTTAAAACCAGCATTGGTTTCAGATTTTATGACAAAAAAACTGATCACATTTAAACCAGAGCAACCAGTGGCTGAAGTGATGCAAATATTGGTTAAAAATAAAATTTCTGGAGGACCTGTGGTCAATGAAAAAAATGAATTATTAGGAATTATCTCTGAGGGTGATTGTATTAAACAAATATCAGAAAGTCGCTATTATAATATGCCTGTTGAAAACGATACTGTTGATAAACATATGGTGAGAAATGTTGAAACGATTGATGGAAATTTAAATGTTTTTGATGCGGCTCAAAAATTTTTAGAATCTAAACGTCGACGTTTTCCGATTGTAGAAAATGGTAAGCTAGTAGGTCAAATTAGTCAAAAAGACATTTTAATTGCTGCTATGGAGCAGAAGGGACAAAATTGGCGATAACCAAGACAAATAAAAAAAGCCCGTTACGATGTAACGGACTCTTTTGAATACTAACCTAAACCTCTTATTACTTATTGTATTTTTAATTTCCTAAATCTTGGGGAGAAAGGAGAAAAACATGTACGTTTTAATTCTCTTTTTCATAGCAATTTCCCCGTTTTAATTTCGGTGAAACGTTGTTTGTAACGCGGCTTCAAATATAAAACAACTGTCGTTTAATTATCCCCCTATTAAAACTCAATTTTTTTAAAAAAATAAATTAAAATACTGAAAATCAAATGTATAAAACTTTAAATATTTGATTAATTGTCAATTAATTTTGACACGAAAATAAAACGAATGCGCTTTTTATGATATTTAAAAGAGCGAAAGACATGGCTACGTGTTGAACAATAAAAAAGCCCACCAAATGGTGGACTTTCTACACTAAACCTAAACCTTATGTTTTTTGTTTTTGATTTCCTAAATCTTGGGGGAGAAAGGAGAAAAACTATCGACGGTGTAAATTTTCTTTTTCATAGCAATTTTCCCGTTTTATTCGATAAAAGCGTTGTTTGTAACGCGGCTTCGAGTATTAAACAATCGTCGTTCAATTATCCCCCCTTTAAAATGTTAAAATGTTAAAATAAATTTATAATAATCTGTATATCAATTGAATAAAAATTGAAAAAATTTACGGAGTCTTATCTTCTTTTGGAAAGAATTAAACCGAAAAAATCGAATTCGAAGGTTTATAGTTTGCGTTTAACGACTTTCAATGCCTTTGGATAATCAGTAATGATTAATTTTTGCTTATCAGTGCCGTGCAGCGTAAGTATTCTTGAGTAAGAATAACCATCAATAGGTTCAGTAGTTTTTTTCCATTCAGCAACTCCTTTAACCGCGATAGTTTCTTCTTCTTCTATTATACCTTCTAGATAGCGCAAGGTTTTGTTAAAACCCATAAATCCTTCACTTTTGTGATTGTGTTTTTTTAAAAAGCGCTCTAGATGAGGTTTAGCATCATTAAAAGTTCCGGATTCCTCTTTATGGTCAATCTCAAAATAGGTTCTTCTAAACTCAGTATGTGTTCTAGTTGGTTTGATAAGAGCCATCTCACCTTGACTCTCTAAAAAGAAATCTTGAAAACGTTCTTCCTGAATGTACGTCGACCAACTGTCATCATTTTCTTTCTGAACAATAACATAGTAACATAAACATGCTCTGCCACTTAATGGAGCAATTAACAAGTTGTCTCCGCCTTTGGCTTTACCAACTAATTTTACATATTCATGTTGTTGAACTCGACCAATCTGTTTCTTGGGTGTTTTCTGAAGTTCGCGAACAATTCTTTTCTTTTTACTGAAAAAATAGGATATGATAATTCCAATAATTACAAGACCAAAGATTAAAAGTATAAGTGTCGGATTTGTCTCTTGAAATATGAATATTGGCATATTAACTATCTCGTTTTACAAGGGCATAATAACCACCTTCAAGAGGTAAATATCCTTGGTCATAAACAAAATAATATATTGTTCCTGCCTTTGTAGTATAAATGCTTGTGAAGTAATTAAAGTCAAAGCCTCTTTCGTTTAATTTTGTCTTTGAGGTCTTCGTTTTTTGATTTGGGTTCAGCGCTTCTAATATTCTATAGTTCTTTCGCAATCGATTATTCGTATTTCGAATTAGGTTTTTACTGTCTTTATTGACTTTGTTATTGTACGAGTTTCGACAATAGTCAGAACAGAATTTTTTGTCTACTCGCCCTTTAAAAGGTTCTCCACATTCTAAACATTGTTGTTTTTGCATGCCCTAATATACTAAAAATATCCGTTTACAAACGACTACATTCGTTTACAAACGAAAGTAAGTACTTAATAACCGAGTCTCATTTGGCCATCGAATTATGTTTGCAGTGTCGAAAGAAAAAAATTACTCTTTTGCAAAAAATTAAAAATCCTGACACGTGTTTGGGATATATCTTAACTGTTAAACATTAAAATTAAAATTATGAACGCACTAAGAAACAAAGTACAGTTGATCGGAAATTTAGGAGGAAATCCAGAAGTGATTACCTTAGATTCGGGAAAAAAATTAGCCAAATTCTCTATTGCTACAAATGAAACGTACAAGAATAGTCTAGGAGAGAAAATAACAGATACCCAATGGCACAATGTTGTTGCCTGGAATAAAACGGCAGAAATCATTGAGAAATATGTATCAAAAGGAAGTGAAATTGCGGTAGAAGGAAAATTGGTTACCCGTTCTTATGAAGACAAAGAAGGTATTAAGAAATATATTACCGAGATTGTGATCAATGAATTATTACTTTTAGGGAGTAAATAGAATTACTAATATTCTTATAAAAAGAGCGCATCGCGCTCTTTTTTTTTGATACTAAAACTCATATATTTGAGAAATGAGTCCAATACCATTTTTAAAATTCCCAAATTTTAATATCTATAGTACACCATTATTAATATTGGTCGTTCAAGGATTAATTTTTGGATTCTTATTATTATGGCGATATCATCAGAAAAGAAATATTTCTGATCTTTTATTGGCATTGATTTTAATTATTACATGTTATCATCGTACTACGTATACCATCGGTTTTATGGACTGGTATGATACATTTCGTAATACTAAGATTAATTATTATTTAATTAGTCTAGGGATGGTTTTAGCTCCGTTGCTCTATTTTTATGTTAAATCTATTACCACATCAGACTTTAAATTTAACAAAAGAGATATCTGGCATTTTGTACCATGGTTGATATTTTTTGTTTTCAAAGGTTTCATTTTAATCTACGATGCTTCGCAACCAGGATTTAATGAAACACAAAATGGCTATATGGTCATCAACCTTCAATGGAAATATCTTGACCCAGTATTTACTCTTTTTTCGACCTTTCAGATGCTATTATACCTAGCATTCACATTTCAATTATTTTACGAGTATAAGAACAAAATACAGCATTATTTTTCGAATGTTTTTAAATTAGAATTAAACTGGATACGTAATTTTTTATTTATCTATAGCCTTATTTTTATATATGGGGTCATTCAGATATTTATTAATGAAGTTATTACTGAATTAAGTTGGACACAAAAATGGTGGTTGCAATTTTGTTCTGCTCTTGCTGTAATTTATGTTGGGATCAAAGGATATTTTACGGATACAATCAAATTGACTTCACTCAACTTCGAATCAGATTATAAGGTAAATTTATTAAAGAACAAACAGATAGTACCAAATAAAATATCTGAAGATTTAATAAAGAAAAAAGAGCAGCTAAACAGTTATTTTGAAAAAGAAAAACCATTTTTAAATCCAGATTTAAATCTTATTGAGTTATCTAAAAAAGTAAATATGAATAGAGCCGAGCTCTCTGAAGTTATTAATGAGGGTTTTGATTTGAACTTCAATGACTTTGTAAATACTTTCCGTGTAAATGCTTTTAAGGAAAAGCTACAAAAAGGAGAACATAAGCAACTTTCTTTATTAGGAATAGCCTATGATTGTGGTTTTAATAGTAAGGCTACTTTCAATAGAGTTTTCAAAAAACTAACACATACATCACCTACCCAATATCTAAATTCACAAGTTAATTAAGACGTCTCAAATCGTATTTGAGACTGACAAATACGGGTTGAGTCGTCTAGCGACATCATAATTGGCAATTTTGTTTCATCAAATCGAAATAACTATCAATTATGAAAATTATACGTACAGTTTTATGCAGTCTAATCCTTTTTTCCTGCCAAGCGCAAGAATATCAAGTGACTTTTAAAGTAGACATGCGTCACGAAAAAAAAATGAACAAGGTGTCTCTAAGGGGAAATATCAGTCCATTGTCATGGGATAAGGATTATGTGTTATCTGACACTGACGGAGACCGTATTTATGAAGCCACGATTCCATTTAAAACTTCGAAAAGAAACTTAAGATTCAAATTCACTAATGGTAAAGCATTAGAATTATACGGATCAGACAACCGCATACTTTGGTTCAAAAAGCCATCAATAAAAGCCAATTTTGTTTTTAACGAATTTAACGTACATGACTCAAAAAGGCTTGAAAAACTAACATATACAGAAACACAGATTAAAGAAGATATTGCGGTATTAAAAGAGACCCTAGAATTTATACATCCAAATTTGTATACCTATCGAGATAGTATCGAATTAGAGCTGGACTTTAAACACTTAGAAAGGCAACTACTTGCGAACCCTACATTACTTAATGCCTATAAGGAGGTTTCAAAATTTGCCGCAAATATTAAATGTAGTCACACCTTTACCAATCCTTGGAATCAAGGTCCAGATGTGAAGATGGCAGCTTTTCATCAAGCAGATAAAGTGCCTTTTACATTTAACAGAATAGGAAAACGATTATTTATCGATAAAAATGCATCTGATAATGAACGGCTCAAAAAAGGACTTGAAATTTTAAGTATAAATGGTATTGCTACTGATACGATCATGACCCGCTTAGTCGACTATATTACTTCTGACGGAAATAATTTCGAAAAGCGCTTGCAACGCTTAACATTAAGTGGAAATTCAAAGTTCGAATTATTTGACATTTTCTTTCCGTTGGAATTTCCGCATCAAGGTGAATTTCAATTGCAACTAAAAGATCATCGTACAGATGAGATGCAGCAAACTTTGGTGAAAGCAATGTCAAAAACAAAACGTACTCAAATCTTAAAGCAACGCTATACCGATTTTGGGAGTTCTTTCGAAGAAGGGTGGAAATTTTCAATTCTTAATGAGAAAACAGCACAGTTACAAATTAAAAGTTTTGCCATTTTTAGCAGTGATTTTAAATGGAAAGAATTTCTAGACACTTCTTTTAAATCCTTAAAGAATAATAAAATTGAAAACCTGGTTATTGATATCCGTGGCAATGAAGGTGGCGATGCTCAGGTAGTGCAATACATCTTAGAACGAATTATTGATACATCAATCAAGGTGAATTTACCTGCACAAACAACTGTATATCGAGCCATTCCAGAAAAGTTGAGAAAATACATTAGTACTTGGGATAAACGACCCTATGATTGGGGGAATAAAGTAAAGCAACTACCAAAGGGCCGGTATAAATTAAAGGATATGTATGCCGAAACTTCGAAAACATACAAACCAAAGAAGGCTGGCTTTAAAGGAAATGTTTATGTATTGACTGATGCCGAAAATAGTTCAGCGACCCATATTATGGCGACCTATGTGAAAGCCTATAAGCTGGCAACACTCGTAGGGCAAGAAACAGGAGGAAATCAAAAAGGTTTGAACGGAGGTTATATGTTTTTTCATAGACTTCCAAATACAAGAGTTGAACTAGACATACCAGTTTTCAGTATCAAAATTTTAGAAGAAACAGCGACCACCTATGACAGCGGAATACAACCAGATGTGCTGGTTCAAAAAAATGTGAATGACCTCATAAATGGTATAGACACAGAATTAAACAAAGTATTAGAAATTATAAAAAATAAGTAAAATAAAGAAACATATAAAACATAACATTATGGAGGACGAAATAAACATACACCAGCAAAAGAATAGAACCGAATTTACGGTTGTCAAAGCGATTCTAATGATCCTATTCATAGCCGTTTTAACATAGAGGTAGTAGCTCAAGATAGCATAGAATTATCAGATATTGAGATTTTGCACGATACTAATTGGGAAGGCAATCTAATGTACATAGATTATACTAGCGGTAACAAAACGGTATTACAAACGAAGATGCAATTAGTAGTTAAGGGAAATAGAATAATGATATCAACACAATATAATAATGAACCAAAGGCGAATTCAAAAGGATCCATCAAACTAAAAAAAGGAGGAACCTATTTTGGCAACGAAAAGGTTATAAAAAAAATAAAACAAGATAACGGCATGATAAAAATAGTAACAATGTTCAAAGGTTATGACAATAGCAAAAAAGCAACTATTTATAAAACATATCTTTTCGATGATAACATATATTCTGTTACAAAAGAGATTCTTTTAACAGGTTCAAAAGAAAAGTTTATAAGGAATAAATATAGCTATACAAGAATTTAAAAAATAACTAAAATGAAGAAAATAACACTATTGTTTTTCCTGATCGGAATGACGGGATTTACACAAATCAAAGGGAACAAGAATATCGAAACACGAACTTTTTCTGCCATAGGATTGACGGATATTGAAATGGGTCTATATGCGAAGGTAGAGATAGATCAATCAAGTGATGAAACAATTTCTATTACGGCAGATAGCAATCTATTTAATTTAATTGATACTGAAGTTGTAGATGGCACCTTAAAATTGGTTCAAAAAGATTGGATTCAGCCATCACAGAACATCATTATAAAAATTGGGATGCCACATATGAAAAGAATTCAATTAGATGTGCACGAGACCTTGCTCGTAAAGAATATTAAAAAAGACAATATTTCATTTATGGCATTGAATGGTACAATCGTGGCAAAAGGCAACACAAACTCAGTTGGTATCGGTGCCGAAAACGGAACTATTGATGCTACTGAATTACAGACGAAAAGCGCTTTCTTAAATATTTGGGGTGCGGGAAAAGCGATGGTGAATGTATCCGACATTCTTGAAAGCAACTTAAGTAACGATGCAAGAATAGAGGTTATTGGTACACCTAAAGTTTTAAAAGGCGATAGTAAACGAGCCATTGCAAAGTCAAGAAAACCAAAAAATAGCGCATTGAAATGGATAAGCTTTAAGATAAAAAACAATTCGTCAAACAGAAATCAGTTTGCAGTTGTTGGCCCTAAGGCCGATGGTTCGACATTTGGATATGGTTTTCCGATGATGCCATTTACGTCGAAAAAAGAACGATGGACTACAGGAACCAAAGTGTATAAGGTGAATAAAATCGGCTTGAGAAAACTGTTGGTTGTTATTAAGGCAGAAGATGAAGGTAAAACTGTACAATTATTCTAATATGAAGATTATCAATAGGCTTAAAAAGGTAAATATTAATTTTTTAGTAGCAGGAAGTGCACTTTTTGTGAGTGTATGTGCATTGTTTTTGTCAATTCAAGAAGTGCGAATCATGCGGTCACAACAAAAAGCCTCCATGTACCCATATATTACGATAGGTAAATCCTACAATGCAAGAGGTTTTGGTATTCAAATGAAGAATAGCGGTAATGGATTAGCGAAAATTAGTTCGTATCAGATCTATAATGATAGTATGTATTTTAAAGATTGGTTTGATGTTTTGCAGACATTGGCTCCAGATGCCAAAAATATCAATTACAATGTGATCAGCACCGATGGGAATATTCGTAATAAAATGATAAGTCCTGGAGAAAATGTGAATCTAATTACATTGAAATGGACCTCCGAAACTAGAAAACTCGAAGAATTATTTAATACATTGAAAGTAAAAGTGATTTATTCTTCTCTCCTTGATGAACATTGGATGGTGGAAGAAGGAACGCCAAATCAGATTGAAAAGAAGCTCAAATTAGAGTCAGCCAAGGAATTTGAATTTTCAGACTAAATATTATATATAATAGAATATTTTATGAATATGAGCGTTATTAAAACTCAATACTCAGTGGGAACGCTGTGTAAAAGAGAAAGTTTTTAGAGCGCCTTACGGGCGCTCTTTTATGTATGTCATTACAGAAGTAATTTTTTTTGGATTGTTATAGAATATAATTGCATCTTTGCCTCACAAATGAAAATCATAAGAGTACATATTGCACCTGCGCCACTGTTTTGTTAGTGGGATTATCGAGGAATGAATGAATTATTCAGTCGATATAGGACGATATGTAGTTATTTTTAATCATTTTTTTAAAATGATTTAATCAGAAGAATAGAAATATATACAAGCGTCCAAGAAATTGGACGCTTTTTTATGAAAAAATAAAATGATTTGAACATAAATTATAAAAATTAAAATAGAAGACCTTGAAGAGTAAGCGATTGGTAGACAGACTATTGCCAAATACCTTAACAATCTGCATAAAGCGGACAGGGATTGTTATGACTAAAATGAAATACAAATAACTGATTATCAGTAAATTATATTGTTTTTTATTTGGATATTTAAAAAATACTATTCATCTTTGCATCGCAGTTTTAAAGAAACAACTGTGATACACAAAAATTAAATAGAAGTCATGTTAGAACATCGCATAACATTTCAGAAAATGGACAAAAGAAGTTTGTCTTTTTTTAGGCTTCGGTATTTCTGTAAATAATCTTTCCAGAATCTAAATCCGAAGTAAGAACAACATTTCGGATTTTTTCAAATCATTTTAGAGAATCCTAATTTTTTAAGCACTGAGTATTGAACTTGGTATGCTTGAGTAATACTATTCAAAATTTATAAAAAATGGAAAATAATTTACATAATAGTTATGTGATGAAAGCTTTAGATGCTTACCCATATAACCTTGAAGAGACTTTAGAAGCATTGAATTATGCGCTTTCTTATAATAGCAGAGATGCATTTGCATTGTGCTTAATGGGTCGCCTATATGCTGAACAACTCGAAGATTATACGACTGCAAAAAACTATTTTGCTGAGGCATTATCAGTAAATCTTGACGCGCACTACGTATATACCCATTATGTGCGAGTTTTAATTCAAAATGATGATTTTGATGAGGCAGAGAAGTTATTAAATTATGGTTTTACGATCAAAGGAGTTAGCAGGTCTACCCTACTTTTACAAAGAGGGCAGCTCTATGAAGCAACAGGCAGATATAAATTGGCATTTGAAACATTAAAAGAAGCTAAAAAAGGAGGTTTAAATAATGAGTTTGTCGATTTTGTCAATGATGAAATTACTCGAGTTGAGAGAAAACTTAGCTTCGAAAAAAAGAAGGAAGTAAAAGAAAAACCAATTGAGAAAAAAACATCTATATTTGGTCTGTTCTAAAAGAGTCGCAATTAGCGACTCTTTTTTATTTTGTAATAATTAGTATCTTGTAATTGCCTATTATAATGTAATTCGTATGGAGACTGAACTAAAGAAATTAATACATGTGTCGGCACTTTTTGGGCTATTACTTTTATTATTGACCCCAAATGAAGCCCTTGCTAAATCAATTGAATCTCGATTTTATAACGCTCCAAGCTATGAGATAAAAGGTAAAATTATTGATGCGGAAACTGGTGAAGGAGTACCATTTTGTAGTGCTATTATAGAAAACACGCATTCCGGAACTTCGAGTAATGAAGAAGGAGATTTCGTTATTAGTATAGAGACGCTTCCGATCAAACTCATATTTTCTCATTTAAACTACAAAAAACAAAGTATAAACATTACTAAAAATGTCGAGCTTATTGTCAAATTAACCCCTTTAGCACATAGCCTTGATGAAGTAACGCTCGATGTAGGGGATAAAAATGGATATGCGATAGAGCTGGCTCAAAAGGCATTTAGACAGATGAGTTCACTAAGTTCAATTGAAAAATATGGAAAGGCATTATACCGTCAAAAGGCAAAGAATGGCGATACGTATTCTGAGTTTTCCGAGATTATTTATGATATAAAATATACAACCGGCGGGGTACAAGATTGGGAAATTATTGAAGGTAGATATGCCCTAAAAGAAAACAGTGTGAACAATAAAAATTTCACCCTCCTTTCCCGTTTGCTAACAGCTATACAACCAAATACAAATGATCTCCTATTTCCATTACGAGAATCTTTAGAAAATTACTATACAGCAAAAATTATTGACCTTCTTAAAACCAATGAAGGTAATCTTATTGTTGTATATCTGAAACCTGAACCTAATGTGCCAAAACCAGCTTTTGAAGGTGAGGTCTATTTGAATTCTAGAACTTATGATGTTTTAAAGGTTATTGGGTCGATAGCGCAAGATGACGTAAAGTTAATTAAGCTAACAGAGAAAAATACATCCAAAAAGAACTATAACCTATCTTATGAGATAGCTTTTAAAAAAGATAAAGAATTAGATTTAGTATTAGACTATATAAATGTCAATCAAGAATTCGATTATTTTAAGGAAGAAACCTTGAAAACTCATGTGTCGTCTGAATCGAAACTGTTCTTTTTCGAATATTATCAACCCTTAAGAAAACCTAAGTTAGGTCGGCAATTCCGTCGAGGTAAAAGTGATTGGGAAAACTTAAATGAGATAGGATATAATCAAAAATTTTGGCAGGATAACCAAATTGTAAAAAGAACTCCTGTTGAGCAAGAAGTTATAGACGCTTTTGAAAAAGGCAATAGATTTGAATCAATGTTTTTGAATAGTAGGCAACAGATTGCCTTAATGCAATCGGGTATTGCTGGTGATCCATTTATTAAATGGCTAGGTGATAGTATGGATAGGTTTTCTCAGAATAATACCGTTCAAAAGGTCTATTTACATACGAATAAGGAGATTTTTTCATCAGGTGGTTATCTTTGGTATAGTGCCTTTGGTACCATAGGGCCTGAATATTATCAATCACTGGAAAGTCAAGTGCTTCATGTAGATCTTATTAATGCAGATAATAAGATTGTAAAATCGAAATATGTCGAGCTTATTAACGGGCGAGGAAAAGGATCCATAAAAATTGATGCTGACTTGTCGGGAGGAACGTATCAATTAAGAGCATATACCAATTGGATGCGAAATTTTGACGATGCCTTCTTTTTTAATAAAACAATAGAGGTGTTAGATGGCCAAACAATAAGCTCTAATACTTCAAAAAATGCAGGTAAAGTTGATTTACAATTCTTTCCTGAAGGAGGAGACGCCATTGCAAATATGATAAATCTAATCGCCTTTAAGGCCGTTGGAACTGATGGATTAGGCAAAAAAATAAAAGGTCAAATATTAGATTCGAAAGGGCAGTTTATTGCCAATATAAATTCGATATATAGTGGTGCTGGATCTTTTAGATTACGACCTCAGAAGGGAGAATCTTATACTGCAGTTTTGAGTGATAATTCGAGGTATCCATTACCTCCAATAAAAAGTAAAGGATATGTAATGCGTATTGATAATAGAAATAGTAAAACTGTTCGAGTAAAGGTACAAGCTAGCGAAGAATTAAAGGATAAAACATTCTATATAATTGGTCATATAGGCGGCAAGAAATATTATCAAACTAGACTTCGGTTTAATGAAGCTACGAGTATAGATTTTGAAATCCCTAAAAATAAGTTACCGAGTGGGGTGATGACGCTCACTCTTTTTGATCAAGACAAAAAACCCTATGCTGAACGTATTTTATTTGTGAATAATCAAAACGAACTTATTGTGCGCACAAAACTCAATAAAAAAACATTAAAATCTAAAGATAAATTAGTGTTAGATATAAACGTAACTGATCCATCGGGTAGGGCTGTTTCTAGTGCTTTTTCTTTAGCAGTGACGGATGCAACGACGAACGGAAAATCGAGCAATGCCTCAACAATTTTAACACATTTGTTATTGCAATCAGAACTTAAAGGTGTCGTAGAAAATCCTGGGATACATTTTAAAAATCAAAAGACTTCTACAAGTTCGCGATTAGATTTAATAATGTTAACTCATGGTTGGAGAAGGTTCAATTGGGAACAACTTGATGAACAGAAAAATGATTCTATAAAGGAATTCCTAGTCGATGAAAAGCATACAATTTCTGGCATTGCTAAAACTGCCTCTGGTGATATTTTGAAGAGTACTTCGTTAAATATTATTGCAAATACTACTGACAAATTTGGGTTTCAAATGTACCCCACAATAACAGATTCTAATGGAAGGTTTGAAGTGCGTGATTTGAAACATGCGAACCCATTAAAATTAGTATTTTCTGCTTATTCGAGTAAAAAAGAACCTATTGGAGTACAAGTTACCTTAGACACCCCTAAGAATAAATTGTTGGCATTACCTAAATCAAATTTTAAGGGAGTCAATAAGATAAAATCAAAGGAAGTAATTCAACAAGAAACGAAAATTTATAGACAAGCCATTTTAGAACAAAAAAGCGAAGCTGTTAATAGTTTAACGAATGTTGATACTGATGAAAAATTAGATGTAGTTAATATCAAAGGGAAAGTTGATCGGAGCACTCGTTCTCCGGTGAAATCTAAATTTGGAATTACACCAGATGCAACCATATATATGGAAGATCAAGCGGTAAAAACGAGTAGTTATTTAAATTTATTGGGCACAGTCGCCGGAGTTCAAGTGCAAGGTTCTGGACGAAATATATCGGTTCAAATTAGAAACTTATACTCACCATTGTGGATTCTTGATGGTGTACCAATGATTTCAGATAGATCGACTCCATTCGAAGGAGGTGATGATGGTGGAAATTCTGAATCACAAGCCTTTAAGTCGGCACGACCCGTACCAGATTTTATTGCCGATTTAGAACCGAGTATTATAGAAAGAATGGAAGTTTTAAAAGGTCCTTCGACGGCTGCTTATGGCATACGGGGTGCTGGTGGCGTTATTTTGATTTATACAAAAAGAGGGAAGGGGAATTATAAAGAAGTTGCTTCGTCAGAATTTGACCTAAATACATATTCAGAGATAAAAGAATTTTACTTACCAAAATATGATATTGAGCCCGAAACAAGAAAAAGAGAAGATTATAGAACCACAATTTATTGGAATCCGATGGTAAAGACTGATATTAATGGAAACGCTACTGTTACCTTTTTTAATTCTGATACGGCTAAAAAATTACAGATAGCGATTGAAGGCATTTCTAATTTTGGAATTCCGGGAGCATATCTCGAGACCATAGGAAATTAAAATACTTCTAATTGCTTGTTTTCTTGAGATTTACTATAGATTCATGTCTTACTTTTGTACCTATAAAAGAGAGACTAATCTTAGAGCGTTGATTTTCCTCCCGAAAATGTCGGCATTGGGTATCAAAATAATATTTAAGAGAGCCTCTTTTTTTTTATGTGTGTAATTTCAGCTGAATTCTCTTCCTAGGAATATCGACATCCAATACTTTTACGATAATTTGCTGATGCAGACTCACATGTTCGGTAACATCTTTTACAAAGGTATCTGACAGGTTAGAAACATGTATTAAACCACTTTCTTTAATACCTACGTCAACAAAACAACCAAAATTAGTGATGTTGTTTACGATACCCGGAAGCAATTGACCTTCTCTAAGATCGCTTATTGTTTTAATATTTTGATTGAAAGTAAAAACTTTCGCTTGAGCCCTTGGGTCTAAACCAGGTTTCTCTAATTCGGCAATAATATCCGTTAAGGTCGGTAAACCCACTGTTGAAGAAACATATTGCTTTAAATTAATTCTTTGAAGAGTAATTTTATTACCGATTAATTCAGAAACTGTAGTTTTTTCGTCCTTTGCAAACTGAGTAACAATCCCATAACTTTCTGGATGAACCGCTGAATCATCTAATGGGTTTTTGGCATTTTTAATACGTAAAAATCCGGCACCTTGCTCAAATGCTTTGCCCCCTAATCGCGATACCTTTTTAATATCTTGTCTTGAGTTAAAAGCGCCCTGTTCTTTTCTATAAGCTACAATATTCTCTGCTAATTTTGGTCCAATACCCGATACATAACTTAATAAAGATTGACTTGCAGTATTAATATTTACCCCAACCTTATTCACACAATTTTCTACAACTTTATCTAATCTTTTTTTAAGTTTACTTTGATCTACATCGTGCTGATATTGTCCTACCCCAATTGACTTTGCATCAATTTTTACCAATTCTGCCAATGGATCTGCTAATCGTCGTCCGATAGAAACGGCACCTCGAACCGTCACATCATAATTTGGAAATTCATCGCGCGCGATTTTTGAAGCTGAATAGATCGATGCACCGGCTTCACTGACGACAAAAACTTGAATATCATTTTTAAATTGAATTCTTCGAATCAATTGTTCGGTTTCTCTAGAAGCTGTGCCGTTACCAATAGCGATGGCTTCAATTTTATAGGCATCTACTAAAGAACTAATTTTCTTAATAGCTCCTTTTGAATCATTTTGAGGTGCATGCGGATAGATAGTTTCATTGTATTCCAATCCGCCTTGAGCATTCAAACATACGACCTTGCAACCACTTCTGTACCCAGGATCAATTGCTAAAACATTCTTTTCTCCTAAAGGAGCACCGAGTAATAATTGTTGTAGGTTTTTAGCGAATACGTTGATGGCGGCTTCATCGGCCTTTTCTTTAGCAATCTGTAAAGCCTCGTTTGATAAAGAAGGAAACAACAAGCGCTTATACGCATCAGCAATCGCAATTTCTATTTGATCGGCACAGTCGTTTTGAGATCGAATTATTCGATCTTCTATTTTGGTAATTGCACGATGATCATCAATGGCTATTTTAACTCGAATAAATCCCTCATTTTCAGCTCTTAAAATAGCCAATAAACGGTGAGAGGGACAACGATTTAGAGATTCGTTCCAGTCAAAATAATCTCTGAATTTTTGTGATTTTTCGTCATCAATTTTCGCTTTAATCACTTTTGTGGAAATGATAGCATGTCGCTCTAATTGATGACGAATGTTATTTCTAATGTCGGTACGTTCATTGATCCATTCGGCAATAATATGACGTGCTCCTTCTAATGCTTCTTCTTCATTTGAAACCGCATTTGAGATGTATTTTGAAGCGATAAATTGTAATTCATTCGTACGCTGACTCATAATAATCTTAGCAAGAGCTTCGAGTCCGTTGTTACGTGCCGTTTCAGCTTTTGTCTTACGTTTTTTCTTATACGGTAAGTAGAGATCTTCTAGGCTCGTTAAATCTTGCGAACCGTGTATTTTTTGTGCTAGTTCATCGGTCAGACTACCTTGCTCTGAAATTGCTTTTAGAATAGTGGCTTTGCGCTTTTCTAATTCTTCAAATTGTTCTTTATATGTAACAATATCTCCTAATTGGACTTCATCCAAATTTCCTGTTTTTTCTTTACGATAACGAGAGATAAACGGAATAGTGCAATCTTGATTTAAGAGTTCAATGGTGTTTTGAATTCCCGATATTGGCAACTTTGTTTGTGATTGTATATACTGTACGATTTGACTCATGTAGTTGAATAGAATGAAGTCACAAAATTAAACGAATAAATCCATTTTTAACAGAAATTGATGGAATTCAATTTAAGAAATATATACCTTTATAAAAGAATCTAAAAATTATGAAGAAAGTAGCTCATTTTGTAGTATTTATCGTATTGTTTTCTCAATTTTCATGTGGTCAAGAGACTAAGAATATGACCTCAAAAGAGGTTGATATTGACAAGTATTGGACGCAAGGTTTGGCAGAGATTAATGTGTATGCTTTATCTCAAAATAGGTATCAAGAAAATCATAACGGGCAGTTAATCAGTGTTTTTGTACGGGAAGATTTTTTACATCAAAAACAGGTAAAAAATGAACGTTATACCAATCAAAATACCACTCCTATTTTAAAGAATATTCAATTGCGAAAATTCACAACAGGGGTCTACGATTATTCGATGTTTACCTCAACCTTTACACCATTAGATAGAACTCGATTTCCGAAGACCTTAAAAGTTTCTAGTTCTTCACAAGAATGGTGTGGTAATGTGTATTTACAATTTAACTATCGGGATAATGCCTACCAAACTGAGTTGCGATCGTATTTTGAAGGAGAGGGAGATCAAAATGTAATCATCAACGACGGGATTTTAGAAGACGAGTTATTTAATGTTTTGCGAATGGATCCTAATTCCTTACCTGAAGGAAATTTTCAAATGATTCCTTCAGCAAATTATGTCCAGTTAAAACATGCAAAATTAGCCAGTACCGCTGCGAAAGGAGCACTTCAGCATTACGTTGAAAAGGAGTTTTTAGGAATCGATTTGAAGGAATATATAATAGAGATGCCAGCTCTTAAAAGAACCTTACGAATAGTGTTTGAGAATAAAGCGCCTTATAAAATTGTAGGTTGGCTAGATAGTTATCCTTCTGCTTTTGATAATAAAATTAGAACAACAAAAATTTCGTTGCAAAAACAAAAAATGCTAGATTATTGGAGTAAGAATTCATTGAAAGATGTAAAACTGCGAAAAGAATTGGGGATTCATTAACTCACTTGCTCACCGTTGGAAACACTATCATTTTCTGGCTCTATAAACGCGAGTTTTCCGTCAGGGGTATCTGTCATTAAGATCATCCCTTGACTTTCAACGCCTCTTAATTTTCTCGGAGCCAAATTACAAAGTACTGTCACTCTCTGACCAATAATTTCTTCGGGAGAAAAACTCTCGGCAATACCAGAAACGATCATTCTTGTATCGATACCCACATCGACTTTTAGCTGCAGTAATTTTTTTGTTTTAGGCACTTTAGTCGCCTCTAAAATGGTGCCGACCCTCATATCAAGTTTGGTAAAATCATCAAATTCGATGGTGTCTTTTTGTGGTGCTACGATTTTATTTGCCGCTTCATTCGCCTGTTTGGAGGCTTGTAGTTTATCTAATTGTTGTTGTACTTCAAGATCTTCGATCTTAGTAAATAATAATTCTCCTTTTCCAATTTGATGACCTGCAGGTATTAAGCTATTTGCTGTTTTAATCTCATCCCAAGTAGCTATTGTATCAAGTGTCGAATAGTGTAATATTGAATTCAATTTTTTCGCCGTAAATGGTAAAAATGGTTCGCATAAAATGGCCAATCCGCTTGCAATCTGTAAGGCTACAAACAAAATTGTTTGCACACGCTCCGGGTCAGATTTTATAACTTTCCATGGCTCTTCATCAGCCAAATATTTATTACCCATTCGAGCCAAATTCATCAATTCAACCAAGGCTTCTCTAAAACGATAACGCTCGATAGATTTTGAAATAATTTGAGGATATTTTTTTAGCAACGCCAACGTATCTTCGTCAACATCAGTAAAGGTCGCTGGTGAAGGGACTTGACCTTCGTAGTATTTATTGGTTAAGACGACTACACGATTGATAAAGTTTCCAAAAATAGCAACCAATTCATTGTTGTTTCTAGCTTGAAAATCTTTCCAAGTAAAATCATTGTCTTTACTTTCTGGCGCGTTCGCAGTTAATGTATAGCGAAGCACATCTTGCTTATCAGGAAAATCCTCCAAATATTCATGTAACCAAACAGCCCAGTTTTTGGAAGTCGAAATCTTATTTCCTTCTAGATTTAAGAACTCGTTTGCTGGCACATTTTCAGGCAATACATAACTTCCTTCAGCCTTAAGCATACTCGGAAAAATAATACAATGAAATACGATATTATCTTTACCAATAAAGTGTAATAATTTGGTGTCTTTATCTTTCCAATAGGGCTCCCAATCAATGCCTTTTTCGGCGGCCCATTCTTTAGTTGAAGAGATATAGCCGATAGGTGCATCAAACCAAACATATAATACTTTCCCTTCTCCACCTTCAACCGGAACCGGAATTCCCCAATCGAGGTCGCGGGTTACGGCTCTCGGACGTAAACCATCATCGACCCAAGATTTTACTTGACCATACACATTCGGTTTCCAATCTTCCTTATGGCCTTCAAGAATCCATTCTTTTAAAAAAGATTCGTATTGATCTAAGGGTAAAAACCAATGTTTTGTTTCTTTTAAACTTGGTGTATTTCCTGTAATAGCCGATTTAGGATTGATCAAATCGGTCGCATTATGACTGGTGCCACAATTTTCACATTGATCACCATAACTTTCTTCGAAACCACATTTCGGACAAGTACCAACAACAAAACGGTCCGCTAAAAACTGATTCGCTTCAGCATCGTATAATTGTTGATTGGTTTCTTCTATAAATTTACCGTCATTATATAATTTTTTAAAAAACTCTGACGCAGTTTCATGATGGATTTTCGCAGAAGTACGTGAATAATTATCGAAAGAAATACCAAATTCCTTGAAAGAAGCCTTTATCATTGCATGATACTTGTCTACAACCTGTTGCGGTGTTACACCTTCTTTTTTTGCCTTTATGGTAATAGGTACACCATGTTCATCTGAACCACATATATACGCTACATCGTTGCCTCTTATTCGCTGAAATCGTGCATAGATATCAGCAGGTACATATACCCCAGCTAAATGACCAATGTGTACAGGTCCGTTGGTGTAAGGTAAAGCGGCGGTTATCGTATATCTTTTAGGTGTGTTCATTTCAAAAAATTGGTTTGGCAAAAGTAAGAAAAATGGACTATATCAATAGCCTATAAACTATATTTTGATACTTTTTGACTCCGATAAGCGTTTATAGAGAAATATGTATTTTTACAAAAGGCAATAGAATGATAAAAATTAAGCTATACAATCGTTTGCTCATCCTTATGGTGATGCTCTACGTTGCCAGTGGTTTTTCTCAAGATCAACGCCCTAAATTTATCAACTCTCCACTTATGCAACCAACATATTTAAAAAAAGGTGATACCGTAATGATTGTGGCTACGGCCGGAATTTTAAAAGATTCATCTATTGTTAATGATGCGGTTGAACTTCTGGAAGATTGGGGTTTAAATGTAAAACTTGGTCAACATTTGTATGCTGATGGAAACCACTTTGCAGGCTCAGATGCTCAAAGAACAGAGGATTTTCAAAGGGCATTAGACGATGACAGTGTGAAGGCGATTTGGTGCGCTCGAGGCGGATACGGAACTGTTAGAATGGTAGATGCCTTGGATTTTTCAAAATTTAGTGAAAGCCCCAAATGGATTATTGGTTTTTCAGATGTGACTGTGTTGCATAATGAAGTACATAATTTAGGAAGAGAATCTATTCATGGCATCATGCCTTCAACGTATAGACCAGGAAATAAGAAGCAGAAAAAAGCGCTGAAATCATTAAAGAGGGCGCTATTTGGGAAAAGCTTAGAATATAAAACACCAAAATCGGATTTTAATAAAACTGGTACAGCAACAGGGCAATTGATTGGAGGAAATTTATCTATCTTATACAGTTTGCTCGGCTCTAAATCGTCTTTAAAAACTGATGGAAAAATTCTATTTATCGAAGACCTAGGAGAATATGTATACCATATCGACCGTATGATGCAAAATTTAAAGCGAAATGGTTATTTCGAAAACTGTTATGGTTTGGTAGTTGGGGGAATTACTGACATTCGCGAAAACGATACCGACTTTGGTAAACCGGTCGAACAAGTTATTTTAGATGCCGTTGCAGAATATGATTTTCCAGTGGTATTTGATTTTCCCGCAGGCCATATTAGAGACAACCGTACGCTTATCTTAGGTCGTGAAGTTTCATTAGAAGTAAAAGAAGGGAAAAAAGCCATAGTTAAGTTCAAAGATTAATGGCACAACACAATGAACTTGGTAAAAAAGGAGAAGAATTAGCAATAGATTTTCTAGTAAAAAAAGGATATTCCATTCGTGATGTCAATTGGCGTTACCAAAAAGCCGAAGTTGATATAATTGCTCAAAAAAACACCATACTTGCAGTTGTTGAAGTGAAAACACGATCTTCAACTAATTTCGGAAATCCAGAAGATTTTGTCAGTCCGAAAAAAATAAAATTATTAGTCACAGCGATAGATGAATACGTAACTTCTAAAGATTTAGAAGTAGAAGTTCGTTTTGATATCATTGCTATTATTAAAGAACAAGATAGTTTCAACATAGAGCATATTGAAGATGCCTTTTTGCACTTCTAAGTTTAATGGCGCTATTTACACGTCATTTATGGTAGTTTATACATAAATAATGATTTTAATAAAGAAAGTTTTGTTACTTAGTGATTGAATACCAATAAATCACTGAATATGAAATTACTAGGCCCTTTTATTATTGTAATATTATCTATTTGTATTGTTTCATGTAATAAGAAATCACCAAAGCCAAATCCGATTCTTGCAAGTTTAGATTTAAAAAGAGGCGAGTTGTTATTATGCAGTTCTGAAAGTTTTGGGGAAGTAAATTTTTCACTTTCCTGTCATTATGAAACTAGAGAAATTTTTGACCTTGGATTATCGCTTTTACATTCTTTTGAATATGCCGAGGCAGAAAAAGCTTTTGTCAAAGTAATTGATATGGATCCCAATTGTGCGATGGCTTATTGGGGCGTTTCTATGAGTATTTTTCATTCGCTTTGGATGCAGTCTGATCTTAGTTATTTAGAAAAAGGGAAGAAGCTCCTTGAGTTAGCGAAGGATATTCCAAAATCAGAATTAGAACAAGATTACTTAGATGCAATTAGTGTTTTTTATGCAGATTGGGATAAATTTGATAAGACTACTAGACAAAGAATGTATGAAAAGAAGATGGAACTATTATATCAAAAACATTCGGGTGATACCGAGGCTGCTGTTTTTTATGCCCTGGCTATTCGGGCTGCTGCTGATCCCAATGATAAGAGTTATACAAGACAAAAAAAGTCTGGAAAAATTTTGGAAGATCTTTTTGAAAAAAACCCTGAACATCCAGGAATTGCACATTATGTAATTCATAATTATGATTATCCTGAGTTAGCTGAAAAAGCTTTAAATACGGCAAGACGTTATGCGACTATTGCGCCGGCTTCAGCACATGCTCAACATATGCCCTCTCATATCTTTACTCGTCTAGGGCTTTGGCAAGAATCAATTGATACGAATATCAATTCCGCAAATTCCGCTACATGTTATGCCGAAAGTGTAAATCCAGAATCAACATGGACACAAGAAATACATGCTGTTGACTACCTTGTATATGCATATTTACAAATGGGAGACAATAAAAATGCATTAGCTTATTTAAAAGATATGGATTCTGTCGAAAATGTTTTTCCAAAAGATCATTTTGCATCAACCTATGCCTTAAGTGCGATACCGGTAAGGATGGTATTAGAAAATAAACAATGGAAAAAAGCGGCAAATCTTGAATTGCCTTCAATTGATTTTGATTGGGATAAATTACATTGGCAAAAAGCAATGATACACTTTGCTAGAGCACTTGGTGCTTGTCATTTAAATGACATTAAATCAGCCGAAAATGAATTAGAGAACTTAAAGAAGTTATATAATAATCTTGTTGACTTAAAAGATGACTATAAATCAGGTCAGGTTATGATACAGGTTCAAGCCACTGAGGGGTGGATACAACTAGCAAAAGGGAATAAGAATGAAGCGCTTAATTTTATGAGAAAAGCAGTTGAATTAGAAGGGGAAACTTCAAAACACCCAGTAACACCAGGAGAAGTACTTCCCGCCGACGAATTGCTAGGCGATATGCTATTAGCCTTAGAGATGCCAAGAGAGGCTTTGGTCGCGTATGAATTGAATCTGGTAGGTCGTCCGAATAGATTTAATGGTCTTTATGGCGCTGCTATTGCTGCGAAACAGTCAGGAAATAAAGAAAAAGCAACGAGCTATTATAACCAGCTTATAGAATTAACAAAAGGTTCAAATAGTGAAAGAGTAGAAATTCAAGAAGCAAAAGAATTTATAAAACAGCAGGCCATATAATATGAACAGGTCTTAATTTGCACCTCTTTTATCTATTCAATTTTTGAGAGAAACTAATTAGAACACTGGTTATTTTTTGTCAAAAAATACTTTCAATTCTTTTACATTATCTGGTTTTGCCAATACCTTCTTTTGACCATCCAATACAAAGAACGAAGGCGTGGAATTCACACCATAAGTTTTAGCCGTTTGATTTTTCCATTTGTCAACACCATATACATGTGAGAAATTCGGATACTTAAGAATCATGTTTCTCCAACCAGTTGTACTTTGATCATCTTCTAAACCAATAGCGATTACTTTTGTTTCAGCATTGTTTTTTAAATAGTTATATAAAACAGGCATTTCTTGTAAGCAATGCCCACAAGTAGAACTCCAAAATACCACTACATATTTTTGTGCACCAATCAAACTATATAGATCTTTTGAAACGCCTTTTTCATTCCATGAAAAATTTGGTGCAGTTGCACCAATAGAAGTGCTTAGTTGACCTTTAATATCATTAACGAAGTTAGCATCCTGAAACTCTTTGGGCAGTTTAGAATAGCTATTTAAAACGTAGTGAACCATATTGGTATCCTCTAAATTGGCATAGCCATATAACAGACCTTCTTGAACATCTTTAGACAGCTTATGATTGGGCGCTATTTTGTCCAAAATATTTGTGATTGATTCTTTTTGAAGCTTGGCTAATTGTGCTGAATCCTCCGCGGCATTTAAATAAAAAATAAAGACATTAATCCGATCATGAATAAATGTTGAGTTCAATAGCGTTTTGTTATTGAAGTCAATAGCATCGAAATAATGTGTTTTTATGGAGGCTACATATTCCCTTGGCGATGAAAATAATGTTCTTTCATAATATTTTGCACTTGCTTTTATAAAGTGCTGGGCTAATTTCCCTTCAGTCGTTGTTTCGAATTCCTTTTGTAGTGCTATTAATTGTTGTCTCTTTAAGTTGTATTGTTTTGCAAGTGATTTGTTTTTCGCTTGAAAATAGCTCGCTTGAATAGAATCCAGATCATCTTGAATAGCTCGCGTCAGTTTTAAGTAATTTTGATATACTTTGTTGTTTTCAGATTCGGTAAATTGAATCGTCTCTTCAGCTTGTAACGGATTAAAAATTAATTCTACATTCTCATTATCAAAAATAAAATCAACTGAAGCTTGGTTTTTCACATCATAGACAAGACGGTACATCCCTGGAGACTGGTTATTTGGTATTGTTATTGAAAAACGACCTTTTTTAATAGAATCATATGCAATATAGTCTTGCTGCCCACCTTCTAACCCATATAAAATCATCCATGGATAGTTTTGATGTCGTTGTAATTCACCTTTCACTGTATACTGAGCATACGAAAATGAAGTTATCAATAAAAAAATAAGAAGTAATTTTTTAGTCATAAGTATTCTTTAACTATTGTTTTACAAAAATCAAGCCATGACAAATGTACTATATTTTATACGTGTTAAAATGTTTTACATTTGTTAAAAATCATGATATGAGTTTTGAGAATAAAGTAGTTTGGGTCACGGGAGCTTCTTCGGGTATTGGAAAGGCAACTGTTTTAGCTTTGGCCAAAAAGAATGCGAAAGTGATTATTTCTTCTAGAAATGTTGAGAAATTGGAGGCCGTAAAAATCCGATGCGAAAATCCCGAAAATGTAAAAATAGTCCAGGTCGATTTAGATGACTATCAGAATTTAGATACGTTGGTACAAGAGGCAATCTCTCAGTTCGGTGAGATCGACATACTAATTAACAATGGAGGTATTAGCCAACGATCATTAGCTATTGATACGGGTATCACAATTGATCATCAAATTTTTAAAACGAACTATTTGGGTACTGTCGCGCTGACTAAGGCTTTATTACCCTATTTTGTAGCTAAAAAAGAGGGGCATATTGTCGTAATTACAAGTGTAGTTGGTAAACTAGGAACTCCGTTACGATCTTCGTATGCAGCTTCGAAACATGCCTTGCATGGTTTTTTTGATAGCCTTCGTGCAGAAATACATCGATACAATATTGATGTAACATTGATTTGTCCGGGGTATGTAAAAACCAATGTTTCGATGAATGCATTGACTGCTGATGGATCACCGCAAAATACGATGGATAAAAAAACTGCTGAAGGATTGGAACCAGATTATTTTACAAAGAAAATGCTTAGCGCTATTAAAAATAAAAAGCAAGAAGTTGTTATTGGAGGTGCTTTAGAAAAACTATCAGTATATGTAAAGCGCTTTTTCCCTAAAATTTTGGCCAAAATGATACGAAAATTAGCTGTGACTTAAAATTCGCAGACATCATACTTTTTGTTGTTTTACCCCGTTAGTGTTTATAATTAAAATAGTACTGATGAAAAGAATAATAGGTATCATGTTAATATTTGTTTCATTAACTGTAATGGGACAAACCGCTGACGACATAAAACCATTCAGAATTGGGCTCAAAATTGGAGCCCCCAATGTTGCAAGTTTAGAATTTGAATATGTTACTCCAGCTTTGGGAAATAGCCTGGCATTTTTCGCGAATTATACAGGAGCTAGTTTTAACGTTGATCAGGTCGATACATCTTCAAATATTTTCGAAATTGGATCTAACATATATTTCAGCAAGAATAGAGAAGGTAGAGGGATGTATGGATCAATCTCCTATCAAAGTATTAGTTCTAATTTGAGTATTAAAGATTACGAAGCCGAAGACGGAACCATTTATGAGGGAGATGCGAAAACATCTGTTTCGTACAGCGGACTGAATGTGAAAATTGGGGCCAAACTAGGGAAGAAGTTCTTCTTCAGAACCGAAATAGGTTATAGTTTCGGAGAGATTCCAAAAGAGATATTTGTAGAAGGGAATTTTGAGGGAGAACCGATCAGTGAAACAGCTTCTATCGAAAGTGAAATAGATGATTTACCCTTTATTTTCCAAAATGGGTTACTCATCTTTAACCTAGGCTTTGGATATTCGTTTTAACAAGATTATTTTAATACTAGCCGAATAATACGTCATGTAAATACCTGCCAGGCATCAAGGTGAAACCACCGGCAATTAGAATTGCACCAACATATAGTAAAATCATTTTTCGCTTATGTGCTTTTACATTACCTTTTTTGATGGCAGTATAGGCAGTAGGAACCGTATAAATTGTTAAGAAGCTAAATAGGTGAATCCATCCGAAGTGCTTAAAAAATCTAACACCCACATGTGCCGGCATAAATAAGGTCACTACGGCCGTGATAAGCATTAATATCATATAAAGCCTTCCAGAAACTTTATGAAATGTAGTCCCTTTTTTTATTAGTAATAGTATGGTACCAATTATAAAAGCAGGCAACACAGTTGCTAAATGAAGGTACATTAAGTCTTGATATGTCATAGTTGAGGTTGATTCTTAAACAAAGAAAAGCTTAAATATTGATTAAAAAAATAGTAGACAGACGAATTGTATTTTAAAAGGGATGAAGTGTTTTTTTTGGACGTAAACCCTATATTTTTTTAAAATTCCTTTTCGCTATATTTGTAATTCTTATCAAAAAAACAATCTCGATGAACATATTTTCTTCAGAAAAACTAACCCAATTTTTGCCCAAAGTCCAAACAATACTAGAAGAAAATTTATACCCTCTAGAGGCGAAATATGTACATCGTCCATTTAGTGAGGTTGAACCAGAATTGAAGAAAGTAAGGGCACTAGTTAAAGAACGTGGTTTGTGGAATTCACACCTCTCAGAATCGCATGGAGGCTTAGGGTTCAATTTAGTTGAATTTGGTCAAATAAGTGAGCTTCTAGGAAGGTCTCCTTATGGCCACTATTGCTTTAATTGTAATGCTCCAGATATTGGAAATCAAGAACTATTGTTGGGAAATGCTTCCGAATATATTAAAGATACCTTTTTAGAACCTTTAATTGATGGGAATATACGAAGTTGTTTTTCTATGACTGAACCAGATTTTGCAGGATCTAACCCTGTAAATATGGGTACCAAGGCAATAAAAGATGGAGATCATTATGTTATTAATGGAACTAAATGGTTTACTACTGCGGCCGACGGGGCGTCTTTCGCTATTGTTATGGCGAATACGAACCCTAAAGCAGAAAACAAATATCAAAAGGCAAGCATGATTATAGTGCCAACAGATACCGAAGGTTTTCATTTAAAGCGAAATATCTCGATTATGGGAGAGGAGAATGACTCATATTTTAGTCATTCTGAAATCGACTATAAAGATTGTAGAGTACCTGTTAAGAATTTAATTGGAAATGAAGGTGAGGGTTTTCTGCTGGCGCAGCAACGTTTAGGGCCTGGAAGAATTCATCATTGTATGCGTTGGATAGGTATTTGTGAAAAAGCTTTTGATTTGATGTGTGAAAGAGCCGCTTCGAGAAGTTTAGGAGGTGACACTAAATTAGGTCACAAACAAACAATTCAAAATTGGATTGCAGAAAGCAGGGCCGAAATAAACGCATCTCGATATATGGTTTTACATACCGCACAAAAAATAGATGAAGTTGGGGCGAAAGCAGCCCGATTAGAGATTTCTACTATTAAGTTTTATGTAGCCAATGTGTTGATGAAGGTTTTAGATAGAGCCATTCAAGTACACGGAGCCTTAGGAATTACAGATGATACCGTATTATCTTTTTATTATAGACATGAACGAGGAGCACGTATTTATGACGGCCCAGATGAAGTGCATAAGTCAACGTTGGCAAGGCAAATTTTAAAGAACTACGGACTGTAACCATGAGTAAAGCTATAGACAGGGCAATAGGCGTTCGGCAAGGGGAAGAACTAGATCTCGTAAAATTAAGAACATATTTAAAGGAAAATAATATAGAGATTCAAGATGAAATCTCTGTAAAGCAATTTCCAGGTGGATTCTCAAACCTTACCTATCTAATTAATGTCGGTACGAAAAAATATGTATTACGCAAGCCACCCTTTGGAGCGAATATAAAGTCAGCTCATGATATGGGAAGAGAATTTAGAGTTTTGAGTTCTTTGAAACCTGTGTATACTAAGATTCCGATGCCAATTGTGTATTGTGAAGATGATGGAGTTCTTGGGTCGTCTTTTTATTTGATGGAACGCGTAAAAGGCATTATTCTGCGAAATAAAATCCCAAGCGGTCTTAAGTTAACTCCAACTCATTTTAAAAAATTGTCGCATCAAACCATTGAGAATTTAGTTGATTTGCACAGTTTAGAATTGGAAAAATCAAATTTAATTTCGTTAGGGAAACCAGAGGGGTATGTGCATCGGCAAGTAGAAGGTTGGATTAAACGCTACGTGAAAGCAGAGACCGATGAAATACCAGCAATGAATACTGCAGCTGCCTGGATGCAAAATAATATGCCATTAAAAGAAACCAGGGCTTTTATTCATAATGATTATAAGTACGATAATTTAGTATTGGATGCAGACTCATTAGATATCAAGGCTGTATTAGATTGGGAGATGTCTACTGTTGGAGATCCTTTAATGGATTTAGGAACAACCTTGGCCTATTGGGTTGAAGCAAAAGATCATCCTGCCTTGCAATCTTATAATCTTACTTGGATAGAAGGAAATCTAACACGACAAGAGGTAGTTGAAAAATATGCCGATTTAAGAGGGATAAATGTGAATGACGTGCTTTTTTATTATGTATTCGGATGCTTTAAATTAGGTGTAATTGCCCAACAAATTTATGCTCGATACAAACAAGGATATACAAAAGATGAACGGTTTGCACAATTAATTCATTTAGTAAAAGCATGCGGAAAAAACGCTGAAAATGCGATAAAATATAATAGAATTAATAATTTTTATTAGAAAGATGAAAGAATTAAAAAACATAAAAAATGTACTTATTTTAGGTAGTGGAACTTTAGGTTTGCGAATAGCATTGGCAAATGCATTGAACGGATATAAGGTGGTAGTATATGACATAAGAGAGGAAGCTTTTGTGCAGGCAAAGCGAATTCAGGCGGAGGTACTTAAATTTCTAATTCACTCGAATAGAATTACTGAAAAGGATGCTGAAATAGCCCTACAAAACCAGATATTTACAACAGATGCCGCGAAAGCCGCAGCGAACGCAGATTTAGTAAGTGAATCTGTCACTGAGGATTTGGAACTGAAAAGAAAAGTTTGGGCGCAATTCGGTGAATTATGCCCTAGTGATACTATTTTTACGACCAATACTTCCTACCTCATTCCATCATTATTTGCTCAAGAAACGGGTAGACCTAATTTATTTTGTGCACTGCATTTTCATGACGTTTTTTATGCTAATGTGGTAGATATTATGCCAAACCCTCAAACCGAGACGTGGATTATTCCGTTATTGAAGGAGTATGGTGAAAGTATTCAACAAACACCCGTAATCATGACTCGAGAAAATCCGGGTTATATTTTCAATGCCATGTTAATGGCATTGATTGGTGCTGCAGGAGCGCTGGTGACCTTTGACATAGCAAGTATTGAAGATGTAGATCGTTCATGGATGGGGAATTTCAAAATGCCTATGGGTCCTTTTGGCATTTTAGATGAGATTGGTTTAGATACTGCTTGGCATGTTACAAGTAATCTCAAGGACGAAAAAAGTAAGCGCTTTGTCAACTTGTTAAAAGGTTATATTGATGAAGGCAAATTAGGGAAGAAGGTAGGGGAAGGATTCTATATCTATCCAAAACCAAGATTTCAGGATGATGATTTTATAAAGGGCTAGAAAACAATATAAAAGACCTATTTTATTAATCTAAGACCTCAGCTTTTGGAGCTGGGGTTTTTCATTTTACGCCGAAATATGAAAATAACACTAAATCATGCTTGTAAGAGTGTATGATAAATTTTAAAGCATTGATTATGAAAATCTTAAATGTTAAGTTTTTGTTAAGACTTTTTTAGTTGTTTTTCATTTTCCAATGAGAAATTCAATCTTTGTTCAACTTATTTAAACAACAAAGGTCGATATAATATCGACCCCTTAAAAACTTAAATTTGATTTGAAGGAAAAAGAAGTTCCAAGATTATTCGCCTAAGCTTAAAAGAGTCCAAATCTTTTAAGAGATATAACTAAGATTTCCGCGTAGGTGTCCAAAACCGACTCTCCTTTCTTAAAAGGGCAGCTCTTCCGAAGCTGCTCTTTTTTGTTTGATACATGTTTATTGTACAGTATAAACACTTTGCTAATTTATAAAATATTTTTTTGATGATGATGATGATAAAAAAAGAACGATTTATTAACAGATTTTAATATCTGCTTATTACCATTTAAATTACTGTAAATTTAATTTTTAAGATTTTTTTTGAACAATTTATAATTTGTCGAAAAACTCTCTGAGGAGCTATTCATTTACTTTTTTTATTTCTTTTTCCGAAAAAGTGTCATTCCTGCGAAGGCAGGAATCCAGTCAATCTATGTGTAAATTATCATACCAATCTTTAGCCAAATCATTCCAATTTGGATTTTCTTTTTCAATCAATTTTAGTTTCCATGCCCTTTTCCATTTTTTGAGATTATTTTCTCTTTCTATTGCTTGTTCTACTTGTTGAAACTCTTCAAAATAGATAAGCATTGAAATTCCATATTTTTGAGTAAAACCTTTTATTACTCCAGTTTTATGTTCATACACTCTTCGTTGAAGATTATTGGTCATTCCAATATATAGTGTGCCGTTTCTTTGACTAGCTAGGATATATACATAGTATTTATGGACTGTTTTCATGTTTTCTAGATTCCTGCCTTCGCAGGAATGACAAGGTAAATAGAATTCTGTTAATCAATTGGCAGTTTAAAATTCTATTATAAGTATAAGATTGAAATTTTAATTTTTCTGGATTCCTGCTTTCGCAGGAATGACAATGTAACAAGAATTTATAGATTTACTTTTTACCCGATTGCATACTCTCTATAACCACGGATGTTAAAATTAGGACTCCACCGATTATCGTGTTTGGATTTGGTATTTCTTGTAAAAAAATAATACCTAGTATAATGCCGTATATTGGCTGAATACTTCCGATAAGGCTAGCACTTGTCACTGAGAAATGCTGAAGGCTTTTTAAGAATAGGGTATGACCGATTGCCGTTGTAAGAAGGGCTAATAAAATAAGTGCTTGCCATTCTTTCGTTGCCGGTATTTCTGAAATAAAAAAGAATAGCGGGACTAACACTATTGCCACTAGTATAAGTTGGTAAAACATCAACATTGAACCATTATAGGTTGCTATCTTTTTCTTTAAAATGAGATTCCTAATAGCATAAAATAATGCGGATATCAGACCCACAATAATACCTTTCGTATAATCACTCTCAAACGTTAAATCGGCACTTAAAAAGTAAATCCCTATGAGAACTAAAAATCCTAAAAAGACATGTTTTAGGCTCAATTTGGTGTTATAAAAAATAGGTTCTAAAAAAACAGTGAATATCGGATACGTAAACAGTGAGAGTAATGCTATTGCTACATTAGATAACTGTAAGGAGTAAAAATAAGTGATCCAATGTGCTCCTAAAAACAAACCGCTAAGTGCAATAGTCAATGCATCTTTTTTTGAGTTAATTTTTAGATTGATTTTAGAAAACCAACAGTACAATCCTAATAAGACAATCGCAAATAGTGAACGCCATAATATTGACAATGCTGGAGTTATAGAAAGCGATCTACCTAATACGCCTGAAGTACTAATGAATAGCATGGCCAAGTTAAGACCGGCGATATTTTTTAGGTGTTGATTTCTCATTGTATTTTTTGTAAGGCCTCTAATGCGTTGTCAATAGATTTAATGGAGTCAAAAGTCAAGAGTAGGCGTAAGCCTTGCTTTGTTTCTTTTTCTTTCATTTTACAAATCGCCGAATTAAATTGAACAAATTTTAAAACGTTGGTAAACGTTGTTGTTTGATAGAAGGCCGATTGTTGATCAGAAACAAAATAGCCAATCATTTTATCTCTTTTTAAGATCAATCGTTCTAAACCAAGACTTTTTGCTAGCCATTTTAAACGAACACTATTTAATAAGTCTAATGCTTGAACAGGTAGTTCGCCAAAACGATCAACTAGATTTGCTTCATAAACAGAGAGCCCTTCTTCTGTGTGGATAGAACTAAGCTCGTTATATAAATTCAAGCGCTCAGTAACCTTATTGATATAGTCATCTGGAAATAAAATTTCAAAATCGGTATCTATCTGAATTTCTTTTACATATTCTTTGGGGCCACTATCACTATCCTTATATAAAGTGGCGAACTCATTTTCTTTCAATTCTTCGATAGCTTCATTCAATATTTTTTGATAGGTATCGAAACCTATGTCATTGATAAATCCGCTTTGTTCACCTCCTAATAAATCTCCTGCACCACGTATTTCGAGATCTTTCATCGCAATGTTGAGTCCACTACCCAACTCTGAGAACATTTCAAGTGCTTGAATACGCTTACGTGCTTCATCGGTCATCATATGATAAGGTGGCGTAATGAAATAACAAAAGGCTTTTTTATTTGATCTACCCACACGTCCCCGCATCTGATGTAGATCAGATAAGCCAAAATTGTTAGCATTATTGATAAAAATAGTATTGGCATTAGGAACATCTAAACCACTTTCCACGATAGTGGTAGAAACCAAGACATCAAATTCGTTATTCATAAAAGATAACATGAGTTGTTCTAACTTTTTGCCTTCCATTTGGCCATGACCAATCCCTATTTTTGCACTCGGCAGTAAGCGCTGCAAAAGACCCGCTACTTCCTTGATATTTTCTATGCGATTATGAATGAAAAAAACTTGTCCACCACGAGAAATTTCGTACTGAATGGCATCCCGTATTGTTTCTTCGTTAAAACGAATCACGTTTGTTTCGATAGGATGACGATTTGGAGGTGCCGTTTTAATAACAGATAAATCACGTGCCGCCATTAAGGAGAATTGCAGCGTTCTTGGAATCGGTGTTGCAGTTAATGTCAAAGTGTCGACATTTTCCTTAATTGTTTTGAGTTTATCCTTCACGGAAACGCCAAATTTTTGCTCTTCATCTACAATTAAAAGTCCCAGATCTTTAAACTGCACACTTTTATTCACTAATTGATGTGTGCCAATAACAATATCTACTGACCCATCTTTCAATCCATCTATGACTGTATTACGTTGTTTGGTTGTTCTAAATCTATTAAGATAATCTACCGTTACTGGAAAATTCTTTAACCGCTCGCTAAACGTTTTGAAATGTTGAAAAGCTAAAATGGTGGTAGGTACGAGAATAGCAACTTGTTTGCCATTATCTACTGCTTTAAATGCAGCACGAATAGCCACTTCCGTTTTACCAAAACCAACATCACCACAAACCAAGCGATCCATGGGTCGTTCATTTTCCATGTCGCTTTTTACATCTTGCGTTGCTGTCGATTGATCAGGAGTATCTTCATAGATAAAACTCGATTCTAATTCTAACTGCATATGACTATCTGGATTAAAAGCAAAGCCCTTCTGTAGTTTGCGTTTTGCATAGAGTTGTATTAAATCATATGCTATCTGTTTAACTCGTGTTTTGGTTTTTTGCTTCAATTTTTTCCAAGCACCCGACCCTAACTTAAATATCTTAGGTGCTTTACCATCCTTGCCATTAAATTTGGTAATTTTATGTAGTGAATGAATACTTATATAGAGTACATCTCGGTCTCCATACACCAATTTAATAGCCTCTTGTTTTTTACCTTCAACATCTATTTTTTGAAGACCACCAAATTTTCCAATACCGTGATCAATATGGGTTACATAATCACCAATAGAAAGATTGGTCAGTTCTTTTAGTGTAATGGCCTGCTTTTTAGCAAAGCCACTTTTTAATCTGAATTTATGATAACGTTCAAAGATTTGATGATCGGTATAGCAGGCTACTTTATGTTCTTGATCTATAAATCCTTGATATAAAGGAAATACCAATGTTTTATAGGAGACATTCTCATCAATATCCTTAAAAATATCATGAAATCGCTCCTCTTGTTTTTCATTGGCGCAAAATAAATAGTTATCAATACCTTTTCTGGTGTTTTCATTGAGATTTTCGATTAATAAATCGAATTGTTTGTTAAACGAAGGTTGGGGTAATGTTTGAAAAGCGATGGTTTCATTAGAATGGCGATTGCCCCCCATTTCAACCGATGTAAAAGAGTTTAATTGTTCTTTTATAAGTGTTCCATCACAAAATAACTCATTCGGTTCAGCTAGTTTTAGTTCACCTTTTGTTTCCGCGAAAGCGGTCTTCGCTTTTTCAAAAAGACTATCTAGCCGTCCAAATAGTAGAGAAGAGTTCTTTGAAAAAATAACAGTTTTATTAGAAATGTATTTTAAAAAACTTTCTCGTTTTTCTTCTAAATGTTTATTCTCAACATTTGGTAAAATGCTGATTTTATTTTCTTTTTCAGTAGATAGTTGGGTTTCGACATCAAAGGTTCGAATACTATCTATTTCATCACCGAAGAACTCAATTCTGTAGGGTTGATCATTTGAAAAAGAGAACACATCGATAATACCGCCACGAAGCGCAAATTCTCCTGGTTCAGTTACAAAGTCTACACGGTTGAAGTTGTATTCGAATAACACCTCATTCACGAAGTCTAGGGAGATATGTTCTCCAACTTTTAACTTAAGTGTATTTTTTTCAAGTTCACGTTTTGTGACTACCTTTTCAAATAATGCATCAGGATAAGTCACAATAACAGCAGGTTTTTTACGTGAATTTATCCTATTTAGAACTTCAGAACGCAACAAGATATTCGCATTATCTGTTTCTTCTATTTGATAAGGTCTGCGATAAGAACCTGGATAAAATAGTACGTTTTTATCACCCAACAGCTGTTCTAAATCATTTAAATGATATGCGGCTTCTTCCTTGTCATTGAAAACTAACAAATAAGGTTTTTCAACCTTTTTAAAGGTGCTTGAGATTGCAAAAGACAATGAAGATCCTGCCAAATGCTGTATGTTAAGCTTTTGGTTTTCTTGTTGAAGCTGTTGAGAAATCTTCTTTATGGTAGGCGATTGCTCGTATAGAGAAACAATGGTTTGTTTGCTCAATTGTTTAAATTTTGGGCAAATATATTATTTATTGATTGAATATGTAACCAGAATGAAATTTTCTATGTCAAAGACAAGAACTTATTATTTTTATGATGCGACTTTTTAAGAGAATTTTAAAATGGATAGGATACTTGTTGCTAACTGTAATTTTCATTTTTACGTTGTTTGTGGTGATCCCAGAGAAAGAAACTGTCAAACCAATAAAGCCTAGAAAGGATACGAGGTATTGGGCAATGAGTGGTGGCTTTAACATAGCTTATACGCATCTCAAGAGTACTGCAGATTCGATAAAATCACCAATCATATTTTGCCATGGCGGCCCTGGAGGATATATTCACTCTAGTATTATACATACACTAGATGAGATGACTAATTTAGGACATGATGTCTATCTCTATGATCAAAGAGGGTCTGGGTTATCTGATAGATTAGAGAAATATTCAGATATTTCTTTTGATGCTCATATTAAAGATCTTGATGAGATAATTTCTCAAAAAATAAAAAGGAAAAAGGTTATTCTTATGGGGCAATCTTTTGGTAGTGAGCTTATTGCACATTATTCAGCATATTACCCTGATGCTATAGAAAAGATGATTTTTTCGTCACCAGGAGGATTGACACCAAACAGAATGAAAAATGAGCAATATGTAGATTTAGACTCACTTTTTAGAATACCAGATTCGTTGAAATTTATAGAACCCTACAGTTTTGTGAAAGATGTTGATAGAGTCGCGCGCAAGCCTAAGGCTATTACGCTCATTACAGGAGCCATGTTGTTAGATAAAAAGCTAATCTCCGATAAGCAAGCCGACAGAATATTAAATACGTTGGCTTCAAAGTTTACACGAGGTATGGTCTGCGATGAAAAGAATGTTTTACCCGAAGAAGGAGGAGGGGGTTTATATGCTTTTATTGCAACGAATCAGGGTGATATTCCAGATGTGAGAGATAAGATTAGACAGCTCGAAATTCCTATTATTGTCATTCAAGGTCAATGCGATTATATACCTTTTAGTTTGGCATATGAATATGTAGATTTATATAAAAATAGCGCCTACAAATTCATTGAAAATGCTGGTCATGAAATTTGGTGGGAACAAAAGGAAAGATACCTTGATGTGATCAAGAATTTTTTAAGCAATTGATTTAAAGCATGCTATTAATTTCTCAAAATCGCTGGCATCGTTGTAAACATTACAGGAAACGCGAATGGCTTCTCCTCGAAATGAAACATAAATGTTTTCTTCTTTAAATTTAGCCTTTAATTTATCTAAGTTTATATGTTTCGGTAAATAAACACCAAACAAATGTTTTGCACGATAGTTGGCTTCTTCAATAAAACATCCCAATTCTCGTAATTCTTGGATGGCATTTCTCGAAATTTCATGACAATAGTGCTGAATGTTTTCAGGTTTCCATTGCATGAGTTGCTCCATACTTTTTGCTAACATGGGCGTATTCACAAAATTTGAGTATTCCCCCATATTATAGCGACCAGCTTTGGGCTGATATCTATTTTCATAGTTGACGAGGCCAGAAAAATCCTCACTATTATATCTATTAATCCAACTATCTTCTATGGGGTCTCCTTCGTTAAAATAATCAGAATAATAGGCCATTCCGAAAGAATATGGGCCCATCAACCACTTATAAGCAACGGTTACGAGTGCATCCGCTTGAATTTCGGTGAGTGAAAACGGTAATGCTCCTATACTTTGAGAACCATCAATGACCAATAGCGCATTATGAGTATTCGTTTTGTTGCGGATTGCCTTTAAATCAAACAAGGTGCCATCAGCCCAATGTAAAGGACCCAATGTCACCACTGCGGTAGTGTCATTAATGGCATCAAGGATCTTTTCATTCCAGATTTTACCACGGTTTTCAAACGAGGAAGGAGGGGTTATCATCTTGAGGGTCGCGTCATTTTTATCAGCAACTTTCTGCCAAGGGTAAATATTACTCGGAAACTGCTCATCTGCAACGATAATTTCTTCTCCAGACTTTAATTTGATATTGTTTGCGACATTCGCCAAGGCATACGAAGCTGACGGAATAATTGCTGTGTTTTGATAATCCAAAGCACCTATGAATGCAGCGAATTGTTTTCTAAGATTTTCGGAATGCACAAAAAAATCTTTCGCAGCAATTTCATAAGGGAAACATTTTTGAGTAATAGCCTCATGTCCTACTTTCTCTACACTTTTTAAAGAGGGAGACATATAGGCACCATTTAAATAAGTGACGTTTGAAGGAATTCTAAACTTACCTTTTTGATTTAATAACATGCAAGAATAATTTGAAGTTCAAATATAACATTTAAAGTTTATAATTTAATTTTTAGACATGTCTAAAAATATTTTTATATTTGTCAAAAATAAGAATATGCTTTCTCAGGCAGAAGAAAATTATTTAAAGGCCATTTATTCGCTAGAATCAGATTTAGCGAAAGCTATTAGCACGAATTTGATTGCTAAAAAAATGCAAACAAAAGCTTCTTCCGTTACTGATATGATCAAAAAACTGTCTGATAAAGAATTAGTTAATTATAAAAAGTATCAAGGAGTACAATTGTCTGAAGAAGGAAAAAAAATAGCTATTTCTATTGTAAGAAAACATCGTCTTTGGGAATGTTTTCTGGTCGATAAACTAAACTTCTCTTGGGATGAAGTACATGATATTGCAGAACAATTAGAGCATATACAATCAGAAACTTTAGTAGACAATCTAGATGCCTTTTTAGAGTTTCCGTCACATGATCCACATGGAGATCCCATTCCAGATAAGAATGGATATATGTACAAGAGAAAGAAAGTTGCTTTGTCAACGTTGAACCCTCAAGACGAAACTGTATTGCTTGGTGTTAAAGATTCATCAGATGCTTTTTTAAAATATCTAAACAAAAAAAATATCGCCATTGGAAATACCATCAAAGTGCAAAGCATAGAGTTATTTGATAAATCAATGGAAATAACAATTAACAATCACCTAATTTCAATTACCAACCAAGTAGCTGAAAATTTGATGGTAAAAGAACTAGAATTTAAATATTAAGATGATAAAGAAAAGTTTATTCATTTTTTCCTTGGTATTTGTACTAGGTATAAATGCGCAAGAACAACTAAGAGAAAAGGATTATGGAACTATTAATACCGATAGACCCGACCAAACAGAAGCTTCGAGCTTGGTTCCTAAGAGTTTTTTACAAATAGAGACGGGTGCTTTTTATGAAAGCTTAGAAGTTAATGAATTAAAGACTAAAGCAACGACGTATAATACAACTTTGCTTAGATATGGCTTGTTGGAGAATTTAGAGCTGAGGTTAGGCTTCGATTTTACAGACGTTAAAGGTGAATTTAGAGGAATTGAATTAAGTGATAAATTGAGTGGGTTTTCACCCTTATTGCTAGGGGTGAAAATAGGAATTTCCGAAGAAAATGGAGCATTGCCAGAAATTGCCTTTATTGGGCATGTGAACCTCCCTGGATTCGCTTCAAATGATTTTAAAACGAAAAGTACAGGTACCGATTTTAGGTTTTCCTTAGCACACACATTAAGTGAAAAGTCTAGTTTAGGTTATAATATTGGCATGGCTTGGGATGGAGATATCACTACAGCTAGTTATTTATATACGTTTGCTTATGGGTATAGTATTTCTGATAAAGTAGGAACTTATATTGAATTGTATGGAGATATTCCGGAAAACAGTAGCTTCAAACATCTATGGGATGCTGGTTTTACATATTTAGTCAATGATAATATTCAGTTAGATATCTCAGGAGGAACTGGGATTACTAAGAACGTCCAAGATCTTTTTTTAAGTGCCGGAATAAGTGTTAGAATACCAGAATAATAAAATGAATGACATGAAAAAATATATACTGATTTTAATTACGCTAGCGATTGTTAGTTGTAAACCATCGCAAAAAGAAGAAAATCAAAAATTACAAGTAGTTACTACAACAACTATGATTACAGACTTACTTCGAAACATTGGTGGAGATAAAATTGATGTAAAGGGTTTAATGGGTACCGGTGTGGACCCTCATTTGTATAAGGCAAGCGAAGGAGATGTTAGCAAATTATTCAATGCCGATGTTATTGTATATAATGGGTTACATCTAGAAGGTAAGTTGGAAGACGTTTTTGAAAAAATGCGTGGGCAAAACAAAAAAACGATAGCAGTATCTGATGTAATAGATAAAAGTACGCTCATAGGATCAGAATATTTTGCTTCAAATTACGATCCGCATATATGGTTCGATATATCAAACTGGAAACAGATTACATCGTATGTTGTTGAAAAATTATCAGAGCTTGATGTTGAAAATGCCGACACATTTGAAACAAATGGAAAAGCATATTTAGAAAAATTATCTAGTTTACAAAGAACAATTGAGTCGAGTGTAGCAAAGTTACCAATAGAACAGAGGATTTTAGTGACTGCTCATGATGCTTTTAATTATTTTGGAAAAGCTTTTGAATTTGAAGTGGTAGGTTTACAAGGTTTATCTACAGCAACAGAAGCAGGTGTTAAAGATGTTCAAAAGATGGCGGGCTTTATTATTGAAAAAGATATCAAAGCAATTTTTGTTGAGAGTTCTGTCCCGAAACGTACGATTGAAGCGCTGGTTGAAGCGGTAAAATCAAAAGGTCATGATGTTGAAATTGGCGGTACGTTATATTCGGACGCTCTTGGGAGTGATGGTACCAAAGAAGGGACCTATTTGGGAATGTACCAATACAACGTGCAAACTATTGTAAATTCATTGAGGTAGTTATGGAAAACAAAAAACTTGCAGTATCTGTCGATGATTTAACAGTGGCTTATAATTATAAACCTGTATTATGGGATATAGATTTGGCGATACCTGAGGGCGTTTTAATGGCAATTGTTGGTCCTAATGGAGCTGGTAAATCAACTTTGATAAAGTCAATATTAGGAATTATTAATCCAATTGCAGGAAGTATTTCAATTTATGGGAAGCCTTATGACGAACAACGTAAATTAGTTGCATATGTTCCTCAAAAAGGAAGTGTTGATTGGGATTTTCCAACAACCGCATTAGACGTCGTGAAGATGGGTACCTATGGAAGTCTAGGTTGGATTAAGAGACCAAGACAAAAGGAGAAAAAAGCGGCGTTGGAAGCATTAGAAAAAGTAGGGATGTTAGCTTTTAAAGACCGCCAAATAAGTCAGCTATCAGGAGGGCAGCAACAACGTATTTTTTTGGCGAGAGCGCTTGTTCAAAATGCCTCTATATATTTCATGGATGAGCCATTTCAAGGGGTAGATGCAACGACCGAAATTGCGATTATAAATATTTTAAAAGAGTTAAGAAAATCCGGTAAAACAGTTATCGTAGTGCATCATGATTTACAAACAGTGCCTGAGTATTTTGATTGGGTTACTTTTTTAAATGTAAAAAAGATTGCAACGGGCCCTGTGAAAGATATTTTTAATGACGATAACTTAACTAAAACATACGGAATCAATTATAAAGTGAGTGTTCAACAGTAATGGAATTACAGGAATATTTTAGACTAGTTTTTACCGATTACACGCTTCGTACAATCACCTTAGGAACGGCGATTTTGGGTGCAATTTGTGGTATGCTCGGTAGTTTTGCAGTACTGCGGAAACAGAGTTTACTTGGTGATGCCATTTCTCATGCCGCTTTGCCCGGAATTGCTATAGCTTTTTTAATTACTGGAACAAAAGAAACGAATGTGTTACTATTAGGAGCATTAATTAGTGGACTTATTGGTGCTTTTTGGATTCGTGGAATTACTAGAAATACACATCTAAAGTCGGATACGGCGCTGGGGTTGATTCTGTCGCTATTTTTTGGCTTTGGAATGCTGCTTTTAACCTTTATACAAAAGCAACCGAACGCAAATCAATCAGGTCTAGATAAATTTTTATTTGGACAGGCAGCAACTTTATTGGCAAGAGATGTTTGGTTCATGGCAATCGTAACAGGTGTTTGTCTCATTATTTTAATTCTCTTTTGGAAAGAGTTCAAACTATTATTATTTGATGCCGACTATACCAAAACATTAGGTTTTAATACGAAGTTTATAGATATTTTAATCACATCATTTATTGTATTGGCAATTGTTTTAGGACTCCAAACAGTGGGCGTAGTATTAATGAGTGCCATGTTATTAGCTCCGGCTGCTGCTGCGAGGCAATGGACCAATAGTTTAAGTGTCATGGTAATTTTAGCAGCCATTTTTGGCGCCTTAGCTGGTGTAGTTGGAACTGGTATAAGCGCAAGTCAAGATAATTTGTCAACTGGACCAGTGATTGTGCTCGTAGCGGCCGTTTTTGTTGTTGTTTCCTTCATATTCTCTCCATCGAGAGGCTTATTATTTCGCCAAATTCGATTCATTCAAAACCGAAAAGATTTACAGTTACATAAAACTTTGGCATTTATGTATGACATAGCAAAAACACATGAAGATAAATCACATCCTCACGCTATTAAAATATTGAATAATTTTCATGGATTTACTAGAAAATCACTACAAAAATTAGAGTCAAAAAATTATATCGAGCTTGATGGTCAAATGTGGTCGATGACCCAAAACGGATATCATTTTGCAGCAAATTTATACAATCAACAACTAAGTACAAACAATGACTAGCGCTCAAATAGAAATACAACTTATTGCCAGTGTGGTCGCTGTTGCATGTGCCATTCCTGGTACTTTTTTAGTACTCAGAAAAATGGCTCTAATTAGTGACGCTATTAGTCACTCCATATTGCCAGGATTGGTAATTGGATTTTTTATTACACATGATTTAAGTTCTCCTTTGCTAATTATTTTAGCTGCTTTATCTGGTTTAGTTACTGTTATTTTAGTTGAGTTTATTCAAAAAACTGGACTCGTAAAGGAAGATACTGCAATAGGTTTGGTATTTCCAGCTTTGTTCAGTATTGGTATTATATTAATTGCCAAAAACGCAAATGATGTGCATCTAGATGTCGATGCTGTATTATTGGGAGAATTGGCTTTTGCACCATTCGATAGGTTGCTTGTAGATGGTATTGATTTTGGACCAAAGTCTTTATGGATTATTGGAAGTATTTTAACAATAACAGTGGTCTTATTAATGGCTTTTTTTAAAGAATTAAAGGTAAGTACCTTTGATGCTGGCTTGGCTACTGCTTTAGGTTTTTCTCCAGCAGTATTGCATTATGGATTGATGAGTGTGGCTTCGGTAACAACTGTTGGCGCCTTTGATGCAGTCGGTGCTATTTTGGTGGTTGCTTTAATGATTGCGCCAGCTGCGACGGCATATCTTCTAACAAATGATTTAAAGAAAATGTTGTTCTTATCTATTGGTTTTGGCGTTTTATCGGCTATAAGTGGGTATTGGTTAGCACATTGGTTAGATGCTTCTATATCGGGTTCTATGACCACTGTTTTAGGGGTATTGTTTTTATTGGTGTATTTGTTTGCTCCCAATAGAGGATTATTATCAGTTTTATATCGTAATAAACAGCAAAGACTAGAAGTTTCTTTACTTACTTTTTTATTACATCTAAACAATCATTCTGAAGTAGAAGAGCGTCATATCAATCACCTAAATGAACATATAAACTGGCAAAAGGTTCGTTCAAAATCGGTAGTAGATTTAGCCTTGAAAAATAATATGATTACCATAGATGATAGTATTATTTCTTTGACCGAAAAAGGAACTTCTTTTACAAATAAGGCGATCGATTATATTATTACGAATGATGATACAGGAATAGAATCTATGAAAGAAGATTTCTTCTTATTTCGAGGATAGCTTATCGCATAGTTTTGTATTTTGCATAAAATTATAAGGTGCAACATCAGTCGACATTTCAGGTTTATAATGCTTCCGCTGGAAGTGGTAAAACATTTACGCTTGTCAAGGAATACTTGAAAATTTTACTACAAACGTCAGACGTTCATCGCTTTCAAAATATTTTAGCCATTACTTTTACTAATAAAGCTGCTGCTGAGATGAAAGAACGCGTGATTCAGAATTTACGTGATTTCGCGTCTTCTGAAATTTTGAAAGAAAAGAATGATATGTTCGAGCAAATTGAACGAGAAACTGGCATTGAAGACACGCTACTTCATCGCCGTTCAATTCGCATATTACAAAGTATCCTAAACAATTATTCAGCTTTTAACATTACCACAATCGATAGTTTTACACATCGATTGATTCGAAGTTTTGCCTTCGATCTAGGTTTATCACTCAATTTCGAAGTAGAAATGGATGCTAAAAACTTATTGAACGAAGCGGTCGATGTGCTGATATCTAACATTGGTGAAGACAAAGAACTTACCAAGATATTGATTGACTTTTCGTTGCAAAAAGCGAATGAAGATAAGGCGTGGGACATTTCTTACGAATTGAAAGAAATGGCGAGTATTCTTTTGAATGAAAACGATATTCGGGAAGTCCAAAAAATAAAGGAAAAGCCGCTTGAAGATTTTGTTGCTTTAAAAAAGCAACTTCAAGTGAGACAGCAAGAACTTGAAGAGAAGTTTAAGGTCTTAGGTACCGAAGGCTTGAAAATTATTCAGAATTTTGAAATAGATCATAAAGATTTCTATTATTCTCAGTTCCCAAAACATTTTTTACACTTAACAGATGACGTGTCCAAAGTAAGTTTTGATACATCTAAGGGTCTTGCAAAAAGTATTCAACAGAACTTGTTTTATAGAAAAGGAAAGCCTGAAGAAGTTAAGACTTCCATTGATAGTATTATCAATCCGTTACTAGAATTATATAAAAAGTCTGAGACTATTTATCAAGAATATGCGCTCAATAAATTACTTGCGCAAAGTTTGATTCCGCTCGCCGTTTTGAGTAAAATCAACACAGCCTTAGAAACATTAAAAGATGAGAAGAACGTTCGTTTGAATGCCGAATTCAATCAGTTAATCAGTAAAAACTTAAGAGAGCAACCAGCGGCCTTTATTTATGAGCGTATCGGTGAAAAATTAAAGCATTATTTCATCGATGAGATGCAAGACACTTCTGGCTTACAATGGGAAAACTTAATTCCATTGATTGATAACGCACTTTCTCAAGAACATGCCAGTTTGTTACTAGTTGGTGATGCGAAACAAGCGATCTACAGATGGCGTGGAGGAGAGGCAGATCAATTTATAAATTTGGCTTCTAGTGGTGAAAGTAATGATACAAACAACCCGTTCTTTATTCCAAAAAAAAATAACTTATTAGATACCAATTACAGAAGCTACGATGAAATTATTCATTTCAACAATGATTTTTTTCAGTCATTGTCAAAACGATTTCAAAAGTTGGTGTATGCCGATATTTATAAAAATGAAAATCAACAGCTTACAAACGCAAAAAAAGGAGGTTATGTTGAAATATCATTCTTAGAAGAAGGTTTAAAAGCAGCCGAGAGAGACGAAGCCTATCCTCAAAAAGTGTTAGAAATTATTAATGATGTGCAGCCCGACTTTGATAAAAGCGATATTTGTGTGTTAACGCGTACGCGCAAACAAGGTGTCACAATTGCTAGTTACTTATCTGAAAATGGGGTAGAAATTATAAGCTCTGAGACTTTATTATTACAAAATTCTGCGAAGGTTAATTTCATTATTGATTTATTGTCGTATTTCCAGCAACAAACAAATAAAGAAGCTAAGATAGATGTGCTGTATTTTTTGTTTGAACACCTAAACATTGCTATTGCTAAACATGATTTTTTTAAAAACATGATTGACGAATCTATTCATGAATTGAATAAGAAACTAGAGGGCTATGGCATTTATTTTGACTACTTAAGCTTTATCCAATTGCCATTTTATGAAAGTATTGAACAGATAATTAGAAGTTTTAAATTAGCAGATACTTCAGATGCATATCTACAGTTCTTTTTAGATGAAGTATTGAAATATTCGCAAAAATCTTCTGACGGAATTCAAGGATTCTTAGAGTTATGGGATCAGAAAAAGGACAGTTTAAGTATTATTGCTCCAGACGGGAAAGATGCCGTTCGAATAATGACCATTCATAAGTCGAAAGGGTTGGAGTTTCCAATCGTTATTTTTCCATACGATTTGGATATTTATAGAGAACAAAACCCTAAAGTTTGGTATCCGATCCCTGAAAAGGAAAACTATAATGACTTTAACTCCTTACTAATTAACTATAATAAATCATTAGAACAAACCGGAGCTATCGGAACGAAAATATATCAAGCCAAGAAGGATGAATTAGAATTAGATAATTTTAATCTTCTCTATGTGACTTTGACCAGGGCAATTGAGCAATTATATATTATAAAAGAGACGAAAAAAGAAGGTGATGATCTGAAATTTTATTCAGACTTTTTTAGAGATTATTTACGAGCTAAGGGTCTTTTTAACGCAGAGGAAACGACCTACTCTTTTGGTGCAAAAAAACGGGTTTCTGAGAAAAATTCTAAACGTGAAAGTAGTTACGAATTACAAGAATTTATAAGTTCACCGTGGCAAGAACACAATATTAATGTAGCTGTAAATGCTCAATTATTTTGGGATGAAAGTAAGCAGGAGGCCATCGCTTTTGGTAATTTAATGCATGAGATATTAGCAAAAATTAAAACTAAAAATGACCTTAGAGAAGCTATAGAACATTATCAACTACTTGGAGTTGTTCAAGGGCCTACGCTAATACATATAGAAAAAATGTTAATTGATGTTATTACGCATTCAACCTTGAAACCTTATTTTGAACAAAATAATACTGTATACAATGAGCGTGAGATTTTAACGAAATTGGGAGAAATTATTATACCTGATCGATTGGTAATTAATTCATTAAATGAAGTGGTTATTATTGATTATAAGACAGGTAAATCTGATAGAAAATACCATCAGCAATTAGAAAAATATGCAGAGGTGATGGTGCAACTTGGATTTAAAGTTGAAAAAAAGTTACTTGTGTATCTTGGAGATACTATTGTAGTAGAAGAAGTCTAGTTAAAAATAATATCTTTGACAAAAATATAATAATGGGAATACTTGACATCATTTTATTAGTAATCTTACTTTTTGGCGCTGTACGAGGCTTTATGAATGGTTTTTTTGTAGAAATAGCATCGTTAGTAAGTTTGGCGCTGGGTCTATATGGCGCCATTCATTTCTCTTATTTTGTGGCTGATTTTTTAAAAGATAAGTTCGAATGGTCTGAAAAGACAATACAAATAGTTGCTTTTGCGATTACCTTTGTGATTATAGTGACAATTATTTCCTTGTCGGGAAAATTACTAACAAAAATTGCCGATAAAATTGCGCTTGGAGCACTGAACAAAATTTTAGGAGCTGTATTCGGAGTCATGAAATTAGGATTGATTTTGAGTGTTGTTTTGATCGTATTCGATAGATTCAATAGCTCAATTTTACCTTTAGTAGAGAAAGAAAAATTAGAAAATTCAACGTTATATACACCGGTTAAAAATCTAGCACCCTTATTGTTTCCTTCCATTTTAGAGAGAGAATGGGAAGCAGTCGAGAAGGAGTCTTAAAAACTACACTAATGTCAACAGCAAAAAAAGAATATAAAAGAATTACAGTCAAATCATTGATTGAAATGAAAAAGAATGGTGAAAAAATCGCCATGCTAACTGCCTACGATTACAGTATGGCCAAAATTGTTGATCATGCAGGGATTGATGTTATTTTAGTTGGTGACTCGGCATCCAATGTTATGGCAGGTCATGAAACAACCTTACCTATTACCTTAGATCAAATGATCTATCATGCATCTTCAGTTGTAAGAGCAATCGAGCGTTGTTTGGTACTTGTAGATCTACCGTTTGGAACCTATCAAGGTAATTCTAGAAAAGCCTTAGAATCGGCCATTAAAATTATGAAAGAATCGGGGGCTCATGCTGTAAAATTAGAAGGGGGGGCAGAAATTTCAGAATCTATTTCTCGCATCCTCACCGCGGGTATTCCGGTGATGGGTCATTTAGGTCTAACGCCTCAGTCTATTTATAAGTTTGGCACCTATACCGTACGAGCAAAGGAAGAAGAGGAGGCCGAAAAATTAAAGAAAGATGCAAAGCTGCTTGAAGAACTAGGCTGTTTTGGTCTGGTATTAGAAAAAGTCCCAGCTGCCTTGGCGAAAGAAGTTGCAGAGAGTATTTCGATTCCTGTGATCGGCATTGGTGCTGGTAACGGGGTTGACGGTCAGGTATTAGTCATACACGATATGCTAGGAATGACACATGAATTTAATCCACGTTTCTTGCGTCGTTATTTAGATTTATATACGGAGATGAATAGTGCTTTTAAACAGTATATCGATGATGTAAAGAGTAGGGATTTTCCTAGTGATAAAGAACAATATTAAAAATAAAAAACCTCGTCATTATGACGAGGTTTTTTATTTTTAAATTCGCTGTTATTAGTTTTGTGTATCTACTAATGGTACAGGGAAGACATTATAAACCACATCACCTGTTCTATCAATAGGTAACGTATTTGATAAATTATATCTTCTTAAGTCAAACATTCTATGGTTTTCAGACCATAAAGAATATCTTCTTTGGTTCAGCATTTCTGTAACTAAAGCTGCGTCATCAGTAGCACCTCCATAATTTGGTAATCCTGCAGCATTTCTCACAACGTTTAGCGCAGCAACTGCCTCAGTATTATCATTACCAATTTGCGCCTCAGCATATACTAAAATTAGCTCTTCGTTTCTCAACATATCAATTGGAGAAACATTCGTAGCATATAACCTTGTTTCATGAGTACCATTCAAACCATCTTGCGATGTTGGGTTAGGTCTCACTGCTGCTTTCGAAGTAACTCTAGTATCGCCTGCTTCCGCATCAGTGATCCAACTATTTTGTACAATAATTTGATCCCCATTATTTGGTACTGCAACTGTAGAAGGGCCCTTGAAAACAGGATTAGTTAGATCCCCAGCACTTTGACTAAATACGTGTGTTGGGCCATTCTTTAGATCTCCTGCAAGATCAAAATGAGAAGCTGTTAATGCCGTTCGAGCACCCGCTTTATCACCTGCGTACAACGCTGCAACAGCAGCCGTACCTCTGTTAAATTCTGCAAAAGTAGCAGGTGTATCAAAACCATTAAACCCAGCTAAATCAAAAATAAAACTAGCACCGGCTGCGTTTAAATCCGTCAAACCATCATCTAACATGTTTCTTACCTGAGCTAAAGCATCTGCAAACTCTAGGATAGGACCTAAATTTGTATCATCGCTTACATCCACTCTTGCACGATCGTACGATTTAAGTACTTCAATTAATTCAAAAGCGATAACAGTCTTTGCAAAACCAATATAACCAGCTTTTTGAGCATCAGTGATAGCACCCGTATTGTTCGCAGATTGAATTAAAATATTTGCATTTTTGATAGCTCTATATCTTCCTGCCCAAGCAGCTGTTGAATAAAAATCACTATTCTCAAGCGTTGAACCATTCTTTCCTAAGATATTCGCTGTATTTCTCGGATCAGCATCAAATAAATATAATTCTCTAGCGGCAGTACCACTAGCTGTTGTTTGAATACCAAGTGAATTTCTCATAGTGGATTCTATACCAACCACAAGATTGTTTAACTGATTTATAGATGCGCCAGTTAAAACACCTTCTAGACTTGGGCCATTGGGATCTGTTTGTTCATCGAAAGTACAAGATGTTACTCCTACTAACAGCATCGTAAAGAGAAGCACATGAACTTTAATTGTGTTTATTTTAAATATTTTCATTGTTTTTCTTTTAAAAATTAACATTTAAGTGGAAATAAAATTGCTTCGTACTCGGAAAAGGAGTAACGTCGATACCACTTGAAAGTCCCGCACTACCATTAGTCGATACTTCAGGATCATAACCTGTATAATCAGTGATGGTGAACAAGTTTCTCGCAGAAACACCAAATTTAAGATTACTAAGTCCAAAAGATTTCAAGGCACTTGATGGTACTCTGTAGTAAAGTGCAACTTCTCTTAATCGAACATAACCTGCAGGCTCAATAAAACGAGTAGCCACAAAACCTGAAGCAGCTCTTGCTTGTCCAGCAGGAGTATCTAAATCAGTAGTGGTACCACCTAAATCAGTTAATAGCTTCGTTAAATTAATATTGTCTCCACCTTCTTTCCAATGTAATAAAAATGAAAAATCAAATTGTTTCAAGAATGTGATGTTATTATTAAATGACATTTGAAAATCTGGTTCTGAATCTCCAATTTGAGTAGGCACTCCATTTACAGTACCAGCAAGCTGAGTAACTGGCTTTCCTTCTTCAATATAATAGGTTCCTAAACCAAGACCAAATCCGGCTCCTGGTTGAGCAAAAGCAGGAACTTCTAATCTTGTTATTTCTGAGTTATTGAACCAAAAACGTACGCCAGAATTCCAACTAAAGTTATCTGTTTCAAATGCGTTAACATCTAATGCCAATTCTAAACCAGTATTCTGTAAATCAGCCAAGTTTGTTGTTTCGGTAGAAAAACCAGAAGATGTAGGCAATCCTCTACTTAAAATAAGATCGTTTACGTTTCTGTTATAGTATGTAGCTTCAAAAGTCACTCTATCAAAAAATCTCGCATCCAAACCTATTTCAAATTCAGAAGAAGTTTCAGGCTCAATGTTTGGATCTCCTTTTGCTGGATTTATGGTAGAACCACCGTTACCTCCAATAGAAGTTGCATTTAAACTAGTAAATAAAGAACCAAATCCAGCTGAAGCACCTGTTTCTCCATAAGCTGCTCTCAATTTAAATTGACCAATTGATTCAGATTTCCAAAAATCAAAATTGTTTAAATTGATCGCCATAGAAGCTTTAGGGAAGCCATATAACTTATTAGGATCTCCGTTTAAAGTTGATTTATCAAGCCTATATCCTAATGTTCCTATGAATTGATCTTTATAGTTACCTTCAAATTGTGCGAAATATCCAAATTCTCTAACCGAAAAGGTATTTTGAGTTACACTTTGATTATTCCCTTGATTTAAATTTGTTTGGTTAGGGATTAAATCTGATGCGGTGCTCAGCACTAAATCAGCAACCTGATCTAAATAAGAAATACCAGCCTGTGTAGTTAAGGCTAAGTCTCCCTCCATTGCATCGTGATTCCAAACACCAATAATCTGAGCATTAAAGTTGGTAAATCCATTTTTACCAACACCTATAAATCCGTTTTGACCACTGGCAATAGTACCTTGATGTGTTTCAGGCACATACACATTTGTTTGATTTGATAAATAATCTAAACCAAAATTAGAAACCAATTTAACACGGTTTTTATCATCGGTAAACAACTTTGTGTTAATTTTCATTCCTTGAATAAAACGGTTATTTAAATCCGTATTTGAAGCTTGATCGCGAACAAAAATAGGGTTACCAGTATAGTTCGGGTTATTAGGGTAATTACCTTGCTCGTCTGGAAATAAATTAATCCATGGTCTTGTAAAAGCCAAAGTGTAACCATAACTTAAACCACCTTCATTTTCATTACCAGTAAAACTTCTGCTCGATTCACTTCGAACATAATTTGAACTTAGAGAGAAATCGAAAACATCTGATATTTTATGATCTACATTCGCTTTAATAGATAAACGTTCATAACCAGTGTTTTTAATAATACCTTCTTCATCTCTATAGGAAGCCCCTACATAAAACTTTGTTTTTTCGTTACCACCATCGGCACTTATTTTTGTCTCCGTAATAAATCCTTTTTCTCCATAGATTTCATCTTCATAATCGATCAAACCTCCATTGGCAATGGCGTCATTAAAAAGTACAACTTCAGCAGCGTTGAATGTAGATTCAACATTGGCAGCAGTCCAATTTCTTAATCCTAATGGATTTTGTATTTCATTAAATCCAATGTCTTGTCCAAATCTGAATCTTGTTTTTCCGCTTTTACCTCGTTTTGTTGTTATAATTACAACACCGGCATTTGCTCGTGTTCCATATATCGCAGCTGCAGATGCACCTTTTAACACTTCAATATTTTCAATATCATTTGGATCAATATCTGCTATTCTATTTGCAGAATTTTCTTCATTACCTCTATTCGCACCAGAAGCGAATCTAAGACCTGATGGAATCTCCACATTATTAATGTATACACCATCAACGATAAATAAAGGTTGATTGTTTCCATTAATAGAAGAAATACCACGCAATCTTAATGCGATACCTCCTCCTGGAGCACCAGAACCTGCAACGATATTTACACCTGTTAACTTACCATATAAGGCGCCGTCAACTGTTGATTGTCCAGTATTTCCAACAAGCTCTTCTGCAGAAACTGTAGCAACTGCGTTGGCAAGATTGGTTCTTTTAACAGAGGATGCAAGACCCGTTACTACCACTTCATCTAAGCCAACAGCATCTTCTGCAAGCGTAATGTTGACAGCGGCACTAGCATCTGTAATTTCTTGTTCTTTCGTAGCGTATCCTATAGAAGATACAACGATTGTAGCTGGAAGCGTCGTTAGATTCAATGAAAAATTTCCATCTCCATCTGCGGTAGTTCCATTTGAAGTTCCTTTTTGAATAATTGTTGCGAAGGGAATACCTTCTCCCGAAGCATCACTAATCTTACCCGTGATTGTTTGCGCTAACATTCCTAAAGGAAGCAAAAACAAGGCAAGAAACATGACGCTTTTACTAAGTAGCGTTTGTTTCATTTATTTGAATTAATTAGTTTATATATAACAAATATTGGGTTTTTTTTTAGATTTCACAATTATATTCTATTTAATTAACAGATTCATTAACTTTTTTTTAACATCTTTCAATTGAAAAAATGAAAGTAAAAACGACAAATTTCGACAAATTTAAGAGACTTACATTTAACCAAATTTTAACAGCAAAACCCTGTGTTTAGTACTAAGTTTGTTTTCCTAAAAAAATAATGTAGTATTGCAATAAATTTTTAAAAGATATATGGAAGAAATAACTACTAGTGTTGATATTAGAGCAATTAATGAGAAGATAGAAAGAGAAAGTGCTTTTGTAGATTTATTAAATCTTGAAATGAACAAAGTAATCGTTGGTCAAAAATATATGATCGAACGTTTGCTAATCGGACTATTAGGAAATGGTCATATTCTGTTAGAAGGTGTTCCAGGATTGGCAAAGACCTTATCGATAAATACGCTTTCACAGGCTGTTAAAGGTTCTTTTAGTAGAATTCAATTTACACCAGATTTATTGCCGGCAGATGTTATTGGTACAATGATCTATAATATGAAAGAAAATGATTTTTCAATCAAAAAAGGTCCGATATTTGCCAATTTTGTATTGGCCGATGAAATTAATAGAGCTCCAGCAAAGGTGCAGTCAGCTTTACTAGAAGCAATGCAAGAGCATCAAGTGACGATTGGTGATACATCTTTTAAATTAGGGGCACCTTTTTTAGTAATGGCAACTCAAAATCCAATTGAACAAGAAGGAACATATCCTTTGCCAGAAGCACAAGTCGATCGTTTTATGTTGAAAACGGTGATTGACTATCCAAAGCAAGCTGAAGAACAGCTTATTATGCGCAACAATTTAAAAGGTGCTTTCGAAAAGGTAAATGCTGTAGTTGATTTAAAGCAAATTTTGAAAGCGCGTGAAGCGGTGAAAGAAGTATATATGGACGAAAAGATTGAAAAGTATATACTTGACATTATTTTTGCTACTCGTTATCCTGAAGAATATAGGTTACCAGAATTAAAGCCACTCATTAGCTTTGGTGCTTCACCTAGAGGGAGTATCAATTTAGCGATGGCAGCCAAATGTCATGCTTTTATAAAGCGAAGAGGGTACGTGATTCCAGAAGATGTAAGAGCAGTAGTACACGACGTATTGCGCCATAGAGTGGGAATAACATATGAAGCAGAGGCTGAAAATATAACATCTGTTGAAATAATAGATAAGATTGTAAATCAGGTAGAAGTACCTTAGAATTTTTGATTTAAAGAGCGCGATTTATAAACAAAATTAGCTGTAAATCCCAAACCTACAACCTGAATCGAAAATGGATACGAAAGAAATACTTAAGAAAGTACGGAAAATAGAGATCAAGACACGCCGTTTGTCTGATCACATATTTTCTGGTGAATACCATAGTTCTTTTAAAGGACGAGGAATGACTTTTTCTGAAGTGCGTCAGTATCAGTTTGGAGATGATATACGAAGTATTGATTGGAATGTAACTGCAAGATATAACGAACCTTTTGTAAAAGTTTTTGAAGAAGAACGAGAACTGACCATGATGCTCATGGTAGATGTGAGTAGCTCAGAATTATTTGGTACCACGCAGCAATTTAAAAGAGAAACATTAACAGAAATAAGCGCAACGTTGGCGTTTTCGGCAATTCAAAATAATGATAAAGTAGGGCTGCTACTTTTTTCAGATGAAATTGAACTATTTATTCCTCCTAAGAAAGGAAAAACCCATGTACTTCGTATTATTAGAGAGTTGATTGAGTTTCAACCAATGAGTAAAAAAACTAATATTGAGCATGCATTGCGTTACCTTTCAAATGTTATGAAAAAGAAAGCAATTGTTTTTATTCTCTCTGATTTTATGGATGAAAATTATGACAATGCTTTAAAGATTGTTGGAAGAAAACATGATGTTACCGGGATTCGCATTTTTGATAAATATGAAGAAGAAATACCATCTCTAGGAATGGTTCCTATGACGGATGCAGAATCAGGCAAGACGATTTTAGTAAATACAAATTCAAAGAAAACACGTGCAAATTATAGAGCACATTATTTAAAAACTGTTGATTATTTTGAGAATACTTTTAAAAGAAGTGGTTCAGGAACAATCAGTACCAGAATAGATGAGAGCTATGTTAAAAAATTACTCGGATATTTTAAACGTAAAGGGGCCTAATGACTAGATTGAAGTTGGTGAAGTTTAAAATGAAAAGATTTGTAATACATATCATGTTAATAATTGGTTTTGTGGGTTTTTCACAAAGTCAGCCGAAGGTTTCTGTAAAGGCGGATACAACGAAAATTCGAATTGGTGAAACGATCAATTATGAAATCATTGTTGACAATGCCGATACGGGTGTAAATTTTTCTGAAATTAAATTAGATAGTTTTGGTCGTGTCGAATTGATTGAATCTTTTGATATCGATACGCTAAAAAACAGACTCGTAAAAAAATACACGCTTACAAGCTGGGATAGTGGACGATACGTTATTCCGCGCCAACGTGTATACGTATGGAGTCAAGAGTATTTAACGGATTCATTAATGATAGATGTGAATACAGTTGCAGTAGATACTTTGAAGCAACAGCTTTATACCATTAAAGCAATTCAAAATGAACCATATACCTTTGATGATTTTAAGAACTACCTACTTTGGATTTTAGGTATTTTATTAGTTCTAGGGTTAATATTATACTTTTTATTTAAAAGGAAAAAAACTGAATATGATGCTATGGGGCAACCTATTTTGGCACCATATCAAGAAGCGATACTACATTTGAAACAATTAGATAAAAAACAGCTTTGGCAAAACAATCAAGTCAAAGAATATTATAGTGAATTAACAAGTATTGTTAGATATTATATCGAAAGGGAGTTGAAAATTCCGGCACTTGAAAGAACAACTGATGGTTTAATTGATACGTTGACCGATTTTAGTGAAGCCGAATCAATTGTGACCACTCCTGAGACTATTAAAAAACTAAAAGGACTCTTACAAGAAGCTGATCTGGTAAAATTTGCAAAGTCAAAACCGGTCGCTTCAGAAATTGAAAATGATCGAGAAAACGCCGAAGAAATTATCAATACCTTACAGCCAACGGCGGTCATGAATACCATGCAAGATGTTGAAAGTGAATTGCCCATTATTTTGGTTCAAAAACCGACTTATAAGAAACCCACTCTTCTAAGTAAAGTACTGATTATTACAGGTCTGCTATTGCTGATTTCAATAATAGCGTACGGTGTTAGTACTGCCTTAAGAATGCAAGGAGTCTCTCAAGAAGCTATGCAAGTTGAGCAACAATTAAATCAAAATGCAGATGAAGTGGAGTAACCTTGAATTTCATAGTCCAGAGTTTTTATGGTTGCTACTGCTCATTCCGTTGTTAGCGATATGGTTCTTTTTTATCCGTAAAAAAGATACGGCTACTTTAAAGATGGCTAGTACAAAAGGTTTTGCAGAGCAATCTATTATAGCGAAACTTAAACCTTTTTTATATGTGCTAAGATTGGTTGCTTTTATGTCATTAATTGTTGCTTTGGCGCGCCCTCAAAGTGTAGAAGTAAGTAAAAAGACAAAAACTACAAGAGGTATCGATATTGTAATGGCCATTGATGTGTCAGCGAGTATGCTCGCAAAGGATTTGAAACCAAATCGTTTGGAAGCATTAAAAGACGTAGCGACTAAATTTGTTACAAAAAGACCCAACGATAGAATAGGCATTGTTGTCTATGCAGGTGAGAGTTTTACACAAACTCCTATTACAAGCGATAAGCGTATTGTTAAGAATACTATTTTTAAATTACGATGGGGTGATTTAGAAGGAGGAACAGCTATTGGTATGGGATTAGGTTCGGCAGTGAATAGATTAAAAGAAAGTAAAGCGAAGAGTAAAGTTATCATACTTTTAACTGATGGAGTAAATAACTCAGGGTTTGTTGATCCGAAAACAGCAACCGAATTAGCGAAAGAATTGGGTATTAAGGTATACACTATTGGTTTAGGAACAAATGGTACGGCGTTATTTCCTTATGCTAAAGATGCCAACGGTAACTTGTTATTCAGAAATGCTCCAGTTGAGATCGATGAGAAGTTACTAAAATTTATTGCTGAAGAAACTGCCGGTCAATATTTTAGAGCAACAGACAATGAGAAGTTAGCTTCTATTTATGATGAAATAAATAAATTAGAAAAGACCGAAATAGAAGAGTTTAAATATACAAATTACGACGAGGAATATAGACCCTTGGTTTTATTGGCAGGATTCTTAATTTTGCTCGAAATGACCTTAAGATTTACTGTATTTCGCAGTTTTATATAAATGAATTTGAAATGTATCAATTAGAGGAACAACACTATTTTTATTATTTCATCGCAGTCGCGGTGCTCTTAATAGCGTTCTTATTAGTTTCTCTTTGGAAAAAAAGGAAACAAAAATCGTTTGCAGATGCTGATTTATTAGAAAAATTGAGCCCTGACGCTTCTCCATTTAAATCTGTTTTAAAGGTTGTTGTTATTGCCGTTGGGTTATCTTTATTAATTATTGCGTTGGTAAATCCGAAAATGGGTACAAAATTAAAAACAATAAAGCGTCAAGGAGTTGATGTCGTTTTTGCCTTAGATGTTTCTAAAAGTATGCTTGCCGAAGATATTGTTCCTAATAGGTTAGACAAGTCAAAGCAGATTATTTCGAAAATAATAGATAAATTAGGTAGTGACAGAGTTGGAATTATCATTTATGCGGGTAATGCATATCCATTATTACCAATTACTACTGATCATGCTGCAGCTAAAATGTTTTTACAGAACGCTGATCCGAATATGGTTTCTTCGCAGGGTACTGCAATTAATGAGGCTTTGAAATTAGCCAAGAGTTTTTATGATGATGATGATCAGACGAATCGTTATTTATTTGTAATATCAGATGGGGAAGATCATGAAGAAAATGTGAGTTATATCGCCGAAGATGCTACAAAAGAAGGGATTAAAATATACAGTATTGGTATTGGAACGGCAAAAGGCAGTCCTATTCCCTTAAAGCGAGATGGAACATTAGTTGGATATAAGAAAGATCGAAAAGGAGAGGTGGTGATTACCCAATTAAACGACAAAACATTAAAGTCTATTGCTTCCGATGGTAAGGGAGAGTATTTATACGGTAACAATACCGCCAAGACTGTTGAATACATTGATGAATTGTTATTAGCTGCTGATAAAAAAGAATTTGAAACCAAACAATTTGCCGATTATAAAGATCAATTTCAGTGGTTTGTTGCTTTTGGGTTGTTGTTTCTTATTTTTGACACCTTGATGTTAAATAAAAAAACTACATGGATTCAGCGACTAAATTTATTTAACGAAAAAAAGAAAGAATAAAATGAAACATCTATTTTTCATATTAGTGTTCATATCATCTGTCTCATTTGCTCAAAAAACGAATGAGAAGGTGAAAGTGAAAAAGGTTGAAAAGCAAATTATTCGTGACGGAAATGATTTGTATAAACAGAATAATTTTACAGATGCTGAAGTACAGTATAAAAAGGCCTTAGAAGTGAACCCCAATTATGAAAAGGCAAATTATAATTTAGGAAATGCTATTTACCAACAAAATAGGTTTAAGGAAGCATTACCAATGTATGATTTAGTGACAAAGACTTCTGAGAATAAATTAACAAAGGCAGAGAATTTCCATAACATAGGAAATGTGCATATGAAAGGGAAGGAGTATGCCAAAGCTGTTGAGGCCTATAAAAATGCTTTACGAAATAATTCTAAAGATGATGAGACAAGGTACAATTTAGCGCTAGCTCAAAAATTGTTAAAGAATCAAGCTGACAACAAAAAGAAGGATAAGAATAATAAAGATAAGAACGACGATAAAAAAGATCAGAAGAAGGAAAATAAAGATCAAAATAAGGACAAGAAAGATCAGAATAAGGATAAGAAAGAAGGCGATAAAGGCGATAAGGATAAGGATAAAAAAGGCGATAATAAAAATGACAAGAATAAAGACAAGCAGGGTGAAAATGAAAAGAAAAAGAAAAACCCTCAGCCTAAAAAGAATCAACTTTCTAAAGAACAGATAAAACAACTGCTAGAGGCAATGAATAATGAGGAGAATAAAACGCAGAAAAAAGTGAATGCAAAAAAAGCAAGAGGAAGAAAAGTAAAACAAGAGAAAGATTGGTAGTAAAATGAATTTAAATCAGGTAACGATTCCGTCAGTTGATGTGTATAAGGCTACTGAGTTTTATAAAAAGCTTGGTTTGAAGCTTATTGTGAATGCATTACCTAGATATGTTAGATTTGAATGCCCAGATGGTGATGCTACTTTTTCAATACATTTAGTAGATGAATTACCAAAAGGTGAGGGCATAACCTTGTATTTCGAGAATGAAAAGTTAGATCAAGTAGTGAATGAAATAGTTCATCAAGGAATACAGTTTGATGAACTACCGAATGATAAATCTTGGGGTTGGCGTGAAGCTCGTTTACAAGATTTGGATAAAAATAAAATTATTATTTTTCACGGTGGAATGTATAGAAAAAATCCGCCATGGAGAGTTGAAGATTGAACATGATTAAAAGAATTGGAATAGTACTATTGTTGATTTTTTGTTCTCAAGAATTATGGGCTCAAGAATTATCGTTCAAAACAGTCGTTAGTAAAAATAGACTTGGTTCGAACGAGCGCCTGAGAATTACATTTTCAATAAATAAGCAGGGTGCCGATAATTTTACACCTCCTAATTTTAAGAATTTCAAATTGTTGGCTGGACCTATGCAGGCAACGAACTTTTCTTATACCAATGGTAAAAGATCTTTCGAACAATCATATACATACACCATTCAGCCTATAAAAAAAGGGGTATTCACCATTACGTCAGCAACTATAGAATATGAGGGTAATGTCATCAAAACGAATACTGTAAAAGTAACTGTTACAGGGGCTGTTGAAATCCCGAAGGATCCGAATGACCCAAGTTATATTGCCTCGCAAAATGTACATTTAGTAGCAGAAATATCAAATACGAAACCGTATGTTGGTGAAAGTATATCTGTTGTCTATAAATTGTATGTTGATGTTAATAATGTATCTGTTAGAAACACAAGAGAGTTAGAGGCTCCTGCTTTTAATGGATTTTGGAATCAAAATATTAATGTGAATCAATGGGAGCCGAAGATGAGTGAGTTTAGAGGAAAACCACATCGGTATGTTGTTGTAAAAAAAGCTGTTTTGATTCCGCAAAAATCAGGGAAACTTACAATCGACCCTATGAGTATTGAGGTTGCTGCAGGTGTACCAATTGGTCGAACAGATTTATTCGGAAATAGAATGTCTAAAAATACCAATTTGACGGTGACAACAGGCAGAAGAACGGTGAATGTAAAATCTCTTCCAGAAGAGAATAAACCGGTGAATTTTTCAGGAGCTGTTGGAGAATTGAATTTTAGCGTTACATCGAGCAAAGCACAATTAGAAGCAAACGAATCAGCTCAAATTAAAGTTGAGGTTACAGGAAAAGGTAACCTGAAATTAATAGAATTACCAGGAATAGAAACACCGAACGGATTAGAAAAATATGAGCCTGAACACAAAGAAAGTATTCGAACAAATTTGAGTGGTTTGAATGGAAAAGTATATGATCAATATACCGTGGTGCCACAGTACAAAGGAAAGTATAAAATTCCGTCAGTATCTTTCTCCTATTTTAACTTAAAAGAGAAGGCATATAAAACGATAACAACAAAGCCTATTTTTATAAATGCTCCGCATGGTGCAACGCCATCTAATGGTGATGATTCTGTTGTTGCCAAAAGGGATGTTGTAAGCTCAGGTGCTACCATTCGTTATATTAGCAATCGCACGAACCTAAAACCAATTGGTAAGACCAAAGATTTTTTAAATTCTAATGCATTTTATGCTTTGCTTGCGTTACCATTACTTGCGATTCCTTTAGGTATTTTTATTGGAAGACAAAAACGAGCGAGAGATAGTGATGTTGTTGGTAACAAACGACGAAAAGCAGATCGTTTAGCAAAGAAATATTTATCAGAAGCTCAAAAGCAGTTAGGAAATAAAGAGCCGTTTTATATAGCCTTAGAACGCGCATTGCACAATTATTTGAAAGCAAAATTACAAATTGAAACTTCCGATATCAGCAAAGAGAAAATTGCTATTATTTTAAAAGATAAAGGGGTCGACGAATTAACGATATCAACTTTTATTAAAGTATTAAATGACAGTGATTTTGCGAGATATGCCCCAAGTACCGATGGTATGATGCAACAGGAATATGAAAACGCAAAACAAGTAATCACCAAAATTGATAAACAGTTATAATCTTATGGTCTTTCCAACAAAAGTAGGAGCCTAGAAATGATGAAAAGAATCTTTAGTATATTATTATTTTTAGCGGCTAATTTAATATTGGCGCAATCTGCAGATAGTTTATTTGTCGAAGCGAATAAGCTATATCAACAAGAGAACTATGTAGAATCTTTAACATTGTACGAGCAGATCGAGGCTGGTAACTTAGCATCTGACGATTTGTATTTTAACATGGCAAATGCCTACTATAAAACTAATAAAGTCGCTCCTTCAGTTTATTATTATGAAAAGGCGCTATTATTGAATCCTAATCATGCCGATGCGGCTTACAATTTGACTTTTGCGCGACGAATGGGAATTGATAATATTGAAGCCCTTCCCAAGAGTATTGGACAAAAATTTACAGATTCGATAATCTTAAAACTTTCGTATAATGCTTGGGCATATGTTGCAGTTATATGTTCTTTTTTATTCGCTTTGCTATTTTTATTATATCACTTTGCCTATAGTTCTGGGCGTAAACGAGTTTATTTTATCACCAGTATTTTGAGTGCTATTTTGATTATAGTGACTGTGTTATTCGCATATAGTAATTATGAACACGTTAGAAATTATAAAACAGCGATTGTTTTTGCTGAAGTCAGCGATGTTAAAAGTGCTCCATCAAGTTCTGGTGAAATTGATTTCGAATTGCATGAAGGCACAAAAGTGCAGTTGCTAGAAAGCTTGGACGATTGGAGAAAAATTAAAATTGCCGATGGCAAAATAGGTTGGATTGCTGCTGCAGATATCAAAGAGTTACAGTAAGCTAGTGTTTGTATCTCTGGATGAGGTTCTGAAAATATTTGTTTTACTTAAAACAGACAGGCAAGATTTCATTTTCCATTAGTCGATAACGATCAATTTCTTTTTTAGAAAGTTGTTGAGAGTAATCCACTTCATCAACGTTAAAACCAACAGCTCTTAATCTGTCAAAATAATCACTGCCATAGACTCGCACATGATCATATTGTCCAAAATGTTTCGCTCGTTCTTCAGGTGAGGTAATGCTAAAATCTTCGTAGGTGCTTACTCTCGAATAATCTTGAGGTATTTGTAATATTGCCATGCCTCCTTTTTTTAGGACTCTATAGAGTTCTTGCATTGCTTTCTTATCATCAGTTATATGCTCTAAGACATGATTACATAAGATAATGTCAAAACTATCATCGTCGAAAGGAAGATCGCAAATATCAGCTTTCACGTCTACAATAGGAGAGTAAAGATCGGCAGTCACTAACTCTATATGGCTTAGTTTTTGAAAACGTCTCAAAAAACACTGCTCTGGCGCCATGTGCAGTACTTTTTTTGGCTTTGATACCTCAAAAAAATCGGTATCATTTTTTAGATATAACCATAATAAGCGATGACGTTCTAATGATAAGGTACTTGGAGACAAAACATTTGGTCTTTGTTTGCCATAACCATAGGGCAAGAACTTTCGAAAACTTTTACCATCAATAGGGTCTGTATATTTTGAACCCTTGAGATATAAAGCAAACAGAGGACGCACCCAATAGCTTACTTTTATCAACCAAGGCCTTGGAATTGTATTAAGGATATATTTAAAAAATTTCAAAACGACTTATTTATAATCCTCTCTTACTGGACAAAAAGTGTCAATAACTTTACAATCGGTAAGTGCTTTGGCACTATGCTTTATATTGGATGGTATGATGGCCGACATGCCAGGTTTGAGTATACTTGGTTGACCATCAATAATCATTTCTAATTCTCCAGCAACAACATGAGTGATCTGTTCATGAACATGAGAATGCTCTGGAAGTGCTGCATCCTTATCAATTGAAACATGTCCAATGGTTACATTTTCTGTATGGATAAAACGTGCTCGGAGACCTTTGAAGAGCTCTTTCTCGGGAATATTTGAAACTGATTGTATCATTTAGTTAGCAAGTTCGGTTTGACGAAATTCATTTTCTTCATCACTTTCAATACCTAAAGCATCATAGATATATTTAAAGGTTGAAAGTAACTCTGGTTTGCCATTTACAATTGCCACGTCATGCTCAAAATGAGCAGAAGGTTTGCCGTCAGCAGTTAAAATAGTCCAACCGTCTTTTAAATGTTTTGTTTTATGTGTTCCCAAATTGATCATAGGTTCAATAGCAACCACCATACCTTCCTTAAACTTCTTACCTCTGCCACGCTTGCCGTAATTCGGCATTTCGGGATCTTCATGCATTTTTCTACCTAAACCATGGCCTACCAATTCGCGAACGACACCATAACCATGAGATTCGCAATAATCCTGAATAGCGAAACCAACATCGCCAACTCTATTGCCTGCTTTAAATTCGCGAATACCTGCATACAGACTTTCTTTAGTTACTTGTAACAATTTCTTAGTCTCCTCAGCAACTTCACCAACTTGAAAGGTATACGCATGATCTCCATAAAATCCGTTTTTCAACGCCCCACAATCAATAGAAATAATATCACCATTTTCTAAAGGCGTGTTATTTGGAATTCCATGCACAACTTGCGCGTTCGGACTCATACATAAAGTGTTAGGAAAGTCATAAAGCCCTAAAAACCCAGGAATCGCTTGCTGATCTCTAATAAATTCTTCAGCTATTTTGTCGAGTTGAAGCGTCGTAACACCAGGTTTGACGGCACTTGCCAGCACCCCTAACGTCTTCGAAACAATTAGGGCACTTTCGCGCATTAATTCTATTTCTTCTTTCGATTTAATCTTAATCATAGTACTAATTTAAAAGCGCCAAAAACTTCTTTTCTTTTTAGGAACTTTGGCCGTAGGATCGTTGGTGATTTTTCGATAAATTTCTCCCCAGCCTAACATGCCTCCAATATTTCTATCATCTATAAAAAGATCCGCATTAATTTTTCGACTTACTTTTCCTTCAAAAATTTCTTCAGGATAATTTTTATTGACTGCATAAAACTCGATGCCATTTTTTTTGCAAAAAGCAACTGCTTCATCCAATTTACGACCATTTCTATAGGTCCAAAGAATTAATCGATGTCCGTCATTTTGAAGTTGTTTGAGGGTCTCAAAAGCGAAAATTTTAGCATTTCCAATTTGAGGATATCCATCTTCAACAATAGTTCCGTCAAAATCTACGGCGATGATTAAGTGGTTCTTAGGTAACATTTGTGTTTTTTGATTTTTTGCAAATTTAGTGTATTATACAATAATTCTACTACAAAGAGTTAAAAATCCATTAATATAGAATAAGGTATTTAAATTACTTTTTATGAGCGTCGAAATATGTATGTTTATAATGCTTACCTGTTATAATTCTCAGCAAATCTTTTTCTAAACTTCTTCTTGGTTGCTCAACAAAACGATTGATTTCTTTGCCATTTTTATAGAAAATGAGTGTTGGAGTTCGTCGGATATCAAAACCTTCTTGTAAATTATTGGGTGTTTTTTTTGCTCTATTCAGTGCTATAATTTCTAAATGTTGAAAATTAAAATCGATAGCTTCTAAAATTTTTGACAACCTTGGTATTTCTCTATGACTATCATGACACCAAACCGACATAAATACCTTAATTCGTATTCCGTCAAGGTGATGTTTCAATTTTTTTATAGTCTTTTTATCTAATTCATAGTTGTCATAACTTTCATAAAACCATTTCGCATGTGGTGGTTGTTTAAAAAAACTCATTGATTTTTGACCGACATAATTAGCTCGGTTCTGATCAATAGTTTCCTTTTTTTGCGCTTTCGCGGAAAGTGTTGATAACAAGATAGCTATGATAAAAATATACTGTTTCATATAGTTTATTAAAGCAATGAATCTTCTGTCATAATTGACGGTTTTGGAATGCCAATAAGATCTAGTACCGTAGGTGCAATATTGGCCAAAATACCATCTTTAATTGTTTGTAAATCATGATCCACTAATATTATAGGAACAGGATTTGTGGTATGTGCGGTATTTGGAGATCCATCTTCGTTCATCATTGTTTCACTATTACCATGATCGGCAATAATGATGCCAGTATAGTTATTTTTAAGAGCTACTGCTATGATTTCTTGTGTACATTGATCAACCTTTTCAGCAGCTTTTATTGCTGCCTCGAATACACCTGTATGTCCTACCATATCTGTATTGGCAAAATTTAAACAAATAAAATCGGCGTCCTGAGCTTGCAATTCTGGTATGATGGCATCCGTAATTTCTTGAGCGCTCATTTCAGGCTGTAAGTCATAGGTGGCTACTTTTGGTGAAGGGCACATGAGTCGTTTCTCACCTTTAAATTTTTGTTCTCGACCTCCTGAAAAGAAAAAAGTAACATGCGGATACTTTTCCGTTTCGGCAATTCTTATTTGTTTTTTACCGTTTTTTTCTAAAATTTCGCCAAGTGTTTGAGTAAGATCTTCTTTAGGATAAATGACATGTACATTTTTGTAGGTGTCGTCATAATTAGTCATTGTAACATAGTGCAAATTCAATTTATGCATATTGTATTCATGAAAATCATCTTGCGATAAAGCCTGTGTTAATTGTCGACCTCTATCGGTCCTAAAATTGAAGAATATTACAACATCGTCTTCCTCAATAGTGGCTATCGGTGCTGACTCCTCATCAACAAGCACAATAGGTTTAATGAATTCATCAGTAATATCTTCGTCATAACTATCTTGAATAGCTCTTTTCGCATTTGTAGCTTTTGAACCAATACCATTTACCAATAAATCGTATGCTAGTTTAACACGTTCCCAGCGTTTATCTCTATCCATGGCATAATACCGACCAATAATTGTTGCCAATTGACTATTGTGTTTTGGTAAAAATTCTTGTAAATCAGCAATGAAATCAATTCCAGACGTTGGATCTACGTCCCTACCATCTGTAAACGCATGAAGATAACTCGGCACACCTATTGCGCCAGCAGCCTTCACCAAACCTTTAATATGATTCATATGAGAATGTACACCACCATCAGAAACTAGTCCTAAAAAATGTACCTTTTTGGTGTGTTCTTTTGCATACTCAAGCGCATTTTTTAATACTTGCTCTTGAGCTAATTCATCATTTTCTACTGCTAAATTAATTTTTGCTAAATCTTGATATACAATTCTACCGGCCCCCAAATTCATATGTCCGACCTCACTGTTACCCATTTGACCTTCTGGTAAACCAACATGTAAACCATCTGTTCTCAAGGTAGCATTCGGGTATTTTTTATATAGTGAATCTATAAAGGGCGTCTGTGCCTTTACAATAGCTGAAACCTTAGGGTTTTCAGAAATTCCCCATCCATCAAGAATTATTAAAATGACTTTTTTATTCATAATACTATATGTTCGTAGTTGGTATCCTACAAAAATACATAATTAATATACCAAGTTTTAAGTTTAATGAAGTTTTACCACTTCCGTAAATTTCGTCTATAAAAATTCACAAATTAACATTATTTAAGAGGTCTTTAACTTTATTAATATTTGGGGTTAAACTTGCGTTAATCAGTGTTAAACCGTACAACTTGATCCATAATATTTCCGTCCTTTAGTTTATAATCTTATAAACCTCATTATTATGAAAAAATTATTCTTATCCATGGCATTGGTTTTAGGGTTTGCTTTTACAGCAAGTTCTTTGACGATAAACGATTCGTATGAATCTATTAATTACGAAAATAGTGTTTTACTAAATACTGAAGTAAGTACTTTTTGTAAGCTGATTGCAAAAGGGGATATAGCAGGTGTTAAAAGCATGATTGCGGCAGGGACGGACATTAACAAAAAGTCCGTTGGAATGACGCCCCTAATGTATGCGGCAAGGCACAATCGAGTAGAAATTGTGAATCTATTAATTACGAGAGGAGCCGACTTGAAAATAAAATCAAATCGCGGTTACTCAGCATTAGATTACGCCGAAATGTCAAAAGCTGTAGATGCTTACAAAGTAATCTCTGATGTGTTATATTCGAAAATTAAAAAGAAAAAGTCGACGCTTTAAAAAGTAAAAAAGAGAAGTGTTAACTTCTCTTTTTTTATTTATTTTTTGAATTTTTCTTTATAATCTAATATACTCTGTCTTACAATTTGAAGGGCAGTTTCTTTGTTTTGAAAATCCTCGACAATCACTGTTTTGTTCTCGAGTTTTTTATAATCTTCGAAGAAGTTCTTTAATTCTCTAAAGAAATGACGCGGTAATTCATCAATTGAATCAATGTGGTTCACACTCATGTCATTAGCGGCAACAGCAATAATTTTATCGTCCATTTCACCTCCATCTAACATACGCATAACACCAATGACCTTTGCATTCACCAAACACATAGGTTGAATATCAATTTGCGACAATACCACAATATCTAGCGGATCGTCATCATCACAATACGTTTGCGGAATAAAACCGTAATTCGCGGGATAATACATTGCAGAATATAAAACTCTATCGAGTTTTAACATGCCACTCTCTTTATCTAATTCGTATTTTGCTCGAGTATTCTTTGGAATTTCAATAATACCAGTAACAATTTCAGGAACATCAACTCCTACACTTACATCGTGCCAAGGATTCGTCATATATAATGTCTTTTTTTAAACTGGTGCAAATTTAAAGAGAATAAACAAGATTATAATGACAACAATAGTATAAAAGATAGTTTTTTTAAAGTTTTCTTTTTTTTCTTTTCGTATTTGATTTCGGATCTGTTGCAGTTGACCTAGAGTAGCTTCTTTGTCAATTCGAACAGGATCTTTAGACGTTTTTACGTAACGATCTAATGTGTCGAACAATCTTTTTTTCTTTCTGCGATTGTTTTTCAGTGATGATTGCGCAAGTGACATAAAACCTCCTCCTCCCATACTATTTATTTTTGATGAATAAATAAAGAGTGATGTGATTTACATACTCTTTAATTATGAGTAGTAAAAACATAAAAAATGTTACGGTTATGCAATAGAGAGTTATTGATTTCTATACTTTTCTATGGCTTCTTTGATCTTTTCAATTCGATTTTCAGGATCAGGATGTGTACTCTGCATTTCAGGAACTCGGTTCGGCCCTGCGGCGGCCTTAAGAATTTTCATAACTCCTATCATTTCTTCGGGTTGGTACCCTGCATCTAGCATAAATCGAACACCAAGTTCATCACTCTCTAGTTCATCACCACGCCCGTATTTCATATTGATTACATTTCCTATCATGGCTGCCATCTGTCCAGCACCCCCATCACCTCCTACCATCACGCCAGAGATAATACCTTGTGTTAATCCTTGCTTGGCCATTCGTTCTGCAGAATGTCGTCCAATAACATGACCAATTTCATGTCCTAAAACACCTGCTAATTGATCGTGATTTTCTAGTTTAGAGAATAAAGCATAGGTTATGAATATTTGCCCTCCGGGTAATGCAAAAGCATTAATAGCTTTTGGATCTCTTAACAAATGAAACTCATATTTGTATGGTGTTTCTCGAGCAATACTATTATTAACAAGTTTTGCTCCTATATTATCAACTAATTCTTGTGCCTGTTGGTCTGGATGCAAGCCTCCGTGTTGCGCTGCCATTTGAGGTGCACTTTGAATTCCTAATGCAATTTCTTGCTCAACCGTTAAGTCGACACTCTGTGATTTACCAGTATACTCATTCGTCTCTCTCTTTGCATAGTACTTAAACAAAGAAAATAGAATGATACCTGCACCTATCAATAATCGAATTTTTAAGCCACCTCTTCCTCTCATAATGTTAATTTTTGGAGGTATAAAGATACGGTATTCTAACAATAATGATAAAAATTTCTTATTTCTACATACTGTACTTTTCTAAATTAATAGCTTGTTCATTTGTAATAACGTGGTTGTTGCCTTCTTTTTTTAATTTTTGCACGAGTAAAAAAGTGATAGTCCGAAGCTTGGAAAGAGGAAGTGTTTTTTTATTTCTCTTCTTTTAATTTGGGTTGATCAATCACTTTAAAATCGAAAATATCGGGTCTAGCATAATGACCGTTCACATCGAAATCTAGTTTGCTTCGCGAAATTTCGCTCATGTCTAGTTCGGCGATTAGAGCATCAGCTTTTTCAAATAAAGGTCCGGCTATTACCTTACCCATCGGCGACACAATAATGCTTCCTCCTGGGCAAATTTCCTCTAATTCAGTTTCTAATTGTTCCTGATATTTTTTAGGATACATTGACTTTTTAAAATATTGATTACATCCTAATACAAAACAACGACCTTCTAATGCAATATGCTGCATGGTAGCTGTCCATTCTTCTCTAGAATCTGCTGTTGGTGCTATATATATCTCTACGCCTTTTTGATACATCGCCATTCTTGCCAATGGCATGTAATTTTCCCAACATATCAAACCTCCTAATTTCCCTATTTCTGTTTTAAAGGTGACTAACGAATCTCCAGATGCCTCTCCCCAAATTATACGTTCACTTGCGGTAGGTTTTATTTTTCTATGTGTTCCCAGTAAACCATTAGATGGTGAAATATAAACCATCGAGCAGAATAGACTGCCGTTGGATTCTTGCTTTTCAGTAATTCCGATGACGATATAAACATTTTGAGATTTTGCTAGATCTTCTAACCTTTTTAAATCGGTACTTTCTAAAGAAATGCTATTCTCATAATATTCAGCATATAATTCGCGTCCTTGCAATGTTCTATTTCCAATGGTAGCTCCAAAGGACAATCCTCTTGGATACCCTGGAATAAAAGACTCAGGAAAGACAATTAATTGACAACCTTCTTTTGCGTATTGGGATACTAATTTTTCTACTTTAATAAGTGTCTTTTCCTTATCAAAAAAAACAGGACTATCTTGAATTAAACATACTTTTACTTTCATACTTTTACTTTGAAGGATGTTATTCTATGGCATTTAAAAACGGTGTCATTTCCAATAGTTTAATGTCATCGCGTTTGCGGAGTTCTCTTAAAAACCAACCTTTATGGCCTGCACCGTAAATAATCAGAAACCTTTTGCCTTGATATCGATATTTCTCAAGTGCTTTTTCAATATTCCAATAATGAGCAATATTAATATTCTCCCAACCGCCTAGCCCCAACTCTACGTTAAAAAGCGTATTGTACACCTGTAAGGAGATATCTTGAATGCTATCGTAACTATTGGTATGTATAAAGTAAGGATCATTTACTTTACCAGTAGCTCTATAAATTGAGTCGGTACGCTTGTTAGCAGTTACATAAGCTGTCCAATCAGCAATTCTTGAAGAATCGCTACTGATGGCTCTTAATTTTTGACTTCTTTCTTGTGCCATTGAAAATGTCCATCCCGCAGTAGGAATTATTTCAAAATCTAATTCTTTCGTCAACGGAAAAACAACATCAACGTATTCAGGAAAACGCAAAACCCTTGGTTCAGAAATACTGTCGTCTCGTTGAAAACCTTGCCAAGCATTTTCAAAACGATCGGGTGGAATTTCGGCTAAGATATAGTCAGGATTTATTTGTCGTATTAATTTATATAGGTAGGAAATATTATAGACACTATGAATTTTGTGTCCACTATGTATGGTGCCTAAAACTAATACCTCATTTAATAACTTCTCAGAATCAGGCTGCTTTTGCTTAAAAACTTCACAACTTATAGATGAAACAGAAATGGTTAATAGAAGTATGAGACTCGATAGTTTTGATGAAGTATGAACGTTTCTCATTAAACTTTACAAGGTAATTATTTGTATAAAGATATTGAAAGTTTTAAGTATGCACAAAATATCATCAAATCCTAATTTTTATGAAAACTAACTTGGATATCATGACTCTAATTAAATAATGAGTTTCATTAAAGAGTATTCTATTTTTTAATGATTTTTTTTACAAATTGCCTTCGGGCATCCAAATCATCAATTGTTAAAATATAAATACCCTTACTGAAGTTACTACAATTGATTTTTACATTTGAATTGATGAAGTTCATAAATATAATTTTACCAGTTAAGTCATATATCGATATTCGATAATTACCTCCTTCAATAGTTATATTTAACTCATTTTTTACAGGATTGGGATAGACAGAAGTACTTTTTTGAAAAATATGCTCTTCTGAGGCTAAGGTATTCCCGACAAGGTTAATGCTACCGTTTTCTCCAAAAGGATTTGACCACTTTTCATTAATGTATACATCGGTACCTGTCAGAGTTTTTAGAAAAGAAACCAGAGCATTTTTTTCTGGTTCAGTTAAGTTTAAAGATTGCGGCACTCCATCTGAATCAGAGAGAAACCTATCTAAATTGGTATTTAAAGGATTGTTAGGTATTGCATTATAGTGTTCTATTACTTCATCTAACGACGCCTTGCTGCCGTCATGCATTAACGGACCGTTCAATTGACCATTAGGATTTACCAAATCACGTAATGAAGGTGCTCTTGTATTTGTTAAATCAATATCTATATCGCTACCTGCAACAGAAATAATACCATTGTTTAAACTTTGCGGATGAATATCAAATTCAGGTGCAAGATGGCAAGTAATACATCCAGCTCCACCTGAATTGGGAGAACTTAGGAATAATTTTTTTCCTAAATTTTCTTCATCGGTAAAATTAGGAAAATCATGATTTATTTGATTTACCTGCACCAAACCTTCATCAAATTTAGAGTCAAAAGATTGAATACTTCTAACAAATTGTGCCAAAGCAAATTGAATTCTTTCTTCTGTCACAGTAGCATCTCCAAAGGCAAAAGTAAATAGACGTTGATAATAGTCAACGTCATTTAAGATTTCGCACAAATCGTGAATGTCAGGATCGCCATCGTTTCCACTAAACCCCATTTCAATATGATCTTTAATAGGTGCAATTACCTGATCTTCTAATGTGGTTGCACGTTCATCCCAAAAGAATTTATTTTCCTCAGAAAAGCGAGCATTAATCAGGCGCATAGAGTGTCTTCCTGTTAGACCATTATTCAATCCTATACTTTGAACATTTGAATCACTAAATGCCATTTCCTGTTTATGACAGCTTGCGCATGATACTTGATTGTTAGCTGATAACTTCTTATCGTAGAACAATACGCGCCCTAAAGTAGCAACTTCATCTGTTATAACGTTTGTCGTCGTATTATCTTTCGTAATATATTCAGGTATCGTTTGATTTGCATAATTAAACAAGTTGTCTAAATCAACGTTACCGGCGATAAAAATAAAGCCGCTAATAGTGCCAATAACAAGTGTTAGTAGTCTTTTCCCCATAGCCATGAAACAAAACTTTTCTGAAAATAAATTGTAGCCCTTAATTTTTCACAAAGAAACTAATAATTAAACAACTCATCGATTTTTTTTCCTACCTTTTGTACAGAAGGTATCATTGTTTCTTCCAGGGTTGAATTTAATGGAATCGCTGGCATATTTTCACTTCCTATAGTCATCACTGGTGCGTCTAAATGTTGAAAGCACTCTTCTTGGATTTTTCCTGCTAACGCCCTTGCAAAACTATTGTTCGAAGGTTCTTCGGTAATAACTAAACATTTTCCTGTCTTTTTTACAGATTTCATAACGGTTTCTTCGTCAAGCGGAAACAAGGTTCTCAAATCAATAATTTCAATCTGATCTTTCATTCCAAGATTGGCAGAAGCGTTCATTGCCCAATGTACACCCATGCCATACGTTACAATGGTCATGGTTTCAACACTTTCCTGTTGCCATATTTCCTGCAAGACCCATGCTTTCCCTAAAGGCAATACATAGTCTTCACTTGGTTCTAAGGAGGTGGCGCCTTGTGTGCCTTTTACCTTACTCCAGTAGAGTCCTTTATGTTCTAAAATAACCACTGGATTAGGATCGTAATATGCGGCCTTCATCAACCCTTTTAAATCGGCACCATTACTAGGATAAGCTATTTTGATGCCTCGAATATTAGTAATAACACTTTCTACTGAAGATGAATGATAGGGGCCGCCACTTCCATAAGCACCAATGGGTACTCGAAGAATCATACTAACGGGCCATTTGCCATTAGACAAATAACAACTTCGGCTTACTTCGGTGAATAGCTGATTCAATCCTGGCCAAATATAATCTGCAAACTGGACTTCTACAATTGGTTTTAAACCAACAGCACTCATTCCTACGGTTGAACCTACAATAAATGCTTCTTGAATAGGTGTATTAAAAACCCGGTCATCACCAAATTTTTGCGCTAGGGTAGCTGCTTCTCTAAATACCCCTCCGAGTCGACCACCAACATCTTGACCATAGAGTAAACATTCTTTATGCTTTCTCATAAGTTCCTCTACAGCGAATAGTGCACAATCTACCATTACAACTTTTTCAGCACCTTCTGGAGATCGAATACCTTTTTCTTCTGTAATTGGAGTTGGAACAAAATCATTTGTGAATAAATCTTTTGGCGTAGGATCTTCAGCTTTCAAGGCTTTGGCAAAATCTGCTTCTACGATCTCTTTTGCGGAAACTTCTATTTTAGTTATTTCGTTTTCTGAAAATCCTGCATCTGATAGTTGTTTTTTATAAACTGGATACGGATCACGTGAACGTGCTTCTTCGAGGTCATCACGATACCATTCCATGCGTACCCCCGAAGTGTGATGATTTAATAAAGGAACTTTTGCATGCACCAAAAAAGGGCGACGTTCTGTTCTAATAGTTTTGATAGCTTCTTCAATCGCTTTATAGCTTTCTGTAAAGTTAGCGCCATCAATAGAAATGGCATCTAATCCATGAAAGCCGTGCGCATATTCATATGCATTTTGAGCTCTAGTCTCGGCTGCATTCGCCGAAATATCCCATCCATTATCTTGTACGAGGTAGAGGATTGGCATCTGTTTTAAAGCGGCCATTTGAAAGGCTTCAGCAATTTCTCCTTCAGTCACAGACGCATCACCTAAAGAACAGACCACTAAAGGTAAATTTGTTATGGATACATCTTGTAACCCTTGTAATTCTTTGTACTGCATTCCCATTGCTACTCCGGTTGCAGGAATAGCTTGCATGCCAGTTGCAGAAGATTGATGCGGAATTTTTGGTTTGTCATCATCCTTCAAACTTGGATGAGAATAATAGGTGCGTCCTCCAGAAAATGGATCTTCTTTTTTAGCTAGTAATTGTAGCATCAAATCATAGGGCTCTAGACCAAATGATAATAACATAGCATCATCGCGGTAATATGGAAAGGCATAATCTTGTGGTAATAATTGTAAGCCAAGTGCTATTTGAACGGCTTCATGACCACGTGAAGTGGCATGTACATATTTTGAAACTTGCTTGAAATTTGCTTCATACAATTCGGTCATAGCTTTCGCCATGCAGAGCTTCAAAAACCCTTTTTCTAGTACTTCTTTCTTCATTAAACCGTTTCTTTTTCGATTTTAGTCATCCAACCAAACGTATCTTGTCGTTTACCTGTTTTGATATCGTTTAAGGTATCATTAATTTCACGGCCAACTGGGCTTTCATTAGAGACATGAATGATTTCATTGTGCAATCCAATTTCTTGAATATAGGCAATTCCAACAGCAGTTCCAGTACCGAAGGCTTCCTCTAAGGTGCCGTTTGAAGAGGCTTCTTTTATTTCATCTATCGTGATGGCTCGTTCAATCACTTCATAACCTTGCGACCTTAAAATATCAATAACGCTTATTCGGGTAATACCATCTAGAATGGCACCATCTCGTTTAGGGGTGATCATTTTTCCATCTATTTTGAAGAAAATGTTCATGGTTCCCACTTCCTGGATATATTTATGTTCAATAGCATCTAACCATAAAACCTGATCATATCCTTTAGCTTTCGCTAACTCAGTAGGGCGAATGGCCGCAGCATAGTTACCGGCTGCCTTAGCCTCCCCTGTACCGCCTTCAGCTGCTCTAATATATTTTGTCTCTGCATAGAGTTTGATTCTTTTTGTGAAAAATGGACCTGAAGGAGAAGCCATAATAATAAACTTATAGTGTGTAGCCGCACGCATCCCGATGAAAGGTTCATCGGCATACATAAAGGGGCGTAAGTATAGTGCACTTCCTTCTTGCGGAGGAATCCAATTTCTTTCCAAATCGACCAATTGTTTTAATCCTTCGACAAATAAATTTTCAGGAAAGCTAGGCATACCCATTCTTTCGGCACTAAAATTTAAACGAGCAGCGTTTTTAGTTGGACGAAATAACATGGGATTTCCATCACTATCAGCGGTAGCTTTCATACCTTCAAAAATCGCTTGTCCGTAATGTAAAGCCATGGCCGCTGGATGTGTCGGAATTAATGCCAAGGGCTCAATTCTGGGATTTGTCCATGTACCATTTTCGTAATCACATATAAACATATGATCTGTAAAGGTTGTTCCTAATGGGATATTATCAAAATCTAATGTTTCTGACTTCGATTTGATGACTTTCGTTATTTCTATCGTATATGACATATGAGTTGTCTGTTCTTATATTTTTCTGTTAGTATCAAATTGTTCTAAGTAATCAGCGACGCGACGTACAAATGAGCCTCCTAAAAATCCATCAACCACTCTATGGTCGAACGATAAAGAGAGATACATCATACTCCGAATTGCAATTTCGTCTCCGCTTTCAGTTTCTATTACCTCTGGTCTTTTTTTGATAATCCCTAAGGCTAAAATGGCTACTTCTGGTTGATTTATAATAGGAGTTCCCATGAGGCTACCAAACGTGCCTACATTAGAAATTGTAAACGTACTGTCTTTAATATCGTCACCAGATAATTTATTCTCTTTTGCTTTGATAGACAACTTATTGACATCGGCCGCTAACGCTTTCAAATTTTTGGTGTTGGCATCTTTTACTACGGGAACGATCAAGTTTCCGCTCGGTAGCGCAGTAGCCATACCTATGTTGATAGCATCTTTTATAATGATATTATCACCGTCAATGGAAGCGTTTATATGTGGAAAATCTTGAATAGCTTTTGCAACAGCCTCAACAAACAATGGAGTAAAGGTCAATCGTTCCCCATGCGTTTTTTGGAAGGCTACTTTCTTGGAGTTACGCCAATGAACCATATTGGTTAAATCAGCTTCTACATATGCTGTAACATGCGGTGAAGTATGTTTCGAATAAACCATATGGTCGGCAATCATCTGCCGCATTCGATCCATTTTTACGATTTTTCCAATTCCTTTGTCTAATTTTAATTGAGGGATTCTATAGGCCGTTGGATCTTGCGTTGCCATGTGTTGGGCAAATTTATAAGGTCGCCCATCGTCTATATATTTAAAGACATCACTCTTTCGCAGTCTTCCTTGATTTCCAGTTGCCGGAATTCGGGCCAGTTCTTCAAAACTAATATGATGTTCTTTGGCGATTTTTATAATTAAAGGTGAAAAAAAAGTATTAGAATTTGCAACACTATAGGTGTTGTTCGGTTTTGTCTTAGCGGGATGTGATTTTTTTCGAGCCTTTGACTTTTCTAAATTAACTTCAGAAGTGTTGGCCTTTGGAATATTCAATTTTTCAGAAACTTCTAAAATCGCCATGACCTCTCCAACGGGTACAACTTCTTTCGCTTTAGTAAGTATTTTTATCAATGTACCTGATCCTGGAGCTGGAACCTCATTGTCAACTTTATCAGTTGCCACCTCTAAAATAGTATCACCTTCTTCAAATGAATCACCTTCAGCGAACACCCAATTGATGATCGTTCCTTCTGTAATACTTTCGCCCATTTTAGGCATTTTCAATTCGAATTCCATTCTTTAAATAACTAATGTTTGTTAGTTTTAGTATTGTTGCATAAAATCTTGCAGCGTTTTATACTCGTTCTTTTGTATTTTACGCTCTTTAGGTATTTCCCTTAAAGGTTCTACTGTTCTCAAACTTTCGTGACATTCGGCAGGTAATTGTTGATATAATTGGGTTCCTTTTGTTTTCCAAGCGATCATTTCGTCACTAACTTGTTTAATAACTTTTGCTGGATTGCCTACCACTAAACTTCGTCTAGGAATTTTAGTCTCCGCTTTCACAAATGACATTGCTCCTACAATACACTCATCACCAATTTCAGCATCGTCCATGATAACCGTATTCATCCCGATAAGGCAATTTATCCCCAGGTTAGCTCCATGAATAATAGCGCCATGACCAACATGCGCACTTTCTTTTAAAACAATTGATTTTCCAGGAAACATATGCACCGTGCAGTTCTCTTGTATATTGACGCCATCTTCTAAAATAATTTGTCCCCAATCGCCACGAATAGCAGCACCGGGTCCTACATAACAGTTTTTACCAATAATAACGTTACCAGTAACAGCTGCTAACGGATGTACGAAACTGGTTTCATGCACAACAGGGATATATCCTTTAAAAGCGTAAATCATTTTATTTAAATCCTTTTAATTTTTCTTTGGTAAACTCGCTCAATACTAAGCGACCACTAATTTGAGCCCGTTCGGCTAATAAAGTATCCCAATGATCTGTGCCTTGCCAAAATATTTTTTTCATTTCTAACATGGCTTCTACATTGTACGTGCATAGGTGTTCGGCTGTATTTTTAACGGCTTCATCTAGCTCTTCATTACTTTCGTAAACATGTGTGAACAATCCTTTTTGTCTTGCCCATTCAGCAGGGTAAAAGCTGTTCGCATCAATAGCTATTTGAGACATTCCAGTTAATCCTATTTTGCGCTCAATTGCTGGCCCAACAACAAATGGTCCGATCCCAATATTTAATTCACTCAATTTGATGGCGGCATATTTTGAAGCCATACAATAATCTGTTGACGCTGCTAATCCAACACCACCTCCGACGGTTTTCCCTTGGATACGTCCAATTATAAACTTCGGACATTTGCGCATGGCATTAATTACATTAGCAAATCCAGAAAAGAACACTTTTCCTGTCTCTTCATCATTGATATTTATCAGTTCTTTAAAACTCGCACCCGCACAAAAAGTTCTGTCTTTACCACTTTTCAACACAATCACTTTAATGGCATCGTTAGTGCCAGCCTTTGTGATGGTTTGTGCTAATTCAGCTAATAAATTGCCGGGTAATGAATTGTGAGCAGGATGAAAAAATTCGATGTATCCTACTTCATTTACAATATCTATTTTAACGTATGGTTCGCTCATTTTAATTTTTCTAAATCAATCCGAATTGCTCGAAGTGATGGTTTAAATGTTTTCTTTCTAGTAGATAAGATTCATACCTATTTAATTCTCCAAAAACAAGGTTTTTTAAGATTGCTTCGGGGTTTTCTTTGAAAAAGGTTAGATACTTTTCTCTTTGTTCCTTAAATTTATCAATTGCCGTTGCTAAATCGGGATGTTTTAGACTGTCTAGCGTATCTTTTTCTAATAATGGGAAGTTAGAGTTCATCGGAAATGGGTTATAATTATAAAGACTATGATGAACTTTCTCTAAGATTTTTTCGGGAGTTGCAATTTCAAAATCTTGAATTTCACCTGACGCAATCTTATAAGTATATTCTAAATGTTCGAGCATATGTTGTGGTGTCATTATACCCCACTTAGGTTGCATATCTGCAGTTAATTTTTGCAGGCATTCTTCAATCTTTTCTTCAGTCATTTCTACTAAAGTTTCTTGCTTCTTCTGTACCATCGTTAGTATGGTTGCAATTGCAACTAACTCGTCTTCGGCATCAAAGACTTCAACAAACCATTTTACGATACCACTTGGATGCTCGGCAGAAGCAACATCTCGATCCACTTTTTGTTTACATGTTAATCGCACATACACGGTGTCGTTGTGATATAATGGACGTAAAAAGCGACATTCTTCGAGTCCATAATTCGCAGATACTGGCCCTTTATTTGGATGTACAAATAATCCCGCAGCAGCGGAAATGATAAAATAACCATGCGCTGTTCTTTTTTCGAAAATACTCCCATCTAATGATGTGATATCTGTATGTGCATAAAAATGGTCCCATGTAACATTGGCGAAATTGATAATGTCGGTATCAGTAAACGTTCGTTTATGTGTTTTTAATGAGATTCCTGGCTGAATATCTTCCCAATGATATTTAAAAGGGTGTTGTTCGGCATCTTTATAGGCCGCATTGGGTTGATAAATGCCCGTTATTTCTGTTAAAGTAGTAGGAGAGCCTTGGATAGCAGTACGTTGTAGATAATGTTTGATGCCTCGCATACCACCCATTTCTTCACCACCACCAGCACGACCTGGGCCACCGTGGACCAAACTTGGCAGGGGAGAACCATGACCTGTACTTTCTTTCGCGCTTTCTCTATTTAAGACTAATATTCTTCCATGATGACTAGCAGCATTCACAACATATTCTTTTGCAATTGCATCATCGTTTGTGGCTATCGAAGAAACCAAAGAACCTTTGCCCATTTGAGCAAGAGTGATCGCTTCATCTAAATTTTTATACGGCATAATGGTGCTTACAGGGCCAAATGCTTCGCGTTCGTGGATGACTGTACTGTTGAGTGGACGATCAGCTCGTAATAAAATAGGACTTATAAACGCACCTTTGTTAGCGTCAGCCCCAATAGTTTTGACTTGATCTATATTTCCGTACACAATCTGAGCTTCTTCTGCTAAATCTTTAATAGAATCTTTGACAGCCTCTACTTGTTGCCTACTCACTAAAGACCCCATTCTTACTTCTTTTAAACGTGGATCTCCGATAGTGATTTTATCCAACGATTTACATAGTGCAATTTGAACATCTTCTACTAGTTTTTCAGGGACAATGATTCGTCTAATTGCAGTACACTTCTGGCCTGCTTTGACAGTCATTTCTTTTCTAACTTCCTTAATGAATAAGTCAAATTCTGGAGTGCCAGGAACAGCATCTTCTCCAAGAATAGAGGCGTTTAATGAATCGGCTTCCATCGTAAATGGCACGGCTTCTTGTATAATTCTTGGGTGTGCTTTCAACAACCTTCCAGTCGAAGCAGAGCCTGTGAAAGTTACTACATCTTGAGATTCGACAGTGTCTAAAATTGAACGAACGGTTCCATTAATGATCTGCAGGGCACCTTCTGGTAAAATACCTGAAGCAATAATTTCTCTTGCCACTACTTCAGCTAGATACGACGAAGAAGGAGCGGGCAAAACGACTGCTGGTACTCCAGCCATCCAATTGACTGCACATTTTTCTAACATTCCCCATACTGGAAAATTGAAAGCATTGATATGAACGGCAACACCTTTTTTAGGTACCATAATATGATGTGCCATAAATCGGCCACCTCGGGATAAATCGATTGGGTCGCCTTCAACATGATACGGTTGATTCGGAAATAGTTTTCTCAAAGATGCATTTGCGAATAAGTTTCCAAAACCGCCTTCAATATCTATCCAACTATCAATCTTGGTAGCTCCTGTTCGATAGCTTAATTCATAAAAATCATTTTTTCGTTTGGTTAGATGTAAGGCCAATTTTTTAAGCATATTCCCACGTTCTTGAAAAGTCATTTTTCGAAGAATTTCTCCACCTTTTGTTCTTCCATAGTGAAGAATTTCAGGAATGTCAAGACCTTCGATAGCAACGCTTGTAAAAGCTTCGCCAGTAATGGCATCAAGTATCGGAGTTCCCTCTTCTTTGCCTGTTGTCCAATTTCCTTGAACGTAATGTTGAATCTTGTTCATACGTGTTTTACTTTATAATAAATTCCGCATCAATCGCAGAGTTACAAATCCTTATAAATTTACATTTTCAATTATGGCAGCATATCCTTGTCCAACTCCTATGCACATCGTTACTAAGGCATATTTTTTGTTTTGCTCTTGTAACTCTAAGGCTGCGGAGTAAGCAATTCTTGTTCCTGTTACGCCTAGTGGGTGTCCTATTGCAATAGAACCTCCATTTGGATTTAGTCTCGGGTCATTGTCCTTCAATCCCCATGCACGTGTACATGCCAAGGCTTGGGCTGCGAATGCTTCATTAAGCTCAATAACATCCATATCCTCCATCGATAATCCAACTTTTTTTAATGCTTTATTTGAGGCCTGTACAGGACCAATTCCCATAATTCTTGGCTCTACACCAACCACGGCAGAACTTACAATTCTTGCCAACGGTTTTAACTTATATTTTTTAACAGCTTCTTCTGAAGCAATAATTGTTGCTGCCGCTCCATCATTTAATCCTGAAGAATTTCCTGCTGTTACGCTTCCTCCTTCTTTTTTAAAAGCTGCTCTTAATTTTCCTAAAACCTCTAATGATGTATTTGGTTTTACAAACTCATCTTTTGAAAATTGAATTGGGTCTTTTTTACGTTGTGGAATTTCAACAGTAACAATTTCTTTCGATAAGCGCCCGTTTTCTTGAGCTTTTGTCGCTTTCATTTGGCTCCAGTAAGCAAATTTATCTTGATCCTCTCGAGAGATATTATATTTCTCAACAAGATTTTCTGCAGTATTCCCCATTCCATCCGTTCCATACAATTGATGCATTTTAGGATTGATAAAACGCCATCCAAAAGTGGAGTCATATAGTTTAGAATCGCCTCCAAATGCTGTTGAAGGTTTGGCCATGACGTAAGGCCCACGCGTCATATTTTCAACTCCTCCTGAAATGAATATATCTCCGTCACCAGCTTTGATTGCTCGATTGGCATGAATGATAGCAGACAATCCTGAGCTACATAATCTGTTCACGGTCTCTCCTGGCACTGTAAAGGGTAAGCCTGCTAATAACAATGACATTCTAGCAACATTGCGATTATCTTCACCTGCCTGATTCGCACATCCCATAATGATATCATCATATGCGTCTTTAGGAATTGACGGATTTCGCGCTACAATTTCTTTAATTACTAAAGCGCCTAAATCATCTGTTCGAACAGCTGATAATGTGCCTTTATAATTTCCTATGGGTGTTCGAACACCATCTATGATATATGCTTCTTTCATAATTTTATTCTTGCCAGTATTTTTGTGTTCGATATACAACACCTTTAAAAAGTGCTACTAATTCATCACCACGTTTTACCTTGATGATATTAAATCCTAATTTGGTATTCACTTTTTCAATCACAGATTCAGCCACCAAATAATCACCTTCATCTAAAGCTTCGATATGATTGATACTTGTTTCGATAGAAACCGCATATTTACCATGGGTATTTGCAGCAAAGCCGAACGCTGTATCAGCCAAAGAATAACTAATGCCACCATGTGCTTTGTTCATGCTATTAAGCATCTCTTTTCTAACGGTCATTGCGACTTTACATCTGCCAATTTCACATTCTAAAATCTCAATACCTAACCATTGGCTATAAGCATCTTGACTTAACATTTTATATGGAATTGCTTCTCCTTTCATCTAAAAGAAGGTTTTATGTTCTCTATCCATTTTTCGTAATAATGGGCTACATCTATACCTGTCTTCATGATATTCGTTATACAATCTATCTAATGCTGCAACGCATTTATCAATACCGATCTCATCTGCCCAAGCTAATAAGCCTTTTGGATAATTGACACCTTTAGCCATGGCATTATCGATATCTTCTGCTGAGGCAATATTCAAAAACAGCGCATCGGCGGCTTCATTGATTAGCATTATCAACACACGATTAAATATTTTTTCAGCCAATACGCTATCTTCCTTTGGAGTTGGTTTTGTGGCGCCTTCGGTATAGTCATAATATCCTTTGCCAGTTTTGCGTCCTAAATAACCCGCTTCAGAAAAACGTTTTTGTGTGAACGCAGGTTTGTATCTCGGGTCGAAATAGAACGCCGAAAAAACTGTTTCTGTAACAGTATAATTCACATCATTTCCTATAAAATCCATTAGTTCGAAAGGTCCCATTCTAAAGCCCCCTAGTGTTTTTAAACTCCAATCTATTGTTGCAAAATCGGCAATTCCTTCTTCATAAATACGCAAAGATTCTCCATAAAATGGCCTTGCTACACGGTTGACGATAAATCCAGGAGTATCTTTGGCAACGGCCACTATTTTTTTCCAGTCAGAAATAATTTGAATAGATTTTTCTAATACTTTTTCGGATGTTTGGATGGCCGGAACTACTTCAACCAATTTCATTAACGGAGCTGGATTAAAAAAATGAATCCCCACACAGCGCTCAGAATTTTTTAGTGAGGCGGCTATTGATGCTATCGACAAACTTGATGTATTTGAAGCTATGATACAATCATTTGAAACATAACTTTCTAATTCTGAAAACACCTTTTTCTTGATCTCAAGATTTTCGATAATGGCTTCAATCGTCAAATTAGAATCTGATAAGTCTTTTAGACTATCAACATATGTGATATTAGACTGAATTCTATTTTTCTCCTCAACATTAATTCGACCTTTTTCAATTAGACGGTTTAATATTTTTTCTAATGTTACTTTTGCTTTGTTTAAAGCGGTCTGATTGGTGTCGTATAATTTTACGTGACAATCGGCAGTTGCAGCAACTTGTGCAATACCACTTCCCATTGTTCCAGAACCGATAATTCCTACGTTCATATTATTTTCCTTTAAACTCTGGTTTTCGTTTTTCTATAAAAGCAGCTACACCTTCTTTATAATCTTCACTTTCTGCAGCTTTGATTTGCAATTCGGATTCAAGTGCTAATTGCTCATCGAGTGTGTTTGTCATAGATTGGTTAAATAATTCTTTTATAAACCCTAAAGCTTTGGTTGGCATATTGGCCAACTTTAAAGCTAAGTTATTGATAGTTTCATCGAATTCTTCCACCGTGACCGATTTATAAATCATGCCCATTTTCTCTGCTTCTTCGGCACCAATTTTGTCACCTAACATGGCCAAAGCAGAAGCCTTTTGAAAACCAATTAAACGCGGTAGGAAAAACGTTCCTGCGCTATCAGGTATGAGACCAATGAGACTAAATGCTTGAATAAAGCTAACTTTCTGATGCGCTACAACGATGTCACAGGCTAATGCAATATTAGCTCCGGCTCCAGCTGCCACCCCATTAACAGCCGCTACGATCGGCTTTTTAATAGCACGTATTCTTGTAATGATTGGGTTATAATGTTCCTCGAGAATTTTTTTAAACCCAGGATTTAATCGTGGATCTGTAACTTCTTTTAAATCTTGACCAGCACAAAATGCTTTTCCGTTTCCGGTTAAAACGATGGCTCTAACGACGTCATTAGTTTCACAATCATCAAGTATAGATTGCAGACTTAATGCCATTTCTCGATTGAAGCTATTAAACCCTTCTGGTCTATTGAGCGTTATGTACGCTACTTTGTTTTCAATTTTTAAAAGAATTGAATTACTACTCATACCTAAGTTTTTATTGTCTATTTAAGACATTTAAAATAGTCGAATGGTTCTTGGCAATCAACACATTGAAACTGTGCTTTACATGCCGTTGAACCAAACTGACTGACTAATCGTGTGTTTTGCGAACCGCAGTTGGTACACTTTACTAATCGCTTTCCATTTAATAATACATCTTTATCTGCCTCAGTTTCTAAAGGTGCTGCTATACCATAATTTTCTAACGCCTTTCGACCTCTTGGTGTAATCCAATCGGTTGTCCAAGCTGGATGCAAAATCAAATCAATTTCAGATATATAACCTGCATCTTTTAATGCCTTTTTTATATCGTCTCCAATAACATCCATAGCTGGACAACCACTATAGGTTGGTGTAATTTCTACTTTAACGATATCATTACTAATAGTTGCAGAACGCACAACCCCCATATCCATGATCGATAATACTGGAATTTCAGGATCTGAAACTTGTTCTAGAATTGACCACAATTTCGGATCTATATGTTGTTCTGTTGTTATCATGTTACCACTCCATATTGGGATATGTTCTCTGCATATATTGCAGATCACTTAATAAATATCCTAAATGTTCTGTATGCACACCTTCTTTCCCTCCTTTTTGAAACCATTTAGATTCTGGAATTTCGAGTGTTGCTTCTTCTAAAAGTTGACCAACTTGCATGTAATATGACTCTTTTAGTTTGGTTACATCTACGCCAATACCTTGTTCAACCATGGCTATATCCGCCTTAGTTTGATGAAATAATTCATCAGTATACGTCCATAAACTATTGATGGCCTCTTGTATCTTCTGATTGCTTTCATTGGTTCCATCTCCTAAGCGTCTTACCCAATCTGAAGAAAAACGTTCATGATAACTTACCTCTTTAATACACTTATTCGCGATTGCAGATAATGTTAAATCTGTACTTTTTTGTAATTCTGAAAGAAATGCCAAATGATAGACGTCGAATAAAAATTGACGTCCGAGTGTAAAAGCAAAATCGATGTTAGGTTGCTCAACTAATAATACATTTTTATATTCACGTTCTTTACGAAGCATGGCAATATCATCTTCAGTTCTTCCATCTCCTGCGATTTTTGCAGCGTATTGAAAATAGCTACGTACTTGACCAAATAAGTCTAAAGATATGTTGGTACAGGCAATATCTGTTTCTAAACTTGGACCATGCCCACAAAGTTCACCCATTCTTTGACCTAAGATGAGACTGTTGTCCGCAATCCCTAGAATAAAATTATATAAATTTTCTTTCATTACATGTGTTTTACTTCATCTGGCAAATCGTAAAATGTTGGGTGACGATATACTTTATCATGCGCAGGCTCAAATAATTCGCCATTATTTTCTGGATTAGAAGCTGTAATATTTTTAGATTCTACAACCCAAATACTTACACCTTCACTTCTTCTTGTATAGACATCTCTTGCATTTTCAAGAGCCATATCTGCATCTGCAGCGTGTAAGCTGCCGCAATGTCTGTGCTCTAATCCGTTTTTACTTCTTACGAAGATTTCCCAAAGTGGCCAGTTTTTTGTTGACATAACTTTATATTTTAACCTGCTTGTTTTTGTTTTCTTTCTTGTTTCTTTTCGGCATGTGCCATTGCTGCATCTCGAACCCATTCGCCACGTTCCCACGCACCAACTCTTGCTTTCATTCGTTCTTTGTTCATTGGACCGTGACCTTTAACTACCTGCCAAAATTCATCCCAATCAATCTCCCCAAAATCGTAGCTACCACGAGTCTCATTCCATTTCAAATCCGCATCTGGAATTGTGAGTCCAATTAATTCAGCCTGTGGTACCGTTTGATCAATAAATTGCTGACGCAAATCATCATTTGATTTACGTTTCAGTTTCCATTTCATCGATTGAGCAGTGTGCACCGATACATCATCGGTTGGACCTAACATCATTAAGCTTGGCCACCACCATCTATTTAAGGCATCTTGAGCCATATCTTTTTGTTCTGGTGTACCATTTGCTAACTTCATCATGATTTCGAATCCCTGACGTTGATGAAAACTTTCTTCTTTACAAACACGAATCATCGCTCTTGCGTAGGGCCCATAAGATGTATTACATAAAGGAACTTGATTAATGATTGCTGCGCCATCTACCAGCCAGCCAATAGCTCCCATATCTGCCCAAGTGATTGTTGGGTAATTAAAAATACTTGAATATTTGGCTTTTCCTGAATGTAATTGTTCATACATCTCGTCTCGTGAAATACCTAAGGTTTCAGTTGCTGAATACAAATACAATCCATGTCCAGCTTCATCTTGCACTTTCGCCAACAGAGCAACCTTTCGTCTTAACGAGGGCGCTCTTGTAATCCAATTTCCTTCCGGTAACATTCCAACAATTTCAGAATGAGCATGTTGTGACATTTGTCGAATATGTGTTTTACGATACTTTTCGGGCATCCAATCTTTAGGTTCAATTTTCTCGTCACGTGCAATACGCGCCTCAAATTGTTCTTCTAAATTTTTAATTTGTTCTTCACTCATAGTTCTAACTTTTAGTGATACAATTTTTAAATTTCAGTATTTCTTAAACATCAAAATCGACTACAACTTTATCTGTTGTGGGTACAGCTTGACAGCTTAATACTAGATTCTGACTCACTTCATTATCGTCTAAAGCATAGTTAATTTTCATTTCAACTTTTCCTTCTTTTACTTGGCATTTACATGTGCTGCAAACACCACCTTTACACGCAAAAGGTAAATCAGCTCCGGCACCTAAGGCCGCATCTAAAATATTATCATATGCTTTAGTCATAGTAAATGCGAATTCTTTTCCCCCATCTACAATAGTCACTTCAACACCTTCAATGTTTTGTTTTGCAAGACGTTCAGCACGCTTTATATCTTCTTCTGACAACCCAGTAATAAATAATTCATAATGAATTAAATCTTTGGATAATCCAGCATTTATAAGATAATCACTTACAAAGTTCACCATCTTTTCTGGCCCACATAAAAACACTTCGTCTGTATCTGGAATATCAATAAATGTTGTTGTTAACACTTGCATTTTTTCAAGATCAAAACGTCCATTGAACAATTCTATATCACGACGTTCTTTGGTCAAGAAATAATAGATCTCTAACCTCCCAAAATATGCATTACGCAATTGTTCAAGAGCTTCTTTAAAGATAATGGATTTTGCCGTTTTATTTACATAAAATAATTTACACGTAGCGTTAGGCTCAGTTTTTAAATGCGTTTTAATCATTGACAACACAGGGGTGATTCCACTTCCCGCAGCAAAGAATATATAATTTTTTGACTTTTGAGGGCTTATATCAACCCCAAAATTACCACTAGGTGCCATTACATCGATTACATCACCACTGGTGACATTATTATTAATATAGGTCGAAAATTTGCCTCCTGGAATTTGTTTAACAGCAACTTGCCAATTATTGTCTGTGGGCGCTGAACATAGTGAATACGATCGCCTAACATCTTCACCATTAATATCGGCCTTTAAGGTTAAATGCTGGCCTTGACTAAATTTAAAGATATCTTCTAATTCTAAGGGAACCTCAAAAGTGACTACTGAAGTATCTTCTGTTTCCTTATAAATATCTGCAACTTTTAAGCTGTAGAACTCTGTCATACTTGATTGTCTTTTGTAAACTAACAACTGTTAGTCTATGTTACAAATTTACAAAATAAAATGATAACTATTTGTTAATTCCGTTAATTAGGATATGGCTAAGGTTTTTAGTCAATTCTTCGGTGTTCAAATCTTCTTTTTTTGGAATCCAAAGATAAAGTGAGCGTAAAGTTGAGAGCATTGAAAACAGCATAATTTCAAGGTTTGAGTTAATTATTTCATTGTTTTGAACACCTTCTTGGAGGATGTTTCTAAAATTATTCTCATATGACCCTCGTAGTTCTAAATAATATTCTAGTTGTTCTTCTAAATGCATCCAATCATTATTTAACGAGGCCATTCCATGTGTATTCGTAGCTGTTATGTTTACGTGAAGGGCTACAATTAGCTCGAGTTTTTCAATATTTGAAACATTAGATAAGAGAACAGTCTTCATGCCATTGGTGAACTCTTCGGCTAAAGAAATAATTATATTCGTAAGAATATCTTGCTTTGAGTTAATGTGGTTGTATAGGCTAGCCGCCTTGATGCCCATCGCTTTGGCTATATCACGCATGGTAACAGCACTATAGCCTTTTTCTTTGAAAAGTATCGTCGCTGTTTTTATAATTTCTTCCTTACGCGTTTCGAGTTTCATAGAATCTAAGATAAATATTTATGATAGTTTAAACTAAGATATTTTTAAATTTGAAAAAAAAACTTCCATGGAGCATATCGAAAGTAATCCATTAATAGATAGATTACCACCGCATCTGAAACAATTTATAAAACCTCAGAATTATGTTGATTATTCGCCGATAGATCAAGCCGTTTGGAGATATGTGATGCGAAAAAACGTGTCTTATTTAAGTTCGGTAGCACATTCACTATATAACGAAGGTCTCGAAAAAACTGGTATTTCAATTGATTGTATTCCTAATATGTATGGAATGAATCGAATTTTAAAACAAATAGGCTGGGCTGCTGTGGCAGTTGATGGCTTTATTCCACCAAATGCTTTTATGGAGTTTCAAGCATATAAAGTATTAGTTATAGCATCCGACATTCGTCAATTGGAAAATATAGAATATACACCTGCACCTGATATTATTCATGAGGCTGCTGGACATGCTCCTATAATTGCTAGTCCTGACTATGCTGAATACCTAAGACGATTTGGCGAAATTGGAGCGAAGGCAATTTTATCATCACATGATAACGATATGTACAATGCTGTACGTAAATTATCTATTTTAAAAGAGGCTTCAGGAACTTCTAAAGAAAATTTAGAGGCCGCCGAAAAAGCGGTAGAAATGTTACAGAATAAAGAAGTTGAATTGTCGGAAATGGCAATGATTCGAAACTTGCACTGGTGGACCGTTGAGTATGGATTGATTGGCACAATCGATTCTCCTAAAATTTATGGTGCTGGCCTTTTATCGTCGATAGGAGAAAGTAAATGGTGTATGACCGATGAAGTTAAAAAGGTCGACTATTCTATTCAAGCTGCGACAAAATCTTTTGATATTACGAAACCACAACCTCAATTATTTGTAACGCCAGATTTTGCATATTTAATGGAGGTTTTAGAAGAATTTGCTGCGACTATGGCCCTGAGAAAAGGAGGTTTTAGGGGGCTTCAAAAATTAATCGATTCACAAAAAGTGGGCACGATTGAACTCAATACGGGATTGCAAGTTTCGGGAATGTTTACCAGAATGATTACCGATGAAGATAACCATGTTGTATATTTTGAAACCACGGGTAAAACGGCGCTTGCTTATAGAGAAAAAGAATTAATTGGTCATGGGGTTGAAATTCATAAAAGTGGATTTCGATCTCCAATTGGTAAGTTAAAAGGAATCAATTTGGCCATCGAAAATATGGGCCCCAGAGACCTTAAGGCATATGACTTTTATGACGGAAAACCTATATCATTTGAGTACGAAAGTGGAGTAGTGGTAGAAGGTCTTAATATTACTGGAATAAGAAATATAAATGGAAAGTTGCTATTAATTCAATTTAAAGATTGCACTATAACCTATAATGATGAGGTGTTGTTTAAACCTAAAGATGGAATTTTTGATCTTGTGGTTGGTTCTGAAATTGTTTCAGCTTTTGCAGGAAGTGCCGATTTTAGATCCTTTCATAACCTATATCATATTCCTGAAACGAGAACTATCCAAGCGAAAAAAACACAGGAAAGTTTAGCTCTTGAAAGACTCTATCAAAAAACACGAGAATATAGAGACCATAAAGTAGAATCATTTTCAAAAATTGAAATTTTAGATTCTCTTGAGAAAAATTACCCCCAGGACTGGCTATTACCCTTAGAATTATACGAAATTTCATATTTAGATAAGGACGAATCGTTTTGTGAAAGAGTCATATTACATCTGGAAAAAGTTAAAAAAATGAGACCAGAAATTAAACACCTGGTTGATGATGGTCTTACAAGGTTAAAAGAATAAGAGATGTATAGTTAAGTATACACCTCTTATTTATTTTGTTGGAATCTTTAATTAATCAATTTGACAAACACGCAATGTGTTTACCATTCCTTTTGCTTGCACAGGCATCGAAGTTAAATTAATTACAAAATCACCTGATTTCGCATAACCTTTTTCAACTGCAATAGTATTAATATCCTCAACTGTATCATCAGTACTTGAGAGTTTGTCATAATACTGCGCTTTTACTCCCCAAAGTAAATTAAGCATAGCTAGTATTCTTGGATTATCGGAGAAAGCTAAAATATGTGTTTTCGGACGCCAAGCTGAAATTTGGAACGCTGTGTAGCCACTATTTGTTAATGTTGAAATTACGGTTGCACCAATTTCGTCAGCCATATCGGCAGCTTGATGACATACTGTTTTTGAAATAAAACGTTCATTAATACTTTGAATAGAGTTGTTCGGCTTTATTATTAATGGTGAATCTTCAACACTTTCAATAATATCACGCATTTTCTGAATTACCTCAACTGGGTATTTTCCAACAGACGTTTCTCCAGAAAGCATAACAGCGTCCGCTCCATCCATAATTGAATTGGCAACGTCATTCACTTCCGCTCGTGTTGGTACTTGATTGGTAATCATTGTTTCCATCATTTGTGTTGCTATAATCACCGGAATTCTAGCTTTTTTAGCTTGTAAAACGAGTCTCTTTTGAAGAAGTGGAACTCTTTCCATGGGCACTTCAACACCAAGATCACCACGGGCCACCATCAATGCATCACAATAAGCTGTAATTCTACTTATATTTTGAATAGCTTCTGGTTTTTCAATTTTGGCTACAATCGGTATTTTATAACTCGAATTGTCTTGAATAAGTTGTTGCAATTTCATTAGATCCTCTGGCGTTCTCACAAAAGACAAAGCAATCCAATCTACTTCCATTTTAATAGCAAACAGGGCATCATTCACATCTTTTTCAGTTAGTGCTGGTAAAGAAATATCCGTATTGGGCAAATTCACACCTTTTTTGGATGTCAAAGGCCCGCCTCTTAAAACTTTGGTGGTCACTAAGGAATCCCCATCCGTCTCTATAACTTCGAAAAGTAGTTTTCCATCATCGACTAAGATTTGCTCCCCTTTTTTTACATCTTTAGGAAAGTTTGTATACGTCATAAATGCTTTTTCTGCCGTTCCTTCACACTCTTCTGTAGTAAACGAGAACGTATCTCCTTTCTTAAGAATTATGCCACTTCCCATAACACCAACTCTTAATTTGGGCCCTTGCAAATCTGCTAAAACGGCTACGTTGTATCCTTTCTTTTTGTTAATTGCCCGTATTTGCTTTATTTTTTCTTCAACATTTTTGTAGTTGGCATGAGAAAAATTCACTCTGAACACATTAACGCCAGTAGTCATCATTTTTTCTAAAATTTCTGGAGTATCACATGCCGGGCCAAGGGTAGCTACTATTTTGGTTTTTTTACGATTACGCATAGTTAAAAAATTAAAAAATCTTTCGATTTCAATGTTCGAGGGTTTATATTGTAAGATGTGATTACATTTTTGATTGTATTCACATTCTTGATAATTTCATTTATTTCATTGTTATCAAAATCACTCTCAATTTTCAAAAAAAAATCAACTTGTTTTTTTTCATGAATTAAATGATTTATTTGATAATCTTCTTTGAAAAGATAGTTATCCTTTGTGTTATGGGCATCGAATAAATATTTATTGTTTATTAATGACCACTTAGAAAAGGTACGACTACAATCATACCCATACAAAGAAAAAGAACTATTATCTGTACTAAAATCTAAATCCTGAGATTCACGCTTTAGATGAATATTAAGCGCTTTATTTAGTTCGAAAGCCAATCTATAATCCTCTAAAGTAGCATGAATACCAATTAGTATATACTCATGCTCATTTTCATAATCTAGGGTAAGTACTTTAGACATATGCACAAATATTTAGGCTAAAATAGGTATAGTTTTAGGAATATAAGAGGATTAATTACGAAAACGTTATCGTATATCCTTACATAGAAATCTTGTCCTGAAGCTTATAATATGAGCGTTTTGAAGCTATTTCTTCGGCTTTTTTCTTAGAAGTTGCTCTTCCTTTAGAAATTACAACTTCATCAATATAAAGCTTTACACTAAAATGTTTTAACGAATCATTACCAGTATCTTCGTAAACATCATATTTTATTTTTTTCTTTTGTTTTTGACACCATTCAATGAGTAAACTTTTATAACTCGTAATCTTACCTTCCAGACGTTCAATATCTACATAGGGTTCAATAACAACGCGATAAATAAAGCGTTCACAATAACGGTAGCCTTTGTCTAAAAAAACGGCACCTACAAGGGCTTCAAAAATATTACCATGGATATTGTCTCCAAAGTTCTGTTCTGGAACATTACTAATTACAAATCGTATTAAATCTAAATCACGACCTATTTCATTTAAATGTTCTCTACTTACTATTTTTGATCTCATTTGAGTCAAATAGCCTTCCGTCCCTAATGGAATTTTTTTGAATAGATAGTAAGCAATAACTGCACTTAAAATAGCATCGCCTAAATATTCTAAGCGCTCATAATTTAAAGGTTTTCCTGTGGACGTTGTTTTCTTTATTGAACTATGAGTAAAAGCCTTTTTGTAATTCCTTAATTTAGATGGTCTAAAACCAATAATTTTTTGAATTTCACCAAAAAAAATCTCGTCTTGTTTAGAGCGAGATTTTATTATTTTTTTGAATAGACCCATATATTATTCATCTAACTTTTTGAATAAAACACAGGCATTATGACCTCCAAAGCCGAATGTGTTACTCATCGCTATTTTCACATCTCTTTTTTGAGCTTTGTTTAATGTTAGATTTAACTCAGGATCAATATTTTCATCAACAGTTGAATGATTTATAGTTGGAGGAACTACTCCATTTTCTATGGATAAAATAGCAGCAATTGCTTCAATTGCCCCGGCAGCACCTAAAAGGTGTCCGGTCATAGATTTGGTAGAGTTAATATTGATATTTTTAGCGTGATCGCCAAATACTTCTTTAATTGCTTTTAATTCAGCTACGTCACCTAGAGGGGTCGAAGTACCGTGGGTATTAATGTGGTCAACTTCCTCAGGTTGAATTCCTGCATTATTCAAACAATTTTTCATGACTGCAATAACTCCAATACCATCTGGATGAGGTGCTGTCATATGATAAGCATCAGAAGATAATCCACCACCTATAACCTCGGCATATATTTTAGCGCCTCTAGCTTTAGCATGTTCATATTCTTCTAAAATTATTGCCCCACCACCTTCACCAAGTACGAAGCCATCTCTATTGGCATCAAAAGGTCTTGAAGCGGTTTCTGGACTTTCATTTCTTGTAGACATTGCGTGCATGGCGTTAAAACCTCCCATACCAGCTATCGTTACGGCGGCTTCACTACCTCCTGTAATGACTACGTCACAGTGATTTAAGCGAATATTATTCAAAGCATCAATCATTGAATTTGCCGAGGAAGCACAAGCAGAAACAGTTGTGTAATTAGGTCCCATAAACCCATGCTTGATTGAAATATTACCAGGGGCAATATCAGCAATCATTTTAGGAATAAAGAAAGGGTTAAATCTTGGAGTTCCATCTCCAGAAGCAAAATTTAAAACTTCTTGTTGGAAAGTTTCTAAACCGCCAATTCCTGCGCCCCAAATAACACCGACTCTTAATTTATCAATGCTGTCTAAATCTAATTTAGAATCCGCGATAGCCTCATCTGAAGCTACCATTGCATATTGAGAAAACTTATCCATTTTACGAGCAAGTTTTCTATCAATATAATCAGTTACATTAAAGTTCTTTACTTCGCATGCGAATTTCGTTTTGAACTTCTCAGGATCAAAATGTGTGACAGGAGCTGCACCACTTTTACCTGATAATAGGGCATTCCAATATTCATCTTTGGTATTGCCTATAGGTGTAAGTGCGCCTAGACCGGTTACAACTACTCGTTTTAATTCCATGTAAATGAGATTGGTTATTAAATTATAAAAACTACGAGCAAATCACCGAAGTGCTGCTCGTAGTATAATAAAGTATCGTTAGATTACTTTTTAGCTTCTTCTATATAGCTGATTGCTTGACCAACAGTTCCAATATTTTCCGCTTGATCGTCTGGTATCTGAATATCAAATTCTTTTTCAAATTCCATAATCAATTCAACAGTATCTAATGAATCTGCTCCTAAATCGTTCGTAAAGTTAGCTTCGGTAGTTACTTCATTTTCGTCAACGCCTAATTTGTCAACGATGATAGCCTTTACTCTTGATGCAATGTCTGACATAATTTTCTAATTTTTAAATTTAAAATCGAGGCAAAAATAAAAAACTTTATTTTAAAACAACGTATTACCTCGAAAATGTGTGGTCTAAGTTAAAAAAAATAGTTCAATTTTTAATTTAATAGACTCCATTTGTTAATAATAATTCTTTTTTTTGTGAAAACAATTTTAGGCACTTTATGAAACGTATTGTAATTTTTGCTTCTGGTTCTGGAACGAATGCCGAGAACATCATAAAGTATTTTAATCATAGTGCTGTTGCCACCGTTGTTCAAGTGCTTACTAACAATCAACATGCCAAAGTTATAGACAGATCTAAAAACTTGAAAATAAGATCATTAACTTTTGATAAAAAAGCATTTGTCGAGGATGACATTATCTTAAATTTATTAATTAAGGAAGCTGATTTCATCATTCTAGCCGGATTTTTATGGCGTGTTCCAGCCAAAATAGTAGCCGCTTTTCCAAATAGAATTATAAATATTCATCCGGCGTTGCTACCGAAGTATGGAGGTAAAGGAATGTATGGAATGAATGTTCATAAAGCGGTGGTGGAAAATAAGGAAAAGGAAACGGGAATTACGATACATTTTGTGAATGAAAACTATGATGAAGGAGCCATCATTTTTCAAGAAAAAGTGTTAGTTGAATTGGATGATACTCCTGAAAAAGTAGCGTCAAAAATTCACGTGCTAGAATACGAACATTTTCCAAGAGTTATTGAACAAGTTATACGCGAATCAAATGACTAAAAGAAAGTTTTACGTCATATGGAGAGGTCATAAAACAGGTGTTTTTAAAACTTGGGATGAGTGTAAGCGCCATATTAACGGCTTTACGGGAGCAGAATATAAGTCCTTTTTAAATGAAAAAGAAGCCAAAATTGCCTTCACAAAAACATATGAAGAGTATAAAGGTAAAAATACAAAGAAGCCAAAATTAACCGCTGCTGAGTTAAAAACTATTGGAAAACCAATATTAAATAGTATTGCAGTAGATGGAGCATGTAATAATAAAGGAGATGCCGAATATAAGGGTGTTTATACGGATACAAGAACGGAACTTTTTTTGGAAGGACCTTTTAAGGAAGGAACGAATAATATCATGGAATTTTTAGCCTTAGTGCATGCCTTAGCATTTTGTAAAAAACATAAAATTGATTTACCTATCTATTCAGATAGTAGAATTGCTATTAATTGGGTACAAAAAAAATACATTAATACAAAGGTCAAAAAGAGTGCAGCAAATCGTAAGTTATTTGAGCTTATGGATAGAGCATTGAAATGGCTCAAAACCAACACATATAACAACAAGATTCTGAAATGGGAAACCAAAGCTTGGGGAGAAATTCCCGCAGATTTCGGGCGTAAATAAATTTAGTCTTCTAGTTTAGAACAACTCATTAATTCATCACCATTAGCATCATATATAGTAAGCGTATCTGTTAGTTTATATGACTTAGCTTTTGATAAACAACTAACAAACGCTTTTTCAATTTTCATGTTTGCGCAAGACATTTTGGTAGAGTTTACCATGCCAAATGATATTTCGTTCCCCGAAAGGGTATACGTAGTTCCGTAATTATTACATCCGGCATTTCCTGATATTTTGCCATCATTGAAATTCAGGGTAGGCTGTACAGCTAAATCATCTAAGCCGTTGATTGCGTTAATCTTCCATTTTCCATTATAATTGCTGTCTAACGTTGACTTGGCAGCTACTTCTAATTCCTGCTCAAAAATTAACTTAATAAATTTATAATTGAATACAGCACCATCAGAAGTTGGATTTTTAATTTTGCTAATCTTGACTTCAATTTTTTGTAAAAAGCCAGCTTTATGCTCAAAACCTTCGATATCATTATTTAGTACAGTCCATTCATCTTCTTGGTTTTCTTTAACCTGTAAGCATTTTTTGGAAGTATTGTTTTCGCAATTAGCCAGCGAACTTGCGACGTAAATAGTTTTATTTTTATCACAAGAACTAGTGAGCACTAAAATAACGATAAGGGAGAGGATTCTTGACATAACATATTGGTTTTAAGAGAGCATTTGTTGTGCGCGTTTTACCGCTTCTGCTAATTTAACAATTTCTTCTTTAGTATTATAAAAAGCAAAAGATGCACGAACTGTGCCAGGAATTTTATAAAAGTCCATAATTGGCTGCGCGCAATGATGTCCGGTTCGAACGGCGATTCCCAATTTATCTATGATGGTGCCTATATCATATGGATGAATTCCTGTAATATTAAAGGATATAACTGACGTTTTTTGTCTCGATGTACCGTAAATTTTTAACCCATCGATTGCTAATAATTGTTCGGTTCCAAAATCAAGAAGTTCTTTCTCATATTTGGCAATAACATCGAAACCAATGGCATTCATATAATCGAGTGCCGCACCAAATGCAATACCTCCGGCAATATTGGGTGTGCCAGCTTCAAACTTATGCGGTAAATCTGCATAGGTCGTTTTTTCGAAGGTCACTTCTTTTATCATTTCTCCACCACCTTGATAAGGAGGTAATTTATTGAGCCATTCTTGCTTTCCATAAAGCATACCCACACCGGTGGGTCCGCATATCTTATGAGCAGAAGCTACATAAAAATCTACATCAAGCGCTTGAACATCTGGTTTAATATGAGGGCAAGCTTGAGCTCCGTCAATTAATATGACAGCGCCTACCTTATGCGTCTTTTGAATAATTTCTTCAATGGGATTGATGGTGCCTAATGCGTTGGAAATGTGGTTGACAAAAACGAGTTTTGTCTTGCTACTTAGTAAATTGTCAAAGACATCCATTAATAGCTCACCTTCTTGGTTTATAGGAATTACTTTTAAATGCGCTCCCGTTCGCTCACAAAGCATTTGCCAAGGAACTATGTTAGAATGATGCTCTAGAGCAGATACAATAACTTCATCTCCTTTATTTAAAAATGATGCAAACCCGTTAGCAACTAAATTTATACTATGTGTCGTGCCCGAAGTGAAAATGATTTCATGAGCTTCTTTGGCATTAAAATGACGCTGAATTTTCAACCGTGCTTCTTCATAAGCATCCGTAGCTTCTTGACTCAACGTATGAACACCACGATGGATATTGGCATTATAATTAGAATAATAATCTACAATGGCATCTATCACCACTTGAGGTGTTTGCGAAGTAGCTGCATTGTCAAAATAAATCAAGGGTTTGCCGTTTACTTCTCGACTTAAAATAGGAAAATCTTCTCTAATTTTCTGAATGTCTAACATGAATTCTTTTTTAGAATCTACTGAGATATTGATACTTGTACAAAATTACGAAACAAACCATAAATTCAATTGATTAATTTATATTTGTTTGTATTAAATTAATTGATCATGACAACAGTTAAAAAGTCACTAAAATATATCATATTCTTGTTAGTATTGGTGTTGGTTTATGTGGTATATAGCCAATATCCTAGATTGAATATTCTATCGGGTTATTCAGCTAAAAACATGAGTTCTTCTATTTTTGTTGCAGGTAGAGATGCGGCTTTTACAGATGCAACTGACAATAATTTTTCTCCAGTAAATATTGCAGATGATAAGGTAAATTATGACGCTAAATTTGTAGAAACTTCCGTGTACGGTCTAATGAAGAGGAAAGCAATATATCGAGAAGGCCTTGGGAGTGTTTTAATACCAGACGATTTCGATATAACAACACCTTTTTTAAAACCAAATCGTAATAAAAGTCTTAATAATGATGCATTTCCTTATGGGAATGGAGATCAAAAAGACACGTTGTTCACGAATGTAAATTACAAAGACTTAAATTTAATAGTTGAAAAAGCTTTTGATTCTATTAAAAAGACACGCGCTGTATTGGTCATTTATAAAGATCAGATTATTGCCGAAAAGTATGACGAAGGATTTGATAAGAATTCTAAGATTTTGGGTTGGTCAATGACGAAAAGTATTACTTCGACGTTGTACGGAATTTTACAAAAACAAGGTAGAATCAATGTGAATGATAGGGCGCCAATAAATACTTGGGAAGGTGATGCTCGTTCAGATATAACCATTAATAATTTATTACAAATGAACAGTGGCTTGGCATGGTCTGAAGATTACGATCAAATTTCTGATGCTACAAAAATGCTCTTCTTAGCAGAAAATATGGGTAAGGTCCAGGAGGATAAAGAGCTTGCAGGTAAACCAAATGAATTATGGAATTACTCTTCAGGAACCACAAATTTATTGTCGAATATATTACGTAGTTATTTCGATTCACATCAGGATTATTTGGATTTTTGGTATTCAGCATTGATCGATAAAATCGGAATGCATTCAATGTTGATAGAAACAGATTTGTCTGGGAATTATGTTGGATCTTCATATGGTTGGGCAACTCCAAGAGATTGGGCAAAATTTGGATTATTGTATTTGCACAAGGGAAATTGGAATGGAGATCAGATTTTTGATGAGAGCTGGGTTGACTACGCGACATCGCCTACGAATACATCCAATGGTAGGTATGGAGCTCAAATTTGGTTAAATGCCGGAGGCTATTATCCAGATGCTCCAAAAGAAATGTACTCTTTTAACGGATATCAAGGACAGCGTGTTTTTATAATGCCATCTAAAGATTTGGTAATTGTTAGAATGGGATTAGCTGGAGGAGATTATTTTAATTTCAATTCTTTTTTGAAAAAAATAAATGCTTTAATTGAATAAAATTTGAACTATAATTTATTTCTATTGAAATATGCATTTCAATAGAAATAACCAATTTTAAAATGCATGATAAGACCTTGTCTAGAGATGTTTTTAGTGAAATTGAATCCAGCATGCTGAAACAGCAATAAAAGTTGCTTAAAACGCATTAAACTGCGAAATCTACAAATTCGATACCTATAAGTCAAATCCTAAATCTACCCCTAATTTTTTAGCGATTAGCTTTGTAATTCGAGTTTTAAGTTCAGGAATTTTGATTTTTTCTAATGCATCGTTTGCAAATGCGTATAATAAAAGTCCGTTCGCTTCTCTTTTAGGAATACCTCGTGAACGCATATAAAAAAGTGCATCTGAATCAAGTTGTCCTATAGTACAACCATGCGAACATTTCACATCATCAGCAAATATTTCTAGTTGAGGTTTGGCGTTTATAGTGGCGCCATCATCAATTAAAATATTGTTATTCTGTTGAAAAGCATTCGTTTTTTGAGCTTCTTTTTCAACAATCACTTTACCGTTGAACACTCCTGTAGACTTGTCGAAATAAATTCCTTTATAGAGTTCATGACTTTCACAATTCGGATGCTTATGCATGACTAAGGTATGATTATCAACAAGTTGTTTGTCTCCAATAATAGTAATTCCGTTAAGGGTAGAGTCAATATGTTCTCCTTCCTGAAAAAATTCTAAATTATTACGTGTTAGGTTACCTCCAAATGAAAATGTGTTGACAGATACATGGCTGTGTTGTTGCTGTTGCACATACGTGCTATCTATTAAAGAAGCTGATTTCTCATCATTTTGTATCTTATAATAATCAACAATAGCCTTCTTATTGGCAAATATTTCTGTGACCGAATTAGTCAATACAACGTTACTGCTCAAGCTCTGGTGACGCTCTATAATCTGAACATGCGAGTTTTCTCCTACAACGATTAAATTTCGCGGTTGTAGTAATAACTCAGCTTCATTTCCGGTAGAAAAATGAACGATCTGTATTGGTTTTGGAACTACCGTACCTTTAGGAATATTAATATAAGCTCCTTCTTTTGAAAAAGCGGTATTTAATGATGTGATGCTATTATCTTTCCCTGCAATTGTGTTAAAAAAATGATCAACCACAGGTTTATATTTAGGCTGCTTTAGTGCTGCAGAAAGCAAGCATATATCATAACCTTCATGGGATGTCTCTGACAGAAATGAGCTATAAACACCATCTATAAATACAATTTTATAGGAGTCTATTTCATGTAAAAAGTATTTTTTCACCGTTGCAAATTCAATTGCTGTTTCGGCTTCTGGGAAGACGTTATAATCATATTTCAGAATTGATTTTAACGAGGTATATTTCCATTCTTCGTCTTTCTTTGAAGGAAATCCATGCTGCTCGAAATGATCAAAGGCATTTGATCGAATATCATGAACATTGGTGTCAGTGTCAACACTAACTTTGTTTTCAAAAGCCAAGAAAGAAGCTACTAATTTTTCTTTTAATTCCATTTCAAATTATTTCAACCAATCGTATCCTTTTGCTTCTAATTCTAGAGCCAATTCTTTACCTCCAGATTTTACTATTTTTCCGTCGTGCAATACATGTACATAATCGGGTACTATATATTCTAATAATCGTTGATAATGGGTAATAAGTACTACAGCGTTATCTTGACTTTTCAATTTGTTCACACCATTGGCAACAACTTTTAAAGCATCGATATCTAAACCTGAATCAGTCTCATCGAGAATAGATAATTTAGGCTCTAACATGGCCATTTGGAAAATTTCATTTCTCTTTTTTTCACCACCAGAAAAGCCTTCGTTTAATGATCTAGATAAAAACTTTCTGTCTATATCTAATAATTCAGCTTTTTCACGAATTTTCTGCAACATTTCCTTTGCTGGTAACTCTTCATGTCCATTAGCCTTGCGACTTTCGTTGATTGCCGTTTTGATGAAATTTGTTACGGTAACACCAGGAATTTCTACTGGATATTGAAATGATAAAAAGACACCTTTGTGCGCTCGTTCTTCTGGTGCTAAATCCTCTAAATCTTCATTGTTCAATAGGATATTCCCTTCACTCACTTCGTAGTCCTCACGACCTGCGATAACAGACGCCAACGTACTTTTACCAGAACCATTTGGTCCCATAATAGCATGTACTTCGCCTGCTTTTACATTAAGATTGATACCTTTTAGGATATCCTTGTCTTCTATTTTAGCGTGTAAATTATTTATTTCTAGCATGATTTAATGATTGCTGTAATTCTTATTTTTTTAATAGTTCTTTTAACCGATCAAAATCTTGAACAGAATGCTGTATAAATACATCAGCATTTTGAGCAGTTGCAAAGGCTTCAAAAGCCTCCATAGTTTTCTTTGTCTGAGGGATATCGTAGTTGAAACTAGGAACCCTTCTGTGTATACGATTTTCTTCTATATGATACAGATCTCCTGTTAACAAAATAGGTCTTTCTAAACTTAAATCTAAAAATAAGACCTGATGTCCTGGGGTATGTCCTGGCATTGATTTTATAACAACGGTGCCATCTCCGAAAATGTCAAAATCCCCATTTATTTTTTTAACATTCTTTAATTCTTTAATGGCGTTGAACATATCAGGCTGTGTCGCTTTAACCGTATCGCTAGTCACAAAATTGTACTCGTTTTCTTGAACCAACCAAGTTGAATTTTTCAAATTATTGGCATGCCCTGTATGATCAAAATGAGTATGTGATAGTGAGATATAATCAATACTGTCTACAGTCATACCTATACTCTTAAGTTGCCTGTTTAAAGAGTCTTTCCTCGATACAGTAAATGCGCCATCTGGACTTGTATATGGCTGTGGTAGGCCCACTAAACTTTCTGGCAATCCTGCGTCCCACATTAATGTTCCTTTCGGATGAGAGATTACATAATAAGCATCTGCAAATCCTCTTGATTGACCCGTGTAAGTTGTGTCCTCCGAGAATAATTCTAACATATTGGCCTGTACTGTCCCTCCATCTAGAACATGCAAAGTTACCTTAGCCTTTTCTACGATTACCTGTTGGTTTTCATCACTAGTTTTTGAGCCATTTTTTACATCTTTGCAAGAGATGATTGATAATCCAATAAGAAAATAGAGTGTTTTTTTCATTTTTTGTGTTTTTATCGCTACCATGAGTTGCCACAAGTAGCTTTGCTACCCTACGGATCCTTCTAGGCTTATTTCCAATAATTTTTGTGCTTCAACGGCAAATTCCATAGGTAGTTTATTTAAAACCTCTTTACTAAAACCATTGACTATTAGGGCAATGGCTTTGTCGGTATCAATACCTCGCTGATTACAATAAAATAATTGATCTTCCCCAATTTTTGAGGTGGTAGCTTCATGTTCTATCTGAGCCGTTTTATTTTTAGCCTCTATGTACGGAAATGTATGTGCACCACACTCATTTCCCATTAGCAATGAATCACATTGAGAAAAGTTTCGTGCATTTTCAGCGCGACTGCCCACATGTACCAATCCTCTATAAGAATTTTGCGATTTTCCGGCCGAAATTCCTTTCGAAATAATGGTGCTCTTGGTATTTTTACCCAAGTGAATCATTTTGGTTCCGGTATCTGCTTGTTGAAAATTATTCGTTACTGCAATTGAATAGAACTCACCTACTGAATTATTTCCTTTCAATATACAACTAGGATATTTCCAGGTCACCGCAGATCCAGTTTCTACCTGTGTCCAGGATATTTTTGCATTCGTTTCGCACAAACCTCTTTTGGTTACAAAGTTAAATACCCCGCCTTTTCCGTCTTTATCGCCTGGAAACCAATTCTGTACAGTAGAATATTTTATTTCAGCATCATCCAATGCAATGAGTTCAACGACGGCCGCGTGCAACTGGTTTTCATCTCGAGCAGGGGCAGTACATCCTTCAAGATAACTAACATAACTGCCTTTGTCGGCAACCACCAATGTACGTTCAAATTGCCCCGTTCCGCCTTCATTAATTCTGAAGTACGTTGATAATTCCATTGGGCATTTTACACCTTTTGGGATATAACAAAAAGAACCATCACTAAATACAGCGCTGTTTAATGCTGCATAATAATTATCTGTAGTAGGTACAACAGAGCCTATATACTTTTTCACTAATTCTGGATGCTCCTGAATTGCTTCCGAAATTGGACAAAAAATAATTCCTTTTTCTCCTAGTGTCTTTTTGAAAGTAGTGGCTACGGATACTGAATCCATAACGATATCAACAGCGACATTTGACAATCGTTTTTGTTCATCAATTGAGATTCCTAGTTTCTCAAAGGTTTTGAGTAATTCAGGATCTACTTGATCTAAACTTTCTAATTGTGGCTTTTGTTTTGGAGCTGAATAGTAACTGATACCTTGAAAATCAGGTTTCGGATAGTTAACATTAGCCCATTCAGGTTCTGTCATACTTTCCCAAACTCTAAATGCTTCCAAGCGCCATTCGGTCATCCATTCAGGTTCATTTTTCTTTTTTGAAATGGCGCGAACGATATCTTCATTCAATCCGACTGGAAATTTATCCGCCTCTATATCCGTATAGAAACCGTATTCGTACTCTTTTGTTTCGAGTTCTTTCTTTAAATCGTCTTCAGTATACTTACTCATTCATTTATTTTTAAAGTGAGAAACTTTCACCACAGCCACATGTTCTATTTGCATTTGGATTTTTAAAAATAAATCCAGTTCCATTCAAGCCTCCAGAATATTCAAGAGTAGTGCCAACCAGGTATAGAAAACTCTTCTTATCAACTATAATTTTTATATCATTGTTTTCGAATACTTTATCGCTTTCATGCTGCTCATTGTCAAATTTGAGTTCATACGAAAGACCAGAACATCCACCACTTTTTACACCGACCCTAACATAATCTTTGGCGGCATCGAAGCCATCCTCTTGCATTAGCTGAATGACTTTATTTTTTGCTATTTGTGATACTTGAATCATAACTAAAAGATTTACTATAAAATCTACCGGCAAAGGTACATTAAATAGTGTTAAATAAGAAATATTTTAAAATATACAGACTTAGACGAAATGTTGATAGTATTATTACATGATAGCCAACAGAATTCCAGTAAATTAGTGTTTCGTCCTATCCGTTAATGTTTATTTTTTAATTTAAGTTATTAACAATTATTTTAGGTTATTAACACAATGTTAACAATGTGTTTGACGTATTATATATTTGTGTTAGTAATGAGGGGAGTGATGAAGGGATTACATAGGAGTGTAAGCCTTTAAGCTAAATGTCATAGTGGAGATAAAACGCCTCTTGAAATAACTATATAATGAAAGACCCTAAACTATTGCTGTTTTTTGCGGTAAGTTGGTAGGGTTTTTTGGTACATAGTTGTTATACTTAGTTAAAGGGTGACTTTGATCGAAATTTTGTGTCTTAAATAAAAGATGGTTGTATATGAAAGAAGAGTACATTAAAAACCAAATAACCTGACCTTGAGTAAACTCGCAGCTGAAATAAAGCTTTTTAGGGTGATTTTACTGTTGCTACTGTCAACTTCGGCAGTGGCGCAGACTTTTGATGCCCATTGGTGGAATGGTACAGGGTATTTAATGGACTTTAGAACGAACCCTCCCACAATTACATGTAATTTAGTTTCTGACGGTGCTTTTGAAGCAACATCTGCTTGGAGTGATCCGATTACAGGAGATCTTGTTTTTTATGCAGATTTAGGAACTGTAAGAGACAATACCGGGGCTTTATACGCTAATGGAACCGGATTGAATACAAATGCAACGAGAACGCAGATGGCCGTGGCAATGCCCGTTCCTGGTACGAATTTGCAGCAAATTTATTTACTTCATGGAGATGGTAGTACAGAGAATAATAATGCTAATACTTATTATTCCATTATCGATATCCCTTCTCAAACAGTTTTAGCCAAAAATGTTTTACTAAATACGGCTACTACAGAAGCCTTGTATGGCACCAATAATGGAGCGCTCTGTGGAGCCTGGGTGGCAACAATGGCAAATGATACAACTACCTGTACCACGAATTGTGCTGGTAGTATTAATCTTTGGAGAGTAGATTCTTCAAATTTATTATCGGCAGGAAGAGCAGATGCCCCAGACGTAAGTGTTGCGCTACCAATTAATATACCAACTCGCGGAGCAAGAGCTTCCATTCGTTTTTCTCAACAAAATGATCAGATAGCACTGGCTATTGAAGGTGGAGGTATTTTTTATGCTTCATTTAACCCAAATACAGGTGCGATCGGAGCTTGGACGCACGTGCCAAGAACTACAACAGATCTTACAGATTCTGGTTATAGTGTAGAATTTTCGCCAGATGGAACGCGTTTATATTTTGGTCATGAAAATTTTAATGGAAGTGTTGGTTGGCAAGCAGATTTATACATGCATATTATTGGAGCTACATCTTCTGTTAGAGTCGAAGATGAAACTCTTGGTTCTTGGGCAGGAGTTCAACTAGGGCCAGATAACCAATTGTATTTGACAGACAATGGTAGCGGTAATGTTTATTATTTAACGAACCCCAATACGGTTACAACCGCAGCAAGCGCTAATTTCAACTTTTTGGATATTAGTACCTATGGGACTTGTACCAATGGTGATACGCAAGGTTATAATTTTACGCAACAAGTAGTCTTTTTTCAATCTTGTTTGCAAGATACGGACGGCGATGGTGTCTATGATGAAACAGATATTGATGACGATGATGATGGTATTTTAGATGTTGTTGAAGGTGTTGGAGATAGTGATAGCGATGGTGTGATAAACAGTTTGGATTTAGACGCTGATGGCGATGGAATTCCAGATAATGTTGAAGCACAATCAACTACAGGATATATTGCTCCAAGCAATGTAGATTCTGATGGAAATGGACTAGACGACGTTTATGAAACTACTCCGGGATCCGGTGAGGGAGTAACGCCCCAGAATACTGATGGTACCGATAATCCAGATTATTTAGATACTAATAGTGATAATGATGGAGGGGATGATACAGCTGAAGCTGGAATTACATTAGCATCTAATGATGCAGATGGAGATGGTTTAGATGATAATATTGATACATCTGGGGATTATTCAGATCCGGCAGGAACAATTGATAATCCCTTGAGTGGAGGAGTAATTTTACCCGATGAAGATTTTGATGCTACCTCTGGTGGCGATGTGAATTATCGCGATATTTTCTTTTCTGGAGATACTGATGGTGATGGGATATTAGATAACGAGGATTTAGATGATGATAATGATGGTATTACGGATACCCAAGAATTATGTGGTACAGATCCCGCCATAAACCTGGTTGCTTCGAATATCGTTGTGCAAGTGTTGACCGATGCATTGCCTAATGAGACAACATGGACTTTAACAGGGCCTTCTGGTGTATTAGCGACTGGAGGACCTTACACTGGACAACCATCTACCTTAATAACAACACCAGTTTCTACATTATTAACAGGTGCTTTTTCATTTACCATTTCAGATAGTGGCGGAAACGGAATTTGTTGCACCTTTGGAAATGGTTCATATAATGTGATTTTAAATGGTGCTTCCGTAGCAAGTGGAGGAAGTTTCTTGGCTTCTGAAACAACAGGATTTACAGTTGGTGCCAATAACAATCCGTTTAGTTGTCAAGCAGGGGATCCAAATGAGGATACGGATGGAGATGGAATTCTAAATTATAGAGATCCAGATTTTTGTACGTTAAATGCGAATGGCGTTTGTACCAATATGGATGCTGACGGTGATGGAATTATTAACAGTTTAGATCTTGATTCAGATAACGACGGAATTTTTGATATTGTGGAATCAAATGCAACAAGTGTACCTGGAGTAAATGATGCAGATAATGATGGAATTATAGATGGAGCGGGTGCTGGGAATGTAGGCGTTAATGGAGTGTTCGATACAGTTGAAACGGTTGCCGAAAGTGGCTTACTAGTTTATACGGTAGCAGAAAGTGCAGATGATACTGATGCGATACCAAATTTCTTAGATTTGGATAGTGATGGTGACGGTATTCCAGATAATGTGGAAGCACAAACGACTACAGGATATATTAGTCCGAATAATGTTTATAATTCTTTTGGGGTAGATACGGCGTATTTAACAGGTTTGTCACCCGTAAATACGGATGGTGCTGATAATCCAGATTATTTAGATACTGATAGTGATAATGAAGGTGCTAATGATACTATTGAAGCAAATATAATTTTAACTAACACAGATACGGATGGTGACGGTCTAGATGATGCAACCGATGCAACGGCAGATGGAACAGACCCTGGAGGTACAATAGATGACCCCTTATCTGGAGGTGTTATCCTGCCAGATGAAGATAATGATGCTACGACCACAGGAGATGTTGATTTTAGAGATGACATTAATGATAATGCTGATTTAAGTATTTTAAAATCAGTAAACGATAGCTCACCAGCAGCAGGAAATAACGTAATATTTTCGATTACCTTGACCAATAATGGTCCTAATAATACTACTGGAGTTCAGGTAACTGATCAATTACCTTCCGGTTTTACATACGTTAGTGATGATAGTGGAGGAAGTTATAATTCTGGAACTGGAATTTGGAATGTTGGAACCATAAATAATGGTGTTGCTATAACGTTGCAAATTACAGCGACGGTAAATGCCTCAGGTGTATATCAGAATACGGCAGAAGTAACTGCTAGTGATAATCCAGATGCCGACTCAACACCGAATAACAATGATCCAACCGAAGATGATCAAGATAGTGTAAGTGTTTCACCGTTTATAGTAGGAGATCAAGATGCAGATGGTATTTTAGATGTAGACGACTTAGATGATGATAATGATGGGATTACAGATGCTCAGGAGCTCTGTGGTACTCCAGCGCAATCGGCTGGAGGTTCATCTGAGATTGAAATTTCAATAGATTTAGATACTTTTGAAGGCGAAACGACGTGGTCATTGGTTGATCCAGGTGGTACAACAATTGGTTCGGGAGGTCCTTATAGTAATGGAGATGATATCATTACGCAAACGTTCACAGTAACGACTTCCGGAAATTATGTGTTTACAATTTTTGACTCCTTCGGAGATGGGTTGAACTCAAGCTTCGGGTCGAATGAGAATGGATTGGCTAGTTATAGTATTGATCTTGATGGTTCTAATGTGTTTACCTCAGCCAATCTTCCTAATTTCGGATTTTCAGATGTTCAAGCCTTTTCAGTAACAGTGCCACCAGCTGGTAGTGGATTTAGTTGTTTAGTAACTGATCCAAATGATGATGATGATGGCGATGGTACGTTGAATTATCAAGATGCAGATTACGCAGCCTTAATTGGTTCTAGTTTAAACGCAAATGGCGTAGTTGCTAGTTTAGATACTGACGGAGATGGTGTTATAAATAGTTTAGATTTAGATTCTGATAATGATGGTATTTTTGATCTTATTGAAGCAAATGCTGATAGTGTAGTTGGTGTTGATGATGCGGATGATAATGGTCGAATTGATGGAGCGAATTCAACAACAGTACGCGCTAATGGTGTGTTTGATGGCATTGAAACATTTGCTGATAGTGGGTTGTTGGTTTATACCATTGCTGACTCAGATTCAAATGGAACGTATGACCCATATCAATTAGATTCAGATGGTGACTCGTGTAATGATGTTGATGAAGCAGGTTACACTGATGATAATAATGATGGTCTTTTGGGGCCTTCGCCTGTTACAGTAAATGTAAATGGTTTAGTAACTAGTGGTTCAGATGGCTATACCATTCCATTAGATGGAGATTCAAATACCGTATTTGATTTTCAGGAAGTTGGATCTGGTCCGACGATAAATACCGAACCATCAGCACTCCTCTTATGTGCAGGTTCTAGTGGAAGTTTTACTGTTGGTGCAACAGGTTCGAATTTAACCTATCAATGGCAAATTAGTACGGATGGTGGTTCGAACTTTAATGATTTAAGTAATGGAGGAGCTTATTCAGGAGTAACGACTGCTACGTTGAATCTCACGGGAGCTGAGAGTTTTGATACGAATCAATATCGAGTTATTGTAGGTAATAGTGCCTTTGCCTGTGGGGATGTAACATCAATAGCTGTGGTTCTTACCGTACCTGATGTTTCTGCGACAATTGGTGGTACAAACCCATCAACTTGTAGTGGTACAACAGGTTCTATTTTATTAAGTGGTTTGACGGCCGGGTCAATATATAGTATTAGTTATCTTGACGACGGAACACCAGTTGGTCCTAATAACTTTACAGCAAACGGAAGTGGTCAAATAACGATTTCAGGACTAGATGCTGGAATTTATACAAATATTATACCAACGCTATCTGGATGTTCTGGTGCTGCACTTGCTTTTACACTTTCAGATCCTGCTTCACCTACGGCTGGATTGAGTAGTAGTGATGGTGATAATACCATTTGCGCAGGAGACAGTGTTACTTTTACAGCTAGTGGAGGTGCAAATTATAACTTTTTATTGAATGGAAGCAGTATTCAGAATAGCGCGAGTACGACATATACAACGACAAGTTTATCTAATGGAGATCAGGTTTCAGTAATTGTTACAAACGGAAGTGGATGTACAGATACTTCTGCTGCGATAACGACTACCGTTAATACCTTGGATGATGCAAGTTTCAGTTATAGTACAGCTTCGTATTGTGTAGATGATAGTGATCCAACACCAACGATTACAGGATTAGGTGGTGGTACCTTTAGTGCCCCAGCGGGTCTTAGTATTACAGCAGGTACAGGAGTGATTGATGTTAGTGCATCGACTCCGGGAACCTATACCGTTACGTATACGACAGCTGGTAGTTGTCC
>CANLUS010000002.1 GCA_947494325.1 uncultured Flavobacteriaceae bacterium
AGAAAGGAGAGAAGCGAAAAGAATTAAGTATGAGTTTAATTCCTACAAGTAACTTTTCTCCTTACTATTTTTTCTAAACAAAATACTCCGTAAAGGAGATAAAGAGAGGGGAGAAAGGAGAGAAGCGAAAAGAATTAAGTATGAGTTTAATTCCTACAAGTAACTTTTCTCCTTACTATTTTTTCTAACAAGATACTCCGTAAAGGAGATAAAGAGAGGGGAGAAAGGAGAAAAACAATTTTTTTAATAGCAAATAACAACTGTTTTTCTCCTTATCATTTTTCAAATTCACACTCCAATTAGGAGCAAACAATAGGGGAGAAAGGAGAGAAGTTAAAAATTTAAGTAATGCTTAAAGACATTTTTTAACTTAGCTCCTTTATTTTTTTTTATTTTTTAATAAATAAGGTTAATTTATCCATGAACTTTTGCAGTATTGCCTCTAGTTTTCATCATATTGGCTTCAAATGCCAATAAACGATCCCATTTTTCATCTACGATAGAACGATCTTGATATTGTCTAGCAAAAGCTAAAAATGTTGTGTAGTGATTTGCTTCAGAAATCATTAAGTCTTTGTAAAAATCTGATAATTCTTGATCTTTAAGATTTTCAGAAAATACTTTAAAACGCTCACAACTTCTTGCTTCGATTAAAGCTGCTACTAATAAACGTTGAATTAATGCTTCTGTCCGATCTTTTGTTTTTGTAAAAAATGACTGCAAGCTTTTAGCATAGTTGTTTGTTTGTTCTCTGCCTAAAACCATCCCTCTTGCGACCATCAAATCATGAACCATTTTAAAATGTTCCATTTCTTCTATAGCTATTTTGCTCATTTCTGTAACTAACGAGGTTTCTTCCGAATAGTTAATAATGATCGAAACGGCATTGGAAGCCGCTTTTTGCTCGGCGAAAGCATGATCTGTAAGTATCTGTTGCAGATTATCTTTAGCGATTTCTGCCCATGATGTTGTAGTTTCAAATTTCAGTCCGAGCATATTGTATTATTTTGATATTCAATTATTTATAGATCTAACTTGAACGTACTTTTGAGCTTCGCCAAGGCCGTATTTTTCTCCAATAATTTAGTGTATTTTTCCTGAGGTGTATAAGCAAACTTCTTTTCATTTTCCTCATTCACAATAGTTTTAATGTCAATACTATAATTAGTGAGTTTTTCTCTAAAGTATCTCAGAAGTTTTGGTTTCATTTTAAGAAACTCAGCTTCCATCATAGTATTGGGAAATACAATTTCAATACCTTCTAATTCGACTTTCGGCCTATTGGCATTCATGATAGAAGCAATTATTTTTTCACCGTTTTTGTTTAATTTAAGAATGTAACCATCCCATAATTCCAAAAATTGACTTTCTGTAAATGGTTGTTTAGGTAAATCTTGCTGATTCTCGATCGTTTCAACAATTGATTTCTTAACTGTAGGTTTTTTATGAACACTATTTAAGGATAGTGCGGATGAGCGCCTCCGTTCTATTTTAACAATTGGTTTAGTAGTTTTTTCATCTAAGGAGGGAGATGATATTTTTTCGCGATCCGTTTTCTTTAAAGTAGCTGCATTTGATTCCTTTACAGTGGGTTTTGAACCAGATTTTTCTGGAGTTCTTTTCACTGAGAGTCCTATAAAATTGATTGACGGAATTATAAAGTCTTTAGACTTTTTTTTTTCACTCGACTCCGCTGGGTTGAAAGTAATAGAAGCTAACTGCATTAAGGCAAGTTCAACGAGTAAACGTTGATTTTTACTAGTTCTATATTTCAAATCACAGTCATTGGCCATATCTATTGCTGAAATCAGAAAAGTCATCGGAGCCTTGATGGCTTGTTCTAAATATTGCTTTTTTGCTGTGTCACCCACTTCTAAAAGATCTAAGGTTGCTTTATCTTTAGCAACTAATAAATCTCGAAAGTGAGAAGCTAAACCACTAATAAAATGATGCCCATCAAATCCTTTTCCCAAAATTTCATTAAAATGAATAAGTACTTGGGGAATATCATTTTCAAGAAGTAAATCTGTCGTTTTAAAATAAGAATCGTAGTCGAGAACATTCAGATTTTCGGCAACTGCCTGTCTTGTTAATTTATTACCAGAAAAACTAACAACTCTATCAAAGATAGAAAGTGCATCTCGCATAGCTCCATCTGCTTTTTGGGCAATAATGTGCAAGGCATCATCATCGGCATCTATTTTCTCCTGAGCTGCAATTTTCTTTAAATAATTTTTTGCATCGAATACATTAATCCGTTTAAAATCAAATATTTGACACCTCGAAAGTATCGTAGGTATAATTTTGTGTTTTTCAGTGGTGGCTAAAATGAATATAGCATGAGCTGGAGGTTCTTCCAAGGTTTTTAAGAAAGCATTAAATGCCGCCTGAGACAACATATGCACCTCATCAATGATGTATACTTTATAACTTCCGGTCTGTGGTGGTATTCTGACTTGATCTGTTAAGCTTCGGATATCATCAACCGAATTGTTTGAAGCAGCATCCAATTCAAAAATATTAAAAGCAAAATCCTCTTTAGGATCAACTTCTTTTCCATCTTGATTGATACGTTTAGCTAAAATTCTGGCACAAGTTGTTTTTCCCACACCGCGAGGACCTGTAAATAAAAGAGCCTGCGCTAAATGATTATTTTTTATTGCATTTTCCAGGGTATTTGTAATGGCTTGCTGTCCAACAACATCACTAAATGTTTGTGGACGATATTTACGTGCCGATACAATAAATTGTTCCATGAATAGCCGATATTTAAAGGTGCAAAGTTAAGAATTAACGATATATTTTATCGTATAAATCTTGATAGATTTTTTTAATGACAACACGCTTCATTTTCATTGTTGGTGTCAATTCTCCACCATCTATAGACCATATGTTTGGTGTTAATTCAAAACGTTTTATTTGTTCCCATTTACCAAATTTTGCATTGCAAGTAGCGACCTCCTCTTGAATTTTTTTTACAATAATATCAGAAGAAGCAATACCTTCATAAGACGTATCGATATCTAATTTTTCTTCTTCAATCCATCCTTTTATGTATTCAAAATTGGGTTGAACTAGGGCGGCTGGCATTTTTTCACCTTCGCCAACTACCATAATTTGCTCTATAAATAATGACTGTTTAAATTCATTCTCTAATAAATTCGGAATAACATATTTACCACCTGAGGTTTTGAACATTTCTTTTTTACGCCCGGTAATCTTCAGCATACCATCACTATCTATTTCTCCTTTATCGCCAGTATGGAAAAAATCACCTGTCATTACTTCAGCAGTTTTTTCAGGATCTTTGTAATAGCCCATCATAACATTCGGGCCTTTTACTAAAATTTCACCATCATCGGCAATTTTGACTTCAACACCATCAATGACTCTTCCTACAGTACCAATTTTAAATCCCCGGTTATTGACATCATTTACCGAGGTTACTGGCGAAGTTTCGGTAAGACCATATCCTTCCATAATAGGCATTCCTGCCGCTGCAAAAACACGGGTCAATCTTTGCTGCAACGCAGCACTACCAGATACCATTAGCTTTAGTTCACCACCTAAAGCAGCTTGCCATTTAGTAAAAATTAATTTTCGTGCCAGTCCAAGTTGCTTCTCATACCACCAACCATTTGCTCCGTAAGGTTCATATTTTAAACCTAAATTAATAGCCCAGAAGAATAATTTCTTTTTGATACCCGTTAAATCTTCTCCTTTTGCATAAATTTTATCATAAATTTTCTCATACAACCTTGGAACAGCTGTCATTACATTTGGTTTAATTTCCTGTGCATTTTCGCTTAGCTTTTCAATCGCCTCTGCAAAATATATAGAGACACCGCAATATTGATACAAATACAAAATCATACGTTCAAACACGTGACAAATTGGTAAAAAGCTTAAAGCGATATCATTACCATAGTCAAGAGGCACTCTTTTTTTACTTGACAGTACATTTGATACTATATTATTGTGAGAAAGCATGACTCCTTTAGGACGTCCCGTAGTACCAGAAGTGTAAATTAGAGTAGCAAGATCTTCGGGCTTTACATTTGCCATTCTATCTTCAACTACATTTTGATTACCCGTATCTTTTCCCAATTCAAGTACTTCTTTCCAGTTTTGTTCACCAGTAATTTCATCAAAAGTGTAAATACCTTTAAGCTTCGTATTACTCTTTATTTGATTTAACTTTTCTAAAACAGCGACATCAGAAACAAAACAATATGTGGCTTCCGAATGGTTTAAAACATATTCATAATCCTCTTTAGAAATGGTTGGATATATAGGTACATCTTGTGCGCCAATTTGTAGAATTCCAATATCCATGATACTCCATTCTGTTCTATTTGTCGAAGAAATAAGGGCGATTTTATCATTCTCTTTTACACCTAAATTAAGTAAACCGCGACTTATTGCATTCGCCTGATCGATGTATTCTTGATTTGAAGTAGCTTTCCATGCGCCATTACTCTTAGTTATTAAGGCTTTTGGAAGGTTATATTTTTCTAGTTGGTAATATGGTATGTCAAAAATACGTGTAATTTCAATCGGCATAGTTTTATAAAAATTTGAGGACTTGCAAAGTATAAAAATTAAAAGAATTTAACAAATTGAATGTATAGATACATATTGCTTAAACATTTAGTAAAATTTTCTATGAAAAATTGTTAAAATGCTACTATGACTACCAAAATGTATTCTTTATCTTTGCGAACTTATCAAAGAAGTTTTTGAATGAAAATATCATATAGTTGGTTGCAGCAGTTTTTAAATATTGATTGGGATGCCGAGAAAGTAGGAACCTTATTGACCGATTTGGGATTAGAAGTTGAAGGTATTGAAACTGTTGAATCTATCAAGGGTAGCTTGAAAGGAATCGTAGTTGGAGAAGTATTGACTTGTGAACAACATCCAAATGCCGATAGGTTAAAAATTACAACGGTAAATTTAGGGAACGGAAATCCTGTTCAAATCGTTTGTGGAGCGCCAAATGTAGCAGCCGGACAAAAAGTTCCAGTGGCAACTGTAGGTACCGTATTGTATGATAAAGAGGGTAAAGATTTTAAGATAAAAAAAGGAAAAATAAGGGGAGAGGAAAGTCATGGAATGATCTGTGCAGAAGATGAATTAGGTTTAGGTGACGATCATGATGGAATTTTAGTGCTCGATGCCGCCACAAAAGTAGGAGCAAAAGCTGCAGATGTTTTTGATATTGATACGGATGAAGTTTTTGAAATTGGCTTGACACCAAACAGAGCAGATGCTATGAGTCATTTTGGAGTTGCGAGAGACTTGAGAGCGGGTTTATTACAACACGATATTGATTTAGAATTGATCACACCTTCTGTGAGTAATTTTGATGTTGATGAGCGAACGATGAAGATTGATGCCGAAGTGATAGATTCAAATCTTGTACCAAGGTATGCAGGCGTGACTATGACGAATATTAAGGTAGCAGAATCACCAAAATGGATTCAAAATAAATTAAAAGCCATCGGTTTAACGCCTATAAATAATATTGTAGATATTACAAATTATGTATTGCATGAGCTGGGACAACCTTTACATGCATTCGATGCTTCAAAGATTGAAGGAGGAAATATCTTGGTAAAAACCTTACCGTCCAAAACAAAATTTACAACATTAGATGGTATTGAACGAGAATTAAATGAAGAGGATATTATGATCTGCGATAACGCTTCAAATCCGATGTGTATTGCTGGTGTATATGGAGGTCTCGATTCAGGTGTAACAGATAGCACAACAACCATTTTTTTAGAAAGTGCTTATTTTGATCCGGTTGCGATACGTAAAACTGCTAAGCGACATGGATTAAATACAGACGCTTCATTTCGTTTTGAGCGAGGTATAGATCCAAATATTACTGAATATGCCTTGAAGAGAGCTGCGATTTTAATAGAGGAAATTGCAGGAGGTAAAATTACTTCAGATATTGTTGATATTTATCCGAACAAAATAGAAGATCATCAGGTTCATTTTTCATATGACCGAGCTTTTAAATTGATAGGAGAAGAAATTCCTAATGATACGATTAAGAATATATTAGCTTCATTAGATATTAAAATCAACAATCAAACTGAAACGGGTCTTGGCTTAACAATTCCTGCCTATCGAGTAGATGTTCAAAGAGAAGCAGATATCGTTGAAGAAATTTTGCGAGTATATGGTTATAACAATATTATAACATCGCCAAAACTAAATACTTCTATATCATATTCAAACCCTTTGGATGCCGATAAGCTTCAAAATTTGATATCAAATCAATTAGTATCATTAGGATTTTATGAAATGATGGCCAATTCATTGACGAAACCGGACTATGATGGCCTTAGTGATTCTTTAAACGAAGAATTTCAAGTTAAGATGTTGAATCCTTTAAGTAATGATTTATCAGCGATGAGACAATCACTACTTTTTAGTAGTTTGGAAGCCGTTGCTTATAATTTAAATAGAAAAAATAATAGCTTAAAATTGTTCGAATTTGGAAAGTCATATCATAAATATGAGAGTGGATATGTAGAAGACAAACATTTGACCTTGACAGTTTCTGGAAATAGAACGAAAGACAGTTGGAATCTAGCGACCAAAAATTCAGATTTCTTTTATTTGAAGGGTGTTATTACTACCTTATTTAAACGATTAGGAATTACTATTGTTCCGTCACCTACTAAAAGTGATTTTTTCTCTGAAGGACTTTCTTTTAAACTAGGAAAACATAAGTTAGTTGATTTTGGTGTTGTTAAAAATACCATGGTGAAGAGTTTTGGTATAAAGCAAGAGGTTATGTTTGCTGATTTCAACTGGCAACGAGTAATGGAACTTGTATCGACCAAGACAATAAAGGTGAAAGATTTGGCAAAATTTCCGATGGTGAAAAGAGATTTGGCATTGTTGTTAGATGAGCAAGTATCTTTTAATGATTTGTATACTAGAGCCTTTCAAATAGATAAGCATTTGTTAAAATCCGTAGATTTATTTGACGTTTATCAAGGAGATAATTTGCCAGAAGGGAAAAAGTCGTACGCGATTAGTTTTCAGTTACAAGATGAGAATAAGACCTTGAATGATAAGCAGATAGATAAGGTAATGCAAAAGTTGCAAAATGCTTTTGAACGTGATTTCAACGCCGAACTAAGATAGTTGTATGTATAAAACTTTTATTCGCCCACTATTGTTTTTGATTGACCCGGAAAAGGTACATCACTTTACATTTTCTATAATTAAAATAGCATTTAAAATTCCATTTATGCCTTCTCTTGTCCGAAGAATGTATCAGGTAACTGATGAAAGATTAGAAAGAAATCTCTTTGGACTTACATTTAAAAACCCTGTAGGATTGGCAGCTGGCTTTGATAAAAATGCGATACTTTTTGATGAACTTTCGCATTTCGGATTTGGGTTTATTGAGATTGGAACGGTTACACCCTTGGCACAAGAAGGAAATCCTAAAAAACGTTTATTTCGGTTAAAAGAGGATAGCGGAATTATTAATCGAATGGGGTTTAATAATGCAGGTTTAGAGTCTGTTGTTAAAAAATTGAAGGCACGTAAAACAACGATTCTTATTGGAGGAAATATGGGTAAGAATAAGGTTACCTCGAATGAAGGAGCCGCTGAGGACTATTTACTATGTTTTAACGATTTGTTTGAACATGTAGATTATTTCGTAGTTAATGTAAGTTCTCCCAATACTCCGAACCTTAGAGAATTACAAGAAAAAGAGCCCTTAACCAAGCTCCTAAAGTTATTGCAAACAGAAAACAAGAAAATGGCAAAGTTTTGTCCAAATGGGAAGACGAAACCTATGCTATTGAAAATTGCTCCAGATTTAACCGACGAGCAGTTATTGGATATTATTGATATAGTAAAAGAAACTGAAATTGATGGTGTGATTGCTACGAATACGACTATTTCTAGAGAAGGATTAAGATCCAAGAATAAAAAAGAAGTTGGAGGCCTAAGTGGAAAGCCAGTCAAAGCAAGATCTACTGAGGTGATCCGTTTTCTATCAGAAAAATCTAAAAAGAGTTTTCCAATTATTGGAGTGGGGGGTATACACTCAGCCGAAGACGCACTTGAAAAAATTGAAGCCGGGGCAGACTTGATTCAAATCTACACCGGCTTTATATATGAAGGGCCAAGACTAATTAAGAAAATTAATAAAGCCTTACTCTAATTATTATTTACTAGATACTTATTAAAACTTTCACCGTTTATTTTAGTGTATTTGGTGTTGATGCTATACGACACATCCATTCCTTTTACATCAAAATCACCGTTAACTTTGGTATATTTTAAATTTAAGTTTCCTTTAAATTTTGCATTACTGAATGATACGCCTCTTCTAAATTCTGAATATTTAAATATAGCATCTTCATCAAATGTTGTGTTAGAAAAACTAACATTTTTATCAAATTTAGCATACTTAAATGTTGTATTTTCTTTGAATTTTGATCCACTAAAGTCCGCATTACGCTCGAAGTCAGAATACTTAAATAAGGCATTTCCATTAAATGTACAATTCGTGAAAGCCACATCATCTTCGAAGTTTGCGATAAAAGTATATTCGCTGTCCTCATCATGAATATATGCAAAAACATTATCGTTAAATACACAATTCACAAAGGAAACTTTCACTTCAATTTGTTCTTCAATAGAATTGCTTCCATTGTTTTTATACCATTTACGTTTTTTAGGAAGATCTGAGGCTTTTTCATCCATAAAAGTCAGATCAAAAACACCAGTAATGGTTACGTTCTCATAAGAAACATCTTTCCCGTTTTTAATAGCACTCAATATTTCTTTGGCGTCAACCGTTTTTTGTGCCATTAAACTAGAAGTAATAAAAAGGGCACAAAATAATAGATACGTAGTAATTTTCTTTGAATTCATTTTAGTTTTCATGTGTTTTGATTATTGGTTTTATGAGAACTCGTTTTCAGACTATCAATAGTGAAATAGATGATACATTTCAAACTTGGAGGTTTCATAAAAGGGTTTATGTTTTGGTTCTATTATATAGACTAGCACTTTCTTCGTTTGTTACAGTTTTACTAATCTTTTATAAGTTTCACAGTGCCAACACCTTCATCTGTTTGAACTCTCATGAGGTAGATGCCGCTACTTAAAACCTTTAGATCTAATTCAGTAGATGTTTTCGATAAAAGTTTTTGTTTGAGGAGTTGACCGTTAATCGAATAAATTTCTATCGAACTGTTTAATGCATTCGGTGTTTCAACAGTGAGTATATCTTTCATAGGGTTTGGAAAGATTCGAACACCGATTTTATCTAAAGAGGCAGTACTCAACGCACTTTGATCAATCATAGTAACTTTAAAATCATCGAAGAAAAATCCATCTCCGGTTGTTCCACTATCAGAAACTAGTTGAAAACGAACTTTAATGGTTTCTCCTAAATAAGTGCTAAGATCAATTTGTTCTAATACCCATTTATTTTGAACGCCGTCATACATAGGTTGTCCATTGATACCTTGTAATGAATTTCCTTCAGTGGTAAATAAACCACATTGCGGTTGCCAAGTTGCACCATCATTCGTTGAAACTTCAAACTGCACATAGTCGAATCGAGCTTCAATATCCCATTTCGCATAAAAAGAAACGGCTGCTACCCCTGCGTTGGTAAGATCTATTTCATCGGCAATTTCTATGGTGCTATTCAGGCCATTAGTATAGTTTCCGAAAGGAGAATCCGTAATAGAGCTATTTGAAGAAACAAAGTCACTTGTAGTACTATTCCAACTCCCATTGGTATCCCAATTCACAATGCTATTGGCAGCGTCATCAACCAAAAATTGAGGAGTGCCAAAAACTTTGGATATTGTTAGTTCAGTAGTATAAGTGCCATTATTAATTGCTAGTTTATATTCAACTGTATCTCCAATATTGATACTTGGATTTAATTGATAACTTATGGAACCCTGCTGTGTTTCAAGCAATCCTAATCCGTTATGCTGATTCTGACTTCCGACAGAAGTAATATTTGACGATATGGGCACAACGGATACGGTAAAATTTGTAGAACCGGTAATACCAACACGTTGCAGATCATAATTGATCAAACCACTTGTACTGCTAATATAATTCTCTTGTGTGTCAGATACAATGGCGTAGTTTCCTGCTGCGTGAGCTGCCATTAAGTTTGTGTATACCATACTTTTACAAAGAGGTATAATTTCGTTCTGAGCAGGCCAAAAACTTGTCCCAATTTCTGGAGTCATGGCGATTATTTGGTTATGTGTACCTACGGTTCCATACATAAAATCATCACTTTCTCCTGAAAATGGATGGTCGCGAATAGGCGTGTAGTTATTTTGAGAAGTAAATATGTTCGTAAGCGCATAGTATGTATCCTCATCAGCAGTTGGCACATCAGCGTAACCGAATGGAAAGTATATCAGTTCACCGAACGTATGATTATTAACTGCGATGGCAAAGTTATGCTGCTCAACAAACCATTTCATAGCTTGGTTTTCTACCTCTGAGAAAGCACTGGTACCCCGATAAATTTCGGAACTGGTATTAGATGAAGAACCTGCTCCTCCCCAACTATTGTTACTCGAGTTTCCATTAATATGATAGCTGTAGTTTCTATTGTTGTCAACCCCAAAAGTTCCGTTACCATTGTTTCGTCTATTCTTACGCCAAAAACCACCGCCATTCGGATTGGTGGATTGATTATATAAATAACCATCAGGGTTTACCACTGGTATAAAATATAACTCCGAGTTATCTACAATTGATTTTACTTCCGTATTTGTGGCATAATTTTCTAAAAGATACCACATGTAAAAAATTAGTTGCTGCATTGATGCAGGTTCTCGAGCGTGATGCAATGAAGTATATAAAATTTCTGTTTCTGGTTCATCTGTTTCAGGATTGTCAGATATTTTAACCCATTGCAATGTATTTCCATTTTCTGTAGTAAAACTACTTACAGTTGTCTTTGCAGTAATTAAATTAGGATAGGCAGCCCGCATATCATCTAACTCTTGTAACACCTCGGTGTATGTTAAATAGCCACCCATAGAACCTAAATTAAAATTTGTAGGAGTTTGGTAGTCAATAGTAGTTACATCACAGGGTGTTGGATTTTTAGCAGTAGCTTTTACCGAATTATTATTTCTTTCTAGTACATGTTGCACCATGTCCTCAACTAAAACTTCAACGTTATATCCTAGTCTTTTTGCAGTGGCTATTTCTTCAGATGAAAAAACGGACTCTACATATTTTTTAGAACGACGAATACCATGATCAATCGCTATACCACTATTCAATAATTCTTTAAAATTATGAATGTCAGTATAATGAATTCTCGCTTTTTTGTAAACCGTAGGATTAGCCTTCTGCGCTGTTATAAAAGTACAGGCAACAAAGAAAAGTGTAACAGTTACAAATAAGTAATGTCTTTTAGTCATAAGTCAAAGGTAATAATTATAAAATCAAATATTCTTCGAAGAATTACATGGTATTTATCTTTTGACCTTGTAGAACCTAATAGAATACTTAAATTTGAATAACTAAGAATAAAATTATGAAACATCTTTTTAAATTAACACTCCTAATAGTAACTTTCTCCATTGCTCATGTTGTAAAAGCACAAGACAAGAATATTGTTTTAAATGACGATTTTGATAAAGTAATAGTGAGTCCTCATATTCAGGCAACTTTTGTGAAAGGTGAAAATCCAGGAATTGAAATTGAGAGCATGACGATTCCAAGAGAAAAATTAAAATACGAAATAATCAACAATACGTTACAAGTGTATTTAGAGGGCGCAAAGACGGTAACGAAAACGAAAAAAATAAAGAATAACGGTTGGAAACGTAAAATTCCAATCTATAAGAATACCGTTGTACAAGTTAAGATTACCTATAAGGCTGTAGATATGTTTTCATTAAGAGGAGAAGAAAAAATAACTTTTGAAAGTGCGCTTGATCAGGAAAAATGCACCTTGCGAATTTATGGAGAGTCTGAAGTACTTATTAAAAAGGCCAAGCTTGATGATTTACGCGTTGCGATTTATGGTGAAAGTAATTTAATAATTGAATCTGGAACAATTGCCAGACAAAAAATTACGGCATATGGATCAAGTAAGATGAGATCTTTAGATGTAGAGAGTAAAGAGGCTAAGATTACTGCATATGGAGAAGGAACTTATCAATTTAACGTATCTGATAGATTAAAGATTACTTCATATGGAGAAGCAAATATTTTATATAAAGGTAGCCCAAACCTTAAAAAAGGAATTGTTATTGGTGAATCTACAATTCGTAGGGTAAACTAATTTTTATTAGAATTTATAAACTATAACAAAGCAGCTTTTATCGATGTAAAAGCTGCTTTGTTCTTTGTAACCATTTTTTATAATTTATTTTCTAACCAAAGTCTCGCATTCACAAATGCTTCTAACCATGGCGAGACTTCATCTTTTCTGTTTTTAGGATAATTGGCCCAGTTCCATTGAAAAGTTGAACGCTCAATATGTGGCATGGTCACTAGGTGACGCCCACTTTTATCACAAAGCATGGCAGTATTAAAGTCAGATCCATTCGGATTATGAGGATATTCCTTATACCCGTATTTCGCACAAATGTTATAATCATTCTCGTTCTGAGGCAATGTAAATTTACCTTCTCCATGACTTATCCAAACACCTAAAGTACTACCCGCGAGAGAAGAAAGCATCACTGAATTGTTTTCTTGAATCTTGACAGATGTAAAAGAGCTTTCATGTTTATTCGAGTCATTGTAGGTCATTTTTCCGTGCTTTTCATGCTCAGGATTGATTAATTCGAGTTCCATCCATAGTTGGCAACCATTACAAATACCAATAGATAGTGTATCTTCACGTTTAAAGAATTCATTGATTACTTTATTCGCTTTCTCATTGTATTTTATGGCTCCAGCCCATCCCTTAGCTGAACCCAAAACGTCAGAATTCGAAAAGCCACCAACGGCGCCTAGAAATTGAATACCTTCTAGCGTTTCCCGTCCAGATATTAAATCTGTCATATGCACATCTTTGACATCAAATCCGGCTAAATACATAGCATTAGCCATTTCACGCTCAGAATTTGAGCCTTTTTCTCTCAAAATTGCTGCTTTTGGCCTTTTTGTATTCGGATCAAATTTTGGAAGTTTTCCTGTAAAATTTGTAGGAAAAGAATACGACAACGGCTGATTTTTGTAATTATCGAATCTATCTTTAGCTAATCCATTAGCAGTTTGTTTATCATCCAATAAATACGATGTTTTAAACCATGTATCTCTTAGTCCATCGATCCAAAAGCTAAAGTTCTCCTCACCATTTTCGATTCGCATTGTATCACTTTTTGTCACGACACCTATTTTCTCGAACTCAATATTGTTCGCAGAAAGTTGTGCTTCTACTCGTTGATTCTCTGCTACTTGTATTATAATTCCGCAGTTTTCAGAGAATAACAACTTAACACTATCTTGTTCATTAAGTTTGGTAAGGTCTAATTCTGCTGCTAGATCTTGATCCGCAAAACACATCTCTAAGAGTGTTGTAATTAATCCGCCAGAAGCGATATCATGACCGGCTACAATTTGGTCTTCTTTAATTAGATCTTGAATGGTGTTAAAAACTGATTTTACATACTTAGCGTTACTTATGGAAGGCGCATTATTACCAATTTTATTCAGTATTTGGGCAAAAGAACTTCCACCTAATTTATAGGAATCTTGAGAAAGATTGATATAATAAATAGCTCCTTTATTATGTTGAAAAACTGGTTCAACGATTTTGGTAATATCGCTACAGTTTGCAGCGGCCGAAATCACTACCGTACCAGGAGAAATCACTTCTTCATTAGGATATTTCTGTTTCATTGACAAAGAATCTTTCCCTGTAGGAACATTAATACCTAAATCTATGGCAAATTCAGAAATAGCTTGAACTGCATCGTATAAACGAGCATCTTCTCCTTCATTTTTGCATGGCCACATCCAATTTGCAGATAGCGATACAGATTGTAATCCATCTTTCAAAGGTGCCCAAATAATATTTGTCAAGGCTTCTGTGATAGCATTTTTACTTCCAGCGCTTGGATCAATTAAACCTGAAATTGGGGAGTGTCCAATAGAAGTTGCAACACCTTCTTTACCTTTATAATCTAAGGCCATCACGCCAACATTATTAAGTGGAATCTGTAACGGTCCTACACATTGTTGCTTTGCAACTTTACCGCCAACACATCGATCTACTTTATTCGTTAACCAATCTTTACAAGCTACCGCTTCTAGTTGTAGTACTTGATTTAAGTAATTTGAAAGCAGACTAGTTTGGTAAGAAAGAGGTTGGTAGTTTCTATGAATAGTTACATCATTCATCACTGTCTTTGGAGAGCTTCCAAACATATCTTCCAAGGCTAAATCCATTGGCTTTTCTCCAGTAGTTTTTGATTCAAATGTAAATCGATCATTTCCAGTCACGTCTCCAACAGCATAAATTGGAGAACGTTCGCGCTCAGAAATTTTGAGGAGTGTCTCCATATGGTCTTCACCTATGACTAACCCCATGCGCTCTTGTGATTCGTTACCAATTATTTCTTTTGCAGATAATGTAGGATCACCTACTGGAAGCGCATCTAAATTGATATGTCCTCCAGTTTCTTCAACCAATTCACTTAAACAATTTAAATGTCCACCAGCTCCATGATCATGAATAGAAACAATCGGATTTTCATCACTTTCTACCATTCCCCTAATGGCATTAGCTGCTCGTTTTTGCATTTCCGGATTCGAACGTTGTACGGCGTTGAGTTCTATTCCTGAAGCGAACGCTCCAGTATCTGCACTAGAAACTGCTGCACCGCCCATTCCGATTCGATAATTTTCTCCTCCAAGGATGACAATTTTATTGCCTTCTTTTGGAATGTCCTTCAGCGCTTGATCCGCTTTACCATATCCAATTCCACCAGCTTGCATGATTACTTTATCAAAACCAAGCTTCCTAGCTTCTTCTTGATGTTCGAAGGTTAAAACGGATCCACAAATTAATGGTTGCCCAAATTTATTTCCAAAATCAGATGCTCCATTACTAGCTTTTATCAAAATGTCCATTGGCGTTTGATATAACCATTTACGAGCTTCAAATGATTGTTCCCAAGGACGATTTTCTTCTAAACGAGAGTAAGAGGTCATGTAGACTGCTGTACCAGCCAAGGGTAGCGAACCTTTTCCTCCAGCTAAGCGATCTCTAATTTCTCCTCCAGATCCTGTTGCAGCACCATTAAAAGGTTCTACAGTGGTTGGAAAATTATGGGTTTCGGCCTTTAATGAAATTACAGATTCATAATCCTTTGTTTCATAGAAGTCAGGTTTGTCAGCTGTTTTAGGAGCAAATTGTTCCACTGTAGGGCCTTTAATAAACGCTACATTATCTTTATAAGCCGAAACAATATCGTTGGGATGCTGTTTCGATGTTTCTTTGATTAATTTAAAGAGCGATGTTGGTTTCTCTTCACCATCAATAATGAATGTACCGTTGAAAATTTTATGCCTACAATGCTCGCTATTAACTTGTGAGAATCCAAAAACCTCTGAATCTGTTAAAGGGCGTCCAATCTTGATTGAGACATCGTTTAAATACTCTACTTCTTCATCACTTAATGAGAGACCTTCTTGTATATTATATGAAGCAATATTATCAATATTCAAAACTTCTTCCGGCTCAATATTTATAGTAAACGAATCTTGATGTAAACCTTCGAATTTCTCAGAAATCATAGGATCAAAATCTGACGTGTCTTTAGTACATGCCTCGAATTCTTCTATCCTTAAAATACCCTCGATACCCATATTCTGAGTAATTTCAACTGCATTTGTACTCCAAGGTGTAATCATGGCGGCACGTGGACCAATAAAAAAAGCGTCTAACGACGCTGTGTTTATTTTTGGTTGATTGCCAAAAAGCCAATGTAATTTTGAAATTGTTTCGCTTGTTAATTCTTTTGTTGCTTGAACAGCAAATACCTTGCTGTTTTGGTTTCCGAAGAAATGGATCATTTACAGATATTTAGTAGTTATCATTAAGCCTGTAAATTTACTCATTCTTATAGAAAAAGAATAAGATATGTTGATAAGATTGCAAAAAATTATTTACTCACAGCGGCAAATCCTACTGGTCTGCCGTTATAGTGGATTTTTCCATATGTAAAGTTCGCATTCACCGGAAAATCTAAATAATAAGTAACTTGTTTGCCTTTTATGGTAACATTTTTAAGTGCTTTGATTGATGATTTAGCATTTTTCTTTTTTCGGCCAAAAATATTAGGTTTAAATGTTTCCGCTTCCAAGTTGGTATATCCTTCAACAGGAGTTTCTTTAAATTTATTATAATTTTGATTGACTGGCTTTGATTTAAAGTAGATTTTTTTATCAGCTCTATAATACGCAACTTCATTTGGTCTGATTCTCAATTTATTGTCATCATCAAACAAAATAAAATTATCAAAATCTAAAGGGGTATTCTTCTGACTTTTTGGTTTTATAGTAATTTGTACCGTCAGTGATTTTAACTCTTTATTCTCATATCTATAGGGTTGTGCCCATAAAGATTTATTCAAAACGGCTTTTCCGACCGTAATCTTTAAATTATCATCGGTTTGAGATTGTATTTCACTATTGGGGGCAAATCCAATAAAAAGAACAAGAAATACGATGTAGGTTAATTTTTTCATTTAATACGTTTATTTTACTCGTAAAACATATGTACGAACACCTTAAGAACGCATAAACCTTGCCATAAATTGTTGAGGCCTATTTAGATATTTGCGGTTTCCCCGCTATTTTTACTTTACTCGCTCTATTAGGGCCATATAAAAACCGTCAAAACCGCTCACTGAAGGAAGAATTTTACGCTCTGAAATAAATTTGAACCCCTCGTGTAGTTTTAAAAAATGTTCAACTTGTAGTTCGTTTTCTGAAGGCAAAATAGAGCAAGTAGCATAAACCATTTGTCCTCCCACTTTAAGCATCTTAGAATAGTTGTTTAAGATCTCAGCTTGCGTTTCTTTGATTGTATCAATAAATTCAGATTGTAATTTCCATTTGGCACCTGGGTTTCGTTTTAAAACACCTAAACCACTACATGGTGCGTCTATCAGTACCCTATCGGCTTTATTGTAGAGTTTCTTAATGACTTTGGTAGAATCAATATGTCGAGGTTCAATATTATGTGCTCCCGCACGTTTCGCTCTGCGCTTTAGTTCTTTTAATTTATTTGCATAAATATCCAGAGCAATTATTTGTCCTTTGTTTTGCATTAGGGCCGCCAGATGTAATGTTTTGCCACCCGCACCAGCACAGGTATCCACGACACGCATTCCTGGGGTCACTTGAAGATAATCAGCTACGAGTTGTGAAGAGGCATCTTGAACTTCAAAGAATCCATTTTGAAAAGCATCTGTTCTAAAAATACTTTTGCGTTCACTGAGACGCAGTGCATGTTCACATCCCTTTACCGTTTCAGTTTCAATACTATCTTCAAGAAGTATTTTCTGAAGATTACTTTTGTTTGTTTTAAGCGTGTTGGTTCTTAAGACAACAGCAGCTTGCTGATTTAGGGCCGTTAGTTCAGTATCCCATTGATCACCTAATTCCTTCTTTCCTAATTCATCCATCCAATCTGGAATAGATTCTCTAAATACGCGTTGACTTTGTAATTCATCGAATCTACCTTTGATGCGTCTTACAGGAGTGTCAGTAAATTGCTTCCAATCAGGTAGTTGAATCCCTTTTAACGTTGCCCAAACAGTAAATATTTTCCATAAATTTTCAGTAGTGTAGTGATCTTTAGTGCCTGCAATTTCATTGTACAATCGTTTCCATCGAACGCAATCGTATATCGTTTCAGCTATAAATTTTCGGTCACGAGCACCCCAACGTGTATCGCGTTTCAATGTTTTTTCAACTACTTTATCAGCATACAAGCCATCATTAAAAATGTAATTTAACGAATCAATCACTGCCAACACTAAATTTCTATGTAAACGCATGTAAAAATATTAAGGCTGCAAAGGTAGCTAATATTAAGAAGTAAAATTAAAACTTTTCAAAAACTCCTAAGCCAAATAAAGCAAAATCATATTTTACTGGATCTTGAGGGTCTAGCTTACGCAAATATGTATCTAATTCGTGTAAAGCTTTGGCATCATTCTGTCTTCTATTAAGGAGACCTAATTTGCGAGCTACGTTACCCGAATAAACATCCAATGGGCATGATAATTCAGAGGGAGAGACAGTTTCCCATAAACCAAAATCAACACCCGTATTGTCCTTTCGGACCATCCATCTTAAAAACATATTGATACGTTTAGCAGCCGATCCTTTTAATGGATCGGAAATATGTTTTTTTGTTCTAATTGGATGCTCTAATTCGAAAAATATATTCTTGAAATTATGAATGCGATGTTGTAATGAAATCTTATCATTCCTGTTAATAAAAATAGATTCTAATCCATTGTATTTCAAATAAATATTACGTATTGATTGAATAAAAAAATTAATATCAATAATATTAAAGGTTCGATGTACAAATCCGTCGAAAACATCCAAATGATGTTCTTTGTAATTCATAATGAAATCATAGGGAGAATTTCCCATTAATGACATCATTTTTTTTGCATTAGTAATAATCATTTTACGATTGCCCCAGGCAATGGTGGCCGTTAAAAAACCAGCTATTTCAATATCTTCTTTTAGCGAGAATTGATGCGGAATTTGAATAGGATCAGATTCAATGAATTTTGGATTATTATATTGAATTACTTTAGCGTCTAGAAAATCTTTTAGTTCTTTTTGGGTCATTTTTTTTTACAATGATTCAAAATTAGTCTTTTTCAGTTAGGGTTAAATCAAAACCTTCATGTTCTGTTTAATAAACAGGTCCCTTTAATTCAAAATCCGCATGTTTCCAGGCCTTTTGAAGCTCTTTTTTAACTTTTAATGCTTCTTCAGATTTACCTTGTAACTCCAAACTTTGTTGCAAACCTAGTAATGACCATCCATTTTGTCGCAATGTCACCAAATCTTCTTTAAATATTTTTTCTGCTTCGACAAATTTATTTGCTTTTAATAAAATCGCACCAAGATTTTGTCTAGTTGGGATATGCCATGCAGCTGGTTCGGTATAAACCAATTTATCTTCATTATTCACAGCCTTTTTCAAGTATTCAATAGCACTCGAAAAATTACCTTTTAGCGCCGCTAATTCACCTGCTACAACGTCATAAGCTATAATGGCTATATTTTTAGAGTTGTTATTCGCTGTCGCTACAATGTTTTCAAGCTCAGGATCTTTTTTAAGTTGCGCAATGGCTTCTAATTCTTCTTGGGCTTCTTGTATGTTTCCTTTTCTAATAAAAGCGATCCCTCTAGCATAATGTCTCATTAAGTTGAGATGTTTGATATTGGGATTCGGTGCAGGAACAGTAAGAATTTCATTCCATTTTCCGAATCTGGTATATGCTAGAAGAGGAGTAGCTGCAAAATCTTGTAAAAATGGTAAATTCTCTAACTCACCTACCGGTACTTTCTCAGCTGTCTTTTTTGCTGCCGCTATTGCTGTACTACTTTCTCCAAGAAAACTAGCCGCAGACCATAAAAAATGAATATTATGTGGATAATAGGCAAGTGGATATAAGCCTTGGGAAAAACATTGAGAGATATAGTCTTCATCGGCGAGGATTGCTCTTTTATTAACTTCAACAGCATCTTTGTATCGACCAACTCTTATGTATATGTGAGATGGCATATGAACAATATGACCTGCCCCAGGCATTAATGAGGCTAATTTATCGGCACTTTCAATACCCATATCTGGATATGGTAACTCGACCATGTGAATATAATAATGATGGGATCCAGGATTTTCAGGCTCCAATTTCATAGCCTTCTCTAATGCTGTTTTGGCTTCCTTAATATTGGGTGATGGTTTTCCATTTTCATCCCAATAGTTCCAAGGTACAGTGTTCATAACCGATGCGGCATACAATACTTGAATGTTAGCATCATTTGGGTATTTTTTAACAACGACAGCCATCGCATTCATATAGGCCTTATTTAATTCAGTGATATCCTCCGTTAAGTCTGCACTATATCGTTTTGTCAACGCTGATATTAATGCTTTCTCCTTCGCCGACGCAGAACCCATTAATTGAACTGCTTTTGCCATGGCCTCATTACATTTTTTTTTGCGTTCGTCGTCTGGTTGTGGATCATTGATATTTGGACCGAGGGCAAAGGCTTGACCCCAGTAACTCATGGCAACATTTGGAGCCAACCTTGCGGCTTCCAAAAAGGAACGATGTGATTCAGCATGATTAAAGGCATAACTCAATTTCATTCCTTGATTGAAAAATGCCTGTACACGATCACTTTGCGTACTTATTTTAAAATTGAGGTTACCTAGGTTATTGAAAAGTGGGGAAATTTGCTTGGTGGTATCTACGTTTTCCAACAAGAATTTTGGAGCCGTACATTTAACAAAATTCATAGCTACTTTTGGTGTAATCATTTCACTATTTCGGGTGAATTCGTTGGTAACAATAAAAGTAACCGAAAACAAAATAATGGCGACAAGGCCCAATGATAGTTTATTTTTCATAACAGTATGTTTGATTAGAAATGGTTTATCTAACTAATGGTGTATAGCGAACTATACCAAAAATGGGTAGGTATTGTAAAAGTAGTGAATAATTATTGAATGCTGATTATTAACTATTTAAATTAAATCCAACGTCGTACTTTTTTACAATACTCCTCGTATTCCTCTCCAAATAATTGTCTTAACACTTCCTCTTCTGGCTTTATCTGGAAAGTAGTGATATACCAAATAAAGAGAAGCACTATTGGAAAAGTATAAAAGTTACCCAAGCGAATGCCAAAACCAATTAGAATACAAAGCATTCCTAGATACATTGGATTGCGTGTTACCCTATAAATACTAACTACGACAAGCTTAGAAGCTTTTTCCGGGTTTGAAGGATCAACGGTTGTTTTCGCTTTCCAAAAGGCATTCATAGCAAGAGCACCAACGGCAATACCAATTCCAAATAGCACGCGACTAACATTTTTTTGATATTCGAAATCTAGATGCTTAACGTCAGAAACTTTGGCAATACTCCACATTATGAACATAAAAATAAGAAGTTGAATTGCTGGAGGTACTTTAAGTTTCATAGATTTTAACTAAAACTGGATAAAATAAAATTCTCGTCTGTAGGTTGTTCTATAATGTGACTCTAACACTATTGTTGGCAGCTGATTTCATAATGGCTTCTACTACTTTAATATCTTTCATGCCTTCTTCTCCCGGAACTAATGGTAACTTTTCATAGTGTATAGCCAAGGCATTATCGTCCATTTGTTTTGCCTGTTGATTTCCCTTAAAGGGAGTAAGGATTGTTCCATCACTTGTTGTACCTCGAACACCCGAATAAGATTGCATCGGACTTAGTTCATACCAACCTTTATCACAATCAATTTTTAGCGTATTAATGTTGGCCCCAAAAGTTGTCTTGCAAGTAGCCATAATGCCATTAGGAAATTCAAGATCATAGGTTGTAGTTTCATCAGCAATAAAAACTGCTCTATCGCTGAATTGTTTAGCCGAAACTGACATAGGTTCTAAACCGGTAGCATATCTAGATGCATTCAAGGTATAAACTCCCATATCGAACATTGCACCCCCACCTAATTCTTTATGAAGTCTCCAATTCTTAGGGTCACTAGGATTACTATAGAAACCAGCTTCAGCAAATACGGATTTTATTGCACCATAAGGTTTTGAATTTCGCCATTTTATTATTTGTTGTGTAACAGGTTCATGTTGCATACGGTACCCAATGGATAATTGCACTTTATTCTTAGAGCAAGCATGTATCATTTGTTGACATTCATTGACGTTCATCGCCATTGGTTTTTCACACCAAACATGTTTTCCTGCATTTGCACCAATTATGGTAAATTTTTTATGCAGTCCATTTGGGAGAACTATATATACAATATCTATCTCGTCATTATTAGCAATTTCATGCATATTTTGGTAGTTATACACGTTCTTTGTCGCAATACCATATTTTTGTTGCCATAGTGGTATTTTTTCGGGAGAACCGGTCACAATACCTTTAAGCTCGCAGTGTTTTGTGAGCTGCAAAGCTGGAGCCAATAAATCGTTACTATAGTATCCTAATCCAACTAGTGCAACACCTAATTTTTCTTTTTTTCTCGGTATAATAAGATTACATGAGGGCATCACGCTAATTGCTGTCAGCAATCCAGCTTTTTTTATAAAAGTTCTTCTATTTTCCATGCTATTGACCTTTATTGAAGGCTTTTTTAAGAGCCATCTTTACAAGGGGTGCCATCACCTGATATCCTTTTTTATTAGGATGCACGCCGTCATAAGTGTATGCTGCTTTTAATCCGTTCTGATCATCTACCATCGCAGAGAAATAATCTAGATAAATGATATCATGTTTCGAGGCGTATTCTTTGAGAAGTTTATTGAGAGTTGGTATCTTTTCATTTGGTTTAAGGCCTTTGCGCCAAGGGTAATCATATGCAGGATGAACAGATGATATAATAACTTTGATATGATTTGCTTTTGCTATTTCGGCCATAGAGCTAATATTATCAACGATCATTTCTAACGTACTCGGACCTGTATTTCCAGCGATATCATTGGTGCCGGCTAAAATTACCACCACTTTAGGATATAAGTCTACAACGTCTTGTTTAAAACGAATCAGCATCTGTGGTGTTGTTTGACCACTAATACCTCGATTGATATAAGATTTATTTTGGAAAAATGTTGAATCATGTTGACTCCAACCTTCTGTAATTGAATTGCCCATAAAGACAACACGATTTTTATCTTTATCTAAAGTTTTGAGTACTTCATTCTCTTGTTGGAATCGTTTTAAATTTGCCCAATCTTGAGCTTCAATTTCTTGATTGATGGCCATAAAGACTAATAAGATTGTTATTAAGTAAGGTTTCATAAATAATTAATTTTCTGTTAATCCCAAACAAATTTCCAATTACCATCTGTTTGACGTTTCCAAACGGTATGAAAAATGCCGGTACTTTCCTTTTTAACACCCGTTGAGTCAACTGATGTAAAGATATAATTTCCATAAGTATAGGCCATATCGCCAGCGTCACTTACGTCAACAAAAGTTGGTTTCCAAGTTAATGTTTCATTGGGTCTTACATCTTTTTCATACCATGATTGAATCGCTTCTTTACCTTTGATTACCTTTTTTCCGCGCCTAATTACACCATCATCTGCAGCATAGGTATAAAATGCTCTGGTGAGTCCTTCTTTTTGTACTAGATCGTTAAACTCCTTTTCAGTTTGCAAGATTTCAGATTTCCACTTTGCTATCTCATTTTCACTGACTGTTGTATTGCAAGCAACTAACACAAGAAAGAATAACAATGATCTTGCAGCTATCTTCATTCTGTACTGTTTAAATTTCTTCTCTCAAATATAACCAATATTTTCAGTTTATTTTAAATCTTCAAATTAGTATATTCGTCATTAATTTAAGCACTAGTGTCTGCACGCAATCTACATACTTCTATAGAATATCTGAAAGGTGTTGGTCCGTCACGTGCCGATTTACTCCGTAAAGAATTAGGTATTCGTACGTTGGCAGATTTAGTTAATTTCTTTCCTAATCGTTATATCGACAGAACTCGTTTCTTTAAAATAAATCAGCTGCAACAAAATAGTGCAGAGGTGCAAATTATTGGAAGAATTACGCATATTAAGACGGTACAGCAAAAACGTGGTAGTAGGTTAGTAGCAACGTTTAGCGATGAAACGGGTAGCATGGAACTGGTTTGGTTTAGAGGGGTAAAATGGATTAAAGATTCTTTAAAAGTAAATATACCATATGTTGCCTTTGGTAAAGTGGGTTTATTTGGACATACTTTCAATATGCCACATCCAGAACTAGAATTAGTAACGGATTATAAGAAAAGTCTGCAGTCGGCTATGCAGCCAGTGTATCCATCTACTGAAAACCTTACCAATAAAGGAGTAACCAATAGAGTTGTTGTCAAGATGATGCAGAGCTTATTTATCGAAACGAACGGAACTTTTCAAGAAACATTGTCTGGTGAACTGTTATCTAAGTTGCAATTAGTATCAAAGAGTAGGGCCTTATTTCATATTCATTTCCCAGAGAATCAACAAACTCTAACCAATGCACAGCAACGATTAAAGTTTGAAGAGTTATTCTTTATTCAATTACAGTTAATTCGAAAAAAATTAATACACAAGGCACGTATCAAGGGATTTGTTTTTGATACCATTGGTAAGGATTTTAATTCGTTTTATAAGGATCACTTGCCGTTCGAACTTACCAAAGCACAAAAACGTGTTGTAAAGGAAATCCGTAAAGATATGATGACGGGTGCCCAGATGAATCGTTTGCTGCAAGGCGATGTTGGATCGGGGAAGACCATTGTTGGTTTGTTAGCTATGTTGATCGCCTTAGACAATGGGTTTCAAGCTTCTCTGATGGCTCCTACAGAAATATTAGCAAAACAACATTACAATGCTATTTGTGAACTTTTAAAAGGGTTAGATATTCATGTAGGCCTTTTGACTGGTTCGACGAAAGCCAAAGATAGAAAAGTGTTGCATGAGAATTTAGAAAATGGAGCGCTACATATTTTAATTGGTACCCATGCACTTATTGAAGATAAGGTGCAATTTAAAAATTTAGGGCTAGCAATTATAGATGAACAGCATCGGTTCGGTGTAGCCCAACGTGCTAAGATGTGGATGAAAAATACCTTACCACCTCATATACTGGTAATGACGGCAACTCCAATTCCGAGAACCTTGGCGATGAGTGTATATGGTGATTTAGATATTTCTGTTATAGATGAGTTGCCTCCTGGAAGAAAGGAGATAAAGACAGCACATCGTTACGATAGCAATCGATTGAGTGTTTTTAAGTTCATGAAGGAAGAGATTGAAAAAGGAAGGCAGGTCTATGTTGTGTATCCTTTAATTCAAGAATCGCAAAAACTTGATTTTAAAGATTTAATGGATGGTTATGAAAGTATTGTTAGAGAATTTCCTACTCCCAAATATCAAGTAAGTATTGTTCATGGCAAAATGAAGCCTGCAGATAAGGAATTTGAAATGAATCGGTTTCTGCAACAAGAAACCCAGATTATGGTTGCAACTACGGTTATTGAAGTAGGAGTAAATATTCCAAATGCAAGTGTTATGATTATTGAAAGTGCAGAACGTTTTGGCTTATCTCAATTACATCAATTACGAGGAAGAGTTGGACGAGGAGCGGAGCAGAGTTTTTGTATTTTGATGACTAGTTTTAAACTAACACATGATGCTAAAAAAAGGTTGGATACCATGGTAAGTACAAATGATGGATTCGAGATAGCCGAGGTAGATTTAAATTTAAGAGGACCTGGAGATATGATGGGCACACAGCAAAGCGGCGTATTAAATCTGCGGATAGCTGATATTGTAAAGGATGGCGTTATTTTGAAAAGAGCACGTGAAGAGGCTACAATACTATTGAAAAGTGATCCTAATCTTGCCAAAAAAGAAAATAGATTTATTCAATTAACCTACCAAGAAATTAGCAAGAACAGAGCAATTTGGGCTAACATTAGTTAATAAAAAAGCCAGCTGTATATACAGCTGGCTTTTCTAAATTTTATTGTGCCATTATTATTGCATCTTTCCTCCTTTTTTTAATCTGTCTATATTGGCTTGAACTCTGTCTTTATTTGCCTTAGCAGGTGCTAGTTTCAAAGCTTTGGTTAAATATTTAATAGCCGTTTTAGTGTTTCCTTGAGAGGCATAAGCTCTGCCCAAGCCATAATTTACTGGCCACGTATTTTCATGATTTGACGCGTTCCACTTGAATACTTTCAAAGCCTCATCTTTAAGTCCTTGATTCATTAAAGATCTGGCATATCCATGAACCTGAAATACAGAACCACTGCTCAACGATTTATTCATTAAATCAATACTTTCTGCTTGTTTTCCCATTTTTGTCAAAATCGCTGCTTTCAACTGGGCATTTGTGAATGTTTTTTGGCTAAAGAACATGCCTTCTCTCGCATTGTTTACCCATTGTAGAGCTTCATTTAAATCGCCACCATTGTTAAGAGCAAAACTAGCCGCTTGCTCCCAATTCTGTCTGCTAAATCCGGCCTGACCTTGCATTCCTTTTTTAATATCGGCGATAACAATCTCAGTTACTGGAACATCAATTTTGAATGGGATTTGTTTCTTCTCCCAAATTAATGCTGCAGTAGCAGAAGTTGGTTGAACATCAATAAAATCAAATGTCAATAATTCTCTGTGCGGAACTTCTTTTGTTTTTACGGATACAAGTACCGCATCCTCTGAAGGGTCATAAAAGTAACTTCCCCAGGCGGTGTGATTTTTCGAGAGTATAATGTCAGCATCTCCATTTTCTTTAATAACCATATGTAAACCATACTTACCTGCCTTCACTGGTTTCCCTTCAAAGGTCACATCATGGGTAAATTTGATCACTGTATTTTCATCTGCTCCTGCTCTCCATGGAGATTTTTTGGCAGTTCCGAAACCAAAATTATTCATTCCATAGGGTACAAGTTTACCCCATATTTCTCTTCCTTTTACACTTGGCCGAGAATAGTTAATATAAATGTCTGTAGTTCCGACGGTTTGTTTAACCGTGGCTTTCTGACTGCCTCGAGGTGTATTTAATTGAGCTTCAATAGAATTTGTAGCTAATGCCAAAAAGGCGACCATACAAATGGCGGTAATGTTTCTAACATAATGATTTTTCATAATCGTTTGGTTTAGTTGAACAATAAATTAATGAATTAACCGATTGATTCATGGTTCTCAATTCGCTTCACAAGGTACTACTAGCAATAAAAAAGAATAGTTATAATACTGTTAAAAATAAGATTGAATTCGTTAAATAAACAAAGCCTCAGAATGAAAACATTTCGAGGCTTTGTTTTGGGAAGAAAGAGTATTCAATCAGACCATTGAATTTTCTTACTCAAAATTAATGTATGAGTTATTAAATGTAATAAAATATTGATTAGCAACTTGTTAAATTAATCTTAAATTGTATTAATCTTAACAGAGCATTTATTTTTAATACTTTTATTTCATAACAACCTCAAGGTTTTATTCAGGTTAAATAGCGTCAATATTTAAGAATTCCAATCTCTAATGAACTAATCAGTTGCAAAGTAATAGTTGCCTTGTATTAAGACTTTCGACCGAATAAAAATGAAAAGGAAAGTAAAAAGTTAATTTTTACAACCTGATTATGAACGATTTTTTGAGTTTATCATAAATTTATGGTTTTAATATCCTAAGATTTTAGTAAAAGGCTAAAATTATTATTGCATTTTTTAACATTCTACAAAAATTTAAAGAATGTGCCTTATTTGATTGGCATTTTTTAACTTTACGCACCTAATTTTAGCCTATGATTTTTATTGTTGATAGTGGTTCTACGAAATGTGATTGGATTGCAGTAGATGAAAATGGAATTCAGTTGTTTGAAAAAGTAAGAACTAAAGGCTTGAATCCCGCGATTTTAAGTCCTGATGAATTACTCGGACGAATTCGAGATAATGATGTGCTTCAGATGCACAAGGATGCCGTTGAACACATATATTTCTATGGAGCAGGTTGTGGTACAGAAGGTCCTAGAATATCTTTAGAACAGGTATTAGGATCCTATTTTAAGAATGCGCATGTTGAGGTTGCCGAAGATACATTAGCAGCCGTTTACGCCACCATCGAAAATAACGAACCTGCTGTCGTTTGTATTTTAGGTACAGGATCTAACTGTACATATTACGACGGTGAAAAAACGCACCAAAAAATACTGTCATTGGGTTATATTATTATGGATCATGCTAGTGGTAATTATTTTGGTAAACAACTTATAAGAGATTATTTCTTTAATCATATGCCCGCAGATTTGAGGGTCTCGTTTAATGAAAAGTACAATCTAGAACCTGATTTTATTAAATACAATCTATATAAAAATCAAAATCCAAACGCATATTTAGCTTCGTTTGCTGAATTTATGTTCTTAAACAAAGAATGTGATTATATTAGAAATATGATCAAGTTAGGTTTTAAGCGTTTTACAAAAAACATGATTTATCAGTTCAAGGATAAGTTACAAGACGTTCCGGTTCATTTTGCAGGATCTATTGCTTTTCTTTCTCAAGATGAAATAAAAGAAGTGGCTCAAGAAATGGGATTTAAGACAGGTAATTTTGTGAAAAGACCTATTGACGGCTTAGTTAAATACCATACCAAAAAATTAAATTAGGTTTTAATTTTTAATAGCAATCATAGAAATTTCTACATTCACATTTTTAGGTAAACACGCTACCTGAACCGTTTCTCTTGCTGGTGCCGTATCATTATCAAAATAGGCACCGTAAACTTCATTAATAGTACCAAAGTCGTTCATATCAGAAATAAAAATTGATGATTTCACAACATCAGTAAATGCCATTCCTGCAGCGAACAACACTTCCTTCATATTTTCCATAACTTGTTTGGTTTCAACAGTAATATTATCCATAACTAATTCACCAGTAGAAGGGTCTAATGCTATTTGACCTGAAGTATATAACGTGCCATTTATCAATACTGCTTGGTTATAAGGGCCTATAGGTGCGGGAGCTTTGGAAGTTGTAATTATTTTTTTCATTTTTTGTCAAGTTTAATATAAAATAAGATTGTAAATTCTAGAATAAGCGCCTATCGGGCACTCTACGTTGGTCATATTTTAAGTCACTGAATATAGATGATTTTACTCCAATAAAGAAATAGTAAGAGGTTCTATTACCAAACGGCACCCAATTAAAACTCATACGCCAACTATCTAAATCGCGTTCGAAATTCAAGCTCGTAGGTGTAATACCTTTCCGTTTAAAATCATACCCTGAAGAAATACCAACACTCCATTTAGGAGAAAGTTCAACATCTCCCGAAAACTGTAAGGAATTGCTAGAAATATCGCTTTCTCTTCTAGAATTTGAATAACCAAACGTATGTCTTAAACTTATATTCCATGGAATGTTAGAATCATATAGTTTAGCAGTTTTTTTCTCGAGTTGTTCGCCGTCATATTTACTATTTCGGGTTGTTAAATTGTCACCTAATAGGTCATCACTCAACGGATCTTTGTTCTGAGAGTTATTTTTGCCTTCTTTCTTTTCGTCTTTCTTTGAAAAAATATCACTTGAAAGAGAATAACTTGTGTTAATACTTGCTTGTGTTAATCTAAACAAACTACCGCCATTGTTGATGTTAAATGTGTTTATTCTTGTGTTATTAGCATTAAGTGCATACGGGTCAAGCGTAGCATTCATATTGACAGTCAATTTGTTATCGAAAAAATTCGTGCTTGCCGTCATTCTAACTGGACTCCATTTTAACGAATCTGCGGCCATATTATAACTCGAAGAAAAATTTAAGCTATTCAGTAAGGTAATTTTTTTCGGTTCCGTTTCTGTTGAGTCTTTTGACATAACCTTCGCCTCAAAAACATTATTAAGCCGAAAGGTGAGATTGCTAGATAATCCTCGCGAAGGAGCACCAAAAATTCCGCCTTCAAAGCGCGTAAATTCTAAGGTATCATCAGGATCTTCACTTTGCTGAACTTCCTCATAAAAAGAGCTGAAATCTGGTGTGTAATTAAAAGAAATTTCTGGACGCAAAGTGTGGCGAATTGCTTTTAACCGACCTTTCTTAAAGGTGTATTCCCCATAAATAGTCGTAGATGCTGAAATACCACCTGAATATTGTCGAAATGAATCAAAGCCATTTACGGTATCAGTTACAACTTGATTCCCCTCTTCGAGAGTAGGGTCATAACTCCTAGCAATGGTTTTAAGATAGGATACTTCACTATAATTTGCGCTTGGTGACAGGGTAATGTAATTCAAAGCCTTAATATTAGTACTTAAAGAAACATTTTGACGTAATCCACTTCGTGCGTTGTCAAACATTCCTGCTTTAAAAAACTCATCGTCTGTAGTTGTTACCCTGTTCTGTAAATCCATACTATAGGTCAGACCTAAGTTCTGTATCGGATTCTTTTTAGAACCATTTTTTGGAGCAAAAGGGTAGATACGATCCATGCTAACTTGCATCGAAGGTAAGTTCATATCTATCAATTCTGTATTCGTATTTTGAGTATGTGTTAATGACATATTCATATTGAAAGGAGTTCCAACAAACTTTTTGTAATATGAAATTGAAGAGCTAAAAGTATTTGTAATACCTCTTCCGATGTTTATTTCATTCAATGATTCTCTAAAATAGCGACTGCTACCCAGATTCACAGATGAAGAAAATCGTGAATTCGGATTTGATTTAGCATCCTGACTATGACTCCAGCGTAAATAAAAGTTATTGCGTTGTGCAAAGTCATCAAACCCCCTTTGGCTGGTGATTAGATTTTCAAAACGTAAACTAAAGCTTCCTGAGAACTTGTATCGAAGCGCATAGTTCGATTCAAAGCGTAATCCCCAACTACCATTAGTGTAGATATCTCCCAGAACGGATAGGTCTACGTAATCATTAATGGCAAAATAGTATCCTAAATTTTGCAAAAAGAACCCTTGTTGATTATTTTCTCCCCATGTAGGAAGTTTTATACCCGAACTAGATCTTTCTTTCGTAAGTGGTGCATAGAAAAATGGTAAAACAGCAGGCGTTGGAACACCGGCTAAAATTAACTGAGATAGCCCACCGACAACCTTTTTACCAGGTACAACCTTAATGATATTTGTGCCTATATAATAATCAGGTTTGTCCTTTAATGAAGTAGTAAACTTGGCATTACTAATATACAACGTAGAATCATTTTCTCTTCGGGTTAACGCCCCATTAATGGTGATGCCATTTTGCTCAGTAGTTGTATTATAAATAACCGCCCTCTCATTCTTAAAATTATAAATTAATGAATCTTGAATAGACTCTTGATTTGCCTGTTTGAATATAGGTCGCTGCGTATAAACACCCGCGGTATCTACAATACCTTTTGCGTATGCAAGATTCTTCTCATAATCTATGATTATAATTCCTGCTTTCAACTCTATATCTTGATAATACAACTCTGCATTGTTATATAAAGTTGTTGTTTTTGTTATGAAATTATTTGATATATAATCAGTGGCTTTTTTCTTAATAATATCATCTAAAAACTCTTTAGGTTTTATGCTGTCGACTTTAACTGTATCCTTGGCTACAGTATCTATCGCCTTAACGGAGAGCGTATCTTTTTGTTTGGTTTCCTGACTAAAGCTGTTCGTAATCCCAACACTAAAAAATAGTAAAACTAAAAGTATGTGCTTTAAATTTGTATACAACGCTATTAATAGTATTTTTGTAAATAGAAAAACGGCTCAGTTTTTGAGTTTACAAACTTACATATATTTTTTATGAGGTTAAACTTAAAGAGACGTTAAAAAATGAATACTATTATTACCCCAAATAATAATAAAATTGTAATGATTAAAAAGATATTTTTTCTTGCATTTCTTGCAGGAATATTTTTATTGCCGACGCAGTTTATTGAAGCACAACAAAAGTTCAAAGTTGTTTTAGATCCCGGTCACGGAGGAACCGATCCAGGAAATTTGGGAGCGCCTAAAAGTAAGTATTTAGAAAAAGAAATTGTTCTAAAGATTGCATTGAAAGTAGGGGAGTTGTTGGAGAAAGATAAAGATATCGAGGTAATTTACACGCGTAAAGATGATACCTTTATTGATTTAGATGTGAGAGGACAGATTGCACAAAAATCGAAGGCAAACCTATTTATTTCTATACACTGTGACGCATTTTCTAGTCCGCATGCTTCTGGCGCAGGAACTTTTGTGCTCGGTTTACATGAGAACGATCGTAATTTTGAAATTGCAAAAAAAGAGAATCAAGTGATCTTAATGGAAGATAATTATAAGGAGAAGTATGGAGGTTTTAATCCTAATTCTCCAGAATCGGTTATTGGAATTACCATGATGCAAGAAGAATATTTGGATCAGAGTTTAACGATTGCAAGCATGATTCAAAATAAATTTGCAAAAGAACTAAAGAGAAAAGATCGCTTAGTAAAACAAGCTGGATTTCTTGTTCTAAGAAATACCTTTATGCCAAGTGTGTTGGTGGAAACGGGTTTTTTAACCAATCCAAAAGAAGGTGCTTATTTAAGTTCAGAAAAAGGTCAAAAAGAAATGGCTAAAGCTATATACGATGGTATTAAAGCCTACAAAAAAGAATACGATGCTAACTTTGTGGTAGAAGTAAAACCTGAACCAACGCCTATTAAGGAAAAGCCTGCTTCTCGAGTGTTTAAAAATGTGAAATTTAAAGTGCAAATAGCATCAAGTTCCAAAAAAGTAAAAACAGTTCCTCATAACTTCAAAGGCTTAAAGAATATGGAACGTGTTCGTGTGGGTGCGCATCACAAATATTATTATGGGGAAACTTCCGATTATGAAAAAGCCAAGGAACTGCGAACGGTAGCTAAAGACAAGGGCTATACTTCTGCATTTATTGTCGCTTTTAAAAATGGAAAAAAGGTTTCTGTAAATAAAGTTTTGAAATCTGAATAAAAAGAATTTACTCTTTTTACTCACAGAAATTATTAGTATTATTGCTTATTATCTAAACGTAATAATTTGAAAATTTCAAGAGAGTTAAAAACAGGTGTGATTGTTATATTAGGAATCGCACTTTTTATTTGGGGCTTTAGCTATATTAAGGGAGAGAGTCTATTCGAAAAACCAAGAATGTTCTATGCTGAATATGATAATGTTCAGGGGTTACTAACTTCTGGAAGTGTTACAATTAATGGTCTTAAAGTAGGTAAGATAGAAGCTATAACTTTCCACCCCAAGAGAACTGGTCGTTTGGTGGTGAAGTTTTCTTTAGAGAATGATTTTCAATTTTCTAAGAATAGTATTGCACAAATATATAGTCCCGATTTTATTAGCGGTAAATCGATAAAGATTGTCCCAAGCTACGAAGGAGCGAATGCCGTATCTGGAGATACTTTAACTGCAAAGGTAGAAACAGATATCTTAGGTTCAATTGGAGATCAGCTGGTTCCATTACAAGAAAAAATTACAAGTTTTATTACGAATGCCGACGCTGCTTTAAAGGGCTTTAATGATGTTTTGGATGATGATGGTAGAACAAACTTAAAACAATCTTTAGCTAAACTAAATTCAACCCTTTCTTCTTTTAATGGAGCTTCAGCATCGATGAACAGATTATTGGCGAAAAATGGTAAAATTGATTCTGTGTTGACGAATGCACAGGTTGCTTCGGTAAATCTAGTTGAGATGACAGACTCTTTAGCAAGTGCTAATCTTGCAGGAACAATTCATAAATTAGAGAGTTCGTTGAAAAATTTCAATACTATCCTGGCTGATATAAGTCAAGGAAAAGGCTCAATGGGTAAGTTATTGAAGGACGATGGTTTATATCAGAACCTAGAAGGCGCGACGAAGGAAATGGAGGAATTATTACGCGAAATGAAGTTAAATCCTAAACGTTTTGTTCATTTTTCATTGTTCGGTAAAAAGCCCAAACCATATAAAAAAGGAGAAGAACCTAGTGAGCAAAAATAGTTGAGTAAAAGTTGCTATTTAAAGTTATTAAAAATAGTTAATAACTAATTAAAACGAATCTTTACTAAAATAAGATAATTAATTAGTTTTACGCTGCTTTCGAAATGAGTTGAATTTCGAGATTTATTAATATCACAATAGTAGATGCAATATTTACCAAACATACTCTTTGCAGTTGTTTTAATTTTCGGAATTACTTTCTTCGCAAGAAATGTGAAAAAGTTAGTTCGAAATATCAAATTAGGGAAGTCTGTTGATCGCTCTGACAACAGCTCATTACGCTGGAAAAATATGATTAAAATTGCTTTAGGGCAATCTAAAATGGTACGCCGTCCTGTTTCTGGTTTATTGCATATTGTTGTTTATGTTGGTTTCATCATCATAAATATAGAAGTATTAGAAATTATCATAGATGGTTTATTCGGTACGCATCGATTATTTCAAAACTATCTTGGCGCCCAATTGTACGGAGTACTAATTGGTATTTTTGAAATGCTTGCGTTATTGGTTTTTATATCCGTCATAATTTTTTGGATCCGTAGAAATGTGATTAATATTAAACGGTTTTTGAATAAAGAAATGAAAGGATGGCCGAAAAATGACGGTAATTTTATTTTGTATTTTGAAATGGTACTAATGACCTTATTTTTGGTTATGAATGCCACCGATACGCCTTTTCAAGAAGCTGGAATTGGTAATGTAGTAAGTCAATATTTAGTTCCTGTTTTTAGTGGATTTACCGAAAGCACTCTTCATATAATTGAAAGAGGTGCCTGGTGGGCACATATTGTGGGAATACTTATTTTTCTTAATTACTTGTATTATTCAAAGCATCTTCATATTCTTTTGGCGTTTCCAAATACTTATTTTGCTAATTTGAATCCCAATGGTCAATTTGATAACCTTGGTTCGGTTACGAATGAGGTGAAATTAATGCTCGATCCGACAGCTGATCCTTATGCAGCACCTGCTGAAGAGAATGCAGATGCGCTTCCTGAAAAGTTTGGGGCTCAAGATGTGACTGACTTAAATTGGGTGCAATTGTTAAATGCCTATACCTGTACTGAATGTGGTCGTTGCACATCTGTTTGTCCGGCTAACCAAACAGGTAAGGAACTGTCACCAAGGGCAATTATGATGAAAACGCGAGATCGCGTTGAGGAAGTTGGTAAAAATATTGACACAAACGGAAAGTTTGAAGACGATGGTAAGACCTTGTTAGACACCATTACGGCAGAAGAATTGTGGGCTTGTACGAGTTGTAATGCTTGTGTAGAAGAATGTCCAGTTAATATTGATCCCTTATCGATCATTATGGATATGAGACGTTATGAAGTTATGGAGAAATCGGCTGCCCCTCAAGAATTGAATATGATGATGACAAATATTGAAAATAATGGTGCGCCATGGCAATACAATCAAATGGATAGATTAAACTGGAAAGATGAAGAATAAATTTAATAAAGAATTAGAAGAGTTAAAAGATGAACACGGCAATTTAATAAGTCCGGGGTTAGCCGAAGGGGTTAAGAATTATCTCATTGATATAGACGGAACCATCTGCGATGATATTCCAAACGAAGAACCAGAGCGTATGTTAACGGCAGAAGTTTACCCAGATGCCTTAGTAACGTTAAATAAATGGTACGATGAAGGTCATATTATTTGTTTTTTTACGTCGAGAACGGAAGACCATAGAACATATACAGAAATCTGGTTAAGAGAGAATGGTTTTAGATATCATAGTTTGTTGATGGGAAAACCTCGTGGAGGTAATTATCATTGGATAGATAATCATCTTGTAAAAGCTACTAGGTATAGAGGTAAATTTACCGATTTAGTAGATAAAGAAGTAACGATACAAGTGTTTGACGATGGTCAACATGAATAAAATATTAAATATTTCAGCAGTATGAATGTACCTACAATGGCAGAAATGATGGCCCAAGGAAAGCAACCAGAAGTGTTGTTTTGGGTTGGTTGTGCAGGTAGTTTTGACGATAGAGCCAAAAAGATAACCAAGGCTTTTGTAAAAATATTGCACAAGGCTAAGGTTGACTTTGCTGTGCTAGGTACTGAAGAGAGTTGTACCGGAGATCCTGCCAAGAGATCTGGGAATGAGTTTTTGTTTCAAATGCAAGCCATGACTAATATAGAGGTGATGAATGCGTATGAAGTTAAAAAAGTGGTGACTGCGTGCCCGCATTGTTTCAATACATTGAAAAATGAGTACCCAGATTTAGGAGGAACATATGATGTGATGCACCATACGCAGTTTTTAAAAACTTTATTAAATGATGGGCGCATATCAATTGAAGGAGGAAGTTATAAAGGCAAGCGAATTACATTTCATGATCCTTGTTATTTAGGTAGAGCGAATGATGTGTATGAAGCACCTCGTGATTTGATTAGAAAATTAGAGGGTGAATTGATTGAAATGAAACGCTGTAAGCGAAACGGTTTATGTTGTGGAGCTGGGGGAGCGCAAATGTTTAAAGAACCAGAAAAAGGATCTAAAGACATTAATATCGAGCGTACAGAAGAAGCCTTAGAAATAAAGCCTGATATTATCGCAACAGGATGCCCATTTTGTAATACCATGATGACGGATGGTATAAAAAATAAAGAAAAAGAAGAAGTCAAAGTTTTAGATATCGTTGAACTAATTGCAAATGCACAAGATTTATAAAAACTCCTACTTATTATGCCTTATATTAAAGATAAAAACCTCGTAAATATTTACGAAGAAGTAGACAAGGCCAATCAGACAATTGGTAAGCTTACTGATCTTTTAAAAGAAGAAGAAGAACATAATTCTATACTCAAGAAACATCGAGTAATTCTTGGTTTTTTCGGTTTACTACTGTTGTTATTATTTATATGGTCATTCTTAGGAAAAGAAGAAAAGCCAAACAATAAGTTCTTGATTAAGAACAATTTAACACTGATTGATACAGATAGTTTAGAAGCGATTAAGACAAACATGAAGACAAACATGAAGACCGTAGATACCTTAGGTGCAGCAGGTATGGATGGTGATTTCACTAGTCTTGATGAGGATTTAGGAGGTATGGAAGGAGAGACAATTATTTACAGCGTACAGATTGGAGCTTTTACAAATTTTAAGGCAAAACTTTTTTCAGATGATCTTGCGCATTTGAAAGAGTTTAGTGAAGGAGGTTTGAATAAGTATGCTTTGGGTAATTTCATTACCTATAGTGAGGCAAAAACATTAAAAGATGACCTAAGGAGACTTGGTTTTGCTGATTGTTTTGTCATCGCTCAATCCTATGGACAACCAGTGAATATTAAAGAAGCACTTCAATTAAGCGAAGAATTACATTATCTAAACTAGTACTTAATTATGCTAAAGGCTTTTATAAAAGCTGCAAGATTGCGTACTTTACCTTTATCTGTCTCAGGAATTGTATTAGGAAGTTTGTTGGCTGCAGAGGAGAACAAATTCAATGTATATATTTGTATTCTTGCGATCATAACGACTATTGGTTTTCAAGTAGTTTCTAATTTTGCGAATGACTACGGTGATGGCGTAAAAGGAACTGATAATGAGGATAGAGTGGGACCCCAAAGAGCCCTTCAGAGTGGAGCAATATCTCCAAAGCAGATGCTTAATGCCATTAAAATTACGAGCCTTGTAACTTTTCTTGTGGCCATTTTGCTTGTTTATATAGCCTTTGGTACAACACATTTAAACTATTTTATTCTCTTTATTATTTTTGGAATTGCGAGTATTGCTGCCGCTATAAAATACACAATGGGATCAAATCCCTTCGGATATAATGGTTATGGTGACGTGTTTGTTTTTTTGTTTTTCGGATTACTAAGTGTTATCGGAAGTTATTTTTTATATACAAAACAACTTGACTATTTGCTCTTTTTACCAGCGTCGGCCTTAGGATTATTAAGCGCTGCTGTTCTAAATTTAAATAATATGCGTGATCGTTCGTCAGATGACGCTTCAAATAAAAGAACCTTAGTGGTTAAAATAGGAGCAAAGAATGCGAAATATTACCATTTTTTTTTATTGATTTTTGCTTTGTTATGCAGCATAATTTATGAGCTGGTTCAATTCAAATCATACTGGCAATTCTTGTTTTTAATTGCCTTTATTCCTATTCTAAAACACTTATTTATGGTTTATAAAAATAATGATCCTGCATTATTAGATCCAGAATTAAAGAAATTAGCCTTAAGTACCTTTTTATTTGCCATTCTTTTTGGATTGGGTCATTTACTATAAGTTAAAATTGTTACATAATTTATTAACTTAGGAGCTCAATTCTAAGAAAAATGAAGATTACTTATTTAGGGCATGCTGGCTTAAGTATTGAAGTGGCCAACAAACATTTAGTTATAGATCCCTTTGTAACGGCGAATGATTTGGCAAAGCATCTGAACGTTAATACAATAGAAGCTGACTATATTTTAATTACGCACGCCCATTTCGATCATATTGCAGATGTTGAGGTTATCGCTCAACGGACAGGGGCAAAAATTGTGTCTAATTATGAAATCTTTATGCATTTTAGTGAAAAAGGTTTTGACGGGCATCCTATGAGTCAAGGAGGTAGTTGGCAATTCGATTTTGGTAAGGTAACTTATACAAACGCGGTACACGGAAGTTCATTTCAAGATGGAAGTTACGGTGGAAATCCTGGAGGATTTTTAATTGAGACTAACGAAGGAACCATTTACATAGCTGGTGATACTGCATTGACTTATGATATGAAGCTTATCCCTTTAATGGCAACACTAGACTTGGCAATTTTTCCTATCGGTGACAATTTTACCATGGGAATAGATACGGCGATATTGGCCTCTGATTTTGTAGCGTGTAATAAAGTTTTGGGATATCATTACGATACATTTGATTATATAAAAATTGATCATGAAGAAGCTAAGTCAAAATTTTCAGCTAAGAAGAAAGAATTAATCCTATTAGATATAGGAGCATCAATTAATATTTAAAACCAACAACATGGAAACATTTATCTACATTATTGGAGCTATTATCGCATTGGTCATAGTTTTGGCATTGATAGCGCCGAAGTCATACGAAGTAAGCAGAAGCATTGAAATTAACAAACCCGCTAAGGAGTTATTTGAGTATTTAAGATTTTTAAAGAATCATGATGCCTGGTCACCTTGGTTCGAAAGGGATCCGAATATGAAGAAAACAATGACCGGAACTGATGGAGAAATAGGTTGTGTATCTGCTTGGGAAAGTGATCATAAACAAGTAGGGCACGGAGAGCAAGAAATAATCGGATTGGAAGATAGCAAAGAAATTAGTATGGAACTTCGCTTTTTAAAACCTTTTAAATCAACTTCTGATGCTTATTTGAGATTAGATGAAGGCAATAATAACACAACGGTTACCTGGGGCTTTTCTGGAAATAATAAATTTCCTGTAAGCATAATGATGTTATTTATGAATATGGATAAGGCTGTAGGCGGTGATTTTGAAGCTGGTTTAGCGAAGTTAAAATCGGTTATTGAAAACTAAGGAGTATGGATTTACAGACTGTAGGCTGGTTCGAAGTTCCGGTACAAAATATGAATAGAGCAGTAAAATTTTATAATGAAGTTTTTCAAATTGACATAAAAGTGCAAGTCTTTGGACCAACGACAATGGGATGGTTTCCATTTGCTGAAAATAAGAATGCAACGGGTGCTAGTGGCTCTCTTATACATAACCCAGAACATTATAGGCCCTCAGATCAAGGAACTCTCGTATATTTTAATTCTCGTTCTGGAGATTTGAATGATGAATTAAGCAGAATCGAAGCTGCTGGTGGTGAGATTTTAAAACCAAAAACTCATATTTCTGAAGAACATGGATATATGGCACTTTTCAAGGACGTCGAAGGGAATCGAGTTGCTCTATATTCAACGAAGTAGTATATGAAAGTATCTTTTCAAAAACATGTGCTAAATTTTAAACGCGCGAGTGGTACTTCACGAGGTGTTTTAAAAACAAAAGACACCTATTTTTTAATTATTGAGGATAAAGGAAGAAAAGGCATTGGTGAATGTGGTTTGTTTCGAGGCTTAAGTATTGATGATAGACCAGATTATGAAGATAAGTTGCAATGGGTATGTGACAATATAGCGTTAGGAAAAGAGCAACTGTTACTGGCGATAAATGAGTTTCCATCTATTCAGTTTGGTTTGGAGCAAGCCTTTTTATCTATGCAAAGTAAAAATCCGTTTGAGCTTTATCCTTCAAAATTTACAAAAGGCTTAGATGGTATTTCCATCAATGGCCTTATATGGATGGGGGACAAGGATTTTATGAAAGAGCAAATTGTCGCAAAACTTCAGGATGGATTTACGACGATCAAATTGAAGATAGGAGCTATAGATTTTGAGGCTGAACTAGAATTGCTAAAGTTTATTAGAGAACAATTTACCTCACAAGAAATTGAATTGCGTGTAGACGCTAATGGCGCGTTTTCACCAATGAATGCATTAGAAAAATTAAAACGACTTTCTGATTTTGAATTGCATTCTATTGAACAACCAATTCGGCAAGGACAATCTTATGAGATGGCGAGGTTATGTGATAAGACGCCATTGCCAATAGCTTTAGATGAGGAACTCATTGGTGTTTTTAGATATAGCGAAAAAGAAAAGTTAATCGATATAATTAAACCTCAATATATCATCCTAAAACCAAGTTTGGTTGGAGGCTTCCGCGGAAGCGAGCAATGGATAAAAGCGGCAAAGACTCATAATGTGGGTTGGTGGATCACTTCTGCTTTAGAAAGTAATGTTGGCCTGAATGCAATTGCCCAATTCACCTATAATTTAAATACTGAAATGCCGCAAGGATTGGGTACTGGAGGGCTTTTTATCAATAATTTTGACTCTCCACTATGCGTTCAAAATGGTTTTTTAAAATACGACCCAGAATTAAATTGGAATATCAAGCTTTAAAAATGTACTTTTAGAATCTAAATGAACGTGATCAATGAATTTTATACAACAGGCATTTAAAGGAAACAAAGAATGGTATTATTATATCATTACCGTGATTATTGTTTTTAGTTTTTGGCAGATTTTGGGTGTTATACCACTGGCAGTTGTTGGGTTCATGAAAACTGGAAATATTACTGATTTTCAAGAGGCAGCCTTAGATAATTTCACTTCTATTGGAATTAACGCTAACTTCTATTTGGTTTTAATGCTCTTTACCCTAATTATGGGATTGATAGGTCTATTATTGGGAGTGCGATTCATTCATAGACGGAAAATAAAAACTGTAATTACGAGTCGTAAAAAAATCGATTGGAGAAGAGTGTTTCATGCTTTTTTTCTATGGTTTAGTATCAGTACCTTTTTTCTTATACTTGGTTATTTTTTGGCACCCGAAGACCTAGTGTGGAATTTTAAACCAATTCCATTCATGATTCTTGCCCTGATATCTTTCTTGCTAATTCCTTTACAAACTTCGTTTGAGGAATTATTATTTAGAGGGTATTTAATGCAAGGTTTTGGAGTTTTGGTTAAGAACAGATGGTTTCCACTACTTGTCACCTCCGTAGTTTTCGGATTACTTCATGGTGCTAATCCAGAAGTAGCTAAATTGGGATATGGCATCATGGTATTTTATATTGGAACAGGTTTGCTATATGGAATAACCACATTGATGGATGAAGGGACGGAGATTGCTTTAGGATTGCATGCGTCAAATAATATTGTAGCCGCAATTTTTGTGACTACCGATTGGACCGTCTTTCAAACTGACGCCCTGTATATTGATACTTCAGAACCTTCATTAGGTTGGGAAACATTTATACCTGTATTTGTGATATACCCATTGTTGTTGTTGATATTCTCTAAGAAATATGGATGGAAAAATTGGAGAGAAAAGTTAACAGGCAGTATTACCGTTCCCGTAATAGCGTCTGAGGCAAGTGAAAGATATGAATGAAATGACCCATCAAAGCATACATAAGGATTTTATGCTCAATGGCCATCAGTTTGATACTCAAAATGACTTATTGGTATATACGCTAGATTTAAACCCTGAATTGCATTCTTTTATAACGGACTGGTTAGATCCTTCACCAGTTTTGTCTGTACGAACCTCGGGATCAACTGGAATACCAAAGCGTATACAATTAAAAAAAGATCACATGGTCAATAGCGCATTGGCTACAGGATTCTATTTTAAATTACCAGCTAAGACTACAGTATTATTATGCTTATCGCCAGCTTATATCGCCGGAAAAATGATGCTAGTTAGGTCATTAGTTTTAGGTTGGCATATAGATGTGATTGAGGCCGATTCAAATCCGTTACACGGAATGAATAAAAGATATGATTTTGGGGCCATGGTACCTTTGCAATTACAAAACTCAATAAACAATATAAATCTTATTAAAAAACTTATCGTTGGTGGCGGTGTGGTATCAAAAGAATTACAGGATAAAATTCTTCACTTAAAAACGGAAGTGTTTGCTACCTATGGCATGACCGAAACAATAACACATATTGCCATAAAGAAACTGAACAATTTTGAAACCGTTTCTTTGGAAATAAATCGATTAGCAAAGGCTAATCAGAATTATCAGGTACTACCTGATGTCAAGGTTTCTAAAGATAGACGTGGTTGTTTGGTAATTGATGCTCCAAAGATTTCAGATGAAAAAGTTATTACCAACGATTTAATTGAATTGAAATCTGAAACACAATTCGAATGGTTAGGGCGATATGATACAATTATTAATTCGGGTGGTATCAAATTAATACCAGAGCAAATAGAAGAGAAGCTTTCAAAAATAATAAATGATCAGTTTTTTGTTAGCTCTTTACCAGATGAAAAACTAGGTGAAAAGTTGATTCTAATTATAGAATCACATTCAAGAGTAGCTGATGTAATTTGGGGGAAAGTTAGAAATCTTGACTTATTACATAAATTTGAAAGACCTAAAGAAGTTTATTTTGTAGATAAGTTTATAATAACAGAGACTAAAAAAATCAATAGAATTGAAACATTAAAGAGCTTGTTTGATTCATAGTTTCCATGAAACTCCAGTCTCTAAATTCAGCACATTATATCCACTATTAGGCAATTGAATTCGTGCATTGGAAATATGGCTAAATGTAGGTCGTAACATTAGGAATAGTCTATTTGAAAGTTTGTAATGTATTCCAAAACCTATGGTTTCCATAAACGTAAAGCCTTTGGCTAAACGTTCGGTACGGGTGTCAATAATAGCAGGTCCAATAGCAAGTAATGCAGATACTTCAAGCTTCTTAAAAACAAGTCGATGTACGTTTATTTCAACTTCCAGACCGTATAAACGCATCGATTTTAGTTGAGTGAAAGTAACTCTATCCTCTTCAAAATTCGGTTCAATTTCTCTTACGAAAAAAGGATTTAATAATTGATGTTTCAGAAAATGAATTTGAGGTTGAAGAGCTAAACTCCAGGAATACTTTGAGTTATTCAATTCATATTCAAAAGAAGCTTTTATATATTTCGTTTTGTACAGGTAATCAGTGTCGTCAAATAGAAACGTATTTTCGTTACCAATACCGAAATAAATCTCAACAGCATCTGGTTTTAGTTTCTTGCTTTTAGATTGAGAGAAACTAAAAATAGCGCAACTGCATGCAATGATTATGATTAGGCTTCGAAACACCTATTTAAGAGAACTGCTTTGCCAGCTTTTCTGCCTTTTTACTTTCACTATAATCGTAAAACCCTTCTCCAGATTTCACTCCAAGTTTGCCGGCAGTAACCATATTTACAAGTAAAGGACAGGGTGCATATTTAGGGTTTCCAAAGCCATCATGTAAAACGTTTAGAATTGATAGGCATACATCAAGACCAATAAAATCAGCCAATTGCAATGGTCCCATTGGATGTGCCATTCCAAGTTTCATCACAGTATCAATTTCATAAACACCCGCAACACCTTCATAAAGAGAATAAATTGCTTCATTTAGCATAGGCATAAGGATGCGATTGGCAATAAATCCAGGATAATCATTTACCTCAACTGGAACTTTTCTAAGTTTTTTAGAAAGTTCCATGATAACACTAGTAACTTCATCTGAGGTAGAATAGCCTCTTATTATTTCTACCAATTTCATAATTGGTACTGGATTCATAAAGTGCATACCAATAACCATCCCAGGTCTAGAAGTAACAGAAGCAATTTTAGTAATTGAGATCGAAGAAGTATTACTTGCTAAAATTGTCTTTGCGGAGCAAACCTGATCTAATTCTTTGAATATATGTAGTTTCAAATCAATATTTTCAGTAGCCGCCTCTACTACGAGATCAACATTTTGGACACCATTTTTAATAGAAGTATGTGTTTGAATATTATTGATAGTAGCGTCCTTTTCTTGCTCGCTAATACGCTCTTTAGCCACCATGCGTTCTAAATTCTTAGTGATAGTCGCTATACCTTTGTTTAATGTTTCTTCAGATTTATCTATGAGATGTACTTTAAATCCAAATTGTGCAAATGTATGAGCAATACCATTACCCATGGTACCTGCGCCTATAACTGCTACGTTCTTCATATTCATTTATATTATTTTAAAAACAATCTATAATTTGTTGTGCTACTCGGAGTGCATTCGCCCCTTGACTCAAAGTCACTATAGGAGTTGTATCATTTATAATCGCATCGGCAAAAGTTTCTAATTCATCTAAAATAGCGTTATTAGAAGTTACAGTTGGATTTTCGAAATAAATTTGCTTCTTCACGCCTTCAGCATTTTGGAGTATCATAGCAAATTCGTCAGGTTTTTCAGGAACATCTTTCATCTTTACAACTTCAGACTTCTTTTCTAAAAAATCAACCGAAACGTAGGCATCCTTTTGAAAGAAGCGTGTTTTACGCATATTTTTTAAAGAAATTCTACTCGCCGTAAGATTTGCCACACATCCGTTTTGAAACTCAATGCGCGCATTGGCAATATCTGGAGTATCACTAATTACAGCAACGCCACTTGCGTTGATATTTTTAACTTTAGAATTAACGACACTTAGAATAATATCTATATCATGAATCATTAAATCAAGTACTACGGGTACATCAGTTCCTCTAGGATTGAATTCTGCCAAGCGATGTGTTTCAATAAACATTGGTTCGTTGATCATATCTTTTACCGCCGTAAACGCCGGATTAAAGCGTTCTACGTGACCAACTTGACCTCTAACATGATACATACTCGCCAATGTTTTAATGGCTTCTGCTTCTGAAACAGTATTGGTAATCGGTTTTTCAATAAAGATATGACGTCCTTTAGTAATAGCCTCTTTAGCACAATCGAAATGAGAAAGTGTTGGTGTTACAATATCGACAACTTCAACAGCATCAATAAGCTCGGAAATAGAATCGAAAGCAGTATAGCCGAATTCTTGAGCGACTTTTTTGGCATTTTCCTTGACAGGATCAAAAAAGCCAATCAGGTTATATTTATCAGATTGTTGTAATAATTTTAAATGGATTTTACCAAGATGACCAGCACCTAAAACACCAACTTTTAACATGTAAAATAATTTTGAACAAAAGTAGTAAATAACAGTTTTTTAAATTGCTTTTTTGGAAAAATATTTACGTAATTTGGTTTCGCTATATGAAAGACTTACCAAAACATAAAGGACTTAGAAATCAATTAGTTAAAATTGTAAGAGATAAAGGAATTGCCGATGAGAAAGTATTATCTGCAATTGCCAAGATTCCGAGACATTTATTTATGGATTCTGGGTTTATAGACTTTGCATATCAAGATAAGGCTTTTCCCATTGCCGCTAGCCAAACTATCTCACAACCTTATACTGTCGCTTTTCAAACAGAATTACTACAAATCGATAGAGGCGAGAAAGTTCTAGAAATAGGCACTGGTTCAGGGTACCAGACGGCTGTTCTTATAGAGCTTGGAGCCCAAGTTTACAGTATTGAGCGCCAAAAAGAGCTCTATGAGATCACTAGAAAATTTTTACCACGATTAGGGTATGTCGCCAAAAAATTAAACTTTGGCGATGGTTATAAAGGTTGGCCTGAGTTCGCTCCTTTTGATAAGATTATTGTTACAGCTGGTGCTCCTTTTGTGCCTGCTCCATTATTAACTCAATTAAAATTAGGAGGGCGTTTAGTCATTCCCGTAGGTGAAGACGTACAAGTAATGACATTATTTGTGCGAAAAGGAGAAAAAGAATTTGAAAAGCATGAATTTGGTGACTTTCGTTTTGTGCCTATGCTCAAAGAGAGTCAAAAATAGTTGGTGATACTTTGGCATTAGGCCAAATACTTTGTTACACTGCTTTTAAACTTAAATCCATATTATAAACAGAGTGGGTGAGTGCTCCCGAGGAAATATAATCAACTCCACAATCTGCGTAAGCTCTCAAGGTATTTTCATTAATCCCTCCTGATGATTCTGTTAAGCATTTATCACCGATCATGGCAACAGCTTTGCGGGTATCTTCATAATTAAAATTATCAATCAAAATACGATACACTCCATCAGATTCTAATATCTCTTCAATTTCTTTAAGATTTCGAGCTTCTACAATAATTTTTAAGTCACGATTGTTGTCTTTTAAATAGGCGTTTGTCTTAGCAATAGCTTTGGTAATACCTCCCGCAAAGTCAATATGATTGTCTTTCAACATAATCATATCATATAGAGCAAAACGGTGGTTTTCACCGCCACCAATTTTCACGGCCCATTTTTCAAGTGCACGTATTCCGGGAGTGGTTTTACGGGTATCTAATATTTTGGTCTTTGTTCCTTCTAATAGATCCATAAAGGCCCGTGTTTTGGTTGCAATAGCACTCATGCGTTGCATAGCATTAAGAACTAGACGCTCTGCCTTTAGAATAGCTTGAGAGGAGCCTTCAACATAAAAAGCAATATCTCCATACTTCACGCGACTACCATCTTCTATTAATGTTTCAACAGAAAGTTGGTCATCAACATACTGAAATACCTGTTTCGCAAATTCAATCCCAGCAATAACACCTTCATCTTTCACTAACAATTTTGCCTTTCCTTTAGTTGCTGAAGGAATACAAGCCAATGAGCTATGATCGCCATCGCCTACATCTTCACGAATGGCGTTACTAATAATAAGTGCTAACTCTTTTTGAAATTGGGTTTGGCTAATCATATGCGTAAATTTGTAGAGCAAAAATAAGTTTTATATTTACGACTCAAAATTATTTAATTAGTAAAATTTCATACCCGTGAAGATTAAATTGATTGCTATTGGAAAAACAGATGACAAAGAGTTGTCACGATTGCTAGAAAGTTACCAAAAGCGATTAAGTCATTATGTCAAGTTTGAATTCAAGATAATCCCAGACATTAAAAAGGTAAAAAATTTATCAGAGGATCAGCAAAAAGAGAAAGAAGGGTTATTAATTTTAAAGGAACTAGTTCCGACTGATCAGTTGGTGCTATTAGATGAAAAAGGACATGAATTTCGTTCTATTGAGTTTTCTAGATTTCTTCAAAAGAAAATGAACTCAGGCATCAAACAACTTGTATTTGTTATTGGTGGACCTTATGGTTTTTCGAAATCGGTATATCAAAAAGCGCAGGGGAAAGTATCTTTGTCAAAAATGACCTTTTCGCATCAAATGATACGGTTATTCATGGTAGAGCAGTTGTACAGAGCTTTTACCATATTAAAGAATGAACCGTATCATCACGAATAATTGTATACAACTTAAATAATTAATGAATCTTGATACCCTTCAAATCTGTAAATCTTCCGGTAATTAACCAACCTCCAAAATTCTCAGAAACGGCAAATAACAATTCATTTTTTCCTTTTTTTAAATTGAGGTAGTTGGCATCAAATAAACCAATACTACCTAAATAGCGATAATCTCTTGAGCGAAAAGTATTGTTACCACGATATAAAGGCTTTCCATTTAAAATAACTATTACCCGGTCACTATAGCCAAACTCAAAGAGTTTTGTTTGTGCCTTATCTGAATCAATGGTTATTTTTGCAAAAACGGTATTACCAGGAACCTTATTTCTTAAAGTGACTTTACGCGAGATATTAGCAGCAACTCCTTCTTCAACTTCAATCTTGTTTTTCCATTTTCGTGCTGCGATCACCGCTGTTAGTTTAGTTGGATTCTCAAGTAGTTTTTCTGGAAACTTATCTGATACGTGCCATTCAGAAATGATTCCGTCAATGGGTTTTCTTACTAATGGTTTAAAATCAATTATATCTTTTTCATTTTTATTGATTCTAATATTCGCCAAGTGCATACCAGATCTATTACCGCCTCTAAAAAAGAGTGTTCCTTTCTGTGTTGGATGAAAAAGATTCCAAGATAAATGAGCTTTCTTAGCATGGTTAAGATAAATCTGAGCTTTAGTATCATTCACTACAATTTTCACATGGGTCCAATTATCGTACCCATAGTTATAAACAAAAGAATGCCTAGGACCAAAGTATAATTGCCAAGGAGAGATTCCATGGGTTATAGGTAGTACTTGAGTTGCGTCAGGATTTCCAGATTGATGAGGTCGCATATAAAATAGTTCAGCGTTCTGCTCCTCAGTCATTCTAAACATAACACCTGGAAAAGCTTGTTCCTTCTTTAAATAGATATCAAACTCAATGGTGCCATCTAAAAAAGTCATGTTCTTAGGACTTATAGTACCTCCTTGCAAGTAGATTGCGTTTTGTTCTTTATATCGTTCAATAACGTAAGACTGTGCATTAATATCAAAATTAGTAGTATCGATTGGAATTATATCTTGTGCGAGACATAATTGAATAGATAAGATTGCGATAATGGTTTGTAACATATGTTTTTTCATGGTGTCTTTTATTTGCTACCAAATGTCAAAAATGGACAATGAATTCTGAAAACAAGTTCGTTCAAGTTGGCTCAATGTTGTTCAACTCAATATTTTTAATGAGTTTTGTAGATACGTATGAGTACATATCCAGAATATAAGTTAGTTCAAAAATGTCTTTTAGAAATAGAAGATAAGTTAGGCTGGGGAAATTCCAGCTCCTGGCACAATGATGTATTCATTGAATTAAGTGAAACTATTCAACAAAAAACACATGTTTTGTTGAGCCCAACCACGCTCAAAAGAGTTTGGGGTAGAATTACTTATGCAAGTGCACCCAGTATTAGCACCCTTAATACCTTGTCACAGTTTGCGGGTTATGTAAACTGGAGGGATTTCAAAAACAAAGCAAAGACCAATAAACCAAGTTGGCTTGCTCAAAAAGTTACTGCAAATATTGGTGTAATTGTTGGGTCCGCTGCACTTATGACACTAGTTTTTATTTCATTATACTCTATGACAGGTCGTTCAAAACCGCAAGTGATAGATGCTGAAGATATTCAATTTACTAGTCAGCCTATAACTGAAGGTTTGCCCAATTCAGTTGTGTTTGATTTCAATTTGAAGTCGATCAAGTCGGATAGCATTTTCATTCAACAGTTTTGGGATAAAACAAAAACTATTCGTATTAGAAATAATCAGCAAGAACAGGCTACTGGTATCTATTATTATCCGGGTTATTTTAGATCTAAATTACTGGTAGATGGAGATATAATAAAAGAGCACGATCTTTTTATCAAGTCGAATAGTTGGTTAGGCACTATTGATTATAAACCCGTACCTAAATATTTTGATGGAACTGATCTGAGTCTCAATATTGATTTATTGGAAGAAATTGCTAATAATTCAGAACCTATTGGTACATCTTATCATTTTGTAAAAGATTTTGGTGATGTATCTGGTGATCATATAAATGTGCAGAGTAGTGTGCAAAATTTATATCGAGACAAATGGGGCGTTTGTCAAAGATTTAGAATTGTGATTTTGGGAACAAAAGGTGCATTAAGTATTCCGTTTTCAATACCAGGATGTGTATCAGACATTGGACTGATGCTCAATGAGCGCTATTGGAGCGGGAAAGAACATGATCTCTCAGCGTTCGGAATTGATATAGCTACACCTCGCGATATTGGCATCTCTATTAAGAATAGGGACGTACGTATTGCTGTTGATCGTCAGGAAATTTTCAATGATACTTACAACGAATCTATTGGCGATTTTGTTGGAATCCGATACCGATTTATTGGTGCTGGCAAAATAATACAACTATCCATTAAAGATAAAAATGAAAATACTATTCTTTCAAATGGGTCTAATTAAATATTTTTGTCCTTATCGTATTTGCTTTTACCTGGGCTGGAGTAAACCAAGCATCGCGCATTTCTTTTTTAGAGAATAACTCCAATTGATCCCCATTGTGTTTAGAATTTTTTTGAGTAGCATTTCCATAACTCAACAAGACTTTTGCACGTACCTGGGTATCAAACTCTATAATACCCACCCAAGAATCACCTCCACCAACAAACATATTTTTGTCATCTGAGCCTCCGGCCCATGCCACCCTAAAAACCCCCATAGAACCGTCTATGCCGTTGGCGGGTAAATTTTTATCATTGTATTTTATACGATAATAGTCTCCCCAAGGTACATCAAGCTTTCCAAACTTTGTTTCAATTTCTATCGCAGCTGTTTCTAAGAGTTTTACGGCTTTATCTGGATTTGCTAAACCATCTGGCGTTGTATTTGGTTTTTTAAAGCTCCACTTTTCGGTATAGTTAGAACTTCTCCAAACGTTAAATTTACGTGCCCAATTATAGAATAGTAACATTCCTTTACTATCGGCATCAGCCTCACGATCCCATGCTTCGAGTACTTTTTTTGCTTCTTTTGCTTTCACCGAGGTAGAGGCGTCTACGGCAGCAAATAAATCGTCTAGAATACGATCTGCAAATTCTAATTTCGTTGATAATTTATAGTCGACCAATTCATCAAAAGTGATGGAATTATCTTCTAACAGCATTCGTGCAGCACGTTGAGGTCTAAAATTCATACTGATGGGCGCCATATACGAAGGGAAATCTTTAGGATTTAAAACTGTCGGTATCGTACTTGTCCAAGGGGGATCATTTGCATTTTGGAGCCAACCAGTCGTAGGATTTTTTAGTTTTGGTAAATCTGCGTAATCATGCGTTTCGGTCCAGACATCTGAAGATTTCCCTCCTGGGATGATACGGTCCCAATAGTTCCAGTCTCCCGAACTACGTTTTGGTACAAGACCATTAAATAAGTAGAAAATATTTCCAGTTTTATCAGCATACATAACATTCCAAAACGGAATCTGAGCCATTTTTAAAGAGGTCTCAAATTCTTCGAAATTACTACTATTAATCATTTTCCACCATTGTAAAAAAGCATTGGGTTTGTCAAGACCAACCATGCGCAAAGCAAGAACTTTTCCATCTTTTTTATTGACAACTGGCCCGTGTACTGTTCGCATTAATGGAATTTCTCGAGTTATGAAAGTTCCATCATCTTGCCTAACTTTAATTTCTTTTTTCGAAGAAATAAAATCCGTTCGTTTTCCATCAAGGAGATACCCACCATCTTTGACATCCAATTCATAGGTGTCTGCATTATCAATAGTATTATCAGTATGACTCCATCCAAGGTTTTTATTAAAACCAATGGCAATACCTGGAAACCCAACCAAGGTGGCTCCATACATACTTTTATCAGCAATATTTAAATGTGATTCGAAAAATAAAAACTCTTTCCACCATGGTAAATGTGGATTTTGAACCAACATGGTTTTACCAGAGGCAGATTTTTGCGGACCAATGGCATATGTATTAGAGCCCATATCAGGCCATTGCTGTATGCGTCCTAAATCATTTCCTCCAATAAAACGAGTAAATACAACATACATACTATGCATATTCACATCTTTTGTAGTAATCGGAAGCACAATTTTATGCTTTTCATCAATCGTCTCGGGATGAGCTTCTGCGTAGGCATTCAAACCTTTTACAAACGCTTTGTAAATAACCTTTAATTCATTATCCTGAGTTGTTTCCCATTGATCAGCTAATTCTTCAAAACCTAAGGTGTGAATGAGCATGTCATTATCAAGTTTGCTTTTTCCCCAGTATTCAGCACCCTTTCCACGAGAACTGCCATAAAGATCTAAAATCATATTCGCATGATTATGCATTTGAGCCCAGCCCTGTGCAAAAAATAATTCGTCTGTACTTTGGGCATAAATATGAGGTACGCCCCAAGTATCCCAATCAATACGAGTTTTAGTAGCTTCTTGAGAAGTACAAGCGGTTGTTAAAAATAAACACGAAAAGAATAAAGTAAAAAAGAATGTTTTCATAATAGATGGTGTCTTGTAATTATTTCATTGTCAGTCAATAAAACCAATAGTCTAAGATACACTATCCTTTTGATTTTAAAAAAAATAAAATGAAGAGGTAGGAATTTTTAAAGTGTAGTTGTTTTATGAACGTATGTACGCAAAAATCTATAAGTACAATTGGAGGATTCGCTTATTATTGCTGCATACACTTAATTAAGAATTAAAGCATCTCGACGGAGATGCTTTTTTTTGCTTCAGCTTTTAATTTTGTTATCCATTATTTTACAGATACATTTGTTTCTATTAAAATAGATACAATGAAATTATTACATGAATTTAAAGAGTTTGCTGTTAAAGGAAATATGATGGACATGGCCATCGGAATAATTATTGGGGCTTCATTCAACACCATAATTGACGTGTTAGTAAAAAAAATAATGCTACCGCCTTTATCGTTATTATCGAGTGGTATTCAGATGGCGGATAAAAAGATTGTATTACGGGATGCTCAACTTGATGGAAACGGACAGCAACTTGTTGAAGAAGTTGCTATTGGGTATGGGGCTTTGGCAGAGGCAACAATCGATTTTTTGATTGTTGGTTTTACCATTTTTATTGTAGTTAAAGGGATGAATCGTTTGCGATCAAAAGCCCAAGATGCAAAAGATGTGACCGTGGCAACACCAAAAGATATAGAATTGTTATCAAATTTAGAAGAACTTCTCATTAAGCAAAATGAACTATTGGAATCAAAATTGAAATAGAAGGCCTATGAAATATTTACAAAATAAACGATATAATGTATTATTCATTATAATTAGTACTGCTGTCTGTTTTTATTTATATCGTGCTTCGGGTGTTTTAGATGGAATTGGTATGGCAGCTATCTTCTTAAATTGGTTACCTTTATTCATAGGAATTATAACTTTAGGCTTTTATTTGCTCACACGTCTTATTACAGAAAAATACGGATGGATTCTTACCGTATTAGGTGTTTTTATAAATATGTTCTTAGTGGGGAGCGCATATTGGGCCTAAAATTATTTTCTGTTGCTCCAAGCCCATAACATTAATAAAGGTTGTAAAAACAGTAAACGTACCCATGCCAACCACAAAGGCACGCAATATGCAGTTGGTATACAGCCATTTTGTTCGATGACATGCCAATGAGTTGGGACAAATGCGAATAACAATAAAATAATGCTTATCGCAGCTAAATAACGCGTTTTGGGAATTGCGACGCCAATGGCTAAGGCAATTTCTAAAATACCTGCAGCATAGTTGATAAAAGTGGTATTCGAAAAATAAGGAGGTATCTGATCAACATAGAAACTCGGATTGATAAAGTGGTAACTCCCAGCGAATAAGAAAAAACCAATAAATAGTATTTTGGAGACCCGCTTCATTTTGATTTACAGCTTTTGTTCTTTTGCTTTTTGAAGAATCGTTTTTAAGCGCTCTTTACGTAATGCAGCATCAGATTTTATCTTGTTTTTCTTGCGATTCAACAGCTTTGTATGTTTCGCCTTATTCTTCGTATTTTTCTCTTTACCTCGCTTCATCTGTTATTTCGGAATCTGTCGGTAACACCAGATTAAAAATAATATCCAAAGAAAAACACTAACCCCGACAAAAACCGAGAAATAAAGAATTACATCATTTGCTCCCATTATCTACCAGTTTAAAAAAGATCATAATTCCGATAAGCATTGGAGCCCACAAACCTAAAAAGATACCATGCATTTGATCTCCCGAAAGGAACATATATTCGGCTAAAACAATAATAATGGCGCATAAGATGAGCATAAGAAAATAGCCAATCCCCATTTTTTTGATAAAATTCATAAATGTAATGACATATAATATTTGAACTTCTAATTTAAGGATTTTTATCTTAATAAACTGAAGGGCTTCAAAATTTAAAATGGTATTATTGTATTAGAATGCAAGAACATCAACATTTCACGCTGCACAAACCTCATGGCTATTTAAGTCAGTTGATTAATAATCAAAATAAGCGAAGAAATAAGAAACTATTAGGAGAATTGTATGACTTTCCAGTCGGTACGATGGCTATTGGTCGTTTAGATGAAACTTCTGAAGGCTTATTATTACTCACTACAGATGGAAAGGTAAGTGAGTATGTAAGAAGTGCTAAAGTAGAGAAGGAGTATTATGTGTTGGTTGATGGAGCTATTGATGCAAATGCAATTGAGCAATTAAAACAAGGTGTAGCGATAAGTATAAAAGGCACTAAATATGTAACCAAGCCTTGTGCGGCATATATGAATCCATCGCTTGACAATTATCCAATTAGTGATCGAATAGTGCGTGATGAACGTCACGGACCTACAAGCTGGATTAGTATAACTATTACCGAAGGTAAGTTTCGACAGGTGCGCAAAATGACCGCTGCAGTTGGGTTTCCTACATTACGGCTCATACGAGTTCGTGTTGGAAAGGTTCATCTTAGGGGTGAAGTTGGTAACGTAAATAAGATTATGAAATACGATATAGGAAATTATAAAGAATTCATTAAAAAAGAATAATTTAGCTTTTATGAATAAAGACAACCTAGATTGGTTAGACTGCTGCCTCTTTTTAATGTTGGCGAGTGCCGAAATTACCGATCATTATTTAACAGAAGAAGAGATCAATGCGATTCTTGAAAAAGCTCAAGGTTTGACTAATTTATTTCCCTTAGCGGAAAGTGTGTATGACCGTGAAATTATCATAGATAAGTTTAATAAAGCATCGCAATGGTATAATTACATAGGAGAAACGGCTCCACAAGGTAAAATGAACAAAGTTCTAATGAATGAAGTTTTCGAATTAACGGCACATATGAAAATTCAGGATTGGTTTAATACGAATTTTGCTAAAACTTTAGTAGATGATTTGGTTGCTATTGCTCAGTCTGACGGAGAAGTGATACGTAATGAACAGCAGCTAATTAATAGAGTAGCGGCTGAATGGGGTTTAGTTCAACCATTTAGTTGAAATTGAAAGCATTTAATAGAATCTAGATGATTTGTATTTCTTGTAATAATGAACATGAAGAAAAATTTTGCCCAAATTGTGGTGAGAAGAATGGCGTAAAAAAGATCACCTTACCGTCAATAATGGAAGATACATTTATATCAGTAACCGACATGGATAAAGGGTTTCTGTATAATTTGAAATCTCTTGTGTTAAATCCGAAACGCATTACTTCTGACTACATTAATGGTAAAAGAAAAGGAATATTAAATCCTGTTTCATTTCTGATTCTCTCGATAACATTTTACCTTGTGATGATTACCTTTTTTAAAATGCCAAGACCTCTTGGTGATAAGGAAGTGATTCTCGGAACTACGTATGGCAAATTTGGATATGTTATTGGGAAGTTTATTACGACTAATTTGAAATTCTTCTGGATTTTATCTATTATTCCTTTAGCTACTTCGATACAGTTAATTTTTAAAAAATATAACTTAATTGAAAATTTGGCAATTAGTTCTTTCATTATGGGACTAGCCATTTTGGCATCGGGAATAGGTTATCTATTTTTTAGAATTCCGATAATTTTCGACCCTGTATTATACCTTGTAATCATGTGGTTAGTCTATAAAGTATTCAACGAACCAAAGAATAGAAGCGAAGTTTTTATATTAGCAGCTTCGGTACTTTTTTTATTTATACTTCACCTAGCCTTAATTATGACTATTATTGGAATGATTGGTTCCTAGTGATGTAACATAACACTTAATATTTATCTTATGAAAAACGCCATACTAATTATCTCAAGTCTCTTTTTTTCAGTTTCTATGCTTGCACAAAGTTTAATAGGAGCATGGGAAATGAATCACACTTCAAAATCGGGAACACAACTGAAGAGTGTTGTTGTTTTTTCAGATTGCTACCAAGTAATAAGTACCTTTGAAGCAGCGACAGGAAAATTTATTAGTACGAATGGAGGTACTTGGAAACTAACGGGTGATACCATTACTGAGAAAGTAGAATTCCACACGACTAACGTCGAAAAAGTAGGTACAGAAGTTAGTTTTAAGGTTGTCGTAAATGATTCTATCTTGAAGGCTGTTGGGAGTGATTTGGAGCTCAAAAGAATCGATAAAGGTCTTCCTGGAAAGTTACCAGGAGCTTGGCTCATGTCGGGAAGAAAACGTGATGGTAAGATCCAGGAACGCGATACCAGTAGACCAAGAAAGACTATGAAAATATTGTCGGGCACGCGTTTTCAGTGGATTGCATACAATACCGAAACTAAGCAATTTATGGGAACCGGAGGTGGTACATATACTACCAAGAATGGTAAGTATACCGAGCATATTGAGTTCTTTTCTAGAGATGATACTCGAGTAGGAGCCAGTTTACAATTTAACTATGAATTAATTGATGATGCATGGCATCATTCAGGTTTATCTAGTAAAGGAAAACCAATATATGAAATCTGGAGTCTTCGAAAATAAAGATCTTCTCCTCAAGTCAGTTAGAAATGACTAAAATGAAAAAAGCACTAAAAATTATAAAAAAAATGTTGATCTGGTTGGGAGTTGTACTAGGTGTTCTAGTAATTGTAGTACTATTATTTATTAATTTGAGTCCGGAATTTGGAGGTAAGGCCACCAAGAAACAGCGTGTTGCTTATGAGAAGTCAAAGAATTATAAAGATGGTAAGTTTATCAATATTGGCAACGTAACAATGGAAATGAGTGGTGGCGATGCTTGGAAAGCTACGAAGGGAATGTTAAGTCCCAAGGCTAATAGTAAACCCTCTAAAAATGTCGAAGTTGAATCTATTGATTCCTTGAATATTGTGAGTTATAAAGGAAAAACCCGTTTAGTATGGTTTGGACACTCGACTTTTTTGGTACAGATTAATAATAAGCGTATTTTAATTGATCCGATGTTTGGTGATGTCCCTGCGCCACATCCATGGTTGGGTGTAAAGCGTTTTAGTAAGGAGTTACCTATTTCTATTGAAAAACTCCCAGAGATAGACGCCGTATTGATTTCACATGATCACTACGATCATTTAGATTACGGTTCAATAAAAAAATTGAAAGATAAAGTTAAGGCTTTTTATGTTCCATTGGGAGTAGGCGTGCATCTTGAAGCTTGGGGTGTAGAAAAAGAACGTATCTACGAATTAGATTGGTGGCAAGAGGCTCATTTAGAAGATCTAACATTTAGAGCAACGCCGGCTCAACATTTTTCTGGACGCAGTTTTACAGATAGAGCTAAAACACTTTGGTGCTCATGGATTTTGGAATCGTCTACCGAAAAGATCTTTTTTAGTGGTGATAGCGGTTATGCCGATCATTTTAAGAGTATTGGAGCTAAGTATGGACCTTTTGATTTTGCTATGTTAGAATGTGGGCAGTATAATAAACTTTGGCCGGTAGTACATATGTTTCCAGAGGAAACAGCGCAAGCCGGAGCTGATCTTCAGGCAAAAACGATTATGCCCATCCATTGGGGAGCTTTTAAATTAGCTCATCATAGCTGGACAGACCCCGTTGAGCGTGTCACTAAAAAAGCCAATGAGTTAGGAATACATATAATTACACCTGCAATTGGGGAGCAGATTGAATTGGATAGTTTGGGAAAAACAGGTTCTAATTGGTGGGAGTAAACAGGGTTAATCATTATAACTAATCCGATCACGAATACCACCGCTTTCTCTATGTATGATCACATCAGCCTTGCGCTTTCGCGCCAGACTTTTCGCTTTTCGAATCGCCGTTTCTTGTTTTCGATGTTTCGAAGTAACCCTTTTATTTCCTTCACGGCGTACAGCCCAGCCATCTTCATATGGCACCACATGCTGATGCCAAGTTCTTTTTTTTGTGCGCGTACTTTTAAAAAATACCTCTACTAATTGACTTATAAAATCTAGGATAATACGAGAAGTGCTTCGCTCTGCCATGTGTTAGTTTAGTTTCTGTTCGTATTTCTCTAGGAGTTTCCAAATCCTAAAAAAAGACTTAACTACTTCTACATTATTATCATAATCTGTATTGATAAAGAGCAGCTTTCCGATGTTTGTTTCGGGATTGAAGTACATAAAGGTTAATACACCTGGATCACCTCCGTTATGACCAACGCCATATTTACCAAAATCCATAAAAATACCCGTATTTCCTTCACCAGCTTCTTCGCCTAATTGACTTACCGTCAATTGTTTTTTAAAGAGTTCGGCATAACTTTCTTTGCTAAGCAATACGCCATTGCCGTTATAGCCTTTGATTAATTCTCCAAGATATAGACTTAAGTCTGCTGTCGATGTGATCATGCCACCATCTGGATACGTAAGTAATCTATAATCAGCCAAGACTGTATCTCTATGTGCATAATTTTTGGATCGCTTAGAAATATCAATAGCTTCATTTGTCCAGCCAGAAGCTAACATGTTCAACGGTCGTAATATATGTTTCGTTGTAAAATCATCAAATGACATTCCGGTCGCTCCTTCAATAGCTAGTGCTGCCAGGGTAGCTCCAAGGTTAGTATATTCGGCATCTGTACCTGGCGCCATTTCAGAAAAAGTTTCTGGCTCATACATGCTGCCTTGGGGCGTCAACACATTTTTAAGATAGTCAGACATTGACATGGAGCTTTCTGGGCCGCTAAAATAATCGAGAACTTTTGTTGTTTCAGGATATTGTACGGATAATGTTACGTACGACTTTCCATACCAATCGGTATCAATTATACTTGAAGTATGCGTAGCTAATTGTCTTAAAGTGATAGGTGTGTTTTTATATTTTGGATTCGAAACCTGAAACGGGATGAATTTGTTGACGGGATCATCTAACTGTAATTTTCCTAGTTCTTGAGCTTTTAATAAGGCAATCCCAATAAAAGTTTTTGAAATTGAACCGATATTTTGAATAGTTTGATGCGAATATGGAATGCTATCAGAAACATTCGCATATCCAAAACCTTGATTATAGCGTACCGTATCATTTTTCAGTATGGCCGCCGCTAGCCCTACAATTGGGCCGTTGCTTACAATACTATCCAATGCAATAGTCAATGAATCTAAAGTACTATTTACCGCCGTAGCGGTCACTTGTGGTGTATCTGTAGTATTTTTACAGTTCATAGTTAATACCACAAGAAGCACAAGAAAATATGGTTTTTTTAACATGTTGTTTTATTTTGCAATAAGTGCAGCGCCAACAATACCAGCATTATTTTGAAATTGTGCAGCAATTACAGGAGTTTTTATCGTAATCTGTTGTTCATACCGATCAAGTTTTTTTGAGGCGCCACCACCAATAATAATGACGTCGGGAGAGGTTAAAGCATTTACAATTTTTAAAAACTTATTAAATCGTTTGCCCCATTCAGGATACGAGAGTCCGTCTCGCTTACGCGCTGAATCAGCTGCCCAATGTTCTATACACTTGTACTTTTTATATGGAATGGTTCCTAACTCTAAATTTGGTATTAAAGATCCGTTATAAAAAAGTCCGGAGCCTAAGCCTGTACCGATGGTAATCATCAGTACGAGTCCGTTTTTTCCTTTTCCCGCACCAAAGGTCACTTCAGCAAGGCCTGCGGCGTCGGCATCATTACCAACGTGGAATTCGAGTCCGGTATGTTGCTTAAAGATATCTTCAACATTGGTACCTCGCCAGCTTTTATCTATATTACCGCTAGATCGCGCAATTCCATGAGAAATAATAGCTGGAAACCCACAACCCACTTTACCTTTCCAGTTAAAATGTTCAACTAACTGAGCTATAACATTGGCAACATCAGTTGGTTTAGCTCCTTGTGGTGTTGGAATACGATATTTTTCGGTAACTAAAACGCCAGTATCGACATTTACAATGGCTCCTTTGATGCCGGTACCTCCAACATCAATTCCTAAAATTTCCATGTATTTTGTTGTTATTTGGTTTAAGGTTTAAAAATGGTAATTCTCTACTGACTGAGCAAGCATTGTGAATAAGTGTTGATAAAGTACTCCCATCACCGCTGGCAATGTAAACTTAAACTTTAGTACATTCTTAAAACGTTCAAATAGATGTTTAATACTTTAAATAAAGCATCTTAAATATTTTATTATCAAAACATTAATTCTTGACCTTGCACAATAACATTGGGCCTTGCTTCCGGAATATCTTCTTCATCCAACATTTGTCTAATGTCAATTTCAATACCATTCGCTAATGTTGAAATAGGAACGTCATTATAGAGTCCTTCAAAAGGATTTTCACTATAGTCACCAATCATTTCCATCATTATGAATACCCATGATACTAAAACTGTTAAAGGGATAGTCAACCAAACAAATAATGGATTGTCCATACCCGAAACAATATTTAACATAGCAAAAGGAAGTAATAGAATGAATATCCATACAAAAAAGAAATTTACCGAAGCATATTGTCTAGGAAAAGGAAAGTTTTTTATGCGTTCACACTTTCCTTGTAGCGTATAAAATTCTTTGATCATATTGGCAAGTTCCATATGTCTAAAATCCTCGATGAGATCTTTTTCTCGTAATGCCTTTAGGTAACTAGATTGAATGCTGAGTAGGTGGGATGTTTTATTGCCCTTCGTCATCATATAATTGTAATCACTTTCTGATAAATATGGTTTCAATTTTTCAAAATGATTCTCGTCACTATGAATTCCTGCTAGCTTTCGCATTGCCTCACTTTTTTTATCGCTGTGCTCCCAAGCACGTTTTTCTCGTAATTGATATGTCAAGGCATGTAACCAAGCCACATGACAATGCACCACTGTTTTTCGAATCGTTAAAAGCGATTCATCTGGAAGGTTAACTTTCGAGAAGTGATTGGAAATAAAATCACGAGACATGACAGTAAATGTGCGTGATGAATTCACAATTCCACCCCAAATTTTGCGTGCTTCCCATAAACGTTCGTAGCTTGAGTTATTTTTGAACCCTAAATAAAAGGAAACGGCAATACCGATCACTGAAATAGGCTGCCAAGGAATTACCAGCCATTTAAAGTCAAAAACTTGGTACAAAACAACTGGAATCGCTGCAATAACAATAAATAATAAAATATACTTTTTGCTCCAATTGAGACTTCCTATTAAAGAATAGTGTTTTCCGACAAACATGCATGAAAGATTATGAGTTAATATGCAACTAAAATAGCCTTTTCCAGTGTACTGCGCAATAGCCTAGAGCATTGGTAGTAACATGTTGTACACAACTCCCGCTAAAATAGCGAGTCCAAAACTCAAGAGAGTTCCTATGAGAACATATTCCGTCAATTTTCGATCTTTACCACTGGTGAGATCCCCAAAACGAAAAACCGATTTAGCTGCAATTAAGAAGCCAACAGCCGACCATATCCCTGCAACTACAAAGCCAAAAACTAATAAACGTTCTAACATCCCAATATATTTACCAGCACCATCGATTGATTTTCGATCAGTGTTTATTTGAATATCCCAGGGTGCAATAAGTTGTTTAATACAAACTGAAAAAGCATAGGTAACTAAGATTACGAAAATACAGGTAAGTATAATGTGAGGGCTAAATATCTGTGCAACATCTATAGTAAAGGGTAAATAGTAGTAGCTTACCCCAATAAGCACTAGTATATGTGCCAATTGGTCGATGACAAACAAGAAGCGTTCGTTTTTTTTATTGCTGAGATATAGTTTAATCACGTCGATAATGAAATGAGATATGATCACTATGATTATGGCAATGGTAAAATCAAATTGCAAGAGTGTAATTAAGGCCAATAAATGAATGGCCATATGTAAATACAGATATTTAGAGGTGATTTTATATTGTTTCTTATGCTTAACCCAGGTGTCAGATTGGAATAAAAAATCTCCTATTAAATGCGCTAAGATTAGTTTGAGAAAGAGAGGTGTTAGCATAATGTTTTGATTTTTTTCTGGTAGAGTTGTAATAATTTTAGAATCTCATCGTATCCAGCTCTGCTCAAAGCTTCGCTAATACTGCTTTGCGATTTGTCAAGCATGTTTGCTAATGCTCGCTGACTCAGATCTTGATTGCGTAGAGCGGCTCTGACTATGGTAGCTGTTGCTGGCAGCCATCCATTCATTGTTAGTAAGGCCAATTCAAGTAAAAGATTGATGTATTCATCGATTTCTGGAGAATTACTTTGCAATGCTAAATTTGTTTTTTTTAAACGATCAAAACATTCACCAGAATTTATAAAGGCGGTACCATTTGAGGAAGTAACTTGAGGAGAAGTATAATTCTTTTCACCGATACCAATGGCAATGCGCACATCAAGATTCTTTTCCTTTTTGATGCTGGCTTTGATATATATGGCAGCTTCTAATGCTCGTAAAGGATCGATTTCAAGCTGAAAACTATCTCCACGGTAAATTTCCCAATGCGTAGGTTCTGATCCGAAAAAAGCTAATGCATCCTTTAGATTCAGAATCCAATCAGGGGTGGTGCCTTGTTTAGAATTGATGATGTCACCTGTTAATACTGCTGTCATTTAATAATTCTTTGTGACAAATATATCTCTTTTATTACCGATATCCAAAAATATCGGCTTTTTTACCGATAATTAAAAATATCGGCTTTTTTACCGATAAATATTCATATATATAACGCATTAATTAACACTTATTGTCTTGCAGGTTGTAGTTTTTATTATTTTTGAGCATGAAAATAGTCTTTGCCACACACAATCAACACAAGCTAGAAGAAGTACAGGCTTTGTTACCTCCTACCATTAAACTATTGAGCTTAACTGAGATTGGTTGTACCGAAGAAATTTTAGAAACAGCCAGTACCCTCGAAGGAAATGCTAAGATTAAGGCTAATTATATTACAAATACCTATGGTTATGACTGTTTCGCGGATGATACAGGTTTAGAAGTCACCGCCCTTAACGGAGATCCTGGAGTATATTCGGCGCGTTACGCTGGTGATCACGCTGATGCGGAAGTAAATATGGATAAGCTACTAGCTAATTTAAAAGGAATTAGCGATAGAAAAGCTCAATTTAAAACTGTGGTAATCTTGAATCTTAACGGAAAGCAGAGCGTTTTCGAAGGGGTGTGCAAAGGTGAAATTTTATCTGAAAGACAAGGGGTCAAGGGATTTGGTTATGATCCTATTTTTAAACCAGAAGGATTTAGTGCTTCATTTGCTCAAATGTCTATGGAAGAAAAGGGGCGTATAAGCCATAGAGGAAAAGCTATACAACAACTTGTGCAATTTTTGAAAAGCTTATGATGCTTATTTAGCTAGGTTAAAAGAGTGTTAGTTCTTTTTCAATATTATAGAAATCCTTAATAAGAATACTAACACTGCAATGCTGGCGAATGCAATCCGTAAAGGGTTTGTCATTTCTAACACATAAGATTTTGCAAAAATCACCCACAATAAATAACCTCCAATGGTGTGTATTCGTTTCCAGTTACTCGACCCAAAGAGGTCACGAGTCTTGTCAAAAGAGGTAAGAGTCATCAAAGTAATGAACGCATAGGCAGTAGCACCAACAGCTGTTCGAAAGAGACCTCTATCCTCAAAAACATTAAAATTTATATGCATTGTCATTAAGATCAACATAGACAAGTGAATGTAGTGAGAGATGGCAAAAGATACTCCAATATACCGCCTATTAACCAAAAGCCATTTTGTGAAGCGGCTTTTCACATAATGGTGTAGGGAAGAAGCTGTAAAGGCCGACATAAACAGTATAAATGAAAATTTAGCAGACGAACGAATTAAAACACTCACCGTTTCTTTTTCTGTAATATCTAATATTGCTAGCGTTACAAGTACGTTTCCTATGAGTACTATACTGATAAGGCCCGTTAGTGACCATCCAGACATTACTGGGTTAGCTGGAGCACTAGAAGGATTCAAAATTAAAATAATGTTGGTTGTCCGTCGCTGTCTGTATCTTTAGCAGAATTTTCATCCTTTTTAGTCGTGGTTTTCGGATCGATCTTTTCAGGTGAATCTCCCTTTATCTGCTCTTCTTCAACAACTTCAACAGCATTTACTTCAGGTTCTTCATATGGTAAAGAATCTAATAAGTTGATTTGTTTTATTTTATCTCTAGTCAATTGATTTCCAATAGCTTTAATTCCCTTAATTGAAATAAATTCTTCAAAATTTATGGAATCGTTTTCTAAACTACGTTTTGAGAAAATTACTTCAGCTATCGGTCTAAAATCTGTTGATACAATTTCTAGCTGAGATTTTGGATGTTCACTAATAAATTGCTCTTCTTTATTAGGATTATCAATCATAAATCTTTTTACATAATAGCACTCTTTAGAGCCGTCATAATGCACTGCCGATATAGGCTTATTAGGAATCCATTTTTCAAGTATAATCATATTACTATCAAAATGGGTAGATAATTCTGGGCGAATTGTTTTTACCATTCCAGACTGGGTAATAATTAGTAATCGGTCTTCTGCGGTGAACTCCCCAAGTAATTCCCCTCTATTATCAACATTTAAACGCTGTACAGTATCATCAAACCATATTTTACGCGGTTTAAGTGTAGAGATCCCTTTTTCTTTCAGCTCAATACGTTTTACACTGTATTTAGTAACTGTGTTTCCTCGGCTACCACGTCCTTTTATTGCTAAATCTGCGAAATCAATATCCCATTTTAGTTTTTTAACGCTTCCAACAGCTCTTAAGTGCACGGTTACAACTTCTGCTTCACCATTAGGGTTCGCCGAGAAATACAATACTTTAGAAAGTTTATTGCCAGCAGTTAAGTCATACTCTTTATCTCGTGTTACAGCGGTTACGGCAAAACGTTTCATGTAGGTTGGTCCTGATTTACCATCCTTATAGATCATATTATACACCGTACGCTTATCACTTTTCTTAAAAACCGCTACGTGAATGATGTTTTTACCTACAAAAGTTTTAGAGTCTAGTTTTGTAACAGTCATTTTTCCATCTGCTCTAAAAACGATTACGCTATCAATATCAGAACAGTCAGTTACGAACTCATCTCGACGTAAAGAAGTGCCTACAAATCCTTCTTCTCGATTCACATATAATTTCGCATTTTTCATTGCTACTTTTGATGCAACTATATCTTCGAATATGCGAATTTCTGTCTTTCTCTCTTTACCTTTACCATACTTAACCTTCAGGTTTTTAAAGTAATCAACCGCATATTCAATAAGATTAGCTAAGTGATTTTTTACCTCGGCAATCTTTTCTTCTAAGCTCTCGATATGTTGCTTTGCTTTGTCGATGTCGAATTTAGATATCTTTTTAATTCGAATTTCCGTCAATCGAACAATGTCCTCTTCCGTTACTGCGCGTTTTAAATGTTTAATGTGCGGTTTTAATCCTTTATCAATAGCAGCAATTACTCCTTTCCAAGTCTCCTCTTCTTCAATATCACGGTAAATTCTATTTTCGATAAAAATGCGCTCAAGAGATGCAAAGTGCCACTGTTCTTCCAATTCTCCTAATTGAATCTCTAGTTCTTGCTTGAGTAGATCTACAGTATGATCTGTCGATCTGCGAAGCATTTCGGTCACACCAATAAAAACGGGTTTGTTGTTTTCAATAATACATGACAAAGGAGAAATTGACTGTTCGCAATTTGTAAATGCATACAAGGCATCAATCGTTTTGTCTGGAGACACACCATTGGGTAGATGAATCAAAATCTCAACGTTAGCAGCCGTATTGTCTTCAATACGCTTTATTTTAATCTTCCCTTTTTCGTTCGCCTTGATAATAGAATCAATTAAAGAAGAAGTTGTTGTACTGTAAGGTATTTGACTGATTATAAGAGTATTTTTGTCCAATTGCGAAATGGCCGCTCGAACTCTAACTTTCCCACCGCGAAGGCCGTCATTGTAGTTTGTTACGTCCGCAATACCGCCAGTTAAAAAATCGGGAACCAGCTTAAAACTTCTTCCTTTTAAATGTTTAATGGAGGCGTCGATTAACTCATTAAAATTGTGTGGTAATATTTTGGTGGATAGGCCGACGGCAATTCCCTCAGCGCCCTGTGCGAGTAGCAATGGGAATTTAACTGGGAGATCAATTGGTTCTTTTCGTCTACCATCGTAAGACGATTGCCATTCGGTCGTTTTCGGGTTAAATACTACTTCTAAGGCAAATTTAGAGAGTCTAGCTTCAATATATCTTGAAGCTGCTGCACGATCACCTGTTAGTATATTCCCCCAGTTTCCTTGCATGTCAATTAACAGCTCTTTCTGGCCTAATTGAACCATGGCATCTGCAATACTTGCATCCCCATGCGGGTGATATTGCATCGTATGACCTACCAAATTGGCCACTTTGTTATAACGACCATCATCTAAATCTTTCATAGACTGCATGATACGACGTTGCACAGGTTTAAAACCATCATCGATCGCGGGAACAGCACGCTCAAGAATCACATAAGACGCATAATCTAGAAACCAATCTTTGTACATACCAGTAACTTTGGTAATGGTTTCTTCAGTATGACTTTCTTCAGTATGACTTTCTTCGGGATGTTTATTCGCTAAATTATCGTCTTCTATGTCGTTATTTTCTTCTTGCATTATTTGTCTTCCACTAAATCAAGTTCAACTTTTAAGTTTTCGATTATAAATTTTTGCCTGTCAGGCGTATTCTTACCCATATAGAAATTCAATAATTGATCTATTGACATTTCTTTATCAAGCATTACGGGGTCTAAGCGTATGTTATCACCAATAAAATGAGCAAATTCGTCAGGAGAAATCTCTCCAAGTCCTTTAAATCGAGTAATTTCTGGTTTTCCCTTTAAACTTTGAATGGCCGCTTGTTTTTCCGTATCCGAATAGCAATAATGTGTTTTACTTTTGTCTCGAACACGAAACAACGGTGTATCTAAAATATACAAATGGCCTTCTTTAATTAACTCTGGGAAAAATTGCAGAAAAAAGGTAATCAATAAAAGTCTAATGTGCATACCATCTACGTCGGCATCAGTTGCAATGACAATATTGTTGTATCGTAAATTTTCAATTCCATCTTCAATGTTCAAAGCAGCTTGAAGCAGGTTAAATTCTTCATTCTCATATACGATCTTTTTACTCATGCCATATGAATTCAAAGGTTTCCCTCGTAAGCTAAAAACCGCCTGTGTATTCACATTGCGAGATTTGGTAATCGATCCACTTGCTGAATCTCCCTCCGTAATAAACAAAGTGCTGTCTAAGCGATTGTCTTTTTTCATATCGCCTAAGTGTACCCGACAATCTCTAAGCTTTTTGTTGTGAAGATTGGCTTTTTTTGCGCGTTCTCGCGCAAGTTTCCTTATACCAGACAGATCTTTTCTTTCACGTTCTGCCTGTAGTATTTTACGCTGCAATGATTCCGCGGAAGCTGTATTTTTGTGTAAATAATTATCCAGATTTGTCTTGACGAAGTCATTGATAAAAGTTCTAACCGTCGGTAAGCCTCCACCCATTTCAGTAGAGCCTAATTTCGTTTTCGTTTGACTTTCAAAAACTGGTTCCATTACTTTGATGCTAATTGCCGATACTATAGATTTTCGAATATCAGAAGCTTCATAATTTTTACCAAAAAACTCTCGAACTGTCTTGACTACTGCCTCTCTAAATGCGTTTTGATGTGTACCACCTTGCGTGGTGTGCTGTCCATTTACAAATGAATGATATTCTTCACTATACTGTGTTCTACTATGGGTTAACGCCATTTCGATATCATCGCTTTTTAAATGGATGATAGGGTAGAGCATATCGGTATCAGCAATATTTTCTACTAAGAGGTCTTTTAATCCGTTTTCAGAGAAGTATTTTTCTCCATTAAAAATGATGGTTAAACCAGTGTTGAGATACACATAGTTTTTGATCATTTTTATGATATATTCGTTACGAAATTTATATTGATTAAAAATAGTTTCGTCTGGTGTGAAGCTTACTTTCGTTCCTTTACGTTGAGATGAAGATTGAACGGCATCATCGATAACTAAGTTGCCTTTTTCGAATTCGGCAATCTTAGTTTTGTCTTCTCTGACTGACTGTACCTTAAAATGAGACGATAAGGCATTTACGGCTTTTGTTCCAACCCCGTTTAATCCAACAGATTTTTTAAAAGCTTTAGAATCATACTTTCCGCCTGTATTCATTTTAGAAACGACATCAACTACTTTTCCTAACGGGATACCACGACCATAATCTCGAACACTTACAGTTTTGTCTCGAACCGAAATTTCGATAGTTTTTCCTGCCCCCATTACGTATTCATCAATGGAATTGTCGAGTACTTCTTTAATTAAAATATAAATACCGTCATCTGGCGAAGAACCGTCGCCTAACTTACCAATGTACATACCTGGACGCATTCTGATATGCTCTTTCCAGTCGAGTGAACGTATATTCTCTTCAGTGTATGTAGTTTGTTTAGCCATTTGATAATACTTATGATGCAGGTTTGCTAAAATAAGACTTCATACTAAAAAATAAAACTGTCTTCTGATTATTTATTAACATATAAATTAAGAATGTGAATCTAATTTATTTCTTTAAATTTACCCGAATTTAAATCCAATACTTATCAAAAAGCACATCCCAAATTTAATCACTCTACTTAATTTGTTTTGTGGAGTTATTGCTGTTTTAGCGGCGGCCTTAGGTAATTTACAAACGGCGGCATTATTTGTGCTGTGCGGCATTTTTTTTGATTTTTTTGATGGATTTGCCGCTCGAGTCTTAAAAGTAGATAGCGAGCTAGGAAAACAGCTTGATTCATTAGCAGATATGGTAACATCGGGTGTTGCGCCTGGTTTAGTGATGTATCAATTGATATTGAGAGCAATGAATCATGATTCTTTCGCTACATCTTTCATAGAAAAAGGCAATATGAGCACCTGGAGTTTTGATGATATTCAATTTGTTCCGTTTATCGGATTTATACTCCCAATTGCTGCGGCCTATAGGCTTGCGAATTTTAACTTAGACGAACGTCAATCAACTTCATTTATAGGTTTACCTACACCTGCCATGAGTATTTTTGTTATATCCTTGCCACTGATTTTACAATATTCAGATATAGAATTTATGCATGGTTTAGTTCAAAACATGTATGTTTTAATTGGAAGCACATTATTTTTAAGTTTTGTTATGAACGTCGAAATTTCGTTATTTTCGTTAAAATTCAAGAATTTCTCAATCAAAAATAACTGGATTGAACTATTATTTATTTTATTAGTTGTACTTGGCTTAATTAGCTTAAAATTCACTTCAATCCCCTTACTAATAGTACTTTACATCTTATTTTCTATATTAAAAAAGAAAGATTAATTCTTGATAATTTTAGAAATTTAATGACATTATAACTACTTTTTGGCCAAAATTGGGTAGGAATAAATAATGTTCAGTTGTTGTGTTTATATACTAAATGATAAAACAGACCGTTTAAAAGTCTGAGAATCGCTAAACATTTTGTTATGAACCAACCTAGTACTTTTACCAAGGTAAAGTTGTTATTTGCTACAGCTTTATTTTTTCTCCCATATTTTATCAATGCTCAAACGACAGTACCTTTTGAAAAAAGGTATGAGAATGTTGGGATTAATGGAGATTTAACAATGGTAGGAAATTCTATCGTTGGTAATGATGCGACCACCCCTTATAATGGTGGAAGTAACAATAATAGCTTTGCAGCTGTCTATATAGATGTTGATAGTGACGCAACTACTTTTAGTTCAAGTAGTGCTGAGTTAACAGGACTTACCAATTGTGATCGTGTGGTCTACGCGGGATTGTATTGGGGAGCCAATGTTACGCTAGCGACTCAAACACCAGAAACTATAAAATTTAGACCTCCCGGAGGTTCTTATATTGATATTTCCGCCGATATCGTGGATGTCACCCAGCGCGAACAATTAGATATCATGTATTATAAGGATGTAACGAGTATCGTTACCGGATTGTCTAACCCTTCGGGGGAATATTTCGTTGCAAACGTTTCTTGTGAAACTGGAGTTGGCAATAGGGCGGCCGGTTGGACGATGGTCGTTGTATATGAGAGTCCTACAAAACCACGTAAATATATTACTACTTTTGATGGATTCTCAAATGTAAGTCCGAGTAATACAGAACAGTTTAGTTATTCTGGTTTCGTAACACCTCCATCAGGAAGTGTTCAAGGTAGAATAGGTTTGGGTGCTTTAGAAGGAGATAGAGCTTTGACAGGAGAACAATTGTTTTTTGCAGATGCAATTGTACCAGCTACTGATCCTAATAGTAGTTTTGATTTATTGTTTGATGCTGAGAATCCAGCAGACAACTTTTTTAACAGTAAAGTAACCATAGATGGGGCGCAAGTTACAACTAGAACACCCAATAGTACGAATACTTTAGGGTGGGATACTGCAATTGTGGATTTAGATCCTTTAAATAACCCTAATGCTCCTTTAACCGAGAATCTTATTTTAGCAAACGGTGCAACGGATGCAACCGTACGTGTAGCAACGACTGGTGATAGAATTTTGACCTTCCTAAACACGTTTGCTGTAGATATCATTGAGCCAGTAATTGATGTTTTAACGAGTGTAGAAGATACATCTGGTAATGCGATTACGTTAGGTTCACCAGTTTCTTTAGGTGCTACGGTTGTATACAACATTAACTTTGAGAATTCAGGTACTGATGGTGCACTGAATACCGAAGTCGTAAACACCTTACCTTTTAATGTAACTTTAGATGAAACCAGCATAGAATTTTTGGATGCCACGGACACTCCCTTGGCGCCAGGTTTGATAACGTATACTTATAATACAACCACTAGACAACTAACTTTTACTATAGATGATTCTTTAGTCTTAAAAGACGGATTAGCAGGCTCTTATAATATTCGATATCAAGTAACAGCTTCAAATGATTGTTTTGATTATACCGATGCTTGTACTAATTTATTAGAAAACTTTTTAGAGACTTCTTATGATGGTGAAACGTCAGGTACAAATATTACAGGTCAACCTGGTTTAAATGGCGTTAATGGATGTGGATTAGGGAACCCTGGATCGATGGATTTATTTGTAGATACAAGTTCTTGTAATTTTGATAGTACATTAACATTTTGTAATAATAATTTAACCTTTTCTGGTGATGATGGATATAATACCTATGAATGGGTAGATGAAACTGGAACAAATATTGGTAATACGAAAGAAATTACCGTAACTGGTCCAGGAATATATACTGTGACTCAGACCAGAACTGGTTGTTCAGTAACAACAAGAGTGGTGACTGTTTTAGGTTTAGATGTTACTTACACCCCATCAAATGCTTTGTGTAGAGATAGTGCAGATGGAACGATAGCAGTACAAGTTAATGAAGCTTCAGCCAATTTTACTTTCGAATTGTTTAAAGGGGGCGTGTTGCAAGAAACTACTGGAGCGATTACCGCTGATAATCATGTATTTAATGGCTTGGATATTGGTACAGATTATTCGATACGTGTGACAAATGCTGCAGGATGTTTTGACTTTCAAACAACGGGTCTAACAGTAACAGAACCAACTTTATTGCAAGCCACAAATGTTGTGAGCGATAATATCATGCCTTGTAATGGTAATTTATTAAGTGGAAGAATAGAAGTGAACGCTTCAGGTGGTACACAGTTTACGGCTACAGGCGATTATGAATATAGTATGGATGGTGGTGCTTTTCAAGAGTCGAACATATTTACTACAACGGTTCAAGGAAATCATACAATTACGGTTAGAGACCAGAATAATTGTACGACAACAACGGTAGCCAATGTTGGTTTCGATGACGAAATTGCTTATACCATGTCGAAATTAGATGTGAATTGTGCAAATAGTACAAACGGCTCTATTTCAGTTAACTTGACTCAAAATACTGCTGGCAATACCATGACTTATAGTATTGATGGAGGTACAACGTTTCAAAATTCACCTGTGTTTAATGGGTTGGCAGTAGGAGATTATTCAATAATCATCCGTAAAGAAAAAGGGATTAATAGTTGTGAAACAACAGTAACAGAAAGTATCGATCAGCTCATATTCTTAGAATTTGAAGCTACTGGTGGCTTTTCTTGTTCTGGCAGTATTAATACTATTACAGCTACAGTAGCACCTGCATATGCCAATGAAGTGACTTACATAATGGACGGTACAATTACCAACACTACTGGAATTTTCGAAAATGTGACACCAGGGTTACATAGCGTTACTGCTAGGCATAATACTTTTTTATGTGAAGCGCCGCCTGTTGAAGTAAGTGCTGTGGCATATACGCCAATGAATATACTAGGTGTTAATCAACAGTTAGAAAATCCAAATCAATACGATATTAGTTTTTCTGGAGGTACGGCCGATTATCAATTCGCTATGCTTGCTGGTAGAATAACAGATGTGACTGTTACAGATAGTGATTTTGGAGATGAGAATCTATTTAATATTTCCGCTGATGGTTTCTATACGTTTTTCGTAAAGGATGACAACGGATGTATTGTTGAGTTTGAAGCTGAATTAGAGTTTTTAGATTTAGAAATCCCAAATTTCTTTACACCTAACGGGGATACTTTTAATGATGAATGGTATCCAAGAAACATTCAACCATATCCAAACATTACTGTAGAAGTATTTGATAGATATCAGCGTTTAATTGTAGCATTTGAGGGAATTGATAATTCTTGGAATGGATATTATAATGGCAAAGCACTGCCTTCTGGAGACTATTGGTATGTCGTCAAGTTGAACAGTCCGACTGATGATCGTGTGTTTAAAGGAAATGTAACCTTATATAGATAATTTATAAACCCAAAGACAGACAAACCGATGAAAAGAGTTATTTATATAATCATATTTGCATGCACTTTAGTAGTAAATGCACAAGAATTTAAACTATCACCATATACGCAATATTTAACAGAAAATCCTTTTTCTATATCGCCTACTTTTGCGGGAATAAATGAAGATTATGATAGGATTCGATTAAATGCAGTATCGCAGTGGCTTGGGTTGAAAAATGCACCAAATACACAGAATTTATCGTATGATCTTCGATTCGGAGAAAAATCAGGTGCTGGAATTCTTTTGTATAATGATAGTAATGGCGCTACGAAGCAACTTGGAGCTCAATTATCATACGCCCACCATTTGATATTAAATGATGGGAACGAAGAGTATTTATCCTTCGGTATTTCATATAAATTCAATCAATTTAAAATTGAAACCGCCGATTTTGATGATGGAAGTGGAGGAGGCTTTGATGATCCTGCCGTAGGTGCAGCGAAAAGCACGACGAATCATAACTTTGAGGTTGGAGCATTATATCGATATATGGATTTCTTTTTTAGTTTAAATGCTTCAAATATATTGAACAAAAAAGTCGAAGGGGTTTTTGATTTTACAGAACCAAAGAAACTGAGAAACTATTATGTGTATACCGGATATACTTTTGTAAGTAGAAGTGAAGAAATTGAATATGAACCTTCTATTTATTATAATTTATTTGAAGGTGATTCTCGTTCTGAGATGCATTTAAATTTCAAGGCTAGAAAAATTACCGATACTGGATATATGTGGGCTGGATTGAGTGGACGATTTTATATTGATCAAAGCTTTAAATCATCATCAGTTGCTCCTATGTTAGGTCTAAAGAAAGATCAGTTTTATGTAGCTTATGCTTTTCAATGGAATATTAACGAGGCCACTGAACTTAATAATGCGGGGACACATTTAATCACTTTAGGATTCGATTTAGAAAATAATAGAAGATTCTAAAATATTGAAATAATTTATAGAATTATAAAAATAGAAATATGAAAATTTTAAGAATAATAGTAATATTGATTGGAATAGGAGCGTTTAGCACAGAAAGCACGTATGCTCAAGCTAAAAAAATAGTTCCAGTTGAATTCAACGAAACTTCTGGGAAAAGTATGGTGGCTACTCAGCTCCCTAGTAAGGTGAAAGAAGCCGCCTCTAAGTATGCTGGATATAAGATAAAAAAGGCGTTTGTTAGTCAGTACAAGCGCAATAAAAAACTGTATAAAGTGCAAATAGCACGAGGGCCTATTGTATATGAGTTAATTATTAATGAAAAGGGTAAAGTGATAGAGTCTAGAGAATAGATTATCCATTTTTACCAACATTTTTAAAGCGTTTATGCGTCCAGAAATAATATTCGGGCGCTTTTTTTATTTGCTTTTCTACTTCTCTTAAATAAAGATCTGTCAATTCATAATCTTTAAATTCATTTGGATTTTCCGTCAATAAATGAAAAGTTGACTGATAATATCCACGACGAATCTTCTTCGTGTTGAAATATACAACTGCTAAATCATGTTTCTTAGCTAAAAGTTCTACACCGGTATGAATCGGAACTTCTTGAACACCTAAAAAATCCGTCCAATAATGAATCTTTCCTTTCTTTGGAGATTGATCTCCAAGAAATCCATACAGTGATAAAACCTGTTGAGCTTTATTCTTGGCCATAAGCGCAAAAGTCTCTTTTGTAGGGACTAACGTTGTGTTGTATTTACCCCTAGTATCCCTAACTTTCTTATCAAAATATGGGTTTTTTACTTTTTTATATATGGCATATCCATTAAATTTTATCTTTAAATTAAGATTGAAAATCCATTCCCAATTTGCATAGTGGGCTCCATACAATATCCCACTCTTACCTTTTTCCTCTAATTCATGAAGTACTTCAATATTTGTAAAAGAGTATCGTTTGGATATTTGCTTCTCTGAAATGGTAAACGACTTAATCATTTCAATAAAAATGTCTACGAAGTGCTTATAAAATGTTTTGGTGATTTTTTTTATCTCAGCATTTGATTTTTTCGGGAAAACTAATTTTAAGTTCCCAACAACGATTTTCTTTCTGTATCCTATGATATAATAAAGAAGATAATAAAATAGATCCGAAATAAAATATAACACCCTAAAAGGTAAAATAGAAATGAGCCAAATGATCGGATATATCAATATAAATAGTACGAATTGCACGAGATAATAATTTTGACAAATATCGGATATAATTTTATCTTTGAGTAAATTATTTTTTGAATGAATTCCGTTGTTTTTCTATTAATTGGTATTAATGCATTAGTGTCATTTAAAGGCTTTTCTGAACGTTTATTTTTAGAGCGTTATAAGTTTCAGGTAGGGCCTATCTTACAAGGTGATCAAATACGTATGTTGACTTCTGGGTTCCTACATGTTGATCAAACGCATCTTATTTTTAATATGTTTTCCTTATTCATTTTTGCAGATCCAGTCTTAAACGAAGTTGGAGTGTGGAAATTTTTGATTATTTATTTTGGAAGTCTTATTGCGGGTAACACACTTTCATTGAGTTTTCATAAAAAGGAACCCTATTATAGTGCTGTTGGTGCCTCTGGTGCAGTTATGGGTATTGTTTATGCCGCTATTATGTTGAATCCAGGTATGGAACTTACGTTCATTTTGTTTCCAGTAGTAAGTTTTCCGGGTTATGTTTTTGGTGTTGCTTATTTTTTATATTCAATTTATGGAATGAAAAAACAACTTGGTAATATTGGCCATAGCGCTCATTTAGGAGGAGCTATTGGCGGTTTTATACTGACCCTGGCCTTATATCCTCAAATCTTGCAAATAAATCAGAAGATTATTCTCATTTTAGCCTTACCAATTATTTTAATGTTTGTTTTTAAGAAACAGTTAGAGCAAAGATAAATGTTGAAACTTATGGAAATTTACAGTCTTCTTCTTTTTTAAGTAAATTATTCTAGATTTTTTACAACGAACTTAAATCGTTTTGAACCAATCAAGCCACGATCGCCAACCCCTTCGATATTCCCTACGAAAATTGTATTTAAATCAGAACAGAAAAACTCGATTACAGCTTCGCCATTTTCATTGGTGATCACATCTGGCTTCCAGAGAAGTGTATTACGTGTGTCTGGAAATGGATCCTTTATATCAATATTTTCATCATGTTTAGGTTGGTAAAACTCTCTTTTCCCATAAAATCCCTTGATCATGACAAGGTTAAATTTTTCTAACAATTCAGATTCTGAATATTTTCTTTTGGCGTAAACAATATTAACTAAAAAACCTCTTTGCCTTTCTTTTAAGACTTCTCCAACTACAGGTGGACGTCCAGTAACATGATTTGCACAATTTAAAATATTATAATCACAAACATAATCTGTATAACTGCCTCTACCTGCAATAAGATCGTTAAGTGTGCTCAAGTATTTATCTCGAAAGGGTTTCCTGACTTTGCCTATTATATTGACCTCACTGAGTTGATTTACATCTGATTTAAGATTAAAAGCCTTTGTCTTTTTTTGTGGTGGAACGAAATTTTCGAAGATAGGGTAGTGCTTTTTTATTGCTGTTCTCCATTTGTTGATGTTATTAAAGCGATAATCACCTATACTTAATTTGAATTCTCTTTCAGGATCGTTGAGCGCTTTAACGTACAGATAAGAATCATCAGAAATTCTTAAATGTCTTGGTGTGATATCGAATCTTCCTAATGAATCAGTAAAAACGAATTCTTTCTCATCTTCATTATTTCCTGAAAAAGTCATAACTGCATGTGTTTTTGGAGTAATTGAATGCTTTTTGCGCCTTCTTTTGGACACGATTCTTCCACCAATATTGTCATTTATAAATAGTTGCTTTTTTTTTGAATCTAACTGAGCCTCTAAGTTTGTTTCTGTCCAAAGATAGCGTCTCCATCCTTGCGTACTGAGCAAAAGATCTAAGTCTCTTTTTCTATCTTTATTGATGGAGTCAAAATAATACGTAGGATTATAGAGTTTACCTTTTAATTTTGAAGATAATAGATAATGACTTTCTATTGTCTTAGAGCCTTGATCATTTTCATATAACATATCGTAGACACTGAGGCCTAGATGCCCTACAACGGGCTTATTATGCTGATCTGTGGTTTTGATCTTTAGAATTGCCTTTTCTCTAGTTTGATATAAGGATTTGTCAAGAGAGGCATGAATATTTAATTTTTGATCTTGATTCACAAATACCAAACGCTCTGCCAACGGTTTAATGTTTTTATCAAAAAGTGTTATTTCTGCGATGCCCCTAGGAAGATCATCTAGCGGAATCTTTATGATAATTTCGCTTGTTAACTTGGCATGCACAATCATAAAAACGGTACCATTCATTTGAACTCTGAGGTATACTTTTTCCTTTGAAGTATCACTTTTTGACACCTTAAATTGTAATACTTCATTCGTATTTGACAAAAGTTGTAAAGTTTTTCCTGAACGCATGATTTTTGGTAGATATAGATCAACATGTTCAGAAGTTTCTGACAATTTGATGTAATATTTATTCTTAATATCTGGTGTCATTTTAAATCGTCCCATTCCAGCATATTCACTTTTAAAATCAAGTAATTGTTGGTCATTTTCATAAACGGTTCCTGAAACCTTAACTGGAAAACCTCTTGAATCCGTTGCTTTAAATGCTACATAACCCGCAATACCAGAAACTAAGTAACCTCCTTCTGGAAATACATTAAACTGAATGGAATCATTTCTTTTTATTTTATCAAATGAGTTATTTGAGATATTTTTTAAAATTTTAATTTTCCTCATGGCTTGAAAATCATTGGAAATACCATTTACAGAATTAACACTATACGCGTAGATTGTATAAGTCCCTTCTTTTAAGGAATGATCTAAATAGATGTGGCCGTCTACAAACCCATTAACAATTTCATATTTTTCTTCCCAAACAGGTTGATTTGTTGTATCATTAATTAGTTGTATGTATAATATTTTATTTAGTAAAGAAGGATTTAGCTTTTTTGCATTTAGAACATATCCTTTAAACCAAAGATCTTCTTCAGTTTCATAAATATCTTTACTTGTTTGCAGATATATCAAATCAGTAGCTAACTTATTCGATTTTGAATGAAGTTGATCGACTAATTGTCTTTCAATAGGTTTTTCTTGAGAGTGCAAGGTCTTTGACCAACACCAACAACATAAAAAGGAAGTTAGAAAAAGAAATACTTTCGACGGGAACCTATAACCTAACATGCTTTACTACTATTTCGTTTAAAGAAGTGATTCCTAAATTAATAAATTATACTCAAATAAAAAAGGTCCGCTAAATGCGGACCTTATCTTTTTCAATTTACATACCAATTTTATTATTGTCTTCTTCTAGACGTTGATTTTCTAGGAGATGCTTTTCTCTGAGTAGAAACACTTCTTTTTTGTGTTGATCTTGTACTTCTAGCTTTTTGAGGTTGTCTTTGTGATACTGCTCTTCGCTGAACTGTACTTCTTTTTTGAGGTGCTTTTCTCGTTTGAACCCTTGATCGTTGAGAAGCATTAGATCTTCTTTGAACAGTTTCACTTTGTGCTGTTCTTCTAGGAGTCGTACTTCTTTGTGCTGATCTTGAAGTATTCGCACTTCTTCTCTGAGTATTTGCACTATTGTTTCTAGTTGTTCCTCGACGAACTCCGATTTTATTACCATTATCTCTTTGAACCGTTCTTCGTTGAGCACTTCTTTGAACACCTCTTTTATCACCATCGTTTCTTCTTGCTGTTCTACGTTGTTGAGTACTTCGTTGAGTGCCTCTTTCTTGTACCGATCTTCTCGAAATCCCACGGCTGTTCGAAGCTGTTCTATTTGCTCTATTTACTGTAGAACGTCTGTCATAAGCTCTTCTATTTGAACTTGCAGTAGTTCTTACACGAGAATCAATTCTTCTATATGTTCTATTCACTCTGTTGTTCGCAGTATAACGTCTATTATAGTTTCTTCTGAAATCTCTGAAATTATATCTAACAGGTGTGTAAAAACGTCTATACGGTCTATAACTTACAATACATCTGTTAAAAATAGGGCGAACAAAATAGTTGTGATAAGGATGAAACACATAGTTTCTATTATACACATTTACGAATCCTGTATAATGTGAATAATTCCCAAATCTATTATAATGTACATATAAACCTCCTACACGAGTTAAACGTTGGTTATTGTATCTTATACGGATATTGTCAACTCTACTAATGCGACCATAATAATCATAATCGATAGCAACATCCTCAATTTGTACAATCGCACCATAATCATCATATTGTACATAAGCATCATAATCATAACCGCCATTATAGCTTATGCTAACTCCGCCAAGATTTACATTAGCATGTAAGCCATTTCTTGGATTGATATAGAAATCAAACTCGCCATTCTCAAATATAGAAAAGGTAATACCTCTATGACTAAATGTAAATGTTTCTTGATTATTGTAAGTATAATTTACAGTTGTGCTATTTGCATTTGCAAACGCTAGGGGAGAAAGGCTTGTCGAAATGATTGCTACTAATATGATTGCTAATTTCTTCATGACGTATATGTTTTATTTTTTAAATCGGTTCTTATGAATCACGATCGTAACATCTAAAACAAACAGCGTGCCAAGATTTTTTAAATGAGGTAATATTAAGTCAAAATTGATGTCTAAATAGATGTTTATTTTGATTAATTAATGATAAACATTTTTATATTTAGTGAGAAGATTCGTTCTTATTCGATATTTTTACATTTTAAATTTTTAATAGCACTGCATTTTATAAACGTCATACTACCTATTCCGCTTCAGCGACTATTTACCTATAAAATAACGCAAGCTGAAGCTTCTTTTTTGCAACCAGGAATGCGGGTTGCAGTACCTTTTGGGAAATCTAAAATTTATACAGCCTTGGTTTCAGAATTGCATAAAACAGCTCCTGAAGCGTATGATGCAAAAGAAATTTATCAAATTCTAGATGATGTTCCCTTAGTTACTGCAAAGCAATTAGAACATTGGTCTTGGGTTGCACACTATTATATGTGTTCTTTAGGCGAAGTAATGCGTTCTGCGTTGCCATCGGCATTTTTGCTGGAAAGTGAAACGTTGGTAGTTCAAAATGAACAATATATTGATGAAGAAGGTTTAACTGATGATGAATTTTTGATCTTGGAGGCATTGCGCCATCAATCATCGTTAAAAATAGATAAGATCAGCGCTATTTTAGATAAGAAGCAAGTACTTCCAATCTTAAATAAATTATTAGATAAAGGTGGAATTCGATTACAAGAAGAATTGTATAAAAAATACGCACCTAAATTAATAAAATATGTAAGGTTAGGTGAAAGTTATACTCATGAAGATGCTTTGCATGAGTTGTTAACCTCTCTTACTCGAGCTAAAAAACAACGGGAATTAGTGTTGTCTTATTTCTCATTGCAGGCTGCTACGAATAAACCTGTTCGTGCGAAGCAGTTAAAAGAAGAGAGTGGCGTTTCAGGAGCTGTTCTCAATGCCTTGGTTGCTAAAGGTGTTTTTGAAATTTATCATATCCAAGTTGATCGTGTTAGTTTTGATGGTAAAAATATAAAAATAAATAAGTTAAATGATAATCAGACTCTTGCATATAGTCATATAAATAATATTTTTAAAGAAAAAGATGTTGCGTTGTTGCATGGAATAACGTCAAGTGGTAAGACAGAAATCTATGCAAAACTCATTGAAGAGATATTGGGGAAGGGAAAACAAGTACTTTATTTATTGCCAGAAATTGCCTTAACAACTCAACTCATTAGTCGACTGCAAAAGTATTTTGGTGACCGAATTTCTGTATTCCACTCAAAGTATTCATTGAATGAACGTGTTGAGGTTTGGAGAAATGTATTACATAAAAATGAGAAGGCTCAATTGATTTTAGGTGCTCGATCTTCCGTTTTTTTACCTTTTGATGATCTTGATTTAATTATTGTTGATGAAGAGCACGAAACTTCGTATAAACAATTTGATCCAGCACCTCGATATCATGCGCGAGATGCAGCCGTAGTACTGGCAAATATTCATGATGCAAAAGTGCTTTTAGGGAGTGCAACGCCTTCGCTGGAGAGTTATAATAATGCGAAGGAAGGTAAATATGGTATAGCCGAATTGAACAGGCGATTTGGGAATGTACTATTGCCCGAAATAGAATTAGTCGATATAAAAGAGGCCTATCGTAAAAAGCGTATGGATGGTCACTTTTCTGAACGTTTATTGCTATTAATTCAAGAAGCTCTAGCAGAAAAGGAGCAGGTTATATTATTTCAGAATCGAAGGGGATTCTCTCCAATTGTTGAATGTACTTCATGTGGTGTGGCTCCTCAGTGTCCTAATTGTGACGTGAGCTTGACTTTTCACAAGTTTAGGAGTGAATTGCGCTGTCATTATTGTGGTTATAATAGAGCTATGCCTCAAACATGTGCTGCTTGTGGCAATGCATCGTTAGATACTAAAGGCTTTGGTACTGAACAAATAGAACTAGAACTCAAGGAGTTGTTTCCGGATCATGCAGTAGGTAGAATGGATTTGGATACGACGCGGGGTAAATATGGTTATGAGAAAATTATAAATGCCTTTCAAGCGCAAGAAATAGATATTTTGGTTGGAACACAGATGCTTTCTAAAGGACTTGACTTTGCAAATGTTACTTTAGTTGGTGTATTAAATGCCGACAATATGTTAAATTTCCCTGATTTTAGAGCACATGAGAGGAGTTTTCAAATGCTGACGCAAGTGGCTGGTAGAGCAGGTCGTGATAAGAAAAGAGGAAAAGTAGCAATCCAAACTTTTAATCCATATCACCAGATATTGCAACAGGTTACAACAAATGATTATGCTACAATGTATAAAGAACAATTAGATGAGAGATATCAATACCATTATCCACCTTTTAATCGTTTAGTAAAAATCACATTAAAACATAAAGATTATAGTAAGGTCGATGCAGCAAGTAAATGGTTGGCCTTATCTTTGGTAAATTCGTTCGGAGATGATGTTTTAGGCCCAAGTAGTCCTGCAATTTCTAGAATTAGAAATCAACATATCAAAACAATATTGATAAAACTCACAAAAAAGCATTCGCTGCATCAATCTAAAGTTATTATTCAGAAAATTAAAAATAGTTTTCAATCTATTGCAGATTATAGATCTGTTCGATTTAATATCGATGTTGATTGCTATTAGAGTAATAGGCCTACTTTGATATTCTGTTCTGTCAAAATTTATTTGTTTGGTGTAATCATACTAAAACAAGTGATAATTCGTTCTTGTTGAAAGTATAAAACAAATCCCCTACATGATATTAAGAATTAAAAAGTATGGGACAATTCTACAGTTTTACTAAAAAAGGAATCTTTTTCTTTTCAATTTTATTCGTGAGTATTTCTTCTTATAGCCAATTTTATCATGGAATAGAGGTAGGTGCTCGTATTACAAATGCCGATTTTATGATGGATACTTCGCGAGAACCAACTAGTTCATTTGGATTTAGTTTGGGTTACGCGGCTGAACGAGATCTATCAGAAAACATGTATGCAAAAGTCGCTATTCTTGCAAGTAAAAGAAGTTTTAATGCAAACAATATTCGTGGTATCAACACAACTGAAGAAAAGTGGGGCGTCAATGTTATAGAGATACCTATAAACTTAGGATACTATCTAAATATAAATAATAGAAATTTTCAGATCTTCATCGAAGGTGGGCTAAATATAGATTATAATATTAGAGCATTTGTAAAAAATGATAACGAGACAATTACCCTTGATATAGGCAGTGAAGGAGGCGTCAATCGCATTTCTACAGGTGCGAATATAGGTGCAGGAATTCTATTTTCTAAGCGAATGAAGGTGAAGATGCATTATTACAAAGGGCTCACCAATCTTTTCAATACAGAAGATGATATTTGGAAAAATGGAGCCGTTGGTATTTCATTGAATTATTTCTTAAAGAAAAGAGAGCCATATTAAGAGTTCTTATTCTTCCAATCTTTTCGAATATCGTCTGATAATACTCCAGTGCCATCATGTTTCCATCCAGGTGGTTTAATTACGTATTTAAGCCGATTCCATAAAGATGTCTTTGAAGAAAAAACATCCGATAATAAATCAATCCATTCATGGAAAGCCACATAGAGCGGGTTAAATGAGCTAATGTTTTTCACTAAGCCGTATCTAGGTTTTTCTGCCTCTGGTTCAAAAGACCCAAACCATTTATCCCAAAAAATGAAAATCCCTGCATGGTTTCTGTCGAGATATTGTGGATTAGTCGCATGATGCACTCGATGATGCGATGGTGTATTAAAAACGGACTCGAACCAAGTCGGCATTTTTTTAATGAATTCAGTATGAATCCAATATTGATAAATTAGGCTAATTGACATCTGAGCAAGTATCATTGCCGGATGAAAACCAAGAAAGGGTAGTGGTAACCAAAAAACAAATGCGAGAAAACCACCTGTCCATGTTTGCCTCAAAGCAGTACTTAAATTATACTTTTGAGAAGAGTGATGTACTACATGTGATGCCCAAAAAAACCGACTTTCGTGACTTATTCTATGAAACCAGTAATAGGCAAAATCATCTATAAATAGAATCAATATCCATGCCCACCAAGTAAATGGTATGGTAAAAAGACGAAGATTGTTATAGATCACTAAAAAGATTCCAAATACTAGGGCCTTACTCAAAATTCCTAAAAAAACATTACCAAGTCCCATGCCAATAGAAGTAAGAGCATCTTTGGTTTCATACGCGTTAGCTTTCTCTCGCACGTCCACAATGATTTCAATGATTAAGGTGAGAAGAAAAAATGGGATCGCATATAAAATGAGATCTGGGATTTCAGGTATTTCCATGAAGTGTCGTTTAGCAATTTTTAATGTTCGTCAATTTACTAAATATAATAGGAAATTAATAGGGAAATAAAGAAATTAATATCGTATATTTGCACGCTTAAAAATAAACAATTAAAATATTAATTATGAATCATTACGAAACTGTTTTCATTTTGAATCCCGTTTTATCTGATACTCAGGTAAAGGAAACAGTAAAGAAGTTTGAAGACTACTTGGTTTCTAAAGGTGCCGAAATGACTCACAAAGAAGATTGGGGCTTAAAAAAATTAGCATACCCAATTCAAAAGAAAAAAACTGGCTTTTATCATTTATTTGAGTACAAAGTTTCTGGGGAAGCTATTGCTCCTTTTGAATTAGAATTTAGAAGAGATGATAGTATCATGCGTTACTTAACGGTATCGTTAGATAAGCATGCTGCTGCTTGGGCAGAAGTTAGAAAAGAACGTGTAAAAGCAACTAAAAACTAAGGTATGGCATCTATAGATCAACAAGCAAAAGAAGGAAATAAGGCTGAGATCAGATATTTAACTCCGTTAGATATTGATACAAAGCAGAAAGTGAAATATTGTCGTTTTAAGAAAAATGGCATTAAGTATATCGACTATAAAGATGCAGATTTTTTAATGTATTTAGTGAACGAGCAGGGTAAGATCTTACCTCGTCGTTTAACAGGTACTTCGTTAAAATATCAACGTAAAGTATCTCAAGCAATAAAAAGAGCGCGTCATTTGGCACTTATGCCATATGTAGGTGATATGTTAAAATAATTAAAGAGACAATTATGGAACTTATATTAAAAAAAGACGTAGCAAATTTAGGATTTCAAGACGATGTAGTATCTGTGAAGAACGGTTACGGACGTAATTTTTTAATCCCTCAAGGATATGCAGTATTAGCAACTAGTTCTGCAAAAAAGGTTTTAGCAGAAAACTTAAAGCAAAGGGCTTATAAAGAAGCGAGTGTTATTAAAGAAGCTACTAAAATAGCAGATGCTATTAAAGGGCTAGAAATTAAGATAGCAGCCAAAACAGGCGATGGTGATAAATTATTTGGTTCAGTAAGTAACGCTGATGTTGCTGCTGCCATAGCCAAAGCTGGAAATGAAATAGACAAAAAATTTATTACTGTTTCTGGTGGCTTGGTAAAAAGATTAGGTAAATATAACGCCAAAGTACGTTTGCACAGAGATGTTATTTTTGACATACCATTTGATGTGGTTGGAGAGAAGAAATAATCTCACTGTCGATAAATACCATCGTTAAAATTTGAAAGCCGTTCTTGTTGAACGGCTTTTTTTTTAATTTTGCAGTACAAAATTTACAGAAATAGTATCGAAGATGAAGTATAGACAATTAAGTAAAGAACAATTTGAGGCTTTGCACAAAGAATTTGCTCAATTCTTAGCATCACAGCAGATAGATGTCGAGGAGTGGGTAAGTATAAAGAAAAACAAACCGGAAGTAGCTGATGAAGAATTGAATCTATTTAGTGATGTTGTTTGGGATGATGCTCTTACTAAAACTAATTACTTAGAACATTTTTCTAAGACAAACATCAACTTGTTTAAGTGTGAAGAGAAAGTAATATCTAGAATTGTAGTTCAGATAAACAAAAAAGACTTTGATTTTTTCAATTCTGTAGATTATAATTGGTTTATAGATAATACGAATGATCCGTCGATTCAATTTCTAAAGGGAGTTAAGAAATATACAAAAGAACGCAATCTGGAGTTGTTTGACCTCGTTGAAAAAGGAAGTGTAATCTCCGATGGAAAATTATATGAAAGTCTTTTTCAGCTAATAGCAAAATAAGGTAGAGACAAATCTACTATTGAGCTTGTAATTTTAATAGTTTATTTGTTGTAATTGCGCGAATGATTTTTCTTCCTCTATTTTTGTAACCTGTACTTCCAGTGGGTAATTTTCGTTCGATTTGAAGTATTAATTCTGGATGAATCCATTCAAATTTTGTTCCTAACAAATATAGCGCGTACATAGAATGAGCTTGTATAGCGATCGCTCTGTCTGTAATCATCCAATCAAAGCATCGCTCCGTAAATTTTTCTAATATCTCAGTAGACAAGCGTTCAATATACACTGAATTATATTTTATAAAATATTGAAATGTAAGCATTTCTATTAGTTTAGCTGAAGTTCTAGATGAACCATCTAATTTAAGTTTTGCTATTAATTCACTAAATACATCAAGATAAGGGAGAAGAATACTCAATTCTTCTTTACAACTGAGCTCTAACATTCTTGCAGAGAAATTAGATCTTTCATCTGTCACAGCGCTCATATTATTCAGTAAAATAGCAACCCAATGTTGATTTTCTAAAATCGCAGCAACAAGAAGAGGTCTTTTCCTATAATCTTTAGGTGTTCTGGCTAATATGGAGTTAAATTCTTCCTTTGTCATAGATAAGTATTGATTAAATACTGAACCCCTATAGTTGCCTTTTCTGGGATGATTGTTAGATTATTAAAATCACTTTCTGTAACAGAAGGTTTCGGATCAATAAAGTAAATCGGGGTATGAGTTGGCACATAGTTTATCAAACTTGCAGCAGGGTAGACCTGCATTGAAGTGCCAATTACTATTAAAATATCTGCATTCGCAGTAATTTCAATTGCTTTGTCAAGCATCGGTACAGCTTCTCCAAACCATACAATATGAGGACGTAATTGTGCATTTTCCTCACAATGATCTCCCCAAAGAATATCTTTTTTTTGCTCGTAAATTAAGTGTTCATTTTTAGTGCTTCTAGACTTCAGTAATTCTCCATGCAAGTGTATTATATGTGAGCTACCGGCTCTTTCATGTAAATCATCAACATTTTGCGTAACAATAGTAATTTGATAGTTCTTTTCTAAAGTGGCTAAAGCAAAATGTGCGCTATTAGGAGCAACTTGCAACAATTGCCGTCTCCGTTGATTATAGAAATCTAATACGAGATCTGGATTATTATGGAACCCTTGAGGCGAAGCAACTTCCATAATATCATGCCCTTCCCATAGGCCGTCAGCATCTCTAAAAGTATTGATACCGCTTTCAGCGCTGATGCCTGCACCGGTTAAAACAACAATTTTTTGCATTGGAATAGTATATTTCTTTGATTTGGGTAAATTTACCAAAAATTAGTTTTGTGATAGATATTCATCTTTTAAAACATTTAGAATCGATTATAACAGAAAATCGAAAATTGACATTCGAGAGAATCTTACAAAACCGTACGCGACATTTTACGGTAGTTTTAGAAGATATTTATCAAAAGCATAATACAAGCGCTGTTGTGCGAAGCTGTGATATATTCGGTATACAAGATATTCATATCATTGAAAATAAATACAATAGTTATGTGTCAAACCAAGTTGCGAAAGGATCGCAGAAATGGATAGATTTTAATGAATATAATACCGAAGAGTATAATACGGATACTTGTATTGAATCACTCAGAAATAGCGGATATCAATTAATAGCAACAACCCCTCATAATGACTCATGTGTTTTGAAAGATTTTGATATTTCAAAAAAATCTGCTTTTGTGTTTGGGGTAGAAAAAGCGGGGGTTTCTGAGAAAATGATGCGTGAAGCTGATGGGTATTTAAAGATTCCAATGGTTGGTTTTACCGAGAGTTTAAATGTTTCGGTGGCGGCTGCTATTATCTTAAATGATCTTACCACGCGCTTAAGGGATTCTAATGTGAATTGGCAACTCTCTGAGAGCGAGAAGAATGAAAAACGTCTAGATTGGTGTAAAAAGACCATCAATAATGTAGAGCAAATAATTGAAAGGTATTATATTGACAATCAAAAGGTAAGTTAGACTAATTGACTTGTTCAAATGCCTCTAGCGCCCATTAACACGGGGATTTAATGAATTCTGACGGTCAAAAAATCGAAAATCTCAAGGTAAAATGCTATATTTGTAACAGTTTAAAGAGTTTCTTGGAGTAGATAATTGAAATTGTTTGAAAAACTATTTTTAAAAAATAGTGATCTTCGCGCTTAATTTTGAACATTCGTTTCGTAGTTATATTTCTTCTAAAACTATATACATAATTACTAATTCTAAAATTACGAATGGCTAAATCACAACAAACATACAATAAGAAAGAAAAAGAAAAGAAGCGTTTAAAGAAAAGAGAAGATAAGAAAAAGAAAAAAGAAGCACGTAAAGCAGAAAAGGAAGTAGGAGCGGGAATACCATTTGCATATGTAGATCATAACGGTAACTTATCGGATACTCCACCAGATCCGAATATGAAAGTCAAAATTGATGCAGAAAGTATTAGCCTAGACTATAAAAAAGAACATGTTGAAGTAGATCCTATTCGTAAAGGAAAAGTATCTTTTTTTGACACTTCTAAAGGTTTTGGATTTATTACAGATTCTGAAAATCAAGAAAAATATTTTACCCATGTAAGTGGCCTTATCGATCAAATTACTGAAAACGATAAGGTGCAATTTGAACTCGAGAAAGGCATGAAAGGTCTGAATGCAGTTCGCGTTAAAAAGATTTAGACTGCTTTAAAAGGTACCTTTAGGTGTAATCTTACCAACTAATTTCATTTTTTAAATTGAAATAAATTCTATTTACAATTCTAAAATCTACTGGTTGTATGCGTATGAATGACGTGATAAATCAAGCTTTAGAATTTCTTTAGACTTTGTGTTTATGTTTACTTTATAATAAAATAGCGAGAAATACGTTAATTAAATGATTATAAAGAAATATAAATATGACTACTAACTACGTTTCATGTAATATTTCTCCTCTAACTGAATACAATCCTTCGACGACTAACCCTTGGGATTCCATAAAAGTAAGGCATCTTCATAACCGAATTGCTTTTGGTATTAATACCTCATCAATTGCAAATGCATTGGCGCAATCGCCCTCGGCGTATATTGACGCGTTAATAGATAATGCAATGGCGTTAGCACCAACAGTTGAACCAGCCTGGGTTCCTCTAGATCCTGCCGATTATGCGGCCAATGGATTTACATATGGGGAAGATGAAAATCGAGATCTTGTTGACGAAACTCAGTATGCTTTTATCAAAGAGTTAATTGATAATGGTGTAAGAGGAAGACTGACCTTTTTTTGGCATAACCATTTTGTAACTATAGCTCATGAATATGACTTTGCAGGTTATGCATATAGATACTTTATGGCATTACAACGTAATTCGTTTGGTAATTTTAGAACTTTCATTACCGAAATGGGTTTAGATAACGCCATGTTAAAGTTTTTAAACGGCTTCGAAAGTACCGTAGAAAGTCCAAATGAAAACTATGCTAGAGAGTTATATGAATTGTTTGCTTTGGGGGAAGGTAATGGATACACAGAAGATGATATTGTTGAAACCTCACGAGCTTTAACAGGGTACAACGAATATGTTAATGGTGAAAATTCAAGTATTATTTTTAATGCAGACAATTTTGATGTTGAAGAGAAAACTATTTTTGAGCAAACGGGTAACTGGGGGTATAATGATGTTATAGATATCTTATTTGATCAAAAAACAGAACTCATTGCCCGATATATATGTGAGAAGATCTATATTAACTTCGTAAGCCCTGAGGTAGATGACGTTATTAGAACAAATATTATCAATCCTTTAGGTGCAATTTTTATCAGTAATAATTTTGAAATAGCTCCAGTATTAAAAACGCTATTTAAAAGCGAGCACTTTTTCGATGAGAAAGCTAGAAATACCATTATTAAAAGTCCACTTGATCTTATCATCCAGTTTATCACAGCTACAGGTTTTAATTTTGGCGACTACGATATGTATAAAGAATTTGTGAAGAATGCTTCAAGGGTATTCGATCAAGATATTATGAACCCACCAACTGTTTTTGGATGGCCAGGAGATCGAGATTGGATAAATTCTGGTACGATTACCTTTAGAGCCGGGTTTTTAAGCGATGATATGCTGACTTTAGCTCGAGAACAAGATGAGGAGCAATTTCGGCAATTTGCAATCGATGTATCAGGTAATAGTAATGATGCAGATGTGGTAACGAAAGATATTTTCGAAGCGTTGATGGGCGAAGTTCCCTATACCTTAGACGATTTTGAAACCGGCATAGATATTTTTAAAAGTAGTGTTCCATCTAATTATTTTGAAGATGATATTTGGACATTAAGTTTTGAGGGAGTTCCACTTCAAGTGCGAGACCTCATTGAATATATAGTTTCTCTCCCAGATTATCAACTTAAATAGAAACTTATGTGCACAACAAAAGAATCACAACCAACTAAAGATACGCATACAAATTGTAATACAGATGACCACCATAAATGGAATAGACGATCATTTTTACAAACCTTAGGATTAGGTGGAGCAGGAGCTACATTAATGATGAATGGTATTCCGATGGCTTTCGGTCAACCTACTCCATTAACTACAGCTTTGAGTAGCTCAGAATCAGGCAGAGTATTGTTGATTATAAGACTACAAGGTGGGAATGATGGTTTAAATACTATTGTACCAATTTATGACTATGATCGTTACGCAAATGCGCGACCTACGATACGCCATGAAATGGCAGATATACATAAGTTGTCTAATGATTTTGGAATTCCAAGTTATTTGCAAAATGCAATCGAGCCAATCTGGGAAGGGGGATGTATGAAAGTAGTTCAAGGTACCGGTTATGAGAATCAAAACTTGTCACATTTTACTGGAACTGATAATATGTCTAGAGGAACTGATGATGATTTAATAGAAACTGGGGTGTATGGTAGACATTTTGAAGAAATTTATCCTGATTATTTGTTAAACTTACCAGATGCACCTCCAGCAGTACAAATAGGAGGGGTTGGTGATATTATGTTCACAGGTAACGAGAGTAATTTTGCTTTTACGATCGCTAATACGCGACAGTTAGAAAGAATTATTGATAGTGATGCGTTTTACGATGTTGCTGATATACCGGATTGCACAAGAGGATCGCAATTGAAATATGTGAGGGGAATTTTAAATACTACGTTAAAATACTCGGGTGTCATAAAAGATGCTGCACGTGCTCAAACAAATACTGTTGAGTTTCCTGACACTAATTTAGGTCGTGCTTTATCAATTATATCAAAAACTGTGAAAGATGGCATGGGAACTTGTGTGTACATGGTAAGTTTGAATGGATTTGATACGCATGCCAATCAGCCAGATAGACATCAAGAGTTGCTAACTAATATTTCTGAATCTGTGACCGCATTTTATAGAGATTTAGAGCCTACTGGAAGGGATAGAGATGTATTAACAATGACTTTTTCAGAATTTGGAAGACGCGTACGAGAAAATGGATCAAATGGAACAGACCATGGTACGGCGGCACCTATGATGCTTTTTGGCCCAGCACTTAATGGAAACGGTTTTATCGGAGAACATCCAAGTTTGGCTAACTTAACTCGAGGTGGTAATTTAAGATATACTACAGACTATATAGATGTTTATGGTACAGTTATGGAAGAATGGTTATGTGTAGACCCTAGTGTGATCAATCAATCTATACCTCGCCCTTATAATAAGCTAGATTTAGGCTTTAGTTGTTCAAGCACTGTACGAAATCATGATTATATTGTTAGAGAGAATTTTGAACATACACCTGTCTATCAAGAGGAACGCGTTTCGGTTAGAATTGATAATAACTTCCCAGAAAACTATAAGATTTCACTTTATAATATTATTGGACAGAATTTAGGTGTAGTTTTTGACGACACATTAGAACCAGGCTTACACGATATCAGTATTACCGACAGATTTCCACGTTTAACACCAGGAGTTTATATTTATAGTATCAATAAAAGTAATAAAAATTATAGTAAAAAAATTGTAATTAATAGTTGATGTTTTGTACTGTAAATAGCTAAAAATCAATTATTTATTGTCATTTTTTGTATGGTGACAATAGTGTCGCAATTTTCGACATAAATGGAGGCTTCTTTTTGTAATAAGTAGCCGTCAATCCAATAGTATCTGCATGGTTCTTGACGGACTTTACTTTTTGAAAAATCAATATCTCCCTTTAGTAACAATTCAGCTACAGATGCTGAATCAATTTTATTAGAAACCATCATTTGATGGACGTCATCAGTATAAACTCTATGCTTATTTCGTAAAATTTCTAACATCCTAGCATTGGGCAAATAATTACAAGAAGCATTTTTGCCATTTAATATAAATAATACAATGACGATACCTGCGGCAAATCCAAATCCGAAAAGAGTAAAGCGACGTTTAAGGTTCATATAATTTAAATAATCAATAAATTAATATCTCTAAAAGGAAGATTGAACCAATCAGCAACGGCTCTATTGGTTAGAATTCCGTGGTAAAAGTACATACCTTTTCTGAGACTTTTATTGAATCGTACGGCATTTTCAATGCCTCCTTCTTCAGCAATATCAAGTAGGTAAGGAGTGAAAATATTACTAATTGATAATGAGGCTGTTCTTGAGTATCTGGATGGGATATTGGGCACGCAATAATGGATAACCCCGTGCTTCGTGAATGTTGGCTTTTTATGTGTTGTGATTTCTGAAGTTTCAAAGCACCCGCCACTATCGATACTCACATCTACAACAACGGAGCCATCTTTCATTTGCTCAACCATTTCTTCATTCACAATAATAGGCGTTCTCGTTTTACCACGTACTGCACCAATAGCGATATCACAACGCATTAATGCTTTTTGCAATGTTTTCGGCTGTATGGTCGACGTATAAACAGGAGAATTTAAATTTTGTTGCAAACGTCGTAATTTTGTAATAGAGTTGTCGAAAACCTTCACTCTGGCTCCCAGTCCTAAGGCAGATCTTGCTGCGAACTCGCCAACGGTACCTGCTCCCAAAATAACTACATCAGAAGGAGGAACACCACCAATATTTCCAAATAACAATCCATTTCCACCATTATTGTTAGTCATTAATTCAGCCGCAATTAGTACTGACGATATTCCAGCAATTTCACTGAGCGATTTTACCACAGGAAACACCCCATGTTCATCGGTAATAAAATCGAAGGCAATAGCCGTAATCCTTTTTTTTGCAAGCGTTTCGAAATACTTTTTGTTTTGAGTTTTTAATTGTAAAGCAGAAAACAAGGTGCTTTGCGGATTCATCCAACCAATTTCCTTAATTGTTGGAGGTTCAACTTTTAAAATAAGGTTGCATCCAAATACTTCTTCTGTGCTATATGATATTTTTGCTCCAGCTTCCGAATATTCGGTATCACTGTAATTAGAACCATCTCCCGCACCTGATTCCAATACAATTCGATGCCCATGATTGGTCAGAGCGGCAACGGCGTCTGGAGTTAGGCAAATACGTTTTTCTTGAAGATGGGTTTCTTTAGGAATTCCTATGAATAATTCACCTTTTTGTTTTTTTACCTCAAGCATTTCTTCTTGTGGTAATAACTCTTCTTTACTAAAAGGCGAAAATTGCTTACTCATAAATGTTTATTTGATTGATATTGTACGCGATTGATCTTCGTTTAGAGTCAAATGAATTGCAACAGCATTTAAAGGTACTAAATTTTTGACTTTATCGGGCCATTCGACAAAGCACCAAACGTCATCATCAAAATAGTCTTCTATGCCCATATCTAAGGCCTCCGTTTCCTCTTCTATCCTATAAAAATCGAAATGATAGATTGTATTTCCATCTTGAGAACGATATTCATTTACCAATGAAAACGTTGGTGAGCTTACAATATCGTCAACATTGAGCTGTCGCACCAACTCTTTGATCAAGGTTGTTTTCCCAACGCCCATATCACCATAAAACAGTAGGACCTTATTAGAGACGTTTTCAATAATATCTTTGGCAATTGAGGGTAGGTCCTTTAAGTTGTACTTTTTCTTCATGGTAGCATATAAATCAAAATAAAATCGTAACCTTTTGATTATGAAGCATTCACTTCCATAGAATGATATACATTTTGCACATCATCATCTTCTTCCAATTTTTCAAGTAATTTTTCAACTTCAGCCTGCTGTTCTTCAGATAATTTTTTGGTCGTGGTTGGAATGCGTTCAAATCCCGAGGATAAAATTTCTACGTTATTTTCTTCAAAAAAGGATTGAATAGCACCAAATTGCTCAAAAGGTGCATATATAATTACACCTTCCTCATCGATGAAAATTTCTTCAACCTCGAAATCTATAAGTTCTAATTCTAGTTCTTCCATATCAATGGATATATCTTCTTTTTTAACAGTAAAGTTACAGGTATGATCGAACATAAATACTACAGATCCCGAAGTACCGAAATTACCTTCACATTTGTTAAAAGCAGCTCTGACATTTGCCACGGTTCTATTGTTATTATCAGTTGCAGTTTCTACTAAAATTGCAATACCATGAGGGGCATACCCTTCAAATAATACTTCTTTGTAATTGGCCGTATCTTTATCGGTTGCTTTTTTAATCGCGCGTTCTACATTGTCCTTTGGCATATTAGCAGCCTTAGCATTTTGCATAACGGCTCTTAAACGCGAATTCGATTCGGGGTTAGGACCACCTTCTTTTACAGCCATCACAATGTCTTTACCGATACGCGTAAAGGTTTTGGCCATAGCCGACCAGCGTTTCATTTTTCTTGCTTTCCTAAATTCGAATGCTCTTCCCATTTATTAAAAAATATATTTAATCGTTTATAAAGATTTGTTTTACTCTTTTTAGTATCAAACTTGTATTACTCCAAGGTTAAAAGGCTTCTCAATAGGAGCGTGGTTTGCTGCTTCAATACCCATAGAAATCCAAGTCCTTGTATCCAGAGGATCAATAACTGCATCAGTCCAGATGCGAGCCGCCGCATAATAAGGTGATACCTGAGAATCGTATCGATCTTTAATTCTATTGAAGAGTTCAGCTTCTTTTTCTTTGGTTATTTCTTCACCCTTTTTTAATAAAGAGGCTTTTTCTATTTGCAGTAATACTTTAGCAGCTGAATTTCCGCTCATTACAGCCAATTCAGCACTAGGCCATGCCACAATAAGTCTAGGGTCGTAGGCCTTGCCGCACATGGCGTAGTTACCAGCACCGTATGAGTTTCCGATAACAATCGTAAATTTCGGTACCACTGAATTACTTACTGCATTTACCATTTTAGCACCATCTTTAATAATTCCTCCATGCTCCGATTTACTACCCACCATAAAACCCGTTACATCTTGTAAGAATACTAACGGAATTTTTTTCTGATTACAATTGGCAATAAAACGCGTCGCTTTATCGGCAGAATCTGAATAAATCACACCACCAAACTGCATTTCACCCTTCTTCGTTTTTACTATTTTTCGTTGGTTTGCAACAATACCAACGGCCCAACCATCAATGCGAGCATAGGCTGTAATTATGGTTTGTCCGTACCCAGCTTTATATTCATCTATTTCAGACTTATCCACAATGCGTTTGATAATTTCACGCATATCATATTGCTCATTTCTAGCTTTAGGTAGGATTCCATAAATATCTTTAGGAGAGTTAGTTGGTTTGTTCGATTCAATTCTATTATATCCAGCTTTATCAAAGTCACCAATCTTAGCTATAATATTTTGAATGGTAGCTAAAGCATCCTTATCATCTTTTGCCTTATAGTCTGTGACTCCCGAAACTTCGCAATGTGTTGTAGCACCTCCCAAGGTCTCATTATCGATAGTTTCACCGATAGCGGCCTTCACCAAATAACTTCCCGCAAGGAAAATACTTCCTGTCTTATCCACAATCAATGCTTCATCGCTCATAATTGGTAGATAGGCTCCCCCTGCAACACAACTACCCATAACAGCAGCAATTTGGGTGATACCCATACTACTCATGACGGCATTGTTTCTGAAAATTCTACCAAAATGCTCCTTGTCAGGAAAAATTTCATCTTGCATTGGTAAATACACACCTGCAGAATCAACTAAATAAATAATTGGCAACCTGTTTTCAATAGCAATTTCTTGCGCTCTTAAATTCTTTTTGCCAGTAATAGGAAACCAAGCACCAGCTTTAACAGTAGCGTCATTCGCTACCACCATACATTGCTTACCTTTTACATAGCCAATTTTTACAACAACGCCTCCACTCGGGCAACCTCCATGTTCTAGATACATCTCATCACCGGCAAAGGCGCCAATCTCTATAGCATCTCGTTTGTCATCTAACAAAAAGTCAATGCGTTCTCGAGCGGTCATTTTACCCTTTGCATGATGCTTGTCGATTCTTTTTTGCCCTCCGCCAAGCTTGACTTTTGCGAAACGTTTGCGAAGATCTGATACTAATAATTTATTGTGATCTTCATTTTTATTGAAGTTGATATCCATGCAAATTACAGTTAATTGACTATTGGGCTAAAATACAAAAATGGATGAAATCTTAGTAACTCCTTTTGAATTACTTACAGATGGCTCTTGTTTGAATTTAAGTACTTGTATTTTAAGGGCTAAAATACTATTTGTAACAAAACTCATAGAAATCCTACATATATTTGAGTAGTTTCTCTTTCTATTTAGATTTTTTTGACGAAATTGCTTAGCCAAAATATCTTGTTGAACCTTAAAAATAATAAACCAATATGTCTGATGATTTTGATTTACTAGAAACTAGTTCTAATGAAAAAACCGAAAAAGTTGATGTGAACTGGGGCAAAGCGATCGATACCATGAAGTCTAAACTTGCTCAAGAAGACGATCCGCAAACCCGTCAAAAAATCTTGAACGCCACCTTAGATGATGTAGTTCATATGGCTGAAAAAGATAGAACAACTTTATTAGACGCCATTAAAGACTTAACTGATTACCAAGATGAAGTAGGAATCATTTTTGAGAAATTCTCTGCCTTAAATGCAGTTGAACAGAAAGTGATTGATGACGCCCAAAAAGCACTAGAAAGAGCCAAAGTAAAACTTGAAGATGCTGAAAATAAGCCAAATACATGGTGGAATAATCTTTGGGGGCGCAAAAGCAAAATTAAAAAGGCTCAAGTAGAACTTCAAGAGGCACAAAAAATACGCGATGGAGCCGATAACAAAGCAAAAGCAATGTTTCAAGAACGTATTGAGAGTGCAGATGTTCAAACCCTGTTGAGCGAGTTGTCTTACAAAAGCCAGGCGGCAGTAACGCGTTTAAAGAATAGAGAAGTTGAAATAAAAGAAGTTGAAGATAAACTACAGACGGCGATTGTAGAAGCTACAAAAAATCATACGAAAGCTTTAGAAAAAAAGAAGGAAGTAGAATCTAAGTTAGAAGAGCAATATGCTTTGTTAAAGCAAGTGCGTCAAGAACTTGAAGAAATTGTAGACAAACAATCTGCTGCTTATGCAGAAGCAGTTGGTAAAGTTACCACAGTCGAACAAAAGGTAGAAGAATTAGAAGGACTAAAAAATGCGTACACAACGTTAGCTGCTAGTAAGGATAGCTTCGTTCACAAACATAATTTAACAATTAAAGTTTTGACATCTTTACGTAGTAATTTACAAACGCACCGAGCAAAACTCAAGAGTGATACTGAAGAGCGTTTGAAATACTATGATGGTTATGTCGTTGCCTTAAAAGCTAGAACTGATCAAGAATTTGCTGCTATTTTAGAACATTTAGGAGTGAAAACTGATGAACACATAGGAGAAACATTAGCATCTATGCATACTGCGAGTGCGAAGGCACGTCAAGAGATGATGGATAATATTCCGGTTCATGAAAAAGTGATGCAAGGGGTGTATGGTAGTTACGCTGAGGCTTTGCAAGAAATTAGAGCCAAAGATTCTGAGATTCAAAAGAACTTTGCAGATCGATATGGTATTGATATGAAAGAGATTTTTGAAGATTATTATAAGGCTGATGGTGCAGCTCCTTCTGAGGACGGAGATAAGCCAGCTTCAGATCCCAAACCAACATCGCACGACGATTTATTGTCTTAAAGGTTGGGCGTTTCAATTGCTGTATTGCTCATGATACTTTTCTCCAGAAAAATTGAGATTGTATAAAAATACAGCAATTGTCAGGCTTTGCGCTATATCTTTTCTTTTAGCATGTTAAACCCAGTCTGAACCTTTTTTAAAAAAGAAAAGGATGTCGCTGCAATCCTTAACGCACAAGGAATGAATTTTTTGTAAAACTTAAAATTGAATAGTTAAACTAATATGTCTGTCAATCATATCGTAACGCCTTTAGATTCTGCAGTTTTAGATTCTAAAGAACAGTATGTTTTCTATCATAAGATGGTGGATTTTGCACTCAAAGAATTGATTGTAAGAGTTCAGCAGAATAATTTATGTTCACAGCAAGAAGTTGTTTTTTTTAAGCAATATGCAGATTTGTTGTTATATTCTATTGAAGCCATGCGCATCAAATATATGTATGATGATGAAGATAACATGAAAGTCGATTTGACAGATTCTGGGTTTCCAAATTATCTAGAGTTACGTTATTTATATAATGACTTGTCGTTACGTGATAATTATATTAACAAGTTAACAGATGTAAGTGTTTTGCAAGATCAATTTTTAGATCAATTATTGCGAAAAAAAGAACCAGTTAAATCTGATAAGCTTTTTCAAGCCGCATCTATAGTCTACTATACTTCGGTAGAACAACAGTATATTTTCAATCGTTTTGTTCAAGGAAAAATCATCGATGCTCCCGAAGGTATAGAGGCAAAATTTATGACAAGTTGGAGTTTTTATGATGTTGCTCATAATAGACCCTTCATTTGTTTTATGTATTTCGATTATAATGGAAAGACAACAAAGAAAGAAAAAGAGCTCATATATGATGTGCTAAAAACAACGGCTGACAGAGAAATGTCATTAGACACCATGGCGTATACCATCGATAGAAGGTTGCCTGATTTGATTCCTAAGCATATAAAAAGGGTAGATTTAGGCCCATTTCACAACATTTTTGCAAAGGATGAACATGTCATAACACATGCTATTTTAGATAGTATCGCTAAAAAAGAAATTCCTATAGAATCATATGCTTTATCTCTAAAAGTTGATGAAGTATTTTCTGGAGATACTTTTGAAGAAGGAAGTTTTTTCTCGAAACAGGTACTGCAAAGGTGGAGCGATGTTGTACATCAGAAATACATACTGGCGCCGCATAGAATTATTCAATTACTTTATAACAAAGCACCGGAAACATTGAATAAATTGGCGAAAGCACCTATTGAGCTCGCTGATCTTAAAATTGATAAATTAGACTAAATTAACTATGGAACATAACTCAACCTTTCCCATTAAACAAAGCGAACTTGATATGCTTCGCGATGAAGCTGCATCGTATTTAAAAAGTATACAATGGGAGCAAGGACAAAGAGCAAAGAATAAGGACAAAGATGCTAAAGATGAGTCTATTTTATTATATCTCTCAAGAGCCAATAATGGAAGTAGTGCCGCCAATATCACGTCAGTTTCTAAGACCATTTTAGCCTTAAAAAAGAGACTTTTGCCCGATTCTGTAGCAATTCCTATTTATCTGAACCAAACCTTATACGCAGTTCAGGAAGGAATTACCTTGGGTATATGGATTAAAGATAGCTACTATGATGCTTCTGGTTTGTCAAGTTTAAGCGAGAATAAATCTGGTCTAGATACTACTGGAAAGAGAGAATTTGAAAGTAAAATGCATACTGCCACAGCATTTATGTTGTTTGCAACTGCTTATAATATCTTACACAATTTAAAAGAAATTGCTTCTGATGATTTAAGTGTCATGAAACAAAAGTTCGCCGGAATTCCTGAAGTTTCTTTGTTAACTCCGTTAAAAGGAATTGGTTGTAGCCTGTTTTATTATGATAAATATTTAGGGCATCCCGACATTATTAAGAGCGATCAAGATGTAGTCGATTTTACAGTGGTGTATTTTGAAGCCTTACTGGATGAAATTCAATTGAGAAAGAGTTCTCTTGAATATACAGAGACGATTGTCGATAGAACTTATAAGTTAGAAAAATCAGAATTCGCTATTTCCGGATGGGACAATGTATTTGCTGGTGCAGCTAAGAGTGTTGAATTTAATAAAATTCAATTCGAACAAATTGTTGGAAATAGAGATGCAAAACATTTTGCACGTCGTCTTACAGAACGTATGCTTAGTTATGATTTTACAGCAAAGAAAAATCCGTTTCAAGAATTAGGAGGTTTTATGCCTGTTTTTATGGGATATGGTATTCCGGGAACTGGTAAAAGTATGCTAATTGCAGCTATCGCAACACGTCTAAAAGAACATTGTGATAATTTAGAATTACCATTCTTATTTCACCCAATGCCAGATACATTGATTTCAACATTTCAAGGAGGGTCTTCCGAAAAAATGGTAGAATGGATGAAGCCTTTACAAGATCCAACAAAGTTAATTTTTGCACCTATTGATGATGCAGAAAATAATTTGCAAGAACGTACGGCTCAAGGAGTGTCAGCGGGTGTAAAAGAAGTGATTGGTGTTTTTCTAAGATATACAGAAGGCGCGTATGCCGTAAATTACGGAAATAGTTCCGTAGGATTATTTACCAATTTACCAGAAATGCTCGATAAAGCCGTTATTTCTAGAGTGCAAGGACGTTTTAAGATAGATGGAGCACGAACAGAACATGATTTCTTAGATCAAGATCACCTTTGGTGGCGTAAACTACAAGAAACAATGCCTGAATTTGTAAATATGCAAGGTCCCAACGACTATACATACTTGAGTAATCAAGGGTTGGCGAAAAGCATGGGTGAAATCTTAAATTTAACAGAAAAGCCTACAGAAGAGCGTGTGTTGGAAACCTATGAAAAAGTAGAGAAAATGCATGCAACAAATGATCATATGTTTTATGCCAGTTTGTATAAAGAAATACAACAAATATTTCCATTTTTCTCTTCACGTGATGTTCGTAATATACAATCGGCAGTTTCATTGCGATTAACCGATTTTGATTTGGAGAAAGATTGGTTTGAAAATCCAGAAAAGTATTTCAAACAACCATATGAAACAAAGTTCAACATGCTGCAAGAATTAATGAAAGCCAATATGAAAGGATTGAACTTTTCAGATATTAGAAGGCAAGAAGTCGTGCGATATTTAGATAATGTGGCGACCATTGCCGATACAGACTTTAAACGTAAAGTTGACGGTAGAGTAAATCAATTGAATATTGATTTAGAAGCGAGAGAACAGTTTGAAAAGGGTAGATAGAAGCAATGAAAAAACTGAGAGAGGCAAATTTGTACAGAGGAGAGTTGATTCCGATAAGCGGAAAGCTCGTTACACGGTATAACCAATGCTTGGAAAAGCTTGGATTTACCAAAACAAAACTCAAAACATTCTCAATCGATGGCATAGGATGGAGTCCCGAAATTGCTGAGGAAAAAGATGAGATGCATTATCTGAACAATGGTGAGGCCAATTTGCATGGTATCGTTATTACTCCACTACAGAAAGGGAAACCAGTTTATGTACCATTTCATTCATTCGATAGAGAAATGATGCGTGAGATCTTTAAGATTCACGGTGATAAGATCAATGATATTACACGTGATTCTGCCATATGTATAGATTTCGATCAGGATATCGATGCGTTTTATGAACCATTAGATATTTTAAAATATGAGAAAATTAAAATAAGTTTTCATCTTATAAATAATTTAAGAACGGCTCAAAAAGAACAATTAAAGTTAATTGAGAAGTTTAAACAAGGAACGAATTTTATTGACGAAAATTTGCATCAGCAATTATTAGAATCTGCTAAGAAATATGGAGATTTGCGGGAAAGAGATATTACATTATCTGAAATACACTATACTGCAAATTCTTTTTATACAAAAGCCTTTGGTGGTATCTATGTGTTACGTGATTTTGTAGCGCCAATTATTGTTTTTGAAAAAGAGAATTCATATAAGGAGGCAATTAAGGATACAGTACACGATGTAATGATTTATCATATCGAACAGCAAGAGTTAGTAAATCAATTACGTGATCATGTGATAATAGATTACGACTTAGATGCAGATGTGAAAACCAAGCGTTATGAACGCATAAAGAAATACATTTTCTCACAGCACTTAAAGAAAACCCAACATCCTATCAAAGATATTTTAAGTGATACGTTGCTTTTTAAAAGTTATCTTAATAAGATGGAATTAGCGTCACGAAAAAGAGTGATGAGTGTAGAACGTTACCTAGAAAAATCTGAAATCAGTAACGAATTTAAGATTGCAGATATTGTAGATCAGAAAATGTTTCATGCGCTTCATAGTCCACATTCTTCTTTAGAGCCAAAACATCAAGATCTTATATGGAAGTTGTTGGTAAATGTTTCTCCAAAAGATATTCTATTTCTCTATTGGTATGATAAAGAAGAATTTTATGAGCAGTTTAAAACATGGGATGAATCTATGAAGGATTGGGCAATTGAAACCATCCGTAACAATATTTAAAAATTATAGACTAATTTAGTAGGAAGAATTATATCCGTCTATTCCATTTCGGAAAGGGATTTAAAAATAAGAACTTATGACACTAGAACTCATTGTATTTATTGCGACTATCTTGTTTGGAGCTTTATTGTATTGGAGAGAATCTAATGGAAATGGCTTATATCGATTTTTTAATAAAATTGTCAACTCGAAAGAATTGCAAATGAAAGCTGATGACAAGACTGGTTTTGTTTATCAACAATCATTTTTATTGAGATTAGTTTTTATTTCATTTCTTTTTTTGGTGGGTATTGTAATTACACGTTTTTTAATACCTATTGATTTGGCAACAATTTCTCTTTTCGGTTCCATGATTGCGGGAACAGTGTTGGGTACATATTTAGCAAATTTTATTTTTAAATCTTCTGAAGTGATTGATGAGAAGAGTGATTCATTAGAAGATATTGTCCATGATACCATAGAGAAAGGAAAAGATTTTATTGAGGATATTAAAGGCAACGAAACTAAAATCGGTAGCTCGAAGTCTAAAGAGACTCCTATTGAGCCACTTCAAAAAGAAATTCCAAAAGAGCCAGAGAAAAGTGCACGTGAACGATTGAAAGATAAAGGTTTGTTATAATCAAGAAGTATTGCGAGTTTTCGGAACTACTGACGATATAGCTACTATTTCCAAAAAAAAATAAAACCAACTAATAAAATGATCAAAAGATACTGGCAGAAAGGAACTAAACAGAAGACAATTACAATAGTACTGAGCTTATTACTAGTAATTATTCTATTTATTTTAAGGGATGATTACCAACCAGCGATTCTTTTTATTAGAAAATTCCTTTTTATCATTTTGTTGTGTGGGTTGATCACCTTTATTGCATTGAGAAGTTTTAGAAAATCTCCAAGCGCAGGTAGACGTTTAGGTATTCTCGGCGGATTATTGCTGTTTTTTGCAATTGTATATGCGGTGGGCTGGCATTTTAAAATGTATGATTATATGAAAACATATAACGTATTTAATAATCTTAATAAACAAGAAATAGACGAACTGCCTTTGACACAAAATGAACGTATCCAGCCACTTCAAAACATTTCGTCTATGGCCAATGAATCTGTTGGAGAGACCAAAGATGTTTCCTTACCACATTTAGTAAGAGTTGATGGACAAAATAAGTGGACCATGGCTATTCAGCCTACAGAAAAGTATATTTGGCAACGGATTAATGATAATACCGAAGAAGTCTTTTCAGTATCCAGTACAACACCGTTCCCAAGGTTTTCAAGTGAAAATCGTATTTCAGTAACATTTTCAATTGGCGAATCCTTAAAATTCAGCAGAAACACCTACAATGCAGTGGTACAGCGGATGAACGTTTTACAATACTTGACAACTGAACCTGGAGATGTTTTTTATATGAAAAATGACAGCGATCAATGGGTTCAAGTAGTAAGTTTGATCAAATGGAAAGGGTTCTTCTTTCCGTACCCAACTTTTGGAGGAGTGGTTGTAATCGAAAGAGGTGAGCATGATTTCAATGATTATGTGGAGCGAATTTTTCTGGGAAAAGGAACTTATATTGCTCCTGAGGAGATGACTAATCATCCCTATTTAATTGGTCAAAATACGTTGTCTGAAAAAGTTTCAAGATTACAGGCTGAATCGTTAAAATTTTTAGGAGGATTTAGTGATCCGTTACCATGGAATATGGAAACTGCAGTTAAAATTCCGGATTTACCAAAAGATCAAAATCAACAGCCCTATGTTACTGATTTTAATTTTACAGATACTGACATTGATGCATTTAATGGATTATATCATTGGTTTGGATTAGAACCTGTAGGGGAGGAACGAACAAGTTTGACGCATAGTGTTTTTGTGCCAGCAGACGGATCTAACAAGTTATACTATTATGATCATTCTTCTAAGAAAGAAGGGTATGCAGGAGTGTCTGCGATGCCATTGAAAGTAAAAGAATCAAAAAAAGAATATGATTGGGATGCCAATACGCCAGTCGAATTTAGACCTTATATCAAAGAAATCGCAGGAAGAAAACGATTGTTTTTTCTTGGGACCGTTTCAGCTATTAGTGATAGTAATTCAAGTCAGTTTGATGGTTCGGCAACGCCAGATTTAGCTTTAATTGATAGTGAGTATAGAGATGTGGTTTGGATTGATGCTAAGCATCCAAGTCGATGGGATAAATTAGTGTATGATCAGTTAAACGAAGCTTGGAGATCAAGTGAAAATATAGATTTTTATTATAAAGATGAGGGGAATTTAAAAGATACCTCCCAAGCACAATTGGATTCTGTCGGAGAAATTTCCGAAATAGATCAAGAAACAGCGGCAATCAATGAATGGCAACGTAAGATTGATTCGGTTAAAAAACTAAAAACAAAAGATTCACTCAAACAATAATTTAAAGCTCCTTATTTGGAGCTTTTTTTAAATTACGCATTTTTATATTACATGGAAATATATTCCTTGGAATATATATTTTTATTTTGTACCTTTGGTTAAAATTTAAAATAAAATGAAAAAAATTATCGCGTTTGCTGGAAGTAATAGCAAGCAATCTATAAACAAAGAGTTAGCCACTTATGCGGCTAACCAGATAAAGAATGTTACCGTAGAAGTATTAGATTTAAATGATTTTGAACTACCTTTATATGGTATAGATTATGAATCAGAATTTGGGATTCCCGAAAAGGCACGAGAATTCTTGAATAAAGTACAGTTAGCTGATGGTTTAATTATCTCATTTGCTGAGCATAATGGTGCGTATAGCGCAGCTTTTAAGAATTTATTCGATTGGATGTCTCGAATTGACGGCAAACTGTGGAATGGTGTTCCTATGTTGTTAATGGCAACTTCTCCTGGAGCAAGAGGAGGAGCTACAGTTTTAGAAATTGCTACAAATAGATTTCCGTATATGGGCGGAAATGTTATAGGATCCTTTTCTTTTCCTTCATTTAATGAGAATTTTAAAAATGGAGTTGTTGTTAATGAAGAATTAAAGAATGATTTACATAAAGAAATTAAGGCATTAGAAAATGCAGTATAAATTTAAATAGTGAATTATGAGTGGAATGAAAGAAGTTGTAAAAGAATATTCAAATGGAGAAATGACCATTTTTTGGAAACCAAAAGCGTGTATTCATGCAGGTGAATGTGTAAAACGATTACCTAAAGTTTATAATCCTAAAGCACGACCATGGATTCAACTTGAAAATGCTACCACTCAAGAATTGAAGGATCAGGTTGATGCCTGTCCTTCAGGTGCACTTTCATTTAAAATGATTGGTGCTGATACTAAAGAAAAAATGACTCAGGAAGTTAAGGTAGAAGCTTTAGAAAACGGTCCTTTATTAGTATCTGGCACTTTAAATGTGATAAATTCTGATGGTTCACGCGCTGTTAAGAAAAGGACCACTGCCTTTTGTAGATGTGGTGCTTCTAATAATAAACCTTATTGTGACGGTGCTCATGTAGAGGCAGAATTTAAAGGATAATACTCGATGAAAATTACTCTATACGGAAAGAAAGGGCATGCCTATACAGTCGCTTTTAAAAATTTTTTACGAATGGCTGAAGTACCCTTTGATTATAAAGATGTTGCGGATGATCTCGAAGCAAAAAATCATACGTTAGAAATTTATGATGGGATTCTTAAATTTCCAACACTGATTGTTGATGGTGAAATATATAAGACGCCTAGTACGGATAGTTTTAATAAAATCATGCAAAATTTAAAGTTAAGAGGATAGGTTATGGGTGATATTTCTAAAGACATTCAATCGACATTTCCTTCAAACAAAGTGAAAGCATTAATCAATATCAAATATACCGCGAACTGGATAGATAGTCATCAAAATACTTTTTTCAAACAGTATGGACTCTCACCACAACAATTTAATATTTTGAGAATCTTAAAAGGAGCAGGCAAGCCTTTAAAAGTACAAACAATTAAGGAGCGAATGATTGAAAGAGCACCGAATGCCACGCGATTGATGGATAAATTATGCGCGAAGCACTTGATAGAACGCTTGGCTTGTCCAGACGACAGACGGGTAGTTCATATTGCTATTAAAAAAGAAGGGTTAGACCTTTTAAATGACATAGCGCAGGGGGTTAAAGTAGATATTCTTAAAAACTTAACTGAACAAGAAGCTCAAACATTGAGTGAGTTATTGGATAAAATAAGATAAAAAAAATTGAATTAATATTTTCCTAGGGAAATAAAATACAACTAAAATTATGTTAAAAACAATTCAACATAGAACAGGTAGCCCATTAGTTAATATGGGACCGATTAGATTACGGCAACCGATCCCTAATACAAATATAGAACAAGTAGATCCGTTCTTATTATTACATCATTACGGGCCTTACGCTATTAGTGAATTTAATAACCCGTTTGATTTAGGGCCACATCCGCATCGAGGATTTGAACCAATCACCCTGCTATTTAAAGGAGAACAATTACACCGTGATTCTTTAGGTAACGAAATGCTTGTGAAAGCCGGGGATGTGCAATGGACCACAGCAGGAAGAGGAATTATTCATTCAGAAGGACCAACCAAGGAATTTGTCGAAAAAGGAGGAGAGTTAGAAGGGATTCAACTTTGGTTAAATCTTCCTGCCAAAGATAAAATGATGCCTGCTGCTTATCAGCACGTAAAGAATAATGAAATACCTGTTGTTCAAAATGAGGACCAAAGCGTTACTTTAAAAGTAATTGCCGGTGAACAACAGGGTTTAAGAGGCCGAATTAAAACACAAACTGAGGTGAACGTGTTTACAGTTCAATCAGATACAAATGGAATCATGGAGGTGCTACTTCCACAAAATCATGAATCTTTAGTGTATTTGTTAGATGGTGAGGTCTTAATTAATAACGAAGCATTGCTAAAAAAAGGAGCTGTACAGATGCTCACTTTTAATAAAGATGGTAGTCATATTCGTCTAGAATCCAAATCAAAAAGTAACCTATTGATTCTTTCTGGTGAGCCAATTAATGAGAAGGTCGCGCAATACGGACCTTATGTGATGAATACTCAAACAGAAATCATGGAAGCAATGCGCGATTTTCAGCAGGGAAAAATGGGGTATCTCTATTAAAGCCATACATAGCCAATAACGTATAACTGATTTTTATCAAATCTGTATATTTTTATTGGCTATCTTTTCATTTCAATAAAATTGCATTATCTTGCTTAACTATTATGCACGCATAATAGTTAAATAACAAGCAACATGAAATATAAGCACATTTTCGAACCTTTAGATTTAGGATTTACTACCTTGAAAAACAGGATCTTAATGGGATCAATGCATACAGGTCTTGAGGAAGAAAAAAACGGGTTAGAAAGAATTGCGGCCTATTATGAAGAACGTGCAAAAGGTGGAGTAGGGTTGATTGTTACAGGAGGAATAGCTCCTAATATTCAGGGTTGGACTGGTCCATTCTCTGCGCGAATGAGCTCAAAAAAACATGCAAGGCATCATCAAAAAATTACAGAAGCCGTGCATAAACATGATGCGAAAATATGCATGCAAATATTACATGCCGGACGTTATGGTTATCATCCGTTTAATGTAGCACCATCAGCTATAAAATCACCAATTACGCCGTTTAAGCCTTATAAATTAAAAAAATCAGGTATAAAACGTACGATTCGAGATTTTACGAAGTGTGCAAAACTATCGAAGTTGGCAGGATATGACGGAGTTGAAGTGATGGGATCTGAAGGATATTTAATTAATCAATTTATCGCAGAGCGTACGAATAAACGTACTGATGATTGGGGTGGTAGTTATAAGAACAGAATGCGTTTACCCGTGGCAATTGTAAAATCTATACGCGAAGCTGTAGGAAATGACTTCATCATTATTTATCGACTATCCATGCTTGATCTTGTTGAAAAGGGTAGTTCTTGGCAGGAAATTGTGCAATTGGCCAAAGAAATTGAACAGGCTGGTGCTACAATTATTAATACAGGTATTGGTTGGCACGAAGCACGTATTCCGACAATTGCAACGTCGGTGCCAAGGGCAGCATTTACCTGGGTCACGAAAAAAATGAAAGAAGAAGTTACAATTCCTTTAATTACTTCGAATCGAATCAATATGCCCGAGACTGCCGAGAAAGTATTAGCACAAGGTGATGCCGATATGATATCTATGGCACGGCCATTTTTAGCGGATCCCGAATGGGTAAATAAAGCGTATGCTGAGAAAGATGACGAAATAAATACATGTATTGCTTGTAATCAGGCATGCTTAGATCATGTCTTTTTACAAAAGGTAGCGAGTTGTTTGGTGAATCCAAGAGCATGTCATGAAACAGAACTGAATTATACACCTGCAACGACGAACAAAAATATAGCCGTGATAGGTGCCGGACCAGCAGGAATGGCTGCGGCTACAGTTGCTGCACAGCGCGGTCATAATGTTACTTTATTTGATAGTGATTCCGAAATTGGTGGGCAGTTTAATATTGCAAAACAAATCCCAGGAAAGGAGGAGTTTTATGAAACCATTCGATATTTTAATAAACAGATTGAGTTGCATAATGTCACAGTTAAATTAAATACTAGAGTTCAGACAAAAGATTTAGAAGATAGTGATTTTGATGAAATTATTGTGGCTACCGGCATCAAACCTAGAACGCCTAAAATAGAAGGAATTGAACATGAAAAGGTGTTGAGTTATATAGATGTATTAAAGCATAAAAAGCCCGTAGGCAAAAGAGTTGCAGTTATTGGAGCTGGAGGAATTGGATTTGATGTATCGGAATACTTGGCGCATGAGGGAGAATCTTCTGCTTTAAACATTGACACCTGGTTGAAAGAATGGGGTATCGATAAATCTATGAATGCCAGAAGTGGAATCGAAGGCGTAAAAGAAGAGATTCATCCTTCTCCGAGAGAAATATTCATGTTTAAACGAAGTAAAGGTAAATTTGGTGGCAAGCTAGGTAAGACTACTGGATGGATACATCGCTCTACATTAAAGAAAAAGAAAGTGCAATTTATTAATGAAGTGCAATACACTAAAATCGATGATGAAGGGCTGCATTATATGCAAAACGAAGAACAAAAATTACTATCAGTAGATAATATTATCATTTGTGCTGGTCAAACCCCATTAAAAGAATTAATGGAACCCCTTAAAGCAAAAGGAATGAAGATACATGTTATTGGAGGAGCCGATATTGCGGCTGAATTAGATGCAAAGAGAGCCATTGATCAGGGAAGCAGACTAGCAGCTCAAATTTAAATGATGACTCCAAGAATTATTACCCTTCATGAAAAGAAGATGTTAGGCATGCGTCTGGAGATGTCATTAGTGGACAACAGGACAGGTGAGTTATTTCAAAAATTTATGCCCCGAAAAAAGGAAATTTCAGATACTATTTCTGACGGGGTCTACGCTTTACAACAATATGACTTCAAGAGTTTTAATCCACATACTGTTTTTGAAAAATGGGCATGTGTAGAAATCGATCCCGCTCAACCTATACTTGACGGAATGGAAACATTTCAGTTAAAATCAGGATTGTATGCTGTTTTTAATCATAAAGGAACAACTAAAGAGTTCATAAAAACTATGGGATTCATAACTCAGATCTGGGCACCGAAGTCGGCATATCAAATAGACAACAGTAGGCCACATTTTGAGTACTTAGATCATAGATATCTTGGCCCAAATAACCCTTTGTCAGAAGAAGAAATTTGGATTCCAATCAAAAAATGAAAACATTCCTTTTTCTGATTCAATAATAAATTGACATCAAAAATTAACAATTCTAACCCTTAGAATTTAGTATCTTTACCTAAAAAAAATGAAACAATATGTAGTATTTTTTGCAGTACTGATTTTAATAGTTAGCTGTAAATCAGAGTCTAAAAAAGAAGAAGCAACCCTTGTTGAAACAAAAGAATTAACTGTAGCAGAGAAAATTGCAGAAGCTCATGGCTTGGAGAGCTGGAATAATGTCACTAAAATTGATTTTATTTTTAATGTGGATCGAGGAGATAATCATTTTGAACGTTCATGGCAATGGGAGCCAAAAACGAATAATATTTCGATGATTTCTACAAAAGATACCGTTCGCTATAACAGAATGAATATGGATAGTACTGCTATCAAAACTGATGGCGGGTTTATTAATGATAAGTTTTGGTTATTGACTCATTTTAATCTGGTTTGGGATGAAGGAATTGAATTATCTGAGCCAATTAAAGAAATAGCTCCAATAAGCAAGAAGGAGCTTAACAAGATATCAATGACTTATGTTGGTGATGGAGGGTATACACCGGGAGATGCTTATGATTTATACTACGGAGATGATTATTTAATTAAAGAATGGGTTTTTAGAAAGGCAAATGCTAAAGAACCTTCGTTAATCACAACATACGAAGGGTATCAAGATTTTGGAGGGCTTAAAATTGCTACTATTAGATATAATGAGGATAAGAGTGCAAAATTTTACTTTACGGGAGTTCATGTAACGACTGATTAAGATTTCAAATCGTTGATCTAACTATCAAAAAAAGTATATTTTATAGATAGAATGAATTAAAATGCGATATTTGCGCACTAACCAAATTTATGAGATATGTCAATGAATAAAAATACTGTACTCGGATATGCTACCTTAATTATGATAATTATGGGCGTTATCTTAATAGGCTTAGGAGCTTTTCGATATGATGATGTCGCTGGTTGGGGTTTCGCCACTGTAGGTATCGGTTTTTTTGCCATTGCATGGGTTTTTAATGCCCTTAAAGGAAGAGTTTAACTTGAAATTATAAAGTTAACAGCACGAATCAACACAATTTACTAACATTTAACAACTAATTCATGTCAGACGATAAGAAGGTCATCTTTTCGATGAATAAGGTTTCTAAAACCTATCAAAGTACAAATAAGCAAGTTTTAAAAGATATTTATTTAAGCTTTTTCTATGGAGCCAAAATCGGAATTTTAGGTTTAAACGGTTCAGGTAAGTCAACCTTGTTAAAGATCATAGCGGGCGTTGAAAAGAATTTTCAAGGTGATGTTGTATTTTCTCCCGGATATAAAGTGGGCTATTTGGAACAAGAACCGAAGTTAGATGAATCAAAAACGGTTATTGAAATTGTAAGAGAAGGTGTTGCTGAGACCGTGGCTATTCTTGATGAGTACAATAAGATAAATGACATGTTTGGTCTAGAAGAAGTATATTCTGATCCAGACAAAATGGATAAACTAATGGCTCAGCAAGCTGAGTTGCAGGATAAAATTGATGCCGCTAATGCCTGGGAACTAGATACGAAACTTGAAATTGCCATGGATGCTTTGCGTACTCCAGAGCCAGATAAATCAATTGCTGTCCTTTCAGGTGGTGAGCGTAGGCGTGTTGCACTTTGTAGGCTATTATTACAAGAGCCTGAAATCCTACTATTAGATGAGCCTACGAATCATTTAGATGCAGAATCGGTTCATTGGTTAGAACACCATTTAGCACAATATAAAGGTACTGTGATTGCTGTAACACATGACAGGTATTTTCTTGACAATGTTGCAGGTTGGATTTTAGAGTTGGATAGAGGAGAGGGTATACCTTGGAAAGGTAATTATTCCTCATGGTTAGATCAAAAGTCGAAACGCCTAGCTCAAGAAAGTAAATCGGCTTCGAAAAGGCAAAAAACACTAGAGCGTGAATTAGAATGGGTTCGTCAAGGGGCAAAGGGACGTCAAACGAAACAAAAAGCACGTTTGAAAAATTATGATAAGCTCTTAAGTCAAGATCAGAAACAATTAGACGAGAAGTTGGAAATATATATTCCTAATGGCCCTCGTCTAGGAACGAATGTAATTGAGGCAAAAGGAGTATCTAAAGCTTTCGGAGAAAAATTATTGTATGAAGATTTAGAATTTAAGCTGCCACAAGCGGGTATAGTTGGTGTTATTGGTCCAAATGGAGCAGGAAAGACTACTATTTTTAAAATGATTATGGGTGAGGAGGCCCCTGATAAAGGTGAATTTACTGTTGGAGAAACTGCCAAAATAGCTTATGTCGATCAAAGCCATTCGAATATTGACCCAGAAAAGAGTATTTGGCAAAATTTTAGTGATGAACAAGAACTCATTATGATGGGCGGTAAACAAGTAAATTCTCGTGCTTATTTGAGTAGATTTAATTTTTCAGGGAGTGAACAAAATAAAAAGGTTTCAACTCTTTCTGGTGGAGAACGGAATCGCTTGCATCTGGCGATAACATTGAAAGAAGAGGGTAATGTGTTGCTTTTGGATGAGCCAACTAATGATTTAGATGTCAATACATTAAGAGCTCTAGAAGAAGGCTTAGAAAATTTCGCAGGCTGTGCAGTTGTTATTAGTCACGATCGTTGGTTTTTAGATCGTATTTGCACTCATATATTAGCATTCGAAGGTGATAGCCAAGTATATTTCTTTGAAGGTTCGTTTAGTGATTATGAGGAGAATAAAAAGAAACGTTTAGGTGGGGATTTAATGCCGAAGCGTATTAAATACAAGAAGCTAATTAGATAAGTACTATACATGAACATACGGTTGTTTCATATTCCTTTTTTGCTTTTGAGTGTTCTAAATTTTTGCATGCTCAATGATAGGCTTAAAAAAAAGGAATTTACCCTTAACATGTCCCATACGTTCGATGCTCAAGATTCTACTATACATTATTTAGCGTTAGGAGATAGTTATTCGGCAGGGACGGGTGTTAGAATGGAAAAAAGTTTCCCGATACAGCTGGCAAACTGTTTACAGAAACAAACCAAAAAAAAAATATTAACTCAAGTTATTGCAAAAACAGGTTGGAGAACGGATGAACTTAAGGATAGTTTAACATCTAGTACAGCCCTATCTTCATATGACTTAGTTACACTTTGGATTGGTGTCAATAATCATTATCAAAAAAAACCTTTTAGTAAATTCAAAAAGGAATTTCCTAAACTATTAGCGAGAGCAATCAAATTAGCAAAAGGAAATGCTAGTCATGTTTTTGTTATTTCTATTCCAGATTGGGGATTTACACCTTTTGGTGAAAAAGACGGGCGAAAAAACATTTCTAAAGAAATTAATAAGTACAATGACTTCGCGAGTAGTCAGGCTAAAGAACAAGGAGCAAGTTATGTTTCGATTGTCGACCTCTCTCGTGAAAGCATAAGAGATGCTAATCTTGTAGCCAAAGACGGCTTACACCCGTCAGGATTGGCCTACCAAGGTTTTGTTGAACGTGTATGTCCGTCAATAATCGCAATAGTTAATTAAAACCTGTATCGTTATGAACAATCTAGATTATTCATACCAAAAGAATTATTTGACGACCTCACTAATTTGAAGAACAGGTTGGATATTCGTGTAATTTGGAATGTCACCAACTATTTCTTTAGCATTTGGTCCAAAAGAGTTTTGATACGCCGAAAGTTGATCAAAATATAAATAACCAATAGCTAAGTACGGTTTTGGTTCATCTGGAGTCCTACCAGAAAGCCCCTTATCAATTTTATATACTTTTAAAGAATCGCCCAATAAGCGAGCCACCATTGGCATATGTTTATTGGTGTAGTAATCCATATCAAACGTTTTACCTTCACTATTAGGATAGAGGATAGTTACTTTAATCATTCCCTTTTTAACATTGTTTGTAGATGAAGAATTGGATTGCTCACAACTTATAAAGAGAAGAACACAGGCCAACATCAAGATTTTTATAGTAGTTTTCATAATATTCTTATATAATGATTTGATCAAAGTTACTATTTTTATCGAAGTCTTGTTCGATAGATGCTCATTTCACATCGAACTGATTAAAAGCTATGAAGAAAAATCAACATCAAGGCATAAAACAACCCTGGCCAACAAAAGATGCCATGGAACAGATATATGAAATGAAACTTTGGGGAACTAACTACAATAAGTTTTATTCTGGTAATGGATCACACCTTAGAGAAATTGTAGAACCATATTTAAAATCGGTTAGTGAATTCTTAGTATCATTTAAAGAGCCACTTATTGTTTGCGATTTAGGTTGCGGAGATTTTAATATTGGTAAAGAATTGGTTAAGTATACCAAACAATATATAGCCGTAGACATTGTTCCAGCATTAATTCAATATAATAAAGAACGGTATAGTCTAGAAAATTTAGAATTTCAATGTTCAGATATTGCTACCGATGCCTTACCGGTTGCCGACTGCGCTATTCTAAGACAGGTTTTACAGCATTTATCAAATGCAGAGGTACAGCGTATTGTGAGTAAATTGAATAACTTTAAGTACATTATTATTACTGAACATGTTCCCCAAGGAGATGTTGAATGGAACAGAGATATTATTTCCGGACAAGGAATTAGATTAAAAAAACAAAGCGGATTGAATATTACTGCTCCACCTTTCAGTTTTAAGGTAAAAGAAGAAATACAACTAAATTATCATCCACTAAATAACGGCAAAGAAGCTTTAATTACAACATGTTATAGAACTTTTTAGTTACAATTTGAATTAAATACTAAAACGGTTTTAAATAGAATTTCTATTCTTATTTATAAACTAAATACTTTGCCCAAATGTCAATAAGTTTGTGTCGGGATCTAAAAGAGCAAATTCTTTTTGCCCCCAAGGTTTTGTTTGCAGTGGTCCATTCGGATGAATTTCTACTTTGTTGTCGAGTAACGCCTGATACAAATTGTCAATATCGTTGGTTCTAATATATATTTGTCCGTAATTTTCTTTCGGATTCAGTTCTTTAAATTCGAAGAAATGAATTTCTATAGTATCTTTTCGAACCATCAAATAGTGGTCGTAATCACCGATTTCATTAAACCCTAACTTTTCGACATAGAATTTTCTCGTACTATTTTTGTCACGCATTGGCAATTTTGGGTGAATTTCAGCTAGCATTGGTATATGATTTAAAGTTCTCTTATAATTTGGCAAGGATTACCGTATGCCAAAACGTTATCAGGTACATCTTTCGCAACGACACTTCCTGCTCCAATGGTAACATTGTCGCCAATAATCACTCCTGGAAATATTACAGAATTACCTCCGATCCATACATTATCACCAATACTAACAGGTTTAGAGGACGTTACATATCGAGATTCCTTTCCTTTCCTTACAATTCTTTCCGATGCTTTTAAAGGATGATTTGCAGTATATATTTGAACGTATGGTGCAATGAGTCCGTTTTTTCCAATGGCAATCTTATTAGTATCCAAAAACATACAGTTTACGTTGATAAACGTATTTTCTCCAATTGAAATATTTTCTCCATAATCACAGAAAAAAGGAGCCTCAATCCATACTCCAGTACCTTTAAATTCGAGCAATTCACTTAATATTTGTTCACGTTGTTCTAGGAACTGAGAATCTAAATTATTGTATTGTTTCAATAATTTTCGTGCTTTATGATACATGTTTATCAACTCTAAATCTCTAGAGTCATAATTATCACCACGAAGCATTTTCTCTTTTTCCGTCATTAAATAGTACTTCTTACATGTTTCAAAACATCCTAATGGGCCGTATAGACTTACAATACAATCTTGCTAATTAGCATACCAATTCCGCAGACGAACTTCAATCTTTGGGTTTTTAGAATTCACCAATTTTTTGAAAGCTGTAGTATCACTCACATCTGGTTTACCACGATAATGATATGGGTACACAATTTTTGGTTTAAAATCTAACACCGCACTGGCGGCTTGCTTAATATCCATAGTATAGGGTAAATTCATGCAAACAAAGGCAATGTCTACACCAATTAACTTTCGCATTTCTTCAATGTCTTCTGTATCTCCACTAATATAAATTCCCTTTCCGCCAAGATTCAAAAAATAACCATTGCCTCGTCCTTTCGGATGACGAGAATTAGGATCTTCAGGTAAGTTGTACATAGGCACAGCACTGACAAAAAGATCTTTCTGCATGTGCATACCTCCATTTTTAATGACATGAAGCTGTTTTTCATATTTGGGCTTTAATTTTTTGGCCACGGCTGCAGGTACAACAAAAGTTGCATTTTTAGTATCTAAGCCAGCCAAAGTTGCCATATTTAAATGGTCACCATGTATATCTGTAATTAAAATAACATCGGGAGGGGCGATACCTTTAAATTTTTCAGCACCTCCATAAGGATCAACATAAATAGTTTTGTTTTTCCATTGGAGTACTAAAGTTCCATGAGTAATTGGTTGTATAATTAGATCCCCATCATTAGTCTTAATAACATCTGCCTTCGGACGTTGGCCAAATAACAAGGCAGTAAGAAGGAGGCAAAAGAAAAACGCAACGTGTTTTTTATAATTCATAAATTTAAAATATTGAGTGTACTTCTTCTTTGATAAAGGCAAGAGCAGTATTACTTGGAGGTTCTTTCTCTGCACCTTCTTTTAATATATGTTCTTGTAATTCTCGAGCCGAATTAATGGTGGTATCTGCAGCAGCTGCTCGAATTTGATGCATTGTAGTATTTTTTGCGGCTAATATAATGTTCCAACATTCACCGGTTAAATAGATCTGCTGTGCTAAATTATGTTCAAATTCATTTTCAATGGCATTGACTAATTTCGTTTGATATGCTATTTTATCATCACCCGTAGGTTTTACACGCACCAAAAGTTTTGCTGGAGAAATGCGTTCTAAAAACAATGCCATTCTCTCATAGGCTTGCAATCGTAAAGGTAAGGAAGTACTTTGTTTTTCTTTGCGAATTTCAAAATGTCGTCTTTCGTCTTCATTTTTAACATGTTGTTTAAAGAAAAAATAGGCGATGCCACCTGTTATTAAGGCAGGAATGACATAACTCAAAAAGATTAAAAAATTAGTAGAATCCATGTTTTTATTTAAAGTTTATGTCTCAAAAATACATAAATTTATGATTGTTACGTAGGGATTCTTAAAAACTAGTTAGCGTTGCCAATTTTACTTAAGAAATAGCCTATTTTGTCAATAACTTTTATTGTAAGTCTATAGATACAATTGTATTTTTGAAGCACTTATTATTTAATGTGACTGAATATCTCCAGAATTTAAACGAAGCTCAAAAAGAAGCTGTTTTACATCAAGATGGACCTATGATTATCATTGCAGGTGCAGGATCAGGTAAAACACGTGTGCTTACATATCGTATTGCGCATTTGATGAGTAAAGGAATAGATGCTTTTAGTATCTTATCATTGACCTTTACCAATAAGGCGGCGAGAGAAATGAAGAATAGAATTGGGCAAATCGTTGGAGAAAGTGAAGCAAAAAACCTATGGATGGGTACGTTTCATTCCGTTTTTGCAAGAATTTTGCGATCAGAAGCTGATAAGTTAGGCTATCCGTCAAATTTCACAATTTATGATACACAAGATTCTGTTCGTCTGATTACCTCAATCATAAAAGAACTTGGCCTCGATAAAGAGAAATATAAACCGAAGCAAGTGCTAGGAAGAATCTCTCAATTTAAGAATAGTCTAATTACAGTAAAAGCATATTATCAAAATTCAGATTTGCAAGAAGCTGATGTTATGGCGAGTCGCCCGAAAATAGGAGATATTTATCATCAGTATGTTGAAAGATGTTTTAAGGCTGGTGCTATGGATTTTGATGACTTGCTATTAAGAACGAACGAATTATTGACACGTTTTCCTGATGTTTTGGCCAAGTATCAACAACGTTTTAAATATATATTAGTTGATGAGTACCAAGATACCAACCATTCTCAGTATTTAATAGTAAGAGCATTGGCCGATAGATTTCAAAATATTTGTGTGGTAGGTGATGACTCTCAAAGTATTTATGCCTTTCGGGGAGCTAATATTCAAAATATCTTAAATTTTCAGAGAGATTATGATGATGTAAAGATTTTTAAACTTGAGCAAAATTATCGATCAACAAGTAATATTGTCGATGCCGCAAATAGTGTTATTGAAAAGAATAAAACCAAATTGGATAAGGAGATTTGGACGTCTAATGAGAAGGGAGAATTGGTTAAGGTCATGCGCACCGTTTCTGATGGAGAGGAAGGTCGTTTTGTTGCCGATTCTATCTTCGATAACAAATTGAATAAACAACTTAAAAATAATGAGTTTGCCATTTTATATCGTACTAATGCGCAATCCAGAGCAATAGAGGATGCTTTGCGAAAAAAAGATATTGCTTATCAAATTTATGGAGGCTTATCTTTTTATCAACGTAAAGAAATTAAAGACGTATTATCTTATTTACGCCTGTTAGTCAATCCAAAAGATGAGGAGGCTTTAAAACGCGTCATTAATTATCCAGCACGTGGTATTGGACAAACAACGGTAGATAAATTAGTAGTTGCCGCCAACCACTATAAGAAATCTATTTTCGAAATAATTGAAAATATTCATAAAATTGATTTAAAAATTAATGGTGGGACAAAGAATAAGCTGAATGATTTTATGACCATGATTAAAAGCTTTCAAATAGAGGCTGAAACAAAAAATGCTTTCGAAGTAACCGAACATGTCATAAAAAAAACACTCGTAATTAAAGATCTAGAACGTGATGCTACCCCTGAAGCAGTCAGTAAGGTAGAAAACGTTCAAGAATTACTCAATGGAATAAAAGATTTTATCGTTGAACAAGAAGATAAAGAAGAAGATGCATCATTGGCCTTTTTCTTAGAAGATGTAGCCTTGGCAAGTGATTTAGATAAAGATAAAAAGAAAGATCAAGACGCAGTTTCCTTAATGACCATACATTTGGCTAAAGGATTGGAATTTCAATACGTATATATTGTAGGCTTAGAGGAAAATTTATTTCCCTCTGCAATGAGTATGAATACTCGCAGTGAGTTAGAGGAAGAAAGACGTTTGTTTTATGTTGCTTTGACTAGAGCTGAAAAACAAGCCTATTTGAGTTACGCGCAATCAAGGTATCGTTGGGGAAAATTGATAGACTGTGAACCAAGTCGTTTTTTAGAAGAAATCGACGAGCGCTTTCTCGAACATCTAGCTCCAAAAATGTCACGTCAGATGAATAAATTTATAGATGAAGATATTTTTGGTTCAGTGCCTCAAGATAAAATAAGGTTTAAGAAGCCAGTAGCTCGAGAATTTCAGCGCCCTAAGAAAATGGTAAAAACATCACCTAAAACGGTTCAAATTACCCCACCTAAAAATCTAAAAAAAATAGGTAAGGCTACAACAAATTTATTCGATAGTAAAATTGCTGTTGGCAATATCGTTTCTCACGCGAAGTTTGGTAAAGGAGAAGTGTTAAGTTTAGAAGGTGTAGGGTCTAATAAGAAAGCAGAAATTAGATTTGAAAAGGCAGGAAGTAGGAAATTATTATTACAATTTGCAAAACTTGAAATTTTGGGATAAAAGGCAATTGATTAATAGAATAAATTGTTTATTTGTGGAACAGAAAATAATATAGATATAGATGGAGTATGATTTAGAGTATAATTCGAAAAGAGAACATTTAATTATTCCAGAATATGGAAGACATGTTCAAAAGCTAGTGAACCATTGTGTTGCATTAGAAACAAAAGAAGAACGTAATAAAATGGCGAACGCCATTATAGATGTTATGGGTAATTTACAACCACATTTACGTGATGTGCCCGATTTTAAGCATAAACTTTGGGATCAATTGTTTATCATGTCCGATTTTAAATTGGATGCTGATTCTCCATACCCAACACCTTCAAAAGAGGAATTAACGGCAAAACCAGAAGCATTAAATTATCCGAAGTCTGCTTCGAAATATCGCTTTTATGGGAATAATATTCAAATTATGATCGATACGGCGCTGACTTGGGAAGAAGGGGAAATGAAGGAAGCATTGGTGTATACAATCGCTAATCACATGAAAAAATGTTTCTTAAACTGGAATAAAGATACTGTTGATGATGCTGTCATCTTTAAGCATTTGTCAGAATTATCAGGAGGCAAGTTAAATTTGTCGGCAGAGACCGAATCGTTATCTGAAAGTAAGAATTTACTTCGAGGAAAACCTGCCAAGTCAAATAATAACGGAAAAAAACATCAGAAAAACAATAAGAACTGGCGCAAGCGCTAAGAATATATAATAAGTTTTAAGTACATGGGAACATTTAAAATTGAAGGAGGTCATCAATTAAAAGGTGATATTACACCACAAGGAGCAAAAAATGAAGCATTACAAATTTTATGCGCTGTATTGTTAACTCCTGAAGAAGTTACAATTACAAATATTCCAGATATAGTTGATGTAAATAAGCTCATTAAACTATTAAGTAATTTGGGTGTAAAAGTTCGTAAAAACGGCCCAGGATCGTACACCTTTAAAGCTGATGATGTAAATTTAAAATATTTAGAATCTCCTCAATTCAAAGAAGAGGGCAAGGGACTTAGAGGCTCGATCATGATCGTTGGACCATTATTGGCGCGTTTTGGTAAAGGATATATCCCAAAGCCTGGTGGAGATAAAATAGGAAGGAGACGTTTAGATACACATTTTGAAGGGTTCATTAATTTGGGCGCTAAATTTAGATATAATAAAGAAGATCATTTCTATGGTGTAGAATCAGATAAGTTGCAAGGAGCTTATATGCTATTGGATGAAGCCTCTGTGACAGGAACAGCGAATATTGTAATGGCTGCTGTATTGGCCGAAGGTAAAACTTCGATTTATAATGCAGCTTGCGAGCCGTATTTACAGCAACTTTGTAAAATGCTGAACAGAATGGGGGCGAAAATTACCGGTGTTGGCTCTAATTTATTAGAAATTGAAGGTGTTGATGCCTTAGGAGGTACCGATCACCGAATGTTACCTGACATGATTGAAATAGGCAGCTGGATAGGGTTAGCAGCCATGACGAAAAGTGAATTAACAATTAAGAATGTAAGTTGGGATGATTTAGGTCAGATTCCGAACGTCTTTAGAAAAGTTGGAATTACAGTTGAACGTAAAGGAGATGATATATATATTCCTGCTCATAAAGACGGTTATGAAATTCAAAATTATATTGATGGTTCTATCTTGACTATTTCTGATGCTCCTTGGCCAGGATTTACTCCAGATTTATTGAGTATAATTTTAGTGGTAGCTACACAGGCACGAGGTAGCGCACTTATTCATCAAAAAATGTTTGAAAGTCGTTTGTTTTTCGTAGATAAGTTGATTGATATGGGAGCAAAAATTATTTTATGTGATCCTCATAGAGCCACAGTTATCGGGCATGATTTTGAATCACCTTTAAAAGCTACTACGATGACGTCTCCTGATATTCGTGCAGGGATATCTTTGTTGATCGCTGCATTATCTGCAAAAGGCACAAGTACTATTCATAATATTGAGCAAATAGACAGAGGGTACGAGAATATTGATGACCGATTAAGAGCTATTGGTGCAAAAATTACAAGAGTAAATTAAGATCACCTATTTACTTTTAGCAAACTTTACATATGAATGTCGCTGTATGTTGTGACATTTTGACACAAACCTATCTATTGGCAGTACTTTTGCTAATAGAAAGATGTTTATAAATTTCCAGAAAATTATGGGTAAAAAAGAAGAGATAAAAGAAGAAGAGAATATTGTTGATGAAACTCAAGAAACAAGTCAAGAGACTATAGAACCTACTACTGAGGAGTTAGTAGAACAAGAAAAAGATAAATATTTACGCTTGTTTGCCGAGTTTGAAAATTATAAAAAAAGAACTTCTAAAGAACGTATAGAATTATTTAGAACTGCCAATCAGGAATTAATGACAGTGTTATTGCCTGTTCTTGATGATTTTGAGCGTGCTTTAATGCATATTGAAGATGATAAAGAGGCGGAGGAATTGCGTAAAGGGGTCTTGTTAATTTATCAAAAATTAGTGAAGACGTTAGAGCAAAAAGGATTGGAGAAAGTTGACGTTAAAAAAGGAGATACTTTTGATGCCGAAGTGCATGAAGCGATCACACAGATTCCGGCACCTTCAAAAAAATTAGTTGGCAAAATTGTTGATGTTGTTGAGCAAGGATACAAACTAGGAGACAAAATTATCAGATTTCCAAAAGTGGTGATTGGTCAATAAAGTTAGAATAGATGAAAGAAGACTATTACGAAATATTAGGTTTAAGTAAAAGCGCAACGGCTGCCGAAATTAAAAAGGCATATCGAAAGATGGCAATAAAATACCATCCCGATAAGAACCCTGATAATAAGGAGGCCGAAGAAAAATTTAAAAAAGCGGCAGAGGCCTATGAAATATTAAGTAATGCTGATAAAAAAGCGCGTTATGATCAATTTGGTCATGCTGCCTTTGAAGGCGGAGCTGGCGGTTTTGGAGGAGGAGGAATGAATATGGAAGATATATTCAGTCAATTCGGTGATATTTTTGGAGGAGCCTTTGGTGGTGCTTTTGGCGGCGGCGGCGGCTTTGGTGGTGGCGGAAGAGCTAGGGTAAAAGGAAGTAACTTACGGATCCGTGTAACATTAAGTTTAGAAGAAATTTTAAACGGAGTAGAGAAGAAGGTAAAAGTAAAGCGAAAAGTACAGGCCGACGGAGTTACCTATAATACGTGTACTACCTGTAATGGTCAAGGGCAAGTAACCCGAGTTACGAATACTATTTTAGGGCGAATGCAAACTGCGGCTACTTGTCCAACATGTCATGGAGCAGGAGAATCCATTGATAAGAAACCTAATGACGCGGATGCTCAAGGGTTAGTATCAAAAGAAGAGAATGTTTCTATTAAAATACCTCCAGGAGTTACTGATGGTGTTCAACTGAAAGTATCTGGTAAAGGAAATGACGCAACAGGTAATAATGGTATTTCTGGAGATCTTTTGGTAGTCATTCAGGAGGAAGAACATGCTAATTTAAAAAGAGAAGGTAGTAATTTGCATTATGATTTGTATATCAATTTTTCTGAAGCTGTATTAGGAGCTTCAAAGGAGATAGATACACTCACTGGTAAAGTGCGATTAAAAGTAGAATCTGGTGTGCAATCTGGTAAGATTTTGCGCTTACGCGGAAAAGGGTTGCCGAGCTTAGAAAGCTACGGAAAAGGTGATCTGTTAGTGCATGTGAATGTATGGACACCAAAAGAATTATCTAAAGAACAAAAACAGTTTTTCGAGAAGATGAAGGAGGATACGAATTTTAAACCCGATCCTACGAATAATGAAAAATCTTTCTTTGAAAAAGTAAAAGATATGTTTTCTTAAAAAGTTAAAGTTTCGCAAAAATTCGTATTTATTTTAAAGATTTCTTTAATTTTTAATAATAATTTATTTACATTTGCAGAGTTGAATGTAATAATTCAACAACTTTTTCTTTTTCATAGCAATTTTCCCACTCAATTTTGAGTGGGTTTTTTTATGCTTTTATGTTTTGGTAAAATGCAGATGTTCAGTATTTTAAAACTACTTTTTTAAATAGTTTTATAACCATACAATAAATTATAATCTTTAACGTTAAAGTAGTGTATTACTGGAATAGTACAGTAATATTTCTTTTTCATAGCAATTTTCCCACTCCCTTTTTTTGAGAGTGGGATTTTTTTATACCAATACCAATTCAATAAGCTATTTTATTATACTATTTTTGTACAAAAGTAGGTCACCTTATCGCCGTGTATCGAATCTTATTCGGTTCAAGGAGGAAAGTCCGGACACCATAGAGTATCATAGCGGATAACATCCGTCCAACGTGAGTTGAGGACAAGTGCAACAGAAAGCAAGTACAGTTCGGCTGTAGTGAAACCAGGTAAACTCTATGAGGTGCAATGCTATGTATATTGAAGTTTGAGAATTACTCGTTCGATTTCAAAGGGTAAGCAGCTAAAATTATAAAGTAATTTATAATTTAGATAAATGATAAGGACTCTGATTATTTGGAGTACAGAATCCGGCTTATGACCTACTTTTTTATTTTCTTAGGATGTTTAGAGAATCATGTTATTTTTAAACTAAACTTGTAAGGAATGTTAGACTTAATTCTCTAATGTATAAAAGGAATAATGACTTTTAAAAGAAAATATATATCAAACCTACTATTTTTCGGATTCATCATTTTTTTATTCACCCCTTATGGTTTGAATACAAAGGCAAAAATAACCGAAGGTCTCCTATATATAAAAGGTATATTAATGACCCCCGCTGTAAAGAGTACTGAAGAAAGAATTACGTTAGAAAACTTTAATGTAAATCTCAAAGAGGTGTCTAATGCTCGTGATATCAATTTAAATTCGCTAAAAGGAAAAGTAGTTTTTATAAATCATTGGGCGACTTGGTGTGGACCCTGTAGGGCAGAAATGCCGTCATTAAATAAACTATATCGCGACTATGCAGATAAAGTATCATTCATATTTCTAACAAATGATCCAAAAAAGGCTGTCGATAAGTACTATGAGGCGTATAATTTTGATTTCCCGACATATATGCCAATATCCGCACTACCGGAACAAATAAACACAACTACATTACCTGCTACCTTTATTTTAGATAAAGAAGGTAGAATTATTCTGGAAGAATTCAGTCCAGCCGACTGGAATACAACTTCTGTTAGAGAACTATTAGATGAATTAATAGAATAAAAAAACCATTTTCTACTTGTGTAAAAAATGGTGTTTAAAAGTTATAGTTGAATAGAAATTACTTCTTAAGTGCTTACTACTTTTAATGGTAAGCGATACATCTTACCAGGGTTTAATGCCTTTACATTCACTTTCTTGTAGTTCAGTTTCGACTTTATAAAATTATCTACAATGGTGTTATCTGACTTTACAGATACGACAACAATTTCGCTTTTATCATTTAGCGTAAAAGTAATTTCAGCATCTAAATTGATATCGGCTAAAGTCTGACTTGAATCACCAATAAGTTCAACGATTTGATCATGTAATTCTTTTTTTGTTTCTGCAGTTGTGCTTGTGAACGAAAGCGATAAGAATGCTAAAGCCACTACTGCCGTAAAAATTTTTAGTTTTTTCATAATAAGTTAAATTAAATTAGACATACACCTATAAGACTTGTATATCTATCGCAGTGTTACGTTAAAACCTCTAGTTTAACTCTTTTTTAATACAATTTAACTATTGTTAACCAATATTAACAAGCTGTTAAATAATTAGTTAAGTTCATTTAAAACTTCAATTATTGTTTTGCAACCTTCAGCAATTTCATGATCGCTTATAGTAAGTGGTGGAGTAATTCGAAGCGCTCTCCCTTCGAATAAAAGCCAAAAAAGAATCAATCCTCTATCTAAACATTTTAGAATGATTTTGGACGCTAATTCCGGCGTATCTACGATGGCGGCCAGCATTAAGCCTTTACCTCTAATCTCTAAAATCGAATCATGAACCAAAAGCTCACGAATAAGTTGCTCTTTTTCGAGCGTTTCTTTGATTAGTTCTGAAGTAGTAATCTTAGTAATAGTGGCAAGTCCTGCGGCAGCAATTACCGGATGACCTCCGAAAGTTGTGATATGTCCTAATTTCGGATAATTAGATAAAAGTTGCATTATATCGGGTCGCGCAATAAATGCGCCAATAGGCATACCACCACCCAAACCTTTTCCGGCAACAATTATATCCGGAATCACATCATAATTCTCGAAGCCCCAAAATGTTCCAGTTCTTCCTACGCCAGGTTGAATTTCATCTAGAATTAATAAAGCTCCAACCTCTTGACATCTCTTTTTTACTAGTTTAAAATAGTTATTTTTTGGAAGTATGAAACCAGCACCTCCCTGGATGGTTTCTAAAATAACTGCAGCAGTTTTAGAGGAAATTTTTCTTATATCTTCCAAGTTATTAAATTCTACGAAGCGTGTTCCGGGAATTAAAGGGCGAAATGCATTATTTTGGTGTTCAACACCCGATACGCTCATTGCGCCTTGAGTATTTCCATGATAGGATTTTTTGGCCGCAACTATTTCAGACCTTCCAGTAGCTCTCTTAGCTAACTTAACGGCACCTTCAACGGCTTCGGTGCCAGAATTCGTTAAATAAACAGCATCTAAATCTCCAGGCGATGCTTTAGCCAGCGCTTTACATAAACCCAATTGAGGTTGCTGAATGAATTCTCCATAGACCATTACATGCGCATATTTATCTAATTGCGTTTGAATTGCTTGTTTTATCTCTATGGGATTATGGCCTAAACTATTGGCAGAAACACCAGCTACAAAGTCTAAATATTGTTTCTGATTAGTGTCATAGATATAAGAACCGTTGGCGTGAGAAATTTCAATTGCCAATGGATGGGGTGTGGTTTGTGCTTGGTATTTAAAAAAATCAGATCGCATGAGCTATTGATTCTTTTTTTCTTTAGTTTTTAAGTCCTTTTTTTTAGATGTAATCTTTTCTACAACGACTGTTTTTTCTTGTTTTAACGTTTCAGTAAATGGAAGATCCTTCTCTTTCTTATCGCCTGATGAAGCATCAATACCTATTGTTTTATCCTTTAGGAAGATGTCATCTTTTGTTAATGGGCGTTCATTTTCTCTCCAAATAAAACCCCTGAATTTTCGAGCATTCTCTGGGAATTCAGAAGGAGGGTAGGTATCTCCATCGGCATCGGTTAAAAATTTAGACGTAATCAACTTACTATTTTCGAAAGTGAAATTCATAGAACTACAGGCCAACTTCTCAATGCCAATTAGTTCCTTTGTTTCATCATTTCGTAAATAATTAATGACTTCTCCATTTCCTATAATGGTAACGTCTCGCAAATCATTTTCTATAAATTTTCCAAACAAATTCCTTCCTTTAATTTGATTAAATCCTATAGAGTCTTTTTGGATGATAAAGGCATTACTCAATACTTTGAGGCTATCTAATTTTTCAGTCTTTGTATTTGATAATAACTGAATGGTATCACCGGTAATTTGACTCTCTTCAGACCACAATACCGGATTTTTATATAATTGTGTTAGTCCTGTTAATTGATTAGAATGTATAGAATCACATTTACCACTTAGATTACTTTTAAAAAATTTCACTCTTGAAAAAGCGCGTAATATTCTATTTTTAGCTTTCCCTGTCACTAATAGTGTATCACCATGAATATACATCGAGTCTTTTTCTATTTCAGTAATAGCGACAGCTTTTTTTGTTACGAATGCAGAATCTAATTTCTGGAATACTTCGGCATATCCACCTCTTATCATTGAGTTATTCGTAGTATCTTTTAATCGAATATTTTTGGTTGCTGAAGCAAACCCCAAATTTCGATCATAATACAGACTATCTGCTTTGATTTCCTTGTTGTTGTATTCTATCCGTGAATTTTTCGTGAAATGCGATTTATTAGCCTTAGTATCATAGAAACCACTTTCAGTGTAAATAAAGTTATTTTCTCCTGTAATAGTCGAAGGGCCTGTTAAATATGATTTTCCTGTATTCGTAAAATAAATAAGATCATTTGATTTTAATACATAATCAGGGTTGGTCAAGGTTACTTCTGATAAAGCCTGAAACTTATTAGTTTGGAGATAATAATTACCAATATTACTAACGAGTACGTTTGTAGTGTCTCTAATCGTCGCACCATTTTGATAATATAGTTTTTGTTTTAATCTGTCAAAACGCAGCGAATCAGTTGTAAGTGTAATAACAGGGTCCTTTAAGATTACGTTACCCCAAGACAGGGCTTTTTTTGTATTCGCGTCATAATCTACATATTTGCTTGTTTGAGTAATCGTGTCACCTTGATTTAAGAACACATCGCCAAAGGCTTTCAAAAAATTACGCTTTTGATAATAGATGGCCTTTTTACTGCGCAATGTAATTCCCTCATGTTCTACATATACATTACCTAGTAAAATTGTTGCACCAGGGTATTTTTCTTCATCGGTGATGTTATTATCCGCATGAACAACTCTTATGCGTTTTTGCTGAGCAAACATACTAATTGTACACAGACTAAAAATAAATATAAAAAGTATATTCTTCAAATTGAACAATTTGTTGCAAAACTAGTGAAAAAGAGGTTAGTAGGCTAGGTCGTATTTCTAATTTATTGTTAAAGATGTATAGATAATTTCAATTTAAATCTATAACACATAGACCCTTTTCTATTCTTAAATTATAAGAAGAGATAAGAACATTTAAGTTTTTATTCGATAGCTTATCTGTGAATTGTTTGTTTTCTATCTGGTCCTACGGAAACAATTTTTATAGGTACTTCGAGTTCTTTTTCTATAAAATCAATGTAAGCGTTCAAGTTATCTGGCAACTCATTATCTGAGGTCATTTGCGTTAAATCAGCTTGCCAACCTTTAAATTCAGAATAGTTCACAGATACATTTTCTGGTTCAATGTTATACGGAAGGTGCGTGACTTCTTTTCCTTTATAGGTATAAGATGTGCATATTTTTAGAGTATCAAAGCCCGAAAGCACGTCGCCTTTCATCATCATTAATTGCGTCACGCCGTTTACTTGAACAGCATATTTTAAAGCCACTAAATCTAACCAACCACAACGTCTAGGTCTCCCTGTAGTGGCACCAAATTCATGACCCACGCGTCCCATGGTTTCACCATCATTATCGAACAATTCGGTAGGGAAGGGGCCAGAACCAACTCTGGTAGTATAAGCTTTGAAAATACCAAAAACTTCACCAATTTTATTTGGTGCAATCCCTAAGCCAGTACAGGCTCCAGCAGCAGTGGTATTCGATGAAGTTACAAACGGATAGGTGCCAAAATCTATATCGAGTAATGAACCTTGGGCTCCTTCGGCCAAAATAGATTTTCCGTTTTTTACAGCTTGATTTAAATATTCTTCACTATCGATAAATGTCAATTGTTTTAAAACATCAACTGCAGTACAAAATTCTTTCTCTAATTCTTCTAGGTCATATTGAATGTCAACATTAAAAAAGTCAATCATTTTAATATGCTTCTTCGTTAGTTGTTTGTATTTCTCTTTCCAATCGGCCATTTCAAGGTCACCAACACGCATTCCGTTTCTGCCGGTTTTGTCCATGTATGTTGGGCCAATTCCTTTTAAGGTAGAGCCTATTTTAGCCTTTCCTTTAGAAGTCTCGGAAGCGGCATCTAATAAACGATGCGTAGGCAAAATTAAATGAGCTTTACGTGAGATTAATAGTTTCGATTTAAAATCAATGTTATATTGATTTAAATTATCGAGTTCTTTCTTAAATATTACTGGGTCGATAACTACCCCATTTCCAACGATATTAATTGCTGTTTTGTGAAAGATTCCAGACGGAATTGTATGCAAAACATGTTTATTCCCATCGAATATCAAGGTATGTCCAGCATTTGGACCTCCTTGAAAACGTGCAATAATATCATAGTTCTTTGTTAGAACGTCTACAATTTTCCCTTTTCCTTCATCTCCCCATTGCAGTCCTAATAGTAAATCTACAGCCATTTAATTTTTATTTTCTTGATTTTTGGTTCCATAGAAGTATAAAGAATGATTTTCAACAGTAATATCGAAAACTTCTTCTATGGTTTTTTTAATAATTTGAATTCTTGGGTCACAAAACTCAATGACTTCTCCCGTATCTGTTAGAATGATATGGTCATGTTGTTTGTCAAAATATGATTTCTCATAATGTGATTGGTTTTGTCCAAATTGATGCCTTCTTACTAACCCACACTCTAACAACAACTCAATAGTATTGTAAAGCGTCGCTCGACTAACACGATAGTTCTTGTTCTTCATATAGATATACAACGATTCGATATCGAAATGCTCGTCATGATCATAAATCTCTTGAAGTATTGCGTAGCGCTCAGGCGTTTTTCTATGCGCATTTTTCTCAAGAAATTTTGTAAAAACATTTTTTACTATTTCTTGATTTTTGTTATTATCGGTTTGTTTCAATGCGCTCATATTTATACAACAAATTTACATTTTAATTAAAATAAGAAAGCCGCTCTTTGTGAAAAAGATTAACAACTTTTGAACAAAATTATTTATTCATTCGTTCCACTTTATCAATCCCTTCAATATTCTTCAATTGTTCAGTTAATTTCTTGAGTTGTGCATTATTTTTAATACTTACAGTAATCCTACCTTCAAAAATACCATTATCTCCTGCGATATTTATACTGTGAATATTTACATGCATGTTATTTGAAATGATTCTTGTAACATCATTTACCAATCCCATGTTATCGATACCAGTAATTTTTAACATCACCTTGTACTCTTGTTGGGAAGAGTCTATCCATTTCGCAGGCATAATTCTATATGCGAACTGTGATTGCATGCTTAAGGCATTTGGGCAATTTTGTTTATGAACCTTTATACCATCACTTACCGTGACAAAACCAAATACTTTATCACCTGGAATGGGATTGCAACAATTAGAAAATTTATAGTCTAATTTGTCCTCATCTTTCCCAAATACTAAGAGATCATAGTTATTGGTAACTTCTTGTTTTGTCGTTTCAGTTTCTGATGTGCCTGAACGACGCATTCTATTCTTAAAGAAACTATAGAATGCATTGTTCCGCTGAGCTATAAAGTCTTTAAGTTGCTGATTTGAAATAGATCCATTACCTAACCTGTAAAACAAATCTAAGCTTGTTTTCAGTTTGAAATAACTAACTAATTCATTGATTGTCTTTTCGTTAAAAGGAATCTTTAAATGTCGTAATTTTCTTGCAAGTACCGCTTTACCTTCTTCTCCAATTTCTTTTTGTTCTTCTTTTAGAGATGCTTTTATTTTTGATTTGGCTCTCGCAGTGATTGCCATATCTAACCAACTTAACTTAGGTTTTTGATTATTAGAAGTAATAATATCTACCTGATCGCCACTTTTTAATTCGTGACTTAGGGGTACTAGTTTTCCATTTACGCGTGCGCCACGACATTTTGTTCCTACTTCGGTGTGAATGGCAAAAGCAAAATCTATGGGTGTTGCCCCCTTCGGCAAAGATTTAATATCTCCTTGCGGAGTGAATATATATATTTCTTTGGCATAAAGGTTTAGTTTGAACTGCTCAACAAAATCTACGGCATTCACATCAGGATTTTCTAATGTTTCTTTTAATCGATTTAACCAACCTTCTAATCCAGAATCATGATCATCTGAATGCTTATATTTAAAATGTGCAGCATATCCCATTTCAGCAATTTCATCCATGCGTTCTGAACGAATCTGCACTTCTACCCAACGTCCCTTTGATCCCATTACTGTGATATGTAGGGATTCATAACCATTAGATTTAGGCTGGGAGATCCAATCTCTAAGTCTGTTGGGATTCGGTCTAAAATGATCAGTTACTATTGAATATATTTTCCAAGCATCAAACTTTTCCTTCTCTTCAGTTGATTTATAGGTGATCCTAATGGCGAATTTATCATAGACTTCGTCAAAAGAAACACCTTGCTTAAGCATTTTTTTACGAATAGAATAGATTGATTTTGGTCTTCCTTTAATTGAATAGTCTAATTTTTCCTTATCGAAAGAATCTTTTAAAACCTTCGAAAAATCCTTGATATACTTATTCTGTTCTTCTTTGCTTTCAGTTATTTTCGTATAAATATCATTAAAGACATCTGGCTCGGTATATTTTAATCCTAAATCTTCTAATTCAGTTTTAATATTATACAAACCTAATCGATGTGCTAATGGAGCGTAGATATATAGTGTTTCAGATGATATTTTAACTTGTTTATGCTGAGGCATAGAGGCCATGGTTTGCATATTATGCAATCGATCGGCGATTTTAATCAAAATTACACGCACATCATCATTCAACGTGAGCAACATTTTTCTGAAATTCTCTGCTTGTACAGAAATATTTTGATCCTTACTTAAATGAGAGATTTTAGTAAGACCATTAACAATACGTGCGATGGTTTCTCCAAAGAGTTGTTCAATATCATCAAAGGTATAATCGTCAGAATCTTCTACAACATCATGTAGTAATGCGGAGGCGATTGAAATAGCACCTAAACCAATTTCATTGGCCACCAATTTAGCCACGGCTATTGGATGATAAATATAAGGTTCGCCTGATTTTCTTCTTTGATCTTTATGCGCGTCGGCAGCAATATCAAAAGCTTTTCGTATCATTTTTTTATCAGCAGCTGACAAAGTTTGATACGGTACACTCAACATATCTTTATAGCGCTTGGCTATTTCCTTTTTTTCCTCTTCAATTGTCGCAACGTATGCCATAGATTAAAAATACTATAAAGATTTTAACTGAACAACCCCAACTCAACATTTAGTCTGTTAAGTTTCTAATTCGCTGTAATAAGGTTGGATGAGAATAATGCATAAAAACATAACTCTTATGCGGTGTTAAGTTACTCAGACTATTTTTCGATAATTTTTTCAATGAAGAAATCAAAGATGGCGCATTGTAATGTTCCTTTGCATAGTTATCTGCTTGATATTCAAACTTTCGGGATAACATATTCATAAGCAATCCAGTAACTTCAGAAATCGGAGTGTATAATACACCAAAGGCAATTAATCCTATATGAAAGCTTGGTGTTTCTACGGACAAGGCTTCAGATAACAACGAATTATGAATAAAGAGCGATAAAATATATAATGTTAATCCTGTTAGAAATACTGAGACAAACATATTAAAGATAACATGTTTCCTTTTATAATGTCCGACTTCATGTGCAAGAACAGCCACTATTTCGTCAACTTCTAGATCGTTTATGAGCGTGTCATATAGTACAATTCGTTTTTTCGCTCCAAATCCGGTGAAATAGGCATTTGCTTTTGTTGACCTTTTTGAACCATCGATAACAAAAATATTGTCGAGTTTAAATCCAACTTTTCGAGCGAATTCTTGAAGTTGATTTTTCAATTCACCATTTTCAAGGGGAGTTTGTTTATTGAATATTGGTACAATTAAACTTGAATAGAACAATGTCATGAAAATAGAAAATAAGCCCACAAACATCCAAGTATATATCCAAAAATGTGTGCCTGTTTTTTGATAAAACCAAACAATTAAGGCCAAAATTGAACCTCCCAGGATAATTGTCAATGCCCACCCTTTTATTTTATCAAGGAAAAATAAGGTCTTAGTAGCTTTATTAAAACCATATTTTTCTTCAATAACAAAGGTTTTATAGTAGGAGAGGGGGATCGTTAAAATGTCGCTTCCTAGCATAATAATACCAAAAAAAAGTAAGGTCACAACAATTTCATTTGTACTGTAGCCTCTTGCTATTTTGTCTATATATGCGAAACCCTCTGCGTAAAAGAAAATTATAGTTATAATGAAGGAAACAACAGAGAGAAACATCGAGAATTTAAAATTCTCTTTCTTATAGTTTTGGGATTTTATATAATCTTCTTCTTGATATATACCTTCTAATTCTTTTGGTATTGAGGCGTCGAAATATTTAGAATTTATGTAATCTAATATTTTGTTTATTAGAAAGTTAACAGTGATTATTACGATTATTACATTAAATAAAATTTGAGCGTTCATTTTTAATTCTTTAATAGGCGTTTTGCAAATCTATATTTCTTCTTCCAATAAACATTATCTAATCTCGATTTGATGACACCTTTCGAAGTTGAACTGTGTATGAAGGAGTTTTCTCCAATGTAAATACCAACATGTTCATATTTACGAGAAGGTCTAAAAAATACTAAATCCCCAGGTTTTAATTTTTTCTTCGAAACTTTTCTTCCGAGTTTAGACATTTCTTTTGTCGTTCTTGGAAGGCTCATTTTAAAGGCATTTTTATAAACAGCTTGTGTAAATCCAGAACAGTCTATACCATTTTTGTCTGTACCTCCATATTTGTATTTGGTCCCTTTGTAATAGCGAAACTGACTTTCTATTTTAGTTTTATTTGAAATTCTTACAGTCGTTTTCTTAGCACTCCCACAACTGATCAACAGGATCTGAAATATAAGTAGGATAGGTATTATTTTTTTCGCCTTCATTTATAGAAAATTACGTTGTCTTTTAACCTCAAATAAGATAATGGCAGCTGATACAGAAACATTTAAAGAATCAATTTGTCCTTGCATAGGAATAAGAACATTTTGAGTAGCTTTTTCTAACCATTTCTTACTTAATCCAGTAGCCTCCGTTCCTACAACAATTGCACAAGAGGCATCATAACTTAAAGTATGGTACAATTTTGATGCCGTTAATGCAGCGCAAAAAATTTGAATGCCATTTTCCTGTAAAAATCCAATAATCTCTTCGGTAGAACCTGTTGCAATTTGATTAGTGAAAACGCAACCAACGCTTGAACGGATGATATTGGGATTATACATATCCGTTTTAGGGTTTGCGATAAGCACAGCATCAACATTTGCTGCATCTGCTGTCCGTAAAAGAGCCCCAATGTTTCCTGGTTTTTCTGGAGCCTCAGCAACAAGGATCAATGGCTTCTTTCTTCTGAAAATGATTGAGCCTAGATCTAATTTTTGGATTCCTAAAATCGCAACAACACCTTCTGTTGAATCCCTAAAAGCAATCTTTTGATAAACTTCTCTAGAAATTTTAACTAGCTGCAAAGGTTCTAGATTAAAACTATCAACTTTTTTCTTGTCAAAAATTTCTTCACAAAACAACAACGTTTCTATCGTATAATTTGCCTTCTTTGCCAAACATATTTCTCTTAAACCCTCGACTATACATAGATTTTTCTTTCTACGAATTTTAGATTTCTCTTGTAATTGTAATACTTCCTTTATTAAGGGATTTTGTATGCTTGTAATTTCTTTCATCATTGATCACAAAAGTAGCGTAATAAATGTAATTTAGTCAATCAAATTACGACAAAGGCAAAAAACTAAAACAATCTTAAACATGAAAAAAATAGTAATTGTATTTGTATCTATTCTGGCACTAAGTGCTTGCAAGAAAAGTACTACCAAATATAAAACAAATAATGTTGCACAGGAGGTCAATACAAAAGAACTACCAGAGAATATTTCTGGTATTCTTAAGGCACATGGAGGTTTAGATATATGGAATGGCATGGGTAGTCTTGCTTTTGGAATGCAAAAAGGAGAAGATTTAGAGATGACGACTACGGCTTTGAAATCTCGGAAATCATTAATTGAAACAGCTCATCATAAGTTAGGCTTCGATGGGACTAATGTTTGGCTGCAAAATAAAGATACAGTCACTTACAAAGGAAAAGCCAAATTCTATTATAATTTGATGTTCTATTTTTATGCTATGCCTTTTGTGTTAGCAGATGACGGTATAACTTATAAAGAGGCTCCTGCTTTAGAAGTCGATGGTAAAAAGTATCCAGGTATACATATTTCTTATGATGCCGGTGTAGGTGAATCTCCTGATGATGAGTATATATTATATTATGATGATGAAACGAAAAAAATGACGTGGCTGGCCTATACTGTGACGTATTTTTCAAAAGAAAAAGCAACTAAATATAGTTTAATCAAATATGTAGATTGGCAAAATGTAGATGGATTACAATTACCAGCAACCTTACAATGGCATGTATATGCAGATGGCAAAGTTGGTGAGGTAAGGAACGAAGTTAAGTTTACTCAAGTTGTTGCTTCTAAAGAAATAGATGCTTCAATGTTTGAAAAACCAACGAACTCAGTTGTTGTCGAGTAACATTTTAATTTATTAATAAAAAAAGCTCCTTATCGAAGGAGCTTTTTTTTGAGAGAAAAATAAGGTTGTTATTTATTATTATATTTTTTCATATAACGTTTATGCAATGTTGTTTGATGGGTCTCTAAACTTAAAGTCCTTCCTTGAATGAAGGCATGTTCAACAATATTGGTTCTCATATCTAATGCATCACCTTTTGATATAAACAAAGTGGCGTCTTTTCCTGTTTCAAGACTACCAGCGAAATCATCTATTCCTAATATTTTTGCTGCATTTAAAGTAATCATTTGTACTGCTTTTTCCTTGTCTAGACCGTGTGCAGCATAGGTGCCGGCATAGAAAGGTAAATTACGGGTGTTCATACGTTCCATTTGACCTTCCATTTCAATAGCAACGAGTATTCCCTTGTCGGATAAATTTTTCGCCAACTTAAAAGGACCTAATACGTCATCGTCTTGAGCCCAGGGCAAACGATGAGGACGAGGAACGAGCACAGATACGTTGTGTTTTTTTAATAAATCAGTAACACTTGCAGCTTCATTTCCATGTACAATAACCAAGTTAGAAATACCAGTTTTTACTGCCCAATTTACGGCATCTACAATCTCCTTTTCTCTTCCTGCATGGATATATAATTTTTGTTCACCTTCCATCAACTTTTTTAACGCAGCGAATTGCAGGTTTTTCTCTTTTTGACCACCTTTTAAATACGTACTTGCATTATGAAAGAAGTCCGCAACTTCGTCAACCCGTTTTGAATAGGTTTTACTTGGTTTAAACGAAGGGTCTTCTCCTAGCCACCATCTTCCTTGTTGATATGCCGAAGGCCAATTGATATGAATACCATCATCAATTTTGATAGCAGCATCCTCCCAGTTCCAGGCATCAAGTTGTACTACAGAGGAAGTCCCAGAAATAGTTCCTCCTCTTGGAGTAGTTTGCGCCATTAAAACACCATTAGGCCGCATACTTTCTACAACCTTCGATTCAGCATTATAGGCTATTATACTTCTAATATGTGGTAAGAATGTACCTACTTCATCAAAGTCTCTTGTAGCTTTTACTGCATCGATTTCTGCTAATCCTAAAGACGCATTCGTAGCAATAAAACCAGGGTAAACGTGCTTTCCTGATGCGTCTACTATTTGCTTGTAAGTACCAGAAGTTGCACCTTCAGTGGTGCCAACATATGTTATTTTTCCGTTTTCAAAACCAACGGCACCATTTTGTATAACTTCACCGTTACCAATATGAATAGTGGCTCCGGTAATTAATATTGAAGCATCTTGCTTGTTCGCAGGAGTCTGCTGTGCATAAGTCAAAGTTCCTATCAACAGCAGTATGTATGTAAATGATTTATATATATTTTTCATCTTTATAAAATTATTGTTGATAGATTAATGTGTCACAATGAAGCTCCACTTTTTTCTTAGTTTTTGGTGCTTGTGTTTTCATTCCTTTATTCTTAGCTTTTAACATCATATTGATGAGCTTATTACGTTCGAGTTGAATAGATTCCATCATTTCAGGAAGTTTGTCAAGATCATAGTAAATAGCACCTTCGATCATGGTCTTTTCTGCTTTCGCATATATTGACATTGGATGTTCTGTCCATAATACTAAATCGGCATCTTTACCTACTTTTACACTTCCAATTCTATCATCTAAATGAAGCATTTTTGCAGGATTCAACGTTACAAACTTCCATGCATCCTCTTCAGACACTCCTCCATATTTTACCGTCTTGGCTGCTTCTTGATTCAATCTACGAGACATTTCGCGATCATCAGAATTAATAGCAGTTAAGACTCCTTGACTATGCATAATAGCTGCATTGAAAGGAATCGCATCATTTACTTCATATTTATATGCCCACCAATCAGAAAAAGTAGAGCCAGCAACACCATGCTCTTTCATTTTATCGGCTACTTTATAGCCCTCTAAAATATGAGTGAATGTATTGATATTAAAATTAAAACGATCTGCCACCTTCATAAGCATATTGATTTCACTTTGCACATAAGAATGACAAGAAACAAAACGTTCCTTATTTAATATTTGAGCTAAAGTTTCCATTTCTATGTCATATCTTGGAGCTTTTGTTCTTGCCTTTGCTTTTTTCGACAACTTATTATAATTTTTCCATTCAACATCATATTCTTTAGCTCTTTGAAAGTAATCAACAAAAACTTGTTCAACACCCATTCTTGTTTGCGGAAAACGAATTCCGTTAGAGCTTCGAGATTGTTTTACGTTTTCTCCTAAGGCAAATTTGATAAAAGGATCTGCATTGGGATTGATTAATTTATCTGCACTTTCACCCCATTTTAATTTGATAACAGCCGATCTTCCCCCTATAGGGTTTGCCGAACCATGTAATATTTGAATTGAAGTGACACCACCCGATAAATTCCTAAATATATTGATGTCGTCATCACTCACTACATCTTCAATGGTAACTTCTGCTGTTGAATTATGGCCAGCTTCATTAATAGCAGCGGCGGCAATATGAGAGTGCTCATCTACAATACCCGCAGTTAAATGTTTACCAGTAGCATCTATTATTCTCGCATTTGAATCTGTAAGATTTGCGCCTATATTTACGATTTTACCGTTCTTTACTAGTACATCTGTACTTTTTAGTATCCCTTCTGCTTCATTTGTCCAAACTGTTGCATTTCTAAATAAAATAGTTTCTTGACTTGCTTTTTCGCTCAAGCCATAAGCAGTATTAGGAAAAGAAACGGGTAGTACTTCGATATCTTCTACTTTTTTGTTAGCTTTTTTCTTTTCATCTTTAGCGCTATCTTTTGTTGGTTTTTTAACGGCACTCCAAGAAACAGGCATGCCACTTGCTAAAGAACCACTCCCTGTAAAATTATCGCTCTCATTGACAACTGCTTTCAAACGAACAAAGCGTTTTTCTTTTTCATCGAACGGAATATAAATTAAATTGATCCAACCATCTTTATACGTTACTTTCGAATCCATTTTCAAACTATCTTTCTTTAGTTCTGATTTCAATTTTCCCGGTTTGCCAGACAATTTTAACTTGTAGGTATTACCTACTATTTTTAAGTCATATTCTCCACTGATATCTTTAAGATTCATATCATTTATTACATTCTTATGTCCTTGCACCCAATTTTCATAAAGTGTAGAATTTTTATCAAAGATATCTCCAGAACTAATCAGGAAGTTTGCAATAGACCCATTTTTTAAGCTACCAATTAAATTACTCTGACCAAGCATTTTTGCCGGAACTGTGGTTAGCGCTTCTAAAGCTTTTGTTTTATCAAAACCATGCTTGATGGCATTCATTAGGTTATTCTTGAAACTACTTACTTTTTTTAACCCTGTCGTGGTAAGCGCAAATGACACACCATTATCTGCCAATACTTTAGGATTGGTTGGTGCTTGGTTCCAATGTCGCATATCTTTAAGTTCAACTAACCCTTCGTTTAACGGATTGCTTACATCATAAGCAGCTGGAAAATCTATTGGAATAATATAACGCGCATTCGTATTTTTTACTTCTTTGATCCGGGCATATTCATCACCACCTCCTTTAATAATATAGTTTACACCAAATTCGTTTGCAATTTTATCAGCGCGTAAACTATTTACCATGCTTCCAGCATCAAATATTTGAGGAAGATTTTTATTTTTATTGAATGCATCAAGTGATCTATCAGTAGTTGTGGCACCACCTTTGGAATACCATTTTGCGTCGTGATATACCTGTCGCAATAAAGCCATGGCACCCATTAAAGAGGTTGGATAACTCTGTTGAGAGGTGTTGCCCTTTCTAAACGAAAGATGCTGAGCTGCCTTTCCATTCAGAATTCGCACATCATTTCCATCATTCGAATTCAATGCCACTAAGGCACTTGTGCCTCTAATTATACCATCTTGAAAATGTGTATTTACAACACCAAATCCAGCTTTCACTAATTCTGCCGATTTTTTGTTGTCAAATTTTAGTTTATCTAGCCCGTTAATTTCAGGAGTAATATGGTCATTCCAGTAATACCCTTTACGCGTTGCATCTAGTTGAGGGCGGCGATTAAAATTAAAGCTTCTCTTTGGAGTTGTGATTCCAAAATTTGAATAAATTTCTATAAAGGAAGGGTAGATGTGCTTTCCATTTAAATCAATCTTGATTGCATTAGTTGGCACGGTCAAGCTACTTCCCGAGGAAACGACTTTACCATCTTTTATTAATAAAGTTCCATTTTCAATAACTTGTGTTGGAGTTATGTGAATTTTGGCATTCGTAAAAGCGATATAATTATCATTCTTTGTTTTAATACCATCATTTTTGGGGAAATATTTTTGTGCTGATAGATTTAAAAATCCAAAAACAGCTAACAAAAACAGCATCCTCAATTTTAATTTTGAGTTTGTTTGTTTCATAGAATCGGGTGAGTTAATTAATAGCTATAAATTTATAACTATAATTTGGAGCTATAATGAAAAAGCAGAAATTAACATTTTTTTAAGAATTATTCGAGTCCGTATTTTTCTCGATAGGCCACCAATAATCCAACCATTTTACTATAGCCTTTCATGCCATCTTTTTGTTGATTTGCTTTGAGATAATTGTCATAGAAAAGTTTAAAAAACGGTTCTGCCTTATTTTGATAGGTTCGCCAGAAGTCCTGCGATTCTTGAAATGTTTTTACAATTCCTTGCGGTAGGCTATCAATAATTTGTCTTCCCTTGATAGAATCCCTGCCATAGACAGCTCTTATTGAATAACGTAATGCCGCTGAGTAACCCGAAAACTTAAAGTATTCAGTAGTATGATGTGTTGCTGCTAAATATCCAATAAAATTTGCTTCACTTTCAGAAGCATAGCCTAATTGATGTGCAACTTCATGACTACTAATCATTGGTAAATTAATTTTCGGAACTAAATAATCAACCTGAGCTTCTCCCGAAATAGGGTTGAAATAGCCAGAAAAACCCATATATGTTAACGGCAAACTAAATAGTGATTTCTTAATAGATTTATGTTGGTATTTAAATTGTTTATGCTTGTTACTTAAGCTCTTGTAGCCAATTTCTACTTGTTGAATTATTGTGTCTTCAGAATCTGTAATACTAATTTTAGTTGTATCATTCTTAGTAATATTATAATGTGAATTTGTTGTTAGTTCTACAAGATCATCGGTCAATGCAATCAAATCATCTAAAGAATATTCTTTTTGCTCTAACCTTAAGGTATTAAATAAGGAATCTTTGTAGTAGTTAAAGCCCCATAATAAATTGAACAAAAAATAAAAAACAGAGATATAAGCGAGAAAATTAAAAATACCTTTTTTTATGTTTTTAAATCCTCTTCTACTTATCATATACAAAGAGTGCAATAAAAACACTCCTAATAAAAAATAGTAAATATCGCCAATCGAAAAAGGAATCCATCCAAACACTTTTCGAAATAAGGAAGATATACCTGGATAAATACCATTAGAATAGTAAGTTTCCACAAATTCTGGAAATTTTGAAACTATACTGATAAACAAAATCTGAACAATAAAGAAAATCGTAAGAAATTTGTGAATGTTTTGCTTGTTCATGCGTCAAAAATAAGTAAATATTGATAATGAATAGATCTAATTAACTTATTAACAAAACTTTCACTTGTTAACAGAAAGTGTCAACAAATAAAACCTTAATTTAGAATATTTTCTAGCTATAAAAAATTACATTTGCTTGATGGAAAAAATTCAACCTATACGCGCAAAAAATCCAAAGAAAGGAACTCTAATCAATCTTGAAAAAGGCAAATTACCTCCTCAAGCCGTTGATTTAGAGGAAGCTGTGTTAGGGGCTATGATGATTGATAAAAAAGGAGTTGATGATATCATTGATATCTTGCATGCTGACGCTTTCTACAAACCTGCGCATCAAGATATTTTTAATGCAATGTTTTTATTATTCAATGCGTCTGAACCCATCGATTTATTAACGGTCTCAAATCAGTTACGCAAAGAAGGAAAGTTGGATAGTGTAGGAGGTGATTTTTTCCTTGTAAATCTAACGCAAAAAGTTTCTTCATCAGCGCATATAGAATTTCACGCTCGAATTATTATCCAAAAGTATATTCAACGTAGATTGATCACCATTTCGAGTGAAATAATCGATGAGGCTTACGACGAAACAAGTGATGTATTTGATTTGTTAGATTCAGCCGAAACTAAACTTTTCGAAGTAACTCAAGGAAACTTAAAGAAGAGTTCTGAAGCGGCGGAAGGCTTAGTTTCTCAAGCATTGAAAAAGATTGAAGAGATTTCTGGTAAGGAAGGAATGAGTGGCATACCATCAGGATTTACTAAATTAGATGCTTTAACTTCTGGATGGCAACCTTCTGATTTAGTTATACTTGCGGCAAGGCCAGGTATGGGAAAAACAGCCTTTGTTATGTCAATGGCTAAGAATATGGCTATTGATTTTGATATACCTGCTGCCATTTTCTCTTTAGAGATGTCATCAGTGCAATTGATAACAAGAATGATTTCCAGTGAAACTGGAATATCTTCAGGTAAACTTCGTAAAGGAGATCTGCAACCTCATGAGTGGGAGCAATTGAATGTAAAGGTAAAAAACTTATCAAAGGCACCTATTTTTATAGATGATACACCATCATTGTCAATTTTTGATTTACGCGCGAAATGTCGTCGATTGGCATCTCAACACGGTATCAAAATAATTATTATTGATTACTTACAATTAATGACAGCTGGTTCAGCTGTAAAAGGAGGAAATCGTGAGCAGGAAATCTCCACTATCTCTCGTAATCTTAAAGCCTTAGCAAAAGAATTAAGTATTCCTGTTATAGCGTTATCACAGTTATCACGTGCGGTTGAGACAAGAGGTGGTAGCAAACGCCCGTTGTTGTCAGATTTGCGTGAATCTGGAGCAATTGAACAAGATGCAGATATTGTTTCATTTATTTACCGTCCAGAATATTATGGAGTTACCGAATGGGATGATGAAGAGAGGACACCGTGTGAAGGGCAAGCAGAGTTTATAGTTGCGAAACATAGAAATGGTGGTTTAGAGAATATTCGATTAAAGTTTACTGGACACTTAGCTGAGTTTTCTGATTTGGAGGAAGCCTTTGCTACAGAATTTCAGTCAAAAATGAATGACGCGATTGGCACAAACCAACTCCCCAGTGCGGAAGATGTATTTGGCACTCCAGATGATAGTGATGTTCCATTCTAATGATGCGATATGAATTTTAGAGTACTCATTTCCATAGTTTTTTTATTTACCACATGTCTGAGTTATGCATCGTTCATTTTTATACCTATGGATGATGTCGCACAAAAAAATCATTTAAAAGCTTATGGAATTGCTTTTTTTTCATTGCAAAAGCAGCGTAATGTAAAGTGGCTACTAAACTATAAAGGAGGGTCTTTTCTTTTAGAAGATACGGAAGAGTTCAGAAAAGAATGTACCATTAGAGGAGTTTCTTATCAAATCGTATCAGATACCGAGGCACTATCAATATTAGAAGATATCGAAAGTCCTTCAAAAAATATGGAAGCTGTAATATTAGAGAAAGCGCCTAAAATTGCTGTGTACTCACCAAAAGATAAAATGCCTTGGGATGATGCTGTAACAATGGTGCTGAACTATGCGGAGATTCCTTATGATGTTATTTATGATGAAGAAGTACTGGACGACAAGTTATTATTATATGAATGGTTACATCTTCATCATGAAGATTTTACAGGTCAATTCGGAAAATTTTATGGGGCTTACAGAACAGCTCCTTGGTATATTGAAGGTAAATTGTATGCAGAAAAATTAGCAGAGAAGCTAGGCTATTCTAAAGTTTCTCAAGAAAAATTAGCTGTATCATTAAAAATTCGAGATTATGTATATGGCGGGGGATTTATGTTTGCTATGTGCTCTGCAACCGATAGTTTTGATATTGCTTTAGCGGCCGAAGGTGTAGATATTTGTGAAGCTATGTTCGATGGTGATCCGTCAGAGGCGAATTATCAAAACAAAATTGATTTTTCAAAGACCTTTGCATTTAAAGATTTTGATTTGGTTCGAAGTCCAACGCAGTATGAATTTTCTTCGATAGATATGACAATGAAGCGAAGAATACCAAAGACTCAAGATTATTTTGCCTTACAAGAATATTCAGCAAAATGGGATCCTGTTCCTACAATGTTGTGCCAGAATCATACGCAATTGGTAAAAGGTTTTATGGGACAAACGACTAGTTTTGATCGAAAAAGTATCAAATCGAATGTATTGGTAATGGGAGAGAATAAAGTGAATCGTGAAGCCCGATATATTCATGGAATAAAGGGGAAAGGCATGTGGACTTTTTATGGAGGCCATGATCCTGAAGATTATAGACATTTAGTTGGTGATCCTAAAACAGAATTGGATCTACACCCTAATTCACCAGGTTATCGTTTAATTTTAAATAATGTGCTGTTTCCTGCGGCAAAAAAGAAAAAGCAAAAAACTTAATTCAATGTACAAATATCTTCTATCAACTATTTTCATCATATTTTTATTTTCTTCTTGTATAGAGCGAGGTAAACCTCAACCAAAAGATGAAGTAAAAGAAACTACAAATGCCAGTGCTAAACCTAATGTAGAACATTATACATGTCCTAATGGGCATAAGGGTTCAGATAAACAAGGTGTGTGTCCAGAATGTAATACCGCTTTTCTACATAACCAAGCTTTCCACGGAACGAATTTAGCGGTTCCTAGACCGGCATTACAGGATCCTTTTAGTAATGCTCCTGCTCCTCAAGGTACGCCATCACCAGCGCAAAATGCCTTTGGAGATTATCATTATACGTGTCCAAATGGTCACCCAGGAGGTTCTGGTTCAGCCGGAAAATGTACTGCTTGTGATGCAACATTAGCGCATAATCAATTGTATCATAAATAGGTATTTTTAAGGGATAGATCATTTCTTTAAACTTTTATATATTTAATTAATTCTGACTGTTAACAACTCTCGAATAACTTTCAAAATGTGATTTGTCACAGAATTTAAAAGCAGTATTTTTGCTATTCAAAATCTAATTTAACATGCCAACTACTCAAGAACTTCAAGATTTTTCAACACAAGTTAGACGTGATATTTTACGAATGGTACACGCTGTAAATTCAGGCCATCCCGGAGGTTCGCTAGGATGTACAGAGTTTTTTACTGCTTTATATCAGGAGGTAATGAATTATAGTACTGATTTTAACATGGATGGGGTGAATGAAGATTTATTCTTTTTGTCGAACGGTCATATATCACCTGTATATTATAGTGTACTGGCACGTAGTGGATTTTTTCCTGTTAAGGAATTAGGAACATTTAGATTATTAAATACGCGTCTTCAAGGTCATCCAACCACTCATGAAAAATTACCAGGTATCCGTATCGCGTCAGGCTCTTTAGGACAGGGTATGTCAGTTGCTATTGGTGCCGCAGAAGGCAAAAAGTTAAATAATGATGATGCAACTGTATATAGCTTACATGGCGATGGCGAATTACAAGAAGGTCAGTGTTGGGAGGCTATTATGTACGCAGCGGGCAAAAAAATTGACAACTTAATTGCCACAGTTGATTATAATGGGCAACAAATTGATGGTTCGACCAATACAGTAATGCCTTTGGGAGATTTGAAAGCAAAGTTTGAAGCATTTGGATGGGATGTTCTAGAAATAGAAAAAGGAAATGATATTGATGCTGTTCTTGCCGGTTTAAAAGAAGCAAAATCAAGAACTGGTAAAGGAAAACCTGTTTGTATTTTACTGCATACCGTTATGGGCAATGGTGTTGATTTTATGATGCACACACATGCCTGGCACGGAAAAGCTCCAAATGACGATCAGTTGGCAATAGGACTTGAACAGAATGCCGAAACTTTAGGAGATTATTAATTTCCCGATACAAAGAGATCGCTACTTATGTTTTCTTTTGTAATTTTAGATGATGAACCATCAAAATATTATTATGAAATTAAAAGCACTCTGGTTAATAATTGCCATTTTTTGTATCTCAACTTCATCAGATGCGCAGCATAAGAAGAAGGTTATTAAAATTTCAGGAACGGTAACAGATATTGATAATAAGGCGCTGCATGGTGCAATGATTTTTATTGATTCGATAAAAACAAAAGTTAAAACCAATAAAAAAGGTTTTTATAAGATAAAAATAAACCCAGAAACTTCCGAAGTTGCCATTTTGGTAAAGGGTCAAGGTCTCTTAGCGAAGAAATATAATAGAGAAAAGGTTATCAATTTTGTGTTTCGCACAGATAAAACTGCGGATTTTCAAGAAGATATGGTAATCGGTATGGGGTATAGCTTAGAAGTTAATAAGGTTTCTGATAATTTCAATACTGGTGGAAAATACACTGATTTTGCAACTATTTATGAAATCTTAGATAGAAAATTTCCGTTTGTAAAAGTTAGAAATGGAAGAATAAAAATCGGTAACGGGCCAAATAGTTTTACCGGCGATGATACTCCTTTAATTTTTATTGATGATATGCGGGTGAATGAACAAACCATGGCAGTAGTTGCCCCGAATGACATTAAGAAAATTAGAGTGATTAGAAGAGGAAGTGAAGCAGCAATTTATGGTGGGTTAGCTGCATCTAATGGTGTTATTCTAATTGATTTGAAAAAAGGAAATTAGACGATATTTATTCTTTAGTATAAAAAGTTGGCAACGAAAGTTTAAATTTCACCGCAACTAGACGTATGAGTATGACAGTTATAACTGTGATAATATAAACCACATTTACTTGTAAATTAGTCTGCTGCAAGAGAATAAATACTAGGGCACCTATAATACAAGCACTGGCATATATCTCTTTTCTGAAAATCACCGGAATCTCATTGCATAAGATATCTCTAGTGACGCCTCCAAAAGTCGCAGTCATAGTTCCAAGGGCTATCGATATTAATGGATGTAAGTCATATTGAATACCTATTTCTGTTCCTATAATGGTAAATACCCCTAATCCTATAGTGTCAAATAAAAAGAGAGAAGTGCTTAAATAACTTATTTTCTTGCGGAGTAGAATTGCTATAACCGTTGCTATGAGAATCGCATAAACATAATTTATATCTTGCATCCAAGCGACCGGGTTTCTACCAATAAGAATATCGCGAATTGTCCCACCTCCGATAGCAGTTACAAAAGCAATTATAAGTACACCAAAGGGATCAAACTTTTTGTTGATTGCCACCAAAGCACCAGAAATTGCGAATGCACTGGTTCCTAAAATATCTAATGCATAAAATATAGTCATAGAAGGTTTTTACATGTTTACAAATTCATATCCAACTAATTCAAATCCTCGAAGATCAACTTCAGCTTCGTTCGCTAACTTCTTGTCTTCACGCTCATATGTAGCGTCCTTTAAAAACCATGAACAAATACCTTTTTCGGTCGTCCATGACTGATATAATAACTCAATAGAGACCTTGATATGAATTTTTTTAGTAAAAGAGTCCCATGTTAATTTCTTCATAATTTCATGTTTTACAGTTCTTTCAATTTGGTCTTTGCATGTTCTAGCCCTAGATGCACCCAATAGTTTAGGTTTTTTTTATGCTCTAGCTCTACATAGACAAATTCCTTCATTGCTTTCTTTGTAAAGTCCATTGGACGAACATTATATTTTTCTAATTCTTGATCCATTTTAGAAGCTATAACTCGCACAGCCAAGTCATCTTTTATAACACCAATGGTCATTTTCCCTTTATATAAAAAACAAACACCACCGAACATTTTTTTTTCAATAATAGTATCATTATAGTCGACTAATAATTCTCTAATATGATCAGCTAAAATTTCATTATAAGCCATGATTCTCTAATTTATCAAATGTTTTCTTTCGAGAAATAAAGTATTGGGAGACAATACTTTTAATTTTGTAATAGTGAGGTTTTCTTTCCGATAATTGTTTCCTTTTTGAATACATTTTTTGAAAGTTCATATAAAAACTAAAATGTGCTTTTAAAACAGCTACAAAATGTCTTGGTTTTAATTCGATCAAAAATTTAAATGCCGCAATTCCATCGAGTATCATACGCAACAATACAGTAAAAAAAAGTTGTTGCTTCGATACATTTTTAACCAGAGCGTATAAGCTATTTCTAAAATTTAAATATGTTTTTTTCGGATCGTATTGCTCTAATGTCGCTCCACCCACATGATATACGGTTGAACTACCAACGTATTGAATTTTAAGATTTGAATTTTGGATACGCCAACATAAATCTATTTCTTCTTGGTGGGCGAAAAAATCCTCATCAAATCCATTAAGATTGTGAAATACAGCTGCACGAATAAAAAGACATGCTCCGGATGCCCAAAAAATATTGATGATATCATCAAATTGACCAGAATCCTTTTCAATGGTATCAAATAATCGACCTCTACAATACGGATAGCCATATTTATCTATAAAACCACCGGCTGCACCGGCATATTCGAATGCATTTTTATCTTTAAAGTCTAAAATTTTTGGTTGTATAGCGGCAGTATGTGACTCTTTTTTAAATTGTTGAATAATAGGGGTTAGCCAATGCTCGGTAACTTCAATATCAGAATTTACCAGTGCATATATATCTGCTTTGACATGTTTTAATGCCTCATTATATCCTTTAGCATATCCACCATTTTCGATGTTTTTAATAATTCTAATTGTTGGAAAGTGTTTCTTCACAAAAGCTATAGAATCGTCAGTGGAGGCATTATCAGCAACATATATATCGGCTTCATCTTTACTAAAGTTGACAATAGAAGGTAAAAACCGTTCCAGAAGCTGCTTACCGTTCCAATTTAATATTACTATGGCTACTTTCATCTATAATCAGGAATATCTTCTAAAAAAACATAACATTCATTTTCATAGTCCAATTTGCAAAAATAATGTTGTAATCCATTACTTACCATCAAATAATTTGCTTTCAATTGTAGATTGTATCGAGCAATTTGATCAAAAGTATGCTGTGTTATTTTTACTTTTGGAGCCTTGCATTCGACAACAAGTTCTGGTAACCCCTGGACATTATAGATTAAAATATCTGTCCTTTTCTTTAATTTGTTTACTAATAGTTGTTTTTCTACTGTGGTTAGCGAAAGGGGATAGTTTTTGTCATACGTTAAAAAATGAAGCACATGTTGTCGTACCCATTCTTCGGGAGAAAGCACAACATATTTTTTTCTGATTACATCAAAAATATACTGCTTATTTTCGCTACTTTTGAGCTTAAATTGATATGCAGGGAAATCAAGGACTTGCATACTACAAAAATGAACTTTTTTTCTTAGTTGTGGAAGGTATCAACCAAATAGTTTCTGACATTAAATCGGGTCATATTAAACCCATCTATTTTTTAATGGGTGAGGAGTCCTATTATATTGATAAGATTAGTGATTTTATTGAAAAGAATGTGTTGAGTGAAGAGGAAAAGGGCTTTAATCAGATGGTGTTATACGGAAGAGATGTTAGTATTGAAGATATTGTTTCAAATGCGAAACGTTTCCCAATGATGGCGGAGCGTCAAGTAGTTATTGTAAAGGAAGCACAAGATTTATCTCGTACTATTGAAAATTTGGTGAACTATGCTGAAAACCCTCAACCTTCAACTGTTTTGGTTATTTGTTATAAATACAAAACACTAGATAAACGAAAAAAGTTATCCAAAACGATTCAAAAACATGGAGTGCTTTTAGAAAGTAAGAAGCTTTATGAAAATCAGGTTGGAGATTGGATTCGACGTGTACTTTCAGGCAAATCATATACCATTGAACCGAAGGCTACGCTTATGCTAATTGAATTTTTAGGCACAAGCTTATCAAAAATAAATAATGAACTAGAAAAGCTACTATTAATTTTACCAGAAGGATCATTAATTACGGCTGCTCATGTTGAGGATAACATAGGTATTAGCAAAGACTTTAATAATTTTGAATTAAGAAAAGCAGTAGGAGCGAAGCAGATTGTTAAAGCTAATCAAATTGTAAATTATTTCTCTCAAAATCCTAAAAGCAACCCTTTGGTCATGACTATTTCTTTATTAAACAGCTTTTTTACTCAGTTATTGATATATCATAGTTTAAAAAATAAGTCAAAATCGAATGTCGCAAAGGCCTTGCGTGTAAATCCTTATTTTGTAGGTGATTATGATGTTGCGGGTCGTAATTATCCAATGCGAAAAGTTTCTCAAACCATTTCACTTCTTCGAGAAGCTGATCTTAAGAGTAAAGGAGTGGGCGCCACAAATATGAATCAAGGAGATATTTTAAAAGAGCTACTTTTTAAAATAATGCACTAACTTTTAATTTCTTTTACACGTCCAACTATCCCTGAATCTAACTTGACTTTAATGCCGTGTGGATGATTCGCTGAATTTGTCAATATTCGTTGAACAGTCCCGTGTGTTAATTCGCCAGAGCGCTGATGCTGCTTTTGAACAATTGATACCTCTTGGCCTATTTTTATATTACGTCTTTGATTTGCGTCCATATTTTATTTAGGTAAATACTTTTTTGGAATGGGGTTTTTGGCGGTTTCTTGCGTCCAATATATGTTGACAATACACCATCTTTCACCATCATTTAGTAATTGAATACTATTAATACCTCTCATAAACGGTTTCGTATCTTCCGCACTTTTAAAAGATTCATATGTGCTAAAAACATGAACTATACTACCAAAAGTATCAACTACTCTATAAATTTCCTTTTCAAAAAATCCGTTATCCAATAACCATTGACCTGATGCTTTAATATAACCATCTGGAGATAAGTATCTCGTGCCACTAATCCCTTCTTTATTTTTTCCTGAAGGGATTAATTTCGCTTCTGGTCTAAATAAATATTTGAATAACTCCCAATTACGTGCTTCTCCTTTCTCTCCAGAGATCACACCGTATAACGTTTTTAAAGTGCTATCTAAGGTTTTTACTTTAGTTATATATTTTTCATTTGGTGCTTGCGCATTGCTTGTAGTTGAACAATAAATACAAATTAAAAGTGCCAGTATTACTTTCTTCATAATTTTTAGATTAAAGTGGTTTATTTATAAAGGTCATTTCGATCAGCCTGAGCAATATCATACATTACATCTCCCATTTTTTTTGTGACCATTTTAAAAAAACGTTCTCCTTTTTCTTTCGTAGCAAGTTCCGGACTGCCAACTCCAGTATCAGCACTTATCTGTGACCATTTGCGTTCAGCCCAGAACCAGCCTTCAGTAAAAGCCTTGATTTTATGTTTTTTTTCTGCACCATTACCCCATTCAGATTTTGGTAATACTAGATCGGGTCTTAAAAATAAGATCAAGCTCGTTTCTGCTTCATCAGCATGATCTCCCACTTCATCAAAATAATCCTCCTTATTCGGTACCCGAAACCAGTTAGAAACACAAATAAACATATCTGGATACTTTAATCCCAATTCACGAACGATAGACTTCCAGTTATTACCACCATGACTATTAAAGATCATCAATTTGTAAACTCCTTGTCTATTCAATGTTTCAATCACGTCACTTAAAATAGCAAATTGCGTACTTGGATTTAAGTTCATGTCTAAATAGATATCAGATTGCCCTGTATTAACGCCAAAAGGAATCGTGGGCAGTACTATAACTTTTGCTCCTTTCTCCCAGGCATTTTTAGCGGCTTCCGCCGCAATATGATCTGCTTCAATGACATCTGTGGCATACGGTAAGTGATAGTTATGTGCTTCGGTAGCTCCCCATGGCAAGATAGCCAAATCAAATTTTGCATCTTTAAGTACTTTCCAATTGGTCTCCGCTAGAATATAAGGTCTCATTGTAAATGATATTTTGTCCTATAAATATAATTAAAGTAGATTATTGTCGCTCTTTTTTGCCTGATTCTTTTAAAACTATCATTGATAAAATTTCAGTCAATAGAATAAATTAATATTTTAAAAACCGCTAATTTTACTTGATAAGGCAGTCGTTATCAGCTATAATATAAATTTCTTACCAAGTATAATCAGGTGGCTTTATATTATTCATTCTAATGTACAGATTTGATTTTGATCTGTGATTTGCCATGTGATCTTGCACGTAAAAAAAGGCAAAAGCTCTACTAACTGTATTGCCGCTGTGATACATAACACAGGTTTCATCTAATTGTTTTTGCTCTATATTGAGAATAACATTTGTAGTATACAGAAATTCTCCATTTAGTAATTCAATAATTTCTTTTTTAGACATTTTCGAGGCATCTGGCGTGTTAGGCTTTACCGTCATTCCTTGCACATATCTTTGAGTTAATAATTTTACGGTATGTGCGATATGCACCATTTGTTCACCGAAGGTTTTACTGATTTTAGTCGGTTTATATGAATATAAACTATCTGGCATGGCTTCGGCAACCGCCAAACAATGTGCTTTTGCTTCCAACCAAACGGGTAAATACATCTTCGTGAATTCAGTTTTTGGAGTAGCATGTTTCTGCTGTGCTTGTCCAAGCGAAGTGATCAATAATAGGATTAAAAATAAACGATTCATATCTTGAGAATTGAGCTAAGTAAATTCGTTGTATTCTTTTTTCATTTCACTATTTCTATTTTAGCTTCATGATTTCATCTAGTAATGGCACAAGCCCACTATTGGATTTAATATCATTATTCCAATAGCTCATAATACAACTAACATATGTATTTCTTACCTCAGCTGACACATAATAAACGGTCAAATGTTTGGCCCCAGACATGCCGGCTAACAAGGAATTAACTCCTTTAATATCGTACACTATTTTGATCGCTTTTGTTGGTTTACCTTCGAATTCGACATCGATAATTTCTTCAGATATGGCTTCACTTCCTTTTTTACTTTTCGTCAATAGAATTTGAGTATCTCTTCTTTTTGTAGCTTCGTTTAAAGAGCTATGTAGTGACCAACTTATTTGTCCGTAATAAGGGCATTGGATACTATTGATATTCATCCATTGACATTCACTACTATTTAATTTTAAAATACGGCCTGCGAAATCAACGTTATCCATTTTCAGAGATTGAAATACGTTTTCTGGAATACGATCATTTAAAATCTGGTTAATATATTTCCGTTCAAATGATCTATCTTGTTTGTTTACAGCACCGAACCAAAAAACCGTCACTCTGTTTTTCTTACTCTCCACAAAGTAATATGAATTGTATTGTGTTAAACCATCAGCAATCTTCTCATTTTTGCTTACGTAGAAATTATTATAGCTGAGATTTTCATCAGAACTTTTAACATCATCTTTTTTAACGCGATATTGTCTAAATATTTTTTTTAATCCTTTTAGGGAAAATGTATTATTAAACGTTTGACTTGTAAAATCAATGCCTTCATCGGCATAAAAAATGGTAGTTCCATTCTTAATCGCTTTAAGCTGATTTGCTGAATTCTTTTTTTCTTGTGCTTGGACATTTAACGTGCAGCATACATAGGCCAATAGAATAATTATTTTTCTCATAGTTCAATGGATACTCGTAAATATACTGATTTCTTATCTAGTACCAAAAATAGCACTTCCGACGCGAATCATATTACTTCCGGCTTCAATTGCCAATTGAAAATCACCACTCATGCCAATGGATAGTGTAGTTAACTTAGTATGTTTTTTTTGGAGAGAAGTAAACAATGAATTTACACTTTCAAATTCATTCTTAACCTGTGTAGAATTGGCGGTAAAACTAGCCATAGCCATAAGACCAACGATGCGAACATGTTTTAAATCCTCAAGCTCGTTCGAATTAAAAATATTTTTAATTTCAGAGAATGGAAGTCCAAATTTAGTCTCTTCTTGGGCCACCTTAGCTTGCAGTAAACAACGAATAACTCTTTGATGTTTAGCAGCTTGTTTATTAATCTCCTTTAAGGTTTTAAAGCTATCAACACCATGGATTAAATCTACAAAATGAGCCATGTACTTCACCTTATTAGACTGGAGATGACCAATCATATGCCATTTGATATCTTTTGGTAACTGCTCATATTTTTCAACCATTTCCTGAATTTTATTCTCTCCGAAAACTCGTTGTCCCGCATCATAAGCCTCTTGTATTGCCGCGACAGGTTTGGTTTTTGATACCGCTACTAATGTAACGGTATCAGAAATACTTGTTGTTATATCTTGTATATTTTGAGCAATGCTCATGATTATGTCAAAATATCAATAATTTGATCAGCCAGTTCTGCACCAATTCTATCTTGTGCTTCTCCGGTTGCAGCACCAATATGCGGTGTTAAAGAAATATCAGGATTCATAAGGATTTGAACCTCTGGTTTTGGTTCATTTTCGAAAACATCTAAGGCTGCCTTTGATATTTTACCACTTTTTAATGCTTCAATCAGAGCCACTTCATCGATAACGCCTCCACGTGCTGCATTGACAATACAGGCTCCTTCTTTCATGATATTAAATTCATCGGTCGAAATTACATACTTATCTTGTGCAGGAACATGTAAGGTAATAAAATCACTCTGTGCTAATACATCTTCTTTAGATTGTGTATGAATTTCAAAATTCACTGTTTGCCCATCGTAAAATTCAAGTTCAAGATCTGCCTTATCCATAAAAGGATCGAAGGCAATTACCTTCATACCCACGCCTAAGGCTACTTTTGCGGTTGCTTGACCAATACGACCAAATCCTAAAACACCCAATGTTTTACCCTTTAATTCAACACCCTTTGCATATGCCTTTTTTAAATCTTTGAATTTAGAATCACCTTCTAAAGGCATGTTTCGGTTTGAATCATGTAGAAAACGAACCATTCCGAAAAGGTGTGCAAATACTAATTCTGCAACAGAATGCGAAGATGCTGCGGGTGTATTGATAACGTTTAATCCTTTACCACGAGCATATTCGACATCGATATTGTCCATTCCAACACCACCACGACCTATTATTTTTAGAGAGGGACAAGCATCAATGATGTCTTTACGCACTTTAGTTGCACTTCTAACGAGCAGTGCTATAACATTATTTTCGTTAATATAATTGATCAATTGCTCCTGAGCAACGGTTGTTAATAGTACTTCAAATCCTGCACTTTCTAAAGCCTTTACACCGCTTTGAGCGATTCCATCATTAGCTAATATTTTCATTTTGTTATTTCTTAATTGTTAAAATTTTGCATTACATCTACTAACACTTGAACACTTTCTAACGGCATAGCATTATAAATACTAGCTCTATAACCTCCAACGGATCTATGACCTCCAAGTCCGTTGATCCCAGCTGCCTGCCATGCGGTATCAAATTTTTCTTTTAAGCTTTCATCAGTCAGCGTAAAAGTCACATTCATTACAGATCTATCCTCTTTAACTGCTACACCTTTAAATAATGGATTTTTGTCAATCTCATTATATAGCAAATCTGCCTTGGCATTATTTATCTTTTCGATAGCCGAAATTCCTCCTAAACCCTTTAGCCACTCTAAAGTTAACATCGACACATAAAGTGCGAATACAGGTGGTGTATTGAACATGCTGTCTTTAGAAATATGGACTTGGTAATCAAGCATTGAAGGAATATCTCTTCCTGTTTTCCCTAAAATATCTTCTTTTACAACCACAAGAGTTGTGCCCGCTGGACCCATATTTTTTTGTGCACCGGCGTAGATCAAATCAAATTGAGAAAAATCTAATTGACGAGAAAAGATATCTGAACTCATATCACAGACTAATAGCCCTTTTCGTTGCGGAAATGTCTTCATTTGCGTTCCGAAAATTGTATTGTTACTAGTGCAATGGAAATAGTCCATATCATCAGATATTTCATAATCTTTTGGAATATAACTGAAGTTTTTGTCCTTAGAAGAGGCAATAACATTTATATCACCAAAAAGTTTGGCTTCTTTTATGGCTTTGCTACTCCAAGCACCAGTATCTAAATAAGCCGCTTTGCCATTCAATGGTAATAAATTATAGGCAGTCATTAAAAATTCTAAACTCGCACCGCCTTGTAAAAAGAGGACGGTGTACCCTTTATTTTCTAATTGCAGTAATTCGAGTACGAGGCTTCGTGCCTTTTCCATAACAGCAACGACACCTTTACTTCTATGTGAAACTTCTATCAGAGATAGGTCTTCATTGTTAAAATTTAAAATCGCATCAGATGCTTTTTGTAAAACTTCTTGTGGTAAAATACAAGGTCCTGCACTAAAATTATGCTTTTTCATTTAATTTAAATTTAAGAGCACAAAGTTGAAGAATTTATTGCAAAATATCGGTATGAAAAACAGAAAAATACACAACAATTATCAAGAATTTGTTAATAATTGCGGCGAAAATAACATGGATTTTGAATTATCTATTTTGGGGACATTATTACACAAGGAATAATCATTTCTTCTAATGAAATTCCTCCATGCTGATAGGTGTTTTTATAATATTTTACAAAATGGTTGTAATTATTAGGATAGGCAAAGAAATAATCTTCTTTCGCAAATACAAATGAGCTACTCATATGCAGTGATGGAAGGTAAATATCCTTTGGGTTTTTCACAGCATAAACTTCCTTGTCGTTATAGGTTAAACTCCTTCCTGTTTTGTAACGCAGATTAGAGCTGATATTCTTTTCTCCAATCACTTTAGAAGGTCTTTTCGTATTAATAGTTCCGTGGTCGGTTGTAATGATTAATTTTAAACCCATTCGCTGTGCCTTTTGAATCATTTCTAAGAGTGGAGAATTCTTGAACCAGCTTAAAGTTAAAGATCTGTAAGCTTTATCATCTCCTGCTAGCTCCTTAATCATCTCCATTTCTGTACGCGAATGTGACAACATATCAACAAAATTGTAAACTACAACTGTAAGATCGTTTTCCTTTATACCTGCAAAATTCTGAGCTAATTCTTTTCCATTTGGCATATTTGTGATCTTATAATACTCATGCCGAATATCCAGACCCAATCGCTTTAATTGAGCTTTTAAAAAGTCATTCTCATATAAATTTTTACCACCTTCATCGGTATCGTTTTTCCAATAGTTTGGATGTTGTTTTTCCATTTCAGAAGGCATTAAACCGGAGAAAATAGCGTTACGAGCATATTGTGTTGCCGTGGGCAAGATGCTATAAAAAGAAGTTTCATTTTCTTTTTTATAATAATCGTTAATGACTGGCTCTAAAACTCTTAGTTGATCGTACCTTAAGTTATCAATTACAATTAATAAAGTTCCTTGCTCTTTGGATATTTCAGGAGCGATAAGTTCTCTAAATAATGTGTGAGATAGTAAAGGTTTGTCTTCATCATGAAACCAATCTTCATAGTTCTTTTCAATGAACTTGAAGAATTGAGAATTCGCCTCATTTTTTTGGCTTTCTAATATTTCTGTCATGCCAGGATCAGAAATCGACTCTAATTCAATTTCCCAATGGACTAATTTCTTATAAAGATCTACCCATTCGTCATGCGAATTTACCATGGCTAAATCAAGCGATATTTTCCTAAATTCTTGTTGGTAATTTGTGGTTGTTTTCTCAGAAATTAATCGAGAATGATCTAAGTTCTTTTTGAGCGTCAGCAATATCTGATTTGGATTTACTGGCTTTATTAAATAATCTGCGATTTTTGAGCCTATGGCTTCTTCCATTATTAATTCTTCCTCACTTTTAGTAATCATTACTACAGGAAGATTAGGTATTTTGGCCTTAATCTCTGATAATGTTTCAATACCAGACAAACCTGGCATGTTTTCATCTAAAAAAACAATATCATAATTTTCATCTTCAATATTCTCAACCGCTTCTGCACCATTATTACAAGTGCTTACAGCATAGTTTTTTTTCTCTAAAAATAACAAGTGTGGTTTTAGCAATTCGATTTCATCATCAACCCAGAGTATTTTTATTTCGCTCATGTTTAATAGGGATATATAATTTAAAAAATTAAAGTCTATTTTTGTGTAAATTAAACTCTTATAATTGAAGAAGCTTAAAATTTTCAACGACCCAATTTACGGATTTATTCCCATTCAAAGTGCATTAATTTTTGATATTACTGAACATCCTTATTTTCAACGATTAAGACGTATTTCTCAGATGGGTCTGTCTTATTTAGTGTATCCAGGTGTGCATCATACGCGCTTCGAGCATGCCTTGGGTTGTCTATATCTAATGCAGCAAACCATAGCGGTTCTTGAATCAAAAAATGTAAAAATATCTAACGAAGAATCTGAAGCTTTACAAATAGCAATTTTATTGCATGATATTGGTCATGGGCCTTTTTCACATACGTTAGAACATAGTTTTATCAAAGGAGTACATCATGAGGACATATCATTGCAATTTATGAAAGCCCTCAACGAGGAGTTTAATGGAAAATTATCTCTTGCAATTGAAATGTTTAAGGGCGAATATAGTAGACCCTTTTTTAATCAGTTGATAGCAAGTCAATTAGATATCGATCGCTTAGATTATTTAAAGAGAGATAGTTTTTTTAGCGGTGTCACTGAGGGTAACATTAATTCGCATCGTTTGATAACAATGTTAGATGTTGTTGACGAAAATTTGGTAGTTGATAAAAAAGGTATCTACTCTGTTGAAAAATTTATTGTTGCGCGCCGACTTATGTATTGGATGGTATATTTACATAAGACGAGCTTAGCCGCAGAATGTATTTTAGTAAATATTCTTAAGAGAGCAACTGAACTCTCAATAAATAAAAAAGATATAGCAGTTAGTGAACAGCTTAATTTCTTTTTAAATGAATCAAGAAATTTTGATAAGAATACTCTTGTTGCCTTTTCTAAGTTGGATGACTACGACATCATTGGGTCAGTTAAATCCTGGATGAATCATTCTGACAAGGTGCTGTCAGAACTAGCTAAATCACTTATAAATAGAAGCTTGCCCAAAGTCATTGTTCAGAAAGAGGCGTTTTCCGAAAAACAGTTAAAATCCTTTTCCGCTCATTGTAAAAATAAGAACGACGAAACTTATTTCGTTCATACAGGAACCGTGAGAAATTTAGCATATAATAAGGATAAATATCCCATCAATATAAAAATGAATGGGGATAGCGTCGAAAATATCATCTCAATTTCTGACCATTTAAATTTAGAAACCTTGACCCAACCGGTAGTTAAGCATTTTGCCTATTTTCCAAAGTAGTTAGAATATTATTATAACAGTATATTTTTTTTTACTTTTGCAATAATGAAATTTACGGCACAACAAATCTCTGAAATTCTTGAAGGGGAAGTAGAAGGGAATCCAAACGAGGAAGTTTTTAAACTTTCGAAAATAGAAGAAGGTGAAAAAGGATCTTTAACATTTCTTTCTAACCCTAAATACACATCTTTTTTATATACAACCGACGCTTCGATTGCCATAGTAAATAGTACTTTTGTTGCCGAAAAAGAAATCAACACAACACTTATTCGAGTTGAAGATTCATATAAAGCATTTTCAAAGTTATTAGAGTTTTATAATCAGGTTAAATTAAATAAATCGGGTATTGAAGAGCCTAATTTTGTAAGTCCAACGGCGATATTAGGTGCTAACATATATTTAGGTGCCTTTACATATATAGGAACCAATGTTAAAATTGGAGATGACGTAAAATTATATCCGAATGTATTTATTGGTGATAACGTAACCATTGGTAATGGAACCACCATTTTTGCAGGCGCTAAAATTTACTCAGAATCTGAGATCGGATCAAATTGTACGATACATTCAGGAGTAATTATAGGGTGTGATGGCTTTGGATTTGCGCCGAATGAGAATGGAAGTTATGATAAGATTCCGCAGACTGGAAATGTCATTATACATGATAATGTTGATATTGGTTCAGCAACTACAATAGATCGAGCTACATTGGGCTCTACGATTATTAGAAAAGGAGTAAAGCTCGATAATCAGATTCAGATAGCCCATAATGTTGAAATAGATGAAAATACAGTTATTGCAGCACAAACTGGTATCGCAGGATCAACAAAAATTGGTAAAAACTGTCAAATTGGAGGTCAAGTAGGTATCGTTGGTCATCTTACCATCGGCAATAATGTGCGTATTCAAGCACAATCGGGAATTGGTAGAAATTTGAAAGACGGAGCAACAGTACAAGGAAGTCCTGCATTACCATATGCAGATTATAATAAATCATATGTTCATTTTAAGAACTTATCACGACTAGCAGATAAGGTTCATGAACTGGATAAAAAAATTAATAATCAATAAAACGAAAGTTTTAGAAATGTCTAGAAAACAACAAACAATTCAAAAAGAAATTTCACTTTCTGGAGTAGGTTTACATACTGGTAAAGAGGTTCATTTAACATTTAAACCAGCACCTGAAAATCATGGATTTGCTTTTGTGAGAACTGATTTAGAAGGTAAGCCACTAATTGAAGCGAAAGCAGAATATGTTACTGACACTCAGAGAGGAACAAACTTAGAGAAGAATGGTGTCGTTATTAACACTTCTGAACATGTACTTGCTGCGGTAGTTGGTTTGGGTATCGATAATATAATTATTGAATTGAGCGCACCAGAACCTCCAATTATGGATGGCTCTTCAAAATTTTTTATTGAAGCTTTGGAAAGTGCTGGATTGCAAAGTCAAGAAGCTGATATAGAAGAATATATAGTTAAAGACGTAATCTCTTATAAAGATGAAGCAACGGGTAGTGAAATTATTTTAATGCCTTCTGATGAATATGAAGTCACCACGATGGTAGATTTTGGCACTAAAGTTCTTGGAACACAAAACGCTACTTTAGAACATATATCTGATTTTAAAAAAGATATTTCAGCAGCACGAACATTTAGTTTTCTTCATGAAATAGAAATGTTATTGGATAATGACCTTATAAAAGGAGGAGATTTAAATAATGCAATTGTCTATGTCGACAAAGAACTATCTTCTGAGACAATGGAGAAATTGCGTGTAGCTTTTAAAAAAGAAGATGTAAAGGTAAAACCTAACGGTATCTTAGATAATTTAACGTTACATTGGCCAAATGAAGCCGCACGTCATAAATTATTGGATGTTGTTGGAGATTTGGCCTTAGTAGGTACACGCTTTCGTGGAAAGGTAATTGCTAATAAACCTGGTCATGGTGTTAATACACAGTTTGCTAAAAAATTGGCAAAACTTATTAAAATTGAAAAAAGAAATAATGTTCCAGAATATGATTTGAATCAACCTCCTTTAATGGATGTAAATCAAATCATGAAAATGTTGCCGCATAGACCACCATTCTTATTGGTAGATCGAATTTTAGAATTATCGGATAAACATGTTGTTGGAATGAAGAATGTGACGATGAATGAGCCTTTTTTCGTAGGTCATTTTCCTGGCGCTCCAGTAATGCCAGGTGTTCTTCAAGTAGAAGCGATGGCGCAGGCAGGAGGTATTCTAGTGTTAAGCACGGTGCCTGATCCTGAGAACTATTTGACCTTCTTTATCAAAATTGATAAGGTTAGATTTAAGAAACAAGTGTTGCCTGGAGATACATTGGTATTTAAGTTGGAATTGTTGACTCCTATAAGAAGAGGGATTTGTCATATGCAAGCTTATGCTTATGCGAATGGAAAATTGGTTTCTGAAGCTGAATTAATGGCGCAAATATTAAAAAGAAAAGAGTAGCACTATGAATCAACCTCTTGCATATGTTCATCCTGGAGCTAAAATTGCTAAAAATGTAGTAATTGAACCCTTTACTACCATTCATAATAATGTCGTTATTGGCGATGGTACTTGGATAGGTTCAAATGTTACCATTATGGAAGGCGCACGTATTGGTAAAAACTGTAATATTTTTCCGGGATCTGTTATTTCTGCTGTTCCGCAAGATCTGAAATACAATGATGAAGATACCATTGTGAAAATAGGTAATAATGTTACCATTCGAGAATGCGTAACTATTAATAGAGGTACCAATGATAGGATGAAAACACAAATTGGTGATAACTGTTTGATTATGGCCTATTGTCATATTGCACATGATTGTATTGTAGGTGAAAATTGTATTTTTTCTAATAATTCTACATTAGCAGGTCATGTTACTATTGGTGATAGTGTAGTGCTCGCTGGGATGGTTGCGGTGCATCAATTCGCATCTGTTGGAAATCATGCTTTTGTTACTGGTGGATCGTTAGTGCGAAAGGATGTGCCTCCATATGTAAAAGCCGCGAGAGAGCCCTTGTCTTATGTAGGAATCAATTCGGTCGGATTAAGAAGAAGAGGGTTTACAACAGAAAAAATTAGAGAAATACAAAATATTTTTAGAATTCTATATCAAAAAAATTATAATAATACGCAAGCGGCTTCTATTATCGAAGCAGAAATGGCTGCAACTCCAGAACGTGATGAAATTTTACAGTTTATCAAGAATTCTCATCGTGGAATTATGAAAGGATATTTCAAATCAAATTAATAACATAATATGGCAAATACATCAGATATCCGAAAAGGATTGTGTATCAAATATAACAATGACACCTATAAAATTATTGAATTTCAACATGTTAAGCCAGGAAAGGGCCCTGCATTCGTAAGAACCAAACTGAAAAGTTTAACTTCGGGTAAAGTGATAGACAACACATTTTCTGCCGGACACAAAATAGAAGAAGTTAGGGTTGAGACTAGAAAGTATCAATATTTATATAATGAAGGGGAGACTTTTCATTTTATGAATAATTCGGACTACACACAAATCCAATTACAAAAAGAGATTTTAGATGCTCCAGAATTAATGAAAGAAGGAGAGACACTTACCGTAATTGTTCGCTCTGAAGACGAAATACCCTTGGCGGTTGAAATGCCCGCGAGTGTTATTTTAGAAGTGACACATACCGAACCAGGTGTTAAGGGTAATACTGCAACGAACGCCACAAAACCTGCAACAGTTGAAACTGGTGCTAGAGTAAATGTTCCATTGTTCATTAATGAAGGTGATAAAATTAAAATTGAAACAGATAAAGGTACGTACCAAGAGCGAATTAAGTCGTAGTTTATTACATGAAATTTAATAGAACTTATACATTACATGAAATATCGCAATTAATTAATTGTGAATATGTTGGAGATGAAAAATTCCCAGTAAAAGGAATGAATGAAATTCATGTAGTTGAGGCAGGGGATATTGTGTTTGTCGACCATCCTAAGTATTATGACAAGGCCTTAGAGTCGGCTGCAACTATTATTTTAATTAATAAAAATGTAGCCTGTCCGAAAGGAAAAGCTTTGTTAATTTCTGAAGATCCGTTTAATGATTTTAACAAGTTGTCAAGACATTTTAAACCATTTCAACCTTCAGTCGAAGCAATTTCTAAGACCTCAAGAATTGGGAAAGGAACTATTATCCAGCCGAACGTCTTTATTGGAAATAATGTTACAATTGGTAAGCATTGTTTGATTCATCCTAATGTAAGTATTTATGATAATACGGTAATTGGAGATCATGTAGTGATACATTCTGGGAGTGTTTTGGGAGCAGATGCTTTTTACTTCAAGAATCGAGAAGAAGGATTTGATAAATTAGTGTCAGTTGGTAATGTTGTGATTGAAGATCATGTTGAAATTGGGGCTTCTTGCACTATTGATAAAGGTGTAACTGGAGCTACTACGCTAGGTGCAGGCACTAAAATTGATAATTTAATTCAAATTGGCCATGATACTGTTGTCGGTAAAAAGTGTTTGATAGCCTCACAAACCGCTATTGCCGGTTGCACCGTAATAGAAGATGAAGTTACTATTTGGGGACAGGTTGGAATTGTGAGTGGTGTTCGAATTGGAAAAGGCGCTGTACTCTTAGCGAAAGCAGGAGTGTCCAAGGATTTAGAAGGTGGTAAAACTTATTTTGGTGTTCCTTGTGAAGACATTAGAAAAAAATATAAAGAAATGGCAGCGATTAAGGCACTGCCAGATATCATAAAAAAGGTAAATAATATCTCGTAAATTGTTTTGCAATTACTTTTAAAAATTTACTTTTGTTTAATATTAAAATAAATTAAAATTTAGACTACATAATGAGTGTTCTCGTAGATAATAATTCAAAGATAATAGTTCAAGGATTTACAGGTAGTGAAGGAACTTTTCACGCAACGCAAATGATTGAATATGGAACCAACGTTGTTGGTGGTGTTACTCCTGGAAAAGGTGGTCAAACACATTTAGATAAACCTGTTTTTAATACCGTTGTTGAGGCCGTAAAAGAAGCCGATGCTAATACGAGTATCATTTTTGTGCCACCGGCATTTGCTGCTGATGCGATTATGGAAGCTGCAGATGCGGGAATTAAAGTTATTATTTGTATTACTGAAGGTATACCAGTTGCCGATATGGTAAAAGTGAAAGCCTATATCGCTGATAGAGACTGTCGATTGATTGGTCCAAATTGCCCAGGTGTAATCACTCCGGGAGAAGCTAAAGTTGGTATTATGCCAGGTTTCGTCTTTAAAAAAGGAAATGTTGGAATCATCTCAAAATCTGGAACTCTTACCTATGAGGCTGCAGATCAAGTTGTAAAACAAGGTTTAGGGATCACAACTGCCATTGGCATTGGTGGTGATCCAATTATTGGAACTACTACAAAGGAAGCAGTTGAAATGCTTATGAATGACGATGCAACAGAGTGTATTGTGATGATTGGTGAAATAGGGGGGCAATTGGAAGCCGATGCTGCAAAATGGATTAAGGCTGATGGTAATAGAAAGCCTGTAGTTGGATTTATTGCTGGACAAACGGCACCGGCTGGACGTACTATGGGACATGCAGGGGCAATCGTGGGAGGAAAAGACGATACTGCGCAAGCTAAAATGGAAATTTTAGCCGAGAATGGTATTTATGTGGTGAGCTCTCCGGCTGAGATCGGAAAAAAAGTAGCAGAAGTTCTTAAATAAAAGTTAAATAAAACTTAAAAATTAATATTTTAGATTCGTTAGTTATACTTTAGCTAACGAATTTTTTTTGTAACATAATCAATAAACCTAATAATGAAAAATACTAGTAAAATATTTATAATGTGTTTGTTTTTTATTGCGCTAGCTAGCTGTAAAACAAACAATTCTTCATCCAATGAAGTAATGGCGGTTTTGAATACCGATAATAACGGACTTAGTTATGAAACAGTCACAAATGATCCTACTGGATTGCGATTATATACGTTAGATAATGGTTTAAAGGTTTATTTAAGTCAAAACACAGACGAACCAAAAATACAAACCTATATTGGGGTGAGAGCAGGTTCAAATTATGACCCAAAAAACTCGACTGGATTAGCTCATTATTTAGAGCATATGGTTTTTAAAGGAACACATAAAATAGGTACGGCCGATTGGGAAAAAGAAAAAGAATACATCAAAAAGATATCTGATTTATATGAAAAGCATAGAGCAGAAGAAGATGCTGATAAGAAATTAGAGATTTATAAAGAAATTGATCAAGTATCGCTAGAAGCTTCAAACTATTCAATAGCGAATGAATATGATAAAATGACAGCATCTTTAGGAGCTACTGGTACGAATGCATATACTTGGTTTGAACAAACTGTATATACCAATAAGATTCCTTCGAACGAACTTGATAAATGGATTGATCTAGAGAAAGAACGTTTTGGAACCTTAGTATTGCGCTTGTTTCATACCGAATTAGAAGCTGTTTTTGAAGAGTTCAACCGTGGACAGGATAATGATTTTAGAAAGACATATGCAGCAATGCTCGATGGTCTATTTCCTAATCATCCTTACGGACAGCAAACAACTATTGGAACTGCTCAGCATTTAAAAAACCCTTCAATGGTCGATATCAACAACTATTTTAACAAGTATTATGTTCCGAATAATATGGCAGTTATTTTAGTAGGTGATTTAGATTTTGACGCTACTATTAAAAAGATTAATGAAACTTTCGGGACTTTTGAGAAAAAGGAATTAACGCACCCTACATTACCAATCGAAGAAGCAATCACAACACCTATTACAAATGAAGTTTTTGGCCCTACAGCTGAAAACATTTCTATTGCTTTTCGTTCTAAAGGCGTGAATACGGAAGAGCAAAAATATGTGACTTTATGTGATATGATACTAGCGAACGGTAATGCTGGTATAATCGATCTAAATTTAAATCAAAAACAAGCTGTTCAAAGAGCGAGTTGCTCTCCTACATTTTTAAATGATTATGGATACCATACTTTTACGGGATCGCCAAAGGAAGGTCAAACATTAGATGAAGTTAAAGATCTTTTATTAGCGCAAGTGGAAAGTTTGAAAAAAGGAGAGTTTGATGAATGGATGATTGATGCTGTAGTGAACGATTTAAAATTAAGCCAAACAAGACAATATGAAAATAATACAGCCTTGGCTGATATGTATGTGAATGCTTTTATCCACAATGAAAATTGGGTAGATAAAGTTAAATTTTTAAATGACCTAAAGAAAATCACAAAGCAGGAACTTGTTGATTTTGCCAATACCTTCTATAAAGATAATTACGTCGTTACCTATAAGCGTAAAGGGGAAGATAAAAGTATTGTAAAGGTTCAAAACCCAGGTATTACTCCAGTAAATTTGAACAGAGATAAAAGTTCAGAATTTATTACAGCTTTTAATGCGACTGACTCTGAACCATTACAACCAAAGTTTATCGATTATAAAACTGCGATAAAAGAAACAAAAACGGCAAATGATATTACCGTTTCGTATGTTGAAAATAAGAAAAATGATTTGTTCGATATGAATATCATTTTTGATATGGGTAAAGAAAACGACAAGAAGTTGAGTTTTGCCGCTGGATATATGGAGTATTTAGGTACTGATAAGTATAGTGCAGAAGAATTAAAGAAAGAATTTTACAAATTAGGAATAAACTATTATGTAAGTACAGCGAATGATAAGACCTATGTCGGACTTAACGGCTTAAAAGAGAATTTGCCAAAAGGATTAGAGTTGCTAGAGCATCTTTGGGACAATGCAAAAGCAGATCAAGAAGCATATGACAAGTACGTTGATAAGACAGCTAAAGGTCGACAAGACGGTAAGACTCAAAAAGGGAATATTCTCTGGAATGGTTTAATGAATTATGGTCAATACGGTGAAAATTCTCCTTTAAGAGACATTATGCAGATAAACGAACTTAAAGAAATCGACCCGCAAGAATTGGTAAATATTATTAAGGACATGAAAAGTTACAAGCAACGTATTTTCTATTACGGGAAAGATGTGAATGCAGCTGTAACTGCTTTAAATGAGCACCATAAATTAGTGGGCGAATTGAAAGATTATCCAGTAGCCAAAAAATACGAAAAGACTGATACAGGAGGTAATGTGTTCTATACAGATTATGATATGGTACAGACTGAGCTATTGTTTTTAGCAAAAGGTGAACCTTTTAAACCTGAAAATTTAGCTGCCTCGACCTTGTTCAATAATTATTTTGGGAGCGGATTATCCTCTATAGTGTTCCAAGAAATTCGTGAAAGTAAATCATTAGCTTATTCTGCTTTTGCTTCATATTCGAATGCATCGAAAAAAGATGAACCCAACTATGTAATGGCATATGTGGGGACACAGGCAAATAAATTAGGACAAGCTGTAGAAGCTATGATGGAACTTATGAATGATATGCCCGAAGCTGAAAAACAATTCAAAGCTGCAAAGGAAGCTGCATTGAAAAAACTAGCAGCCGAAAGAATTACGAAATCTAATATCTTCTGGTCATATGAACGATTGAAAAAATTAGGTATTGATAATGACAATCGAGAAGAAATGTATAATACCATTAAAAACATGACCATGGATGACCTTAAAGCATTTTTTGATAAAAATGTGAAAGGTGAAAATTACAACGTGATGGTCGTTGGTAATAAAAACGATTTAGATATTAAATCTTTGCAAAAGTTAGGCAAGATAAAAGAACTAGATGTTGATTATTTGTTTAATTACGTTAACGAGACGAAAGTTAAATTATAAATCATACTATTTTAATTTATTTTGTATGAAAAAGGAGCTCTTAAAAGGGTTCCTTTTTTTATGTTTATCATATGATTTTATAGTAATTTTCATATAAATAAATACGTATATTTGAAGTATATTAATTAAGCGAATCACATGAAATTATTAGAAAACAAAACTGCCTTAATTACAGGTGCAACCAGAGGGATTGGGAAAGGAATTGCTGAAATATTTGCCAAGCACGGCGCGAATGTTGCCTTTACTTTTAACTCTTCAGTTGAAGCAGCGACTGCCTTAGAAAATGACTTAAAATCTTTTGGTGTAGATGCAAAAGGATATCAATCAAATGCTGCAAATTTTGACGCTGCTCAAGAATTAGCTAAAAATGTAATTGAAGAATTTGGTGGTATTGATATTTTAATAAATAATGCAGGAATCACAAAAGATAATTTGTTGATGAGAATTTCTGAAGAAGATTTTGATAAGGTGATTGAAGTAAATTTAAAATCTGTTTTTAATTTAACAAAAGCGGTTATACGACCCATGATGAAGCAGCGTAGTGGCTCTATTATTAATATGAGTTCTGTTGTAGGTGTAAAGGGTAATGCTGGTCAAACGAATTACGCAGCTTCGAAAGCAGGTATATTGGGCTTTACCAAATCGGTAGCATTAGAATTGGGCTCTCGCAATATTAGATGTAATGCAATTGCTCCTGGTTTTATTGAGACCGAAATGACCGGAGCGTTGCCAGAGGAAACTGTAAATAGTTGGCGCGAATCTATTCCTTTGAAAAGAGGAGGGTCTCCAGAAGATATTGCAAACGCTTGTGTCTTTTTAGCTTCTGATATGGCGACCTATATTACCGGACAAACCTTGAATGTTGATGGAGGTATGCTAACTTAAATTAATTTCGCTTTCGCGGAATCCTAATATAGATTTTGGATATAACAACGATACTATTTATTATTATAACTGTAATCGCCGCATTAGCTATTGCCGTATTTCAGTATTTTTATAAGTTAAAATCTACATCTAACATAACGGTTCTCCTAACTTTTATTCGTTTTCTAGGTATCTTTTCAATGTTATTATTATTGATTAATCCTAAAATTGAAAATGAAGAATTAGAGATTGTAAAACCCAAACTATATGTTGCAATTGACAATTCATCATCTGTAAAATTCCTAAAAAATGATGCTAATGTTGTCAGTTTATTAGATGAGATAAGATCAAATAGTGCGTTAAATGACAAATTTAAGATTGATTACTTTTCATTTGACTCTAAGTTAGATGTTCTTGATTCTTTAAATTTCAAAGTCAATAGAACAAATATTCGAGAGGCATTGGTTTCGCTTGACGCCTTACACAAAGATAAAACGGCTGTAATGTTGGTGACCGATGGAAATCAAACATTAGGTGCTGACTATACCTATCACAAATCCAAAGGAACTATATTTCCAATCATTGTTGGCGATACTGTGAAACATATAGATTTAGAGGTTTCTAAGCTAAATGCAAATTCATATTCTTTTTTAGGAAATAATTTCCCTGTGGAAATTTTCCTCAACTATAATGGCACGACATCAGTAAATTCTATTTTAACAGTTAAAACTGGGAATACTACAGTCTTTCGAGAAAACATTTCTCTTAATGGTGAAAAAAATTCAGAACAAGTAATTTTTAATGTTGAGGCATCGAAAGTTGGAGTTATGAACTACACAGCAACATTGACTCCTTTGAATGAAGAAAAAAATAAGATCAATAATCGAAAGAACTTTAGCGTCGAAGTTATTGATGAACAATCGCAAATAGCAATTATTGCAGACATTAAACATCCCGATTTAGGAATGTATAAACGAGCTATAGAGTCTAATAAGCAACGAAAGGTGGTATACTTAAATTCATCAGTGGCAACTAGTGAGTTAGCCAGCTATCAATTGGTTATTTTGTACCAGCCAACAAATAGTTTTAAGAATGTTTTTGAAGCGTTAGAACAGAAAGAGATGAATACGTTTATTATTACCGGTACACAAACCGATTGGACATTTTTAAATAATATTCAAGGATATTTTTCAAAAAGTGTGATTTCTCAAACAGAAAATTATACCGCCGATTTCAATAATGACTATAGCGCCTTTGTTGTTGAGAATTTTGATATTGAAGAATTACCACCTTTACATGCTTTTTTCGGTGAAGTTAGTTTCAAAGCTCCCTATGAAGCTCTTTTATTCCAAAATGTTGGTGGTTTTAAAACAGAAAACCCTTTACTGGCTACATATATGGCAGATACTAAAAGAGGTGCCGTGCTTTTTGGTGAAAATAGTTGGAAATGGCGTGCGCTGAGTTTTACAAAAAATAAGTCCTTTGATGATTTTGATGGCTTTATTAATAAACTAATACAATATTTAGCGGTTAAAAAAGCGTTCAATAGAGTTGAGTTGTCATACGATAACATCGTTTATCAAAATGATATCATGAAAATTTCTGCAAACTATTTTGATAATAATTTTACGAAAGACATTAGAGCCAGTTTAAGCTTAACTTTAAAAAACCTTCAATCGAATGAAACGAAAGTGTATCCGTTTTTATTGAACAAAAATACATTTGAATTAAATTTAAGTAATTTAATTAGTGGTGATTATAGTTTTATTGTGAAAGTAGATGGGCAGAACATTACCAGAGCAGGGCGTTTTACTGTACTGGATTATAATATTGAGCAACAATTTACCTATGCCAATGTCGATGCATTAAATGAAATTTCAGTAACTTCTGGAGGAAAAACATTTCATTTAAACAAAACGGATGAGGTAATTGAAGAACTTCTTGAAGATCCGTCATATAAATCAATCCAAAAAAGCACAAAAAAGATAGTTCCCGTTATCGATTGGAAATGGTTACTTGCTCTTATCATTCTTTTCTTCAGTTCTGAATGGTTTATACGTAAATATCGAGGGATGATTTAGGGATTCCAAGATCATAAGGATATACGGGATTATTTCGTATATTTCGCCATACAAGTTAAGCCATTTTTGATGAATTTTAAGAAGCTAATAGAAGAACTTAAAAGACGTAATGTATTTAAAGTTGCTACGGCATATGCCATAGCGGGCTGGCTTATTATTCAGGTAGTTACTTCAATTAGTGAGCCTTTGTCTTTGCCAGATTGGTTTGACACTTCGATTATTTTATTGGTTTTTATTGGTTTTCCAATTGCACTATTAATTGCATGGGCATTTGAATTAACTTCCGATGGATTAAGAAAAACTAAAGAAATAGAGGTAACGGACTCCGTTTCGGCATCCACTGGTAAAAAATTAAATAGAGTGATTATTGCCGTATTGTCTATGGCCGTTATTTTTTTATTAATTAATCGCGTGTTTTACGCTCAATCAAACAGTGAAAATAGCGAGGCTTCCGGGATGGCTTCTATTGCGGTCTTACCTTTTGCTGATATGTCACCAGAAGGAGATCAAGAGTATTTTTCAGATGGTTTATCAGAAGAACTTTTGAATGTTTTGGCTAAAGTAAAAGAAATGAAAGTAGCTGGTCGTACCTCTTCGTTTAAATTTAAAGGTAAAAATGAGGATTTAAAGGCCGTAGGGGCAGAGCTTGGTGTTGAACATATATTAGAGGGAAGCGTGCGAAAAGCTGGAGATCGAATTAGAATTACAGCGCAGTTGATCAAAGTAGATGACGGATTTCATATGTGGTCAGAGACCTATGATAGAGATTATTCTGCGGAAAATCTTTTTGAAGTGCAAGATGAAATTTCTCAACAGGTTTTAGAAGAACTCAAGGTGAAATTATTAAAGCCAAAGAATGAGAATGTTACCGCAGCAAAAATTCCGACAAAAAACACGAAAGCATATGAGGCTTATCTAAAAGGAAATCAATTGCTGCTAAATAGAAAATCAGTAGAAATTGAGGAAGCAATTGAGCACTTTAAAGAAGCTGTTGCTTTAGATGATAAATTTGCTTTAGGATATGCCCGTCTTGCCATTGCCTATTCTCATTTATTTATCTATGGAAATATTGATATTAAAAAAGTTCCGGATTTAATTAGAGACAATGCCGATCGAGCACTTTTATTAGATAATACCTTAGGTACAGCCTACGCTGCTTTATCTAACTATTATGATTTAAAATTGGAGCCAGAAAAAAGTAAAGAGGCGAATAAAAAGGCTTATGAATTAGAACCTAATAATTCTGAGATTGCCATGTGGTATGCGAACTCTTTAGGTGTTGAAGATGCGAAACTTCGAACTGAACTCTATGAAAAAGCGTATGAAATAGATCCTTTAGCACCTGTAGTTATCACTAATTTAGCAAATGACTTGTTACGAAATGACAAAGTAGCTGAAGCGGAGGCAATGGCAAAAAAGAATGTTGAGCTAAATCCGAACTATAGTGGTGTTAATAATTTACTTATCGGTATGTTGAGAAGTCCACCAAATGGCAAGCTTGACGAAGCTTTTATAAGTACTTATAAGGCCTATCAAAAGCAACCTAATAATTTACAAATATTAGGGCTTTTAGCCTCGACATCTTTAGACTTAGATTTATTATTTATCTCCAAAGAGGCAGAAGAAAAATTAACAAAGCTTTATCCTGAAAATCAATCAACAACTTCTATTCATTTTGAAAATTACACTTATGAGAAGAATTATGAACAGATTTTCAAAGAAATGGATGCCGTGTATGAAAAGTTTGGAATTGTAAATGGAAGTGAATTAAAATTAATGGCTCAATTACAACGATATGATTATAACAAAGACTATGCTGGAGCTGTCAGTTATATAGAAAAATACCATCCTATATATGTGTCAGATACTATTACTGTAGCACCATATAAATTAGATGTGGTATTGGCGTATCTTAGTGTTATTTATTCTAAAGTTGGTGAAGATGAGATTTCTGAGCGCTTTACCAAGATATACACAGAAAATATAAAGTCAAAATTAAAATTTGAAGGAGCTTTAGATAAAGAGGAAATAAGCACCTTGTTTTCTTTAGCTTACTGTGCAGCTTTGATAAAAGATGCTGAAACAACTACCAAAATTCTTGATGAGTTGTATTTCAATCGTAAATCTAAAACACGAATGTATGTTTATCAGGATGTTGACATGGTTTTGAGACAGATTCAAGATTCAAAAGAGTATTTGGACTTAAGAGAACGCGTTACTACCGACCTAAGCAATATGCGATTGAAGGCAAAAGAATTCTTAAAATCGCAGGGTAAATGGCCCGCAGAGAACAATTAATACATAGAAAGAATAATTTTTTCTACCCAATTTTTAACATAATACTAATCAAAAAACAAATAACATGAGCAATAACAAACAATTAGAATTTCCAAAAGCAATTATTCCCATTGTATTTTTAGTGATACTTGGACTTATATTATTCTCAAAGTCTTTCGTCACCATCGGTTCAGGTGAAGCCGGAGTATTATACAAAACCTTAGGTGGAGGTGTTGTTACTGATGAACCTCCTATGGGCGAAGGCTTTCAATTTGTAGCACCTTGGAACAAAGTTTATATTTATGAAGTAAGACAACAAGAAGCATTTGAAAAAATGGATGTATTATCATCAAATGGTTTAGACATAAAATTAGATGCTTCAGCATGGTTTCAACCAGACTATGCGAATCTAGGAAAATTGCATCAAGAGAAAAGTGAGATGTACAAAGAGCGTATTCTATTGCCAGCAATTCGTTCTGCTGCTCGTAGTGTTGTTGGACGCTATACTCCAGAACAATTATATTCTAGTAAACGTGATGTAATTCAGATTGAGATTTTTGAAGAAACCAAAAAAATTGTTGAAGATCAATATATTCAATTAAACGAAATTTTAATACGTGATGTAACGTTACCTGAAACAATTAAAGAGGCCATTGAACGTAAGTTAAAGCAAGAACAAGAATCTTTAGAATATGAATTTCGTTTGGTTACGGCTGATAAAGAAGCACAGAAACAAATCATCGAAGCAAGAGGTAAGGCCGATGCAAATAAAATCTTAAGTGCTTCCCTAACAGATAAAATTTTACAAGATAAGGGTATTGAAGCCACTTTAGAACTTGCAAAATCTCCGAATTCGAAAGTAATTGTAGTTGGTAGCAGTAAAGATGGGTTACCTTTGATTTTAGGCAATAACTAATAACAACAATTATAAAATCATTAAAAGCCAGTTTCATACTGGCTTTTTTTAGTTATTTCCTTGATTGTTGACGCGTATAATGTCTTTTTTAACCTTACCTTCTTGAACAGCTCGGTAATTATCATAACATTGTAGAACGGCCTCTATTACCTGCAAATCACTAGCCTTTCTTATAAACCTATCAGATCGACTACATTCCTTCAACAAATCATTTAAATCTTTACGACTCATATCCATATAGGTAAGCAACACTTCGCGACTAAATTTTTCTTCCATGATGTCACGTAGCTTATCTGCATCTTTTAACTTTTTTAACTTTTTCAACTCTTTAGGTTTTTTACCTAATTTATTATACCAAAAATCAATTGGATTAAAAACAGCATTCAATCCAGAGTTATATTTTTTTGATTGAGGACGGCCCACTTCATACGCTTGAGGCAATCCATCTATATGAATTCTATTGAACTTATCTAAAGGTACATTTTCAGCATCTACAACTAATACTCCAATAAGGTCATGTGCTTTTACTGTTACCTCATCAATAATCGCAGTCTTTTCATGAATTGCAATTTCTAATTCATTTCCTTTAAGTAAATCCTTAGTAACTTTTAATTTTATTGATTGGTAACCTACATAAGATATATATATAGTATCATTCGCCATAGCTGGTATTTGAAAGAGCCCTTGACGATTCGTTGTGGTACCTTCTACAGAATTTAAATTAAGAATATGTGCACTCTCTAAAGGTTTCTTATCTGTAACACTAATGATCTTACCTTTTAGGTTTACAGCTAAAGAATCTTTTTTTATATCCTCCTGAGCATAGGCATAAATGCCGATAAACAAAAGGAATAGAAATGAAAATATTTTTTTATGCATAGCGCAATGATACTAAATATTATATAAATACTTGTTAAAAATAGTACAAAATGGATTAGTAGAAAAACTAGGCATATCTTACAATAATTAAGTCTATATATACAACACTATTTTAAATGTTAAGCCATTGCTTAAACTCTGCCGCTCTATTTTTACTAATAATAATATCTACTTCCGAGTTTGGATTGACTAAAATTTTGAGTTGATTATTTCCGTATTTCACTATTTTGTCGATGGCCGATATAGCAATGATAAATTGTCGATTAGCTCTAAAAAAATAGCTAGAATCTAAGTTTGAGAATAACTCATCAAGGCTTAAGTTGGTAGTTGAACGTCTACCATCTTCACAAACTACGTATGTAATGGTGTTCTCTGTATAAATATGAGCAATTTCTTCGGTCGGAATAGTGAGTAACTCATTTCTTATATAGGTCAAAATCCTTTTTTTGGTCTGTTGATCTTTCGTTTGCTTTTCAGGAAGACGTTCTTCACTCACTTTTTGTTGATAATCACCAACAGCTCTATTTAGTTTAGAAAGGTTGATTACTTCATCAGAAAGTAATTGATTTTTTAGTTCTAATTTTTTCTCATATCGACTTCCTATTAATCGTACTGTTATCACTGACAAGATAATAATCACTAGGCCCATTACAATTAAAATATTATAGAAACTCGAGCGCAGTTCACCTATCTGCTGCGCAATTTTGTTAGTGTTGGCGTGAGCAGCGACAATCCAATCCGAATTTTTTACAGGAAATAAATAAACCACTTCAGAACCTTGCGCTTCATCTTCGAAATCTCTAACACCACCTGCCTCTTCTTTGTTTTTTAACAGTTCATAAAAGTCATTCGAGGTGAGCTCATCCGTTATGGAAGACACGAAAGAATCATTTGGGCTCACTTTTTGCCCAACATTCTTTATATCTGGATGGCAGACAATCTTACCTGACCAATCAAACATACTTATAAAACCTGCCTCTAGTTTTGAGCTTTCAAGACTACTCTGTAAATTGATAACTGTCTTTTCCTTTGAAGCTCCATCAAGCAATTGATATTCGATTAGTTTACTAATTTGCTTAGCTTCTCTTTTACTAAACTCTAATTGTGTTGCAAGAAGCTTATTGGTGCTAGATTTAATAAAATATTGAATACCTATACTTGAGATAATCACAAAAATTATCGCTATTGAGATAAAAGTAAGAAAGTAAAGCCTGTCTTTTCTCATATATGAATTATATGCAAGCAAATATAATGATTTAACCCATTGAAAATTCACCTTCAAATTTGCATAGGATAGCGCAAAACTCCTTAAAACCGTATTTTTTTCAAGTCATTTTTTTCCCTGTAAACGACAATTCTTCCCTTTCACCATAGTTTTGAAGGTTAAATTCAACCCTAATTTATTGTTTTGTGTCAGTCTAACATTAAATACTAAAACTATGAAACACAAAACTATCCTTCTGATGGCTTCTCTTGCCCTCATTTTTACGAGCTGTAGTAACGACAGTGATGATGATTTACAAGAACTGCCAAACGGTTCAACAGAAATCACCTACGACGGAAACATTAAATCAATTATGCAAAATAGTTGTACTGGATGTCATTCATCTCCCCCGGTTAACGGAGCTCCATTTGCTCTTGTAAACTTTTCACAAGTCAGTTCTAGATCCAGTGCAATTCTAAATGCAATGTCAAGACAAAGTGGTGCCTCACGAGCGATGCCTCCATCAGGTAGACTTCCTCAAACAACTATCGATCTCGTAGAGCAATGGATAGCCGAAGGGCGTAAAGAAAATTAATTAATAATAAAATTACTAAAATGACCAAAGGAATATTTAACAATGTGCTGATCATATTTTTCTTGATGATAGGATGTATTCATTCTATAACTGCACAAAAATATGTAGAGAAAAAAGGGACAATAATTTTCGAGGCTTCAGAAAAGCTCTTTGAACCTGTAAAGGCTGAAAACAAAAATGTGACGGCAATTTTGGACCTTGAAACGAATAAAATCGCTTCACTTGCTTTGATGAAAGGATTCCATTTTAAAAATTCGTTGATGGAAGAGCATTTCAATGAAAATTACATCGAATCTGAAACGTATCCAAAAGCTACTTTTAGAGGAAAACTATTGAATTTTAATTATGAGGTATTATCGAATAGTCCAACACAAATAACGGTTGAAGGGAAAATTGCACTACACGGAAAGGAAAAAGAAATACGCACCATATTAACGATGCAAAAGGAAGGTGATTTTATTACGATGAAAGGATCATTTACTGTGCTTCCATCCGATTTTAACATTGAGATTCCGGCAATTGTGCGAAAAAAGATTGCGAAAAAAATAGTTGTTCAACTTGATTTTAAACTCACGAAAAAATGAAGAAAAGAACGAAAATCGTAGCATCCTTTTTTGTAATAGCTATCGCGGTTTTTGGTATCGTTTTTTACCAAACATTTTTCACATCGCATAGAAATATAGCGGCAGAAAAACCTGAACTGTCTATGATGGCTAAAAAACTCCAAAATACTTATACTGAAGATTTCGGCAAGGCAAATGCCTTATACGCCGATAAAGTAATTGAAGTCGAAGGAATTTTAACGGCGATTGAAGCATCCGGTTTTGTGCTGAATAATGCGGTTCAAGTAGATTTTCTTGACAGCATCACATCAGATATAAAAATAGGAGAAAACATAACTATAAAAGGTAGATGTGTTGGATATGATGATCTCTTAGAACTGGTTAGATTAGATCAAGCAATCGTATTAACTAATAAATAACCAATAAATGAATTGGATTATTGAATCAGTGCTAAAACTAAGAAGAAACGATTCAAGCGAGATCCATTTTACAATTAAAAAACAACGAACATGAAAATAATAAGAATATTAGCACTCATAATTCCAACGTTGGTTTGGTCTCAAGAGGATTTACTATCCGAAATTGACACCGTACAACCAAATACTTATAAAAGTGCGGCCTTTAAAGGACTCAAAATAGTCAATTTCGAATCGACAAAAATGGTTTCTAAAAAAGAACTCTATTTTGTTGTGTCTCATCGTTTCGGATCTGTTGAAACCGGGTTTAAAGATTTTTTCGGATTAGATCAAGCCGTAACAAGACTTAATTTAATCTATGGAATTTCTGACTGGATGAATGTTGGTTTTTCTCGAAGCTCTTTTCAAAAAATATATGAATCTTCATTGAAAGTAAGACTATTAAGAGAAAAAGAGGATGGTTTTCCATTTACCGTTGTAAGCTCGAGTAATATTTTAATCAATACGGCTTTGGATGATCAATTATTGCCTAGATTAAAATTTAAAAACAGATTAGGGTATACATCACAATTACTAATATCAAAAAAGTTCAATAAGAATTTTTCTTTGCAACTCATGCCAACTTTTTTTCATGATAATTATGTTGCAATAGATGCACAAGAAAACTCACAGTATGTCATTGGCTTTGGTGGACGGCATAAATTGACCAAAAGATGGTCACTTAATTTAGACTACGGACTACATTTGAACAGAGCAGATAATTCGCCATTTAATAATCCTTTTTCTATCGGTTTCGACCTTGAAACTGGAGGGCATGTTTTTCAATTACACTTTACAAATGCGCAACCTATGAATACGAATGGTTTTTTAGGTCAAGGTACGGGTGACTGGGGTAGTGGTGATGTTTTCTTTGGCTTCAATCTCTCAAGAGTATTTTAAAATAATATAGTTATGATTAAAACGGGTATTGCTAGAATTTATGTTCAAGGAAGTTTCTGTATTGACTGTGGATCTTCTATAAAGAATGAATTACTTAAAATTGAAGACCTATCTAATGTCTATTTAAAACCGGAAAAATCCTTGATCGTTTTCAATTTTGTGAAAGCCAATGAAATTTCAAAAGCTATGAATCTATTAACATCTCTTGGATTACCTCCAAAGGGTGATAGATTAAAAAATATAAACGCTTTAAAAGGGCTATGCATATGTTAGTTTTTCACCTAAACATTATCGCATATAATGGTATCCATAAAATGATTCCTTTTTAAAGACGATTTTTCCCTTTCACCAAGGTTTTGTGGGTAAGACTTGAAGATCCACACTTCCTTTGCTCAATAATAATTTAATAAAACTTTAAACCATGAAAAAAATATTTTTATTCTTACTATTAACTTTTTTAATAAGCGCATGTAGCAGTGATGACAGTACTGATTTTATTCCTGAGACTCCTGAAGCGGAAAATTTAGTAAAGCTTCGTACTGATGCCACTTTTGGTAGTGTATTGACAGATTCGGAAGGCTTTACCTTATATTTTTTCGCTCCAGATAGCAAGGGAGATGCTAATTGCTTGGGCAATTGCGCTAATGCTTGGCCAACTTTTTTTGAGGCATCATTGACCATAGATGATGGCCTAGACTTGAATGATTTTGCAACAATAACAAGGTCAGATGGTGCTCAGCAAACAACGTACAAAGGATGGCCGTTATATCGTTTTTCGAATGACGCTTCAGCGGGTCAAGTAAATGGAGACGGTAGTGGAGGTGTTTGGTTTGTTGCTAAACCTGATTATTCATTAATGCTTGTGAGGGCGCAACTGATTGGTAGAAACGTTGATGGTGTTGAAACCAACTTAAACAGTGCTTTTGAGAGCGGTGATGAAGATACCTTTTATCTTGTTGACAATCGAGGCAATACTTTATATAGCTTCATAAATGACACTGCTGGGAAGAATAATTTTACGGCTGACGACTTTTCTAATAATAGTGTTTGGCCAATATTTAATGTAGATGTACAAAATATTCCGAGCACACTGAATATGGTTGATTTTGGATCAATTGATGTATTTGGACGAGCCCAGATCACTTATAAAGGATGGCCACTATACACTTTTGGGCAAGACGAAAATAGAGGTGATAACTTTGGTGTTGGATTTCCACAAGCCGGAGTTTGGCCAACAGTGAATAATGATACAGATCCTGCACCTGAGGAAGAAACCAATGTAAAAGAATTTAATGTGACCAATCAAGGGGCTTCTGCATATATTTTTAATGGAGAAGGGTTAGAAAACGTTTCAAATCCAGACATCACTTTAAAAAGAGGCGAAACGTATGAATTCAATATAGAAAGTCCCGGGCATCCCTTCATAATTAAATCGGTACAGAGTACAGGAACAGGCAATGGGTTTAATACTGGCGTTACCAATAATGGAGTTGCAAGCGGTAAAGTAATATTTGTAGTTCCTAGTGATGCACCAGACACCTTATTTTATAATTGTGAGTTCCATGGATCAATGACAGGTACTTTCAATATAGTTGATTAGTTAGTTTAGGTTGTTATTTTTGTTAATGTAATCCCCAGAAATTAATATGTTCTGGGGATTTAACATCAAAATTTTACGATCTGTTTTATTCATTTCATAAAAGACTATTTTTAACGAATATTAACTATTTTTGGTTTGTGTAAAATGAAACGTAAAATTCTCATCAGTTCTTTAGTACTTGTTGTTTTGACACTCGCCTTATATACATTCATAAACTTGAAGGATGATACAAAGGAAGATGTCATGAAAGCTGAACCAAAATTTTATGTAAATGCAGCACACTTAGCACAAAGTTTTAATCAAGAAAAGAATCTCATAGATTCGATTTTTGTAGAAGATATTATTGGTGTTGAAGGTGTTGTCACCGAAATAAGCACCTTAAATAACAAACAAACGATTTTCCTTGCCGATGGTAATGGAGGAGAAGCATCAGTATTATGCGATATGCAAGACAACCAAATAAATAGAATCAATACCTTGAAATTAGGAGATACAATTCGTGTGAAAGGCGTATTTAAAGGTTTTCTAAAAGACATTATTCTATTGAACTGTATAATCACCAATCAAAATGAGTAGATTCATTTTTGTACTGTTATTTTTTACGTTGCATACGCAATCGTTAAAAGATGATCGAATCATTGCGAGACAAGGACAAGTCTCTTTTTTCTCGTACACGTCTGTAGAGAATATAAAGGCAGAGAATAATCAGGTCTTGAGCATCGTTGATCTTGATAATGGCACTATTGCGGTAAGCATGCTCATGAATTCATTTGTTTTTGAAAAAGCTTTGATGAAAGAGCATTTTAATGAAAGTTATATCGAATCAGATGTGTATCCTAAGGCAACTTTCGAAGGGAAAATAATTGATTTTGATCGTTCAGTTAATGGAGTGCAAACGAAAATTATAAAAGGTACTTTTACCATGCATGGCGTATCAAAAGAATTAGAACTAAAAACCAAAATAGAACGCAGTGGAAAAAAATACATTTTTTCTGGAACGTTTGAAGCTTTGGTAAAACATTATAAGATAAAAATTCCGCCATTATTAGCTGGAAATATAGCAGATAGTATCTCTGTAAATTTTAGATTCGAATATGGACCTTATGAAAATTAAAAAGAGCATATCAATAGTCTTTTTGTTGCTTATGTGCAACTTTATGTCTCATAGTCAAAGTGATTTATTAGATATTTTGGACAGTGAACATAAGGATACTTTAAAGTATACATCTGCCACTTTTAAAATGACACGAATAGCTATTGGCCATTCTTCTGAAACTAGAAAAAAAGGAATTCTAGAGGTTTTTGTTGCCAATCGTTTTTGGAATACCCCTGCAGAAAAATCACAGAGTTTCTTGGCGGATAAAATGAGTTCACGTATCGCCTTAGAATATGCGATCTCAGATCGTTTATCTATGGGTTTTGGAGGCACGACCTTTGACGGGCTTTTCGATGGATATATTAAATATAAATTACTACGACAACGTGCTGATGAAAATGGAAGTCCATTGAGTATCACATTATTGCAGAATGTCAGTCATAATAGCAATTCATTTGCTAGTATTTATGGAGAAAGTAATGTTCCATCCGAAAATAGACAATCATTTACTTCGCAACTCTTAGTTTCTAGAAAGTTCTCTTCGAAATTTTCTCTTCAAATAGCACCGACTTTGGTGCATCGAGGAATTGTACTTTCGAACGAAGATCCTCAAAATCATCTTGCCATCGGATTCGGCGCAAGGTATAAGTTGGGGCATCATTTATCGCTAGTCTCAGAATACTACTACAATACGAATAAGATCAAGTCTTTTGATACTTACAATCCGTTTGTAATAGGAGTTAATTGGGAGCAAGGTGATGTTATGTTGCAATTTATGCTGACGAATGCGGTTAATATGGTGGAGGATGCGTTTATAACAGGTACAAGAAATAATTTCAATTTTCGAAATCCTAATCTTAATTTCGGATTTAATGCTACCTATGTAATACATTTTAAGCGCGGTCTAAAAAAGAAAAAAAACTAGAACGCTTCTCTTTTAAAAAGAAGTGCGCACGAGAAGATTCGAACTTCCACATCCTAAACGGATACTAGCCCCTCAAGCTAGCGCGTCTACCAATTCCGCCACGTGCGCATTAAGAAATGTCTCAAAACTAAAAAAGTTAAGCCAAAATGCTTAACTTTTAATAGTGAAAGTGACCTGGCTGGGGCTCGAACCCAGGACCCTCTCCTTAAAAGGGAGATGCTCTACCAACTGAGCTACCAGGTCAATCAAATTTCGGATGCAAATATACTATCTAATATTAATAAACCAAGCTATTTTTTAATATTTTTTATTCGATATTTGCAGAAGTTTTTATCATGCTAAAAATCAGTTTTTTATGGAGATCATTTTATTAGGATATATGGGAAGTGGAAAGTCGACAATTGCAAGACAGTTATCGCAAAAATTGAACCTAGAAATGATCGATTTAGATGATTATATAGCTACTAAAGAGCAAAATACAATTTCATCAATTTTTAAAAATAAAGGAGAAATCTATTTTCGAAAATTAGAAATCAAAGCCTTGAACGAAATACTAACAACCAAAAAGAATTACGTATTGGCTCTTGGTGGTGGCACTCCTTGTTATGCAAATAATATGGAAGCTATTAGTACGCATGGTATTTCAATCTATTTAAAAGGTTCTATCCAAACATTAAGAGATCGCTTGATCTTAGAAAAGGAGCACAGACCCTTGATTAAGGACCTTGAAGATCATCAATTAATAGAATTTATAGCAAAGCATCTATTTGAGCGTAATCCTTTTTACGAAAAGGCTACACATACCATAAAGATAGATGAGAAAGATAGTCAGGCAATTATAGATGAGATTACATCAAATATGCTGTAGCTTCCTTTTTATTGAATTCTACACTAATATGCTCTTGTAATGAAGTAGATAGGCTCAGTCCCTTAAAATCGGCCTTAATAGGGTATTTTTTATGATTTCTATTCACTAAAACAGCAGTTTTAAACTGTTTTAATGGAACGTCTAAAAAGTGCTTTACAGCATACATCAAGGTGGTTCCAGAGTTCAATACGTCGTCAACCAACACCAATGACTTATTCTTATAATCCGCAACCGTTAACGAGGTGGAAATTTCATTTCTTGGTTTTTGCTTATCCAATTTCACTTCACAAAGTGTCCATGTTAGGTCAGAAATTTCATCGAGAACTTCTTTAATTTTCTTTGCAAGAATGAAACCATTGGTAGTAATGCCAGCGAGAATAACTTCCTTATTTGAGGCGTTATTTTCATATATCTGATATGCAATTCTCCTAATTTTAAACTGAATCTCCTTATTAGTTAGAATAACTGATTTATTCATGCGTATGCTTTTAGTACTCAAAGATAAAAATAATGCTCAATCTAAATCGGTATAATCTTCTAAATCACGTCGATCTTTTTTCGTCGGTCGTCCAATACCTTTCTTTCTATAATAATCTTTCGAATAATTAAGTAAATCTTGATGTTCGAAGGCCTCTTTGGATGTGGTATCTTTTCGATACAAATCGACTAATTTAGCTCCAACACGGCTCTTTGGAATGTCTAAGACTTCTAGTTGTAGGTTGATTTGGTTTTTGCGAACTGTAATCTTCTCTCCAATGTATACTTCTTTAGCCGGCTTTACATTGACATCCCTGATTTTTATATGCCCCTTTTTACAGGCTTCAGTTGCAATATTTCTCGTTTTATAATAACGAGTACACCAAAGAAATTTATCTATTCGCATTACTCCAATTTTTGGATCCAAATATAACTAAAAATCGCCCGAACAAAGCAGGCGATCTATATCATGTGTTGTGAAGTTCCCTATTTTTTATTGTCATTAGGAAAAATATACATTTCTTGTGAAAACTTTCTCACAGGAATCTTACCGATTGTTTGAACTTTCACGGTTGGACTAGAAGATTTTGTGACGCTTCCCGTAATTGAGTTAATTGCGGCTTGTAATAATGCTTCATTTTCATCACCAAAAGGTAAAATATTAGCGGTGAAATCTATTTCGTTCACTTCAATATTTGGTTCAAATCCATTCGTGTAATCACTTTGATCTAAGCTATTAAATATTTGAAATACAATTGGTTGCATTCCAACAGTGTGACTATTGGTTCTACCATCTAAATCCGTATAAATTTGACTACTATTCGTTGCTGGAGCGTCGACAACAGTTATAGATCCTTCATTCTTTCCTACTGTCGTGGTTCCTACAAGAATGACATCAAGAGAGGGGCGAAGTCCATTAATAATCATTTCACTCGCAGAGGCAGTTCTGTCGGAAGTTAAGACATATACTCTCGATAAATTTGACAGTCGACTAATACTAAAGTTCCCTTCAGATTCACTTGTTTCTTTATTAAATAGAACGGCAGTGTCATAAAAAGGAAAAATTATACCGTTTTGATCATTGCGTTTCTCGTTATAAGTAAGTTTAGCGAAATCTGAGCCATCGGCCTGAGTTCCGTCAATCATACTGGCCAAATAGGCGGAGGTTAATACAGATCCACCTCCGTTATAACGTAAATCTAACACTAACTCATCAATATTCTCATTTCGAAAAGTATCAAATACATCATTTAGCTCCTGGTGAAAAGTTCGTCGAAATCCATTGTAAACCAAATAACCTATTTTGGCACCACCAGTTTCAATAACAGAAGAATAGTGCACAGGATTTTCGGTAACTTCAACTGCCGTTAATGACACTTCATCTCCCTTTGGTGTCAAAGATCCAGATTCAAAGGTTGCAACACCTATTGAAATTGAAGTTTCTGTAAAAATCTTATTTATTTCAGAAAAATTAGTCGTCGTTAAAACTGATCCATTTATTTTATAAATTAAATCTCCTCGTTCGATGCCAGCATTAGCGGCAGGAGACCCAGGAACAACATAGGCAACAAAAATCACTACATCATCGCTCCCTGCGCTTACACGTACTGATGTTCGTGGAATTTCTATACCAAAAGAAACGGAAACACCTCTAAATGCATTTAATTGCGCCTCTACATCTGGGATATACCATGAAAAGTCATCTAAAGATTGATTTTTTAAACTCTCAAACAAGTCTTCGGGGTCACTAAATCCTCTTAAAAAATTAAAATAATCGTTTTCATTATCATCTTTAGTATCTGCTAAATTTGGCACATCAGACTGCCAAAAGTACCAGTGATTCATTGATTTCCAGATAAAATCTTGTATTTCAATATCTTGTGGTGTAGATACGTCATCATCAATACAGCTAACGGTTAATAGAGAGAAGGTAAAAAAAACTGATAAAATGATTTTTCTCATAATAGATATTTATTTAAATATGTCGAAATTTATAAAAAATAATTACACAATGTAACAAAACTGAGACATGCTCGTCGTAATGTTGTGATGCAGTAATAAAAGTATCAAAAACCAAACCAAACAATGAAAACGACATAAGTAAAATTTTGATTAAAAGAAATCTAAAATTTCACTTATAAAAGTTTACATGTGGCCAAAGAAAATATAAAATATCACATGAAACAAACTGAATTTTTAAATACAGTTTTACCCTTAAAAGATAAAGTCTATCGATTGGCGAAAAGATTGCTGGTATCGAGAGATGAAGCTGAAGATGCGACGCAAGAACTATATTTTAAGCTTTGGAAAAATAAAAAGAAGCTTAAAGATTATAAAAATGTAGAGGCTTTTGCGATGACCATGACTAAGAATTATTGTTTAGATCAATTAAAAGCAAAGCGATCAAACAATTTGACATTGGTTCATAGCAATTATAAGGATGGAAATATTTCTTTGCAAAAAGAGATGGAACTGAAAGATAGTGTTTCAAAAGTGCATGAGCTTATAGAAACATTACCCGAAAAACAGAAAATGATTATACAGTTGAGAGACGTTGAGAACTACGAATTTGAAGAAATTGGCAAGATTCTTGACTTACAACCAACAGCGGTGCGTGTAGCACTGTCGAGAGCAAGGAAAACAATTAGAGAACAACTCACAAAACAACACAACTATGGAATTAGCTAACATAGAAAATTTATTAGAAAAGTATGATAATGCAACCACGTCTTTGCAAGAAGAAGCGGCATTAAAGGATTATTTCTCAAGTGATGAAGTAGCTCCTCATTTGATTGAGTATAAGGCATTGTTTACCTATTTCAATGATAGTAAAGAAGAACGTTATACGAAAACAATTCCATTAAAAAGAAAACAAACGAACTTTTGGTGGTTGTCTGTAGCTGCTTCTGTTGTACTCATGATAAGTGTATATGTTATGAATACAGGAGTAGACCAAATAACACCTCAAGAACGCTTAGAAGCCGAGCAGGCATTAAAGGATACTAAACAAGCATTCCAACTCATTTCTCAAAATCTAAATAAGGGAGGAAACGTTGCATTAGCTGGTTTAGGTGAATTTGAAAAAGCTCAAAACAAAGTTTTTAAAACAGAATAGTAAAACAGAAAAATGAATTATGCAATAATGAAATTCAATTTCTTATTGCAGGAAAAACGAATAAAATGAAAACAACAATAATTAAAAATAATAAAATGAACTCTAAAAAATTAATAATCGCATTGCTGTTACTAATGGCGCCAATATTTACATTCGCACAATCTTCTTTTGATAAGTTTGAAGATATGGATGATGTCAGTGTTGTAAATGTAAATAAACGTGCATTTGACTTATTAAAAAAAGTAAGTGTTAGTGGTGAATCTAAGGAAGCTCAAGAATATATAGATATGGTTGGAAACTTAGATAATCTAAGAGTTTTAGCGACAGAAAACGCTTCTATAGCAGCAAAAATGAAAGCTGAAGTAACTAGATATCTAAAATCTTCTAAATTGTCTGAATTAATGAGAGTTAAAGACAAAGAAGGTAATGTGAAAATTTATATCAAAGAAGGTAAAGATGCTGATCATGTAAGTGAGTTATTTATGTTCGTTGAAGGTATTAGTAAGCATATGGGTGGTGATGAACGTAAGCCTGAAGCAGTAATTGTATCGATAACAGGCAATATTGATTTAAATAAAATCTCTGAATTAACAAAGCAAATGGATATCCCTGGAGGAGAACATTTAAAGAAAGCTAAAAAGAATAAATAATTATGAAGAAACTAACAAACTATATTATCCTTATAGCAATTGCAATAGCGACGTTATCCTGCGGAAGCGAAGCCTCTTTGCAGAAATACTATATTGATAGTCAAGAGAATGAAAACTTTATCTCTGTAGATGTTCCTGCAAGTATCATAAAGTTAAAGGATGATGTAAGTCCAGAGGCTAAAGCAGCCTACAAATCATTGAAAAAAATGAATGTACTGGCTTTTACAAAGAACGATACAAATCTTGCAGAATATAAGATCGAGAACGAAAAAGTAAAGAGAATCCTAAAGAATGATAAGTTCAAGGAATTATTCAGAATGAAGGATAAAGGACGAAATATTCTCGTAAAATACGAAGGAGATGATGTAAGTATGGATGAAGTTATCGTATATGCATCTGATAAAGAACAAGGCTTTGCACTTGTAAGAATACTGGGTGACGAAATGACTCCTGAGAAGATTATGAAACTCGGTGAGAGTATCAAAGATATTGACAGTGGTAATTTTGGATTAAAACAACTAGAAGGTTTTATCAAGAATAAGTCGTAATCACTTCATTTCAAGAACATAAAAATCCTGCTCATGCAGGATTTTTTTATGGTATATAATTCTCAAAAGTACCATCCTTATAGAAAATAATGATTCGATCGATCTCCTTAGTTGAAGTTTGGGATGATTCAGCTTTTTTAATTTCGGATTGATCGTCTTTGGATGTTGAGCCGGAGTAGGGGCCTTCTTGTTTCTTCGGAAAACTACCTTTACCATTTAAGAGCCAATACAAATCTACCTCTTCATATTTGGCCAATACCTTCAATACGAAATCCAAACTGGGCTTATTTCTGCCAGAAAGCAAATGCGATATACTTGAGCGTTGAACATTTATTTCTTCGGCAAAACTGGCCGCCGACAACTGATAATGTTGCATTACTTTTTGTAAACGTTCAATAAATTTAGAATTGTTTATCATAGTGTTATTTGTCGTTACAAATGTAAATAAATTGTACGCCATTTTACTATTTCATAATAGATATTTTAAATAATAATTAATGATATTACTTTAATTAAAATACTTTATACTACTGATATATATCGTGTTAAATTAATATATTTATTTTAATTGAAATATTCGTAATACAGTAATGAAATTTCAATCACATCGATTACAAATGTTATTTTTTTAAACTAATTTTATGTTTACAATGGTAAACATTTCTTTAATTACATTTGTACCGTGAAAAAAATTAACTTGCAACAAATTGAGAAATGGTATCAGTCCAATAAGGAAGATTCTTTATATGGCCGATGGATTCCTTTTTCTAAGATAGATCCAATTCTTCGAAAATTAAACACCTCAATTTTCGGTGTAAAGCATCTAGGGTTTTCAAAACAAAAAAGACCTATATATAAGGTATCCTTTGGGTCTGGAGCGTGTCGAATTTTAATTTGGACACAAATGCATGGCAATGAGACTACCGGAACGAAAGCTGTATTTGACTTATTGAGATTAATAGCATTGCCGGGAGAATTTCAAGATATCATAAATCAATTGTTAAATAATTGCACGATTACGATACTTCCAATACTTAATCCTGATGGGGCCGAGGCATATACCCGTGTTAATGCTGATGGAGTCGATTTAAATAGAGATGTGCTAGATCAAGTAGCTAAAGAAAGTACAATTCTGCATGACGTTTTAAAAGAAGTGAACCCGCATTACTGTTTTAATTTGCACGATCAACGCACCATTTTTACAGTAGGTGACACTAAAAAAACTGCGACCTTATCATTTTTAGCTCCGTCAATTGACGTCTCCAGAAAAGTGACGGAAGGCAGAAAAAAAACCATGAGCGTAATTGCTTCGATAAACACTGTTATACAAGAACTCATTCCTGGTCATGTGGGTCGATACACAGATGAATTCTATCCAACAGCCACTGGAGATAATTTTGAGAAGGCAGGGCATCATACTATCCTTATTGAAGCGGGTCATCATGTTGATGATTATGAACGTGAACAGGTACGTTATTATAATTTTGTTGCTTTAATACAGGGGCTGCATTATTTGGCGAGCAACACCTTATCTTCACATGACACTTACTTTGACATTCCGAACAACACCAAATTCTTCGTCGATATTATCTATGAAAACATTTATATCGAAGATGAGCAACAAATGATTGGAATTGCCGTATTATTCAAAGAGGAGCTAAAAAACGGAAAGGTGCATTTCATCCCAGAAATACAGGAGATCGATGATATTCAGTTATATGGAGCTAACACCTTTATTGATAAAAAAGGAATTCGCATCAAAAATAGAATAATGGTAAAAAAAATTATAAATAGTTAAAAATTTTATTGGTTAGTTTCCAAAAAATTAGGACTTTTACTTTTAAATTATGTAAATAATGTAATTATGCCAAAATTCAAACTCGACGAAATCGATCATCAAATTCTAGATATACTCATTGAAAATGCCAGAACACCATTTACTGATATTGCTAAAAAACTTTTAGTTTCTGCAGGAACAATTCATGTTCGTGTGAAGAAAATGGAAGAGGAAGGTGTGATCAAAGGCTCAACCTTAACTGTAGATTATGACAAAATGGGCTATACGTTTATAGCATACGTAGGTGTCTTGTTAGAGAACTCTTCATTAACAACAACAGTTATTAATAAATTACAAGCGATACCTGAGGTGACCGTTGCTCATTTAACCACTGGAAAATTTACTGTTTTTTGCAAATTAAGAGCGCGAGGTACAAAGCATGCAAAAGACATTATATTTCAAATTGACAATATTGGCGGGGTACAGCGTACTGAAACTTCAATTTCACTAGAAGAAGTTATCAATGATAAAAAGCGATTAATGCATACTATTTTTAATGATTTTAAAATATAGATTCTTATAAATTTTAACTAAAGAATCTCCTTCTATTCATGAGGGAGATTTTTTTTGAATCAAAATCATTAAACAACTAAATATTTAGCTACTTTTAATTTCTAATTTACGTGCATCTCTTAAATGAAATTTAGCCGAAAACAATTGAGTGAAGCGACCTTACTCAAGTTATACAAAAATCTCCTAAAGCCGAGAATGATCGAAGAAAAGATGCTTATCTTACTTCGACAAGGCAAAATATCGAAATGGTTCTCTGGTATTGGCCAAGAAGCCATTGCCATTGGGGTTACAAATTCATTATTAAGTGACGAATATATCTTACCGATGCATCGTAATTTAGGTGTATTTACTTCTCGTGATATTCCGTTAAATCGACTATTTGCACAATGGCAAGGAAAAGCGAGCGGCTTCACCAAAGGCAGAGATCGAAGTTTTCACTTTGGAACACAGGAGTACCATATTGTTGGAATGATTTCTCATTTAGGACCACAATTCGGGGTTGCCGATGGTATTGCCTTGGGTAATTTATTGAAAGAGAACAATCAAATTTGCGCGGTGTTTACGGGAGAAGGCGGCACTAGTGAAGGTGATATTCATGAAGCATTGAATGTGGCTTCTGTTTGGGACTTGCCCGTATTATTTTGTATTGAAAATAACGGCTATGGTCTCTCTACTCCAACTTCTGAGCAATATAACTGTAAAGACCTAGCTGATAGAGCGCTTGGTTATGGTATGGAGTCGCATGTAATAGATGGAAATAATGTGCTCGAAGTCTATTCAAAAGTAAATGCGATAGCAAAAAGTATGAGAAAAAAGCCTCGACCTGTTCTTGTCGAGTTTAAAACTTTTAGAATGCGTGGACATGAAGAGGCGAGTGGTACCAAATATGTTCCTCAAGAATTATTAGATAAATGGGCAGCAAAAGACCCTATAGAACACTATCAAAACTACTTATTGAACGAAGGTGTTTTAACTGAAACGTTAATTAAAGACATAAAGGATGAATTTGCTTTAGAAATTGATGAACATTGGAAGCAGGCTAATGATGAAAACACTATCAAATCAGATGAATTAATTGAGTTAGGTGATGTGTTTAAAATAAATGACAATCAACTAATTAATCCAAATAAAAACAGTGAAAATATTCGATTTGTAGATGCTATTTCTCAAAGCTTAAAACAAGCTATGGAGAAGCATAAAGATTTAGTTATCATGGGGCAAGATGTTGCTGAATATGGTGGTGTTTTTAAAATTACTGACGGATTTACGGAACAATTTGGTAAAGATCGTGTTCGCAATACACCCATTTGTGAATCGGCTATTATTTCAGCAGCTTATGGCTTATCAATTAATGGAATAAAATCGGTTGTTGAAATGCAATTTGCAGATTTTGTTTCCTCTGGATTTAACCCTATCGTTAATCTTCTAGCTAAATCGCATTATAGATGGAGTCAACAAGCAGATGTTGTGATTCGAATGCCTTGCGGAGGAGGCGTAGGAGCGGGGCCGTTTCATAGTCAAACTAATGAAGCTTGGTTTACAAAAACACCAGGATTAAAAGTAGTCTATCCTGCATTTCCCTATGATGCGAAAGGTTTGTTAGCGACTGCAATAAATGACTCAAATCCGGTATTATTTTTTGAGCATAAAGCATTATACCGTAGTATCCGACAGGATGTGCCTACAGACTACTATTCATTACCACTCGGAAAAGCAAGTATTTTACACGAAGGGAATGATGTAACTATCATTGCATATGGTGCAGCAGTACATTGGGCATTGAGTATACGTGAAAAAGAAGCTGCTCATGCAGATATCATTGATTTAAGGTGTTTACAGCCATTAGATACTGAAACGATTTATACTAGTGTCAAAAAAACTGGTAAAGTTCTGATTGTTCAAGAAGATTCTATGTTTGGAGGTATCGCAAGTGATATTTCGTCATTAATACATGAAAATTGTTTTGAATATTTAGACGCTCCGGTAAAACGTGTAGCAAGTTTAGAGACTCCTGTTCCGTTTGAGTCTCAACTAGAATCACAATATTTGGCAAATAATAGATTGCGAGAAGATTTACTTGCTTTACTGGGGTATTAAAGAATTATTTCGCTAGAACGGATTGAATTCCACCTAATATATGAGCTAAAAACAGTGAATTTGTATACGCCTCTTGCGGATGACCAAGACCTGTATAAAACATACGGCCGCCATCATATTCTTGATACCAAGCGATAGGATGATGTTTACCATTTGTACCTCCTTTATAACTTGACTCGTCTAAATTCGCGATCACTTTTATGTCAGAACTAATGTTTTTAAAGTTATACCATTCATCATTATGCGACCAAGTCTTAGGTACATTTTTTGTAGCAAGATGTGTCGTGTCGGTAACTTGAATGTTTGCTTGATGTAAGCCAGGAGGATGCGATTCAAAATAGGCACCTACTAATTTTCCATACCATGGCCATTTATATTCAGTATCTGTGGCTGCATGAATACCAACAAAGCCTCCTCCGTTCTGGATGTATGTCTTAAAACCTTCTTGCTGTTTTTTATTAAAAATGTCTCCCGTGGTACTTAAAAAGATAACAGCATCATAATTTTTCAGTGAATCAGAAGTGAATACCTTGGCGTTTTCCGTAGCATCCACGTGAAATTTATGCTTTGCACCTAAGTCTTTAATAGCTTTTATGCCCGATTCGATTGCCTTATGTCTATATCCTTCCGTTTTCGAAAACACTAATACGTGATCTGTTTGGGAGTTTACCATACAGCTCGATAAGATGAATAAACTAAGTAAGAAAAGGCTAATTTTATGACGTGTCATGATGAATTTAAATTTAGGTCTAAACAAATGTAACAAAACGATTTATTATATTTGTTTTCAAACGCAGATCAATGAATAAAATAATTATAATTTTAAGCTTACTAACCCTTATGAGTTGCACAAAAACTGAGGAAAATTCAAACAACTCCTTGCCAGGAAATTTTGCACATACCGTATATTTTTGGTTAAAAAATCCAGATAATGCAGTCGATCGGGCTGCTTTTGAAACATCCTTAAAGAAATTTATTGATGCGTCAGAATTTATTCAAACCAAACATATTGGTATGCCCGCAAAAACGAATCGTGAAGTTATTGATAATACCTATACCTATAGTTTATTATTGACTTTTAAAGACAAAGCAACTCAAGATAAATATCAAGATGAGCCTAATCATAAGAAGTTTATTGCTGAATCTTCAGAATTATGGGAGAAAGTTCTTGTTTATGATTCAGAGAATACCTACAACCAATAAACTGTTAAATATTAGTTAATTAGAATACATTTCGGTAAAGGCACATGGTTTAAAGTTATACCTTTAAGCTTCTTAAACTTTACTTAAATTTATTTGTCATGAAAAAACTTCTATTAATTTGTGTATTGTGTGGCTTAGGATTGGTAACGATCTCAGCTATCTCTAAAACAGAAACCAAAAGTATACTTAAGTCTAATTTTACTATTGGCAATACTGAAATCGCATCCATAAATGGTATTAGTTTTGGACCTGAGGGAATTTTATTTATTGGTGATTCAAAAAATGCTACCCTTTATGCATTAGATACTAAGGATACTGAAAAGCTCGAGAAAGGAACAACATTAAACATGGCTAGTTTTGATACCAAAGTTGCCGGAGCACTAGGCACTATGGCAGATCAGATTAAGATTACCGATATGGCGGTAAATCCTATTTCTAAAAAGGTTTATATTTCGGTACATACTAATGATGGAACGCCAGTATTACTGCGTCTTAATGGAGAAAAACTAGAAAACGTTTCTTTGAAAAATGTCAGTTACTCTAAACTAGCACTTTCGAATCCGGTGGCAACCGATAAAAAAGATAGAAGAGGGCGTTCACAACGTAAATGGGCCATTGCAGATTTAAAATATCATAATGGTAACGTGATGCTTACTGGACTTTCGAATAAAGAATTTAGTTCTACATTTCGTAGTATTCCTTTTCCATTTACGAAAGCACAAGACTACGCGTCTTTAGAGATTTGGCATGCTGCCCACGGACGTTTTGAAACATATGCCCCAATTAAAGCCTTTGATGTTATTTCAATGAATAACAAAGAATATTTATTGGCTAGTTATACATGTACACCATTAGTTTTATTTCCTATGGAAGATCTCAAAGCAGGCAATCATCTAAAAGGAAGAACGGTTGCCGAATTAGGATCGGGCAATGCTCCAATTGATATGATTTCCTTTAAAAAAGATGGAAAGCCATATTTTGTAATGTCTAACACCAATCGTTCTGTAATGCGATTTGATTATGATGTTATTGCTAATTTTAAAGAAACACTAACAGAATCAGTTGATGAATTTGCTGTTGCAACTGGTATACCTTATGTTTCACTACCAATGGTTAACGTACTGCATTTAGATAACTTAGATGCTAACAATGTAGTTTATTTACAGCGAAGTGCAGATGGTGATTTGGTGTTGAGAACACGCCCAACCAAATGGATGTAATTAAGCACTATACATACACTAAAAAGATCAGGTTTCTCTTGGTCTTTTTTTGTTTTTCAATCTTTTTTTCCTGTATAGAACAAAAGGTTGTACCTGTTAAAGCCGTTGTAAATTATGATGGTGCAGATGCCCTTAATGTGACATTCGAATCAGACAAGGATATAAAAGACATTCATTTTTTTCTTCAAGGAAAGAACGAACCAATTTTAGGGGATTTTGAACAAGCTCATCATACTATTTTATTTAGACCCATAGTACCTTTTACCAAAGGAAAAACCTATGAAATTAAGTATAGACAAGAAATAATAGGAATGTTCGACGTTGAAGCCTCAAAAACCAACGACAATCCAATGCTTACGGCTATTTTTCCAAGTACAGATACTGTGCCAGAGAATCTATTAAAGATGTATTTCGTATTTTCAAAACCGATGCAAGAAGTACAAAACGCATTAGAATTTATTGAGGTCTATAATCTCACTGATCATGTGGCAACTTCCATTTTTTTAGAGCTACAAAATGAACTTTGGAATGAAGATCATACTGAGTTAACACTATGGCTCGATCCAGGGCGTATAAAAACAGATCTTGTTCCGAATCGTAACCAAGGACTGCCTTTAGAAGAAGGTAAGGAATATGAAATACGTATTAGTTCTAAATGGTATGACGCTCAAAACAATCTGCTCGATAAAAATTATACTAAACACATCTACGTCAGTAAAAAAGATCGAATCCAGCTAGCACTCGATCAATGGACCGTAAAAACTTCAAAATCTGGTACTCGCGATCCCATATTTTTAAATGTTAACGAACCTCTAGATGCAATGCTGGCTTTAGAGACCGTGCTCATTTATGATGCCAATAATTCGATTGTTCAGGGAGATTTTAAACTAATTGATCATGAAAAGCGGTTGTTGTTTACGCCCTCCGAACCTTGGAAACCTGGCACGTATTCGATTTCTATACGATCTATATTAGAAGATTTAGCTGGTAATAATTTGAATCATTTGTTTGATGTAGACTTACAACAGAAAAAAAATAATACAGAGTATACTGAACACAAAGAACTTTCATTTAAAGTTTTATAGTCAAGTGCTTAGGCACACAGCTCAATCTTGCATATTTCATGAATTATTTCTTTGAAATTAATGGTAATGAATTGGAACATATGTCATTCTATTATAAAATATAGTTATTTTCGTGTCGACTAGTAAAGCGATCATATCATGAGTAAAAAATTAAAATCAATCTTAAAGTATACGGGAATTCTCATTGTGGTAATTCTGTTAATAGGTTTCTTTATTTATAGATATTTCAATGCTACTTTTCTTGATTTTGAAGGTGACTATGTTGAACGTATTGATATTGAGCAACGTACTCATGAAGATTATTCCTATCTAGACAGGAATTCAAATGGAAAACTAGATATTTATGAAGATGATCGGCAAAGTATTGAAAATAGAGTTACCGATATACTTTCTCGAATGACGATAGAAGAGAAGATTCATCTTCTAAAAGGATCTGGCATAGCCTCAGCAATTGGCAGTAGTAATTCTCCGACAAGTATTCCTGGAGCTGTGGGTACTATTGTTCCAACACCAAGATTAGGAATCCCAACCGTTTATGTGTCTGATGGGCCTGCCGGATTACGCATTCAGCCTACTCGAAAAGGCGAAACAAAGACCTACTATTGCACAGCTTTTCCAATTGCTACATTATTAGCATCAACCTGGAATGAAGCTCTAGTTCATGAAGTAGGAAATGCCATGGGAAATGAGGCAGTAGCGTATGGTATTGACGTTATTCTTGGGCCTGGAGCTAATATTCACAGACATCCTTTATGTGGTCGGAATTTCGAATACTATTCTGAAGATCCATTGCTCACTGGTTATATGGGTGCAGCCATTGTAAACGGTATTGAATCTAATGGGGTAGGAACTTCAGTAAAACATTTTGTGGCTAATAATCAAGAAACAGATCGCACAAATAACGATGTGCTTGTTTCGGAAAGAGCAATGAGAGAAATTTATTTAAAAGGTTTTGAGATCGTCGTTGAGAGAGCACAGCCTTGGACTATCATGTCATCGTATAACAAAGTAAACGGCACCTATACTTCAGAAAATAAATACCTACTTACTGATGTTTTACGCAATGATTGGGGGTTTGAAGGTTTAGTCATGACCGATTGGTTTGGTGGAAAAGATGCCGTTAAGCAAATTAGTGCGGGTAATGATTTATTAGAGCCAGGTACTAAAAGGCAATGGAAAGCATTAACGAAAGCTGTCGAGAAGGGCACCTTGTCAATTGAAGAGATCGATCGGGCTGTGAGTCGAATTTTAACCCTAGTTCTTAAGACTAAAAAGATGCAGAACTATTCATATGGGAATGATCCTGACTTAGTAAAGCATGCCGCGATTACACGACAATCTGCAGCTGAAGGTATCGTACTGTTAGAAAATGATGGAACCTTGCCAATAAAAGAGCAACAAAACGTGGCGCTCCTAGGAACAACCTCTTATAATTTTATTGCAGGAGGTACAGGTTCTGGAGATGTTAGCGAGGCCTATATAATATCGCTTGAGGAAGGATTAACAAATTCAGGATATGCAATTAATAAAGCGGCAAAGGGAGTTTTTGAAGATCTTAAAGCTACAAATAAAAAAGCTTTTAAGAAACCAGAAGGATTAGATGCGATGATAAATCCAGTGGTATTTCCTGAAACAACGTATTCCGAGGCACAATTAGAACAAATTGTGCAAACTGCCGATATCGGTATTTTAACAATTGGACGAAATGCAGGAGAAGGAGGAGATCGTGTAGAAAAAGATGATTTTTTATTAACAGCTATAGAAAGAGAAATGATATCGACAACGGCTAAGGCTTTTCATGCGATTGGTAAAAAACTAATTGTTGTTTTAAACGTTGGAGGTGTCATAGAAACTGCTTCATGGAAAAATATACCAGATGCTATTCTTTTAGCTTGGCAAGGTGGTCAAGAAGGTGGGAACTCAGTGGCCGATATTTTAAGCGGGAAGGTAAATCCGAGTGGGAAATTGCCGATGACATTTCCAATTAAACTAGATGATCATGCTTCACATGCTAATTTCCCGTTAGAGGGAGGTACCATGTCTTTGTTTGATATGACACGTGGTTTATTGTTCCCTCCAGGAGAAAAACCAGAAGCAGAAAAAGTCAGGAATAAAGATTTCACGCATTATGATGAAGGTGTTTACGTTGGATACAGGCATTTTGACAAATCAAAACTAAAAGTATCATATCCTTTTGGATTTGGTATGTCTTATACATCCTTTGCATATGATTCCCTAAAGGTAGCTATCACTAATGACACCATTTATTTATCAACGTCGATAAAAAATATGGGTAATGTCGCAGGAAAAGAGATTGTGCAGGTATATATTGAAAAAGTAAATTCTACCATAGATCGACCTATTCAGGAATTAAAAGGGTTTGCTAAAACGAACAGCTTAGAACCCAATGCTATCGAAAACGTATCAATAGGAATACCCGTTAAAGACCTTCGCTATTGGGACGAAAAAAGTAAGGGTTGGATACTAGAAAAAGGAATCTATCGAGTAAAAATAGGGGCTTCCTCTAGAGATATTCGATTAGTAGAAACTATTAATCTTTAATTTTTTTTATGAGGAATTTCTACATGATGTTACTTTTAGTGTGTTGCAGTTTTAATTACGCGCAGACTAAAAAATTTCAAGGGCAGGGCCCAATTGCGATTGTTTCTACTAGTTCAAAGCCTATACAAAAACAATGGAAAGGTGACTTTACATTTAATGACGGAACCTTGATTTTTTCTAATGATTTTGATGGAGGCAGACTGAACGGGATACTGCAAAATGAGGATGGAACTTATACAGTATTGATTACTTCAGAAAATACGCCAGTTAATGTGAGCCCTTGGTATGCCTTTAAAGTGTGGAGTGCTAAACAAGACAGTATTTCGATTACGATAACCTATCAAGATCCAGTAAAACATCGATATTATCCTAAATTAAGTATCGACGGACTCCATTGGAAGCCACTAGATTCTCTAAACTATACGGAGTATGAAAAAGGAACCGCAGCATTCGGTTATGGTTCTTTACCTATAAAAGCCCGTATGAAAATTGCTGTTGGACCTAAGCCTCTTTGGATTGCAGGTCAAGAACTACAAACGTCATCACATGTTGAGCAATGGACAAAAAAATTAGCTCAGTATAAATATGTTTCTAAACAAATAATAGGCAAAAGCAAAGAAGGAAGGTCTATGCAAGCACTCACTATAGGTAAATCTAGTTCAAAACGCATGTTGATGGTTATTTCTAGGCAGCATCCTCCTGAGGTAACCGGATATCTTGCGATGCAATCTTTTGTTGAAACTATTGCCGGCGATAGTAGGTTGGCAAAACGCTTTAGAAAGAAGTTTACAACTTATGTCGTTCCGCTAATGAATCCTGATGGGGTTGATAATGGTCACTGGCGTCATAATGCAGGTGGCATTGATTTGAATCGGGATTGGGCGAATTTTAAGCAGCCAGAAACGACAAATGTTGCCAATTTTATGGAAAGGCGCGTTACCGCAACGAATGGAGCGTTCTATTTTGGCATTGATTTTCATTCTACCTGGGATGATATTTACTATACCTTAGATCCAAAATTTAAAGGTAATATGCCAGGATTGGTTCCGCAATGGCTAGAAGAACTCAAAAAAGCATTTCCTGCCTACGATCCTAATATTCGACCAAGTGACAAAGTAGAACCTACAACAGTTTCTAGAAATTACTTTTTCAAAAAACATGGAGCCGAAGCACTGGTTTTTGAAATTGGCGATAATACACCAAGACTTTTCATAAGAGAGAAAGGGGAAATGAGCGCAAAGATTCTAATGCGTTCAATGTTAGCACGTTTAAACGATAAAAAATAATAATTATGGTCAATAAAATACATTGGGACAAAGTTCCTGTCGAGCAAGTAACACCAAAAATGGAACGTAAAATTGTGTATGGTGAAAATGTCATGATTGCCAGAATGAAATTTAAGGATGGATTTTTAGTGCCTTTACATAGTCATATTAATGAACAGATTACACAAGTTATTTCTGGAACCATACGTTTTTGGTTTGGTGCTGATAAAGCACAAGTAGTAGATTTAAATGCAGGAGAAGTGGTAGTGATACCTCCAAATGTACCTCATGAAGCCTTGATGATTGGTGATGTAGAAGAAGTTGATACGTGGGCGCCTATTCGAGAAGATTGGCTAGATGGCACAGACACATATCTAAGAGAATAACATGCTACACAAGAAAGAACTAAGTGCGTAGTCTTTTGTTTCTGAAAAGCAAAATTTAGTATCTTTAAAACTAATTAACTAACTAAACTCCTTATCATGAAAAAACTAAGCCTAGTTTGCTCATTTCTAATAGTCCTATTTTTAAGTGGATTATATCAAACTTCTCAAGCTCAAAAAATCGATGCTAATACTTTTAGCGGATTAAAATTTAGAAATATTGGTCCGGCCATGACTTCTGGTAGAATAGCTGATATAGCAATTCATCCAGAAAATGAAAATATTTGGTATGTCGCCGTGGGCTCTGGTGGGGTATTGAAAACCACCAATTCTGGTACAACTTGGAAACCTATATTTGATAAGGAGTCGACCTATTCAATTGGTTCAATCGCAATAGATCCTTCCAACAGCCATACTATTTGGGTTGGAACGGGAGAAAATGTAGGAGGCAGACATGTTGCTTTTGGTGATGGAATTTATGTAAGTCATGATGACGGTAATACTTGGAAAAACATGGGTTTGAAAAACTCAGAACATTTATCAACGATTATTGTACATCCCGAAGATTCAAATACTATATGGGTCGCTTCTCAAGGGCCTTTATGGAGTAAAGGAGGAGAAAGAGGAATCTATAAATCTGTTGATGGTGGTAAAAGCTGGAAGAGAACCTTAGGTGATAATGCCTGGGTTGGCGCTACCGATATTGTGATAGACCCCAACAATCCTGATGTTTTGTATGCCGCAACATGGCAACGTCAACGATCCGTAGCAGCATACCTTGGTGGTGGGCCAGGCTCTGGACTTCATAAAAGTACCGATGGAGGTGAAACATGGACAAAACTCACGAACGGTATTCCAAAATCAAATTTAGGGAAAATCGGGTTGGCGATTTCGCCATTCAATTCAGATATAATTTATGCAGCTATAGAACTCGATAGAAAGAAGGGAGGCATTTTTATGTCTTCAAATCGTGGAATGTCTTGGACGAAACAATCGGATGCTGTCTCTGGTGGTACTGGACCACATTATTATCAAGAGCTTTATGCATCGCCCCATCATGAGGGGAAATTGTATTTGATGAATAATAGAGTTTTGATTTCGAACGATCATGGAAAAACCTATTTTACAATGAACGAACGAAACAAACATGTCGACAGTCATGCAATGGCATTTAAAAAGTCAGATCCAAATTATGTGCTGTTCGGAACTGATGGAGGATTATACGAAAGTTTTGATTTAACCAAAAGCTGGAAATACATTAGAAATCTGCCAATTACGCAATATTACAAAGTGGCGGTTGATGATACTGCTCCTTTTTATAATATATACGGAGGCACACAAGACAATGGTTCACATGGAGGGCCTTCTCAAACGACAAGTTCAGATGGTATTGCTAGTGCAGATTGGTGGAAAACACTTGGTGCCGATGGGCATCAATCAGCAACCGAACCTGGAAATCCGAATATTACCTATGGTGAATATCAACAAGGCGTGCTGTTTCGAATAGATCAAACAACAAGAGAAACAGTCTTTATTCAGCCTCAGCCGGCAGCCGGAGACCCGTATGAGCGTTTTAATTGGGATGCTCCAATTTTGGTAAGTCCGCATAAACCATCAAGAATTTATGTTGCCTCGCAACGTGTATGGCGTTCAGAAAATAGAGGAGATGCCTGGACCGCCATATCGAAAGACTTGACTTTAAATCAAGATAGAATTACACTTCCTATGTATGGGAAACAGCAGAGTTGGGACAATGCTTGGGACATCGGCGCTATGTCTAATTACAATACCATTACTTCGTTAGCAGAATCACCAAAACAAGAAGGTTTATTATATGCAGGAACTGATGATGGAATCATTCAGATTACAGAAAATGGTGGTGATTCATGGACAAAAGTAACGCTCTCTTCTATCAAGGGAGTGCCGTCAACACCTTTTGTCAACGATGTACGTGCAGATCTGTTTGATGCAAATGTGGTATATGCTGTTCTTGACAATCATAAGAATGGTGATTACAAACCATATGTGATTAAAAGTTCAAATAAAGGAAAATCATGGAAAGTGATCAACGGCAATTTACCAACGCGCTTGCTTACCTGGCGATTGGTACAAGATCATGTGAATAAAAACTTGTTATTTTTAGCAGCTGAAAATGGAATTTATTTCACTTCTGATGGAGGCGCAAGCTGGATTCAACTAAAAGGTGGAATGCCAACAATTGCGTTTCGAGATATTACAATTCAACGTCGCGAAAATGATTTGGTAGGTGCTTCTTTCGGGCGCGGCTTCTTTATTTTAGATGATATTAGTCCATTACGTAATTTTAATAGTACAATCGCTTCCGCGGAAGCAACATTATTTGATATAAAACCTGCGTATTGGTATAAACAATCAAGTCGTGTTGGTAGTCAAGGAGATGGCGAATATATTGCGAAGAATCCACCCTTTGGAGCAAATTTCACGTATTATATGCCTAAGAAAATTGCTTCCTTAAAAGATGCAAGAAAAGCAAGAGAGAAAAAAGGAAATACGGACTTTCCGGGTTGGGATGCTTTAGAAAAAGAAACAAACCAACAAAAACCAAGCATTTTACTCATCGTAAAAGATGATGATGATAACGTGGTAAATACGGTAAAGGGCGCTAATAAAAAAGGATTCAATCGTGTGAACTGGGACTTAACATATCCTTCTAAAAATGGAGAGCGTTTAACAACACGTCAGCGATCGAACAATTTTAGAGGAAGTGGAATTATGGCTACTCCAGGTACGTATAGCGTGACCTTAGTTAAGAGAGTTGACGGACAAACGACGGTTCTTCAAGGGCCAAAAAAGTTTGAAGTGAAGCCAATGTATGAAGGTGCCTTACCGCGCAAATCGGCTGAGGAAATTAATACCTTCAGAAAAGAGATCTTTAACTTTCAGCAAGATCTAACGGCAACCAATTTAATGCTAACCAATAAAATAAAAGTTATAGATGCTATGCAGCGTGCAGCCGATAAGGCCACAACTCCATCTAATAGTCTTTCGAAAAAAATACATGATGTAAGAAGCACTTTACTGGCAATACAAAAAGCATTAGGAGGAAATCGTGTTAAAGGAGAAATTGGTGAGCGTTCAAATCCAACGCCTAATAGCATGGGTAGAATTGGCAGAATGGCCTTGTCGAATACGTATGGGCCAACCGAAAATCATAAAGGAGCGTTCAAAAGCGCCAAGACCCAATTGGCGACTATTAAAACACAATTAGAACAGGTTATCTCTACTTCGATTCCGGCTTTAGAGCGAGAATTAAAGACTGCTGGTGCACCTTGGATAGAAGGACAAGGATTGCTAAAAAATTAATAAGAATATAAGAAAATACATTATGAAATTAATTAAACTATTGTTGCAAGTGGCATTGGTCGCTTTAATCATCATTCAGTTTTTTAGACCCGAACTTAATGATTCAAATGATGAAACATATGCTATGGCTACTAAATATGAGATTCCTGAAAAAGTACAGGTGATCTTAAAAGGCGCTTGTTTAGATTGTCATTCTAATACTACTGAATATCCATGGTATTCAAAGATTCAGCCAGTAGCTTGGTGGCTAGATGACCATATAAAACATGGCAAAGGAGATTTGAATTTCTCAAAATTTACGCATCGTAGAATTGGGATTCAAAATCACAAATTTGAAGAGATTGTAGAGATGGTTGAAGAGCACGAAATGCCAATCCCTTCGTATACCTATCTTGGTTTACATCCTGAAGCGAAGCTTTCAGATGCGCAACGTACTGTATTGACAGACTGGGCAAAACAGCAAATGGATCGATTGAAACGTGAATATCCTGCAGATAGTTTAGTCTTGAGACGGAAGAAGAAATAGGCTCTTTAAATTTAATTACAGTTCATCTATTGATATTGACAATTCGGTTCATTTTATGTGAACGTACGATATTAGTGAAGTAGTTTTGATGCAAATTAAAGTATCAACCTAAAAACCACCTCAGATGAAAAAATATAAAATTATTGTAGCACTAGTCTTAGTATGTACACTTTCGTCTATTACAACTTCTTCAATCTTTGCTCAAGAAGCATTGACTGCCAAGCAATGGCAAGAAGATTTAAAATATTTACAAAACATTGTTCATTCGGACTTTCCGTTTTTATTTAAAAAAGTAACAGCAGAGAAATTCGACGCAGAAGTCGAAAAATTATATGCCGAGATTCCATCTTTAGAAGCCCATGAAGTAAAGGTAGCATTGGCAAGAATTGTTTCCTTATTTGAGTATGGACATACACAAATTACATTTAGTACAGTCGCCAAAAGTGGTGTCTTACCGGTAAACCTATATCATTTTAATGATGGCGTGTATATTGAAGGTGTACAAAAAGGCCTTGAAAAAGTACTCGGAGCTAAGGTTTTAAGAGTAGGAGATAAAACAGTGTCTGAATCCTTGGCATTGATAAAACCTGTAGTGCCTGTAGAAAATGATAGTTATTTTAAAGCGTATGGTTTACGATTTTTAACGGCGCCTGATGTATTGCATGCTCAAGGTGTAATTGCTAAAAAATCAACTACCGTTAAAATGACCTTAGAAAAGGAGGGAAGGACTTTTGACCATGAATTCACCGCGATTGATTTAAAAGATAAACCACGATATTTTAATTTTACCTTACCAACAGAAACTTGGACAACGATACGAAACACTTCTAAGACTCCTTTGTATCTGAAGGATTTAAAAGATAAACTTTACTTTTTCGAATATCTTGAAGATTCAAAGACAGTATACGTTCGTCAGAGTTCTGTTTTTAATGACAAAAACGAACCTCTTAAAGACTTTTACAAGCGCTTGTTCAGTTTTATTGATAATAACTCGGTTGATAAATTGGTCTATGATGTGCGTTTGAATGGTGGTGGTAATAATTATAACAATCTCGATTTGATTAAAGGGTTAATGGCTCGACCAAAAATTAATAAAAAAGGACATTTCTTTTTCATTATAGGGAGAGATACTTTTTCTGCCTGTCAAAACTTAACAAATGAAATCGAACGCTATACAGAAGCGATATTAGTTGGAGAACCAACAGCCGAAAATGTAAATTTCTATGGTGACAACAGAAAGGTACTATTGCCCAATAGTAAAATAACTGCGTATTTATCATTTGCATGGTGGCAAGATAGACCACAATGGGAGAGTAGAGATGCCACTTTGCCAAATATAGCATCGGATATGAGCTTTGAAGAATATAAGACCAACCAAGATCCTGCATTAGAAGTTGCAATGAATTATAAAGATGATGGATTTATACTTCGCCCAATGGAACATTTAACTGGCTTGTTTTTAGCAGGAAAATTTGATGCATTAAAAGTAGATGCTGCAAAAATTAATAATGATCCGAAGTATAAGTATTACGAGTTTGAAAAAGAATTTACCAAAGCCGGGTTTCGATTGATAGATCTTGGCAATGAGCAAGGTGGCTATTTTGTGTTAGAGCTGGTAGCTGAATTAAATCCGAAATCTGCTAACGCACTATACAACCTAGCCAATTTGCAAGCACAACTAAAGCAAACAGAGAAAGCCAAAGCTGGATTTCAAAAAGTGATTGATTTAGATCCAAGCAGTTCTTTAGGAAAAATTGCAAAAAGAAAATTAGATCAATTAAATAACTAAGAGCTAGCTAACAGTTCTGTTGGTCTAAAAATTCCAATGGTTTTAAAACCTACCCTTTTTACTTCTGTATTTTACTGATTTAGGAAGGGTTTTAACATTGACATCTCTTTTTAGTCAAACTATATTTGAAGTGATAAAACATTTAAAATTATTGGCTAATGAGAATTCTTGAAATTGTACTACTACTTTTAGTAACTGTGCTACCCTTTATAAAACGTCCTGTCTTAAAGTTCATAAAGAAAAAACCACTTATCATAGGAATACTGTCCGTTTTTGCGCTGCATTTGATTCTAGAAGGATGGAGATGGCAGATGGTTCTAATTTATGTCCTCTTGGCTATTGTAATTTGGAGATTGAGTATGTTAACAGAGCAATCATCTCATAAGTTAACACTAAAAAGAGGATTGGGCTACTTTCTACTCCTTATTTTACTACTACCGAGTTGGGCATTACCGAATATCTTGCCCGTTTTTAATTTACCAACCCCAACCGGAAACTATCAAGTCGGAACTCATGTATTGCATGTTAAAACTGATATGGAAGAACCCATTACAAAAGACGCTAATGACAAAAGAGAATTAGTCGTAAAGGTTTGGTATCCAACCTCAAATACTAGCACATCTCAACAAGAACCTTATTTGGATGAAGTCAATAGAACTAGTTTTATAACTAAATATGGAGGAGGGTTGTTGCCACCATCTACCATGGATTATTTAGATAGAATAGATACTAATGTGTATCGAGATGCTACAATAGCAGCAGAAGCTTTTCCTGTATTATTGTTTTCACATGGATATGGCTCTAATGCTTCTGGATACTATGCATTGCTGACAGAAATTGCCAGTCATGGTTATATCATTATTAATATGAATCATACGTATGAAAGTTTAGGTGCGACCTTTCCAGATGGGAGTGTCAAATTGTTTGATTATGATTTTCAAGGAAGCGATGGCGCCAATGCCATGCAATATATTACACCAATACAAGAGGCCTTTTCGAAAGATCTATCCTATGAAGAACGTCATGCGATTCTTCGAGTAGCTAGTAAAGAGTATAATGTAACGCATATGGTAAAACGCTGGGCAAAAGATATGAGCTTTGTCATGGATCAGCTCGAAGGTTGGAATGAGCGAGGATTTTTAAAAGATCGATTAGATTTAGAAAAAATAGGCGTTTTTGGTCATTCTCGTGGTGGCGGAGCGGCGGGTCAAGTGGCGCTAAAAGATGCAAGAATAAAAGCTGCAGCCAATATTGACGGCGTTCAATGGGGTGAAATGATGGATACGATCTATAGCCAACCATTCTTATATATTTCTGCAGATTGGCCAGCAGAGCATCCAGATATCAATGCCCATGTTTATAAACATAAGAGTACTGATTTTTTCTACAGGAGCAAACTATTAACAGCTGGGCATCCAAATTTTATGGATATTCCGTTTATGATCCCCGTGCCGAGTTTAGCACAAACGGGAACAATCGATGCTGAATTAGGAATTGCTATTACAAATCAACTTGTCATTAGCTTTTTTAACAAACATTTAAAAATGGATGCTACGACAGACCCAACAACGGTTTCAGATGCCTATGAACTACTCGAAATGAAAGTCTACAAAGGAGGGGTAGAGCGTCCATAAATCGTTTTTGATACACGTCATACTGACATCAATATTAATGAGGCTACACACTATAGTAGACATTAATTCGTTCTAAATTAAGCCTTTAGAATTAACCGAATTAAAAGTGTCACCCTATGAAAGAACATGAATTCAATTGCCCGTATTGTTATAATGAAATTTCCACATGGATCGAAACTGACAAATTTAAACAGCAATTTATAGAAGATTGTGGTGAATGCAGCAATCCGTTAGAAATGATTATTGATTGTTCATCTGGGCATATTCATACCATTATGATCAATCCGATTGCCCAATAATAAATCCACCTTGTCTCCTATGAAAACTTAGCGGTTTTGTAAAAAACTTAAAAAAAACACTGACGGAATTATCATTTAAACAGGAGTTAGTTATTCGATTAACGTATTTCGCACTTTAATTTAAAAGTGAACTACTATGTTTAAAAAATATCGTGTGTTGAAATGGGTACTTGTATTTCTGGGAAGTACCTTAATGATTCTTCTAGTATTCGGACTATGGTTTAAAAGTCTGATACCGCCTAGAAATCCAGCATTAGAGCAAACATTAGCTCAAGATCTACCTTATTTGTCAGAAAACATTCAACCGAAACGAGGCAAAATACTAACTATCGTGACGAGCACTCCAACCATGGGAGATACTGATAAAACTACAGGTTATGAACTGTCAGAATTGGCGCGTGCTTATTATGTGTTTGAGGCCAATGGCTATGAAGTGGATATAGCGAGTCCGTTAGGAGGGAAGCCACCCGTAGTGATCGATGATGAAGATATGGGGCCTTTCGATTATGCCTTTTTGAACGATACCGCTGCTCAGCGTAAAACTAGCAACACGCTGGCTATTGCAAGTGTTAATGCAGAAGATTACGATGCAGTATTTTTTGTTGGTGGAAAAGGAGCGATGTATGATTTTCCTGATAACAGAGAGATACAAAACATAGTACGACAGTATTATGAATCGAATAAAGTAGTTGGCGCTGTATGTCATGGTCCCGCGGCACTGGTACATGTGAATTTAACAAATGGTACGCCTCTATTAAAAGATAAAGAGGTGAGTGGGTTTACGAACGATGAAGAACTATTATTAATCTCAGATGCGAGAGACATTTTTCCGTTTCTATTACAGGATAAGATGCAAGCTCAAGGAGCCAATTTTAATGCTGGTGAAATGTATCTAGAAAAAGTTAGTCATGACCAAAATCTAATTACTGGGCAAAACCCTTGGTCTACCTGGGAAGTTGCTGAAAAAATGATACAGCAATTAGGTGTCACGCCAAAGCCTAGAAAGATCACCGATGAAGAAAATGCCATAAAAGTGCTAGTTGCTTATCATACAGGTGGCAAGAAACAAGCTAAGGAAATGATTGCTTCAATGCTGTTGAAGGAAAAGATCCCTATGAATCGCGTGTTGATTGCTAAACATAGTATTGTGGCGGCTATGAGAGGGCGCATGGGCGATTTTTACAATATGCTTGCCTTGGTTTCGTATGCGAAAAAATGTACTGAAGACTAACTTAAAATATAGTTACATTTGAAAAAAATACTGTCTTGAATTTTTCAGATATCATTCTCATAATTATAAGCAGTGCCGGTTTTTTACACGGGGTGTTATTGGCTGTGTATCTGTGTTTTTTTAAAAAGAAAAAAACCTTAGCGAATATTCTGCTGGGTTTGATTCTAGTATTTATGGCCTTTAGAGTAGGCAAATCAGTGTTATTAAATTTTGGAAATGATTTAGAACCTGTATTTATTTTTGCCGGATTGGCATTTATACTACTTATTGGCCCTTTATTGAGATGGTACGTTTTGGCTATGATTCGACCTAATTTTAAATTGAAAAGTAATCATGTAATAGAACTCATTCCTTTTGTAGGTTTGTTTATCACGAGTTTCTTTATTACAAAAGACTGGTTTGATGCTAATAATAGAGATGCGGTCATTCTTTTCGGGAGTGCTATTATTTTTATCTATTTACATTTTGCCTTCTATATTTTTATGACTAGTAGGATTTTACAACAACAAAAAAGGAGTTATAGAGGTGTTGAACTTACGAAATCTCAGAGAACTGTACTGAACTGGTTACATGTATTGCTAATAGGATTTATTCTTATTTGGATCTCATATTTCTTAAATATTATAGAAGATACTATACCGTATATTGTAGGACCAATTATGTATTCTATTGTGGTGTATGTATTAAGCTATAAAGCATTTCGATTAAAGGCCACTGAAATAGATGGATCTGTTTTTAAAATAGACGATAGTCAATTGATATATAATGAAATAGTAAACCTTATTGAGAGTAAAAAATTATATTTAAAATCTGATGTGTCACTAGCTATGCTTGGCGATTTAATAGGAAGAAATACGCAGAAAACATCAGCGATTATCAATCAATTTGCTAAGAAAAATTTTAATGATTTTATCAATGAGTATCGAATTGAAGAAGCAAAAATATTGTTGACAGATAGTAAAAATGAACACTTAAAAATTGCGGCCATAGCATTTGATGTTGGCTTTAATACACTATCATCTTTTAATGTGGCTTTCAAGAAATTCGAACAAACAACGCCTTCATCGTATCGTAAAAATAGATTTTCATAGTGCTGACTCTTTAAATCCTAAATAGACGAATTCATGGTAGATTCAATTTAAGTAGCAATAGGTGCAGTCATGCAATGGCTTGGTATTCCAAATCCGTCAACTAAAACACCGATATGCGGTCGTAATTCTGTAGAAAGACGCTCAACGCGTTGACGCATGGCCTTTGATTTCGTGCCTCCAATATATCCTTGTTCTAAGTACCAAGAGGCATCTTTTCTTAATTCATGTAGCGCGTATAAAGTTCCTAATTTATGAAATAGCGATCTATATTTCTCATCTTTCACCGTATCTGTATATGCTACAAATGTATCATATGCCAAGCCTACACTATAGGCTTTTCCTAAAGCCAGCAGATGTGTTTGCACCTTTAAAAAAGCCTGATATGAAGGGATTCCTTTTTTGATATAATTGCGAATACGCATGGCAATTGAATAGGTAAGTTTTCGCGTACGATAATCGAAGGCATGCTTATGAAATTTTGAACTATACAAATGTTCTTTGTCTACGTTATTGGTGTACACAGGGTTGATAGTGCTCAAGGTATCTGCGAGCCTTGTGCTTAATAATTTAAGTACTGCTGCAAAGCCTGCACTGTTAAATTCTGATTTAAAATCCGATAATACGCCTTTGGCAGCCAATTGAAGTAATACATGATTATCACCTTCGAAGGTTGTAAAAATGTCAACATCCCCTTTAAGGTCGGTAATTTGATTTTCCATCAGATAACCTTTTCCGCCACAGGCTTCTCGGCATTCTTGTATGGCGGCATTTGCAAACCAGGTAATGATAGATTTGAGTCCGGCAGCTTGTGTTTCTATTTTCCGTTTGTCTACAATAGATTGATCACTATATTCTTTCATCATATGCGTGAGGGTGATATCATAGACATAACAACTGGCAACGGCAGGGGTTAAGCGCAGTTGGTGCGTAGGGTAGTCTATGAGTAAATCTTCCTGCACTTTGATACTGTCATTGAATTGTCGTCTTTTTAGTGCATGTTTGACGGCAATGGTTAGGGCTTTTTTGGCGCCACCAAGACCTGCTCGTGCCACACAAATTCTACCACCAACTAAGGTGCCTAACATGGTAAAAAAGCGTTTACTTGGGTTTTCAATATCAGAATGATAGGTGCCATCTGATTGAATCGTACCATATTTATTTAACAAATTCTCTCTTGGAACCTTTACCTGGTGAAACCATATTTTACCATTATCTACACCATTAAGACCCAATTTGTAGCCATTGTCTTCGATACGAACACCCGGCATTAGATTGTGTTTTTCATCACGAATATTAACTAAAATAGCATGTACACCATGATTTTTTCCGGCGACGATTAATTGTGCAAATACAGAAGCCATAGTCGCATCTAAAGCGTTTCCAATATATTCTTTATTATCGTTAGTACCGGGGGTGTGAATAATGATACTATCGGTAATTTTATCGTATGTAGCTGTCGTTTTTATGCCTCTAACATTAGAACCGTGACCGGTTTCGGTCATAGCAAAACAACCGAGTAGTTTTGCCGTACCAGTAGCCGATAAATAGGCATCATGATGTTTTTGAGTGCCTAATTTTTGAATACTACCACCAAAAAGACCGAATTGCACGCCAAATTTTACCGCTAAGCTACCATCAACATACATCAGGTGTTCAAAAATAGCAGCGTAGCCTGGCATGTTATTGGTGCCTCCATAGGCCGATGGATAAGCCATAGCACCGATGCCTTTATGAGCCAAAAATTCAACCTGCTTTAAAACATGTGCTCGAAACGATTCTTTTGTTCTTTTGATACTCCAATCGAAAATAGGGGCTTTTAATAAGTGTCTAAAATTGTCAACAACCTCCGAATGATCTTGTTTTAATAGATTGTCTATCTCATGCGAGGCGTAAAATGTAGAAGTGATTTCTTTTTCAATGGCAACTTCAAATAAATGATTGTAATGATTGGGTTGAATACCTAAATTTAATTCGATGTCCTTTAAATGTGTATTGAACGGACATTCGCTATAGTGGTGACAAACCATTTCTTGGCTGAATGTGCTGAGCGGATAAGTGTCAGTTTCAACGAGTTTAATTTGAGAGTTAGAAATGGTGTTTTTCCATTGTTTCATCTCCTTATTGGTGGGAGGTTTATTTCTGTTTAAATACTTGGCTAAGTAATTATAATCGTCTTTTTGAAGTGTATTATCATGTTCGATGGCATTTTTTACAACGGCGACCTCAGAATACGACAATAAATCATCAGACCAGATAACATAAAAAAAGGGAATATACTGTAAGACACCCGATGAATAGCGTTTTTTTTCCATGCTATGAATTTAGGGAATTGTTTTTAGATATAAAGTATACTAGTAAATTAACTACGGAACATATCCATAGAATTGAAGAGTAATTGACAAGAGCAGAGTCTATTCCTAAGAAATACTATTTAACATACTCTCTAAAGAACAAGTATCCGGTGGATGCTTGGGAATTAGATACGCAAGATAACAATGAGGCAAATAGTAGAAGACAATCGATTTGTATAATAAATGTGTGAATAGGTAAGTATTTGAAATATTCTACTTAACATAATATAAATTATAGTACACTTTTGATTATGGATTAGCCAGTGGCTGATTCATAATTAAAACAAGGTATAACTAGAATAAACATTGTAAGCTGTGTAGCCATAATTCTATATTATGTGTAAATATCCCATAATGATTATTGTAAGAATTCTATATTCAGTACTTGGGTCATTAATTTTTCAAATATTCGATTCTAAGCGATTGACTAAGAATTACAAAAATGTACCATAATTTGGCATTATGTAAAATTGCCGCTACCAAGCACTCGATTGTTTTATAAAATCAAATTGTTGTCACAATTTATTTTACACACAATAATCCATTCCTTGCCAACGCCATTAAAAGCTTTGCTTTTCGTTTCTATTTTGCTTTGTGGTCCGAAGAATAATTCTACTAGTAAAGTTTCAGGAACATTTCGGTACGAACCGCAAAAGAACAAAATTTGTTTTTGCAAATTTCTGTTCACTTGCTATTTTAGTATTATTAAGACAAATTGCTATTTATTCAAGGTTACATAATTATTCTCCTATTTTTGCCAAAAGGCCTTTAGCAGGTCCAAACCCTAGTTTTTTACTTTTTTTGAGATAATATACCGCCTTATTATAGTCGTAAGAGAAATTTAGTTGGTCAACAATATCCCAAGCATCATCAGGCATTAATAACAATGCCCCAACAAAAAATATGCCTCTACGATCACCTTTGTTGGCGGCTTTTTTTGCCCATCTATAAGATTGGTTAAAATTTTTTGGAGCACCATTATATCCATTAAAATACCAAAAAGCTAATTCACTTTCAAATAATTCATGTGTCCTTGAATAACAGTTATTCAAAGAAGTCGCATCGATTAAAATTTGCAAGGATCCCTCAAAATTCTTATTAATTTTGCCATCAAGAATATTTAGCGCTGTTAAACATAAATTATACGCATCATCTTCTTTTTTTTCACTGCTTTCTATTTTAGTAGATTTTTTTTCAACTCTTTCATTGTCAGGTTTAACCCTACCATTTTCCCAACCAACAGCAATAGCCTCTAGTCTGGCTTTAGTCCCAGGATGAGATTGTGAATCTTTTTCTTGATACATCAATTTATTGTTAAACATCGTTTGAGCTTCTGATATTGTTGCCCCCATTTTACCCAGAATGAAACCAGCAAATTGATCTGCCTCAAGCTCGGTTGGCGGTCTACTTCCTCCATTTAAAAGAGTATGTCCATTAAAATGATGAGCCATTTCATGAGCCAAAACACCGATCGCAGACCAATAAGAATTAGATTCAGCTTTCAAATTTGATATAAAGTCTTGACTATAAATAATATATCGTTCATATCCGTTTGGTGTGGGTTTGATTACGGCCACAGCATTTGGAACATTACCTGACATGATTTTAAACTTGCGTTTCAAGCCGACCAAATCGACAATATCATCTACAATCTTTATTGCTTCCTTTGTTGATTTAAAACTATAGATATTTCCTTCGATTTTCTCACCATAAAAACTACAGGATTTGGAAATGTCAAAATCAAGCTTTTCCTGTGCGAATAACATGTTTAACGAAAAAAGAGTAAAAACAGTTGTAATTAATGATTTCATACTATAAATATTTGGTTAAATGATGTGATCTATTAAACTTATTTTGGTTACTGTGATTTGAAATCTATATCTTTTGTCTTGATACAAAAGAAACAAAAAATCAAGAAAGAAATATACTATCAGCCCGCCCTTTGTGTCTTGTGGTTAACACCACTAAATTACTAGCGTAATTCTACACAAAGCCAAGGGCAATTGCTCTTTGTGGAAGCCACAAATTCACTCCTCCGTACGCCCGCATTTCTTTCGTGCCATGCTTTCTTATTTAACATAATGTTGTGTCTACCATGTCATATATATTGGTGCTTTACATTAGTATTGTTTAGTGGAAATGCTGTGTTAGCAAAGCTAGAAATGGCTTTAGATTTGATTTGAATCTCTTGCGCCGGCTGGCCTGTATGTTAAATAAGTCCACTTGACTTATTCTTAACCACTGCATCCCGATTGTTTTGAACAAAGTTTATGAGGTCATTTTAATCAAGACTAAGGTATCTGAGAATCTTCTAATCTTTTGAATAAATGAGAAAGAAGACTTAAAAAGTCCAAACAATCTTTCTCAGAAAACAGTCCAGAAGAGTTAAGTTCTCTATGCTCTTCATGACTTAAAGGGTTTCTACCACCAGTAACTATACCTTCAGATAGATAATGCTGTCCTTCCTCGATATTCTGTTTTGTATCTATTGCAAAATCATTTCCATCTGATTTCTTATATTTCTTAGTTACAGATAACTTCCTCCCACTAAACACTTCTCCCATCATACTCCTATCACTAGAATTTGTGCTACTAGATTTTGAACGAACTTCGTTAGTATATCTTTTAAGAGCTTCTAAAAAAGCTGTGTAATAATCCTTGTTTTTATAATACACTTCTGAAACTTGTTTTATTTCATCATGAATATATCTCCAATGGAGATTCGGATACTCGGGTACTAAAGCATGTAAATTTTGAATAGTTTCACTTTGATCTAAACTAGAAAGCTCTGATTGGTCTACTTTTGCAATAAGAACATCTAATTTTTCTTTTATCCCTTGAGGAACAGTTTTTAACCAGTCATCTATATTAACACTTGTATTTTTTTGAACATTTTCCTTACGTTTCTCTTTTCTTTTTTTTCTCCAATCTTGTTCAATATATCTGAGTGCAGTAATCAAAAACTTTTTTAAACCTGATGTAAGCTCAGTTTCCCAATTAATAGATTGCCTGTCAGTAGATATTAAATCCTCTTCTACTTCATCAATGAAATCAACATCAAGCCAACCAGTGGTATATGAGAAAAAGTGACTCGATTCTGTTGCTCCAAAAAATTCTTGCGCGTTAACCATACGTCCATTAGCGAATAATGTAATTCCACGGAGTCCAGGTTTTAAAGGTTTCTCAGTACTTATTATTTTTCCAAAAATGTTTAATTTATTTTCAAAATCATCTGATATTGATACAGAAGTAACTGGAAATTCCCATTCGAATTCGGCTTCAATATTTTCATATTTTAACTTATTATCTATTAATATAGATTCGCTATCATTCAGCGATAGATAGACTTTAAATTCATCATCCTTAAAATTGAAAAGTTTGGAAATACTAATTGCATAAGCCTCTAAAGGAAAACTTGACACTCGTTTTAGTTGCTCTAATGAAAATGTCGTGCCTGAAGAATCTTCCGTATCTAATTCTTTGAACTTTGGAGTATAGTCCTTCCCATCCCAATTAGTTATTTCTTCCCAGTCGAGAAGAAAATTCACTCGTTTTTTGTTTTTCGTTGTTGATATACTAATTTTATTCCCTATACCAAATAAAGCTAACTTACCTAGTCCTTTTTTTCCTGTTGGAACCCTTGAACATTGAGATTCTTGTCTTTCTTCTCTTCTATTTCTTCCTATTCTTAGAAAAAATTTGTTGATTTCATCAAACGACATTCCAGTTCCATTGTCTTGAACTATAACTTTCTTTTCTGCTCCATCATACAGCCTTATATATACTTCAGTAGCACAGGCATCATAGGCATTAGCAATTAATTCAGCCAAAGCTGGAGGAATATGCGAATACATTTTAACCCCAAGATGTTCAATAGTCTTGGGTTCAAAACTCATTTTCAGTGATTTATCTTCAGCTAGACTCATAGTGATTTTTTATTATGACCTCCCCTATTCTTTTGGCATATTCTGGAGGGACGGCATTTCCTATGATCCGTGCAATAGAAGCTTTATTTGTTCCAATAAACTCATAATTTTTTGGGAAAGATTGTAATGTTGCTCCCTCTCTTAACGAAAGTGCTCTATTTTCTTCAGGGTGAACAAACCTACCATTAGAAACACTGAAGAACTTTGTTGTAATTGTAGGAGATGGTTTATCCCACCATAGCCTTCCAAAGGTATCCTTAAAAGAAGAATCCCTACCAATGAAACATTTCAATTGTAATTCTGGGTCATCAGCAAAATCCATCCTATTACCTCCATCTTTCTTGACTTTTTTAAGCCTTTTAAGAGTAAGGTCACTGACATCTGCGGAAGTATGTAAAAAGTCCGTTACATCTTTATTACCAGCTTTAATAGAAGCGAAGCCATTATGAATACCTAAAACATCGCGAACTCTTAATTTTTCTCCTTCTTGTTTTTCTGGAAAGATGGTTTTTTCACCTATTCTATTGGCAACAAGCGTAAAACGCTTTCTATTTTGAGGTACTCCATAATCGTTTACGTTGTGTATTTCGAAATGTACCTTGTAATTCGCTGACTCTAACCATTCAATAAAGTTGTCAAGTCCACTCTCAGTTTTCTTTCTTAAAACTCCTGGAACATTCTCAACAACTACATAGCCAGGATTAAAATACTTAACAAACCTTTCAAACTCTACAAGAAGGCTTTTCGATTTTTGAGATTTATTCTTATCAGTGTTTATAATACTCCAAAATTGGCAAGGACTACAACCAATAAGTAGTAGGTCGTCATCATTTCTTCTCAAGCCCAGTATATTTTCTAACTCTTTTTCTTCAAGGTTAAAAACATCTGCTTCTATGAATTTAGCTCCTTTTACATTAGCTTCATAAGTTCCTTTACATGCCCTTTCATAATCTATTCCCGCCAGAACCTTTATTCCGGCTTGTTTCATACCATAACTCATTCCACCACCACCACAAAAGAAGTCAACAGCTTTTATTTTTCGTTTCAAATTAGTGTGATTTTTGCGACCTTGTAAAATACTGAAAATTTATTTCGAAAACAAAGAAATATTCATATTAATACGTATCAGAAATTAGTTGATTTATAATTAATGGATGAAATTACTATTAATTATTAAGGAATAATAGAGGAAAAACACCCTAAATGTTACGGGAAAAACCCTATTAAAAAAGGGGAAATTTCCCCTTGACTCTTAATGTTTTAAATCAATATATTCTAAACCAAATTGTTAGAAGCATCAAATTATGTTTTAATTACTTTTTATTGCTTTAATCTAATAAAATCTACAAATCCAAAATCAAAAAAATGTCTGCCCCTTATAATACTATGTATAAAGCTTTATTATTAATATTTTTTATTATTCCATATCCTTTTTTTTCGCAAGAGTTAAGTAATTATACTGGCCACAAAATATTTCAAGCTTACTCCGATGATTTTTCTAATAAAGATGAGGCTGAATCTAATTGTTGGAGTAAAATATATACTGAGCAGAAGAAATGGTCCGTTGATTATTTAAAAGATGGGAATATAGTAATTACGAATTCTATAAAGCCAATTTTCATTATTAAAGATAATTTAGTCAACTGTAACTGTAGAAAAGAAGTTTATTATTTGAAAAACCAGAATGATAAAAATAAATCAGATGTTTCAGACGACATTACTTTATTAGTGTACGATAGAATAAAGAAAACGAAGTGGTACAAAAATTTCAATCATTTTTTTGATAGCACATTCAATTTAGTAGATGTGAAAATGGCTGAAAGTGTTATAGAATTATCACCACAAAAACTTAATAGTCTTCCCATTATAATCGATAGCGAGAGTAAAACTTACGTCAACTGTACTGATGAAGTAAAATCGCAGGAGTATAAAAAAGAATATACCAAGACGAACAATAGTGAGTTAAAATTTAGTAAGTCTATATCCTCATTGGAAACAATTGATGGTTCAATTTCTATTGGAGGGTCATTATTTAAAATCAAAACCAAGGGTAGTTATGCTAAAAACACTTTAAAGTATGCTCTTGAAGAATTCAACAAAACTCAGAAAGAAAAAGAAGAAATTAAAGTTAAAGAAAGTCGTAATATTGACGTAACACCTCAAACGATTATGGAGTTTAATTCAATTATTCAAGACGAAACTAAATCCCAATTCTTTGATGGAACTGCTCTAATTGACGGATACATAGTATTAGTTCCAAAATTAGACCTAGTCTCATATAATATGAATCAACCCTACAGTGCAATTAACCTAAAGAAAGATATTTTTAATGGAAAAAATCCTGTTCCCTTAAATGTTGATGACGATCTAGTAAAAAAATATTGGAAACAATTGAATACATATTTATACTATAACACTAATCTGAGAGGGATTAATACTTTAAACAAAGCTTTTCCAACTAATTCTAGTGACATGATGGATTATGTGCGTAAATTAAGAAGTCATCCTCAATTAACGGTCTTAAATCACCCGGGCTTTGTAAACGAATATTCAGTTTATTTAATTATAATTCCATTAAGAGATATCTTATCAACCGAACAAAGAAAAATGCCCATAAATGGTATTTTTTCCCATACAATTAGAAAAGAAAAAATAACGATTGACACTGTTAAATGTAATAGAAATTAAAGTCTAATTAAGTCATAAGAATGTGATTTTGAGGTGGTAGTTTTATTTCCATTCCACACACATTTTGCCCTACTCTACTGCCCTATTGCAAAAAGAGTGTTCTATTACATTCTAGAAAAAAAGTTGAGTAAAACTTTATATAAAATTGAAGATATGATTGCTTTTACCAAAGCAAAGTAACATAATACAGTACGTTATAGTGCACTTTTGATTACAATATAATCAATCATCAATGGACCAACTATATACAAGTGACGCATCTCCTGTAAAATCCTTAGCTCTATCGATTTCATAAGTTTCATCAAACTCTTTTCCAAATTTCTCAAAAGCACTTAAGAAACCAAAATCTCGATCCGGTATACTCTTCAAAATTCTTCCCACTAATGGAACTGCTTTCTTCGCAATCGAGAGCCAAGGTTTTGTGGTACCTACAATATCCTCTACTAAATCAAAAGAGTCTTTCCCAATGCCCTTATCTATATCTTGTAAAATACCTCCTAAATTGCGTGTTTTTTTTCTACTATGCCTTAAGTAAACATGTACATTCAGCTCCTTATCTTTCGGTAAATTACGGCTAAAAACGTACAATCCTTCGGATCCGAAATCATCAGTATCAAATTGAAAAGAATTCTCGTGACGCTTACTTAATTTGATCGGTTCTTCAGGTAAAGTTGTGAGAATCATTTTATTTTTATCCGTCGGGTGCTCAATCATAACTACAAAATATAAATACCATCTTTTTTTAGGTCTATAAATTGTAACTTCATCGAACTCTAATCTTACTTTTGTCATATCAATATGTTTATAAATACAGATCTTAATATCTATTTTTATTTAATAAAAGTCAATACGCCAAAAGGCCTATTTTCGTCAGTAAGTAAAGGCGCTCGAAATAGTTTGAAGTTCTGTTCTCTTATTGGTGCCTAGTTTTTTAAACAAATTTTCACAATGTTTTTTTACCGTTCGAGGTGATATAAAAAGTACCTCCGAAATTTGTTTTCTAGATAGTTCTCTACCAAGCAAATTAAGGATCTCCTTTTCTCTTTTAGTCAAAGATTCATATTTGTTGTAATATATTTCTAAAATCTTATTTACGCCAAACAATCGGTCTACTTTCGAGCAAACATGTTCGATATCTTTTGGTAATAATGATATCGAAATAAGTTGCTCCTCATTTAAAATCTTGGATGCAGTAAAAAGAAAAAATGGTTTTTCACTTGGAGAATGCTGCCAATCTTGAAAAAAAGGAATCACCCTATTTTTATCACCTTTTGAGATTTCTTCAAAGAGTTTAGGGTAAACATTTTCGATTGTATATCTGCTTTGGTGTTTATGTAGTACTTTGGCTCCTAATGAATTTAATTCTTCTGCCGAATATTTAATTAAATCACATCCTTTCTTTGAAATATATTCGATGGCCAAATCTTTTCTAGAATTAATATGAAGAATACCTGGAATAATCTCAGCGAGATCATCAAGATCAACACGGCCATCCTTAATTAACTGACTAATCTTATATAGCTTTTTTTGTTGATTATTTAGTAAACGCTTCTTCATAATTTTTTCACGCTCTTACTTTCTTTTAATTTTATCTATTGCTGTCTGTAGATATATTCCATGTTGATACATTTTACCAGTATAAATATGTGTACATTCATTTTTATATTTCTGAGCTATTTTTTTAAACTCTAAGGCATTTTTAAAATTAGGACTTGAATTCGCCTTATGCACATAATACCATGATAGCGTATCTAAGAAAGCAGGAAAATCTTTCATGGTGAGTTTTATGTTTGTCTTCTTTGATATGTTTTCTAGCATTTCATTTAACTCAACAACCACTTCATCCGTTCTATGTAAAAATGAAAGATCCAACGTATTCTTATATAATTTTAATAGAATATCACAACTACTATTTAAGAGGGCAATAATGGTTTTAGACACTAATACATTGTCTTCATGTTTTTTATACTCAAGAACTATTTTATCAATAACATTGATCGATTTAAGTAATTCAGATTTTAAATAGTCATTTGAAACGGTATCTATCTTTTCATATAAAACTGACATTTCTGACAACATTTTACCATGTTTAAATCTTGTTGCTACTAATTTATTTTTAGTTGAATTTTGCAATCTATCATTGCAAAGATTTATTGATTCTTCATACCTTCGTTGTCTTCTATATAGCCAAACCAGCAAATAATCAATTTCAACTAAATATATATTTGAAGAAAAGAATACTTCCATTTTCTCATTTTCTACTTTAGAGTTTATTCTAGAATGCTTGACTACTAATTTTAATTTTTCTAGCCTTTTTATTAGATACTCTTCATTTTCTAAGTTGGTATCTGTGTCACTTTCTTTGTCATTAACTACAGGGAAAACTATATTAAGATACAATAGAATAATATTAACAATGGTCGACGTTGCAACTCCCTTTTTTTCTTCATCAAAAAGCTTTTCAACTAAATGCGAGATGTTTTGGATAAACTCAGAAATCTTATTTTTCGAAGTTTTCTTTGGATCAGATAAATAGTTTCCAATATGTTTAATCAACAAGCTATAATCTTTATTACTGATTTTATCCTTATTACCGTAGAAAAGTAAAATGGGAAACTGTTGATAATCGCTTCTAACTAAATCATTGCCATCGGGTATAATAAGAGTTGTAGTATCGTCAGAATATGAATCAATTATACTTAATAGCTTATTATAGATATGCGTACTTTGATTATGCGCCATTAAGTAATTTAATACAGAATCGGCACTTGAATCGAATCTATCTGTAGTTATTTCGTTGAAGATTTTTTTGAATTCTGAAACATCTTTATTATTTGTTAGACCTTCAAGAGCTATTTTAATTTCTTCTTTAAATTTAAAGAACTTAGATAATCGCGTCTGATTTAAAATACGATCCTTCAGAGATGAATTAATTTCTTTCGATTTAGATAACGTCTCTTTCAACTCTTTCCCAAAATTTTCATCGTTACCTTTTTCAAAATTCTCTAAGATTTCATCATTGACATTCATCTCTTCGTACTCTTCTAATGTTTTTAGGTACATTTCTCCATTATCGGCATCAATATCTATAGACGATTGGATTAATAATTGATAGGAATTTCGTAAGAGGTTTAGTTGTTTTTTTTGAACTACTTTTTCTGGAAATATGATCCTTGACTGTTCTTTTTTAATAGCGTCTAATTTGAATAAATTTGTGGATTTAAAAGGTGTTGAGGATAGATATAAGAACAAGTATTTTCCGTTTAGGTCTTTATATTCTTCCATAACTCGCTTGTTAATTTGAAGACATCTATCAATTACAATGACATCTCTAACCGCATTATCTAAATGACGTTCTCTTTTATCAACATTTTTGGATACTAATGAGTACTTAACAGTGTCATAGTATTCTTCAAAAATTTCTCTAGTCTTAGAACTACGTGAAGCATCTTTAAATATTTCATTGATAAGAGTTTCATCTTTTTTATGCAATAGATCTATTTCAAAAATATTAAGTCTTTCATTTATTAAATTGTCATATTTTTTTATGTCGTTAGGTGTTAATAGATTTAAAGAAATTGCTAGGATTAAATCAATGTTTTCTTCAATAAAACTAGTTTTATTTTTATCAAAATTGGTTGTTGGTTCTTCTAATAATGTTTTTATGCTATTATAGGCTTCTTTACTTTTTTTAATTTGTTTTTTTAAGTAGAACTTAAAGGATGCTAATTCGTTTAAATATTCATCGGGTATTATAGGTTTATATTTGTATTCATAAAACAAATAATGGTAAGCCAAGTATTTTGATAAAAATTCAGTCTTGTCTCTTTTAGTTTCGTTTTTATTGCTTTGAAAGGGGAAAAAGAATTCAATAATATCATAAGTATCAATAACAAAATAAATTTGGTAGCCTAATTTTCTTAAATTTTCATCAAAAATTAAGTCTCCAATCTGACCTTTGTCACTACTGTTATTCAAAAAGTTAAATGTGCTCTTCATGCTAAACCGGTTCCAGTAAGTTATCCAAAATCTTATTAAATTGATCGTCTAATTCTTCAATAGCCTTCGCACTTGTAGAGCTTCTAAATGAGTTCGAATATTCCATTTCTCTTTCTTCTATTGAACATAAAACTACGGGAGGCATCGCGCTCTGTTTGTATATCGATCTTGGTCCAGCGAGAAGCGTCACTATTGCTTTTTCATTATCACTCAATAAAAAACCATTTTGTTCAAGAATGATCTCCTTATATTCTTGTAGCACCGGTACTTTATTAAATTCTTCTATTTTATCAATTATAATATCTAAAAAAGCAAAATCTAAACTTAGATGTTTACAGAGAATTATAAAAAGCTCTACATCGGTTCTTTCTTTAATTAAATCTAATATCTGTGCACTAGGTAATATTTTTTCTCGAAACAAATTTTCATTAATTCGATAGTTAAACATTGAAATCTCATTACTCAAAATGAATAAATCCTTTAAGGTATAAGTGTTTGAAATAATCTTCTTGAAATTCTCTGAAAATAATATCTCAAAAAGATTAACCACCGACTCTATGCTATTTGTCGAAGCATCTTTTAACTCTTCAAACAAAAATTTATGGTCAAATAAAAAATCTTGTTCTAAATATTTGTATTCATTTTGAGCGAGGTTTGAAAGGCCCAAAAACATAAAAAGATTCTTTCTCTCAATTTTGTTTAGCCATAATAAGCACATGTCAAATTTCTCAAAAATTTGATCTATAAACTCTCTTTTATTTAAATCGAACAAAACCAAATCTTTAGATACAAATAGATATGGCTTACTCCGAAGTTCTTCTAATAAGAATTCTGCATTTTTAATTTTTGAATTGATCCTAATTACAAAAGATAGCATTTTAGATCCTACAATTCTTCTTACTATATTTTGCTCAGCTTTCTCTTCTAAAACAAATAAATCATTGTTTACATTCTGATATACTGGAGTCACAATACCTTTTTCTTTTTCTGGAGTTGTAATCGATATGTAACCGTATAATTTGTCCATATATCTTATACTATTTCATTTTTTTTAATTAAATAATCCTTAAATTTATCTTTAGCATATTCAATTATTCTAGAAATTCCTAATTCTCTAATTGAAGTGGGGTATGTATCTATTTTAGCAAACATTGTGTCTGAAACAGGCTTGAAAAATTTTAATTTCTCTTCAGGAAAAATCACATACTCGACATTACTCTTATCTAGTGTCAGTTCTGTACTATTATGAACCTCGATTGATTTAGATCTGTTTTTATCAATAAACGCGCTTTCGATGGTATTTAAATCCATGTATTTTTCTGCAAACAAGGTTACTAGATCTTCTTCATTTGCTACTAACTTTCCAGATAAGTAATTTTCATTGTTTCCAAAAAAGAAGCTGACTAATTTTCTTGAAACTATGTGATACTCCGTTTCATTTATCTTACACTCTAAGAATTTCTTAACATCCTTGACAGTAATCTTAGGTCCTTTTAGGTTTTTGTCTTTAATATAATCATAGATTAAACCTCCGGTGTCGATTGGGTAAATACTTTTAATATTTAATGATTCATCTTGAGGTTTTATAAAAAAGAAAACAGGATATGACCAATCTTCTTTAGCATATACCGGTTGACCATAAAAAAAATAAAGAATTTTTTCACCAAATATTTCGCATTCGTGTGGGATCAATTTTCCAGAATCCAAAATATGCTGACAAGTATTTATGTCACTATTATGCGTGAGGGGCAATAAATCCAAAGCCATTGCAACACTATCCGAAACCTTTTCTATATTTTTATCGAAACTAAATACACCCATAATTAGCTCTTTCTAATGGATGACCATTCATTATTTGTTTCATCTAAAACCTTTTGAATACGTGTTTTAAATTCTTCAAGAGCTTGGAGTGTTATATCCTTAGTATCCTTACCTGCAACGAAGTAATCATAATCATCTTTTATTTTTTTTAGTTCATTAGTAGTAGATGTATATATTATCCAAAATCTTTTATTGTTGAAGAATGCATTGTACGTCGCAATACTCGTAATTATGACTCCTAGAATCATAGAAACAACTTCAGTATACTTGTCAAAAGAATGCCCATTTATACTGTACTTGCTTAGACCTGATGCAAAGGTTACTAAAGAACCCAAGACAATTACTAAAAAGTGTACCATAAAGGTCTTACTGCGATTGTATTTCCGTCTTTTCTCAAAAGAATCTAGTTGTTCAGAAATACTATTCTGAATAAATTCTTGTTTTGCAAGTATTTCATTTTCCATTTAGATGCAGTTTTTTTATATACCAATACAACGCATAATATGATTGAATTAAGGGCATAGCAATGCTATTCTTCAATCAAAATCACGTAAATTTTTAGGGTGAATTACACTTTTGTAGATGGCATTTTAGGGGTTTATTATGCAGGGTTAAATTAATTGATAGCAACGAGTATTTCTACTATAACAAACTCATTTAGGTATTGCTCTGGCGTATAACAATCAAAATTAAATTATTGATTATTAAAACGTTGCTAATGTCTAATGTGAAATTAATTAAAAGGAGTATAAAATATATACGGTAAAACACCCCAATTATTACGGTTTTACCATAATAGATTTAAGTGAAAGATTGATTTTGAGTAGAATAATCAAATCTAAAAGAGCTTCCCTCCTATGTTGGTTTGCCTACAAAGTGTTTCATTAACTTCTACAGACAAGTTTATATTTAAAAGGAAGGGTTCTTATGGTATGAGTTAGTTCTTATTAAATTAGTTCGTTGAACAAATTCTTAACACGTCGCACTACTTTTATCAAATCGAAGAATGAGGTTAACCTTTATGACTGCATGAACTATTTAGGCAATCGGTTCTTTACGGTTAAAATCTGCCCCATATGATTTGCAGAATGTTCCATCACATGATACCAAATATATTGGTAATTAAGTCCTTCTTCTAAATTTGATACAAACCACGCATCATCTTTGGTTTTGAGTTCTTTCAAGGTCGTTTCGCGTACTTCATTCCATAAATCCAAATAAAATTTGATGGGCTCACCTTTCACTATGCTCTTTACTTTTTCATTAATCTCACTGGCAATACCAAATTTTTTCAGCTCCTCTTTCGTCCAATCTCGATCTTTTAATGTTGCGGTTTGATAATACGATTCTGTTGATACCAGATGCATTAGTAAGGCTCCTATACTATTAGCATTAGCATCATACATAAAATCAACTTGCGATTGATCTAGATCTTTCACGTGTTCGGTAATTCTATCTTTTAAATCCTCCAACATATAAACCATTGAGCCAATTTTTGGAGCATACCCCTCAACTGATTTCATTTCACGTTGGGCATTCAACAACGTTATTGATAATACTAGCAGCAAAAATGTAATACTGGTTTTTAAAGATTTCATCATGTCGTATTTAAAATTTATGTGCGAAAAATACTACTTATAATTATTCGATCCTCTTAAAAGATCGTTAATATAACATTCACAGTACAGTAACTACCTTTCACAAATTTGTAAACGATTCTAGATTTACTATGGATTCGTATTTGTTAGACGATCAAGTAGGTTTTTGATTTTTCTCCAGATAAAGTAGCGAGCCCCATGCCGCCAAATACTGCCGCCATAAAGGCCAGTGAAATTCTTACCACATGCAGTTTCCCCCAGGTATCTAAAGTGCCTGTTATTTGTGATAATTCAATTGTTCGATCGGCGAAAGAAGAGTTTACTCCCACAAAATAGCTTATGGTAATTGCCATAACGCTCACACTTAATAAAAATGAAATCGCCCAATAAACTCTACTTTGTTTATTTTTTAAAACCAATATAAAGCAAAGAAGGGGTAAAAACAGACTCGACATAACCAGTGGCCCTGTAGTATCCATGATTCCCGATGCGTAGTCAACATACCAATCTAGAAAATCTGAAGGTGACGATTGCTTCCAAAAAGACAGTATAGCCGTATATAACATAAGCATCGCACCAAAAAATGCTCCTAAACAGGCAATACTTACAATTTGAATTAAAATGGATATTTTTTTCATCTATATTTATTCGCTAATAACAGTATACAGCGACGGATTAGCCTTAAGACCTGCAGGGGGTTGCACACCTAGTTCTTTTGCCATCTTTTGACTTGCCTCTGTAAATGCTTTCGGACTTTCCCAAACCGCAACGTTTATTAACATGAATTTCGCGTTGTCTTGTATAGATTGGTGCAATTTTGTAGAAATATAACCTGGTTGTTCTTTTAGAAAATCTCTACACGCCTCCCAATAGATAATTGATTCTTGTAGCTTATCAGCCGGAACTTCAAAAGGGTTAATAAGAGTGATAGATGGTGATTTGGTAGTTTTCATAGTTGGTTCATTTTTAGAAGTAGTCTCCCCTTCGGTTCTATTTTCAGTGCAAGACATCGTTAAAGAAAAGCAGACCAATAGTAGTAGTATATTTTTCATATTTTGATTTGTTATAACAATTGTTGTCATGACAAATATATAAATAAAAAATTATTCAGTCAAATTCTTAATAATTTTTTTAGAAATTACATTGTATCCTTTCATATCTTTCTTACTAATACCTTTAGAAATCTTATCTAAAATAGTGTCAGCTATGGGTTCAACCAAATCACGAATCTCCACTCCTTTCGTGGTAATAGATAGTTTCCAGCTCCGGCGATCGTTGGCATCTGCTTGTCTAATTACGAGTCCTTTTTTTTCTAGCTTATCAACCATTCTCGTAATATTGGCATTGTCTTTAAACGTTAGTCTTGCCACTTCTTTTTGTGTCAACCCAGTTTTTTCATTTAGTCTATTTAGTACTGCCCATTGCTCTGGAGTTACATCAATATCATTCTTTTTGATAGCAGAACTTAATTCTCTCTTTAACAAAAGCGCTGTCATATTAATTAAATAACCTGCAGATTGATCTAAAAATGAGTCCATATTATTTGTTATGTAATTAGTTTACATGACAAATATAGGAATTATTGATTCACAAAGGCAGGCACCACAATTTTAGAAATTTGAGTCATTATTGTATCGTCACTATCGTGACCAGAAATAACAATGGTTAGGTCAAGTTCGTCAATTACAATCACACGTTGCCCCCCTCCGCCCCAGGCAAAGGCAGCATTATAACTCTTGCTACCCACTTTGATGAATGTTTGATACCAAAAATAACCGTATCGATAGTCTTTAGGCATCCAATCTTGTGTAGGTTTCACAAGGCCTCTAGTAGCTTTATCGAGATACGCTTTTGAAATGAGCTGTTCGCCATTTAGTTTACCCTTATTGAGCACTAAATGACCCAATTTGAGCATGTCGCGAGATAAGAAATTAACTCGCCACCCTGCCTCTGGCAATCCACTACTATGAGATGACCATTTATATTCTGTTATTCCAAGTTTATCTAATAACTCCTTTTTAATAAAGTCTTCTGCCGTGCCTGGCACCACGGCATCAATAACTGTCATAACCAGCATAGGATTAAAATTACCATACAAATATGTCTGCGACGCCTTGGTTATTGGTTTACTTTGCTCCAACAATGTTTGTACCAAACCCTGGCCTTTTAATCGAAGGGTATCTTTTTCAATTTCTTTCCATGATTCGAGATCAATAGTGAGCCCACCATGCATCGTTAAAGCCTTATGAAGCGTAATTTTCTCAGCTCCTTTTACAATTTTTTTAGGATCAACATCTTTTAGAAAACTAATCAAAGGTTTGTCTAAATCTTCCATAGATAGGTAACCCATTTGAATGGCTCTACCCAATACCAAACTAGTATATGCCTTTACTGCCGATGCTTGACCGTGAGGCACATTAATACGTCCTTTTTTATAATAAGATTCAAAGACTAGTTTATTTTTATGTGAAATGAGCAAGGCATCATAACTCCCATGTTTGCCCTCAAAAATCTCTTTTGATAATTTGAGGATTGTATTTTTATGAAGATTATTCACTGTTAATGTATCTACTAATAATACATCTTTTCTATTTTCTGGCGTGGTACTTATATAGGGATTATTGAGATGTGGAATCGACCAGAATGAGCCTTCATATGTTTTATTCGAGATATGACTCATCATTGATGACAACCAAGCAACACTGCGAATCGCTGTTGTGGGAAAGGCAGTTTGATGACTCCCATCAATTACTTCTTTTAATACTGACAATCCAGCATCTCTTCGATCATTTAATAATTTAACAAAAGCATCGATAGGTTCGGTAGTCGTCTTATTTTCTAAGGATCCATACGCAATAAAAACGTTGGCATTTAAACTCTTAGCCCCCCTTTTGGCATTCAGCTCCGTCAGGTATGGAATTTCATTTTTAATCGTTGGACTCCCTATAATATAATTGTTAAATGTATCTGGTTGTGCTAGTAATATATAGGCTCCGAATTCGCCACTAAGTGAGTATCCAAAATACGTGCGGCTGTTTGGATCAGTACGATAGGTATTGTCAATATATTGAATGACATCATTTCGAATGAACTCTAAATGTTTATTCGCTTCTCCTAATTGATATTTTTTTTGAACTTCTGGATTACTGTGCTTACTCATTGAGTAGTCACGAAACCTACTCACATGTGCTCCTACTTCTTTTTTAAGATCTTCATTACTATCTGTTTGCCAAGAAATCCCAACAAGGATAACATCTTCTAGTATATATTCTGTAGCACCAGAAAGTAGTTCAAGATGCCACATGGCATCGGTATAATACAATACCGGATAGGACTTGTTTTCGTTCTCAGAATAATCTTCTGGTAACTCTATATACAATTCATAGCTTCTTTTTGTTTTAGAATCTTTTATAGGAATCACCTGAATTTGTGGGGCTACCAAGGGAGTACCTTCTTTAGTTGAAGCGAAATCTTTTACATCTTTTTCTTGTGCTAAAATACTATTCGCAAACAAAGAGATGCATAGTACTATTACTTTAATCGTTTTCATAATAATCGTGTCTTATTATTGATGGATATTGTTATAATTTTATGTGTGGGATATATTATTCAAGATCGAATAGTCCAGATTTAGAGAGCTGTCGAGAAATGACATCAAGTTGATTTCTTTCGCGATCAATATTTGACGTTCCAAAAAATGCAATCACCAAATCTTTAGAGGGAGAGATATATAGTCCTTGGCCTCCATGAGCACCTTTATAAAAATCGCCATCTTCGAATACTGCACCCCATTGATAATTGCTATAGATCGATTCTTTAAAATTACGTGACGTCTTTATAAGGTTTTTATTTACATTCCCTATTTTTGATAAGTGTGCATCTGAAATTATTGAGTTGGCGTTCTTTCTGCCACTAGGTGTAAAAGCCAACCCAAATCTAGCAAGATCTCTAAGGGTTGTTGACATGCCATCGGCATATGATATAGTGCTCCCATTTTTATTGACTCCTATTAGGGCACTATATTCTGAACCTATCTTTTTCCATATTTCCTGTTCTATAAAATCGCGAAAGGTAAGACCACTTATTTTTTCGACAAGTAGCGTTAACAACATAGCATCGGCATTCGACCATTGGTACACCGTTCCTGATGGCTTTGCTGATTTTGCTGTAGCTAAATCTTTAATGGGATCAAAACTCGCCTCATAGTTCTCTAATGGAACACGATCTATTCCAGAACTCATGGCGAGAATATCTTTTATTGGTACCCCTTCCCAACCCGAATTTTTAAGAGCATCAAAGTAGAAATCAATTGGTTTGCTAGTATCAATTAAACCGTTATCCTCCAAAATAGCAATTGAAGTGCTCACAAAGACTTGGGTTATGACCATATTGATATGTAAATCGCTTGGAAACATTCTCGGATAACCTTCAAAAACAATGTTACCTTTATGAATGATAATGATGCCATTTACTTCTACCTGTTGTACATACTCGTTTAATGTAAGTCCTCCACCTTTTTTTAAATCAGTCGATGTGATATAATTTTTCACATCATCTCTCGGTGTTTCTTTCAGAATTTTTGGTGTATCAGATCTAAGAATTCGTGCGTGCTTCTGAATTTGGGAGAAATTGAGATAAAAGTACCGTTCTAAATCGCCATATTCAGTCCAATTGCCTCCTTCATATATTCGTTTATGAAATCCATAAATTTCTTCTTTTGTAAATCCGGTATAATTATACGTTTCATAATTTGGGCTCGTTGTACTGCTAATATTAGCTTCTTTTTGTGGCTCGTTTTTACAGGCAAGAAAAAGAACAATTAAAAATAATAGTCCTGTTCGGGTTTTCATGATCACTTATAGTTATAGATAGTTAGAAATATCTTGTTAATTAGTGAATGAAATTAGAGAATACTTCTTGTTTAATTCTTTAAACATTACAAGCTTCAAAAATAAATGACAAAACTATTTCGTCATTGATATATGGCTTTTGTAAGAAATTAAGAGAATTTTTATTTCTAGATAGTATCTTTAGTAGCTGTTAAATTAATTTTATGTTTAAAAAGTCTTTACGGAATACCATACTTCTTAATATTGGAGCTTTTGTATTGGTGCTTATCCTTGAATTATTAAGTGGATGGATGATCGTTGATCGCTATGATACGCCTTTTTCTTACTTTTTATGGGCACTTAAATATGCCTTTAATATTATGGCAGCAATATGGATAAATCATTTTATTCTTATTCCCTACTTTTTTGATAAGAAAAGATACGTTATGTACGGACTTTTACTCATTGGAAGTATATTTCTGGTGGCTTATTTAGAATCCTACACTAAAAACAACTGGTCTGGGGTTACTAAAACTTTTTTATTTCATTTTTATACAACTGGAACTGGGATGGCTGCTTTTTTTTTAAGAAGAAATATGATCATTCAGAGAGAGAATGCTGAGAAAGAAAAATTACAAAAAGAAATGGAGCTTACTTATTTAAAAGAGCAAGTAAATCCTCATTTTTTATTCAATTCATTAAATAGTATTTATTCCCTTTCCAGGGAACAATCGCCTGAAACTCCAGACCTTGTTATGCAGTTATCAGAATTGATGCGCTATCAATTAGAGAGCTCAAAAAACGATACTGTATTATTAAAAGAGGAACTTGAGTTTATAGAAAATTATTTGTTACTTGAAGAAAAAAGATTGAGTAAACGTTGTACTATTGAGTTTGTAATCGATGGAGACTTTTTAGACTTAAGGATCGCTCCAATGCTGCTCATACCGTTTATTGAAAATGCGGTCAAACATGGGGCTCAAAGTACAAATAATCAAAGTTCAATTGATATTTCTACTTCTCTTAAAAATAGTACGCTTCAATTTTGCGTAGTTAATTCGAAGCCTTCTCAGGTTTCTATATCACATAGAGAAGGACTAGGTCTTGAAAACGTACGAAGACGTTTAAAACTATTATATCCTAATTCGCATGAATTAAAAATAGTTGATCTAGAAAACACATATCGTGTAAATTTATCAATAGATTTAACAGATTAAATATAGCGTTGATGATAAAAATAGGGATCGTAGATGATGAAATACTAGCGCGTAAAGTGTTAGAAGAGTATTGTGCTAAAATTGACAACTTTAAATTGGTGTTAAGTACTGGCAATCCACTTGAACTTGTCAATTTCGTACAATCGAACGACCTAGATCTTATTTTTTTGGATATCGAAATGCCCGAACTAAATGGTATGGAAGTATTGCGCTCCATGCTCAACCCTCCAAAAGTTATTTTAACAACGGCATACTCTCAGTATGCTTTAGAAAGTTATAATTATGGTGTTGTTGATTATTTATTAAAACCTATAAAAATTGAACGCTTTTTGAAAGCGATAAACAAAGTGGTAGCTTCAAAAATAGCACAACCCAATCAAAATAATGGCAAGGGAGAACTTCAAATAAAACATGATGGTGTTCCTGTAAATATCGCTTTTGAATCAATTTTGTATATTCAAAGCTTTGGTAATTACTTGAAGATTTTCACCGATTCAAGAATGTATCTAATTTCTGAAACACTTATTCATATTACAAGTTCATTACCCGAATATTTTCAGCGTACACATAAATCATATATTGCCAATTTACATAGAGTTATAAAAGCAACTAGAACACAATTATATATTGAACATACTAAAGTACCTGTGAGTGCTATGTATAAGATTGTTGTTTTTGAAAAATTGGAAGCCCTGGTTAAACCATAATATTCCTTAGTTCCAACCTCTAGATTTTACTTCCCTCCTACGAACATGTTTAAAATTCTGTGATAATGGGATGATGTACTTCTTGTATGATGCTTTCGGTATTTGAATCAATTCTTGAATTTAAAACCGATCGATCAACAGCTCGATGATCTAGTTGTATACAATAACGTGTTGCAAATTCTTTTTTTAGGTCTTCTTCAGTATTTAATTCAAAGTAATTTTCTTTTTCATCAGGATCTATGGTCATTGGCATGCGCTTGGCAGCATTATGAACTTTACTCAACAAATCATTGGCCTGCATATTTACAATTGAAAAAGTTGGCCCCGTTTCTTGTTGTGTATAATAACCGCACAATCCAAAAGCTTCGAAATCGGGTCTATGTAATAAATATGGATAACTTGTACTGTCAACTTTATGCGGTTCGTAAAAGCCAGAAACAATCATAATACATTTTTGTGTCAACATGGCCTCTGTCTTCCATTCGGCAGCTTTAAAAGTAAATAAACTATCATCGCGGGTATTTAGCACACTCCCTCCTTTTTCTTTCCAATATTGTGGCATGTCTGCACATTGCGGCGGAGCTACAGACCAAGTGCCTAATTGAATTATATTGGGCTCTTCTTGTGTGATAATCATCATTGAAGGTCGTTGAAAGCCATTCACATGAAAGTAGGTCGGGATGGATTCAAAGCGTAAATCGGCATCAAAAGAAGATTCTAAGTACTCACGATCTTTACGAGTTTGCTTTACATGATAGCACATGCTACGTTTCTTTTTCTGAAAGATAATAAATTTCTTCCATTAACGCTTTAGGGGCCATATTGCCTGTAAGTATCGTAATGCGTTTACTCTTGTTGAACTTCAATAATTCTAAACCTCGCGCACTCATATCTTGTTTAAAGAGTTTTGAAGATTCATGTAATCCTTTTAATTCTCCTTCTAAAAAAACAAAATTCATTATTCTGCCGAGTTGAGCTTTACTAATTCGTTGGAGCCCCATATCTTTATTTATGAGCGCAAAATATTTTGTATAACGCATGTTTAGAATGAATAAAAAGTTTCTGTTGTTTACAACAAAATTACTTCAATTCTTGTCTATTGATGGCTACAATATTTAGCATTATGTCACTAATTAATTCATACAATCGCGTATGGCTTCATCTAACATCGTGACACCTAAATCTATTTCGTTTTTAGAGATAGTTAATGGAGGCGCTATTCTAAAAACACTTCCATATTCCTTCATTCTAACAATATTCATATTTAAGCCCAACTCAAGACATCTATTACAGATACGTTGACCCAAATTATCATCGGCAACTTTTGTTTCTCTATCTTTTACAATTTCTACACCCAATAAAAGTCCACTGCCCCTCACATCACCAATACATTCATGTTTTTCTTGTAACTGTATCAGTTTATCTTTTAAGTATCGACCTTTTTCAGTAGCACTATTTGCCAATTCTTGCTCATATAATATTTCAAAAGCAGCTAAACCAAAAGAGGCACAAAAAGGATCGGATACATGCGAGGTCATATAGACAAAACCTCTTTTATGACATTCTTCCTCAATTTCTGAGGTTGTAATCATAGCAGCAAGCGGAAGACCACCTCCCAATGTTTTTGATAAGGTTAAAAAGTCTGGGACAACATCAAGGCGTTCGAAAGCAAAGGTTGTTCCGAGTCGTCCTAATGCCGTTTGCGCTTCATCAAATATCAATAATAAGCCTCTTTCGTCACATAACTCTTTGAGTCTTTTCACATATGTGGGCTTTAATTCTATCATTCCTGCAGCACTCAACAAAGGTTCAGCAATGAAGGCTGCATATGCTCCTACCGATTGCTGATCGACCATTTTCATACCTACCTCAAGACAAGTGTTATCACAGCTGCCTTTACAATGTTTTATCGGGCATCGATACTCATACGGAGCAGGTATCATTAAGCTGCCAGGCATTGTGGGACCATAGCCTTTTCTTGTTTTTGAATAGGTATATGATTGTGCTCCGGCCGTCATACCGTGCCAAGATCCTGAAAATCCTATAATTTCAAAGCCACCGGTGACCAACTTTGCCATTCGTATGGCAACTTCATTAGACTCAGATCCCGTATTTAATAGTATGCATTTCGACAGACTTTCGGGTAGTTCACTTGTTATCTTTTTTGCAAGATCGATGACTGGTGGAGATAAAATTGAGCTTAGTAAATGTATCGCACTATCACCTGCTTTCGCGAGTATTTCAACAAATTTTGGGTGATTATGACCAAATACTGAACACATTTGTCCAGAGGTAAAATCTAAAATTGCAGTACCTTTCTTATCATATATATAACTTCCAGAAGCCTTTTCAGCTATAAACGGAACAAACTCTCCGCAATAGCGTATTAATGATTTTTGTGCTTCGTTTACTTCTTCTGGGTTTAAATTGTGCATGACTTACATTTTGAAGGCAAGTTCTATCAATTTCAACTCCTAAAATTGTAAAATTCAATCATTTTTCACCAGATCGGCATATCGCTTTGGAATCATTCCTACATTAATTTTAAAGTACTTATTGAAATGACTTTGATCAAAAAAACCAGTATCATATGCGATCTCTGTAAAACCGTTTCTTGTTTTAATATACTCTTTGGCTTTTTCAATTCGCAGATTTTGTAGATAACGCATAGGTGAAATCCCTACGTTCGCCTTAAAAAGACGTTGAAAATGACTTTCGCTTAAATGTGTTACATCAGATAATTCTTCAACAGGTATTGGTCTATTAAAATTACTTTCTAAATGTATCAAGGCTTTTTTTAGAAGAACTTTAGACCGAGATTTATCGAACGTTTGATTAGTTAAGTAAGGCTCAAAAATTGTTGGTATCTTAACTTTTTCATGAACATTCGTTTTAATTAGATCAAACCACTGATTATATTGAACATTATAAAAGCTATTATTCTTCAGTATTGTCAAACCCAATTGACTGTGATTTACAGTTAGAAAAGAATGTCGTTTTGGAACCCTAATGACTCTATAGTGAAAATGATCTTCTATCAATGTTTGATGAGCCACGAAGGGCGGAATTACAACTAGGTCACCAGGTTTTAATATATAAATAGTGTTATTGCATATCAAATTCGCACTTCCATTTAAAATATATGAAAATGTATAGCGATCTGGATGCAAATGCATCGGAAAATAGTGTTCTTTATCATAAAAGATAGTGGCACATTCCATGGCTAACAAAATTATCTGTTAAAATTAAAAAATAATTTTAAGCTTAGCTCTTTACATTTTAATATAGCAATATAATATTTTGTTAAATATGTTGGCTTGTCTCCATTATCATACCATTGTTTTGTAGTTTGGCACCCGATGAAAGATAATTTCAATAGCGTCAAAATTCTAAATTTTTAAAAAGATTGCAAAATACCATACTACACCTTATCATTATCTTTAGTGGGATTCTTGGCTATTTTATAAGCATCTCCTTAGTGACTATTTCTTTTTATAAAAGTCGTGCAAACAATTATCTCTCAATATCTATCTTCTTACTCACAAGTTTAACCTTGTTAGGGTGGTTTGTTATTGAAGATACGGTCTTAGAATTTTTAAACAATCCCGTTTTAGAATACCTTTTAGGAACTACCTTATTTACGTATTTTTTGATTCAACTTGAACATAAGTATCTTAAAAAAAAATGGTATAAATGACTATATCTTCCCTTTATTGGGGCGTTGCTAATAGAAACATTTTTTGGACTGATTGATGTAGGGTTTAATGATATTGTATTTAATATCATGGATAATACATCCTTTGTATTTAACGTAATTCTTATCTTTTGGGGAAGAAAATCAAATCTAAAAAGAATCAAAACTTGAAAAAAGGTAATATTCAAATCGATACTGGGTAACTCTAAAAAAGTTATACTAGCAATCAGAAATAGAGACAAAGCAAGGTAATTATTCGCACGACTTCTATAAAAAGAAGTTGTTACCAGTGCGATACCTACGAAGTATCCTATAATAATACTCGCAATCATTGCACTATTCAATACTGTTTCATTCATTATTTAGTAATTGAGAACTTAAAATGGTATAACGTTGAATTTTTCATGATTTCTATGACCATAAATCATACCATTTTGTATCTTTAAGAATAAGGAATTTCTATAGTATTGGTATTTCGCTTAATTCTAAAATTAGTCAATCCTGTTAAAGATATTGAACACTAATATAAAAAATTGAAAGATAAATAATCAACAGACCTTTGAATTATATTGTTGTCATAAATTTACATTAAATTTTGTGAGAACGTTATGGATAAAAAAAAATTGAGCAGAATATCTATGTTTATGAGTGTCACCTAAATTTAAATTCTCGAGACGACTCTGTTTGGCCCTTTTTGTGCTTAAATTCTTAGATAGTATATAAATTTATTCATACTTTTGAGCACGAATGAAAAACATGAAGCAACATATTGCACTGTTTTATATCACCTTAATCCTTATACTCAAGGTGGGTGGTCTGCATGCTTTTGCACATGCTACGGACGTCGACGACGCTCAGCATTGTGAAGTTTGTGTTGTAGAAACGGCGGTAAATTTTACCCCTCTGATTGAAGCAGATGATCCTGCTCTCCCAGAAACTACTTATTATTATTCAGAACGAGAACTCATACAAGAGACTCCGTATGTTGATGCTCGTAACTCATATTTAGGAAGCTATCACTCTACACGGCCTCCTCCACAATTCTTATAGTCCATTTTTTTAGGTATACAATTCCATTACTGGGATAGCTGTATCTCATTTGCATATAATTCAGTTTATAGAGGCATTTGTTTAGAGCAACCAATTTCTGTATCCTAATTATTCTTAAATGGACTTCCACCTTTCACAGGGTCACTTCAATTATTTAATGCGTAAATACCTGATTTAATTTTAGTTAGGTAATCGCATTTACATATATAGAATCATTTTAATTTATATACTACTATGCTAAAAGCAGTAAATATAACTAAGTCTTACAATGCTAAAGTAGCATTGAGAGACGTTTCCTTTGAAGTTTCAAAAGGAGAAATTTTTTGTCTATTGGGTCAAAATGGCGCCGGTAAAACAACGACTATCAATATTTTTTTGGGCTTTATCAAAAAAGATGGAGGTCAAGCTTTTATCGATGATAAAGAGGTTGGCAAAAGCGACACCAACCAATTAACCGCCTATATTCCAGAAACGGTACAACTCTACGGTAATCTTACAGGAATAGAAAATCTCAACTTTTTTAGTCGTTTGGCCGGTTTTACCTATTCAAATGCCGAATTAGAGGCATTTTTGACCAAAACAGATCTTCAAAAAGATGCGCACTATAATAGACTATCCTCTTACTCAAAAGGAATGCGTCAAAAGGTAGGCATTGCCATTGCACTTGCTAAGAACGCGGAAGTTATTTTTATGGATGAACCCACTTCCGGACTAGATCCAAAAGCAACGTCAGAATTCACTAAAATATGTAAAGACCTAGCTAAAATGGGTAAGGTCATTTTTATGGCCACACACGACATTTTTAATGCTGTAGAACTTGGAACTACGATAGGAATTATGAAAGAAGGGGTCTTAGCACAACAATTGAAAGCCAATGAAATTAACGCAGAACAACTCAATCAACTTTATTTAAAAACAATTTAAAATCATGAAAAAAAATATACTATTCATACTAGCCCTTGGTCTATGTTACATATCCTTCGGTCAAATTTCTGTAAAGGGTATCATCAAAGATGCACAAGGTCAGCCCATTATGGGAGCAACTGTTTCATATTCATATGAAAATGGAGAAACCCAAGGTGGTGCTGTGTCTAAAGACGGTGGAAATTTTCTCTTCGAACTTTCTCAAACAGGTAATTACCAACTACGTGTTTCTTACATCGGTATGAAAACGTTATTGTTAGAAAAGTCTTTCTCCGAAGCAAAAGAATATGATCTTGGAACCTTGATGTTAGATGAAGACATAAGTCAATTACAATCTGTTGAAATTACAGGAAGAATAAGAACAGATTATAACAGTGACTATTCATTTTCTGCTTCTAAAGTGGCAATTAAAAATAAGGAGTTACCCCAAGCGGTTGCTTCAGTAACAAAAGAATTGATTGCTGATAGACAAGCCTTTCAATTACCCGATGCTGTAAAAACGGTAAGTAACGTTTCAGTTACGGGCTTGTACAACCATTATAACATTCGTGGTATTACGCAAGCTGATGACGGGCAAATGCTGAATGGAATGAGAACTCGCCAATACTATTTCTTGCAACCAATAACGGCACATCTTGAACGCGTAGAAGTTATTAAAGGCCCGTCTTCTGTCACTTTTTCAAGTGCCGATCCAGGAGGAACAGTAAACATGGTAACTAAAAAGCCATTAGCAGAAAAACGTAGCGAAATTTCAGTTTCTACTGGTAGTTTTGGAACACTGAGAACAACAGCAGATTTTACAGGCCCATTAAACACTGAGAAAACTTTACTTTATCGCTTTAATGCTGCTTTTCAAGAGGCAGATTCTTTTAGAGATGTGGTAAATAATAATGCTATTTTATTATCACCATCTTTAAGTTATATCCCTAACGATCATACCTCACTAAATGTGGAAATGATTTACAGTGATGCTGAAGGTAATTTAGATAGAGGGCAGCCAATTTTTGGTGCTATTAATGGTGAATTTGATTTGAACAGTACTCCTATCACGAGAAATGTCGGGGCATCAAATGATCACTATAAAAACAAAGAATTTATTTTTATGGCTAACTTTAATAAAAAGTTTTCTGACAACTTTGGTTTTAATGCTCAGTTCATGAAACAAACTTGGGATGAAGATTTAGCCGAACATAGAGTTGGTGGTAGTATCGTCGATATTGATGGTAATGTGGTTCCTACGCTGGCAAGATTACGGTATGATCAAAGACAACAATTTTGGGAAACTGATAATTTTAGTACCTATTTCACGTATGATATCAAAAATGAGAATATTACCAACAAAATATTAGTTGGATTTGATGCTACTCGTTGGGAGCGAAAAATTGGAGCTGGATTCTTACGTGCTAGAAGATATTTAACCGTCGATGGTCGTCAGTCTAATTTTGACCCAGCTAATGCAGCTAACTTTCAACAGATCGTTGTGAACGGTATTACCATTCCGAAACCGGCAGCCGCCTATTTTAATTTAGAAGATCCTTTTAATGGCGCTAGGGATATTAGTGATTACGTTCTTTCTGAATTAACCATTCCTGCGAATTTAAACACTTCAAGTGGTATCTATCTTCAAAACCAATTTAAGGTTGGAAAATTTTCTGCCTTAGTGAACTTGAGATATGAATGGTTTACTGACATTTTTGATTATGAGGGAGATGAACAAGAATTTAAAACCAACGCCTTCGTACCTAGATTAGGATTGACCTATGAACTTACGAAAGATATTAGTGCATATGCTACTTATCTTAAAGGTTTTCAACCACATACCAATACAGTTTCATTATCACCAACAGCCGAAGGTTTCTTTTGGTCTGCTTCACCAAGTAGATTTGATCCATTAGAAAGTAGTTTAGTTGAGGTAGGTGCTAAAGGAGAATTTCTAAATGGGAAAGTATTTGCCAACTTCGCAGTTTTTAGTATCACTCAAAAAAATCTCCTACTCGGTGATACCTATGATTTAGATAATTTAACGGCAAGAGGAGAACAAAGAAGTAGAGGGTTCGAAGCTGATATTTCTGGTTATATATCTTCAAACTTTCAAATAACAGCAGCCTATGGATATAACGACGCTACCATTGAAGAAGACGCCATTGAAGAATTTATAGGTGAACGAATTGGTGGGGCTCCCAAGCATAATGCAAATTTTTGGGGGAGATACGATTTTAATTCTAATACTTTGCTAAAAGGAATTGGAATAGGTTTGGGTGCTCAATATGTAGACGAGAGGTTTACTTGGTATAATCCAACGTACTCCACTAACCGAGTATTGTTACCTGATTACACTGTATTTGATGCGGCTGTTTATTACAAGCCAAATAATACAAAAATGCAGTTAACATTAAAAGTAAACAACTTATTTAATGACACCTTTTGGTTAGGAGGTCTTAATCCTTCGAGATTAGGTCCAGGTGCCCCTAGAAACGTTTTATTAAATGCAACGTATAAATTTTAAATTATGAGAAGGAATGTGGTACAACTCATAGTGTTGCAATTCTGGAAAGATGCATTTCGCTCAAAGGTTATGCTTTTGGCATCTGCTTTAATGGTTTTATTACTATTGTTTTCAGTCTATAGCGGTTGGGAAAACTATCATGATCAAAACCATACACGTCATGTGATGCAAGATGAAGTTCAAAAGAGTTGGGAAAATAATCCCGATAAACATCCGCATCGCATGGCTCATTACGGTTCATTTGCCTTTAGAAATAAACATGTTTTAAGTGTTTTCGACTTGGGTATGGAAAATTTTGTGGGCAACGCTGTTTTTTTAGAGGCACATAAGCAAAATACGGTCAATTTCTCTGAAGCGAGTATGTCTACAGGATTGTTAAGGTTTGGAGAAGTCAGTCTAGCCATGTTACTAAAAATAATTGTTCCCTTACTAATTTTCTATTTAGGGTTCGCAACGATTGCGCGTGAACGCGAAAACGGAACTTTAAAATTACTAATAGGTCAAGGTATTACAAGAAAAGAAATTGTCATTGGTAAGTGGTTAGGACTTTGGAGTCTTTCCTTAACATTTCTAATGGCTATTTTTTTGATATTACTGTGTTTTGTTTTCCTTGAATCGCATGGATCCTTAGCGGATACAATGTTTAGATATAGTACACTATTGGTTTCTTACCTATTGTTTTTTGCCGTTTTAAGTGCTATTGCCATTTTGATTTCTGCTTTTAGTGCAACTGCCAAAGGTGCCTTAATAAAGCTCTTAGGAATATGGTTATTATTCGTAATCATTGTACCAAAATCACTACAGGCAATGGGGTATTATTTATACCCGACCCCTTCGAAAATAGAAATGGAAACTGCCGTAGAACACGATTTAATTCAGCAGGGTGATAGTCATAATCCTGATGATCCCCATTTCAAGGCCTTAAAAGATTCTGTACTGATAGCTCATAATGTAGAAAAGGTTGAGGATTTACCCTTTAACTATAGTGGATTTATTATGGCAACAGGAGAATCTCTAAGCACAGAGATTTATCTGAAACATCAAAATGATTTGTATCAGGTTTATCAAAAGCAAAATAACCTTGAAAGATTTTCAGCTTTTATAAATCCTTATACCGCTATAAAAAATGTGTCCATGGCTTTTTCTGGCACCGATTTTCAATCGTTTCTTCATTTTAAAGCTAAAGCGGAAGCATACAGATATAAATTAGCACAAGACATGAATCAACTGCAGATGGATTTTATTCCAAACAGAGGGAAATCGGGTCCTAATACGATCTCCAATCGTTATTGGAAAGAATTCCCTCCTTTCGAATATCAATTTATGAAGACAAGTACGGTGTTCAAAAACGAAGTAATCGCGCTACTGGCATTGATAGTATGGAGTATTTTGGCTGTTTTCGGACTTTTAAATTTATCCACCAAACTAAAAGCTATTTAGATGTATACCTTATTATTTAAGTCATTTTTTAGAACAAAAATATTCTTAATCAGTTTCGTTTTATTGATGTCTGTTGGAATCATCAGTATCTTCATCGGCAAACAATACTTGTTGAAACAAGAGAAAGCTAGTATTGCCGCTCAAGAATTTCAATTAGAAAGCATCAAACGAAATTTAGAGTATCACAATGATGACCTAGGATTACTCCTATACTATCTTCGTTTTACGATGATTAAACAACCCGCAAATATTAGCGCAATTTCAATCGGTCAAAGTGATGTCAACCCTTTGCTTCAAGCTGTGACCATTCGTGGAATAGAAGGACAAAAATACGATACAGATTTTGAAAATCCCTCCTTACTAATGTCAGGGAACTTAGACTTAGGTTTTGTCATTATTTATTTATTTCCATTGGTTCTAATAGCCATGACCTTTAATTTATATTCTGAGGAAAAAGAATTAGGTACTTGGCGAATTTTAACAGCGCAAACGGCAAAGAAAAAATTGTTCTTATTTAAAAAGTTAATGATAAGAGTGCTGTTTGTTTTTGGCATTCTAATCGTTCTATTGATAATAGCGAGCAGCGTATTAAAAATAGCAATAGATCAATACTTTTTGGCCTTATTTATACAAAGTGTATTGTATATACTATTTTGGAGCGCGCTATGCTTTTGGATGGTTTCTTATTTAAAAGGCTCAAGCTTTAATGCCTTAGTATTGATTGCATCTTGGGTCGTTTTGACCATTTTATTTCCTGCCATAGTAAATAACTATGTACTTAATAAATATCAAGTGCCTGAGGCACTAAATGCTATGGTGGAGCAACGAGATGGATATCACGAAAAGTGGGATCTAGAAAAAGATGCCACCATGACCGGTTTTTTTGAGGCTTATCCACAATATAAAAATTATCAAGTCCCAGAAGATAGTTTCAGTTGGATCTGGTATTATGGAATGCAGCACATGGGAGATCTTGCTGCAAAAGAAACCAGTACCGATATGATGGATAAGATATTGCAACGAAACATATTCAGTGAAAAAGTAGCCCTGTTTGTACCAACTATGCATGCCCAATTAAACTTTAATAGCTTGGCAGGTACTGATATGTTAAGTCACTTGAATTTCCTGGCTGCGCTGACTGAATTCCATGAAGATTTACGTTTAAATTTTTATCCGAAAATTTTCGATAACAATGCAGCAGACACCATAGATTGGACAAAGCACGAAGCAAAATTTTACAATACAGAACGCAATTTTAACTGGGTTGCTCTTATGTTACCAACAGTACTGATTACACTTTTTGTTGGGTTTTTAGGAGTGATGAATCTCCGTAAATTGTGAATAAATCAAGGGTCAGTTAATATCCCTGACCCTTGATTATTAGTATGATATTTAAGACTCAGATGTTACTAAAGTCATCGGATTTGGATATTTATATTTATATCCTACCAATTTTTTACTCTTTGCATTCGAAACTATTTTAAAATTACTAGTTGCATTTTCGATGAATTCGGGTGGAGTCAAGCCAATTTTTCTTGCCGCCAATCGGTAAAAATCTTTCTTTAAAGGATGCTTATCAGCACACCCATTTATTATTTCTCCCCAAATTCCCTTTACTAAAACGGCCTCAATGAGACCAATACAATCATCTCTATGAATAATGTTCACGGGCATATTTCCAGTTGTCAACCCTTTTCTATTTGCCAAAAATCGTCCTGGTTGACGATCATAACCCACCAGACCCGCGAATCGAATAATCGTTAGTCTATCTTCTAATAATTTTTGAAGTAACTGTTCGACCGCTAAAATGGCTTTTCCAGCATTTTTATCGGGTTCTAGTTTTAAATTTTCTGAGACTTCAGTATTGGTATTTTGATAAACCGACGTCGAGCTTATAAAAAGTACCTTTTGAGAACTAGAGATATATGAGACAATATTTAAAATACGCTCACTATAGGTCTTGATCACATTGGGAGCCCTGCCTGGAGGAATGTTAATAATAACTACTTCGCTATCTGATAAGAAGTCAGCATATACTTTTGCATCTTTATGAGATAAATCTAACAAGAATGGTTTTATACCGCAGCTTTCAAGTAGTGCACACTTTTCAACAGTTCTTGTTGATCCATTTATATGAAAACCATTCGCTATAAAATGTTTGGCCAATGGCAATCCTAACCAACCACAACCCACTATACTTAAACCTTTTACTCTCATTTAACTAAACTCAAACTTCAAAAAATTTTAACTGTCTCTAAATAGTAATATAGTAGGCAATTCAATTAGATTTTAATTTAAAATATTTAGAACTTCTTGTATTATTTTTTGTTTATCCTTATTCAAATCATTGGCTAAGCTTCTAAAAAAATCTTGTCTATTCATAGGATAATTGAGCGCTATTGAAGGCGGTATTCCTATGTTTTCATAATTAACACCATTGGTATCCAGATATACCTCGTTAGAGAGACCTACCTCCCATCCATTGGGTAATGCTTTTTCCATTACATCAGAAAACACGCCTTCGGTTCTATTTCCTATTCTATGTACATGTTCTAGCAAAAGAGAACTTAAAACCATAATCTCAGTAGCACTTGCCGACTCTTGTGAAGTTAATATGAACATTGGTTTGGTATACGCATTTTCAGCAGCATCTAAATACACTTTTGTTTGAGGAGTATATTCATTATTCATTCGAGCTTTTTTAGTAAATACAAGACGTCGCTTATCATTAAAATGACGCATAATCTCTAAAGCGACTTCGTCTTTTCCGCCACCGTTGAAACGCACATCGAGCACCAAAGCTTTTGATTCTTGGAGATCGCTCATTACTTTTTCTAAGGTATTCTTTATCCCGGCCACTTCTAATTTCGTATGTTCTTCAGAAGTATCTAATGCTTCTAAAGCATCAAAATAGGCTCTGAGATATGACATTCCTGCTAGACTATCAGGAAGTGATAGATCACCATGACCCATCATTAAATTTATCTGGAGAAACCCAATTTCATTTTCGAGATATCCCCATTTTACAAGCTTACTTCTCGAAGTCTTCAGATCTTTGATATAATGATCTGATATCATTTGTGCAATCTGCAAATCTCCGTACGTCACCTTATCATCTTTTTGCTCATCTTCCTCTCGCACAACACGCAGGTTTTCAGCGGCCTCTTCAACTTCTGAAGGCGCATCTAGACCAATATGACCATCGTCGAAACTATCAAGCATATCTTCTAAAATTCTATACAATTCAGGGTCAGAAGTTTCAGAAGAGATTTTATTTTTTGTCGCTGCATACAGACTATCCCAGTTTACCTTACGCAATTCAAAATAAGCATAGTGCTTCTCAAAATTCGCGGCCAACACTTCAAAATTAAAAATTGGATCATTTTTTGTCTTCTCAGTCATCTCATCACCACACATCTCTGGAGCGGTCGAAAGACGAACATATTTATATTCGTTGATACCATCTTTTAGCTTCAAAGTATCATTTTCGAGGGTCAAATTTTCACCATAAATCGAGAGTTGTCCATCAAAGACAGGAATACATGAAAGATCAGTTTTATCATAGAGTACAAACGAACTATCTGTAATACTTACAATTCTTCCATATCCAATTTGCTCATAAAAACCTTCTAACGATTTTGATATCTTGACATCACTTTTTTTCGCACATGAAAAAAGAAATAAACTACATAACACTAGACAGAGGCCTGTTCCAATCAATTTCATAACATTGTATTTGTTATAAAATTACAAAATCATATCCATTTCATATTGATCGATTGTGTTTTTTAACTTGACGGCAAATAGCGCCTTTATCTTATTCTTTAATGTTTTATCTACATTGTTTATTTTGATAGTAGATGTGATACTACGGATCGCGGTAAATAACCGTTCCCAATTATTGTCATTATTTTGAAATATATTGAGTTGGGGTATATATCCGTTTTTAGGGTTTATTATAAAATAAGATTCAGGTTTATCATCCTTTAAAATAACATAATAATCATATGTTCCTTTTCCTACAGATTTATAGTGATTATCCCAAGAATACATCTCTTGATGCATCGCATTCCAGTCAAAATAAGTAGCATCCACTTTTTGAATTTTTAAATCTGACTGGTTTTGATCAATTGTAATCTCACCACTAAAACATTGGTAATACTTTGTGGTTTTAAAACCAATACGTTCATAAGCTTTAATCGCTATATAATTATCCTTGATGACTTCTAACTTACATTTAGAAATCCCATGTAGTCGCAATTGAGGCAATGCAACTTGATAAATTTTTTGCACAATACCTTGTCCTCTATATTTCGGCAATACCCCTGTTCCAGTATTAAAGGCAACATAATCCTCATTACGTTTATCTATAGCATTGATAATAAAACCCACCAATTTATCACCATCAAACATGCCATATGACAGATCATATTGTACACCAGCAAATGACCATCGTTCTTTATAAAAATTATGATCAGTTGGCATTTTTACAAAATAATTTTCAAATGACTCTAAGAAACATTCCATGAGCACAGAAAAATCAATAGTATCTAAACTTTTTACCTCCATTTATTTATGGTGAAAATACATTTATTTGAGTAATCCTTTAATACCATTCTTAAGCGCGAAAACGGTTTTAATCTCTGATTGATTTAAAGCCTTGTCAAAAATAGCAAGCTCGTCCATCAAACCAATGTACCCTAAACCTAACATAATTTTTCCATTTTCTGCTTCCCAAGTAAATGGGTCATTAACATCTTTTATTTGTCCTTTATAGACCCCATCAAGGTATAATTTATAGATAGGTTGATTGGTATTTACTTTCGAAAAAACCATCACAACATGTGTCCAAGAATTTGATTCAAACGGAGACGGGTCTACGGTTACAGTACGCTTATTCCAGTCTGCCTCTTCACTATCATTATTTGGATCCCAAATAGCAATATCTCCCATCGCTCCAAACCTAAATTTTCTTGGTTTGTGATCTGTGAAATCTATCCATAGCCCGGCATCACTCCATTTAGAATCGGTGATGCAAATAGGATCGCAATAGTGAGGTGGAAGATCTTTATTCGGATCTAATCGCAACCAAAATGATATGGTGCCACTCCATGAAGTATTGTTATATCCTACATTTTTATGAGCTTTGTAAAAAACTGCGGAAGTTTTAGATTCTTTAAAATGTATGGCATCACCAAAACGACCTTTGTTTTTAGCGAGAATTACATTGGAATCATGTAAGCCAATTTTAGCATTTACGGCTTCTTTATAATTTTTTGCGGTATATATGTTCCTATCTCCTAAAGCCAGGTCTGCCTGTGCTTTTCCATCAAAAGAACTGTAAAATAGAACATGGTCTTTTAATACTTTTTGCTGTGAAAATGAATACATTGAAATTAGTATGAAGAACATACTAAAAAGCGATACTTGTTTTGTTGTTTTCATTATTTATGATTTTAAATTATACTATGTGTTTTAATGGTTAATTATTTAAACTCCATTCAATTGCAGAATGGGCATGGATTTTCCCTGTATCAAAACTTGGAATTTCTAAATCATCAGATGAAATTAAAATTGGTAATTCTGTGCAGCCCAATATTATTCCTTGAGCTCCATGACTTTGAAGTCTTTTGATTATACGAATGATTTTTTGTTTTGAAATATCTGTAAATTGTCCTTTCACCAATTCATTATAAATAATATCGTGTATTATTTGTCTATCCAGTGTGTCTGGTGTTAAAACTTCGAGTTCGAAATCTTGTGTCAGTGTTTTTGTATAAAAGTCTTTTTCCATGGTAAACTTGGTTCCAAGTAATGCCACTTTTTTCAATCCTTTTTTTCTTATTGCTTCTCCAGTTGAACTGGCTATATGAATAAATGGAATATCTACAGTATCAACAATATAGTGACTCACCAAATGAATGGTGTTTGTACATAATAAAATTACATCTGCTCCTGCCCTTTCTAGTTGTTGTGCTGCACGTTTCATTAATTCTCCTATTGCTTTCCAATCGTCATTAAAAGTTAGTCTTTCTATTTCAGCAAAATCTACAGAAACCATAATGCAATTAGCTGAATGCGAACCACCTACTACTTCTTTTACTTTTGTATTTAAAAATTCATAATAGAGTTTAGATGATTCCCAACTCATTCCTCCAATCAATCCTATTGTTTTCATATTCAAATAAATTTTAATTATAGATTCGTATGATTTCTCCGTTAATGTTCTCTTCTACACTTTTTACATATCCATTTACCACTTTTTTCATTGACACCGGATTATGTCCTGGAAAAAAGTCTCGATATTTTTCATAAGCATCTTCAACTACTCCAGAGGACACAACATTTACACGAATTGTGTTTTCTAGTTCTAAGGCCACGGCTTTAACAAAACTATGTACTGCACCATTTACCATAGCTGCGCTGGAAGTCATAGCTACGGGATGATCAGCTAAGATCCCAGTTGTTAATGTAATAGAGCCTCGAGGATGTAGATATGCCTTACCGATACGTACCAGATTCACTTGTCCCATTAATTTGCTTTTAAAGCCTATATAATAATCATCTTCAGTTAAATCCTTAAAGTCTTTCCAAACGGCTTCGCCGGCTATGCATATCACAGCGTCGAGCTTTCCTATAGTATCGAACATAGCTTTTATAGATGTACTTTCTTCAATATTGACTTGCACGTCTCCACTTTTCCTTCCTGCCACAATGACTTCATTGTTTCGTGCAAAATAATCTGTAACCGTTTTTCCGATGGTTCCCTTTCCTCCAATAATTAATATCTTCATAATTCTAGTTTTATACTTTTATTTCATCTAAAAAAAACGATATGTCGCCTTAATTAAAAATGTATTGTTTGGTTGCTGGCTAAAAATTTGATCATTAAAACTTCTGGATAAACTTCCTGATGGTCTGCTAGTATCAGTAACACCTTGTGACCATACCAAAAATATTTCCGATCCAGGTTTGTATTCATAGCGCACTACAAGGTTCGATCTAAATTGTGCAAATGAAAAGTCCGGGTCTCTAAAACTATAATCTGAAACACCATTTAAAGTTTCGTCAACTCCGTAGGCAAATGAATTAGAAGTTTCGATGGACGAAATTTCATTTGCATTAAACGTATATAACTGTTCATTTTGAGATGTGGCTAACGGACTCTTAACATATCCAAATTTACTATAGATTCCTTTAGAAATATATGGCTCTGCATAGTATTGAATTGATAAGTTAGGATTGACAGTGTAATTTAGACGAAAGACCAAACTAAAAGTATCTCTTTTTAGTTTGGAAACTATATATCGAGTGGTGTTGTTAAAATTAATAGTTTCATTATACTGCAATATATTTCTAATCATAGCATAGTTTGGAGCCATTGACAAACTCAATCGATTGAATGGCTGATACGTCAATCTTAATCCATTTTGAAGTAAAAAATAGGCTTCATTATTTCCTAATTTGGTCCATCCGTTAAAATTAACAGCTATTTTTTTTCTAGAATCCGATCCTGCAGACCACCAAAATCCGTATTGATCAGGTAACGATATTCTGGGTCCTCCTTGTAATAAAGATTTCGAATATGTATGAGGTTGATGATAAAATCCTAAGGAAGCATTCCAGTTATTCCTAAATGTGCCGCTCGCTTCCACATCCCAATCTATATAGTTCAAGTTCCCTTCAAAATCTAATTTTACCCAATGTTGATAGGTCAACCTACCTTTTCTAAAAGAACCAAAAGGCTGCAACGAGCTATAGGTTATTCCGGCATAATTTTGAATGTCGTCAGCTTCTCGCATAAAGCCAATATCATTCAATTCTAATTGAGGAGAACGCCATGTCACTCCTGTTTCAAACTTTAAATGTCCTTGCCCGGCTTTACCAAATTTAACATCTCCTCCGGTACCTGTAAGTGACGTTCTGGTAGAATCTAGTGAAAGATGGCTAGCGTCTTTTCGTTGAAACAGATGAGGAATCGAAGTTTGCGTTCTCAAAATTGAAGAACGATTTCCTTCAATATGGCTTGTGACAAAATTCGCTCCTAAATACCAAGTTCTGTTTTTCCATTGATGCATAAAATCTATACCCCCAGTGGTTGCTGATTTATGTAAAAAGTCAGTATCCTCATTTAAATTTCTGATGGTGGATGTAACTATTCCTCCTAAAAAAGTATTTCGATTATTAAAATCTTTTTGTACACGACCAACGAAATAATTTGTAAAAGGTTCTATCAGTTGTTTTCTTCTATCCCCATTACCACTAATGGCAGCATATACATTGTCTGTCATACTTTCCATAACTCCTATTGACCATCCATTGTTGGTTTTTCCACTAAATTTAACTGCACCAAGAATGGTGGTTCTTTCAACATTTTCCGAAAACTCATTTTCAGCTGTTTTGACGAAACCTTGAGGTTTTCTTCCTATGCGTCGAGAATAAAAGAGATTATCACTACTAAAAGATCCACCAACTATAGGATTTGAAAATTGATAGTTAAAAATACTTTTATTTTCAACGAAGAATGGGCGTTGTTCTGTGAAAAACAATTGAAAGCCATCTAAGGCAATGGCGGCAGGATCTGCTTCAACTTGACCAAAATCAGGATTGATAGTAAAGTCTAGTGTTAGATCATTTGTGATTCCGATTTTACCATCGATTCCAGCGCTTATAGCTCTTTTGTGAAAATCCCGAAATGGATTATCCACTTCTTTTTTAAACGTCTCAAGAGACGTGACTAAAAATGGTTGAATTTCAAATTGTTTTTGAGGCTTTAAATCCTCTAAACCTTCTAGTTTACCGAATTCGCTTATCCAACCTGAAGCATCAATTGGAATTCGTTGCCAAACATCAATTTCATCATTTTGAAAGTACTTTCTAATTACTTGGAAACCCCAAGTTAAATCTTCGACATCACTAAAACGCAATTGACTTAACGGAATTTTCATTTCTGCAGTCCATCCTTCAGTTGTGATCGCACTTTTTGCATACCAGATTGGATTCCAAGTAAGGTCTTCGTTTTGTCCATTTAGTGTAATAATTTTATCACCCTTTACTCCTGCAGCTGTCAAGGTAAATGAAAAAGCAGATCGTAAATCATGGAAACTATCGAATACAACCGATACCCAATCTCCTTCAAAACCATCACGTCTAGACATCCAATCTGTTATCTTATCTGGATTTCTGTCGAAGTTCTTAATTCCAACATATAGATATTTGGAGTCGAAATACACTTTAAAAGATGTCTTTTCTGTTGGAACAGCATTTTCAAGCGGTTCTCTCTGAACAAAATTTGACTCCCATTGATGAGCATTATACCAAATAACATCATCTAGCTTTCCATCGATAATAGGAATTTCATTTTCTTGAATTCGCTGTACTACATATTTTTTCTTAGTAATAATTTGATTTTGTTGTGCAAACAGAATTTGAGAACTAATTAGTAAGAGTACATGTATTGCGATAAATCGTTGCATTATTTTGACTTTTATTTAGGCCAAAATTATCAGAGAAGAGACTATTATGCTAGAAAGTTAGTTGAATGATATGCTCGGCATCATTGAGAAAAATTCAACTACAATGAAAACTATTGTATTGTATATTTGACATATGGAATTAAAATATTTTAGACTCATAAAAACGATTACCGAAGAAGGTAATCTTGCTAATTCATCTGAACGCTTGTTTTTAACGCAATCGGCTTTAAGTCATCAATTGCGAGATTTAGAAGAACGCTTGGGGTTTAAAGTTTTTCATAGAAGTCGAAATAAATGGGAACTTACCGAAGAAGGCCAAGAGCTATACAATTTAGCAAACAAACTATTCAGCTCTATTGATGAAAGTTTTAGTGCCATTAAGAACATCAAGGAAGGATCTAAAGGTGCCATAAAGTTAAGTGCGGAATGTCAGTCTTTTTTCCATGATATTCCTATGTTTATTCAAAAAATGGGAATTCTATATCCAGAAATCACCATTGATTTAACACTAGGCGCTACCCATCAAACGGTATCCCAAGTACTTTCAAATGAAATCGACATTGCAATTGTAACAGCAAAACCATCATCTGAAGAATTAACATCGCTGAGGGTTTATAAAGATGAAATATTTGCTGTAATGCATAAGGAAAACCCTCTCAATAAGAATGAATATTTAGAGGCAAGTCATTTTGCAACAGCACATTTAATAATTAATTGTTTTCCTATGGAAGGGGTTTCTGTTTATGGACACCTACTAAAACCAAATAAAGTCAATCCGAAAAAAATATCTGCGATTCCTTTTACCGAAACCACACTTTCAATGATTGAAGCAAATATGGGCATTATGTGCGCCCCTAAATGGCAATTAAAACCTTTCAAGTTATCGGCAGATATTGTTTTTAAACGTATTGGAAAAAACGGATTGAAACGAAGTCATTATCTCGTGGTTAAATCAGCCAATCGAAACAAAAAATATATTCATGATTTTATTTCAAATTTTGAAGAAGATTTTTTAGAAATGTAATTCATTTCATGCACATTTTAACCGCTATTTTTATCTCTTTTAGGACATACGTGTTGTTCTTCCTTATATGGGGATATTTACAAATATGATACTAAAGTAGATCAAAATGTATCACCTTACCTGTAAAGTTTAGCATAGAACTTATCCTGATCACGAGTAGATTTATATCCACTGATTTCATCGTTACTATTTCTTTCAAAAATAATTTGATCTCCATTTAGATTAGTAAGCGTGTCCTTACCCATATAAAAAAGTGGATAGGTTAACTCATTAACAATAGCAAAAAGTGATTTTTCATTTGTATTAATCTCTATTCCAACTTCAGAACCATTCAAAAATTCGTATGTGCCTACATAAGGAAGTAATTTGCTTAGGTTTCTATAATTTCGGTAAGGATCATCTCCCAATAACAATCCTTCTCCAGGAACCCATTTATCATATTCCATATAATATGCGGCTTTACGAGCAGCATCAAATCCGTCAAGCTTTGCAACCAAATGTAATGCTCCATCTATACCTGCTGATATTCCAGCAGTGGTAATAATTGCACCATTATCAACGAAACGTTTGTTTCTTAATACATTTATTTTTGGATAGTTCTTTTCTAATCCCTCGAGTGCATTATGAAATGTGGTCGCTGATTTTCTATCGAGTAAACCAGATTCAGCTAAAATAAAAGCTCCAGTGCACACTGAAAAGTATGATTCTACATCTTGCTGTTTTTGTACCCATTTAATGACTTTAGGATCATTATAAGCTTCGCTAGCATTTCCTCCAAAAAATGCCAAGATATCAGCAGTTGGAGTATCTTCAATACTGTAATCTGGAAGAATAGTTAAAATACCTTGGGTTACAATTGGTTTTTTATGTTTTGATACTGTAAACACCTCATATCCTGCATATGCGAATACTTCCATGGGCCCTGCAAAGTCTAATATTTCAACCCCGTCTTGTAAATAGAATGCAATTCTCTTAGATCTAGTATCTTCTTTTTTCAATATGAGTGGCATATTGCAATGTGTACATACTCCACTCTCACTATAAGATAAGTTGTCACATTCGCTATTACAAGGTGGACATACATATACTTGATGCTCAGTGATTGATTCACGATCAACGTTAGAAGTACAACTTATATAGATCAAACTAAAAAAAATTGTCGTAAAAATTTGGAAGCATATAATTGTTTTTTTCATGTTAACTATTTCTTACAAAACTAACGATGTAAGTCTTGTTAATAGAGACAAGCACACGCAGTATTCGGACATTATCTATCCAAGGAAGAGATCGTAGATGGTAACGAGTTAGCATGCTTCTTCATAAGTGAGCGCAACTGATTTGTACTTTTCAATCCACATTGCCGCGCAACAAAATTAACCTTATGATTTTCAGAAAGGAGTTGAATTGCACGTTCAACTCTTAACTTCTCGATAAACGTTCCGATTGTAATTCCAGTTGTCTTTTTGAATAATCGTGTTAAGTTTCGAGCGCTCATGTAGACTTCTTCGGCAAGTTCTACTTGTGTCACAGTGCGTTCAATATTTTTGATTAAGAAATCCTGTGCTAAATGAACACGATCATCTAAATGATTTCTATAGTCAAGAAATATGCTCAATTGTGGGTCTAATTCTCCACGACGAAAATAAATCACAACTTCTTTCGCAATGTCTGTCGCGAATTTTGTTCCAAATTCTTGCTCCAGTATAAACAGAGAAAGATCCAATCCTGACGAAACTCCCGCGCTAGTATATAAATTTTCATCACAAACGAACAATCGCTTATGACGTACGTCTGCCAAGGAATATTTATTTTCAAACAATGTAATATATTTCCAATGAGTGGTACACATTTTATAATCCAGAATTGTTGCTTCGGCTAGTAAAAATGCTCCTGTACACACTGAACATATATTTACCTTATTGGAATTTTGCTGTCTAAGCCATTTAAAAAAATCTTCATTTTTTTTCAAAAAAATAGAATTAGTAAGCAAACCATAATCTATACCAGGAATAAATATGTAATCCTTATCAGTTAGGTCAAATTTGGAAAAATGAGTTAGTTTAGAAAAATGCAAACCTGCACTACTTTCTATTTCATTCGTTTCATCAAAAGAGATAAAATGCAATTCAATATTCGCACCATATTCCTTGGCTTCATAGAATATATGGGCAGGTCCGTTCAAATCTAATAAATGAACTTTAGGGGGTACTATGAAAAGAATTTTTCTTTTAAGATCAGTCATTTAATTTTTGAATATAGCTATAAATTCTTGTTTAAATTCTATCATTAGATGAAGTTAAGATAACAAACCCTGATTACCTTTGCGCCAATTTACTTCTTAATATCTTTTGAACATCTAGATTATCTTTTTGTGGAATCAAAAATGTTTCTAACTCATCTTCATGAGTAATTGTTATTGTAGTATCAACAAAACCATAGCCGAGATACTTGCCATTTTTAACGAGTACAAAAGCTTCTTCTTCATCAGTTCTCCCTTTTTCCTTTAAAAGCAAATTCTCACAATTATCAGTTGTATATTCTATTGCTTCTTTTACACGATGATTATACATTGCAACATCTTCTTTGTTTCTACAAACACCTTTACAAGGTATCGCATAATGAGAGCAACTGCTAGACGTTTCTTGCAAATGACAAAATTTCGGGCATAATTCAAAATGAGTACATAGGTACTCTAAGTAACTTCTACAATCTCTTTTATTATAAAATACAAGTAGCGGATTTGGCGTTCCTTTTAACATATTTATGGCTAAGTGCTTCACACCTTTTCTATCCTCATAACAAAACAATGCATAGGCTATTGTTCTTCTTTTAGAGGCTTGATTATAGATGGGGAAATAATGTTTAATGGCCGCATCTTCCATTAATAAAGCGATTAATTCACTGCCCGATAATTCAAAGTCAATATCGGCTGTTTCTCTACATAGATTTAGTTCTTTTTCTGTCTTTGTATAAAAATGGCTTAATACCCGTTTCTTAATATCTTTTGCTTTACCTACATAAATAACTTTACCTTTTTTATTTTTAAAAAAATAAATCCCCGCTGCATTTGGCAAGCTATTAAAAACAGTATTGGGCAAGTTTGGTGGTAGGGTCGCTTCTTTTGAACTCTTTTTAAAAAAGGAAGCAATTGTTTGATCAAAATTTTCTTGTTGCAATAATAATTCAAATAATAGTACTGTGGCTGCGGCATCTCCCCGAGCACGATGACGATCAGTTAAGGGAATATTTAAAGATTTACATAACTTTCCTAAACTATAGGTTTTCTCGCCTGGTATTAATTTTCGAGACAATCGTACGGTGCAAAGTTTTTTTCTATAAAAATCAATTCCTAATAGCTTAAATTCATTTCGGATAACGTTGTAATCAAAATTCACACTATGTGCTACAAAAATAGTATCGGATGTTATTGCGATTATTTGTTCTGCAATTTCGTGGAATTTAGGAGCATCGGCTACCATAACGTTATCAATACCCGTTAAAGCGGTAATATGCATTGGAATCGTAATTTCGGGATTTACCAAAGAAGTAAATTCATCTATAACCTGTTGACCATCGTATTTGAAAATTGAAATTTCGGTGATACGATTTCCCCTTCCAGTAGTTTCGACATCTATAATTGTATACATCATAACAAGTTGTGTAAATGTATTAAAAAGTATATGGGTTTCTTGCTACAACTTGTAGCATTTGAATCTTAAACAACTTTTACGGATATATCGATTCTACAAAACCATTAGTTAAACCATACGGCATAACGCTGTCGCCTTAGTTCTAACGCGAGTATTTTTTCCATTTGGAGTGCTTCTGATCGTGTTCGAATAGGATTGATATGATTATACAAACTTGGTCTAAGATACATACCATACTTTTCAACAATATTTGATGAAATTTTATGTCCTTTTTTATTACGATACCCTTCTTTATGCTGCAGAAAGCGTTCTTTAGGAGTTTTACTTGTCATACCAACATAAAGACATTGTAACACTCCATTAAATTGCGGATTTGCGGCACGGAATTTATAACTTTCAGTATATACCTTTTTTGATAATTCTATGACGTATACGTTGTATTCTGCTTTTGACATATTCTTTAACTTATCCTAATGTTATTGCATCTAAAAAGATGAATAACATGTTTTCATAAAAACGAATCACATCAATTTTCGCTCTCTTTTATAGGATTAATCATAATATGGGCTCTATGTGTACCTGGATTCATAATCCATGGATGATTTGCCGCTAAGGGAGATTCTGGTAACCCTGTAGACGCTGAAGTAGCCCATGGCATATATACTACATATCTATATTGTGCTCCATCTACCTTAGATGTTTCAGGGTCATATTGGGTGCTGGCCCCGTAATAAATATGCAATGTCAATCCAGGTTTTAATGAAAGTTCTCCAGATTTCACTTCTTTTTCACGAATATCGAATATTTCCTGCATATTTTTCCCTGCTTCCTTCAGTGCTCTTCCACGTGCCATAAATGGCTCTAAATCTTCATGATAACAAGCAGCATTAAATCCATCTTTCGTTGAATTATCAGCCAAACAAATGTATTCGTTACTTCCTTCTTTTAAGGTTACAAATTCTCCTGCCATATTATATCCTATCACGGTGCAGTCAGCTCTACTTTCGGCAGGGGCAGCCATCAAGGCAGTGGCAATTAAAGCCTCGTCCGAAGCAATGGGCACTAGACGCTCTGCGACGATCTTGGCAACACTATCGGCTGCTATTTCAGGTTTAGTTTTGGAGGAATCTTGAGAAATTTGGTTAGTTTTATCTGTTGAGTTACAAGAAATCAACATTCCGATCATTACTATTAAAATTAAAAAATGTTTCATGCTATTGGTCTTGGGTAAGAATTAATTTTTGGGTTATTCCTTTTTATCGCTGATGAGAATTAGTTCACCAGAATTTAGTGCTTTTTCAGCATTCGCTCTTAGTAGTGTATGACTTCCAAAAAAACGTTTTCCATTTTTTAGTTTGAATCGTATAACGGTTGAGCTGTTCTTTTTTTTATGTATTGATGTTACCACAACCAATCGCCCAACTAGGCCTTTATAATTAGCGACACCGCCTCGCTTAATAATCATATTTGCTTTTGGTACGTTAATATGTTTAAACTTAGTGCTTGCTGATTTACCAATCTTAAAAACGGTTCCTATCGCAATATCTGAATTAACCGATTGAGCGAATCCAAACGTCCCAATTGCCACAATGAACATAAAGATATACTTTCTCATAATTCTTTTAATTTTAAGTATTTAATTCCCCTCAAATTTAGGATATTTAAGATTATTATTTGAATGTTTTCATATAATATCTCGAGTCTATTTGTTAAAATTCACAGAAACTTAGTGTATTAATATAAAAATTATGACTATAAATATAGTTTTATGACTATAAATATAGTCATAAATAAAAAAATGTTATATATTCGCTGCATGAATGAACTAACAAAAGCTGAAGAACAGGTTATGAAATACGTCTGGAGACTTGAAAAAGCATTCCTAAAAGATATTGTTGAACAATTTCCAGAACCCAAACCTGCCTATACAACAATTTCAACAGTAGTTCGCGTTTTGGTCAAAAAAAAGTTTTTACAATTTGAAACTTATGGTAAAATTCGTCAATATTACGCTACCATTTCTAAAGACAATTACTTCAAAAGACATATGAAAGAGGTCATCGGCAACTTTTTCAATGGCTCACCTAGCAAATTTGCTTTATTCTTTACAAACAATGAAGATTTAGATCTTACTGAGCTCGAAAATATGAAGCACCTAATCGAACATAAAATTGAACAATTAAAAGAAAACAATGACTAATTCATTACTCTTCCTTTTACAAGTATCCCTTGTATTTACAATATGCTATCTATTATACTTGGTTTTTTTTCGTAAACTGACGTTTCATACAGCAAACAGAGTTTTGCTGATTAGTTTATTGCCTATATCTATACTAATTCCGTTATCAGCAAATTTATTTCCTGACTTGACGCCCAAAATAGTTGAAATCCCATTATTTGTCGAAGCAAATCTGACTACTCTTTTTGATAGTAAAACATCAATAAGTGAATCATCTACAATTAATTCGTCATTTGATTTTCTCGAAATATGTTCACTGATTTATGGTTTCGTTGTAATCATACATCTCATGAGAATTTTAGTTTCAATTAAACATCTAATTTCTTTACGCAAGAATGCGACTATTCAGAAAAAGAACGGTTATCAATTAATTCTTTCAGACGTTCGTGAAATTTTCACCTATTTCAACTGGATTTTTATACCCAAAAATCAACTAGACAGAAATGATATGCAGCAAATTTTAATACATGAAACTGCTCATATTCGCCTCAAACATTCATTCGATGTCATTTTATCTGAGATTTATATCGCTTTTTTCTGGTGGAATCCTCTACTCTATTTTTATAGAAAATCTTTAAAATCTGTTCATGAATTTCAAGCAGACCGAAGTGTGATAACTAATCAAATGTCGACAACTCAATATCTTCAATTGCTTTTAAAAACTATTAACACCGAGAAACCGAATAATATATATAGTTATTTTAACCATCCCATACTTAAACAACGAATCGATATGATCACGAAAACGACATCTAATAAGTTTACTAAATTGGGTTATTTTCTACTGATACCCATATGCGTGTTTTTAATTTCGGCTTTTGCCAAACCTATTTCTGATGAAATTCCATTAAACGGAAATTTCAATTTTTACGCAACAACATATTTACCGCCTTCATTATTTCCTGTACAAAATGGGACAAAAGCAGATATAACTGCCTATTTTGGTAAAAAAAGGAATCACCCCAAAATATCGAAAGGAAAAATTCATTCTGGTATTGATATAAGGGCCATCATTGGAACCCCAGTTCTAGCCGCAGCCGATGGCCTTATTATAAAAGCAGCCACTAAAGGTGATTGGGGCAATTTAATTATTATTTCGCATAGCGATGGATACGAAACTTGGTATGCACATTTACAAGGGTTTAACATCAAAGAAAAGCAAGAGGTTAAAAAAGGTGACATCATTGGTTATGTGGGTAACACAGGCCTTTCTACAGGGCCACATTTACATTACGAAGTGAAACAGCATGGCAAACATTTAAATCCGTTGAATTATTTAAAGTAACCCATTGTTTATAGTATAAAAAATTATTCTTGCGACTTAAAATTGAAGCTCTATAGTTATCTATTTAGGATTTCATAGTCAAAATTATTTTATAAAAAATGAAATTGTATCCTCCCCTCTCCAGATATACGTATCAATTACTTTCACTATTTTTAGTTTCTTCAACCACGTTATTCTCACAAGGGATAGATGAGATCGTTGATACTACAAGTATTGTTTCTAAACTTGTGAAGAATGATTCAATTATTAAAACAGCCAATGACACACTTCAAATTAAAGATAGTATTACCGTAATTCCATTAGAAATGTGGGATACCACCAGATTCAACCCTTATAAAAATCAACATAAAACATTTCCTTTTCAGATAAAATTTAGTGATAGCACTTATGCATCTCCTGTAAAAGGAAAAAAAGTGATTACCTCTCGCTATGGATGGCGAAGAGGACGTCCTCATAAAGGAATTGATATCGATTTAGTTACAGGAGATCATATTATGGCACTATTTGATGGCGTGGTAAGATTTGCTAGATATAGTTCTGGACATGGAAAAACGATCGTAATTCGTCATTTTAATGGTTTAGAAACGGCCTACGCACATTTATCTAAATACAAAGTAAAAGCGAATGACACTATAAAAAAGGGACAAATTATTGGGGTTGGAGGGACTACTGGAAATGCCAGAGGCAGTCATTTACATTTGGTTATTAGTTATAAAGGAAACTACATTAATCCGGAATATTTATTTGATTTTGGAAAAGAAAATAAATTAAGAAAACAACAGGTTTGGATTACGAAGCATTGGACCACAGCTCATTTTCATAGTTATAAAAGACAAAGTGAGTTAACCTATTACAAGTCGTATGAAGATGCACTGGCCAAACATAAAGCGCAATCTAAAAAACGAATTCACATTGTTCGCAAAGGAGATACACTCTCGCATATTTCTAATACGTATCGTGTGTCACTTATGAAATTATGCAAATCAAACGCCATTTCAATGAATAGCATATTGAAAATAGGCAAGAAATTAATTATATATTAATCAAAACAATAACATGAAACGAATCGCTGCGATCATAGTCTTTTTGATATTAACCCCTACTTTTTGCCAATCGAAAATTAGTTTTACGTTCGATGATGGCTCAATTGGTAATAAGCCTAATTACAAATTTGACGTTTGGAATAACATGCTTTTGAAAAAATTAGAGGACGCCAAAGTAGAAGCAATGTTTTTCGTTACAGGTAAAAACATTCCAGGAGTTAAAGGAAAACAACTTTTGAAAAGCTGGAATGAAAAAGGCCATAAAATTGGCAATCATACTTATAGGCATTTGAACTATAGTGCAAATGAAGTATCATTTTCGAGCTTTAAAAATGATTTTATTAAAAATGACGCCATCATCAATGCGTATTCAAATTACAGTAAATTTTTTCGTTTTCCATATTTAAAGGAAGGTAATACAGCCGAAAAAATTGATTCGGCACGCGCTTTTTTAAAGAAGCAAGGATATCGAAACGGCCATGTAACTATAGATGCATCAGATTGGTATATAGATAGTAGACTTTTAAAAAGGTTAAGACAGAATCCGAAAGTTGATGTAAGTGCATATAGAGCATTTTATCTTAATCATATCTGGGAGAAGGCTCAATTCTATGAAGAACTTTCAGTAGCGATGAATGGCAGGCATATTAATCATACATTGCTGTTACATCACAATTTGACTTCGGCCCTTTTTATTGATGATTTAATTGCAATGTTCAAATCTAAAGGCTGGGAAATTGTACCAGTTTCTATGGCTTTTAAAGATCCCATTTATAAAATCGAAACTAAGTATGCAGGAGAAAGTCTTATTTATGCACAAGCAAGAGATGCTGGGAAGTATAAGAATAAGTTGCGGTATCCACCAGAGGATAGCAAGTATGAAAAAAGTAAAATGGATAAACTAGGATTATAATTTCTTTTAATTCCGGACTGCGAGCACTCTTTTTTTCATTTTTCATAATAACAATTTTTAATGATAAGCTGCAATTAGAGAAGAAAGAAATGGCATCGTAAAAGTGGCAGCTTTATAACACTATCCTATATTGACTAGCAATATTGTAGAGAACTACAAATGTAGATTGTATCTTTAAGCAAATCAAGAGGCAAACACCTCTTTTTAGACAGGATTATCCCTTTGTGTTTTCAGGGTTTTCCCTGTTTTTAAGTTCTGAAATTGGTTTTGACTAGGGAAACATCTATTTTTAAGATGAAAAAATTATATTATGGCACGAAAGAAACCTATCATTTTGATTCCTGGAATTCAGGGAACCAAACTTTTTAATGTCAATGAAAAAGATTTTACCACAGTATGGTCTGGAGTTAAGAAATTCTTTTCTAATATTCATATGCTTCGTCTTCAGAAAAATGGTATAAGTGATATTGGGGCAGAAACCATAATTGAACGAGCTGATGTTGAAAATTTAGCCTATTCTGAAATTATTAATTATTTAAAGGCAAAGGGCTATCGTGTTTTCATTTTCGGATACGATTGGAGAAAATCTAACATAGAATCTGCAAAAGATCTACATGTTTATATTAACAAACTACGCGATAAATTAAATATTAGTTCTTTTAATTTTCTTACCCATAGTATGGGAGCATTAGTGCTCTCTTCCTATTTTAAAATGCTCTCTGAATCAGATCGAGACAAAGTTGTGAATCATGCGATATTCACGGTGCCGCCATTTTTAGGTTCTATTGAAGCAAGTTTTAATTTGGTTGTTGGAAAATCTAGATTGTTCAATTCTAGTGATGATTTTAGAAAAATTGCCAGAACCTTTCCTGCGGTTTATGAACTACTACCTGTTTATAAAGATGCCTATAGTTTTGAAGATGCTACTACGAAGAAAAACTTCAATCCGTATGATTTTTCGACGTATTGGCAACAGGTCAAAACTGTTGATCCAGATCGTAAAGACACCATAGCCAAACATCGTTTAATTTCAGACCGACTAAAACACTTAGGAACTGTTAGAGATCAAAATAACTTTATTTTTGATTTTAACCAATGTAGTGCAGGGTTTAGAAAAAAACTTATCGTTTTATGCGGAGGTAATTCAGAAACCAAACACAAGATTCACATCCAAAAAAAAGAAGCGCATTTAAAGAACTTCTTTAATTATGAAAAGCATAACCCATTAAAAAATGCTGATGGAACAGTTCCGAATCAAAGTGCGATAGCATTTAAAGATGCTATTCTAACGCTCAAAATAAATCAGCGAGGTATTGAAACATGGGTAGATTCAAGATTTATTGGAGCTGATTGGCACGCCTTTTTCCTAAATAATGGAAGAGTTCAGAATGTAATTAAGCGTTTTTTGAATGATCAAACGGATAGAAAAAATTGGTATGATTCTGCAGGAGGAAAAATCGAAGAGGTATCTTAATTTTTTATCCTTTTGAGTTCATATCGCCGTGATACATTTTATTGAAACAACGCAACCTTTTGCATTATTGCTTATCTTTAACGTATAACTATCAACCAACCCCAATGAAAAAATTGTGTCTTTATCTTCTGCTATCTATAACACTATTCGCATGCTCTAAAGATGAAGAGATTCCTGAAAAAATATTTCCTGGAAATGTGATTATCAGAACGCAAGAAGGAGTAGATAATTTTGCAAAAAGAAAGTATACAGCAATTGACGGGTATTTAGTAATTGGAGATCGGTTATCAGTCTCAAATCCAAGTCCAACACCCTCAGACATTACAGATCTATCTGGATTAAGTACACTTACAAACATCCTAGATCAATTAGAGATTCAGGGGAATCCTATGTTAACTTCATTGCGAGGATTAGATAATATTACGTCTATAGGGTCTTTGTTCTTATATGATAATGATCTTCTAGAAACCCTAGATGATCTTGAAGGCCTTAGAACGATCACCAATAGACCTGTATTGAAGGACGATAATAACTCTTCTTCTGGAACTATCTCGATTTATTCAAATCCTAATTTAAAATCTATTGAAATATTAGGAAATTTAACAAGCGATACAATTGATTTTGTTCCAATTGTCAATAACCCCAATTTAATAAGCTTAAATGGTCTAGAATCCTTGACAAATGTGCCAGGTGGCCTTCAAGTAAATACATGTAATTTATTAACCTCGTTAGATGGTCTCCAAAATATTGAAAGTCTTGGTTCCTTGGTGCTGTCGAATAATTTAAATCTTTCGTCTTTAGCTGAACTCAACAACATAAAAGAAGGTTTGTATTCTTTGATTATCAGAAATAATTCTTCACTACAAAGCTTAGAAGGATTAGAAAATATAACTGAAGTTCCTAGATTGTTTGAAATTAGTTGGAACAGCGCACTCACATCCCTCGATGGTCTAAGAGGTCTTCTGCGAATTGGTAATGCTGTACCCGGTCCGAATACTGTTTTTGTAAGTAATAATAAGTTTACATTAATAGGTAATACTGCATTAACATCACTTAGTGGCCTGAACAATTTAACTTTAGTCGAAGGGGAATTGACTATTAGTCGTAATCCACAATTGACTAATTTTTGTGCTTTAGGGAGTCCATTCCAAAACAACACCATATTTGATACTTTTAATATCAGTAGTAACCTATTTAATCCATCTTTACAAGATATCCTAGATGGAAACTGCACACCATAATTATTATTAAAATTGGCTAGCCTTGCTCGTTAAAAAGGCACTGCTACTATCGGTTTCGATTTCTATCCAAACCGGTAAATGATCACTTATTTGATTTCGTTTCCAATATCTATTGAAATAGGTCTTAAATTTAGACGCGTCGGTCAATGTTGAAGGGTCATCTTTATGCTCGAGCATCAGTTCATGATATAAGGCTATTTCATCTGGAGTATCAATATACACATATTCGAAAAGGTTAAATACTCCTCCATTTTCTTGTCCGTTTTCATCGGTTGCTATTTTAAAATAGTTTTCTACATTTAAAAAAATACGATCGTAGATTTGATTTAGGCTGGTATTAGTGAATTTTCCTGCGAGCCCTTCACTTTCTAAAAAACCTTGTTGCATCAAACGATTTACGATGTCACCATCATCTTCATATAAATTAGTGTCACCTAAAATAATCATATTTCTATCTTCATAAGCCGACGTAGCTAGTTTCTCTTCTAAAATTTTCATAAGTAAACGAACCTCTTCGTCTCGAATTTCCTGATCTGTGGGTTCCCCAGGATCATTATTATCATCTCCAGGATGTAAATGCACACTTATAATTGAGAATTTCTTCCAACCACTTTCAAATCCTGTAAAAGAAGGGGTTCGCTTTAGTTGACGAATAATCGGACTATTTTCAATGAATTCTGGAGGGATAACAATTTCACCTGATAAGCCGGAATGTGTTACACGTCTTGAATCATAAATAAATCCGAATCGTTCATCATTACCAGAACTTCCTTCCGTAACATCACTCAAAGTATGTTTCCAGTGACTTCCTAAGAGGCGTAACACTTGTTTGAACTGGTTTATATTACTATTAATTTCTTGTATGGCAACAATATCAAAGGCATTTATGATTTCAGCGATATAATAAACCGATTCGGCCGTTCTATCTTTTAACCTTCCGAAGTTTTTGATATTCCAAGAGCCTAAAAGTAAATTCTTATCAACCTTTTTACTTGGAATATGCTGCGTTATTCCTGTTTTTAATCGGATAAGATTCGAAATTGTTCTTTGCTTATCTTCATCCGACAAGAGTCGGGAATAATTTTCATTATCAAGCATGATTAATGAATACTTATCACTTGTTAATTCAGAATCAGGTCTCAAGTCATTATACCACATAAGTTTAGTTTTTAGTTTATAAAATGATATTATAGAACATTGTATAAAGGTAAAAACTAATAAGAGGCAATAAAAGAGGAAAAACACCTAAAAACGACAGGAAAAAGCCTGTTTTTTAGTGTGTATTATTGAGAAAAGCATTAATCTTTCCAACCCCAAGGGGCTTCTGGTGTAGGAATTGTTTTATCCAGATTCATCTCTACTTTAAAGATACGATCGGTACCCAATCGCTTTAAATTATATGAAAAAATACGGTCACTTAATGTTACCCACCATACGTTGGTGGCGGCTGCTGGTATCATTTTTTGCGTATGCGCATCGGCCGGAAAAAATTGAATATCCGCCTTGCCTTTATTCGTTGTAGTTCCTCCGTAAAAGTTTATCTTGTCTTCAGTGCCGTCTTCATGTCTGTGATCATGTTTCAATGTAATGCGATTATTAACATAGGTAAATATCCAAGTTCGTGATCTATCATCTCCAACGAAAAACGGAATTTTAATCACCGAATCTGTACACGAACGCACATGCATTGTTAATTTCTTACCTCCAAAGGCTTTATCCTCCTTTGGCAGTATTAATGCTCCTTCATATGCTTTGTTGCAATGTGTTTGTAAGCGGGACCAGAATTCTTTTGTGGGATTTTCTTGTTGCGCATATATACCTACAGAGAACATAGATATTACTAGGATCAGGGTTCTTTTAGTAATCATATCGTATCGTTAAGTTATTTCGAAAGATACCATTAAAAAACTATTCGTTGCTGGCAATACTATTTTCTTCGACAGCCGAGATGGTAACTCTTGAGGAAATAACGAAATTATCAGTGAACAACCTTAGGTCATAGGTTCCATCAGCAATCGTTAATTTATTGATCGTGCACCTACGTCCTTTATTCTGTCTACTAAGAACTTCCTTATTTGAATGAATATCTATTAATTGGTACTTATAAAAGCCATCTGTTGCTTCTAATTGCATTAAATTACTCCTAGAATCGTCAAAAATTGTTATTGAAGTTGTTCCATCCGGTGCAGTAGTAACGTATTTTATCAATTGAGGAGTTTTCTTCACTTGCGCGGAAAGAACATTAAAAAAACTACCAATAAATAATAAGAGAAGCGCTTTTTTGAGCATGTAGGGGCTTTAGGGTTCTAATTCTAAACGAATAAAAATTTAAAATTGTATACAGTTCTTCAAATAAACGAATGAATTCTAAATTAATTCTAAAGTTTTAAAGAAGCTGCTGCAAGTTTTTTTTGAAATATTGAATACTGTCGGCAATACTCTTCATCGAATTTTGAGCATAATTTCCACCTTGTTCTAAATAGTAATATTGTAGGCCCGATGTCGAAATTTTTGCAAACATATCAATATAGTCTATGGATCCGTTTCCTAATTCGGTATAGTCACGGGTTATCTTATCCATATCTTTAATATGCCACATGGTAAACCTATCTGGTTGTTTTGCAATTAATTCAACCGGATTCAATTTTGAGGCATTACAAACCCAATATAAGTCTAGTTGCAATTTCACCATAGAAGGGTCCGTTTCTTTTAGAATTAAATCATAACCATTACGCCCGTCATGATCGATAAATTCAAAATTATGATTATGATAGGCGAAGCTAAGTCCAGCTTTGTGAACTCTTTCACCAATTCGATTTAACATTCCAACAAGTTTCTCAAAAGCTTCTATTGAACGAGACTCTGGATCCAACCATGGCCATGTAATATACTTTTGATCTAATTGATATGCGCCTTTAATACATTGATCTACAAATCTATTAAGCTCATCATCTGAAGCATTAAAATAAGGGTGAAATCCGTAATGACCACTTGTAGTTGTTAGTTCAACATCTTCTAAAACCTTCTTAAAATCTTTTGCTTCATAACCGTAGAACATGTTTTTTTCACTATTATAACCGTAAATCTCAAGGTCTTGATATCCCATTTCACGGGCTTTTGTCAAAGTGCCAATGACATCTTTTTCCATGGCATCTCTAACCGTAAAAAGTTGTAATCCTATTTTATATTTATGTGTTGATTTCATTGTGCAGGCACCAAGAGGTAAAAAAGAAGCAGCACTTAACAAACCCATCTGCTGTAAAAAGGTTCTTCGATTTGATCTAGTAGACATGTAGTGAGGTGTTGAGAAATTCGGTCATCCAAATATAGCGATATTGACCAATTTATTCAACAAATCTATAACGAAGGTAATTCTTTTATTAGCATAATTTAACGTTCCTTTTTATATAATGAGGCATCTCCTCGATATAACATAGAAGTACGATGTGTACTGTTCACATTAATATTTGCACTTAAATTTGGGTATATATTGATGCGTACCTGGTATTGTTCTGAAGTTTCTTCTTTATCTCGAATACTAAAGCGAATTTCACGAACATTCTTCTTTCCTATCTTGACTTCATAATCAGAAGGCACTCCTTCAAATTCAATGCCTGCACCACGAGTTCCATAAGAACCACCCATGCGTCGTTCTCCATAAAAGGGTAAATAGGCCGATATTGTATCCCCTTTCACTTTTAAATAATTCGTATTTCCTATTAAACTAATCAAACCCGCAGTATTCCCTGGAGCTAAGAACAAACCCGAATTTGCAACAGCATTAAACGCAGTAGTATTCTGCGGACTTGCGGACTGTGAAATGATCTCAAACGATTTTCCATCAATCATAGCTTTCAAAGACGCTTCGTCTGCCTCACTAACTACCGCTGTAGTACCACAGGCCGTTAAAAATATTCCAAAACTCAGTAAAATCATAAATCTCTTGAACATCATACTATTTCTTTTTAAAACTTTTCTAAGATACGTATAAATCTTTTTTCTACTAGAAATTTAACAATCCTTTAAGGAAATTTAAAACTACTTAACCCACTCATAAACCATTAATTAGATATATTTGTTCGTCTTTAAATGACCAGGTTTTTTCTTAAAAAGAATTTTGCAATTCAGTAAATAAGATGACTCATTTTTTTCTTTATAAAACTAATTTCTAACTTTATATTATGAATAGTAACAGCAATAAATTTCGAATAATATTGACGTTCATGTCTTTAACACTACTTATTGTTTCTTGTGGAAAAGAAAAGAAGGATGAGAAAAAGGAAATCTTGACAGATTCTGAATTAAGAAAAGCAATCACGTTATATGCGTCATTCGACAATGGTGTTGATGCCGATCTAGCCGCTGGAGATAACCGATTATACACGGTGCCAAACAGAAAGGCAAGGGATTCGGCTCAGATTGGCCTACATAAACCTGATATAAGTATTGCAAAGGATGAAGGGCTTTTTGGTGACGGTCTATTATTCACAAAACGTAGCAGTGGTACTATTTACTACCCCAGTTTAAAAAATATATCGTATGATGAAAAAGATTGGAGTGGCGCTGTATCCTTCTGGCTTAACCTTGATCCGGCTACTGATTTAGTTGAAGGAGAATATTGCGACCCAATCCAAATTACTGATGTGAGCTACAATGACGCCGCAATCTGGGTAGATTTCACCAAAGATAATCCAAGAGACTTTAGATTAGGAGTAATAGGTGATCGATCTAGTTGGAACCCAGCTCCTTTGGGCCCCGACAATGAAAACCCAGATTTTATCAAACAATTACCTGCAGTGAACAATCCATCATTTGAAAAGGGTAAATGGACACATATCCTTATCAATTTTTCTCATTTAAACACTCAAAACGGACGCGCTCAACTCTATATGAATGGCGAATTCAAAGGTGAAAGAACCGACATTAAGGATCCATTTACATGGGAATTAAGTCAATCAAATATATATCTAGGTCTCGGATATATCGGTTTAATGGATGAACTATCCATTTTTAATCGAGATTTAACGGATAAAGAAATTTTTACACTATACAATCTGAAAGAGGGTGTCCAAACCTTATTAGATGAACGATAAATCGTTTAAAGAGATTTTATAATATCTTCTGGATCAGCCCGTAACTTATAATCTTCAGCTAGAAAATGATACGAGATATTACCGTCTTGTTCTACAATATAGGTTGCAGCAATTGGCAATTCATTTTCTAAATTTCCGTTGCTTTTCTTAAGATCAATTTTAAAACTTTTATACAACTCAACAAGCTCAGAAGGCAAAGTATATATTAGTTTCATTTTACGCCCTACTATTCCATCAACATCAGATAAAACTTCAAAACTAAGTTCATTTTTTTCTACGGTGGTTAAGGTGTTATCTGGCGTTTGAGGGCTAATCGCAACCAATTTGGCTCCTTTCGCTTCGATCTCCGGTAATGCATTTTGCAAGGCACGTAATTCTAAATTACAGTATGGACACCAGGCGCCACGATAGAATGCCAATACAACTTTGTGCTTTTTTAAAATAGAACGAATATCAATAATTTCACCATTGGCATTTGACAAACGAATTTCAGGAATTATATCTCCTGTTTTAAGGGCCTGTTCTAAAATAGTCGTGCTTTCTAATTGACGGATGGCGGTTCTCATTATATCTTGTGCTTTTTCAGGGTGCCTATTAGCACTTCCATCTGCCAATTCTTTAAGTTGTTCTCTGAGTGTCATGTATTCTCTATTGAGTCTACTTAGTCTTTAATATATTTTTTCATTACATGCTTTTAAAAAAATTACAGATCACTATTTCTTTGAAGTAATAAAATAGACGCCTGTCAATAAAATACTTGCGGCAATAATAGATTGTAGTGATAACTCTTCGTTAAGAACTAACCAACCTAAAAACAATGCGACTATAGGATTAACATAAGCTGACGTAGCTACTTTTTCTGGTGATACTTTTAAGAGCAAGTAATTGAATGCTGTAAATGCTACTATACTTCCGAAAATAACAAGACCGATCATCGATAACAAAACATCTAATCTCCAGTCTTGAGGTGGAGTCCAAGCTTCTCCAAACACAATACTAAATAGAACTAATAATATTCCAGCGATAAACATTTGATATCCGGTACTCACAAAAAAACTAGAGGGCAAATCAATTTTAGACACCAAAATACTCGCATAACTCCAACATAGCACGCAACTAATTATCATGAATATCCCTATAATATTTTGTTCATGAGATACGATCTCTTGTTGACTCACTAAAAGATACATCCCAATTATTCCTAGCCCTATACCAATAAGAGATTTGCGCTTCATTTCTTTACGATCAATCAATCGCATTAAAATGAGAACGAACAACGGTTGAGTTGATGAAATTAAGGCTGCAAAACCACTGTCTACATATTTCAATGCCCATACAAAAACTCCATTCCCATAGACTAAAAAAAGAAAACCGGCAATCGTACAATTTAGGAGTTGCCTTTTACTAATTGTCAACTTTAACCCCATAAACTTCGAAATAACACCAACTAAAATTCCCGCCACAACAAAGCGGATTCCAGCTAAAAAGAGCGGAGAAATTTGACCTACTGCAATTTTATTTAGCAAATACGTAGATCCCCAAATTACATAAATGGCGAAGAAAGCTAAGATAATAAGTACCTTATTAGTCGGTTTAGACATGTCTATGTTTAGATATGAACTAATGTAAGTGTTTATTTATAGAAGTATTCGATATTATTATGATTATTATTCAATTAAAGTGAACAATTTTTATGGGGTAATGTCATCAATAAAATAGTCACAGGATTCGTTTTTCAATTGAAAAAAAACTATTTTGCAAACCCCAAAAAAAGGATGATTTGAAAGTATGTATCGCCGAAAAACCAAGTGTGGCAAGAGAAATTGCTTCCGTACTCGGAGCCTCCACTAAACGAGACGGCTATTTCGAAGGAAACGGCTATGCCGTTACATTTACATTTGGTCATTTATGTACTTTATTTGAACCAAATGACTATAAAGCTCATTGGAAAAGTTGGGATTTGAATAATCTTCCGATGTTACCTGAAAAATTTAAGGTGAAAGTAACCGAAAATTCGGGTATTCAAAAACAATTCAAAATTGTGAAGAACTTGTTCGATAATGCTGAACTTGTTATAAATTGTGGTGATGCTGGACAAGAAGGAGAACTCATTCAACGCTGGGTATTAGATCAGGCGAATTATAAAGGAGAAGTGAAACGTCTGTGGATTTCTTCATTGACAACCGAGGCTATAAAAGAAGGATTCAAGAACTTAAAACCTTCTTCAGACTACGATAACCTATATTATGCTGGTTTCTCAAGGTCGATTGGAGATTGGATTTTAGGTATGAATGCCACACGCTTATACACTGTGAAGCATGGGGGCTATAAGCAAGTTTTATCTGTCGGTCGTGTGCAAACTCCGACATTAGCAATGCTCGTTAACCGCTTTAAAGAAATAGAGAATTTCAAGCCTCAACCCTACTGGGAATTACAAACACTTTATAGAGAAACCCTATTCAGCTATGAAGAAGGACGTTTCTTGAAAATGGAGGACGGTCAATCGGTGGCCGATAAAGTGAAGGAAGATGAATTTGAAATAGTTTCAATTACGAAGAAAAAAGGAAAGGAATATGCACCTAAATTATTTGATCTAACTGGCCTACAAGTATATTGTAACACAAAATTTGGTTTTACTGCAGATGAAACTTTAAAAATTGTTCAGAAATTATACGAACAGAAAGTAGTAACCTATCCAAGAGTCGATACTACCTTTTTACCAAATGATGTGTATCCTAAAGTAAAGGGAATTTTACAAAGATTAACAAACTATGCTGCTTTGACCTCGTCATTAGTATCGCAAAAAATTAAAAAATCTTCTAAAGTTTTCAACGACAAGAAAGTTACGGATCACCATGCGATTATCCCGACCGGAATAGAAATCAATTTACAATACAACCAGCAGCAGGTATATGACGCCATTGTTAGAAGGTTTATTGCGGTGTTTTATCCAGATTGCGAAGTTTCCAATACAACGGTTATAGGCGCTGCTGCTGAAGTGAAGTTTAGAACGACTGGAAAAGAAATTCTCTCGAAAGGATGGCGTGTCGTATTTGAAACACCAAAGAAAACGACCAAAGAAACTGGCATATTACCAAATTTTAGTAAGGGAGAAAAAGGGAAACATGAGCCATCATTTCTTGAAAAACAAACAAAGGCACCGAATCAATATACAGAAGCAACCCTCTTGCGTGCTATGGAAACCGCTGGTAAGCAGGTTGATAATGAAGAGTTACGCGAAATAATGAAAGAAAACGGTATTGGTCGACCTTCAACAAGAGCAAATATTATTGAAACCTTATTTAAACGAAAATATGTACGGCGCAATAAAAAGCAACTCTTACCAACCACCACAGGCATCCAATTAATCGATACTATTCAAAATGATCTATTAAAATCTGCCGAACTCACAGGGTCGTGGGAAAAGCAACTAAAAGATATTGAAAAAGGCAGTTTTAGTGCTGGCACGTTCATAAAGAATATGAAACGAATGGTTGATCAATTGGTTTATGAAGTAAGAAGTGAATCAAAGACTGCTAATATATCACATACCTTAACTTCTCAAAAGAAGACATTACCTAAAATAGCGAAATCAAACAATGTAGTCGGTAAGACCTGTCCAAAATGCAAGAATGGTAAACTTTTAAAAGGTTCTGCGGCCTATGGCTGTAGTGATTATGCGAATGGTTGTAACTTTAAATTACCTTTTAAGTTTTATGCTAAGAAAATATCCGACAAGCAATTTATCCGGCTTTTACAAAAAGGGGAAACCGTGAAATTAAAAGGATTCAAAATAGGTGACGAAATAAAAGATGGTCTAATACAATTTAATACGACTTTTGAGTTAGTTCTCAAAGACTTGAATAAAAAATCAGATGCAGACACCATGACTTGTCCATCTTGTAAAAAGGGAACTATTTTAAAAGGAAAGACCTCCTATGGTTGCAGTGAGTACAAAAATGGTTGCACCTTTAGATATTCTTTTGATAAATTGAGGGAAAAGGCGGCTGGCATACAACTTTCTCGAGAATTGGTCATGACTATTTTAAATGAATATAACCAATAAACGGTTTACATACGAAAGTATATTATAATTTTAGCATATGGGAAAAGAAGTAAATCATACATTCCAACTTAAGGAAGGACAGCACTATATTCAGTTAAATAAGCTGCTTCAGGTGCTACAAATTGCACAAACAGGAGGGCATGCCAAATTAATTATTCAAAATAAAGAAGTGAGGGTAAATGGTTCTGTTGAAACTCAGATTCGCAAAAAACTAAAACATGCAGATGTAGTTTTAGTGTCTGATCTATCAATTGTAATCACATAATTGAGTATTCAAATTATTATTTGATAGTGTAGGTATATTTAAAACTAAGAATATTCAAGGTTTCAGGATTCGTAACGTTAAATTCTTTTTCTAGCCTATAAAATAAACTGAATCTTCCAATTTTTTTTACTTTATAGCTGGTACCTAAACTAATTCTATATTTATCAAAGCCATTTTCAGTACCATTTTTACGAAATCCGTTGAATAATTCACCAGAAAGTTCAGGATCGAGCTTCCAATTTCGAATATTATAATCAAAGGTCGTTTTAAATCGAAAACGCTGTCGTGCTATATCACCCTCACTCGAAGATAGCCCGATTTCATTTCTATTCTGATAACGGATCCTATACTTTAGCCCTAATCGATCCAATTTATGTCTATAGGATAGATCTATATTATATCTAAAAAAGTTTTCATATCCTTGAATATTTCCATTGGTGTCATTATTTCTAATATAACGAAATCCCACGCCTAATCTAAAGTTGCTTGGAAGTTTATATTGTACACCCAATTCGCCAAAATACTGATCTACCGTTGACACATCATCTTTCATACGAAGCTGCCCTTGAAAACTGAAAGTTAAATTCTCAGATTGCTCATATTTAAGCTCAATGGCACTCCAAGTTTTAAAATCACTTAAATTTTCTTGACCAATTATATCATTGATTCCTATTAAAAAAAACAACACTATTAAGGTTATAAATCGGCGATAGTAACGTTTAAAAATCATTCTATTTATAATAATGAACGGTTAGTTTAGCTATATTTTGAAGAAAATCAACGTCATTCACAACCACCTGCTGTATATCTAAACCTAATTTTTCTTGAAGTTCCAATTTTAAACTTTCATGATCTTCCGGTTTGATATTTTCAATGTTGTCATAAACTACTTTTTTTGTAATGACCTGACGTGATAGCCATACTCTTTCAATAACCATTATAGAGATAATTACAATTGAATTCCCTAAAAGGAGTTCTGCCAAACTCATCTTTTTATTTGCCAACGAATTAATCACAGATACCCCAATAACGATAAATAAATACGTCATTTCTTTGATTCCGATCGTATTCGTTCGATATCGCAAAATTCCAAAAATGGCAAACAGTCCTAGGGCCATACCTAAATCAAGTTCGAATTTTTTTAAGGTAAAACAGATAAAAAAGACAATAATTCCTATCATATAATAGGTAAACAAGTATTCTTGTTTCTTTGTATATTTATAATACAAAAAACGAATAATAATAGTCAATACTATAATGTTAATCGAAAAACGAAATAACATTTTGTAAAAATCATTGTCAAAAATTGGAATATCCAAAAACTCCATGAAAATAGATTAAGATTTCAAATGTAATGAAATTAAGACACATTTAATTTCATTGTACTTAAGCACCAATTATTTTAAGTTGCTTTAGGTTAAATTTTTATATTTGTTGTAAAATCAGCATATGAAGAAATATTACCTTCTTTTTTTACTATTTTTTGCATTTTTCCCACCTTTAACTGCACAACCATCCGTTGCAAATGAATGGAATGAACAGCTTTTAAGTGCTATAAGAGTTGATTTGGCACGCCCTACAGTTCATGCTCGGAATTTATTTCATAGCGCAATGATTATGTATGACGGCTGGGCTATTTTTGACGATACAGCGGAGACTATTTTCTTAGGTAAAAATTTTGGCGGATACACATGTGCTTTTGATGGTATTGACAAACCTGATGAAGTTTTTACAGCTAGAAACGAAATTATTAGTTATGCGATGTTTCGCTTTCTAATGCATCGGTTTTCGAGTTCCGAACTTACCAAGCTCCGACTCACCTCTCAATTTATTTCTTATGGATACGATATTGATAATGTCTCTACTGACTATTCTACTGGTTCTTATAGTGCCTTAGGAAATTATATTGCAAGCGAAATGATAAAATTTGGTTTGCAAGACGGCTCAAATGAGGTATCATCATATGAAAATCGATATTATACTCCAGTGAACACACCTTTAGAAATGTATCGTTATGGTGAAGTAAATATTTCTGATCCTAATAGATGGCAGCCTCTGGCATTTCTTCAGTTCATTGATCAAAGTGGTAATATTTTAGAAAACACACCTAGTTTTCTTAGTCCAGAATGGGGTGAAGTAACTCCTTTTGCACTGAATGAAGATGATCTAACGATTAAAAACAATGGTTTTGATAGCTATATCTATAATGATCCTGGGCCACCAGATTATATTCAAAATTCAAATGAAGATGGCATTGAAGATCCCTATAAATGGGGATTTGCCCTTGTAGCATCGTGGTCGTCACATTTAGATCCAAACGACGAGACCATGATTGACATTTCCCCTGGTTCTATTGGCAATATACCAAGGGACAGTTACCCTCAAACTTTTGAGGAGTACCAAAGTTTTTATAATTTCTTAGACGGTGGTGATAGCGGTACTGGTCATGCTGTCAATCCATATACAAATGCTCCTTACCCCGCTAACATAGTCAAAAGAGCTGATTATGCAAGAGTATTAGCTGAATTTTGGGCAGATGGTCCTGACTCAGAAACTCCGCCAGGGCATTGGTTCACTATATTTAATCATATTAATATCGCTTTTAACGGGAATAGAAGATTTGCTGGCGAAGGATCTTCGTTAAGTCAGTTGGAGTGGGATGTAAAATGTTATTTAGTGTTGGGCGGGGCCTTGCATGACGCAGCTGTTTCTACCTGGGGAATAAAAGGATATTATGATTTTATTAGACCTATCTCGGCGATTAGATATATGGCTGAAAAAGGTCAAAGTTCTAATAGCGCTTTGCCTAGTTATGATCCGCATGGTTTACCGCTGATACCAAATAGAATTGAATTGATTACAGAAGATGATCAAATGGCTATTGAAGATCCTGATCTTATCGGACAAATAAAGATAAAAGCTTGGAAAGGACCTGACTATTTAGAAAACTCTTCATCAGTTGCAGGCGTAGATTGGATTTTAGGAACGCGCTGGTGGCCATATCAACGTGGCACCTTCGTTACACCTAATTTTGCAGGTTATTTGTCTGGGCATTCTACCTTTTCTAGTGCCGCTGCTCAAACATTGACACTGGTTACAGGTAGTCCTTATTTCCCGGAATTCTATGGGAATTTTGATGCAAGAAGAAATGAATTCTTGGTTTTTGAAGAAGGTCCGAGTGAAAATATTAGATTAGAATGGGCAACTTATAAAGATGCTTCAGATCAAACAAGTTTATCAAGAATATGGGGCGGAATCCATCCACCTATAGATGATATAAGAGGTAGAATTATTGGAGAAAAAATTGGAACCGATGCGTTCGAACTTGCTTCGAAATATTTCAATGGTAACATATGCGAAGGTGATAATTGTATTGTGAAAAAAGATGATATCAATATCTACCCTGTTCCGTTTGAAAATGAAGTCACTATTGCGTCACAAACAAGTGGATTAGTTAATGTAGATTTCTTTAGTCTTGATGGAAAAAAAGTTTTCCAAAAACAAATAAGATTGAATGGCAATAGTGTGAAAATTGATATTCCTGAATTATCTTCCGGAATCTATGTGGCTAAATTCTATAATCAATCTAATGATCAATTAATTCTTGCAAAAAAGATCGTCAAAAATTAATCCAGCTATTTATTCCGCTGGCCTGCCATGAATTTCTTCAAAGAGCCTATCAAAATTCTCCCTTAGATAGGTTCTAAGTTTCATTCTATAGTCGTTTTTAAGCCACTCTACGAAATTGTTTGTGCTTTTACTTATACATTTTGTATAACGCTGAATACGAAAATCTATATCATCACCTAATAATTTTGCCAATGCAAGTGCATCGTATACATCTTCACTATTTTCTATACAAATTTTCGAATGGTGTGCTATTGATAATTCCAAGACTACTTTTGAGGACAACCCCTTGGCCACAGCATCCTTATATGTTTGTCTAATATCAAATGATAAATCCGGAGAGTTTTTAAATTTCACCTTAATAACATCTGGCATTTCATAGGTAAAATTACTTTCCAATTCTTCATCTGATTGTAATTTATCTAAATAATAATTTGGAGACCTAAATATTCTTTGCCAATCTAAATTAGCTCCCCAAGGACCGAAACGGTGAAAATTATTTCCTAAATCTATTACTGAAAATGTCTTTTTATTTTCTAAAATTCGACTTCCTCTACCGATCATTTGATAATAGAGTGTCAATGATTTTGTAGCTCTATTCAGAATAATTGTATCTACCGTTGGTTCATCAAAGCCCGTTGTTAAGATACTTACAGAAGTTAAAATGGCATCTGGAGTTTTCTTAAACCATTCTAAAATTTCTTTCCGTTCTTTTTTAGTCGCTGTATTATCTAAATGTGCAATTTTATATCCTGCAGATCTAAATAAATCATATACATAGAGTGATGTATTAATTCCGTTATTGAATATCAAGGTTTTCTTACCTTTCGAACGCTCTTCATATGACTGTAATAATTTGCCAAGCATGTTCACATTCGTATAAAGGTCTTCTGATGATTTCACCGTGTAATCACCGTTCGAACCAACAATTAACGAAGTTAAACCTACATTATATGTATACATTTCGGCCTTGGCAAGAAATTTATTATCTATCAAAGATTTGATACTTTCACCAACAATTAACTCGTCATAATTATCATGCATCGGTAGCTTGATATTTGAACTGAGTGGAGTTGCAGTTACACCCAAAATAAACGATTGTTCGAAGAATTTGAATAGTTTCGTGAAAGAATTATAATGTGCTTCGTCAATAATAACTAAACCAACATTAGATATATCTAACATATCTTCGTTCAATCTATTATTAAGCGTTTCCACCATTGCAACAAAGCAACTGTAATTATCTTGATCGTCTAAATTCGCTTTACTACTTACAATCTTATTTTCAACCCCAAATGTAGAAAGCATATTTGCTGTTTGATTGCACAATTCGATTCGATGTGTCATCACCAGCACCTTTTTATTATGGTGCTTCAAATATTGCCTTACGATTTCAGAGAAAATCACCGTTTTACCACCACCGGTTGGCAACTGATATAATAAATGATAATCATCTGCTGCGTCTTCAAAACTTGCAAATATCTTATCGATGGCTCCTTTTTGGTAAGTATATAAGTCTTTACCTGCCTTTCTTTCTTCTATTTCACTGGTAGCTAATTTCATTGGGGCTTATACAATTGTAATTTTGCAAAAATACACCGTTTAAATAGTTTATGAGCAATCTTTACACTAAAAAAAAGTATTAATTTTTTAACTCATTTAGAATCAATCATTTCTGCTTTCTTCGACCGTCCTTTTGGGCATAGGGCCCCGTAAATGAATAATTAAACCATTTAAAAAATTACGCAATATTTGATCGCCACATTCCACATATTTCGGGTGACTTTCATTTCTAAAAAAAGCACCTAACTCACTTTTTGAAACTTTAAAATCAACTAGCGCACAAATTGCTACGATATCATTATCTCGTAGTTTATGTGCGACACGTAATTTTTTAAAAATATCATTATTTGACAAACCCATATCTATGCTGTTATTTCTACAAATTTAATTTCTAAAGCTTTCTGTATTTCATGAATTCGAGGCAATTCATTTGGTAAAATTAAAGCTATCGAAAACCCGGTTTTGCCGGCTCTAGCAGTTCTACCACTTCGATGTGTATAATAATCAAGATGCTCTGGTAATTGATGATGTAATACAAAACCTAGACTCTGAACATCAATACCTCGTGCTGAAACATCGGTTGAAATTAATACTCGGAGACTCTCATTCTTAAAAGCACGCATTACTTTATCACGATCGCGTTGCTGCATATCACCTTCTAAAGCACCAACAGAAAATCCTTCTTCCTTCAAAATAGCGGTTAAGTTTTGAGTTCCTGCTTTCGTTCTACAAAAAATGATTCCTCTATCACTAGATCTTTGTTCTAATATTCTTATAATTAGATCGACTTTTCCTTTAATAGTGGTCTTAACATATTGATGCGTGATATTTGCATTTACTAATGAATTCTTATTTACTTCTACCCTAATCGCATTCGGATCCATATAGGTCTTGACAATTCGTTTGATTTCGTCTGGCATAGTAGCAGAAAATAGCCAGGTATATCTTTCACCGTCAGTATATTTTAAAATACGATTTAAATCTTGTTTAAATCCCATACTTAGCATTTCATCAGCCTCATCAAGAACCAAGGTTTTAATAGCTTTGATATCAATATCTCCGCGTTCGATAAGATCTAACAACCTACCTGGAGTTGCAACAACGATGTGCGTGGTTCTTTTTAAAGCTTTTATTTGAATATCTATCTTCTCACCTCCATAAACACCTTCTGCAAAGATTTTATGAGGAACATATTTGGTAAACTTGAACAATTGCTTCTTGATCTGCTGCACCAATTCTCTTGTTGGTGCTAATATCAACGCCTGTATTTGTGGCTTATCTGGATCTATACCATGTAGAATTGGTAAACCAAAGGCAGCAGTTTTACCGGTACCTGTTTGGGCGAGCCCTATAAAATCAACTTTTGAACTTAATAGTTTTGGTATTGTTTCTTCTTGAATTTCAGTAGGTTTAACTATACCTAATTCTTTTAATGCTTTATTATATTCTTTGCGAATTCCTAACTCTAAAAACGTTGACATATTTCAATTTAAAGTGCAAATATACGCTTAAAAAAAGGTGTTTATTAGAATATTCGATAATAAAAAAAGTGAGTCTAAACTCACTTTTATATTTTAAATGTTGTAAAAATCTTTATCCTGCTTTTTTTAACTGTCGTTTGATTTTATTTATGGCAGATTCTATTGATTTTTCAGGTTCTATGACATTATAAGCTCCCCAAAATTCTGGATCAGAAAAGCCACTGGCCTCATCGGTTATAATAATTGATGGTTTCAATCTTTCCTTTATTTTAAGATTTTCTTTCGTATCTGTCAGCTTCCAGTCGGTAATCGCCATTTCACTTGATAGAGAATAAACTGTATTAAATAGCTTACGCTTTTTATTGATTTTAAAAGTAATTTGAACATTACTATAGCTGTAATACCATTTGCCATTTTTCTCTCTATAATCAACTCTATAGGCAGCTTTCGTTGGATATACCTTTATATCACGAGGTTTCTTTTTCACGAACATACTACCAGTTAGTTCTTTATTTTCAACATTTAAGTTATAAATAGCGCTATTTAATGCTAGAGTTTCAGCATCGATATAAAGCTTTCCATAAAATAAAGGCTCTATAACATTAGGGTTTTGAGCGAACTTCACAATGTAAACTGGCTTACCGTTAATAGTAGTTGATGGTAAATAAGAAAAATTATAATAGTCTAGCATCTCACTTGTAAAGATATATTGTGGATACTTCATCATATCAACATACAAGGCATTAAAAGGGCCACCTTGAAGCTTCAAAGCGACTGTATCCAACTTAGAATAATCAGTACTTTTACGTGCTTTGAATAACTTCATATTATCTTTGCGATTCGAATTGTATGGCTGCTTATAAACATTTACAATCGCCTCTGCTAATGACACATTTTTACGACGTTTTTTAATCGTTTCTCTATAAAAAGCAGTCATAAGCGCTTGCTGATTTAAGTTGTTAGATGCCTTTCTTTTTAAGGTTTCTTCAACAAGGTCTCTCGGGTCTTTAAACGTATTTATAGTAGCCTCGGATAATTTGGTTACATCGGCCATTAACGAAATCTTATTCTTACTCTTCTTAAGGTTCGATAATAATACGGTCTTTTGTTTATATCCTAAAAAAGAAATAATAACGCTAGCATTCTGAAGGCTTGACGGGACTTTTAGTAAAAATTTACCATCAGTATTCGTCACTGTACTAATATTAGTGTTTTCAACTTCAAGAGAGGCGAAAACCAAAGCATCGCCAGAATTTTCATCAACTACAGTTCCACTGTATTCTTTATACCCCTCGCTCTCTGCATTCTCTTGAGCAGTTAACATATTAAATGGCATTAATATCAAAGACAGCAACAAAATATTCGAAATTGGCTTTAGGTATCGGGTTAGCAGATCGTTCTTCATGGTTAAAGGCTTTAAATTCAACATACAATATCGCCTCATAAAGGTACTAAAAAATTAAAACTTAAAATGTTAAATTTATTTTTCACTCCACTCCCATTTCTAAGGTTTTTCCTCTATGGAATTTAAGGCATGATTTGGATCGATAAAATCCAAAAAACTTACTAATAAAGTACCCAAATAAGTTAATTTATTTAAACGTTGGTTTTTTCCAAGAGCGCTAGATATTGTTTCATCCACATTTCTAAACTGGTATCCATCTTTAAAAATAAGGATATCGTTAAATAAGTCTTGCATCGCCACATTACCCATTTAATCAACGGAAATTGCTAATAAGTGAAAATATTTATCGCTTTTTCTCAGTAAAGAATGAACATCAAACTTCAACAAACATTTGAACGCTCCATAGATGACTCCAAACGGAACGGTGATGAAACTCAATATTACGCAATAGCAAACAATAACATATCCAATTAGTTTCAGTTTTAGAATTACAAAATTAGAATCATCAGATAATTCTTATATTTAAAAAATTAAATTTAATTCCAATGAAGAACATTTATTATCTCCTGTTAGTTTGTATCCTATTCTCATGCAATGAAAAAGAAAAACCAAAAGAACTAACTGATGCTGAATTGGAAGCAAAGGCCACAGCGATTCACGAACGCGTTATAACCTTAGATACGCATGCCGATATCAATGTTTCTAATTTTACCGACTCAGTGAACTATACTCAACGACTCGACAATCAAGTAAATTTACCAAAAATGAAAGAAGGTGGCTTAGACGTTGCTTGGTTTATCGTGTATACAGGACAAGATTCTTTAAATGAAAATGGTTATAGAAAAGCATACGAAAATGCGATCTCTAAATTCGATGCCATACACCGATTAACGAAAGATTATGCTCCAGATCAAATGGAGTTAGCCTTGACGTCTGATGATGTAAGAAGAATTCATGACAACGGTAAGAAAATTGCGATGATCGGTATCGAAAACGGATATCCTGTTGGAGAAGACCTGTCAAATGTGAAGAAATTCTATGATCTTGGAGGAAGATATATGTCTTTAGCACATAATGGCCATAGTCAATTAAGTGATTCTAATACAGGAGAAAAAGATAGCATTTGGTTGCATAACGGATTGAGTGCGTTAGGAAAACAAGTGGTGGCTGAAATGAATAAATACGGAATGATGATTGACATATCACATCCTTCTAAAGAAGCCATCAAGCAAATGATCGAATTATCTAAGGCACCTGTTATTGCTTCACATTCTTCGGCAAGAGCATTATGCAACCATAGTAGAAATCTTGATGACGAACAATTACAATGGATTAAAGAAAACGGTGGCGTCGTACAAACGGTGGCCTTTAAATCTTACTTAAACACCGAAAAATATGAGATCAGAAATAACGAAATAAAAGAAGTGGAAAAGGTCGTGATGGATTCGTTAGGTAGCAAATGGCTTCCTAGAAATGAAATAATGGCTTTGCCAAATGATGAGCGTGACGCTTACATTCAAAAATATATTGTTATGAATGGAATCGTTAAAGAAAAAACGAAAACAATGCAGGGGTTACCGCCTGCGGTTGATGTTTCAGATTTTATCAATCATATTGATTATCTCGTTGAAAAAATAGGTATTGATCATGTAGGTATCAGCTCGGATTTTGACGGTGGTGGTGGCATTGCAGGATGGAGCGATGCCTCTGAAACCTTTAATGTAACATTAGAATTAGTGAAACGTGGATATACTGAAGCTGAGATTGGTAAATTATGGAGTGGGAACTTGTTACGAGTTTTAGACGAGTGCCAAAAAATTGCTGCGGAATTGCAAGGAGAAGATTAGTATTATTTTGTAAATAAAGTCAATATTTCTTGACTAATTCGTTTAGGTTTTTGCGTATTTTTATCTAAAAGACAGAACGTCGTTTTTGATTTTGTGAGTAATTCATCGCCCCTATACATATGGACCATTCGTGTGGATTTAACTCCCGCACTATCTTCTATCCAAGTGTGAATGATTATCTCATCGTTCAAATATGCTTGTCTAAGGTAATCTATTTCATGTCGTAAAACCATCCAGATCGAAGCATCTTTAATTTCCTGGGTTGCCAATAAATTCCAATGTAAATATGCTACTTCCTGAACCCAATCTAAATATACAGCATTATTTACATGATTTAGATGATCGAGATGATGCGACGTTACTTTTAATGAATGTTGGTAAGAAACTTTATCGTTAGGAGCCATTCGCTTGTTTTTTCTTTTTCGAAAATACAAAATCTTGAAAAAGGATGTTAAAGTTCTATTAAAGAATATTGCTGACTCTATATTATTCTTTAACTTCAACTTGTAATACGTTGAAAATGAGAATTAAATTAATGATTTTAGGGGTATTTTTAATCACCGCATGTGCTAAATCACAAGAAAGTCGAGTAGTTAAAAAGATTGTAGGCGGTCCTTGTCAGGGCTGTGAAGCAATTTATGAATATGGAAATCACGTATTGAATGCTGTTGACACCCTCCCTGGATTTATTGCCGCAGCTGAGCAATTAAAAATTTCCGGAACCATATATCAAAGTGATGGAAAGACCCCCGCAAAGGATGTACTACTCTATATATATCAAACCAACCAAGAAGGAGTCTATCCGAAAAAAAAGAATGCAACTGGTTGGGCAAAACGACATGGATATATTCGAGGATGGATGAAGACCAATACACAAGGTCAATATACACTCTTTACTTTCCGACCTGCCTCATATCCAAATACAACGATTCCACAACATATTCATGTAACAGTAAAAGAAGCAGACAAAAATGAGTATTATTTAGATGATTTTTATTTTGATGACGATCCAAATCTCACCACCAAAATTAGAAACAGAACTAATTTTAGAGGTGGTAATGGAATCATCAAGCTCCACAGGAAAAAGGATGGTACGAAAGAAGCGACAAGAGATTTTATTTTAGGACTTAATATTCCTGATTACAATTAAAACAATGAAAGTGGTTCTTTTGTCAATACTGGAATGGTCAGATCCGTACCTAAAGCTTCGTTTAAACGTTTAATAAAATGTGCCGAGAGTAATGGTGAAGCAAGCTCTAAATTTTGATGCACAAAAAAATGTATTTTTTCTAAACCTAAATCAACCCATTGATGTAGTTTATTCACCCAATCATCTAATCGGTCATAATCACTTTGATGATTTGCACCAACATATCGAATGAAAGCTTCCGTATTGCTCAACCGCATATGTAACATATCTCTTCTTCCTGCTGTATCAACCAACACATTTGCAATATTATTTTCTTTAAGTAAGTAGTACAATTCATTGGCTACAGTTTCATTTGAAAACCATTCGGGATGTCGAAACTCCATTGCCAAAGGTATTTCTTTAGGCCAAGCTTGTGCAAAACTAATGACCCTATCAAAATCTTTAGGTGAAAAATTCGCGTGCATCTGTAAAAATAGTGTTCCTAACTTTTCTTTTAAGTTACTTGCAGCATATAAATAATTTTCTACTTGCTGTCCTACTTCATTTAGACGCTTCCAATGACTTATTTCCTGATTCAACTTTGGAAAAAATTTGAACCCATCTGGTGTTTTATCATACCATTTTTCGAACTGTTCGGGCGGAAAAAATCTATAGAACGTTGCATTTAGTTCTATACTATTAAACTGACTTGCATAATAGATGAGCTCATCTTTTGTACCTCTCGGATAGAACCCTTTTAAGTCCGTCCTATTCCATTTTGCGCAACCGACAAAAACTTCTAATGGCTTTGAACTCTGAGATGATGATAGCAGAGCATGCGTGTCGGGATGATCCTTAGGTAAGGTAAAATCAACTAATTCTGGATTTTCTACTTTTCCAAACTTCATTCTAAATGGTTAATAAAATCGTTTATAACTAAAATTCTTTTAAACAGATTCAAAGATACACAATACTTACTTTTAAGTAAACCTACCAGTTATGAATTCAAGAAAAAAAACATTGTTAAACACGCGTCCAATTATTTCATCGGCAGTCATTACTCCAAACATGTCAGATGGAGAGTTTTTTCAAAACAAAACACTTCGCCCAATTATTAAATTACAAAATGATCTATTTATTGCGGTATTTAAGAACTATATAAAAAAATATAAGTGTGTATTCCATGGGCTCTCATTGGAGAAGAAAATGGATTACATAGACAACGCTGTTCAAAAGAACATCAAATTTAGAAACTCATTAAAAGGTATGATCATTGGACAATTTACGGTCGATGAATACGAAGTTTACATTCAGAACTCTTCTTCATTGAACAAACGTATGATGCAAATTGTGACAGAACGTTTAAAAGATCAGGTACAACTCTTTGATAATTCAAAGGATTTAATAGCGGTGTAAATATTTTAATAATTTTTTAACAGATCTTTCAAATATTATAATTAATTTTGGAACGTTCATTTCAAATAAAATGCCCAAAGTAGAAACATTCGATAGAGATATAATATTGAGTCAGGCAACTACTGCCTTTCACGATCTAGGTTATAATGCGACATCTATGCAGGATCTTGTTGATGCCACCGGATTGAATAGATCCAGTATTTACAACTCCTTTACTAGCAAAAAGAATCTATTCTTAGAATGTTTAAAATTCTATGAAAACAAAAACAATAGAGAGATCTCAAAAAAATTATTGAAAGCTTCAAACGGTTTTGAAGCAATACAACATTTATTTGAGTTTTATATTTATGAAATGACGAAAGCTTCTGATGACAAGGGGTGTTTGATTGTTAATTGTAAATCTGAAATGGCCAATCACGAGAATACAATCACCAATTTTCTTACTTCGAATCAACAAAGGATGTTAGAATTACTTGAAGACTTAATTTTTCAAGGTCAGCAAGATCATTCTATAAACAAATTACAGAGTGCAAGTGCATATGCACTTTATATATACTCTTCAATTCAAGGGTTCAGGGTAACCGGAATTCTAGTAACTGAACCGTCGAAACTGAAAAGTATATCTAAAACAATATTACAAACTTTAATTTAATTTTTTTTAATCTTTTTTGAAACGAACGTTTCAAATAAAAATATTTATTATGAATAAACTCAAAAACAAAGTGGCCGTTATTACAGGAGCTAATAGCGGAATTGGTCTAGCTACTGCTAAACGATATTTAAAGGAAGGTGCCAAAGTGGTATTATCTGGTAGACGCAAAGAAGCCTTAGATGAGGTGTCGAAAGATTTAGAAGGTGATTTTATTACCGTCGTTGCAGATGTTTCGAAATCTGAAGACAATGTACAACTCATAAAAGATGCCACTGATGCCTATGGATCTATTGACATTCTTTTTTTAAATGCTGGTATTGCTCCTCCAACCCCAACAACCGATATTACTGAAGCACATTATAACGAAATCTTCGATATCAATGTAAAAGGACCTATTATAGCTGTCAAAGAGGCACTACCATATATCAATAATGGAGGTATCATTCTATTCACAAATTCTATTGTACACCAAAAAGGATTTGATGGTTTAGGAATATATGCTGCCAGTAAAGGTGCTTTACGTGCCTATTCTAGAGTGCTAACATCTGAAGTGAAGTCACGAGGCATTAGAGTAAATTCAATAGCTCCTGGTCCGATAGATACTCCAATTTATGGTAAAATGGGTTTACCTCAGGAAGTCGTTGAGGAAATGGGAAAAGGTTTTGCCGCTCAAGTCCCGTTAGGTCGTTTTGGAACATCAGAAGAAGTTGCAGATGCTGCATTATTTTTAGCCTCTGATGAAGCTTCTTACATCAACGGAATTGAATTAGAAGTTGATGGTGGGTTGAGTCAAATATAATTCAAACAAAAATGGATGTTCATTTTATCTTGAACATCCATTTTTTTAGTCAATTAGTGATACACCATTTAAGTCAGTTGTCAATACTTCGCTCATATAATCGAAATAAGGACGGATCACTCTGAAAGATGCATCTATTTCTTTAATAAAATCTGACGAAATCACTTCTTTATCTGTAAATTTCTTTGTGAAGATGAATTGTTTTTTCTTTATGAGATCAATATCTGGATGTTCTTTATTGAATCCTTTCGGGGATGTTTTAACTTCTTCACCTTCCAATGCACCCCATGTTTCTTTAAATTTTTTAGCTCCAATAATTTTTCTAAAATCAGCTGCGTCTAGTTCTAACTCCTTACGAATCCGTAATAAATCATCCTTGTGCGGTTGCCAAAAACCTGTTGCCAAAAAAGATTCATTATTTGGAGAAATATGCACGTAGTAACCACCTCGCAAACGAGGTTTTGTTCGTCCGAACGATCCACCAAAATGTGTTTTATAAGGCGTTTTATCTTTTGAAAATCGCACATCTCTATAGATACGAAAGACTTTTATCTTATCTACGTCATCATGCTTTTGTAAATTTTCAAAAACATCTTGATAAAAACGTTTTACGTCACTTTCTAAGGCTTTAAAAGTCGGCTTATGTTCTGTAAACCATTCACGATTGTTATTTTTTTCGAGTTTTTTAAAAAAATCTAATAAATCTTTTGAAATTGTTGCCGGCATCTTACATGTTTTTGTAATCCAAATATATGAAAGATTTAGCTCTAGTTTTTAATTAAATACAACATTGGATTTAGAATGACATTTTGTAACATCAAACAAAATTTTCTATATTTATAACTTATAACACTAGTAACCAAATTATTATACTAACTAAAACCCTACATGATTTATGACAACAGAAATAACTAACAAGCCACCTATCTGGTTTTGGATTACAAGCGTCATCGCACTTTTATGGAATGCCATTGGAGCTTACATGTATTTAATACAAGCCTACAACACTGAAAGTTTTCAAGCAATGTATACCTCCGAACAGTTAGAAATGGTCAACAATGCACCTTCATGGGCTACTGCCGCTTTTGCCGTTGCAGTATTTGGTGGGGTATTAGGATCTATTGGATTATTGCTACGAAAGAAATGGGCAAAATCTGTTTTCCTTTTATCTCTTCTTGGTATTATTGCACATCAAATAATCTATAACCTATTTATGAGCGGTGCGATAGAAGAATATGGAACAGCAGCTATTTTTCTCCCAGTATTGACATTTATTATTGGTGGTATCTTATTACTATTTACCAATAAATCAATTACAAAGGGTTGGCTCAATTAAGAAAAATAAACACTTAAAAAAGAGCTACCTCATTGATAGCTCTTTTTTTTCTTATAGATCATTTATATAACTTCCATAAAGATCATTGAATTTATATCCCTTAGTGAAACGACTCTTATTTAATTTTTTATGCTCAACTAAAGCCCAAAGCACAAACTCCTTTAGAAAATAACGTTCGCTACTATCAATATCAGACTGATATTTTGAAATCAATGTATCTAAAGCTGTTATTCGATTTAATTCGCTTTGATATTGTTCATCATTCATATCATCTAATAATTCAAAATCACTCTCCTCAAAAAACCACTCTATTACTTTGTCATAAGGAGTTGTTTCCTCTTTATGTTGTAGTTTCTGAATTTCAGGAAAATAATTTGGAAACAACGTCTTAATTGCTGCTGCCAATAACTGCTGCGCTACAAAGGAGGCTCCCTCCTGCTCACCTTCATATACCAATTCGACTTTACCAGTAATTGCTGGTATAACTCCCATGAAATCTAATAACCTTACAGTTGTTGTTTTATCAGATGTCAAAATACTTCTACGCTCTGCCGTACTTATTAGGTTTTCAAAAATAGTAATACTCATACGGGCACTGATCCCACTTTTCACATCAATATATTCGCTATCTCTAGCCTCAAAACTAATTTGTTCTATCAATGTTTTTGCGATACTGGGTACTACTACATTATTTAATTGAGGTGCATCTAGGTTCGCTTCTTGTTCAGTGATTTTTTGTGCAATTTCTATAGACTCAGGATAGTGGGTAAGTATCTGTGACCCAATCCTATCTTTCAAAGGAGTCACAATACTACCACGATTTGTATAATCCTCAGGGTTCGCTGTAAATACAAATTGTAAATCCAATGGCAAACGCAATTTAAAGCCTCTAATCTGAATATCTCCTTCTTGCAAGATATTAAATAAGGCTACTTGAATACGCGCTTGTAAATCTGGCAATTCATTGATCACAAAAATAGATCTATTCGCTCGAGGTATCATTCCAAAATGAAGCACTCGATCGTCGGCATAACTCAATTTTAATGTGGCTGCCTTAATTGGGTCAACATCACCTATCAAATCTGCCACGGTCACATCAGGAGTTGCTAATTTTTCATAAAAACGTTCACTTCTGTGCATCCAAGAAATTGGGGTATCATCCGCCTTTTCAGCGATTAGTTCTATGGCAAATCTTGACAAAGGCCTAAACGGATCATCATTAATTTCTGAACCTTCAACTATCGGAATGTATTCATCTAATAAATTAACCATCATCCTTGCTAAACGCGTTTTCGCTTGTCCCCGTAAGCCTAATAAATTAATATTATGTCGAGATAAAATAGCTGTTTCTAATTCAGGAATAACAGAATTTTCATATCCCCAAACGCCTTCAAAAACAGTATCTCCGTTTTGAATTTTTTCGATAAGATTTTCCCTAAGCTCGTCTTTGATTGACCTATTCTGATAACCAACTTTCTTTAAATCTCCTAATGTTTTAATTGTCTTTATATTCATAAAATGTATTATCCTTTTAATCTCTTTTTCCTATTTTGTTCATAATCTTCAAAAATCATTTCTCCCAACCCTTTTATACCGGTATAAAAAGCCTTTCCTTGATTGGTCTTCGTAAAATGACGTACAAATTGCATTAAGTAAGGATCTTGTGCGATCATAAATGTAGTAATAGGAATATGCAATTTTCTAGCCTGACTCGCCATGGTATAGCATTTTTCGACTATATGCTGATCTAACCCATTACTATTTTTATAATATTGACCGTCTGGAAGTCGTAAACAACTAGGTTTACCATCAGTAATCATAAAAATTTGCTTATTTGTATTGCGCTTTCTACGCAACATATCCATGGCTAATTGTAATCCGGCCACAGTATTTGTATGATACGGACCTACTTTTAAATAAGGCAAATCTTTTATTGCTATTGGCCAAGCATCATTGCCAAACACCAAAATATCTAAAGTATCTTTTGGATAACGCGTTGTAATTAATTCTGCCAATGCCATCGCCACTTTTTTAGCCGGTGTAATTCGGTCTTCACCATATAAAATCATGCTATGACTAATATCAATCATGAGCACTGTGCTCATCTGAGCTTTGAAATTGGTTTCCTCTACAACTAAATCATTTTCATTCAATACAAAATCACCAATACCATTATTTATCTGAGCATTCTTAATACTTTCGGTCATAGCAATACTATCCAGCCCGTCTCCATAGTGATAGTTCCGAAATTCGCCAGTGTGCTCATCTCCTTGTCCTATACTTTTCGCTTTATGATTACCAGATCGACTTTTCTTTAAATTTCCAAAAATCTGATCCAAGGCTTTTTGGCGTATAGCACGCTCTGTCTTTGCAGTAATGGTTAATCCGCTACCCTCCTGTGGTTCAATTTCTTCACGTAAATAGCCCTTCTCTTTTAAATCCTCAATAAAATCCTCTAAGGTATATTCGGGCGTGGTCAATTCATATTCCTGATCTAGTTGCCGCAGCCAATCTAAGGCTTCATCAACATCTCCAGAGGTGTGTGTTATCAATTCTTTAAAAATTTCAAAAAGCTTATCAAAAGGAGAACTATTTGGTGCTTTGTAGTTTTCAAAACGTAAACCTTTTCTAAAGAAATCATTCATTGTATAAAAATAAGATATTTGCAGTAACTAATAATAGCCTATAAGCAAACTTTAAGTTTTTTTTATGACGAATATAGATTCATTTATAAGTTTTATAGAAACACCTCCTTTATGGAAGGGTACAAAGTTTGACATAACCCAGTTTATTTTTCCTGTCATAGATTTATCACAGTTCATATTCGAACCTATTCCAGATAAAATTAGACTAGGACATCAAATGGAGCATATTTTTCATCAACTAGTATCCCATTCTAAAGAGTTTAAAGTTCTAGCGCATAACCTTCCTGTAAAAGATGAAAACAGAACTATCGGTGAAATAGATTTTATCTTGCAGCATACATTATCTAAAGAATTCATCCATGTAGAACTTACTTATAAATTCTATTTACTTGACAGTATGATCTCAAAAGATTCAATACATCAGCTTATTGGTCCAAATAGAAAAGACACCTTCTTTAAAAAGGCAGAAAAGATAAAGCATAAACAGTTTCAACTATTACATACGCCAGAAGGAATTGAAGTGCTAAAAGACCTAAACATCGATCATAAAACCATTCAACATAAAGCTTGTTTTAAATCGCAAGTATTTGTTCCGTATCAATATAATGAGATCCTAACAACATCTTTAAACAATGCTTGTATCGTTGGTTTCTGGATCAATTCAAAGGGGTTTAACACCTCTATTTTTCAACAATTTCAATATTTTATGCCGATTAAATCGGAATGGATATTGCAACCAAGTAAGAACACATTGTGGAAATCACATCAAGAAATTATGGCAGAAATTAATAACTACTTAAAAGCTAATCGTGCCCCAATGATTTGGATAAAAAAATCCGATACTGTTTTTGATAAATGCTTCGTAGTTTGGTGGTAAACTTATTTTTGTCTTTCTTTTAAAACATCTTCAACATCTTTAAGACGATAACCTTTCGCCTGAAGTAATATTAAATAATGAAATAACAAATCAGCAGATTCATCCAGAAATAGCCTGTCATTATCATCTTTGGCTTCAATTACAACTTCGACGGCCTCTTCTCCTACTTTCTGTGCAATTTTATTCATTCCCTTTCGGAATAAGGATGCAACGTAAGAATCTTCCTTCTTTTTATTCTCTTTTCTATCTTTAATAGTTGCTTCCAGTTGAGATAAAAACCCATAATTCTGTTCGTTGGTTTCATTCCAACAAGTATCTGAACCTCTATGACATGTAGGGCCTTCTGGAGAAGCTAATATCAACAAAGCATCATTATCACAATCAATCTTTATATCAACCAAATTTAAAAAATTCTTACTCTCTTCACCCTTCGTCCATAATCGTTTTTTCGAACGACTGAAAAAAGTAACCTTTTTTGTCGCTATCGTTTTCTCATACGCCTCTAAATTCATATATCCTAACATCAGTACGTTCTTAGTTTCTGAATCTTGAATTATGGCAGGCACTAAACTGTTTATATCTTTATTGAAATCTATTTTCATCATATATTTGTTATAATCGAACAGGAATACTAAGTTCTCTAAGTTTTTGTTTCAAATCATTAATTTCTATTTCCTTAAAGTGAAAAACACTTGCAGCTAATGCCGCATCGGCTTTACCGGTTTCAAACGCATCAACAAAATGCTGTATATTCCCAGCTCCTCCTGAGGCGATAATCGGAATATTCAACTCAGAAGATAACTTCGCTAAAGCTTGATTGGCAAAACCATCTTTGGTGCCATCGTTATCCATTGAGGTAAAAAGAATTTCTCCTGCACCTCGTTCTTCAACTTCTTTTGCCCACTCAAATAAATCCAATTCAGTAGGCACTTTCCCTCCTACCAAATGCACTTTCCAAGTACCATCAATTTGCTTGGCGTCAATAGCCACCACGATACATTGGTTGCCGAATTTTCCAGACAACTCATTGATTAATTCTGGTCTTTTTACAGCCGAAGAATTAATCGACACTTTATCTGCCCCGCATTTTAATAAGGCATCAACATCTTCTATAGAGGAAATACCGCCACCTACAGTAAAAGGAATATTCACCTGAGCAGCCACATCTAACACAAGTTTTGTTAGTGTCTTTCGTCTTTCCTCTGTCGCTGAAATATCAAGAAAAACCAATTCATCAGCACCATTTTTTGCATATATCTTTGCCAGTTCTACTGGATCGCCGGCATCGCGTAGATTCACAAAATTTACCCCCTTAACGGTACGTCCGTTTTTGATATCTAAACAAGGTATAATTCTTTTTGTAAGCATGAAAAATATCTGTTTGTTAGTTATTCGTTGTTAATATAAATTGTTCTAGCTGTTTCAAGCTAATTCTATTTTCATAAATGGCTTTTCCAATAATAGTACCTTCACAGCCAAGTTCTGCGAGTTTAGGTAGCTCATCAAAAGTTGAAATCCCTCCAGAGGCGATTAATTTTATATCAGAACATTGATCTAGAATTTTTTTATATAAATCAAAGGATGGTCCTTGCAACATTCCATCTTTTGCGATGTCAGTACATATGACATATTTGACTCCTTCGGTTATATATTTCTCAATAAAAGGCAGTAATTCTTCTTTACTCTCCTCTTGCCAACCACTTATGGCTACCTTTTCATTATTAGCATCGGCACCCAAAATTATTTTCTTAGGACCATGTGTTGCAATCCACTTTTTAAACATAGCTGGATTCTTAATAGCGATACTACCACCAGTAATTTGATGTGCACCAGATTCAAACGCAATTTTTAAGTCTTCATCGGTTTTGAGTCCGCCTCCAAAATCAATCGATAAGTTCGTTCTAGTCGCAATCTGCTCCAAGACCTTATAATTCACAATATGACTTGCCTTCGCACCATCTAAATCAACCAAGTGCACATATTGAATTCCACTTGCTTCGAACTCTTTAGCTACTTCTAACGGATTTTCATTATATATTTTTTTGGTGCTGTAATCTCCTTTTGACAAACGCACACATTTACCATCTATAATGTCTATTGCAGGAATGATTCTCATAATGTTAAAAAATTCTGTAATATTTTTTCACCCGCCACACTACTTTTTTCAGGGTGAAACTGAACTCCATAAAAATTATCCTTCTTAAGGGCATTTGAATATTGTAACCCATAATCACTTACTGCAACCGTGGCATCACATATTGGCGCATAATAACTATGAACCAAATACATATATTCGTTTTCATTAATTCCTTCAAATAATCTTGATTCTAATTCTGATATTTCATTCCACCCAATCTGAGGTACTTTAACATCATGATTAAATCTCATTACATCGACATCAAAAATGCCCAAGCCTTTCGTATCGCCTTCTTCGCAATAATTGCACATGAGTTGCATTCCTAAGCAAATTCCCAAAACTGGTTGTTTTAATTCAGGTATTAAGCTATCCAAACCTGTCTGAACCAACATTTTCATCGCACTACTCGCCTCTCCTACACCTGGAAAAATAACCTTATCTGCCTTTTGAATCTCTTCAACATCACTAGTCAAAACTGCCTCATAACCTAAGCGCTGTATGGCAAACTTTATGGATTGAATATTTCCAGCTCCGTAATCAATAATAACTATCTTCATTACAACATTCCTTTAGTACTTGGTAATATCATTTTCTCAACATCTCGGTTCTTAGCCATTTTAATTGCTTTAGCAAAAGCCTTAAAAATGGCTTCAATTTTATGGTGTTCATTCGTGCCTTCTGCCTTTATATTTAAATTTGCCTTGGCTCCATCTGTAAAAGACTTAAAAAAGTGAAAGAACATTTCTGTTGGCATTTTACCAATCATCTCACGTTCAAAATCTGCTTCCCACACCAACCAATTTCTACCTCCAAAATCAATGCTCACCTGGGCTAGACAATCGTCCATTGGCAAACAAAATCCATATCTTTCTATCCCCAACTTATTGCCTAGAGCCGCTGCAAAAACCTCCCCTAACGCAATTGCGGTATCCTCAATAGTATGATGTTCATCAACTTCTAAATCACCCTTTACCAAAATAGTTAAATCCATCTGACCATGTCTTGCCAATTGATCTAACATATGATCAAAAAATGATATTCCAGTATCAATGTTACTTTCACCAGTTCCATCAAGATTCAATACAATTCGGATATCCGTTTCATTCGTTTTCCGTTCTGTATTCGCGGTACGATCTTCTAGTTTTAAGAATTCATAAATACGATTCCAATCATTCGTTTCTAATGCTATATATGATGCTAAATCTTCTCGTTTTACGGTGATTTCATCAGTGCCTAATTCTGTGAGATCATTGATGAAGATACCCTTTGCATTTAAATTCTTTGCCAATTCTATATCTGTCAATCGGTCTCCTATTACAAATGAATTCTTTAAGTCATAGTTATCAGCAAAGTACTTTGTAAGTAATCCTGTATTGGGTTTACGTGTTGGTGCATTATCTTTTGCAAAAGTTTTATCAATAAATATTTCGTCAAACACTACGCCTTCATTCTCAAAAGTTTGCAACACAAAATTATGTACGGGCCAAAAAGTATCTTCTGGATATATCTTTGTTCCTAAACCATCCTGATTTGTAATCATAACCAATTCAAAATCTAATTCTTTAGCAATTTTACTAAGAGATTGGATAGCCTTTGGGTAAAAGATTAATTTATCAAATGCATCTATTTGTTCATCGGCAGGTTCTTTGATCATTGTGCCATCTCGATCAATAAATAATACTTTTTTCATGCTAGTTTAATTCCTTTATAACGTTCATTAATTTGATATTCTCTTCTGGATTACCAACAGTAAACCTCAATGTATTTTCGCATAGTGGTTGTGTTGACCTATTTCGAACAACAACACCTTTCGCAATTAATTCTTCATACCTTTTATTTGCATCATCTACTTTCACTAAAATAAAATTTGCATCGGTATCATAAATCTGTGAAACAAATGAAATCTTATTTAAAGCGGCAACTAACTTAATACGCTCTTCTATGATCTTCGTTACTTCTTGAATAACTCTCTCTTTAGCAATTAGGCGTTGTTTAGCTCTATTTTGTGTTAATTCATTGACGTTGTAAGGTGGCTTGATTTTATTTAAAAGTGTAATTATCTCTTTTGATGCATAACATATACCTAAGCGAATTCCCGCCAAACCATAGGCCTTAGATAAGGTCTGTGTAATAACCAAATTTGGAAACTCTTGAAGTCTTTGTGTCCAACTTGGATTATCTGAAAAGTCAATATAGGCCTCATCTATGACTACAATTCCTTTAAATTCTATCAATAAGCGTTCAATTGCCTCTTCCGCTAAAGAATTTCCAGTTGGATTATTAGGTGAACAAAGTAACAGTAATTTCGTATGATGGTCTATTGCTGCGAGAATTTTTGAAACTTCGGGTTGAAAATCGGGAGAAAGTACCACTTCCCGATTTTCGATTTCGTTGGTTTCAGCGAGAACTGAATACATACCATAGGTTGGTGGCAGTGTAATAATATTATCTTCTTTAGGCTGACAAAATACACGGTAAATTAAATCTAGTACTTCGTCACTTCCATTACCAAGTAATATATGCTCTTCCAGAACATTATTAGCATCTGCTAATAGTGCCTTTAGGTTTCGCTGTTGCGGATCTGGATATCTATTGACACCATTATCAAATGGATTCTCATTGGCGTCCAAAAAGACCATCTCGGTATCAAAATCTTTAAACTCATCTCTAGCCGAGGCGTATGGTTTCAGTTTCAATACATTCGAACGAACTAAACTTTTTAAATCGAAATTATTCATTTGTTTTTGATACTATTTAAACGTAAAGTTACTGCGTTTTTATGTGCTTGTAAGCCCTCAGCTTCTGCCATAATTTCAATGCTAGGCCCAATATTCAATAAGCCATTCTTAGAAATTTTCTGAAAGGTCATGCTTTTTAGGAAGCTATCTAGATTTACTCCAGAATAGGCCTTTGAAAATCCGTTCGTAGGCAAGGTATGATTTGTCCCCGATGCATAATCGCCTGCACTTTCTGGTGTATAATTTCCAATAAAAACGGAGCCAGCGTTGATAATACCGTCACTATAAAAATCTTCATTTTCAACACAAATAATAAAATGTTCAGGTCCGTAATCATTGATTAAATCAAGTGCATCTCGATTGGAATTCATTAGAATTAACTTTGAATTTTCTATAGCTTTTTTTGCAATTTCTTTTCTTGGCAACTCTTCTATTTGAATAGAAATTTCCTTCTCAACCATTTCAATCATATCTTTTGAGGTCGACACTAAAATAACTTGACTATCAATTCCGTGTTCTGCTTGGCTTAACAAATCGGAAGCTACAAAAGCGGCATTGGCAGTCGAATCAGCAACCACTAATAATTCACTGGGTCCTGCAGGCATATCAATGGCCACTCCATACTTCGTTGCTAACTGCTTAGCTACTGTAACGAACTGATTTCCAGGACCAAAAATTTTAGAAACTTTCGAAATTTGCTCGGTACCAAAAGTCATCCCCGCAATAGCCTGGATACCTCCAACTTTGATTATTCTTGTAACACCACATAATTGTGCAGCATATAAAATTGCTGGATGTATATTTCCATTACCGTCTGGTGGAGAGCAAACTATAATCTCTTTACATCCCGCCAGTTTAGCTGGAACAGCCAACATGAGTACCGTCGAAAATAATGGTGCTGTTCCACCTGGAATGTATAGCCCAACTTTTTCTATAGCTCTTTTTTCTTGCCAACAACGTACGCCTTCAGTAGTCTCTACCGAGATATTTTTTATCCTTTGCGCTTTATGAAATATCTCTATATTGCTCTTTGCTAGCTGAATAGAAGCTTTTAATTCATCAGAAACGCTATCTACGGCATCTTTAATCTCATTTGTTCCAACTGTGAGTTCTTCCAATTCAACGCCATCAAAAAAAGAGGTATATTTTGCGATTGCAATGTCTCCCTTTTGTTCAACTTCATAAAATATTTCGGAAACCGTCGCTTCAATATCCTCAACAGTTTGTGTAGGTCTTTTTAAGATTTCTTTCCAATTGTTCTTTGGAGGGTTTTCTATGATTCTCATTTTTTATATTTTTTTTGAAAATGAAATCCAACTAATTTATATCCTTTATTCAGCCAAAATTTGATGCCTTCATTATTGTTTACATAACAATTTAATTCAGAAGCGTTACAACCAATAGAAATACAATAGTTCGATATCCATTCTAACAATTTATTTCCAACGTCTTTGCCTTGATAATCTGGATGAACCATAACATTATCTAGTTCAATATGTTTGCCTATATAATATTTGTTTAAAATCCATAAACCTGAAATACCTATCAAATCTTTATCATTATAAATACCAACGCATTTATAGTTACTTAAAAGCATATCTTTTATGCGGCTTTTAAGAACATCCTCATCAATAGTATTATCCAACATTTTTAGGAATGGAAGAATACTCATCATTTTCTCACTTGGTATCAATCTAATAGTAAACTTATCCATTACAGTACCATTTTTTCAATTGGACATACAAGAATACCTTGAGCTCCTTTCAACTTTAATTCGTCGATAATTTCCCAAAACTGATTTTTATCAATTACCGAATGTACTGAACTCCAACCTTCTTCCGCCAAGGGTAATACGGTTGGACTACGCATACCTGGTAATACCTCGATAATTTCTTCTAATTTCTCATTTGGTGCATTCATTAATACATATCTAGAATTTCTTCCTTTTAAAACAGATTGAATTCTAAATTGTAACTTATTTAGTAATGCCTTGTTGCTAGCTGTTATGGTTGGTGATACAGCTAAGACAGCTTCTGATTTTAATAGAACTTCTACTTCTTTTAAATTATTCTTAAAGAGGGTACTTCCACTAGACACAATATCACAAATTCCATCGGCCAAACCGATATTTGGAGCTATTTCAACGGAACCATTAATAACGTGCAGATCAATTTCAATTCCTTTTTTAGATAGATAAGATTGTACGGTATTAGGATACGAAGTTGCTATTCTCTTTTCAGAAAAATAGTTCATACCAGTATAATCTACATTCTTTGGAATCGCCAAAGAAACTCTACATTTTGAAAATCCCAATTTTTCAGCAATCCCAATATCACTTCCTTTTTCAATTAATACATTCTCACCTATAATCGCGATATCTACAACGCCATCACGCAAATATTGCGGAATATCTCCATTTCTTAAATAGAACACCTCTAATGGGAAGTTACTCGCTTGTGCTTTCAACTGATCTTTACCGTTGTCTATAGATATTCCACAATCTTTTAGAAGTTTTAAGGAATCTTCATTTAACCTTCCTGATTTTTGAATCGCAATTCTTAATTTACTCATTACAATGCCTGTCTTCGCAGGAGTTTTTAAATTATTAATAATCAATGTTTGAGTAAATCAAATGGCATGGTTTCAAAAGAAAAACCCGCTTGATGTACTCAAACGGGTTTAAAATATCTTGATTTTATTCAATACAATTTCAATTCGCCTGAGTGCAAATATGAAAATGATGATGATGTAATTGAATAAAGTTCATTTCTTTGTTTTAATCCTACAAATATTTAAAATTTAAAATTAGAATTCCAAATATTTTTTAATCTTTTAATTTATTCATTTCTAAATCTCTCTTTTGAGCATGCTTATATCCGTATTTCCACCACTTTTTCATTAGTTTTTTATTAAACACTAATGAATTGGTTGTAAGCACTGTAGGCGTATAGTACAGATTTAATTTTACATCTTTGTGCTTTGCTTCTAATTTACCGATATTAACGTTATATCTTTCTAATTGGTCTAACATAAATTCAGAAACGGTCATCATTAAACCGAACGGATTCTTAGAAGGCAATCGATTAATTTGAGAGACTTCTGTTTCTAAAATGATCGCATCAACCTCTTTAGCTCCTCTTAGAATGGCTTCTCTAATCGGAACTAAGCATGCGAAACCACCATCCGCATAATCGCAGTTATTCTTCCGTAATAAACTCATAAATGGCACATAATTACAAGACCCCCAAACCCAGTCACAAAAATCTAAATAGTCATAATCTTTTATAGATTTATATTCAACTTGATTAGCAGTTAAGTTTGAAACTGTTACAATGACATCTTTATGAGAACTTTTTACACGATTAAAATAATCTTCTGTAATGTATTTTTTTATGAACTTTCTTAAATTTTTACTCTCACCAAAAGTACGTCGACCATTTATAAAATTCCATAATGTATTTAAATGATTAATGCTCACTACTTTCTCACCATGAACTGTTCTAACGATAAATGGGTTATTACTAAATATCTTGCGTTGACTTACCGTAGTATAGATGGCTTTTAATTCTCGTAACTTACCCATTGATAAATGAGTTACCATTAAGCTACCTGTAGAAGTACCTAAGAATAAATCATATTCTTTGTTTTTTTCTTCTATTAAATACTCAGCTACACCGCCCGCGAAAGCCCCTTTGCTTCCGCCTCCCGAAATTACTAATGCTTTCATTTACTACTTACACTTTTTATATATTCGACCAACTCATATTCTCTTATGGTAAAACCGTGGTATTAAATTTACATGTTTAATGTATAAAAGCCCCAATTAAATCATACATATAATTGTTAAATCACTTATTTTTGATAAATCTAATCCATTTAAAATGAAAATTCATCGTCTTATCATAATTTTAGGTTCTGTAATTGTACTTTCTTCCTGTAAAACTGAAATTTCTCCACGAAATCTAGAATCGGTTTCTATAGAAGAAATGAAAATTGATAGCGCAAGTATCAGAGCAATTCATGTTTTAAAAGATTCTACTTTATTCTTTGCGACTTCAAATGGTCTAATAGGTATGACTTCTGGGTTTAATAATAGTGTGATGACCTCTGAAATTAAATATGATACAATTACACCTCATTTTAGGAGTATTGCATCTAATGGTAATTCATTGTTTGTTTTAAGTGTTGGAAATCCCGCATTGTTATATAAGCACACCGATGGTGAATCACATTTAGTATATAAAGAAGAACATAAAAATGTTTTTTATGATGCGATGGCCTTTTTTAATGCTAAAAATGGCATCGCTATGGGGGATCCTACTGATGATTGCTTATCGATTATTAGGACAGATGATGGTGGAAATAGTTGGACAAAAATTGCATGTGAAAATTTACCTAAAATTATAAAAGGAGAAGCGGCATTTGCTGCAAGCAACACGAATATTGCTATTGTGAATTCTAATGTATGGATTGTAACTGGCGGACAGCGATCCCGAGTTTTTCACTCTCCTGATATGGGAAATACTTGGAGGGTTTATAATACGCCGATCACTCAAGGTGGAAAAATGACAGGTATCTATAGTGTAGATTTTTATGATTCCAAGAATGGGATTATATTTGGCGGAAATTGGGAGAAAAAAAATGATATGAAAAGTAATAAGGCAATTACCAATGACGGGGGCAAAACGTGGAAGCTAGTTGCTGATAATCGTAACCCCGGATATAAGAGTTGTGTACAGTATATACCAGATACGAATGGGAAGGAGTTAATCGCCATAGGATCAACTGGCATGTCATTTTCTAACGATAGTGGAAGTACATGGAAAGAAGTTAGCACAGAAAAAGATTACTATACCATACAATTCGTTAACAAAAATATAGCCTGGTTAGCCGGAAAAAATAAAATCGGAAAATTGATATTAAAATAGAATTAATGAGAAAAATTATATTATTCTGTATGACACTTACCCTTCTAAGTTGTGGGAAAACTACTATTGAAAAGGAACTGAGTTGTGGATCTACGGAAAAAATGGGTAAAACAAAGGAAATCAGAGATATTTTAAAAAAATTCAAAGTTGTAGTTCCAGAAAACTGGGAAACCCAATTATATTATGACGAGTTTAAATCGCAAATTTATGCCGCTGACACTACCAAACAATTAAGCGAGACATATATTTTAGACATTGCATGGCATCAAGGTGAGTTAAAATTAAACGAAGCTCTAGCTAAAAGTGTCACTGACACATTAAATCTAAGAGAGCAAATGACAACTGTCAAATCAGGGTTTGGTGAGTTTAAGAAAAAACAAAGTTACTGGAATCTCTCTCAAGGTAAGAAATCAGATCGTTTATATACTTTTATTCAAATGTATCTTAAAACTGATGAAGACGAATATTTCTTAATGACTACGAAATTGTATGGAAAGATAGATGTAGATGCTAGACTCTGTGAATCCTTAGCATTATTCAAAAAAGTTAAGATTTTGGAGTAGTGATATGTCAAGGTATTATTTTGATTTATACACACCTAGCAACATAACTAACTGATTGTTAGCTTCTTTTTTTTTAATAAAAATTACTTTTTCCTTTGCGGACTGTTTTTTTTATGATACATTTGCCGAACTATTAATAATTTAAATTTTTATTTGCTATGAAAAAAAATTACTTATGGTCATATTCCCTTGTGGCCTTATTTCTGTTATTTACTGCTTGTAATACCTCTGAAGATGAGGTTATTCCTGAATCAAACAAAGTAAACCTAGAGCCTGACTTTTTTGAAAAAGATGGTTCCATGGAAGAATCTGATATTGAAGAGGAAGCTCCTGAAGGAGTAGACGCAAAAACGTATGGTTATTATAACTATACTCTATTAAAACCATCAAAGATAAGTCAAGAGAAGATAGACGCAATGTGTGGTGAAGCTACTACGAAGTCTTTATTAGTTGGTTATAAAAAGAAGAAAGTTGGAGAAGTAAAAGTTATGAATGATGATGAAAATCTTTATTTAACTTTTACAGCTGATCAGTATAAATACATGAAAAAGGTGTATTTAAATATTGGTGCAAAAGGAAGTACTCCATTTTATTCAAATGGTTTTCCAAATTTAAGAAAGTTCAATTACAAAGCGTTTCCTTATTATTTTGGAGGTACTAAAAAAGCAACATATGTTATTCCGTTAGCTGACATTGATGTTGATTGTTTTGAAATTGTTGCTTATTCTAAAGTTTATGATAGCGCTAGTAGATGCTTTTATACTTCTTTCGCTTATGATCAAAATTTAACTCAGACATATTCATATTCTTATTATTCAGGTTGTTATTATTATAACGAATGGGTAAGATCTTTTGAATATTGTAAACAAGAATGTAACAATTATGATACAGCATTTGCAAGATGTGATGAATCTGCAAATTGTTTTACTAATGATGGATTTTCTGAATGGGGATGGACAAACGGTCCATATCCAGATAGATTCGATTTTCACTTATATACGAACGTAGATGGATGTGATGCGAATGAAGAAGAAGATTTTGTTGGAGTAGTTAGCGTTCGATTTAACGAAGATAAGAGTGCAATCGTAAGAATTGTTTCTAAAACTGATTATATTATTCATGATACCCAATTATATATTGGATCAGAAAAATATCCGTTAGATGAAAATGGAAATGCAACGATAAATCCTGCAAAATATCCTTATCAACATACTGAATTAGGTGGCGTTACAAGTGATGTATATTATTTCGACAGTTTGCCGGAAGATTATTATTTAATTGCACACGCGAATGTTTCTAAGTAAAATTTAACATTCCTTAATTATAATAAAAAGAGAGTATAAATTATACTCTCTTTTTTTATGCCATATTTAGTACTTTTATAAAAAATACCGAATGCAAGAAATTATAGATCGTTTCATAAAGTATGTTACTATTGATACTCAGTCAGATCCTAACAACGCTGCTTTTCCGAGTACCGAAAAGCAATGGGACTTAGCAAAAGTACTCGTAAAAGACTTGGAGACTATTGGAATGAAAGAAGTCACTTTAGATGATAATTGTTATATAATGGCAACCTTGCCAAGCAACCTAGAATACAACGTGCCGACCATTGGATTTATAGCACATATCGATACTAGCCCAGATTATTCTGGGACAAAGGTGAACCCTAAAATTCATAAAAATTATAACGGCAATGATATTGTCTTGAACAAAAAGGAAGGGATTGTTCTATCGCCCAATTATTTTGAAGATTTACTTTTATATAAAGGGCAAACCTTGATAACAACTGATGGCACTACCCTATTGGGTGCAGATGATAAAGCCGGTATCACCGAGATTGTTAGTGCAATGAAATACCTTATAGAACATCCAGAGATTAAACATGGAAAAATCAGAATTGCGTTTACTCCTGATGAAGAAGTAGGTAAAGGAGCACATTTATTTGATGTTGAAAAATTTGGAGCTGAGTGGGCTTATACTATGGACGGAAGTCAAATAGGCGAGCTAGAATATGAAAATTTTAATGCGGCTGGCGCTAAAGTTACGATTACAGGTAAAATTGTACATCCGGGTTATGCAAAAGGAAAAATGGTAAATTCTCTTTTAATCGCAAATGAGTTCATTAATAAACTACCAAAAAAAGAAGTTCCTGAACATACCGAAGGATATGAAGGTTTTTTTCATTTATACGATTTGAAAGGAACCGTTGAAAAAACTGAATTACAGTATATCATCCGTGATCATGATATGGAGTTATTCGAAAAACGCAAATCTCACTTTCAAAACCTTGCGGAAAGTATCAACGAGGCTGCGGGATCAAACGTGATCTCAATTGAGATTCAAGATCAATATTATAATATGAAGGAGAAAATAGAACCCGTTATGCATATTGTTGATATTGCTGAGGAAGCCATGAAAAGCATAGGAATAAAACCTCTTATTAAAGCTATTCGCGGAGGCACCGATGGGTCTCAACTGTCTTATAAAGGATTACCTTGCCCTAATATATTTGCCGGAGGGCATAATTTTCATGGGCGCTATGAATACGTACCAGTTGAATCCATGATAAAAGCTACCGAAGTCATTGTGAAAATCGCTGAAATCACAGGAAAAAGAGCTAAAAAATAACAAATAGACTATTTGTGTAATATTTTTATATGAAAGTTTTATTTACACCTTCCCTTCTATATATTTGACCCCTGTAATTAAAAGAATATGACCCAAAAACTGTTATTATCACTGGCAAAAAAATATGACACACCCCTGTATGTCTATGATTCAGGAAAGATTATTTCTCAATACAAACGTATCACTAGTGCTTTTTCTAGTGTTCCTAGTTTAAAAATAAACTATGCTGTTAAAGCGCTTTCTAATGTCAATATCTTAAAAGTATTTAAACAGTTAGATGCTGGTCTGGATACTGTTTCCATTCAAGAAGTTCATTTAGGTTTGAAAGCTGGTTTTGATCCTAATAATATTATTTTTACTCCGAATGGTGTTTCTTTGGAGGAAATCGAACAAGCAAAAGATTTGGGTGTCCAAATTAATATTGACAATATCTCAATACTTGAACAATTTGGTCAAAAACACCCTAAAACACCTGTATGTATTCGTATTAACCCGCATATTATGGCCGGAGGAAATAGTAAAATTTCCGTAGGTCATATTGACTCAAAATTTGGTATTTCTATTCATCAGTTACCACATATACATAGAGTTGTAGAAAATACGGGTATGCTAATTAATGGAATCCACATGCATACGGGTTCCGATATATATGATGTCGATGCATTTTTAAGAGCTACAGAGATTCTATTTAATGCGGCAGAAACGTTTAAAGATTTAGCCTATATAGATTTTGGAAGTGGTTTCAAAGTCCCGTATAAAGAAGGAGATATTGAAACTGATATCGAAGAATTAGGTAAGAAACTATCGAAAAGATTCAATGAGTTTTGTAAAGATTTTGGTAGGGATTTAACACTAATGTTTGAACCTGGAAAGTTTCTTGTAAGTGAAGCGGGTAAGTTCTTAGTAAATGTAAATGTTGTAAAGCAAACGACTTCAACAGTCTTTGCTGGGGTAGATACGGGAATGAATCATTTAATAAGACCAATGTTCTATGACGCCTATCATCATATACAAAATATTTCGAATCCTAGAGGGAAAGAGCGGTTTTATAGTGTTGTTGGTTATATTTGTGAAACGGATACCCTAGGGGCCAATAGACGAATTAATGAAATTAGTGAAGGAGATATTTTGAGTTTTAGTAATGCAGGCGCGTATTGCTTTTCCATGGCTTCAAACTATAACTCAAGGTATCGCCCAGCAGAAGTTCTTATTCATAAAGGAAAAGACTATCTTATTCGTAAAAGAGAAACGATAGATGATATTTTACGGAATCAAGAAGTAGTTAAATTATAAAAAAAACGCCAACATGATGTTGGCGTTTTTTTTATAATTAATCTAACTTAGGAAGTTTAAAATCAGTCAGAACACTTTTTTGAAGCATTACTTTCTCAATTTCGTCAGATTTCCTAGGTGCCATGGCCGATAAATTTACCGGACCATCTTTAGTAATAAGGATATCGTCCTCAATGCGCACCGCAATTCCCCACCACTTTTTATCGCAAGCGCTACCTTCTGGAATATAAATTCCTGGCTCTACTGTTATTACCATGTTTTCATTAAAATTACGACTGGCAGATGCATCATGTACATCTAAACCTATATGATGTGATGTACCATGTGGAAAATAAGAATGTTTCTCATCTTCTGTTTTTATAATTCCTAATTTTACAAGCCCTTCATTGATTACTTTTTGCGCGGCCTTGTGTGTAGCAAAAAAAGAATTTCCTATTTTAGATTCAGCAATTCCAGCTTCTTGAGCATCATAAACAATATCATATATTAACTTTTGCTCTTTTGAAAACTTACCGTTGGCCGGAATCGTTCTTGTAACGTCTGCCGTATATCCACGATATTCAGCGCCTAAGTCCATTAAAACAAGATCATTACCAACCTGTGTTTTATTATTTTCTATATAATGTAAAATACAACCATTATTTCCACCTCCAACAATGGAAGGATATCCTTCATATTCTGCGCCATATTTCTTATACACAAATTCGTGCACACCTTGAATTTCTGTTTCAGACATATTCGGATGCATTGCTTTCATTATTTCAACTTGGCCAACAGCAGATATCTCTACTGCTTTTTTTAGCAGCTTTAATTCTTCAGGCAACTTCGTCTCTCTTAATTTACCCATTAATTGTCCTAAACTTCGAACATCAATATTGGTTTTAGGAATAGCCTCTAACTTTAAACTAATCTTTTGTTTAAATTCTCTACGCAACTCATCTGATGTTGCTTTTTGATACCCTACTAAGAGTTCGTCTTTTTTAAGTTCAGGATAAAATTCTAAATAACGTCCTAAATTTTGTGCTACATTGGCACTATTCTCAATTTCAGTAGCTTTAATGGTTTTATATAGACCGTTTTTGGTAGGATCGGGAATTGCTTCTTTTGAATACCCAATCTTTTCTTTTAATTGTTCAGAAAGATCAAAAATATCGGCGTTGTTTCTTTTTGAATTTCTATAATCATCTTTAAAGTCAAACAACAACACCTTATCGTACTCTTTAAAATTTACTGCTATATCCTTAAAATCTCCTCCATTATATGGATTCAGAAAACCTAATTTCTCCTGTGTACCGGTTATTCCTAATCTTTTACCTGTCCACATTTCTGCCAGTTCATTTTTTTCTTGAACATATATTAATTCATTATAACTTTTTGTGCCCTCAGCTTGATCTTCAGAAAATATCAATAAAATGGCATCAGGTTCTCTGTAGCCAGTTAAATAATAAAAATTAGGATCTTGATGATACACATAATCAACATCATTCGCTCTATTTCTAATAGGGTTTGCTAGAAATATTGCTACCGAATTCTTTGGCATTGTTTTGCGCAATGCTTCTCTCCTATTTTTATGGAATTCTTTTGATAAAAAATCAGTTGGAGTTAATTCTTGTGCACCATTAAATTGCACCATTAAAATAGCTACTATTATTAATAACGTTCTTCTATACATAGTATTGGTTTATAATATTCAAAAATACAATTATAATTTTAGCAGAATAACCGTCTTTTATTAAATATTTGTGAATTTTTTTTCATCAGACTATTGATATCATAAAAATCGAGATTATTGAACCTAAATTACTTGTCATTAAAATATTATCTCATACATTTGTTGCATGCAAACGAATAGCAATACTCTTACTATTACACATCCATTTCCCACTTCTGTGTGTGTTATTGCTATTATGACAATTATGACCCTTCGGGGTTTATAAGAGACATATACGCTATTTTTCAGTTTCTATTCATTAGAAAAACAATTCAATTTTTATATAAAAAATCAAACTATTTAAAATGAAAGTTTTAAAATTCGGAGGTACGTCTGTAGGTTCCGCCAAAAACATCAAGCTAGTAATAGATATCATTCAAAACGATACAACAGAAGAAAAAAAGATAGTTGTAGTTTCGGCTTTTTCGGGAGTTACTAACCTCCTTCTTAACGGAATTAAGTCCATTTTGGAAAAGAAAAGCTCATTTGATTCTATCAGTCAACAGATTGTGGATATGCATTTAAATATTATCAATGAACTTATATCAGACGAAACTGTTAGAGGAAAAGTATTTAAATATCTACATACCGAGTTAGACAAGTTAAAGCAGCTTTATCAGGGAATCTCCTTGATCAATGAAATGACACCTAAAACTGAAGCAAAAATTGCAAGCTTCGGAGAATTATTATCATCTTTTATCATCAAAGAAGCCATGATTTCTCACGGACTGGATGTTGAGAGAAAGGATACTAGAGAACTAATTATAGCGAATAGCGATTATACAAATGCCACTGTAGATTTTGAATTGACTAATAGAAAAATTGTCAAATTTATTGATTCATGCGCATCCAGTATTGTTATAGTTCCTGGTTTTGTTGCTGCAAATAAAAAAAATGAAACAACTGTCCTTGGTAGAGGTGGTTCTGACTATACCGCTGCAATAATAGCAGCGGCGCTAGATGTTGATGCCCTAGAAATATGGACCGACGTAAGCGGTATGTATACTGCAAATCCTAAAATCGTGAAGCAGGCAAAACCAATAAATCAGATTTCCTATCATGAAGCTATGGAATTAGCGCATTTTGGTGCTAAAGTGATTTTTTCTCCAACAATACACCCGGCATTTGTCAAGCAAACTCCTATTTATATTAAAAACACCTTCGAACCATCAAATAAAGGAACTCTAATTTCTGATCAACCTAGTACGAATTTAGACCCGGTAAAAGGCATTAGTCATATTGAGAATATTACACTTGTAACGCTAGAAGCACCAGGGAAAATTGGAGTGCCTGGAGTCTCAAAAAGAATATTTGAAACTTTTTTTCTTAACAGTATACATATCAAATTTATCACTCAATCTTCATCAGAACATTCAATTTGTTTAGGTATCGACGATCACAATGCCCAACTAGCAAAGGAAGTGGTCGATGCGGTGTTTGAATTAGAAATATCGAAAGGGCAGATAAATCCTTTAATAGTTGAAGAAGATTTAGTGATTATAGCACTTGTTGGTGAAAAAATGAAAAGTCATCAAGGCATTAGTGGTAAGATGTTCAGTACGTTGGGCAAGAACAATGTAAACATCCGAGCTATTGCACAAGGTGCCTCCGAAACTAATATTTCTGCAGTTATCAGTAAAGGTGATGTAAAGAAAGCTCTGAACAGTTTACATGAAGAGTTCTTCGAAAATAACATCAAACAAATCAATATATACATCACTGGAGTTGGAAATGTTGGAAGTAAATTAATCCATCAGATCAGTCAACAAAAAGAATATTTGAAAGAGCACTTAAATATAAATCTAAGGGTTATCGGAATTTCAAATTCTCGAATAATGCTTTTTAACGAAACCGGTATTGATCTTTTAAATTGGGAAGTTGATCTTCAACAAGGTGAAAAGGCTTCCTTAAATGGATTTTTTCAAAAAGTAAAACAATTAAATCTTCGCAATAGTATTTTTGTTGACATTACGGCCAACGAACATGTTGCAAATCTATATCAAGATTATTTAAAAAATAGTATTGGTGTTGTTGCTTGCAATAAAATTGCTTGTTCGGCGACTTTAGAGAATTATAAAGAATTGAAAAGACTCTCAAAGAAGTATAACGCCCCACTCTTGTTTGAGACGAATGTTGGCGCCGGATTACCAATTATTGACACATTGAATAATTTAATTGCCTCTGGAGACAAGATTAATAAGATTCAAGCTGTACTTTCTGGAAGTTTAAACTTTATCTTCAATTATTTTAATGATACGGTAAGTTTTTATGATATTGTAAAACAAGCTCAGGCTGAAGGCTATACGGAGCCCGACCCTAGAATTGATTTAAGCGGTGTAGATGTAGCGAGGAAAATTCTAATTTTAGCCCGTGAAAGTGGCAATGAAATAGAACTGGAAGATATTGATAATAACTCTTTTTTAACTGCCAAGAATTTAGCAGCAGATTCTGTAGATGAATTTTATGAATCGCTTAAAAAGGAAGCCGCTCATTTTCAAGAGTTGTATCAATCAGCGAAAGCTGCAGATTCTCAACTAAAATATGTTGCTGAATTTAATAATGGAAAAGCTAAAGTCGGCCTAAAAGAAATTCCTGTTGGTCATCCTTTCTATAATTTAGAAGGAAAAGATAATATTGTTATGTTTTACACAGAAAGATATCCTGAGCAACCAATGATTATTAAAGGTGCTGGTGCTGGTGCTGAAGTTACGGCTTCAGGGCTTTTTGCAGATATCATTAGAACTGCCAATAATTAAGACATGAAAGAATTAACCATATTTTCACCTGCTACGGTGGCTAACGTTTCCTGTGGTTTTGATGCGCTTGGCTTCGCGCTGGAAAGCTTAGGCGACGAAATGATATTTCGACGAAATGAAAAGTCAAATATTCAAATTACCAAGATTGAGGGCGCCGAATTATCGTACGACATCAATAAAAATGTTGTGGGGGTTGTTGCTCAAGCGATGCTTCGAGACCAATCTGAAAAGATCGGAATTGACATAGAAGTTTATAAAAACTTCAAGCCAGGTAGTGGATTAGGGAGTAGTGCTGCGAGTGCTTCAGGAACCGCTTTTGCCGTCAATGAATTATTAGGCAAACCTTTTTCTATGTTAGAATTAACAAAATATGCGATGCTGGGAGAAGAAGCCGCTTGCGGGAGTCAGATCGCTGATAATGTGAGTGCTGCTTTATATGGAGGATTTATTTTGGTAAGAAGCTACGATCCCTTGGATATTATAAGTCTTCCAGTACCAGATGAATTGTATGCCACTGTTATTCATCCGCAAATTGAAATTAAAACGAAGGATGCGCGAGATGTTTTGAGCGATCATGTTTCATTAAAAGATGCAACAACACAATGGGCCAACGTAGGTGGTTTAGTCAGTGGACTGTATTCAAATAATTATGAATTGATTAGTAACTCGTTACAAGATGTGGTTGTAGAACCATTACGGAAGCGATTGATCCCTCATTTTGATAAAGTTAAGGAAGCTGCCATTTCAAATGGTGCTTTGGGTGCTGGAATTTCAGGATCAGGACCTACAATCTTTGCACTTAGCAAAGGACTAGATACTGCGCAAAAAGTGGCTAAATCGATGCATAATGTATATAACAACACAGGGATAGATTTTGAAATTCATGTTTCGAAGATAAATACAGAAGGAATTAAAATATTAGATAAAAAATAGGATGAACTACTATAGTTTACATAAAGAAGCAACGAATGTTTCGTTTAAAGAAGCAGTTATTAAGGGTTTAGCGCCAGATAAAGGATTGTATTTCCCAGAAACAATTACCCCATTATCACCCGATTTTATCCAACATATTTCTAACTATTCTAATGAAGAAATCGCATTGGAAGTGATTCAACAGTTTGTGGGTAATGAAATCCCTGAAAATGTATTAAAAGAAATCATTAAAGAAACTTTGTGCTTTGACTTTCCTGTTGTTGATATTGAAGATTCTATTAAAACGCTAGAACTGTTCCACGGACCTACAATGGCCTTTAAAGATGTTGGAGCACGATTTATGGCACGTTGCTTAGGATATTTCAACAAAGATCATGATAAAGATGTGACAGTACTTGTAGCAACTTCGGGAGATACCGGAGGAGCTGTAGCTAGTGGTTTCTTAGGCGTAAAAAACGTAAATGTTGTAATTCTCTACCCTAGTAAAAAAGTGAGTGAAGTTCAAGAAAAGCAATTAACAACTCTAGGTCAAAATATCAAAGCTTTGGAAGTAGCTGGTACATTCGATGATTGTCAGGCGATGGTTAAAAATGCTTTTTTAGATGAATCATTGCTGTCTAAAATGCAATTAACATCTGCGAATTCAATTAATATTGCAAGGTGGCTTCCACAAATGTTTTATTTTTTCTTTGCCTACAAACAATTAGTTGACAAAGAGCAGCAACTCGTTTTCTCTGTGCCTAGTGGAAATTACGGCAATATTTGTGCTGGAATGTTGGCAAAAAAATTAGGACTGCCCATACATCAATTTATTGCTGCTACAAATGCGAATGATATCATTCCAGAATATTTGCAAACAGAAGAATATCATCCAAAACCTTCGGTACAAACAATTTCAAATGCCATGGATGTTGGTGATCCTAGTAATTTTATACGTATTCAACAATTGTACAATAACAAGTTTAATCTATTAAAGGAAGACCTTTACTCCTATTCTTACACCGATTATCAAACACGAGAAGCAATGCTACATTTATATAAGAAGTGCGATTATGTTGCTGACCCCCATGGAGCCGTAGGGTATCTCGGAATCAAAACCTATCAAAAAGAACACCCAAACACTCAATGTATCTTTCTTGAAACAGCACATCCTGTAAAATTTTTGGATGTAGTAGAGCCCGTGATCAATGAGTCGCTAGAATATCCACCGCAAATCCGGTCAATTATAGACAAAAAAAAGGAGGCTTTTTCAATTGAAAATTATGAGCAACTAAAATCTTTCTTACTCAAAAATTAATCATTAGTTTTGTCTTATAAACAGAAAAATTAATGAAAAATACTGCTTTAACACATATTCATGAAGCTCTAGGAGCAAAATTAGTACCCTTTGCTGGTTATAATATGCCTGTACAATACGAAGGTGTAAATATTGAGCACGAAACCGTAAGAAATGGTGTTGGTGTATTTGATGTTTCGCATATGGGAGAATTTCTCATTTTAGGTCCAAATGCTACTGCTTTAATTCAGAAAGTATGTTCGAATGACGCTTCAAAACTCTTTGATGGTAAAGCACAGTACAGTTGCATGCCCAATAATGAAGGAGGTATTGTAGATGATTTAATCATTTACCGTATAAATGAAGAGAAATATGTATTGGTTGTGAATGCCTCGAATATTAAAAAGGATTGGGATTGGATTGCATCTCATAACGATGTTGGCGCCGAAATGAAAGATGTTTCTGAAGATTTTTCGTTGCTTGCTATTCAAGGCCCTAAAGCTGCAAAGGCTATGCAAACATTAACCTCTGTCGATTTAGAAAATATGAAATATTACACTTTTGAAGTCGCCGATTTCGCTGGTATCGAACATGTAATTATTTCTGCTACGGGTTATACCGGCTCAGGAGGTTTTGAAATATACTGTAAGAATTCTGAAGTAGAGCAAGTTTGGAATAAAGTAATGGAGGCAGGCGCAGATTACGGTATCAAACCTATTGGGCTAGCTGCAAGAGATACCTTACGCTTAGAAATGGGTTTTTGCCTTTATGGAAATGATATTAATGATACCACCTCTCCTATTGAAGCTGGACTAGGTTGGATCACCAAGTTTACCAAAGAATTTACAAATTCAGAAAATCTAAAAAAACAAAAAGAGCATGGCCCTGAGCGAAGACTTGTAGCCTTTGAATTAGATGATCGTGGAATTCCACGTCAAGGGTACGATATAGTTGATGGCAATGGTCAAAAAATTGGAGAAGTCACTTCAGGCACCATGAGCCCATCCTTAAAAAAAGGTATTGGCTTGGGTTATGTACCTTCAGTCTTCAGAGAAGTGGGCAGTAAGATTAATATACAAATTCGTAAAAATGCGGTGCCAGCCACTGTAGTTAAATTACCATTTTACAAAGGATAATTATGAAAAAACTAACAGAAACAGAAATTAATAAATACCTAGAACGTTTTCCAGAATGGAAATTTATAGATAATGGTATTGAGGCTACCTTGCAATTTGGTGATTTTAAGGATTGTTTTGCAATGATGACACGTATCGCATTCGAATGTGAGGCTCAAAATCATCATCCAAATTGGTACAATGTTTATAATCGTTTATCCATTAGACTATCTACCCATGACGCCGGAGGCGTGACTGAAAAAGACTTCAAATTAGCGGAAACAATCGAGACCTTGATTGCAAATCAGTAACCATTCGTTCTCTGTTTTTTATTTTTCAAAATCGTCTAATACTCCTTGTGTAATCCATTCGGCTAAGGCCTGACGATTTACTGGATATATGATACGTTTTTGATCTTTTTTATTCTGCAAGTTTCCAATTTCAATATAGGCCATTGCGGGTAAGGTAAAATTCACCAAATACAAATTTCGCTCTGAAAAAGTGCCGTTATACGCTCTATTCGGTTGATACTTTTTATATTTTCGTTTAAAAACTTGGTGAATACTCTCTGCCAATTTTTGACCACTTTTGCTTTTTTTATGATGGTAAAAAAAGACATCAATGTTTTCACCCTTACTCCGACTATCTATATGCGTCACAATAAGTCGTCGATAAGCACCTTTATGTTTTTGATATAAGGCATTTACAACTTCTGTACGTTGTCTTAATCGCTTTATCTGATTTAATGGAATCTTTTTCTTCGGATATACCAATTCATCATGATCGACAGTCAATAAACGCTTATTTCGGATGCCATCATTTTCGTCGCGCACAATCATATAAACAGTTGCACTATGAGAAATCAACTCTTTCGCTAATCGTAAGGTGATATCATAGGCATACTCATCTTCCGCAAGTAATTTTTTGTTATATTTTGTTACAGTGCCAGGATCTGGACCACCATGACCAGAAATTAAATAATAGATATTCCCTTTTAATCTAGCACTAACAATCTCGGTATCTTTATGTTTTTTACCAAATATTTCATGCGAAACTATTGTCGTATTTTTATGCTCATTCGACGTCTTAGAATTCGTTTCTGACTCTTTCTTTACAATAGGTGGAATTTTATAAGTTCTGCCAGCGTATAAATGAATGCTATCTCGCAAATTTCCTTGATTCAATGCGATAAATTTGTCAAAATATTTATACGGATTCACGCCTTGTTTTCGGAGTAGGGAATATATACCATCACCTTTTTGTGCTTTTACGGTTAATAAAGAATCCTGGGCTGTAACCATCAGAGAGCAGCAACAAAGTAGTAAAAAAAGAAAGATTTTCTCTGCCGAGTATTTGTGATTCATATTCAATATTCTTTAGCCTTCGAATACTCACAAAAATAATTGTTCTTTGAGACTAATAATTCTTCCAAAATAAAAAATATGAGAAACTTATCAAACGAACATTAACACTAATTTATAAACTATATTCTGGTTTTTTACCTTTAATTCCTCTAAAATAAGAGTAGAAAAATTCAAAATCAGCTTCGATATTATCCGTTAGATAATAAGGCTCAGAAATTTTTATTTGCTTAAATTCAAAATCTAAGGTAGCCATTACAATAGGCACGTTAGCTCCTTTTGCGACATAATAAAATCCTGTCTTGAACTCAGTTACTTTTTTACGCGTGCCTTCCGGTGACAATCCTAGAACAAACCGTTCTCTTGAATTAAATACTTCCACAATACCATCAACAACATTGTTATTTTTTGAACGATCTACCGGGGCACCTCCCAACCATCTAAAAAAGAATCCAAAAGGCCATTTAAACAATGATGCCTTTCCAATATAATTCACCTTTGCCCCTTTTATAAATTTCACCATAATCGCAATTGGAAAATCTTGCCAACTTGTGTGAGGAGCCGCAATCACCACATACTTTTTAAGTTTTGGGAAATCATGAATGATTTTCCAACCCATTATATGGATGAGTATAAGCTTTGATAAAAATTTCATTGTTCAATGATAAGATATTAATAACAAAAGGACAAATTCTTATAGATATTTCGTAATATTAATGCACAAAAATGAACAGCATGAGGCAAATTTTATTTCTTCTATTATCCATTTGTATATCAATATCTTACAGCCAAGAAAAGCGTTCTAAATCTGGACCTATTATTAAAAATTTCGGACAAGTTTACAAGATCAAAAATCCAGATCTCAACTTACAAAAGGATAAAGAGTATAAGGTGATTTTTGATGTCTATACAAATACTACCAAGAAAGGTGCGATCAACCCTTTAATTAATACGGTGGCGAGATACCTAAATATGCATGCGCAAAATGGAATTACAGCAAAAAACATGAAAGTTGCACTGGTAATGCACGGAAAAGCTGCTAAAGACGCTTTAAGCAACGATGCATATAAGAAGCATTTTGGCATGGATAATCCGAATGCTAAATTAATAACTGCCTTGCGAAAAGCGAATGTTGATATCTTTGTTTGTGGACAATCATATAAATCAAGAGGCTTTCCTGTTAAAGGGATCTCTAAAGATGTCAAGCTATCACTATCAGCTCTAACGGCATTGATTGAATATCAAGAAAACGGATACAGCATTATAAATTTTAATTAATACATGTCAGAAAGTATTTTATATATCATCATTTTTATTGTTGCAACTGTCATTGGAGTTCTACTCGGGATGTACATTTCAAGTTTAAAAAACAAAGCACAACTAAGTGGTTTAGAAGAACGAGATGCGCAATTACAGAACGCCATAAATGGATTACAAGAACACATTGAAAAAACAACTCAAGAGCGTGAAGAAATACGTCGAGAAAAAGATTTTTTAAACACTGAATTAACGCGTAAAAATGCTGAGTATGAAAATTTACAGCAGCTAAACTTAAAACGTGATGAAGAACTTGCAAAACAACAGGAAGAGTTAGAAAATAAATTCGAATTACTTGCTAATAAAATTTTAGATAAAAAATCTGAAAAATTCACGCTACAGAATAAGGAGAATATAAAAAACATCTTAGATCCTCTTCAAGAGAAAATTAAATTGTTCGAAGATAAAGTAGAGAAGACTCATAAAGAAAGTATTGATTACCATGCTGCATTACGACAGCAAATCATAGGCCTTAAGGACCTAAATCAACAAATGAGTAAGGAAACATTAAATCTTACAAAAGCGCTGAAAGGAGATAGTAAAACCCAAGGAAACTGGGGAGAACTTATTTTAGAGCGTGTATTAGAGAAATCTGGCTTGGAAAAGGATCGTGAGTATGTTCTAGAAAAAAGTTTTAACGTTGAAGGAGAGGGCAAAACACGTTTGAGACCAGACGTTATTATTAACTTGCCAGATAACAAGAAGATGATTGTTGACTCAAAAGTTTCGTTGACCGCATATGAACAATATGTAAATAGCGAAGATGAAGTTGAGAAAGTTCAATTTTTAAAAGATCATATCAATTCTTTAAACAGACATGTGACGCAGCTGAGTGAAAAGAAATATGAAGATTTACACGAAATTGAATCTCCTGATTTTGTCTTGTTATTCGTACCTGTAGAACCTGCATTCGCGGTAGCTTTAAATACTGATAATGAATTGTACAATAAGGCATTTGAGAAAAACATTGTGATTGTTACACCTTCTACCTTATTGGCAACATTACGCACCATAGACACCATGTGGAACAATGAAAAGCAACAGCGTAATGCAATTGAAATTGCGCGTCAAGCAGGAGCTCTATATGACAAATTTGAAGGCTTTGTGTCTGATTTGACCAAGGTTGGAAAAAAAATGGATGAAGCCAAATCAGAATATAAAGGAGCCATGAATAAATTGGTAGAAGGACGTGGTAATTTAATTAAAAGTGTTGAAAAATTAAAAAAATTAGGAGCGAAAGCAAAAAAGGCATTACCTCAAAACATCATTGAGAGAGCCGATGAAAATGATTAAATACCAGGCACGATTATTTTGAATAGACTACTTTTCTAGTTGAAACACCGTTATCGGACTGAATTTTAAAAAAATAGATACCCTCCGAAAAGTTTTGTAAGTCAACTGAAGTAGTTAAGTCCGTTAGTTCTTGTGTTTTTACTTTTCGCCCCGAAATATCATAAACAAAAAGTTTATCATCGGTATTTAAATTACTCATTTTAACTGTATAATTTCCATTACTGGGATTTGGATAGATGCTGAAATCTGTTGCAGCAATAGTATTCGATGATAAGGTAGATTGACCTTCAACAATAGTTATGGTTTTATTAACATCAACGTTATTGAATGTGCTTACCATACCGCTTAGCCAGGTAACCTTCACATAATCTACCACAGTAGCATCTTTCAAACCGAAAAATTCTGAATTTGAGTTCTGAGCCAAATAAGCTTCACCACATAAGGTATATCTATATTGCTTTTTACCATTGGTAGAAATTTCAATAACACTGCCAATACCATCTCGATTACTTGTAGTCCCATTCAGTTTAACTTTGAGCCAATTATTCGTAGTAGTTGTAGTATTTTCCCATAAAAAGTTATTATCGGTATCGTTCATAACGATAATATCAGGCAAGCCATCGTTATTTATATCTCCAATGGCGTTTGCATAACTTGTTCTGGTATCATTTTCGAAGCCAATATTGACCGGAATCTGAAACATACCGTTTCCTTGATTTTCATAAAAAGCTGAAGGTAATGTAACCGAACCATCAAGCATTCCACTTACATAGAGGTCAAGATCAGTGTCGTTATCAGCATCTAAAAAATTGGCGCCCCAGGCGATACTATAAAAACCTGTACCAACATCATCAGAAATATCAGTAAACGTTCCATCTTGATTATTCTTTAACAAATGGTTTCCAGCCTCGGTATTAGTCACATAAATATCAAACCATCCATCACTATTGTAATCTCCAATAGTTGCAGACATGGCATGGGTGCCCAAACCAGCTCCACTTGACACTGAAACATCCGTAAAGGTATTGTCGCCATTATTTCTATAGAGTCTATTGATGTATTGTAAACGATCACTGATGACATAAATATCTTGATCACCATCATTATCATAATCAAAAAAAGAAGAGCAAAAAGGTGTATGCACAGTCTGGCCAATTCCGGAACTAGTGGTAATATCCGTAAAAACGCCATTATCGTTTCGATACAGATAGTTAAATTGATTTAAACCAACATTGTCTCTATTACAAATAAAAACATCTAAATCACCATCTGAATCAATATCACCAAACGAAGCGCCCGTTGTAAAAAGGTCTTCCGTGAACAAACCACAAGAATCTGTGATATCAGTAAAGGTCATATCACCATTGTTCTCATAAAATTTGTTCACACCGACGATACTCGTAACAAAAAAATCTTTATCCCCATCATTATCATGATCAACCCAAATGACTTGCTTTGATTGATTGGTATCATTAATTCCTAAATCTACTTGCGAAAATGTTCCATTGTTATTCTTAAAAAATAAAACTTCTTCGCCTCCCTTGGTTGAATAGGTGATATCATCCCATCCATCTCCATCAAAATCACAAAATGAAACACCACCACCTCCAAAACCACTTTCTCCGTAAGACACTCCAACACCTTTAGCAGTAGCACTATCTTCAAAAGATAATTGCCCTATTGTAAACAATGGCATAATTAAACATACAGTAAGTAGTAATCTTCTCATATTGATATAGTTGCGCTAGCAAAAATATAAAATAATTTAAGCATAAAAAAGGTGACGTTCACCCATCATGGCATTCACCTTCTGTGCAACAGCCTCTAATGCTGCCTCATTTTCAAAATTTTCAATCACTTCATCTATTAACGAAACGATAGCTTCCATATCATCTTCTTTCAACCCACGTGTCGTAATTGCCGCAGTACCTACTCGAATTCCAGAAGTGACAAAAGGTGATTTATCGTCAAAAGGCACCATATTTTTATTTACAGTAATATCTGCTTTTACCAAGGCGTTCTCAGCCTGTTTTCCGTTAATATTCTTATTTCGAAGGTCGATCAACATCATATGATTGTCTGTTCCTCCAGAAATCAAATGATAATCTCTTTCTACAAAGGCTTTTGCCATTGCTGCTGCATTCTTCTTCACTTGCAGTTGATATTCTAAAAACTCGTCTGTTAATGCTTCTCCAAAGGCAATTGCTTTTGCGGCAATAATATGTTCCAATGGGCCGCCTTGATTTCCAGGAAATACAGCCCCATTTAAATAGGACGACATCATTTTAGGTTTACCACTTTTCAAGGTTACGCCCCAAGGGTTTTCGAAATCTTTCCCCATCATAATCATACCACCTCTTGGACCTCTTAACGTTTTATGTGTTGTTGTTGTTACTACGTGACAATGCGGCATTGGATCGTTTAAAATACCCTTCGCTATCAATCCGGCAGGATGCGAAATATCTGCCAACAAAAAAGCACCAACACTATCAGCAATTTCTCTAAATCGCTTAAAATCGATATCTCTCGAATACGCCGAAGCACCTGCAATGATCAATTTTGGTTGCTCCTTCTCAGCAGTCTCTTGAATTTTATCATAATTCAATACTCCTGTTTCTTTTTCAACACCATAAAAGGAAGTTTCATATAAAGTACCAGAAAAATTGACTGGCGAGCCATGTGTTAAATGTCCACCATGTGACAAATCAAAACCTAAAATTTTATCTCCTGGTTTGATCAGCGCAAAAAACACGGCAGTATTTGCTTGAGAACCAGAATGTGGTTGCACGTTCACATACTCCGCACCAAATAACGTTTTGGCTCTATCAATGGCTAATTGTTCTACTTCATCAACAACTTCACAGCCTCCATAATAACGTTTTCCTGGATATCCCTCAGCATATTTATTAGTCAGCACAGAACCAGCTGCTTCCATCACCTGTTCACTAACAAAATTCTCTGAAGCTATTAATTCTAAACCGTTTAATTGTCTTTCTTTTTCTTCCTCAATAAGGTCAAAAATCTGTTGATCACGTTGCATTGTTAAATTTTCTTTTAAGATTGATAATAATGCCATCAAAAATACTAATTTCATTTCGCAAATACATAGAAAGATGTATTTTTGAAACAAAAAAGACATAAATGTTAATAACTGCTAATAATACAAATAGAAAATCTTGGTTGAACGTTGATAAAGGCTCTGATTTTCCTATACAGAACATTCCTTTCGGAGTTTTCTTAACGCGAGATGATATCATTACAATTGGTACCAGAATTGGGGATTATGCCATAGATTTGGGTGCTATGCATCAACTAGGGTATTTTAATGAAATTCCGTTAACTGATGACATTTTTTTGCAAGATTCTTTGAATGATTTTATTGCCGATGGTAGAAAAACCTGGCGACTTGTTAGAAATAGAATTGCAGAAGTTTTTGATACAACCAATGGTGAATTACGCGACAATGCTGTTCATAAAGACAAAATAATTTTTAGAATGGAAGAAGTAGAAATGCAGCTTCCTGTTGAAATTGGTGATTATACTGATTTTTATGCTAGTAAAGAACATGCCACCAACGTTGGCACATTATTTCGCGGAGCAGATAATGCTCTCATGCCAAACTGGTTACATGTACCTATTGGATATCATGGTAGAAGTTCATCAATTGTACCTTCAGGTACCCCTATAAGAAGACCTCTTGGTCAATCACGACCTGCCGAAGGTGAATCAACTCCTGGTTTCGGACCTTCGAAATTACTCGATTTTGAATTAGAAATGGCATTTATAACGACCGACGCTAACAAAATGGGTAAACGAATAAAAATTGAAGAGGCGGAAGAATATATTTTCGGCATTGTATTATTCAATGACTGGAGTGCTAGAGACATCCAAGCATGGGAATATCAACCTTTAGGTCCGTTTTTAGGCAAAAATTTTGCGTCCACTATTTCTCCATGGATTGTAACTTTGGATGCCTTAGAGCCTTTTAGGGTAACGAATCCTTCACAGGAACCAACACCACTGCCCTATTTACAATTGGAAGGGAAAAATAGTTTTGACATCAATTTACAAGTTGGAATCAAACCAAAAGGGTCTAAAGAAACTATCGTTGCAAATTCAAACTTTAAATATATGTATTGGACCATGGCTCAGCAACTTGCGCATCATACGGTTAACGGTTGCAATGTTAGAGCGGGTGATATGATGGGTTCAGGGACCATTTCTGGACCAACACCTGACAGCTACGGATCTATGCTAGAACTAACTTGGCGAGGCGCCAATCCTATAAAAATGGATGATGGCACTGAACGCAAATTTATCAATGACAAGGACACTGTAATCATGCGTGCATACAGTGAAAATGAGGAGGTGCGTATAGGTTTTGGTGAATGTGTTGGAAAAATAAAACCGACGAAAGAATAACTAACAACCTTCTATTAAATATGGCCTAATCCTATTAGAAACTTTGAATTCTAATAGAATTAGGCTATTTTAGTATGACCAAAAACCAACTAAAAATCTCACAATGAAAAAGTTATTTGTCGCTCTAATTCTTTTATCACTATGCATTGCATGTGGTGGAACCCAGAAAGCAACCAATCTTATCTCTAGTGGTAATTATGAGAATGCTTTTGCAGTCTCAATTGAAAAATTAACCAAGGATAAAAATAGCAAATCAAGTCAAAAACATGTCCCTATTTTAAAGGAAGCTTATACTAAAGCTGCCGCGAATGATCTACAAACCATTGAGAATCTCAAAAACATTAATACCTCAGAATCTCTAAAAAAAATATATGGTACCTATTTGAATCTTGACCTTCGACAAGATGAAGTAAGTGTATTGCAACCTCTATATTTCGAAGGAAGTGAAGTCCAATTTGATTATAAAGATTACGCAAAAGATATAGCTAATGCTAAGAATAATTATTCTTCAAAATTGTATTCAGAAGCTACGCAGAAAATGAAAGGAGATAAGCTTGCAGCTCGTGATGCCTATAAATTATTTGAAGAGTTAATATATGTAAATCCGACATACAAAAATAATTTAACTCAACTAAGTCAAAATGCTAAAAACAAAGGGAGTAGCTTTGTTTTAGTAACACTTCAAAATAAGGTAAACACAATTTCAAATGATAGTATTAGAAGTGTTAACCAAATCAATTCAGGTAATTTTGATAATCAATGGATTATTTATCATGATAAAAAAGAGTCTAAAACTACTTATGATTATCAAGTAGATATTGTTCTTAATTCCTTGCAATTTCAACCAGAAAAAACGGAACAACAAACGGTACCTCAAGAAGCAAAAATTCAAGACGGATGGCAATATCAATTAGATGCAAATGGTAATGTTGTTAAAGACGACAAAGGTAATGATGTGAAAGTTGCAAAATACAAAGTAGTGCGCGCTGAGGTTTCTCTTTATCAACAAAATAAAGCTTCAAAATTAGATGGTACCATTTTAATAAAAAACAGAAAAACAGGTGCTACAGTTTCTTCAACACCAATATTTGGAGAGGCTAAGTTTCAACATCTATATGGAAAATTTAGAGGAGATCAACGCGCCATTGAACAAAAGTATTATGACGCATTAAAATCGAAAGCACTGCTCTACCCTAAAGATTATGAGTTTATAAAGTATTCGGTTCTGAATTTTAAGCAAAAAGTCACCAATTTATTAGCGAACCAGCAATTCTAAACAAAAAGCATTAGCTCATACTCACATATTTTGAGTGTAATAATTATAGTCTTTAAGAATTGTATCAATAAAATCTTTAGCACTATTTTCTTTGGCTTTTATTCCTGTTACGTCTTCAATTTTAATTTTGAGCTTTAATAGTGTCTTATGATTATTCGTTGAGGCAGCTACTTTAAAAGTTTCTTTAATAATTCTGGCGTCATTATCTGATAGTTTTATGACATTTGGATATGTAGGAACATAATCTTCTGAAATATTCTCAAGAATTGTATGAGAAAACATTGTTTTATCTCGAAGAGAAACAATAATCGTATTCGCTGGAATGTCTCCAATTCTTTGATTGTTTTTGGTTAGTAGAATACTCACAAAACCAACAAATTTGCCTAATAATAAAACGGCATAAATTAACCCAACATTATTCATCAAATTCAAAGAGGACAGATAAACAAAAACTAAAATAAATAAGTTAAAGTCAACAATCCTCAAAAACCATCTCATGGTAAAATCTACCGCAGAAGGTTTAAAACCATCTATATTTATAACACGAATTTTAAGTAATTTCTTGCCAATGGTTTGACCATTCATGAGGATTTCTAAATACAGTGAATAAAATGTAAGAGGTAATAACACTAAAACATCAATGGCTCTAAGAGACCAGTAATCTCCACCTACAGCTTCATTAAAAACGGAGAACTTAAAAAATGAAATCATCATATAGATATAGGCAAACTTTATAACATTATCGATTATAAAAGCAGCCAATCTTTGACCTACATTGGCCAGTTCAAAATTTATATTAACATTTTGTGTAGTATTTATTTGGAGTGTTTTCATTCATTAACTACATTAGCTCTATATGAGAGAGATTGCATTTATCAAGCAAAATAAAGAAAAATGGTTGGAATTTGAGAATGTTCGATCAAATAATGAAAAAAAATCTCCAGATGAAATTGCTGACCTCCACATAAAAATAATGAATGACTTGGCCTATGCACAATCATTCTATCCGAAAAGCAAGGTTGTTGACTATTTAAATAAACTAGCCAAATCGAGTTTTAGTAATGTATATCATTCAAAAAGACAGCAAAAAAATTCCATACTCTATTTTTTCTTTGATACCGTACCTTTAATGGTATATAAACATCGTAAATTTATATACCTATCTTTTATTTTTTTTGCAATATGTTTTACTGTTGGATTAATCTCTACTTTTAATGACGAAACCTTTGCACGCCAGATTTTGGGTAATGATTATATCGATGAAACGTTAGAAAATATTGAAAGTGGTGACGCACTGGCCATCTACAAAGGCGGAAGTAATTGGGGTAGTTTTATTGGCATACTTGATAACAATATTCGTGTTGGGTTAAACATGTTTCTATCTGGCCTTTTTATTGGTATTGGAACTGGATTTTATATTATATATAACGGAATTATGGTGGCGGTTTTTCAAGCATTCTTCTACCAGCAAAATACGTTATTTGATAGTTTAAAAGGTATTTGGATACATGGAGTCTATGAGATTTTTGCAATGATTATTGAAGCTGCCGCTGGATATATTATCGGTGCAAGCATATTGTTTCCGAAGTCATTAAAACGTCTGCAATCGTTTAAAATAGGATTAAGAGAGGCATTCATTATTTTCTTGAGTACCATACCTTTTACCATCACCGCAGCTTTTTTAGAGGGTTATGTGACTCGTTTTTCTAATTCGATGCCAACAATCGTTTGCTTTGCAATCATATTTTTTTGTTTGATTACCATTAGCTATTATTATTTGATCTTTCCGTTTAAAGTAGCATCAAAACATGCAATCCGTTAATGAAAAGGCATCTACTCTTCTTTTTTGTATTCCTCTTTTCATATACGTATGCTCAAAACGTTGAAAACTTAGAACTTGAACCTTTCGCTGATTACCTTGACGATGACTATGAAGATCTATCAATTCTGAATGATACGCTGACTTATTCTAAATCTACAAAAATAAGTAAGAAAAGAACATTTGATAGTGACTTAAAGACTGAATATAGCGGTAAAGAATTTGAATATATTGACAATTTAAAAAAAGAAAAGAAAAGCGAAAAAACGAATTCAGAAATTGATACGGCTAGTGCTGACTTATTTATTGGCTTCATGAAAAACGTTTTTCCCTATTTAATTGGAATCATAGTCGTACTTATAATACTGAAAACCTTTTTGAACGTAGAATCTAATTTTTGGAAGTTTGGAAGGCAATCAAAAAAAATAGGAGAAACATTACTTCACGAGGATCATGAAAACATAGATGAAACAGATTTTGATAAATTGTTAAACAACGCGATTCAGAATGGAAATTACAGATTAGCAACACGATATTACTATTTGTCTTCGCTAAAAAAATTATCGCAAAAAGAGCTTATTACTTATGACAAAGATAAAACCAATACCGAATATCAGTTTGAATTGAAAAATAAAGATCTGCGTATGAAATTCTCTTACTTAGCTTATATCTATGATTATGTTTGGTACGGAGAATTCCCAGTAGATAAAAGTAAGTTTACGCTTATTGAAAGTAAATACAAATCGTTTATACAAGTTATTTAATTGAGATATTCTACAGTAAAAATATATGCTCTAGCGCTTTTTAGCTTACTCCTGTTCGCGCAATGTCAACCTACAAATTGGCATGAAAATTATCGCGAAAAAGAGAAAAGCCCATTTGGCACACATATAATTTTCAATGAGTCTGAAAACTTATTTAATACTTCTGAAAAAGAAGTACTCAAACAAAATATATTAGACTATCTCATTGTTAATTATCAGCAAGAAGAAGCTGATTTTGGAAATTATATTTGCATCAAATTTGCCGCAAATAAACTTAGTGAATCGGGTATTAACGAATTATTGCGTTTTGTTTATAAAGGAAATGATGCTTTTATTTCTCTTAATTATTTCAGTCAAGAATTACAGAATCTATTAGATTTTTCTACTGAAAACTTAGATGAAAAAGTATTTTCTCCTGTAAATTTAAAAGAGTTTGGTGGCGATTTGAGTCTGAATAATACAGATTTTAAGCAACATAATTTTTCATTTGACCGAAATTTACGTAGACATTATTTCACCTCTTTCAACGAAGATAAAACGATTGTATTAGGAACTCAAGAAATAAGTGCCTCTATCAATGAGCCCAACTTTATTAAAATTTATCATGGGAAAGGCGCTATTTATTTGCATACACAGCCTATTGCTTTTACTAACTATTATCTGCTGGATAAAGAAAACTATAAATACGCGGAAAACGTACTATCGTATTTACCAGACAGAAAAATACTCTGGGATCCACAAATAAAACATGCCGATTATTCACCTAAAGATTCTTCGGACGATCGAGAATCCGTTTTTAAGTTTTTTATGCAAAACCCTTCTTTAAAATGGTCATTATATGTTTTCCTTTTCGGATTATTATTATTTATGGCTTTTAATGCGCGAAGAAAGCAACGCCCAATACCCATTATTGACGAATTAAAAAATTCGTCTGTTGAGTTCACACATACAATTGCGAATTTATATCTAAAAGAGAATGACCATAAAAATACAATTGATAAAAAAATTCTTTATTTTCTAGAAAAAATTAGACGCCGGTATCTTATCGAAACCTCCAATTTAAATAAAGACTTTATAAAAAAATTAGCATCAAAATCAGGGAATACTTTTGAAAGAACCAATTATTTGATCAATACAATTATTGCATTAAATAAAAAGTCTATAGGTACCAAAGATGAGCTTTATCGACTAAACAAATTAATAGAAAATTTTTTCAACTCAAACAACCATGGAAGAAACGACTAACGAATCTCAAGAGAATAATTTGGAATTTGAAAACAGGATAGATGTATCAGAATTACAGGAAAATATACATCTCATAAAACAACAGTTACATAAAGTAATTGTAGGTCAAAACGACATGATCGATTTATTAATTGTGGCGATATTAGCAGACGGACACGCCCTTATAGAAGGTGTTCCTGGAGTGGCAAAAACGCTAGCTGCTAAACTTTTAGCAAAAACTATATCCATGGATTTTAGTAGAATTCAGTTCACACCAGATTTAATGCCTTCTGATATTCTGGGAACCTCAGTTTTCAATGTAAAAACTTCTGAATTTGAATTTAAAAAGGGTCCGATATTTTCCAATACAATTTTGATTGATGAGATCAATAGAGCTCCGGCAAAAACGCAAGCAGCTTTATTTGAGGTTATGGAAGAAAAACAAGTGACAATTGACGGCCAAACATATAAAATGTCTGAACCGTTTGTGGTATTAGCAACTCAAAACCCTATCGAGCAAGAAGGAACGTATAGATTACCAGAAGCTCAATTAGATCGTTTTATATTTAAAATAGATGTAGATTATCCTTCAGGAACTGAAGAACTAGCCATTATTACAAAAGAGCATGAGCGAAAAAATAATGCTAAAATTCAAGAAATTGCATCTGTAATCTCTGGCGCCAATATTAAAAAATACAAAGAGTTAATTACACATGTTAGTATTGAAGGGAACCTTTTAAAATACATTGCCGACATTGTTGTTAATACAAGAACGAATTCATTGTTATATCTTGGCGCTTCTCCTAGAGCGACAATCGCAATTCTAAAAGCTTCAAAGGCATTTGCCGCTTTAAGCGGTCGAGATTTTGTAACCCCCGAGGATATTAAAAAAGCTGCTATCCCCGTTTTACAACATCGTGTTATTGTTACTCCTGAAAGAGAAATGGAAGGTCTAACTAGTAAACAGATCATCGATCAAATTATTGAAGCAATTGAAATTCCAAGGTAATAGATCAACAAGTAATGACTAAATTATATAATTCACTCTTTCTAAATAATAGGCTTTTTATATGTCTAGGTATCATTGCGGCTTTATTCGTAATTGGTTTTTTTATACCTATATTGTTTAGCATATCGAAGGTTTTATTATTTATTGTAGGTCTTTTAACCCTTATAGATATATTTATAGTTTATAGTCAAAAACAAGGTTTGAATTTAAATCGTACGTTGCCCGAAAGATTATCGAATGGTGATAAGAATAAAATAAATATTGATCTAAAAAATAACTACAATATACCCATTTACACTACTTTAATAGAAGAGTTACCATATCAATTTCAAAAAAGGGACTTTATTTTTAAGCAACATTTAAAACCATCTGAAGAGAAAAATTTATATTACAATTTAAGACCTACACGTAGAGGGACTTATAATTTTGGTCATGTAAACGCATATGTCAATTCTCCTTTACAATTGGCCACTAAAAAATACATATTAGGCGAAATCAAAGAAATAAAATGCTATCCATCGTTTTTAAAATTAAAGGAGTTTGACATTAAAGCCTTTACGAGCAAAGTGAATACCGTTGGATCTAAAAAAGTAAGACGACTGGGTCATTCATTAGAATTTGAACAGATTAAAGAATACGTTTCTGGAGATGATATTAGAACGTTAAATTGGAAAGCCACTGCTAAAAGGAATCAGCTAATGGTGAATCAATATATTGAAGAAAAATCACAACCTATTTATTCGATTGTTGATAAGGGGCGGGTAATGCAAATGAACTTTAATCAATTAACATTACTCGATTATGCCATCAACGCGACACTGGCAATTAGCAATGTGATATTGAGAAAACAAGACAAAGCAGGTATGCTTACTTTTTCCAATAAGATAGAAGATTTAATAGTTGCTGATCAGCGAAATTCTCAAATGAACCTGATATCTGAAACACTTCACAATATAAAAACTGACTATTCTGAATCAGATTTTAGTTTACTTTACGCCACAATTAAACGTAAAATCACAAGTCGGAGTTTGCTGATTATTTATACAAATTTTGAAACCATGGACGCTTTAAATAGGCAACTGCCCTATTTAAGAGGTCTAGCAAAAAATCATTTATTATTAATCGTATTCTTTAAAAACACTGAACTTGATGCAATTACAAATTTAGATGCACAGAACATTCAGGACGTATATGATAAAGTAATTGCGGAAAAATTTATGTACGAAAAGAGACAGATAGTGAATGAACTTAAAAAATACGGCATACAATCAATATTAACGAAACCAGAAAATCTTACTGGTGATACTATAAATAAATATCTTTCGTTAAAATCCCGCGGATTGATTTAAAACTTTACATTTATAATTATTAACCAAAACAATCAACAAAATGAACTGGTATTTAAAAGTATTACAAGAATATGCTAATTTCGAAGGAAGAGCAAGAAGACAAGAATATTGGATGTTTGCCTTATTTCAGATTATCGCAGTGATTATCGCAATGCTCCTTGATAATTTTCTAGGCCTATCCTTTGGGGCTGGAATTCCATATGGATGGTTGTACTTAATATATGCTCTTGCAACTTTCATCCCCACTTTATCGGTTTCTGTTAGAAGATTACATGATAGCGGAAAAAGTGGTTGGTGGTATTTGATTGTCTTAGTACCATTTATTGGAGGCTTATGGCTTCTTGTTCTGTTATGTATGGATAGTGAGTTTGGTCAAAATAAATGGGGCCCAAATCCAAAAGGTGAAGGAAACAATGCTGCTATTGATCAAATTGGTACTGAATAATTTCACATATAACCTATTTAAACCGCTGTTTTACTTTAAATAGCGGTTTTTTTTTATACAATATCTAAATAAGCAACTCGTTATTAGTCTTAACTAAACCCATAGCTACTAAATTAACCGTTATGAACCTATCTATCAAATTTCCAAAAGTTTTAATACTTATTCTTGCAACTGCAGTTGTGCTTTCTTGTAGCACTTCTAAAAGAACCCAAGAAGCCCTAAATACTGGTAATTATGCTAGCGCCATTAATACCTCAATAGCAAAATTATCCTCTAATAAAACCAAAAAAGGTAATCAGAAGTATATTTATATGCTAGAAGAGGCTTTTTCAAAGAATTCTGCCAGAGAATTAAAGGAAATTGACTTTTTATTAAAAGAAGGCAACGGGGCGAATTATGAACGAGTATATAATACATATTTGAGACTAAATACTATTCAAAATAGAATAAAACCCTTAATGCCTCTGCACATTATAGAAGAAGGAAGAAAAGCTGAATTTTCATTTAATGATTATACCAATGACATATTAAGTTCTAAAGAACAGCTTTCTTCATATCTATATACCAACGCAACAAATTTGGTGAAAACGGCAAGTACAAAATTCGACTTTAGGAAGGCCTATAACGATTTTGTTTATTTAGATAAGTTGAGCCCAGGATATAAAGATACCAAGACACAAATAGAAGAGGCTTATGAAAACGGTATTGATTACGTAAAAGTAAAGTCCTATAATGCTAGTGATAAGGTAATTCCGAAGCCTTTAGAGGATGAACTATTGAACTTCAATGCTTATGGCCTGAACGATTTATGGACAAAATATCATACAAATCCACAAAAAGGAACATCATATAACTATGAAATGATTTTAGAATTTGTAAGCATCAATATAAGCCCAGAATCTATCAGCCAAAAAGAAATTATTAAAGAAAAAGAAATCAAAGACGGACAAAAATATGTACTCGATTCTAATGGTAATGTTGCCAAAGACAGTCTTGGCAATGACATCAAAGAAGATAAATTCATCAAAGTTCGTAGTGTCTTTAATAGGTTAGCTCAGCACAAAGAAGCGAATATTACTGCAAAAGTGAGCTATTTTGATTTGCAAACCAACCAGCTGGTAAATTCATACCCGATAACATCAGGATTTATATTTGAACATATTTACGGAACGTATACCGGAGATAAAAGAGCCCTCGATCAAGATCTTATGGCAATGTCGAGAAGAAACGCGGTGCCATTCCCAACCAGCGAACAAATGATTTTTGACTCTGGGGAAGATTTAAAATCAAAGCTCAAAAATATCGTAATCGCTTATAAATTTAATTAACCTCTTAGTAGGTTTTAAAGTTTTACACTCATTATATCATAGTGAGATCCATGGGCAGCTACTGCTCCATTTTTAAACACCAACAATTGAGGAGATTGATGCATCACACCGAAACGTGCGGCAATTTCATCAGAAATCGTACGGTAACTCAATAGATCTAAATAATAGAAGTCGATCTCCCCGGTGTCTTCTTGACGTTCGAACTGTCGTTTTACACCACTACTAATACCGCAGCGCGTACTATGCTTAAAAATAGCTTGGTATTTTCCTGATGATTTCTTAATTATTTCGTCAAGCTGATTCACATCAGTTAATGGTATCCAATTGACGATTGGTTGTTCTTTTTTTTCTGATTTTTCTCCGAAAAGGCTTTTAAAAATTCCCATACATTCTATATAAAATTAGACAAATTGTCCTGTTTTTTGTTGTTTTACAGTCAATTTGTCGTTCATATCTCCACTTTCTTACGATGGAATGCTATTTGAGCAAATATCTTAAAAATAACACTATGAATTTTAATAATTATACTATAAAATCACAAGAAGCGGTGCAACAAGCTCAGCAAATTGCACAAGGCTACGGTCATCAGCAAATTGAAAACGCCCACCTATTAAAAGGCATTTTCGAAGTTGATGAAAACGTTACTCCTTTCTTACTTAATAAATTAGGAGTGAACGTAGATATCTTTAAACAAACACTAGAAAGAATAATAGAAAGTTTTTCTAAAGTTTCGGGAGCAGACATTGTACTTTCAAGAAATACTGGAACGCTATTTAACGATGCCGCAAACATTGCAAAAAAAATGAAAGATGAATATGTGTCTATCGAACATTTATTAGTTGGTTTGTTAAAATCGAAAGATGCGGTTGGACAATTACTCAAAGACAATGGAGTTACAGATAAAGGTTTAAAAGATACTATTCAAGAACTTCGAAAAGGCAGTAATGTAACCTCCCAAGGCGCCGAAGACACCTATAATTCATTAAGCAAGTATGCAAAAAATTTAAATGAGTTAGCGAATGATGGTAAATTAGATCCTGTTATTGGTAGAGATGAAGAAATACGTAGAATTCTACAAATATTATCTCGTCGAACAAAAAACAATCCTATCTTAATTGGCGAACCAGGAGTTGGTAAGACGGCAATTGCTGAAGGGCTTGCTCATAGAATTGTAAAAGGCGATGTACCTGATAATTTACAGGAAAAAATCATCTACTCTTTAGATATGGGAGCCTTAATTGCCGGAGCTAAATATAAAGGTGAGTTCGAAGAGCGTTTAAAATCAGTTGTAAAAGAAGTGACTTCCGCCGATGGACAAATTGTACTGTTTATCGATGAGATTCACACCCTTGTCGGTGCTGGTGGTGGACAAGGAGCTATGGACGCCGCAAACATATTAAAACCAGCGTTAGCGAGAGGAGAACTGCGAGCTATAGGAGCCACTACCCTAGATGAATATCAAAAACACTTCGAAAAAGACAAAGCTCTCGAACGTCGATTCCAAAAAGTAGTTGTTGATGAACCTGATACCGAAAGTGCTATTTCAATCTTACGCGGAATTAAAGATAAATACGAAACACATCACAAAGTTCAAATAAAAGATGCGGCTATTATCGCCGCTGTAGAATTATCACAACGTTACATAACGGATAGATTCTTACCAGATAAGGCTATTGATTTAATGGACGAGTCTGCCGCTAAATTACGAATGGAGATCAATTCAAAACCAGAAGAACTAGATGCTCTTGATCGAAAAATAATGCAACTAGAAATAGAGATCGAAGCAATAAAACGAGAGAACGATCAAGAAAAATTGCAGAATCTTCAAAAAGAAGTAGCTAATTTAAAAGATGCGCGTGAAGATATCAATGCCAAATGGAAAAGTGAAAAAGATGTAGTTGATCAGATTCAGGCTGCGAAAAAGGCTATTGAAAGCTATAAATTAGAGGCAGAAAAGGCCGAACGTGAAGGTGATTATGGAAAAGTCGCAGAATTGCGTTACGGTAAGATAAAAGATGAAGAAGAAAAGTTAGCTTCTCAACAAGCAGAGCTAGCAAAAAACCAAGAGAACGCTCTAATAAAAGAGGAAATTACAAGTGAAGATATTGCTGAAGTAGTTGCAAAATGGACAGGTATTCCTGTACAAAAAATGTTACAAAGTGAACGCGAAAAGTTATTAGATTTAGAAAATGAACTACACAAACGAGTAATTGGTCAAGAAGAAGCAATAGGAGCAGTTTCTGATGCAGTGAGACGCTCCAGAGCGGGATTACAAGACGATAAAAAACCAATTGGTTCCTTCCTGTTTTTAGGCACTACTGGTGTAGGAAAAACAGAACTGGCAAAGGCACTCGCTGAGTACTTATTTGATGATGAGAGTGCTATGACCCGAATAGACATGAGTGAATATCAAGAACGTCATGCCGTGAGTAGATTGGTCGGAGCACCTCCAGGATATGTTGGCTATGATGAAGGCGGACAATTAACGGAAGCCGTGAGAAGAAAACCATATTCTGTGGTATTGCTAGATGAAATAGAGAAAGCACATCCAGACACCTTCAATATACTTTTACAAGTATTAGATGAAGGAAGATTGACAGATAATAAAGGGCGTGTGGCTGATTTTAGAAACGCTATAATTATTATGACGTCTAACATTGGAGCTCATTTAATTCAAGAGAATTTCGAAGAGATTGACATGTCAAAGCGTGATCAGATTACTCAAAAAACAAAGATCGATGTCTTAAGCCTATTGAAGCAAACAGTGCGTCCCGAGTTTTTAAATAGAATCGATGAAGTAATAATGTTTACGCCCTTAAATAAAGAGGAAGTGGCGCGAATTGTTGAATTGCAATTGGGTAATTTAATTACGATGCTTTCCGACAAAGGAATTTCAATGACTTGGACAGATGAAGCTCTTGAAAGTTTAGTCAATCAAGGATTTGACCCCCAATTTGGGGCCAGACCTATCAAAAGAGTGATACAACGAAAAGTTTTGAATGAATTGTCCAAAGAAATACTATCGAATAAGATCACTGATAATAGTTCGATCTTGCTCGATGCTTTTGATGATAAATTAGTTTTTAGGAATAAATAAATTTAAAACAATGTTTATAAGCCATTCATATGAATGGCTTTTTTATTACTTTTAGATTTAGAAATCCATGTATTATGAAAAAAATAATCTCAATTTTAGTAATCAGCTTCGTATTTATCAGTTATACATCAGCGCAAGAAACAACCAAAGAACCTAAGAAATGGAAGTATGGCTTGCATTTTGACACCTTAACAGAAAAGCAGAAAGCATTTAACGGATTAACAAAAGGCGTAAGAATACATAAAGTTTCTAAGAATCATCCTGCCGAAGCAGCTGGAATGCTTGTTGGAGATATTCTAACACATGTAAGTGGAATTGAAATCACCGATCAGCCCCATTGCGTTGAAGTAATGAAAAACGTTGATGTATCAAGTGGTACTTCCATTCTTAAAATAATAAGGAACGGAGTCAAAATGGATATTCTTGTAAAATTTGAATAGATTTTAGTTGATAAATTCTGTAATGAACTGTAAAATTTCATCAGTACTTTCTTCCTGAATATAGTGCTTTGAATCTATCACATGTATATTTTCAGATTTCACATTTAAGTCTGCAATAACAGCATTTTTCATAGGTTCCCATTGTAACATTTTATCGTGTTTACCCCAGATTACCATAGACGGAATGTCAATATTTTTAAGCGTTTCTTTATAATCTGGTAAGGCATTACAGGTACTTGAAAAGAAAGTGTAAAGAGAATTCGTTTTACCCTCTAGTAATGGTCTTCTATAGCCTTCAACTTCATTAGCTGTCAAATTATTCTCCATCAAAGCGTTTTTAAACAGCTTTTTCATAATTGTTCTATTGGTCAACTTGTTGCTATAAAAACTAATTGAGAGTTTCGTTAATCCTCCTCGTTCGAAACGCATCGGCGGTTTGAAGCCATCTTCATAAATGATGGAGTTCAATACTACCAATTTTTCTATGCGGTTTGGGGCTAATTTAAATAGTTCCCAAGTCCATAATCCACCAGCATCATGAAAAACATGTGTCCAATGCTTAATTTTGAGATGATCCATGAACGCCAGCAGTCTTTTTCCGTGTGCTTCAGGTGTATATAAATCATACCCTTTAGGAGAATCACTAGAGCCAAAACCCAGCATATCAGGAGCAACAACTCGATATCCTTTTGCGACCAACCCATCAATCATTTTACGATAGAGCCAAGCAGAAGTAGGTACACCATGTAACAATACGATCACTTCACCTTCTCCTCTATCGATGTATTTGATAGCACCATCTGAAGATTCGAATGATTTTTGACTCTTTCTAAAATCAGCGTAGGTCGGTTTGGAAGTATCGATCATATTTTTCTTCGATTTACAAGAGATAATAATTGTCAATAACAGCAAACAATAGATGTATTTCATAAGCCCTATAATGGTGATGGCTCTAAAATACTAAACTTTTAACGAAGTTAAATATTAAGGGCTCATTCTATTTATGTATTTTTGAACAAAACCACTTATATGAAACGTTTTTTAGTCACCCTTCTCTTTGCCATTTTTACTATTGGAGTCTACGCACAAGAAACCACCACATCAACCTACTATTTAATTCGTCATGCAGAAAAAGATAGAAGTGATAAGACAAATAGAAATCCAGACCTTACCGAAAAAGGTCAAAAAAGAGCTGTAAAATGGAGCGAAGTACTTAATAAATTTGGCATTGACGCTGTTTATTCAACGAACTACAATCGTACAATGAATACTGGTAAACCTACAGCAGATGCCAATAATTTAACCATTAAAACGTATCATCCGTTTAAAATTGACATGAAGGCTTTTCTACAAGAAACAACGGGAAAAAATGTCTTGATAGTTGGTCACAGTAATACCACCGCTAGTTTTGCAAACAAATTAATAGGAAGTGAAGTCTATGGTGAAATTAACGATGACAATAATGGCAATTTATATATTGTAACAATACATGGAGATAAGACATCTCATGTATTGATTAAAATGCAATAGAAATAGGCATATTCTTTAATTTTAGCTAGTTTTGTCGTCAATGCAACCCAACATAAATATAAAGAATAAAAAAGCACGTTTCGAATACGAAATTCTGGACACTTACACTGCTGGAATACAACTAACCGGAACAGAAATAAAGTCTATTAGAACAAGTAAAGCGCGTATTACCGAGAGTTTTTGTGAATTTAATGATCAGGGAGAATTATTCGTGATTAATATGTTCATTGAAGAGTATATTAATGGTAACATATATAATCACAAACCTAAAAGTGAACGTCGTTTACTCTTAAACAAACGGGAACTTAAAAAATTAAGAAAAGAAGTTCAGAATGTTGGTTTGACAATTATTCCGTTACGACTTTTCCTAACAGAAAAAGGGTGGGCAAAACTTGATATTGCACTATGTAAGGGAAAAAAATTACACGATAAAAGAAATACCTTAAAAGATAGAGATAATAAACGTGATTTAGACCGAATTAAAAAGAACTTTTAATGGGGTTATCTGTTTTTTTACAACTTATTCGGTGGAAAAATTTACTGATGATCGCGGCAATTCAATTATTATTTAAATATATCTATCTTCCTGCTTTTGGTATTTCAACCGTTTTGGATCCTTTCCATTTTAGCCTGCTTATATTAGCAACAATAGCTATTGCTGCAGCTGGTAACATAATTAACGATATCGAAGATATCGAAGCAGATGTTATAAATAAGCCAAGTAAACTTTTAGTCACTAAGCATCTTTCTAAGAAAAAAGCAAATCTCTATTATTATGCTTGTAACTTTGTTGGTCTCGTTGTAGGTTTTTATATAGCATACCACGTGAATCGTGCCTCGTTTGTGGCAACATTCATTGGCACAGCACTGCTGCTCAACGTATATTCGATGTCATTGAAAAAACGACCAATAATCGGAAATATAGTGGTGTCCTTGTTGATTTCTTTGAGTATTTTAATTGTAGGATTCTTTGATATTATTCCAGCCATATCAGAACAAAATGGCGTTGACCAATATTTAGCATTCAAAGGTTTAATTGATTATGCCGTTTTTGCTTTTATGTTTAATCTTTTAAGAGAAATGATTAAAGATGTTGAGGATATTGAAGGTGATAAGATGTTGAATATGAAAACATTACCAATATTAATTGGTGTGCATAAAACTAAAAATGTAATCTTCGGACTTTCATTTATTCCATTAATAGTGGTCACTTATTATAGTTATGCCAATTTTGCAAAACTACCTATTGTTTTAGCCTACATGCTTATTGTTGTTCAATTACCTTTCTTACATTTTATGACTAAATTACTTTATGCAGAGAATAAAAAACAATATCGCTATTTAAGTCGTTTACTTAAGTTAATTATGTTACTAGGAATGTTATCTATTATTGTCATTTATTTATCTTTTTATTATGCTGAATGAGAAACTAAAATCTTACACTGTTATATTGGCATCGGGCTCACCAAGAAGACAACAATTTTTAAAAGACTTAGGTATTGATTTTGTGATTCGAACGAAAGATGTTAAAGAAGTGTACCCAAAATATCTACATGGCAAAGAGATTACAGACTATTTAGCAGTACTAAAAGCCAATGCCTTTAAGGACAGTCTTAAAAAAAACGAGATACTAATAACCGCAGATACAATTGTTCGTTTCAACGGTAAGGTATTAGGTAAACCAACAGACGCTAAAAATGCAAAAGAAATGCTTAAAGAATTATCGGGTCAAGCACATGAGGTCATTACTTCAGTATGCATTAAGACTTCCGAAAAACAAATTCTAATTAATGATTCTACAGATGTTTACTTTAAGGTCTTAACGGATGATGAAATAAACTTTTATGTTGAAAACTATCAACCATTTGATAAAGCTGGCAGTTATGGCATACAAGAATGGCTGGGCTATATCGGTGTTGAAAAAATTGTTGGAAGTTATTATAATGTTATGGGATTTCCTGTTCATAAGTTCTATAAAGAAATGATGAATTTATAAACTCAAAAACGTTACAATTTTTATTTTTGCTTCACTAGATAATCAGACAAATGAAAACATACACTTTTACAGAAAAAAAAGATACGCGCTCGGGTTTCGGAGATGGATTAACAGAACTTGGGAGAACTAACCCTAAAGTAGTTGCTCTTTGTGCCGATTTAATTGGCTCATTGAAAATGCAAGATTTTATCGATGAAAATCCTTCTCGCTTTTTCCAAGTAGGTATTGCGGAAGCCAATATGATGGGTATTGCCGCGGGTTTGACAATTGGTGGAAAAATACCTTTTACAGGAACCTTTGCAAACTTTTCTACCGGTAGGGTGTATGACCAAATTAGACAATCAATTGCCTATTCAGGTAAAAATGTAAAAATATGCGCTTCTCATGCCGGTTTAACATTAGGTGAAGATGGTGCGACACATCAGATCTTAGAAGATATTGGTTTGATGAAAATGTTACCAGGAATGACCGTTATTAATACATGTGATTATAATCAAACAAAGGCAGCGACCATCGCCATCGCAGATCATGATGGTCCTGTTTATTTACGATTTGGAAGACCAAAAGTACCGGTATTCATGCCAACTGACCAACCTTTTGAAATAGGTAAAGCAATACATTTAACAGAAGGAAATGATGTTACGATTGTCGCAACAGGTCATTTAGTTTGGGAAGCTTTACAAGCATCCGAACAACTAGAAGCTAAAGGCATTTCCGCTGAAGTAATTAACATACACACCATCAAACCACTGGATGCACATGCAATCTTAAAATCAGTAGCTAAGACTGGCTGTATTGTAACTGCGGAAGAACATAATTATTTAGGTGGACTAGGAGAAAGTGTTGCTCGTGTCTTAGGGCAGCAGCATCCTACACCTCAAGAATTTATTGCCACAAACGATACCTTTGGTGAATCTGGAACTCCCGATCAACTGATGGAAAAATACGGTCTCAATGCCGCCGCAATTGTTCGAGCAGCAGATAAAGTTGTAAAGAGAAAATAATTTCTTCACGCAACGAATACGGTAATTTTCATCTTATTGAAAATACAATTGATGTACCTATGAAAAAGATTATTTTATCCTTCTGTTTTTTCTGGTCGCTAGCGGCTGCTGCCCAGTTAGATTTTGGCGTAAAGGCCGGGCTAAATTACAATTCTATAGATGATTTAAATGTAAGTGGTGGTTTATTAGGACTCAATGAAGATTTAAAGAGTGAAGGCCAAGTAGGGTTCCATGCTGGTTTTTTTGCTCAATTTAAATTTACAAAGTTTTATGTAAAAGGAGAGTTATTATATGTACAGAACAGTAGTTCATATGACAATATGCTTGCCCCAGCATCAAAATTAAAATTGACGACTTTAGAAGTGCCTGTTTTAGCTGGATTTAAAATTATTGGACCATTGAAGTTTTATATTGGACCTTCATTAGTTTATAACATTGATAATAATTTTGCTGATGTATTTGATCTAAATCTTGAAAGAGATTTTAGTATCGCATATAATGTTGGCACTACACTCACCTTTAATAAAATTGACATTGACCTGCGATACTCAAGTGGTTTTTCTGATAATGTTGCATCTTATTTAGACGACATTCCATCAGATGGTTTGGGTTATACTGTCAATACCCGACCTAGCCAATTCTTGCTAAGTGTATCCTACCTCATAAATTAACATTTCAAATATATTCTTGGCATCACTTTTGCGTTTAATGATTACTTAACAAAAAATCATTTATCATGAAAAAAGTATTTGTAACAATACTAACCCTTACCTTATTTACAACTATTTCATTTTCACAAACAATTGATTGGGGTGCCAAAGCTGGGCTCAATTATAATTTCGGAGGTGACCTCTCTGAAGTACCGGCCAATGTTGGCGACAGCTTTGAAGACGTGATCACCGGTGCCGACAGCAAAGCTGGTTATCATGTTGGCTTATGGACAAAAATAAAGGTACTAGGCCTTTATGTACGTCCTGAATTGATCTATACACAGTTAAATAACACGTATGGGCCTAATGTTGAAAATAGTCGAAACGAAGCCGATTTCAAAACAAAGAAATTAGATATTCCTTTGTTAATTGGTGCCAAAATCGCTGGTCCATTGCACATTTTTGCAGGTCCATCATTTCAATATATTTTAGACTCTGACTTTGATGTAAACGATATTGACAACCTTGAAACAAATGATTTTAGTGTTGGTTTACAAATTGGCGCTGGTCTAGAATTGGGTAAATTAGGATTAGACGTACGCTGGGAAAAAGGTTTTTCTAATGACGCAGATGGTCGATTCTTAAATACCAATTTCAATGTCGATAACAGACCAAATCAGATTATTTTTGGCTTATCGTATCGCTTTAACGAACGAAATAAGTAGTCGTATCAAATATCACAAGCTCCGTTGATCAACGGAGCTTTTTTTTGTTTTATAATTTACCCAAGCGGTTTCATTATTTAAGTTCTCAATTATAACATTGTCTGATACTTCAAAATAAGAGATGTCTTGCTCACTTCTCTTCTTTATCTGAACATCTAATCTGGCTTCTTCATCATGGCAATCAACTTCAAGTAGTGGCTTCCAAAAATTCGTAGACAGCCTCACTGGATGTCCATTTTTTGTATTATATGAAGGTAACACAATTTCATTTTCTAAAGCACACAACTTCTTCAACTCTATCATATTTAATAAAGGCACATCAATGGGCTGTACAAGAACAGAACGATTAACATTTATTTCATATAAAACGGCTTGCAAAGTAGAAAATGCACCCAATTTTGGCTGTTTATTGAGTACTGTTTTAACCTCTACTCCCTCGAACATAAAAGAACTCTTAAGCGCCTCTTCTAACCACGGTATATGCTTAAGATACAATTGATAATCAAAACCCAAACCAATATAAACTTTCGGATCCATAATATCTTTATAACGTGAGATTTGTTCTAAAAGCCAATGTTGACCGTTAAAATTTAACAAGCCTTTCGGAAAGCCCATTCTATCAGATCTTCCTCCTGCAAGCAGTATTAAAATTGGGTTTTTATCATTATTACACAAGACCTTCATCCGTTAAGGGCAATGAGCGATAGCGCTTTCCTGTAGCGTTATAAATAGCATTTATTAATGCAGGAGCAATTACAGGAACACCCGGTTCACCAACTCCAGTTGGTTTTGAGTTACTCTTTACTATTTCTACATTAATATTTGGGGCATTACTAATTCTTAACATTTGATAATCATGAAAATTACTCTGCTCAATGACACCGCCTTTTGCAGTTATTTTGCCGTAGTAAGCCAGTGATAATCCAAAAATAGCCGCTCCTTCCATTTGAGCTGTGATTGTGTTGGTATTTACCGCAGTTCCGCAATCAATTACCGAATGAATATTATGAACCTTTAACGCATTGTCAATTACCGAAACTTCCACAACCGAAGCAACATACGAGAAAAAACTATAATGACAGGCAATACCTAAACCATGGCCCTGCGGTAAATCTTTACCATAATTTGCATTCTTAGCCGCAAGGCTTAAAACATTCTTCAATTTTGACGATTCAAAATGATACCCAGATGGATCTTCAATAACGACATCTTTACTTAACATATCTAATCGAAATTGCAAGGGGTCTTTTTTAGTTTTGGCCGCCAATTCATCAACAAAAACATTCACCGAAAAACCTTGAATAATGTTATACACTGAACGTAACCAACCAATTCGAACGTGGGCAGGAGCTTTGGCGTTTTCACATCGAACATTTTCTATCTGATAAGGCATATTACTCAATCCTTGTGAAAATTCAAATCCAGCACCATACCCAGTATCAGGTGCAAATGTTGACGTAATTGATGGATATGCTACTCGATGCAGCCAGCCAGTTACTCGACCATCCTTGTCTAAAGCTCCTTTCATATATTGAGCACTAACGGCATGATAATAACTATGCTGAATATCATCTTCACGTGTCCAAACCACTTGAATTGGAGCATTCACCTTTTTAGAAATAGCCACCGCTTCTAAGACAAAATCAGGTTTTGATTTTCTTCCAAATCCACCACCTAAAAAAGTGACATTAATCGTAACATTTTCTTCATTCGTCTCCAAATAGCTAACCACCTCACTACGAGTGGTTTGAGGGTCTTGTACTGGTGCCCAAACATCACATTTTCCGTCGTGAACCCATGCCGTAGCATTGGGTACTTCCATTGGAGCGTGCACCAAATGAGGCAACTGATAAGTACTTTCAACAATATGCTCTGCATTTTTAAATGCGCTATTCACATTACCATCACTTCGTACTTCTTTACCTTTCTTTTTGACATTTTCTAAGATCATTTCATTGTAGGAAGCACTTGTATACTGTTCATTCGTTCCATAATCCCATTCTACATTTAGCGCTTCTTTCCCTTTAAAAGCAGCCCATGTGTTGGTTGCTATTACAACAACACCTCCTAGAGGCCCAAAAGGTTTGGCAACACGAGGTAATTCTATGACATCTTTAACACCATCAATCTTTAGTGTTGCTGACTTATCGTAATTTTTTACTGTCCCAAAAGTTACGGGACATCTAGCAACAGCCGCAAACAACATTCCTTCCATTTTGATATCCATTCCATATTTCGGTTTCCCGGAAGTAAAATCCTTTCCATCGATGCTTTTCAAATTAGTTCCAATATAGTTGAAATCCTTGGCTTCTTTTAGTGTTGGATTTTCTGGAACTGGCACCTCCGAAGCTTCCTTAACCAAATCTCCGTAGAAGAGTTTTTTATTCGTCTCAGGATCAATCACATAATGTTTAGCTGTTGTTAATGTGGAAGCATCTACACCCCATTTAGCCGCTGCACCTGAAATAAGCATTGCTCGAGCTGTTGCTCCCATTACTCTCATGGGTTCAAATAAATAGCGTATGCTGCGAGAACCGTCTGTATTTTGATCCATAAATTTCGTGTCTCCTGTGGCTTGTTTTACACTTACTAAGCTCCAATCTGCATCCATTTCATCGGCAATTACAGATGTCAAAGAAGTACGAACTCCATTTCCCATTTCTGATCTTGAAGCCAACAAAATGAGTTCGCCATTATCTTTTAATTGAATAAATAAATTGGGCTCAAAAGTCGTTCCATTAAAGGATTTTAATTTTGTCTCTTCCTCTTTAGAAGCAGGAATACTGCAAGCAATAATCAATCCGCCAGAAGCCAAACCAATGCTTTTAATAAAATTTCTTCTAGTAACAAGTTGTATTTTGTGCATATCTACTCGGTTTTAGAATTCATTATTGCAGCGGTCTTATGAATCGCTTTTCGGATGCGATGATACGTTCCACAGCGACAAATATTACCATTCATGGCACCATCTATGTCTTCATCAGTTGGCTTACTATTTTCTTTAAGCAACGCTACCGCAGACAAAATCTGACCAGATTGACAATAGCCACATTGCGGCACATCAATTTCCTGCCACACTTCTTGTAAAACCTTATTCTCATTATGAACACCTTCTATCGTCGTTATTTGGCTACCATTTACTGTAGCAACAGATGTTAAGCAAGATCTAACCGGTTTGCCATCTACCAATACAGTACAAGCGCCACAAAGCCCTTTCCCACAACCATATTTGGTACCTGTTAACCCGACTGCATCTCTAATTGCCCATAACAAAGGCATATCAGGATCTACATCAATTTCATATTTCTTTTCATTAATTGTTACTAGTGCCATATTACTACTTCATTTAAATAAATTGGACTTAAAGTTATCATTTCTTTACGGATTAATTTAATCTAAACATGTTAATTTGAAAAATAGTTGTCTTGATTACTAAGGCCTTGCAAATATCAACGATAAAAATATTACAAATAGCATAAAAAAAACACGTAAAATTATGGTTCTAAAAATCTAATTTATTACATTTGCACCCGCACTTTTAGAAGTGTTGTTCATTAAAATTTAGGAGAGGTGCCGGAGTGGTCGAACGGGGCTCCCTGCTAAGGAGTTGTACCCGTAAGGGTACCGGGGGTTCGAATCCCTTCCTCTCCGCTTTTTATGAATTTTTGATAACCTATTCGGGGTGTAGCGTAGCCCGGTTATCGCGCCGCGTTTGGGACGCGGAGGTCGCAGGTTCGAATCCTGCCACCCCGACAAAAAGAGAACTTTTCATGTGAATGAAAAGTTTTTTTGTTTTATAAAGGTATAAGCTTGTTTATATACTTGAGTAAAACAAAAAATCAATGAGCACAGCGAATACCTTTTTCTTTTTAGCAATAAACGACTTCAGGATCATGAGTGGCAACGAATAATCCTGCCACCCCGACATTATGAGCTGAACATTATGTTCAGCTTTTTTATTTGAACATATCTCAGTTTATTTGAAAATAAAAAACCCAACACAAAGCATGTCGGGTTCTATAAAATATGTTTTGTTTTTTAATTTAAGGAGAATCCCTTAAGATCATTAATAGTTTCCTCTTCTTTTGGACTAATTGATTCCAAAATTTCATCTACAAAATCATAATCTAATTTTCTAAATCTATCCTTTGCATACGCATGAAATCCACTCTTTGGGCTCTTAACTTCTCGAAGGATCAATCCTCCATCAAAAGGATTGAAACCAATAATAGTATAGATTTGATTCTTGGTAAGACCTCCTAATTTATACAACCTAGGGGTTGAATTTGAACAAACGACCTTTTCGCCAATCTTGAAATCTATATTATTCATATTTTCTGATTTTAATTCTGTACCAAAATTATACAAACAAAGTGTTTTTTAAAAATATATTCGCCTAATAATCATTTTCTTTCGCTAGATGGAATTTTACTTTAGATAATTTGCGAGAGAAAAGTTACGCCGTTAAGCTTAAATCATTTTGGCTAATTATTTTTCTCATATTAATTAATGCATAACGCATTCTACCTAATGAAGTATTTATACTTGTCCCAGCATTTTCGGCAATCTCCTTATAACTCATATCCTTATAAATTCGCATTACCAGCACCTCTCTTTGTTTTTCTGGCAGTACCTTCAATACTTTAAGGACATCAGAATGAATTTGTTCTTTAATAATCCGACTCTCCACATCCAAGGAGGAATCACCTACGATTGAAAAGATATCAAAGTCCATTGCATTTTTAAATATTGGTTTTCTACTCGTTTTCCTAAAATGATCCATGACTAAATTATGTGCTATACGCATCGCCCATGAGATAAACTTACCTTCCTCGTTATACTTACCTGCTTTTATATTTTTTATTACTTTAACAAAAGTATCTTGAAAAATATCCTCCGCTAGTTCACGGTTTTGCACTTTTGAAAATATGAAACCATAAATTTTTTGTTTGTGCCTGTTTATTAATTCTCCCAGCGATCTTTCATTACCATGAAGATAGTTAGTAATTAAAAGATTGTCATTTAATTGTTGTTTTTGCATTATTCCCTTTTTATTATATTTAGTATACAGTCTTTTTTAAAATCTCTATTTTTCAATAAACCTTCAATAAGCTAAGAAATCTTCAACAATTTTTAATGAGTTATAGACTTACATGTCTTTTCATTAATCTAATAGGATTATCTCGTTTTTAATTTGTCAATTACTTCTTTATGTTCGCATTAAAACTTGAAGCGATTACTTGTTTTTTCTCTATGACTAAAGGAATTTTAACTCTAGTAGTGTCCCAACCTAGAATCATTTGTACCGTATCATTTTGTTCTCTAAAATTTATAGAAAAAACTTTCAATTCTTCCGCAACACTTGGACTCACCTTTACGCGGGCAATATCGAAAACAGGATCGTATTGAAATGCGCCGAGAACATCAAGATTTGAACTTAAAATAATTTCCCATTCTTTTTCACCAGGTATGGTGTACAATACATATGTCCCTGCGGCCACTTTCACACCTGCGAACTCAATATCTTTATAAAACTTAACTTCCGTCGCCTCGTTCGCTCCAGTTCTCCATATTTCATTATATGCAACTGTATTCCCAAAAACTTCACGCTCTTTCTTAGCAGGTCTGCCATATAATACTTTAACTAAAGGTGGTGTTACCATGCTTTCTCTATAATAAGAAATGTCATGTGGTGCTTTATCAACTTCACTAAAACTTTGTGCAGTTGTGGTTACTGAAAAAAATAGTGCGATCAAAATGAATACTGATGTGATTGTAGGGTTTGTCTTTTTCATAATATTTAATATGTGATTACGCTATTGTGACACAACTATTTAAAGAAAGTCACATTTAAAAGCCTATTGTGTGCAGTTTAAGATCAATAACAACTAGCAGTTGTCTTAAAATATTTCTGATATTGAGGGCTGAATCGCATAATTAAAAAACTTTAAATTTATGATTGTCATTTTATCAAAAATTGTATATTTGCCAACCTTAAAAAGGCAAAGTTTAAGAAAAGTTCTTATCATAAAAGTTACTCACAAGTTTTAAGTGCCAGACAAGGTTAATTGTAACTTTTTGATTATTAAAAATATACTAATTCAAATACTGGTCGCGTAGCTCAGCTGGATAGAGCATCTGCCTTCTAAGCAGACGGTCATAGGTTCGAATCCTATCGCGATCACAGAAATAAAACCTCGAAGATCAAATCTTTGAGGTTTTCTGTTTCTTATATCTACATTTCAATCTTTCTTGATTCCGACAAAAAATAAATCTAAGGAATCAAAAGTCCTTAGATTTATCATAGAATCTATATGATTAGCGACAACAAATTAGACTGTTAGTTAGTAAGACTAATATTATGTTCATTAATTATTTTTCGCATATTGACTAAGGCATAACGCATTCTGCCTAGTGAAGTATTAATACTTGTTCCTGAATTGTTAGCAATCTCCTTAAAACTCATGTTATTATAAAGACGCATAACTAACACCTCTTTTTGTTCTTGTGGTAGCGTATTGACTATTTTACGAACATCATCGTGAATTTGATTTTTAATGGCTTGTTTTTCTGCATTAAGCGTTGTATCACTAATCACTGAAAAAAAATCAAACTCCTCCGAATTCTTTAAGACAGGTCTTCTTCTTTCTTTCCTAAAATGATCCATTATTAAATTGTGTGATACACGTAAGGCCCAAGACAAAAACTTTCCCTCCTCGTTGTATTTACCCATTTTTAGGTTATTAATTATTTTTACAAATGTATCTTGAAAAATATCATCTGCTACGCTCCTATCCAATACTTTAGAATATATATAACCAAATATTCTTTGTTTATGACGTTCTATTAAAACCTCTAGAGACTTTTCGTTACCCTTCATATAGTTGGCAACTAAAACATTATCTTTCAATTCTTGATTTCGCATAATTCCTTTTTTTTTAATGATTAATGACGAGTCAACATCTTTTCGGTTGACATTACAGTGTAAAACTATGCTTCTAATCTGTTGAAATTTTTATCTTTCGATGAAACTCAAAAAAGTGTAGATTAATGGCGCTTTGGTTAAGTTAATGTGGTCTTCACTTTTTTAACTAAAAAAAAGCCTTACTATACAGTAAGGCCCTAAACTAATTAATTCAAAATTTCTTATTTATTTTTATCTTTCTTTAGATTAAAAACGCTAGCATAATGTTCTTGCTCATTAAAATCTAGAAGAATTTTAGTTCGTGTTGTTCCCCAAGCAAGTATCATTGAAATGCTTTGGTTTCCGATTTTTTCGAAATATATGGAGAAGGTTTTAATATGCTGTTGCGATTTTTGTACCGGAACCAATATTCTTGCCACATCAAAAACAGTGTCGTATTGATAAGCACCTAATACATCAGTATTACTACTCAAAATAATTTCCCATTGATTTTTGTTCGGTATTGTGTATAATGCATAAGTCCCAGCATTTACCAATTTATCACCAAACATTACATCTTTATAAAGCTTTATTTCTGTTGCTTCGTTCGCGCCCGTTCTCCATAATTGATTAAATGGTATTTCTTTTCCGAAAATAGTAGAGCTTTTAGTAATTGATGGTCTACCGTATAAGACTTTTACCAAAGGACTAGTAGCTTTGGTTGCTCTATAATAGGAAATGTCATGCGGAGCTTCATCTAACTTTTTGAAACGCTGGCCAGTTGATGAAAGTGTATATAATATAGCTGCCAAAAGAATAACAACTAATCGTAAATCAAATGATCTTTTCATATCTAAAGGTTTCTGACTTTTTACTTCCTTTAGAATAAAACAATCTAAATCCAAAAACTCCTACCTCAATTTCTATTTTGTGCCAAACACAAAACTTGTCTTGTTAACATATTGATTTTCTGGAGTCAACAAAGTTGATGGAAAGTGATTATTGTTGGGTGTATCTGGATATTTTTGAGCTTCAAAACAAATGGCAGGGAAAGCAAGATACTTTTTCCCATCTTTAAATTTCAATCCTTCTATCATCTTAGGAGTGAAAACGACCATTGCAGGTTGATCGGTTGCTACATTCATCGTAATTCCAGTATGTTTCGAATACAACGTAGCTTTAAGCATTTCATTTCTCAAAACAAATGTGTCATCGAGGCCGTTGAAATTAGAATCTAGCAGTAATGGCCGCGAGAAATCAAATGTTGAACTATTGGTACTTTTTAATGTTCCACTTGGCACCAACTGTTCATTGACGTCCAAGTAATGCGTACTATTTATAAATAACTCGTGATCAAGAATTGATTTCTCGCCATTTAAATTAAAATAGGAATGATTCGTTAAGTTGATATGTGTGGCTTTATCGGTTGTAGCCTTATATTCAATACTAAAGGTATTATTTTCTGAGAGCTGATATTTAACCTTCACTTGAAGGTTTCCTGGATATCCTTCTTCCATATGTTCACTAAAGTAAGACAAAACAACAAATGGGTTCTTCCCATTTTCGACCTGATCTATATTCCAATATTTTTTATCAAAACCTTCCTTTCCTCCATGTAAATGAATACCATTAAGATTATGTAGAATATATCGTTTATTCTCAATTGAATACCCACCATCTGAAATTCTACCGGCATATCTCCCCACAGTGCTTCCTAAAAACAAGCCTTTTTTAATAAAATTCTCATCAATATAATCGTTAGGACTAGGCAACCCTAAAACAACGTTTACAAGATTATCTAACTTATCTGGTACTTTTAAACTCATAACGGTTGCACCAAAATTTAAAATTTCAAGTACCGCATGATTAGAATTTATTAGTCTTATAGGTTCTAACTTTCCCATCGATAAAAAATTGATTATTCAGGGTATTCTATTCGTAAATGGTAAATGTTGTTCAATTTTTTCTTCAATACCTTCTTTATTGTTTGAATTTCTTTGAATGTAATATTCGCATTCATAAATTGATCATTCTTCATTTGACCAGAAACAATTTTCTCTATTAAATCATCAATTAGTTGAGCTGTTGGTTCTTTGATACTCTTAGAAGCTGCTTCTGCCGCATCACACATCATTAAAATCGCCGTCTCCTTTGAAAACGGAATCGGTCCAGGATATGAAAAGTCTTCAATATCAACAAAATCCGGTGTCGATTCTTTTTGCTTCATATAAAAATAATACACTTGACTGGTTCCATGATGCGTGCGGATGAAATCAATTATTCTATCAGGTAATCCATTTTTTTTAGCTAATTCAATTCCATGAATCACATGATTGATAATCAAGCTTGCACTATCTTTTGGAGTTAATTCATCGTGCGGATTTACACTTGTGGTTTGATTTTCGGTAAAATACATAGGGTTAGCTAGTTTTCCGATATCATGATATAATGCTCCGGTTCTCACTAACATGGCATTTGCTCCTATTTCATTGGCGCAAGATTCGGCCAAATTGGCCACTTGCATTGAATGCTGGAAAGTCCCTGGGGCTTTCTCCGCTAACTCGCGCAATAATTTCGAATTTGTGTTTGACAATTCTAGTAAAGAAACATCCGAAATAAGACCAAACGTTTTTTCATAAATTAAAATCAGCAACAATGCTAAAAAGGACAGTACTCCATTCAGTGCTACTAAACCAAAATATTCAAGGTTCAACTTATCTGTATTTCCTTCTTGAATCACAGAAAATGCAAAGTATGCTACCATATACACCAAGGTAATTTTACTTATCGAAATAAAAAGATTGGCTCGCTTATATAATTCTGAAACGGTAAGAATAGTAACAATACCAGCTATAATCTGTAAGAAGATAAATTCAAAACTATTTGGCACTATAAAACCTAACAATAGCACTGTCAAAACATGGGTGAATAAACCCAAACGGGCATCAAAAAAGGCTTTTAAAGTAATTGGTAAAATAATTAACGGTACCACATACAAATAGGTAACTCTATATCGTACTACCAATGTAACTAATAGTACCATTAAGAGCACATTGAAGAAAATAAAAGTGACTTTTGTGTTATTTTCAAAGACCTCTGGTCGATATTGCTTAATAAAAAGCAGGAGCATGAGAAGTGTTAATGCAATTAAGATAATATAACCAAAAACGATCCAATTATAATTTGATTCACTCCATAGTTGAGATCGGTACTCATTTTTAAGCGAATTTAGAATTTCATACTTTTTACCTTCAATCACGTCACCTTTAGAAATGATACGAGCACCTTCTGACACTAATCCTTTCGTATAAGAAATCTCATTTATTTCCTTATCAAATACTTTCTGAGTAAATTCTTCATCAAAATAGACATTGGGTTCTAAGACCTCCGCAAAAATAACTCTAAACTGAGTTTTAAGCTCTTCATAATCACTAGTATCGTAGTAATTATCAATAATCGACTTTACTTCTACTTGATTCACTAATTTATCAAAAACAACCTGTTTTACTTCATTACCATCTCGTATATTAATAAGCTGTTTTGGAGTTGCAATTTTTGAATCATCTTTTTCTAAGAAACCATCCTTATATATTTTATTCAATAACTGTTCTCCAAACCGTATCACCCTCCTTTTATTGAATTTTTTGAAAACAGAATCAGGTATTTTATTTGCAGCAACTTGCAAATAATTACTCTTTACACGACCAAATACACCTTTATTATATCTAAAGTAAAGTTGTTTTTGTTCTTCAATCGTTTCTTTTTCTTTTTTAATTTCTTCATCTGACTTTTGGATGGCGAAATCAAAAGGAGCAAATTTATTGTCTAGTTGCCAAATCTTTCCTTTTTGAATGTCCAAACCAAATCCACCACCTTTAGGAAAAAGATACACAATAGCGATAGTTGTGATAACGAATAAGAAGACTTTATAGATTAGGGAGTGATTTTGATATAATCTATTTATAAAATCTTTCATTGAATTTAATTGCTATGAATCTCAAATCTACATAATTTTATTGTATTCTCAGATTTAGATACACCGACATATTAAGATAATCCCGAATCAGTACCATAAGTAGTATTTTTACCTTAGAGATTGCCAAAAATTAATTAAATTCGCATCATTCAAAACAATGATAAAATAGCTTCGGTTATTTAACTATATAAAAAATTCAAACATGAAAGAAGTTGTAATTGTCTCTGCTGCAAGAACTCCGATTGGCAGTTTTTTAGGCGCTCTATCAACAGTACCAGCTCCTCGATTAGGTGCAATTGCTATCAAAGGTGCTTTAGATAAAATCAAATTAAATCCAGCAATGGTAGATGAAGTATTGATGGGTAATGTAGTACAGGCTGGAACGGGTCAAGCCCCGGCAAGACAGGCCGCAATTTATGCTGGACTACCAGATACGACCCCTTGCACAACGGTTAATAAAGTTTGTGCTTCGGGCATGAAAACTGTCATGCAAGCAGCCCAGTCTATAGCCTTAGGTGATGCACATATCATTGTGGCGGGTGGCATGGAGAATATGAGTTTGATTCCTCATTACTACCACGCCCGTAGCACGACTAAATTTGGACCAGCAACGTTTATTGATGGAATGCAACGAGATGGTTTAGTTGATGTATATGATCAGAATCCAATGGGAGTTTGTGCCGATGCCTGTGCAACTGAATATAAGTTCTCAAGAGAAGACCAAGATGCATATGCTATTCAATCATATAAACGATCAGCACAAGCTTGGGCGGATGGTAAATTCAAAAACGAAGTTGTACCTGTAGAAGTTCCTCAACGTCGTGGAGAGCCTATTTTAGTGACTGAAGATGAGGAATTTAAAAATGTGAAAATGGAGAAAATTCCTTCATTGAGACCTGCTTTCTCTAAAGATGGAACAGTAACTGCGGCCAATGCCTCAACCATAAATGATGGAGCCGGTGCAATGGTGCTGATGTCATTAGACAAGGCAAAAGAATTAGGTTTAAAACCATTAGCAAAAATAAAGAGTTATGCAGATGCTGCACATGAACCTAAATGGTTTACAACTGCTCCTGCGAAGGCATTACCAAAAGCTTTGGACAAAGCACAATTAAAAATCGATGATATTGATTTTTTCGAATTTAATGAAGCTTTCTCAGTAGTCGGCTTAGCAAACATGAAAATATTGGGGTTGAATGACGAAAATGTAAACGTAAACGGAGGTGCTGTATCATTAGGACATCCTTTAGGTTGTTCAGGTGTTCGAATATTGATTACATTATTGAACATTTTAGAACAGCAAAATGCTAAACTTGGTGCTGCTGCAATATGTAATGGTGGTGGTGGCGCGAGTGCATTAATACTCGAAAGATTATAATAATTTTAGATGAATTACGGTATTTGTGATCTCAGTGTAATCCCTTTACGGATTGAACCAAACGACAGAAGCGAAATGGTTTCTCAAGTGTTATTTGGTGAACATTTTAAGGTCATTGACAAATCAAAGCAATGGCGAAAAATTCGATTGTCATATGACAAGTATGAAGGTTGGATTGATGTGAAGCAGTATCGTGAAATTACAAAGGACTATTATCAGCTTTTAGATAAAACAGCATTTACTGTAACATCCCAGTTAGTTAATTTTATATCCGATGAAAAGAACGAACTTATCCCAATTGTTTTAGGGGCCACGCTGCCGTCTTTTGAAAAAGGAAATTTTAAGTTGTTTGAAAAAGAATATAATTTTGACGGACAAGTCACCTCAAAAAAAGGAACGAAAGACGATATTATAAAAACTACTTTTCTATATGCAAATGCCCCATATTTATGGGGAGGTAAAACACCATTCGGAATTGATTGTTCTGGCTTTACGCAAATGGTTTACAAAATTAATGGCATAAAATTGCTTCGAGATGCATCCCAACAAGCAAGTCAAGGAGAAGTATTAAGTTTTATTGAGGAAAGTGAACCTGGTGATTTAGCTTTTTTTGATAATAAGGAAGGTGAAATTATCCATGTTGGAATTATTATGGCCAACAACTATATAGTGCACGCAAGCGGTAAGGTACGTATAGATAGACTAGACCAAAGTGGTATTTTTAATGAAAAACTGAGGAAGCATACCCATAAATTACGCGTCATCAAAAAAATATTCTAAATAAAAAAGCCTGTTATTTATCATAACAGGCTTTTTAAATTTCTATCTATTTCTTATTGTCTAGAAGCGTCCCAAATAGCCTTCATGTTTTTGTACTTATCGTCCATTCCAACATTTTCATACAAACTCATTAAAGTTCTTGTCAAATCTAAATCCTCTTTCCCTTCTTTTGCTTTTTTAAGCTCAAATGCTTTTTCGTAATAAGGAATTACCTCTTTATATAATTCAGACTGTTTCGCTTTAATAGCATCATATTTTTTAAAGTTACTTAAGTTGTTATTCATTTCTTCAACTAAAGTTTTGTCTTTTTCCAATAGAACAGATCCTAAATTTAAATAAGCATCAGAGTAGTTTGCATCTAACTCGATCGCCTTCTTATAGTTGGCTTTTGCCTCTTCTATTTTTCCTTGCTCTTGATTAATTACTCCTACGTTAAAATATAATATAGGATTCTTTGGGTCTTCAGCAATTGCCTGTTTCATTACTTTTGCAAATTCATCCTTCTTTCCTAATTTCAAGTAAATGTTTCCTTGTGTAAGCAACATATCCATATCTTTTGGATCTGACTTTCTCGCTTCTTCAATAGCGGCCAATGCCTCTTCTGGTTTCCCATTATCAGCTAGTATTAAGGCAATATTTTTTATAATTGACGCTTTTTTAGACTTCGATACATTTACTTCTGGATCTTTAAACTGCTTGGCCTTGATCATTAAATCCATTTGGGCTTTTGATCCGAAGTTTTCTTTTTGTCCAGTTTCTACATTCGTAGCTACGTAAGTAGTCGCAATTCCACTATATCCTATCTCCTTCAACGTCTTAAAGTGTTTTAAAGCTGTATCATAGTCTTTATCTAAGAAAGCAGCATTAGCAGCATATTCTAAGAATGTTGTGTCTTTCTTACTTAATAAATAAGTTTGATACATACCTTCTTTAGCCGCTTTAAAATCTTTATTCTGGTAATCTTTTACACTTTTATTCGAAACATCACCGATTAATTGATTTAACATAGGCTCTGCTTCCTTAGTATATCTTGGTTTGCCAGCTTCCTTCTCATAAGCGATTAAATCTTGGAAAGATTTCGCTGCAGTTTGGTAAGCCTCCTTAGATCCAGCAGGGTTTTTCTTTGCTATATCATAATAAGTTTTCGCTTTTAAAAAGTAAAACTTAGCCTTGTACTTTTTCGCATCAGCATTTTCAATAAGTCCTTCTGCCTTATCAACGGCGGCCTTTGCAGCAGGCGCATCACCATTTTTCAAGGCTTTCTCAGCTGCTTTTAGTTCATCTTTTTGTGCTAATGTTGACATCCCTATACATACTGCCAACATCGTTAATCCTAATTTTCTCATTTTAGTAATAATTAATTTATTCTTGATTGTTTGTTTGTTCATCTGACTCGTTATTTTCAATATCCGTGCCAGTTTCTATCTCTTGGCTTTCTTCTTCCTCTTCTTCATGCATTACTTTCGCAACAGCAGCAATGGAATCATTTCCTTTGATATTGATCAACCTTACACCTTGAGTTGCTCTACCCATGACTCTTAAGTCGGCCACCGCCATACGTATCGTAAGTCCTGATTTGTTGATAATCATCAAATCATCTTCATCTGTTACATTCTTAACAGCCACTAAATTACCTGTTTTTTCTGTAACATTGATAGTTTTTACTCCTTTTCCACCACGGTTCGTAATTCTATAGTCCTCTAAACTAGAGCGTTTACCATAACCATTTTCAGAAACAACCAAGATATTACTCTCCATATCATTAACTGAAATCATACCTATTACTTCATCATCTTTCCCTGCCAAGGTAATTCCTCGAACCCCTGAAGCATTTCTACCCATTGGTCTTGTCTTTGCCTCTTCAAATCGAATCATTTTACCCGATTTAGCACCGATCATAATTTGGCTATTTCCATCAGTTAATTTTGCCTCTAATAATTCGTCTCCTTCTTTAATCGTAATCGCATTAATACCATTAGTTCGTGGTCTCGAATACTGCTCTAAAGATGTCTTTTTTGTTTGCCCTTTTTTAGTTACCATAACTACATAATTATTATTTACGTATTCAGTATCTTTCAAGTCTTGGGTACAAATAAAGGCTTTTACCTTATCATCTTGTTCAATATTAATTAAATTCTGAATTGCTCTACCCTTAGAGGTTTTGCTACCTTCAGGTATTTCATAAACACGCATCCAGAATACTTTTCCTTTCTGAGTAAAGAAGAGCATATATTGATGATTAGTCGCTACAAACAACTGCTCTAAGAAATCTTCATTTCTAGTCGCAGAACCTTTTTGCCCTCGTCCACCTCTATTCTGAACCTTGTATTCATCAAGGTTTGTTCTTTTTATATATCCTGCGTGAGATATGGTTACAACAACCTTAGAATCTGGAATCATGTCCTCTATACTTAGATCTCCACCCGCGTATTCTATGTTTGATCTTCGTTCATCTCCGTACTTTGCTTTTACCTCGAGTAACTCATCTTTAATAATGGTCATTCTTCTATCCTCATCGGCCAAGATATCTTTCAAATCTTCGATCAACTTCATGATTTCTTCATATTCAGAACGCAACTTATCTTGCTCTAATCCAGTTAACTGACGCAATCTCATTTCAACAATTGCTTTAGCTTGAATCTCTGATAACTCGAAACGCTCCATCAAAGAGGCACGTGCCTCATCGGCATTCTTAGAAGCACGTATTAGTTTAATCACTTCATCTATATTATCTGATGCAATAATTAAACCTTCTAAGATATGTGCCCTAGCTTCCGCCTTTGCTAATTCATACTTTGTTCTACGGACAACCACTTCATGCCTATGATCCACAAAATGTTTGATTAAATCTTTTAGATTCAACATTTCTGGTCGACCATTCACCAAGGCAATATTATTTACACTAAACGACGTTTGTAGTGCTGTATACTTGTACAACTTATTGAGTACAATGTTCGGAATAGCATCTCTTTTCAAAACATAAACCAAGCGGCGACCTTTTCTACTTGTTTCATCTCTTAGAGAAGCAATACCTTCAATTTTTTTATCATTTACAAGATCTGCCGTCTTTTTCATTAAGTCGGCACCATTTACTTGATAAGGTAACTCAGTCACAACAATGCACTCTCTTCCATTAACTTCTTCGAAAGAAGTTTTGGCACGCATCACAATACGCCCACGTCCGGTATGAAAGGCATCCTTTACACCATCATAGCCATAAATTGTGCCTCCTGTTGGAAAATCAGGTGCTTTGATGTGCTGCATAAGCTCATCAATTTCAATTCCGTTATCATCAATATATGCTACGGTTCCATCTACAACTTCAGATAAATTATGAGGAGCCATGTTTGTGGCCATACCAACTGCAATACCTGATGCTCCGTTAACTAATAAACTTGGAATTCGTGTTGGCAGCACGGTTGGCTCTTGTAAAGTGTCATCAAAATTCAAACGATGATCTACAGTATCTTTTTCAATATCAGCAAGCATATCCTCAGATATCTTACGCATTCTCACCTCCGTATAACGCATTGCTGCAGGGCTATCGCCATCTGGAGAACCGAAGTTCCCTTGACCATCAACCATTTCATATCGCATACTCCAATCTTGTGCCATACGAACCATCGCATCATAAACAGATGTATCACCATGTGGGTGATATTTACCAAGCACTTCTCCTACAACTCTAGCTGATTTTTTATGAGCTCCCGTTGCCCTAATTCCTAATTCATGCATACCATAAAGTACTCTTCTGTGTACTGGTTTTAAACCATCCCTTACATCTGGTAATGCTCTTGACACGATCACCGACATTGAATAATCAATGTAAGATGACTTCATTTCATCTTCAATATTAATAGGAATTAACTTTTCGCCTTCAGCCATATAATTTTCTTTTAATTTTAATCGTTTTTAATGATGGAGCAATATACAACAAATCGAAATTTTGTTAAGAAAAAACAAGTCGTTTTATTAACATAATTTATTAACAATTAAGCTTCTCAAACGCACTGTTTTTCATGCCATTAAGTCATTTTTAATAGTTGGGCATAACTTTTGTAATTAAATATGAAAAAAATCTACTAATTTTACATGAATAAATATATTTTATGGACGACAATTTTTCACCAAAAGTAAAAGATGTTATTGCTTACAGTAAGGAAGAAGCTTTACGCTTAGGTCATGATTTTATTGGCACTGAGCACTTAATGCTTGGCTTACTAAGAAAAGCGAATGGAGAGGCAATTGATATCTTGACTACGCTCGACGTAGATTTAGATATGTTGCGTAAGAAAATTGAAGGTTTGAGCCCTGCTAACCCAAACACCGAAGTTGGTAATGACAAAAAGAGTTTGCATTTAACAAAGCAAGCAGAAAAGGCCTTAAAAACAACATTTTTAGAAGCTAAACTATATAAGAGCAAAGCTGTAAGTACGGCTCATTTGCTATTGTGCGTACTGCGTAATGAGAATGACCCTACAACGAAGTTGCTGAATAGGTTTGATATAGATTATAATGAGGTTAAGAATATTTTTAGTCAGTTATTCTTGGAAGATGATATTTCCGTTCAACCAAAAGCAGAATCTCAAAATGATGATGAGTTTGAAGAACCAAAGCAAAATCCTTTTGATGGAGGTGGCGGACAAAAAAGTCAGTCAGCAAAGAAGTCAAAAACACCTGTTTTAGACAACTTTGGACGTGACCTGACACAGATGGCCGAAGATGGTAAATTAGACCCCGTAGTGGGGCGTAAAAAGGAAATAGAACGTATTTCACAGATCTTAAGTCGTCGCAAAAAAAACAACCCTATACTTATAGGTGAACCTGGAGTTGGTAAATCAGCCATTGCAGAAGGATTGGCATTACGTATTATTCAGCGCAAAGTATCACGAATACTATTTAACAAACGTATCGTGTCGTTAGATCTTGCAAGTTTAGTAGCTGGCACAAAATACCGTGGTCAATTTGAAGAGCGCATGAAAGCCCTAATGAACGAATTGGAAAAAAATGATGATATCATTTTATTTATTGATGAAATCCATACCATCGTAGGTGCTGGGGGAGCAACAGGCTCTCTGGACGCGTCGAATATGTTTAAACCTGCATTGGCAAGAGGTGAAATACAATGTATTGGAGCAACTACGCTAGATGAATTTCGTCAAAACATAGAGAAAGATGGCGCCTTAGAACGTCGTTTTCAAAAAGTAATGGTAGAGCCAACTTCGGTTGAAGAAACTATTCAAATCTTGAACAATATCAAAGATAAATATGAGAATCACCATAACGTGATTTTTACAGAAGACGCTATCGAAGCTTGTGTCAAATTGACAAATAGATATATGACAGATCGCTTTTTACCAGACAAGGCTATAGATGCTTTAGATGAAGCGGGCTCTAGAATTCATATTACGAACATTGTTGTACCACAGCAAGTGCTTGAACTAGAAAAGCAATTAGAAGACGTTAGAGAGCTGAAAAACAGTGTTGTGAAGAGTCAAAAGTATGAAGAAGCAGCGCGATTGCGTGATGATGAAAAACGTATTGAAAAGGAACTAGCAGGAGCACAAAAAGCCTGGGAAGATCAATCTAAATTGAATAAAGAGATCGTTACCGAAGATAATGTGGCTGAAGTGGTTTCTATGATGACCGGTATTCCAGTCAATCGAATTGCTGAAGCGGAAAGTGCTCGTTTGGCTGATTTGCATAACCTAATTGAGAATAAAGTTATTGGTCAGAATGAAGCAGTTGAAAAAGTTGTAAAAGCAATTCAGAGGAATCGCGTAGGACTTAAAGATCCGAACAAACCAATAGGTTCTTTTATATTCTTGGGACAAACAGGAGTTGGAAAGACGCAATTAGCGAAAGTATTAGCGAGAGAACTATTCGATTCTCCAGATTCTCTTGTACGTATCGATATGAGCGAATACATGGAAAAATTTGCTATTTCTCGTTTAATTGGAGCGCCTCCAGGATATGTTGGGTATGAAGAAGGTGGGCAATTAACCGAGAAAATTCGTCGCAAACCATACGCTGTTGTCCTATTAGATGAAATTGAAAAAGCACATCCGGATGTATTCAACATGTTGTTACAAATATTGGATGATGGTTTTATTACTGATAGCTTAGGTCGTAAAATTGATTTTAGACATACGATCATTATCATGACTTCTAATATAGGAGCGCGCCAATTAAAAGATTTTGGTACCGGTGTTGGGTTTGGAACAGCTTCCAAAAAGGAACAACAAGATGCTAATGCAAAAAGTGTTATCGAAAACGCGTTAAAAAAGAGCTTTGCTCCTGAATTTTTAAACAGAATTGATGACGTAATTGTATTTAATGCTTTAGAAAAAGAAGATATTCATGCAATTATTGATATCGAATTAGAAAAGCTACTTGATCGTATCGATGGTTTGGGTTATAAGCTAACTTTAAGCGATAAGGCGAAGGATTATATTGCAGATAAAGGTTTTGACAAGCAATACGGAGCTAGACCTCTTAAACGCGCAATACAGAAGTATATAGAGGATGCTCTAGCGGAAGAAATTGTGAACGCTAAGCTCAAAGAGAATGACAGCATCTTTATGGATCTAAATGAAAAAACGGATGAGCTCACTATAAAAATTAAAAAGGCTAAAAAAACAGCCGAAGAAAAAGAATAAGTTGAATCATCCCTCCTATTTTGGAGGGATTTTTTTCACCTATTTTCAAGCAGCAAATAGGAATCCCTATAAAAGATTAGCTTAATTATATGAAACAAATAATAACCTTCATTATATTGACAATTTCGTTCGTTTCTTGTGAGAAAAAAGAATTCGATATCAGTCAAGAAAAAGAACTAATCAAGTCCACGCTTATCGATATGTGGGATGCCATTGAAAAAGGAGATATTGAGCGCTACGCGAGTCATGTGCATGAAAATTTCACGCAATTTGGTGAATATGATTCTGTTTTACGTTCGGGTAAAGCAGCAGAAATTAAAGGTATCAAAGATTGGATAGATAGCTCAACAGCTATTCATACCGAAATGGTCGATCCTGAAGTCACCATAAATGACAACACTGCTTTCATAACGTATTACTGGTCAGATTCTGGTTCAACCGACGGAAAGCCTTTTGCCACCCAAGGAAAGTCAACACGTATTTTCGTCAAGGAAGATGATAAATGGCTTTGTATTCATGGGCATTATACGCTACTTAACAATTGACAAAACTTTAATTAATCATTTTTTAATATCTTAGCATACCCAAATTATCTGTCATCTAATTATGAGCTCGCAAAAATCATTGCAAGAAAGAATTGTCAACGAAATTGAAAGTACTTACAATTCAATTGCAACCTACAAAAAAATCTCAAAAAATCGTTTAGAGATCATGGAGCATAAGTTGAAGTCTTTAAAAATGATGTTGGCTAAGGTAGACGAGCAGAAGAAAAAAAAACCTTTTAACTAAAAAGTTCTTCACTATCAATTGTTAGGTTTTGTAAAAAAGCAATTGCTCTAATAATATCCTCATGCAACACTCTATCTTCTTCTACAAAAGAGACATCGGCTCTAAACATCGCCACAAAAGATTCCAAAAATTCTGAAGTTTTTAAAGGCTGTCTAAAATGTATCGCTTGTGAAGCATTTAATAATTCAATTGCCAAAATTGTTTCAACATTATCAACTACTCTTTTTGCTTTCGTAGCACTGTTGGCTCCCATACTTACATGATCTTCCTGCCCATTGCTAGACACAATAGAATCAATAGATGCGGGAGTTGCAAGCTGTTTATTCTGACTCACTATACTCGCAGCAGTATATTGAGGAATCATAAATCCAGAATTCAAACCAGGATTCGATACTAAAAAAGCAGGCAATCCTCGTAAACCAGATACTAATTGAAAAGTTCTTCTTTCTGAGATATTACCAAATTCAGCTAATGCAATACTTAAGTAATCTAAGGCCAAGGCCAATGGTTGTCCGTGAAAATTACCTCCAGAAATGATTTGATCTGCTTCAACAAAAATATTCGGATTATCCGTAACCGAATTGATTTCTGTCTCAATTGTTTTCTTCACAAAATTTAACGTATCATTACTTGCACCATGAACTTGGGGCATACAACGAAAAGAATACGGATCTTGAACATGTTTTTTTTCTTGTACTAAAATCTCACTACCGTTTAAAAATTCTTTGATGCGTTCTGCAGTTTTTAACTGTCCGTTATGCGGTCTTATAATATGAATCAATGCGTTGAATGGCTCAATTCTCCCATCAAATGCATCTAAAGATAATGCTCCAATAAGATCGGCAAGATAGGATAACTTATAGGCCTTCTGTAAGATCCAAACGGCATATGCACTCATAAATTGAGTTCCGTTTAGCAAGGCCAACCCTTCCTTAGATTGCAATTCAATTTTCTCCCAACCGAACAGATCCAACACTTCTTGAGCACTTTTGATTTCATCATTGAAATACACCTCCCCTTTACCTATCAAAGGAAGTGACAAATGTGCCAACGGAGCTAAATCACCAGAAGCTCCTAAAGAACCTTGAGTATATATTATGGGAATAACATCATTGTTGTAAAAATCAATCAATCGATTTACTGTAGACAACTGAGCTCCAGAATAACCATAACTCAAGGATTGTATTTTTAACAAGAGCATCAATTTAACAATAGCCTTAGGAACGCGCTCCCCGGTACCACAAGCATGAGACATTACTAAATTCTCTTGTAGAATTGTCAGATTGTTAGCCGCAATTTTGACATTGTAAAGCGCTCCAAATCCGGTATTGATACCATAAATTGGAGATTTATTTTCCAACATTTTCGCATCCAAGTAATTTCTACATTTCTCAATTTTATGAATAGACTCTTCAGAAAGTTGTAGCTTCATACCTAAGGTCATAACCTCCTGTAATTCAGCTATATTTATAGTCTTAGATTGTATATAATGTGTTGATGACATAGTCTAAATTCGAGTAGTCAAAAGTCAGTAAACCAAATAATATTTCCAAATAATAGTGAATATAAATATCAATCTATATACTATTCAAGAAAAAAAACGTTTATATAAGACATGCTAAACCATATTAAGTCAACTAATTATGAGAAATTTTTTATTATTTATCGTAGTTATTGGAACCCTATCCTTTACAATAAGCAACAAAGTATCTAAGAGTACAGAAAACGCTGTTATTAGCGGAAAACTATCACCTCAATTTTTGTTTGAAAATACAGACGGTCGAATGATTGGATCGAACGATTTTATCGGAAAATTCGTCTACATTGACATCTGGGCCACACAATGTGAGCCATGCAAGGAAGAATCAATGGTTATAGAGAATCTAAAAAAAGTGTATAACAAAAATATAGAGTTCGTTAGTATTTCTGTTGATTATTACGCCGACAAAGACAAATGGAAAAATTTTGTGAGCACAAATAAAATGAGCGGAAATCAACTAATTACCGACAAAGGTTGGTACTCTAGCTTTATTCGCGCCTACAATATAAAAACCATTCCTAGATACATTTTAATTGATCCGAATGGTATGATTGTAGATACCCACGCTCCAAGGCCTTCGCAAAAAAAATTGCACAAGTTATTTAAGAAGCTACTTATTGAATAAGTCAATGTAGGTTTTGCGAAACAAATTCATTATAATTTTCACAAAGAGCGTTTAAAAGTATATTTTTGTAAGATAGAATATAGAACGAAAATGATGAAATACAGCTACTTTGCAATACTTTTAACCTTAGTATTATTCATTTCATGTAAAAAAGAAGTCGATGTGGTTGATTTTACCACGGTTTCTGGAACAATTTTGAATCCCATTAACACAACCGTTAGCATCGCGAATCGAACGTATAGCAAAACACTTGACCTAGATTCTTCGGGGAAGTTTAAGGACACCCTACATATCGATGATGGTGTGTATGTTTTAAGAAATGGAGAAAGTAACATTATCTTAGAATTGAAGGTTGGATACGATTTAGATGTGACGTATGATGCTAATAAGGCTGAGGAGACCCTTTCATTTTCTGGATTGGGCGCCGTAAATAACAATTATTTTGCCGATCGAGTTCGACTGCAAGAGACCTTAAATCTGCAAGATTTTAATACTTTTTTTAGATTAGAGAAATCTGATTTTGATTCTAAAGTCAATGAGGTCAAAACAACATTAGACAATTTGATATCGAATGCTTCAGGGTTAGATTCGGTTATTGTAGTTAGTGAAAAGAGATCGAATCGACAATTGATTTCTTTTTTACAAGGAAGCTATGTTCAGAAGCATGAAATTCTTACCAAATTGGCTGAAAATATGCCTTCACCAACTTTTAATTATCCTGACATTAACGGGCATAACGTTTCCTTAAGCAGCTTAAAAGGAAAATATGTTTATATTGATGTTTGGGCAACATGGTGCGGGCCATGTAGAGTACAAATACCTTATTTAAAAGAGCTTGAAGAAAAGTATGAAAATAAAAACATTGAATTTATTGGATTATCAATTGATACCCAAGAAAACAAAGGTAAATGGGAGGCAATGGTAGCAGAACGAAATTTGAAAGGCATACAGCTCTTAGCTGACAAGGATTGGCAATCAAAATTCATTCAAGAGTATTATATCACAGGGATTCCGCGTTTCATATTGATAGATCCTAAAGGGAATATAGTTTCTCCCGATGCTCCTCGACCATCAGATCCTGCATTAACTAAACTTTTCGATAAATTGAAGATTTAATAGTTTATTTAAAAAATAGAAAAAGAGATTCATAAACGAATCTCTTTTTTTATACGTGCATTGTAGTATCGTCAGTATCCTGTTGATTCTCTGGAACTGCATTCGTAGTTGGTGGCGGCAAATCTTTTTTAAACAATTCTTTAAATGCCGCTGGCAAATATTTTAAAATATCAGTTGCAGTAAATGTTTCATAAACTTCATTAGTCATAGCAATATCGGCCGTACTGCCATGCAAATAAACAGCGAGCACACTCGCTTCAAAAGGACCATATCCTTGCGCGATAAAACCAGTAATCATTCCTGTTAATACATCACCGCTTCCTCCTGTTGAAAGTCCTGGGTTGCCTGTAGCATTAAAATAGCAAATTCCTTGATGAGCTACAACACTATATGCACCTTTGAGAATAATGGTGACCTTATATTTTGTTGCCAATGCATTCAATTTATCCAATCGATCATAGTCATTTTTACATTTACCGACTAACCGTTCAAATTCTTTTGGATGTGGTGTCAACACCGAGTTTTCTGGAATTAATTTCAGTAATTTTTTATCTTTAGCTAAAAGATTGATCGCATCTGCATCAATCACTAAGGGTAGTTTATTCTTTTTTAAAAATTGTGCAAATCCACTGGCAGTCTTTGTTGATAATCCTAAGCCCACTCCAACACCAATTGCCGTAGCCTTAACCTTAGAATCAAAATGTATAATTTCATTTAACAGGTCAACTTCTACCATCGCTTCTGGTATCGCCATTTGTAAGATCTCATATCCACATTTGGGAATATATGCGGTAACTAAGCCACTACCCACTTTTAAGGCTGCTTTGGTGGCCAATACAGCGGCACCCATTTTACCATAACTCCCACCAATTATTAGCGAATGTCCAAAATCTCCTTTATGAGAAAATTTCGTTCGGAATTTATAAAGAGATAAGACATTCTCTTTACCAATAATATGATGATCGGTTTCAACATTATATAAATACTCAGCATCCAATCCAATATCAATAACTTCCCAAGAATTTACGAATTCCTGATTTTCTTGCAATAAAAATGAGAGCTTTGGAGATTGAAATGTCAATGTATGATACGCCTTAATGACCGCTTCTCTATCTTCTACCGATTTTGCCGCATAGATACCTGACGGAACATCTACAGAAAGCACATAGGCATTCGTAGCATTTATATGCTGTATAACTTCCTTTAAAACATCTTTAGGAGGTCTTGTTAGCCCTAATCCGAAAATAGCATCGATAATCATGATATCTTCGCTCAATTCTGGTAGATCGGTTTTACACGTAACCATTTCAGGCCACACTCCTATTTCTTTTAAGCGATCATAGTTCGTTAAAAAATCTTGCGTTCTAACATTACTACAATTGATCACATACACATGCACGTTATAACCATGCTGTTTTAAATGACGGCCAATAACCAAGCCATCACCTCCATTATTACCAGTACCACAAAAAACATGAATCGGAATATTATTTCCTTGTAAGCGATTATGAATCCATTGAAAACATATGGTCGCTGCATGCTCCATCAAATCTGCAGATGTGATTGCACCTTTTGCAATCGTGATTTTGTCTGCTTCATATTGCTGAGCAGCAGAGAGTACTTTCATAAATAATTAATCTTTATAAACACCCATAGATGCATACTTTTCCATGCGTTTTTCAATAAGTTCTTCTGTAGAGAGTTTCTTTAACTCGTTATAAGCCTTGATGATTGTTTTCTCAACAGTTTTGAATGTTTCTTCACGGTTACTGTGAGCTCCACCTAGTGGCTCTTTGATAATATCATCAACCACCTGTAGTTTTTTACCGTCTTTTGCTGTTAACTTTAATGCTTCAGCAGCTTGCTCTTTTTGATCCCAACTTCTCCATAAAATTGAAGAACAGTTTTCTGGAGAAATTACTGAATACCAAGCGTTTTCTAGCATTAGCACCTTGTCGCCAACCCCAATACCTAAAGCACCACCTGAAGCCCCTTCACCGATTACAATAGCGATTATTGGAGTCTTCAAAATTGTCATTTCGTATATATTTCTAGCGATAGCCTCTCCTTGACCTCTTTCTTCTGCTTCCATACCTGGATAAGCTCCCGGAGTATCAATAAGAGTGATAACTGGTATATTAAATTTTTCAGCCATTTTCATCAAGCGTAAGGCTTTACGATAACCTTCAGGATTTGCCATACCGAAATTACGATATTGACGTGTTTTAGTATTGTATCCTTTTTGCTGGCCTATAAACATAAATGATTGATCACCTATTTTACCAAGGCCACCGACCATTGCCTTATCATCTTTTACGTTTCTATCTCCATGCAATTCCATGAAAGTGCCTTTCGTAAACGCATCTATAAAATCTAGGGTATATGGTCTAGATGGGTGTCTAGATAATTGTACTCGTTGCCAAGCTGTTAAATTCTTATAGATATCTTTTTTCGCTTTTTCAAGCTTACCTTCTATTTGTTCGCACGTTTCGGTAACATCAACATCACTCTCTTTGCCAATTATAACACACTTTTCAAGTTGCTCTTGCAATTCTTGTATTGGTTTTTCAAAATCTAAATACTCCATTCGGATTAGTTTAATTAGGTCTACAAATATATAAACTTTGTCGGGATAACATTATTTTTTAAGCTTGAATAAATTTGATCTATTCTTCATCAACGCTTCTATCAAAACGGTAACTAAAATAAGGATTGCTCCGTAATAAAAATTCGAGCTCATCATTTCGCTTTCACCAAAGAATAGCAAGGCCAATATGATGCCATAAACTGGTTCTAAATTATAACTCAACACCACTGTATACGGACTAATATATCTCATAATATGAACCGCAGCAATAAAAGCATACGCCGTACATACCGAAGCTAACATAAAAATATAGATCCAATCAGTCGTGGGTAAATCGAAGAATTTTGTACTAAATCCGTTCTCTGAAAACAGAAGATATATTGAAATAAAAGCAACCCCTCCAATAAATTCATAGAAAGAAATGATCGTGGCATTATGCTTCTCAACAAATCGCCCATTAATTACCGCAAACAGCGATGAAAAAAAAGCGGATGAAACCCCGAGTATTATTCCGTTCAGATACTTTATTTCACTATCAACAATCAAAACGACACCCACGATTACTATAAGGCCAAAAACAATCTCATATCCTCTGATTTTTCTTCGAAAAAAAATAGGCTCTATAAAAGAAGCGAAAAACGCTCCTGTTGAAAACATTGCTAAAGCAATTGAAACATTCGAAGCATTTATGGCCGCAAAAAATGTAATCCAATGTAAGGCTATTATCACCCCGGCTAGTAAAAACTTTACAACATTTATTGGAGATACTCGAATATCTATTTTGACAATCTTAATGTATATAAACATCAAGATTCCAGCGATCAACATTCGATACCATACAAGTGAAAACGCTTCAATTGTGATTAATTCACCCAAAATAGCCGTAAAGCCAGCGATAAATACTAGAAAGTGTAGGTGAAGATTATGCTTCAGTTTAGCGTTTTGCATTGAAATATAGATAAGCTGCTAAAATACCGAATAATATATTGGGCAGCCAAACCATAAAAAGGGGATTGTATCCAGCCCCAGCCCCGAGGACTTCTGCAACTTTCATAAAGAAAACATAGATAAACATCAAGGCTATGCCAAATGCTAAATTAATTCCGACACCGCCACGCCGTTTTCTTGAGGCTAAGGCTACAGCAATTAATGTTAATACGAATGAAGAAACCGGTAGACTTGTTCTCTTATAAAGCTCAACTTTATATTGGTTTAAGTTTTTAACGCCTCTATTTGAAGATATTTCAATGTGTTCAGATAACTTTTGCGAAGTCATAGCTCTCGCTAAATAATCAACATACAATAAGTCTTTTGGAAAGAAATTAAAAGTTGTGTCCATTTTTCTATCAGAAAATATACTATCTCCTTTTGTATTTACAAATCTCTTTTTGTAGTTATTTAAGGTATATGTAGAATCCTTTGGATTGTATCGAATATTCCCAGCTAAGATTTTATATTTTAGTTTTAATCCTTCGAACTTTTCATATGAAAAGTCATATCCATAATTTGTCTTCAAATTAAAACTCCTAAAATACACGTAGTTACGATCATCTAATTGTAAGTTTACTTGAGAGACCTGTGTCTTCGATTTTGGGCGTCTACGTAAGTTTTCTTCTTTAAAATTTTCGAAAGTTCCATTTGTCCGCGGCACTACAAAGTGATTAAAAACAAAGGCTACACTTGCAACAATTCCCGCTCCAATAATATAAGGTCTTAACAGCCGTTTGAACGATATTCCAGCACTGTGAATTGCTACAATCTCGGTATCATTTGCCAACTTTGAAGTAAATAGGATTACAGCAATAAACAATGGCAAGGCCATAAAATTGAAGACATAATTTAAAATAAAAGGAATGTAATAATCCTTTACAATTTCGATAAATGTCAAATCAGGCTTTGCTAAAAATTTTCCAATTTTCTCAGAAACATCTATAGCTATTGCAACAGGAATTAGAATGAGCAACGTAAAAATAAAAGAAGTTAAGTACTTCTTAAGAATATATTTATCAAGCTTTCGCACTATTTTACAGCCTTTTATTCATTTGATTTACCATCATGTTTTTCCATGTGGTAAAATCTCCTGCTAATATATGCTTTCTAGCTTCACGAACCAACCATAGATAAAATCCAAGATTATGAATAGAGGCTATTTGTTTGGCTAAATATTCTTTTGCGGCAAATAAATGTCGCAAATACGCTTTAGAATATGTGGTATCCACATAAGTTATTCCCATTTCATCAATCGGAGAAAAATCATCAGCCCATTTTTTATTTTTAATATTGATTGTGCCATGTGCCGTGAACAACATTCCATTTCGAGCATTGCGAGTAGGCATTACACAATCGAACATATCAATACCGAGTGCAATATTTTCTAAAATATTTATGGGCGTACCAACTCCCATCAAATATCGTGGTTTATCTTCGGGTAACACACTACAAACAATATCGGTCATTTCATACATTTCTTCGGCCGGCTCTCCTACTGACAAGCCACCAATAGCATTTGCCTCAGCCCCTACCGAAGCAATAAATTCTGCTGATTGTTTACGTAGATCTTTATAAGTACTTCCTTGAACAATAGGTAAGAATGTTTGTTCAAATCCATATTTGACTGGCGTTTTCTCTAAATGATCCATACAACGTTTTAACCATCGATGCGTCATATGCATAGATCGTTTCGCATAATTGTATTCGCATGGATACGGCGTACATTCGTCAAAAGCCATGATAATATCTGCTCCAATACTTCGCTGTATATCCATTGAAAATTCTGGAGAGAAAAAATGGGAGGAGCCATCGATATGTGATTTAAACTTTACTCCTTCTTCTGTAATTTTATTATTTCCAGAAAGTGAATACACTTGATATCCGCCAGAATCGGTCAGAATCGGCCGATCCCAATTCATAAATTTATGAAGACCACCAGCCTTTTCAAGAATATCAGTTTGGGGACGAAGGTATAAGTGATACGTATTTCCCAAAATAATATCAGCATTGATATCATCCTTCAATTCGTGTTGATGCACTCCCTTTACAGAAGCTACAGTTCCAACAGGCATAAAAATGGGTGTTTCGATAGTACCGTGAGCAGTGGTAATTTCACCTGCCCGCGCTTTACTTTGTTGGTCTGTTGCTTCTAGCTTAAAATCCATAGAACAATTTAAACATTAAATCTAAAATGCATTACATCACCGTCGGCAACAACATAATCTTTACCCTCTACAGATAATTTTCCTGCTTCTTTTACTTTCGCCTCACTTCCATAGCTCACAAAATCATTATATTTCATTACTTCGGCACGGATAAAGCCTTTTTCAAAATCAGTGTGAATAACACCAGCTGCTTGCGGAGCAGTATCTCCAACATTTATCGTCCAAGCACGTACTTCTTTTACACCTGCTGTAAAATACGTTTGAAGGTTTAACAATTTATAAGAAGCTCTAATTAGCACCGACGCACCAGCTTCTTCTAACCCTAAATCATCTAAGAACATTTCACGTTCTTCATAGGTCTCCAATTCTGTAATATCAGCTTCAGTAGCAACTGCTAAAATTATGACTTCAGCATTCTCATTTGCTACAGCTTCTTTTACACGATCAACATATGCATTACCATTTTTTGCAGAAGCTTCGTCAACATTACAAACATACAATACGGGTTTGTCTGTTATAAGTTGCATTGGCTGTACAAATTCTAGATCTTTTTCTGAGAACGTCATAGATCTAACAGAGTTTCCACTTTCTAGAGTTTGCTGCATTCTTAACAGTACTTCTAATTCAGTTTGCGCTAGTTTATCACCAGTTTTTGCCGTTCGTTTTACACGTTCTAAACGTTTTTCAACAGATTCTAAATCTTTCAACTGCAATTCCATGTCGATGGTTTCTTTATCCCTTACTGGATCAACAGAAGTGTCGACATGTACAATATTATCATTATCAAAACAACGTAGCACGTGAATGATAGCATCTGTTTCTCTAATATTTGCTAAGAACTTATTTCCTAGACCTTCGCCCTTACTTGCTCCTTTTACCAATCCTGCAATATCGACAATCTCAACGGTAGCAGGTTGCACCTTTTCAGGATTGACCAACTCTTCTAGTTTCTCAAGACGTGCGTCAGGTACGTTGACAACACCAATATTTGGCTCAATTGTACAAAAGGGAAAGTTTGCACTTTGCGCCTTTGCATTTGATAAACAGTTAAATAAGGTTGATTTTCCTACATTTGGCAATCCAACAATTCCAGCTTTCATATACTATAAAGATCTAAAAAATTCGAGGTGCAAATATACTGTCTTTCTATATAAAAAAACAGAAATTATAGAAATGAAATAAAATTACTTTGATATGAACATTTAGTTTCTTAAAATTGTTTAATCAAATGTAATTATACCCTATGACGCTCAGAAAAAACTTACTTACCTTTCTTGTTACCTGTTGCTTTCTTTTTTCACTTAGTATACCAGCTCAAGAAAATGATAAAATATCGATTGAGTTTGGAAACGTATTTAAAAATGACGAACGAGAAATTCCAACTGATATACTAGGAAGTGATGACACTGGTTATTATTTGCTGTATGCGGGAGGTCGTTTTGGACGAGGTAAAAAATCAGTACGAAAATTCTCCTTAGAACTGTTACCTACTGGAGAAGAAATCTTATTGGGAGGAGATAAAAATGCTACGCAGCGTTCATTAGGGGTAGCCAAGGTGAATGATAAAATCATACACATTTGGTCAAGTATGGATGATTCTGGTAAGAAGTATTTTTTTCAAACAATTGATTTAAAAACTTTTTCGTCGGGTCCAACTAAGTTTATTGCTGAAATTAAAAACGACACGAGAAAAGCTTCTAGATCAATGAGCAGATTTATGATTTCGGATGATGAAAAAACTATTGCTCTTTTTTATACAGTTCCGAATAAAAACAAGGAATTACAAAAAATTAGAGTTCAAAAATTTGACACTGATTTTAACGTACTGGAAACGGGAGAATTTGAGTTTAACTATCAGAATAAAGTACTTGCTATTCAAGACGTTCTTCTCGATAGAGATAATAATTTCGTCATAGTTACTAAGAAATATAATAGTACTAAAATTGTAAAAGAAGAATTAAATCACAAATACGAATTTCAATTTTATAGAATTAAGAACGATGAATTGAAATTGGTACACACCATCATTCCAAATGATGTGCATCTTCGGAGTCTAAAACCAATTATTGATAAAAATAATAATCTGTTCGTTTCTGGTATCATTTCCAAAGTGAATTTATATGCCATGACCGGTGTATATGCGGCCAAAATAAATCTAGATAATGGTACGGAAATATTTGAAACATATTCTCATTTTGATGCTAATTACATCACTTTATTATTGGAAGACGGAAAACGAAAAGAGCGAATCTTGAAAAGAATTGCCAAAGGAAAACATGAAGATCCAAATTACATCTTAAGGCATGTAATGCTAAATGAAAATGGAGAACAAACGATGATCGCGGAGCAAATACATAGTTATACGTACAACTATGCAACAACTTTTTACCATCAAAATTTAGCACTAATAAAACTCAATGATAAAGGAGATGTGATTTGGTCAACAAAAATTGGAAAAAATCAGACCAAACCTAACGTAGCGATTTACTCATCATATTATCCGGTAACCAAAGATGATGATTTGATACTCTTATATAATTGTCATGAAAGTAACTTGTCACATACAAAAGGTACCACTGCAAATCCTTTTCTTGGCGCGGGTAAAATATTTATTGCCACAAGCATCACAATGAATACTGGAGCATATACAAGGCAAAAGCTAGCTAACAAAGAGCAATTAGACGGTATTACGATAAGACCGTCTTTATATAATTGGATTGATGATAGTACACTTCTAATGTTCGGACAAGATATCGATAACCTAAAAAATCAAGGTTTCGTGAAGTTAAAATTTGAATAAAAAAAAGCCGAGTGTATACTCGGCTTTTTTTACTTTTTTTTAAAATTTAGTCTTCGGGATGCATAAAACTTTGCTTTCCAAGTAACTCTTCCTCCGTTTCTACATGATCTTCATCAGGAACACAACAATCAACTGGGCATACAGCCGCACATTGAGGCTCGTCGTGAAAGCCTTTACATTCTGTACATTTATCAGGTACGATATAATATAATTCATCAGAAACAGGCTCTTGCACCGCATCGGCATCAACCGCATTACCATTTGGCAAAACCACATTTCCTCCTAAAGAAGTTCCATCACTATAACGCCAGTCATCAGCACCCTCGTAAATCGCAGTATTCGGACATTCTGGTTCACAAGCCCCACAATTTATACATTCATCAGTTATTATAATTGCCATAATTATTTTATTAAATTTGTCGCTACAAAGTTACGAAAACTACAACGTAAAAAAACAATAAATGTTATTAGAAAACAGAATTAACACTTTTGTTGAATTTGGCAATTTTTTAAGTCAATTTTCAAGAGATAAAATCGAGAAAAAGGAGTCTGTTCTTTTTAATGAGTTATTTTTTGAAGCTTTTGAAATGCAGTTAACGCGAGCGAAAAATTTTAACGGTTGGTTTACCGAAGACAATTTATTATATGCTTTTGAATCATGGTCTAATTTATTGACTTTAAATAATTTAAAGTCTTGGACTTCTACTTACAATTTTAAAAATAACGCTAAAAAAGTGGCCATTATAATGGCAGGAAATATTCCGTTGGTTGGCTTTCATGATTTTTTGTCGGTGTTGATTGCAGGTCATTCTGTGGTTGTTAAACAATCGTCAAATGACAAACATTTCTTACCTCTTATTGCTAAATATTTAGAGCATGTAGAACCGTCTTTTAAGGGTGCAATTACGTTTACCGAAGAAAAATTAACTGATTTCGACGCCGCAATTGCGACTGGAAGTAATAATACAGCACGTTATTTTGATTATTATTTTGGTAAATACCCCAACATTATTCGAAAAAACAGAAATAGCATTGCCGTCGTTATAGGTAATGAAACCGAAGCTGAACTCAAAGGTTTAGGAGAAGATGTTTTTCGTTATTTTGGATTGGGCTGTCGGAGCGTTTCTAAACTATTTGTTCCAAAAGGTTACGATTTTGATCAATTATTTAAAGCAATTTTTGAGTATAGTGATATTATCAATTATAAGAAATATCAAAATAACTATGACTACAATAAAGCTGTGTATTTAATGAGTGAGTTTGATTTGTTAGAAAACGGATTTCTAATGCTTAAAGAAGATAAGAGCTACTCCTCACCGATTGCCTCATTGTTTTATGAGTATTATGATGATGTAGACAGTTTGCAAGAAAAGCTCCGTCAAGATGAAGATGACATACAATGTATTGTTAGCAACGGACTAGAAAATGCAGTACCTTTTGGACAAACGCAGCAACCGAGTTTAACGGATTATGCAGATGGGGTAGATACATTGGAGTTTTTGAGTAAGCTGTAAAACAAAAGCTTGAACCCTTAAAGCTTCGTGAAAAACACCTCTAAAGTCACCTCAAGGAGTCGATTTTTTTCTAAGTACAGCAATAAAAAGGTTTACTAAGAACAATATTTGGGTCAAAAGTACGCCGAAAGCACTTACTAAAACAATCTCATTCATATTTACAAGAGATAGCCTATTCTTAATCATTGGAATGAAAAATAGTAAACTTAAACCAACAAGTGTAAGTAACGCATGAACAACAGATAATATAGGTACAGGTTTAAAGCGACTGCTGTTATAAAAGATGTAATAGATAAATCCAACTATAAAAAGGAGTACAGATTGAAAAGTCAACACATGAACAGAACTAATAATGAAATAGGTGTCATGAATAATGAAATCTAGTGTAGATTGTGACATATTGATCCGGCCATAAATTCCGTAAACCAAAGAAACTAGGGCAAATCCCCAAAATAGCCAATGAATGTCTTTTAAAATTTTATCCATAACTAGATTCCTGATTTCACAGGAATAACAAGATACTTATACATTCTAGGTGTTTTCCTAAAATATTAGAATACTTAATCGTTAAAATCGGTATCCATTTTGATATAATCTAAAAACTCACGTTTTACCGAATCATTTTTAAATTTACCACCAAATTCAGACGTTACTGTACTACTGGCTACATCACGAATTCCTCTTGAATTCACGCATAAATGCTTTGCATCAATCACACAGGCCACATCTTCGGTGCCCAAGGCTTGTTGTAATTCTTGCACTACTTGCATTGTTAAACGCTCTTGTACCTGTGGACGTTTTGCATAAAAATCTACAATACGATTCATTTTAGAAAGGCCAATGACATTGCCATTTGAAATATAGGCAACATGTGCTTTTCCTACAATTGGTAATAAATGATGTTCGCAAGTAGAATATACAGTGATATTCTTCTCCACTAACATCTCGCCATATTTGTAATTGTTATCGAAAGTAGATGCCTTAGGTTTTCTTTTAGGATTTAAACCTCCAAAAATCTCTTTTACAAACATCTTCGCCACACGTCTTGGTGTTCCTTTGATGCTGTCATCGGTTAAATCCATACCCAATGTTTGCAGTATATTGGCTACGTCGCCTTCAATTGACTTTATTTTCTCATCATCAGACAATTCAAATGCATCCTCTCGTAAAGGTGTTTTTGCTGATGTAAATATATGATCATCTCCTATTTCTTCTATCATATCTTTTCCTGATTTCCCTTCAAACATTCTCCTAAATTTTAAGCAAAATTACGAATTTTGTACTGCTTTGAGCAATTCTTCCAAGTTATAGGTAGTTTGCTCACCAGTATTCATATTTTTTAATGTGTATGTATTATTTTCTAATTCATTCGAACCTACCATTACCACGAACTCAATAGCACGTTTATTGGCATAGTTCATCTGTTTTTTTAGTTTGGCACTATCTGGATAAAGTTCAGTTTTTATATCGCTTTCGCGGAAGCTTTTTACTGCTTTCAAACAGTATGCTGCTTCATCGGCGCCAAAGTTTAAAAACAACACTTTTGGTGTTGGCAAGATTACTTTTTCAAACAGGTCTAACTCTTCCAAGACCAAATAAATTCGATCCAATCCAAACGAAATACCAATCCCACTCATATTATTCAATCCGAAAATTCCTGTTAGGTCATCATATCTTCCACCTCCGCCAATAGAACCTAACTTCACGTCATTCGCTGAAACTTCAAATATAGCTCCTGTATAATAATTAAGTCCTCGAGCCAAGGTCACATCTAAAGCTAAATTAGCTGATTTCAAACCTAATTTCATTATATTTTCTAATACAAATTGTAAATCTTCTATACCTTGAGTTCCTTCGTCGGAACCTGATAATAGAACTTTCAATTGATCTAGTTTTTCTTGATTCGTACCATTTAGATTGAACAATGGTTGAACTTTTTCAATTGCCGTTTCGGTAATCCCCTTAGCAAGCATTTCTTTTACAACGCCTTCTTTACCTATTTTATCTAACTTATCTAAGGCAACCGTAAAATCGATCAGTTTATCACTGGCACCAATAATTTCGGCAATTCCAGATAAGATCTTTCTATTATTTAGTTTGATGGTAGTTGTAATTCCTAAATCAGTAAATATGGCATCGTATAACTGAATAAATTCTACTTCTTGAAAAAGTGATTTACTCCCAACAACATCAGCATCACACTGATAAAATTCTCTGTAACGTCCTTTTTGAGGTCTATCAGCGCGCCAAACGGGCTGCATCTGAAAACGTTTAAACGGAAATACAATATCATTTTGATGTTGCACGACGTAACGCGCAAAGGGAACAGTAAGATCGTAACGAAGGGCTTTTTCAGAAAATTTTGAAGTTTTTTTATAAAAATCTTTCTTTAAATATGCAGAAAAACATTTTGCTACTAAATTATTCATAAAATAATCCCCCATACTTTTGTTAATCTCACTAAAATTTATAATTTGGGCATATCTAGTCAGCGAATACCATAACTCTTGCTTGGATATACTAAGTAATTCGTACTGTTCATCAGAAAAGGAATATAAACCTTTATACCAAGAACTTTGAAATCTGCTATCCTTTACATCCATCTTAAACAACATAGAATCAGGTGAAATCCTTTCTTTCATTTCTATATAGCCATTCAATAACAGATTTTTAATATCATCAACAACTCCAGCATAAGAAATGTCTTTATCAATATCTTTAAGATAATCCCCAGAATTTAAAATTTTAAAAATGAGACGATCTCCTTCTTCACCGTATTTCCCCATCAAGGTCGAAGAATTTTCAAAACTTGGCGTTTCGATAGCCTGAAAGCCATACAATTCGAATGATCGTTGAATAGTATTGAATATGTACTTTCGTTTTGCTACTTCGGTAGGTGAGAAATCTCTAGTTCCTTTAGGGATGCCGGGTTTTTGTGCCATTCATTCGTTTAATAAGCTGCAAATATCCGAAATTAATAAAAATTATAGCTTATCCAGCTCCGATTTTTCTTTCATAGTTAACGTAAAGGCATTTTTAAACTTTTCTTTCGAAGGAAACTGTAAATACATGAGTACCAACATCAACAATGAAACCAAGAGAAAGGCAGCATTACTCGTGATAAACGTCGCTACAATTGCCAAAAATGCAGGTACCTCTAAACACGCTATTCTCACTAAGATTGCCGATTGATATCTTGTTAGTTTCGAAGTTAAAGTACTATTCTTAGTACTTTTTCTCACTAAGGAGTTAAAAACTAAATTACCCAGCATATAACCGGCTAATGCCACTACAGGTATCGCTATTAAAAAGGTACTATCTCCTTCAATACCAAACGTTGGGTTTCCTGAAAGTGTATATCCTAATACTGTAAAAATGAACACTCCAAACAAAAGCGCTGTGTATATAATTTTTATTGTTTTAAAAATATTTTTTGAAGAAGAATTATCCATTGGTCGTTTCATTTTGTTTTTTTGGTTTGAACCACTTAAACACCTTAAACATGAGCCATAATACGAGTATAACAAGTATAATAGCAAGAACAGGCGCAACAAATGCCAAAATTGCCATAATAATTGAAGAACCTGTCTCAACTGTAGAAACTATTGGATTTGCGATTCCACCAGTTGTTGCTGTAGACGCCAATCGGGTGGTTGAAGTAGATGCCTTGATTGCCGATGCCGTTCCGCCACCTGCTATTATTGCCAATGACCACGTAATTAAAGGTTCTAAGTCGGCTGCTGTCGATAACATCACAGCGGTTCCAGCCAATGCGGCTAACGGCACTGCTATTGTATCTAACAAATTATCAAGCCAAGGAATTAAATACGCTATAATTTCAACGAAGGTTGCAATACCTAAGGTTATCAATGCTGGTATTCCACTGATCCATTGCCAATTTTCGTTTAATGGAATTACACCATAGTACGAGGAAATACTCAGTGCAAATAGTGGAACAAAGATTCTGAAACCAACAGAGGCTGCCAGGCCAATTCCGAGTAAAATACTAAATGTAGTTGAAGCATCCATGATCTAAATATTTGCTAAATATATAACTAAAATTTCAGGCTATACTAAGGTCCTTTTTACAAAATAGGAAAAACCCCTTTTCGATACAGGATTTTTCCTGTATTTCACTAATCAGCTTTCAATTCATACCCTGTAGCATTATCTTTGAGGTATTAAATTTATAAAGATCAACAGTTAACCATTAAACTGAAGTTATGTACCATGATTATCATGATCCCAACAAAAGGGATAAGCATATATTTGATAAATCACCTGAATTTTGGGATTTGGTGGTTAAGGTATTATTCCTCTTTGGAGTGTCAATATTGCTTTTAGCTTTAGTTTTAAAATGGTTAGGTTATTTTGGTTAACAGTATCTTTTTGATTTGATAAATTATAGTTAGCCTCTCATGCAAACTATAAGAAACCCACAATATGCATTGTGGGTTTTGCTTTTACTCTAAGATTCGTTTCTAAATTCGCTTTTACGTAACTTTAGCCCATTAAACCATACTTCAGCAAGCTATATGAACTTTAAAAACAGACGAAGACTCAAAACGATTGCTACATATGCTCTTGGGTGGACTGCTGCCTTCGTCTTTTTGAGTATCATTAGAGGCATTGGTGCTACAGAAGATGGTGCTTTAGACATTGACTTTTCGACGAGTACACTCTACTCTTTTACGATGGGGCCAATTTTTGGAGCAATCTCAGGTTTTGCACAAATAGTAACCGACGAACACCTGTACAAAAGAACTTCGGCGGGAAAATTAATCGCAATTAGGTTAAGTATCTCTTTTATTTTTTTATTCCTGCTTATTGTCATTTCCTATCTTGTAGTTCCCCCACTAATGAATGTAGAAATTGATTTTGTCGATTTCATTTTTGATAAAGGCAGTTTTCCTGTATATTTCTATATTTTATCTATTGATATTTTCATGGTTGCCTTATGGCAGGTAAATTTATTATTAGGGAGTAACAATTTATGGAAAATTTTAACTGGGAAATTTTATACGCCACGTGAAGAGGTTAGAATTTTCATGTTTCTGGATCTCCATTCGTCTACAGAATATGCCGAAAAATTAGGCCATGTTCAGTATAGCAAACTTATTCAAGATTGTTTTGATGATTTAGGGGTGGTTATAGAAAGTGAAGCCGAAATTTATCAATATGTTGGTGATGGCGTTATTTTAACGTGGCGATTAGAAAACGGACTTAGAAAATTAAACTGCCTTACCGCTTATTATACCTTTAAAGATCGCTTAGAGAAGAAACAGTCATACTATCAAAAGAAATATAATTGTATTCCGTTTTTTAAAGCTGGGCTAAATGAAGGACTTATTACAGTTACAGAAGTAGGGAAATATAAACGTGAAATTGCATATCACGGTGATACCATCAATACGGCCGCTCGGATTCAAGGCAAATGCAATGAATTTGATCAAGAACTTCTAATTTCTGAAAACTTAAAATCAAAACTATCCCCTACGTCATATCGTTTCGAACCTTTGGGAAGTATTCCTTTAAAGGGCAAAGAAGAAAAGGTGAAAATTTATGCTGTTTTACAGGAAATATAATGTGTTTGAAGATGCCTTTTTGAATTACTGGTTCATGAGTAAGTTTTTCTATAAAACTATGTTCGTAATTAGCTAAACATATCAAATTTGCTTTCTTCATTTCTGCAAATGTCGTGATTGCCTTAGATACAAGTGCGTCACTTTCAATTTCTTCAAAGTTTATAGCATCTTTGTTAAAATACTTTTCTAGGTCTCTTCGATTTGATTCTTGCAACTCAGACAACATTGACTCCTTTTTAACATGTACAAAACGAATCCTAAAATTATGAATTTGTTGTAACTCCATCAGGCTGCTTAATGCTTGTTTATCAAAACGTTTTTTATAATCAGTTGCAAAAATCAATTGCTCTAATTCTTTGTACGGATATTCCTCAGGCACGCAGATCATAGGGCAATTCTCAACGTGTTTAATTACTTTTACAGTATTGGTACCCATAAAAACTTCTTTCAAACCTGTCGCGCCCTTACTGCCCATAACTATTAAATCTATACGCTCTTTTTCAACAATGTTGGCTATCGTTGGTATGAGTGCTCCAAGCTTCGATATAGTTTTATAGGTGTGTTTATCATTCAACATATTATCTTTTAAATGTTGAAGTATTGCAAATAGTTTATCTTCAGACTCTTTACGCAAGATTTCAGAAATTTTCCTTGCGGCGAATTGATGCAGTGTATTGGGCATTCGTGCTGGATTGCTTTCATAGGTATGTAGAATGTAAAAGGTACAAGGAATGTCGTCATACAATCGTATTGCATATGTTAGAGCGTCCCAAGCATTATCTGAAAAATCTGTCGGTATTAATACATGTGTCATCTTAGGTAGATTTAAAAATTCAACACAATAAAGTTAAAGAGTCATAAAGGAAAAAATCATGATATTCATCATTTAAAACCAATTGAAAAATTGATAGTTTAGTTGTATCAGAATTACAAATGATAATGCAACATCCTGAAAGATATAGTATCCGTTTCTATCAAGAATTAGGGAAACTATTTTATGCCATCGCAGCAGTAGATTCAACAATTAAACAATGTGAATATGATACACTCAAAGAAATTGTTAAGGCTGAATGGATTAAAATAGATGATTTTGAAGATGATTTTCAAACAGATGCTGCGTACCAAATAGAAATTGTTTTCGATTGGTTATATAAACAAGAAAAATGTAACGCTATGTTCTGGTATGATGAATTTATTGATTTCAAAGAAACACATCCACAAATGTTCAATAAGACTATTAAGAAGTTAATCTTAAAAACTGCCAATGCCATTGCTGTGGTATTTGCAGGTAAAAATAAATCAGAATTAATAATAATTGCTCGTTTAAATTTAAACTTTAAATGACTTCTCCATTGTATGATCATGAGAAGTCCTAGAATCCTCTCAAAAAATATAAGTTCGATCATAATATTCAAGGTTCAAATATCATAAGTTAAAACAGATGTTAAACTATTGTTAAATACTGTATAACTTCTTTTATTAATAGTATTACTATTATATTTGCAACTGAAACTATGGAACAATTATCAATACATATCAATATAAGTTCAGAACTTTATACTAAGGATCCAAATTCAACCGATCTTGGAAAAAGAATTATTTCGACTAGTATCGCAATGATCGATGAACTTGGATTCGAATCATTTACATTTAAAAAATTAGGTCAGCGAATAGGGTCCAATGAAAGTTCAATATATCGTTATTTTGAAAGTAAACACATGATTTTGTTGTATTTGAATGCTTGGTATTGGAGTTGGGTAGAATATAAACTAGTTTTCGCTACCGCCAATGTTAAATCGGTAAAGACAAAATTAGAAGAAGCTATTCATATATTGACCAAGAGAATCATCGTAGATAATTCTTTTTCATATATAAACGAAGTGGTTTTACATCGTATTATTATCGCAGAATCTTCTAAAACCTATCATACCAAGGAGGTAGATGCTGAAAATGAAAAAGGATATTTCAAACCATATAAAAGGGTAGTACAAAGGGTAAGCGAGATAGTATTAGAGAACAATCCTACGTATAAATTTCCGCACATGTTGGTTTCCACCATTATTGAAGGCGCCCATAAGCAACGTTATTTTTCTGATCATTTGCCGTCCTTAACGGATACCGAAAAAGGAAAAAATAATATTGTTCAGTTTTATACCGATTTAGTATTTAAAGTAATATGAAATTAGATCATTCTAACATATCATCCACTTTACAAAAGGCAGTAACCATGATTTTAGTGGTTGGAATGCTTTCGTTACCTAGTATTTCAATGTTTACTTCGCATATTGATGGAAATAAAAATTTTATAGAACTTCAAGATGAAAAGGATAACGGAGAGCAAGAGAAATTAGAAGAAAATAGCAAAAACGAAAAAAAAGATATACAAGCGGATTATGCTGAATATGGTAGTTTAGATAACTTAAAATCCGCTAAGAATTATAGTCTTTACGAGATAAAACGTGACTTCATCCTCGAAATTCCCATTCCTCCACCAGATTTAGCAGCATAACTTTTCGGAATACCTATTTGTAATGTTCAAATAGTTAGTCACCTATCTTACGAGATAGATAGTGATGCACATGCATGTGCAATTATAATATCAACAATAAAATTATCGAATGAATTCAAAAAAATTGACTCCATGGAGACGCCTTATAGGCTTGCTTCAATTGGATAAAAAGGATATTAGACAAGTATTTTATTATGCAATTTTTGCCGGACTTGTTGCCTTGTCGCTTCCTTTAGGAATACAAGCTATTATTAACCTAATTCAGGGGGCTCAGGTATCAACATCTTGGATCGTACTTGTAGTTCTAGTTACCTTAGGTGTAGGGTTTCAAGGTATTCTTCAACTAATGCAAATACGTATACTAGAGACTATACAACAGAAAATTTTCACCAGATCTTCCTTTGAATTTGCCTATCGTTTTCCTAAAATAAAGATTAGTGAACTACGAAATTACTATCCACCAGAGTTGGCAAATAGATTTTTTGATACCCTCATTGTACAAAAAGGATTATCGAAAATTTTAATTGATTTTCCTGCGGCCTTATTGCAAATTATATTTGGATTGATGCTCCTCTCCTTCTATCATCCATTTTTTATTCTTTATGGGTTATTGCTCCTACTGTTAGTTTACTTTTTATTTAAACTTACTGCTAAAAAAGGCCTTGAAACGAGTCTTGTGGAATCCAAAAATAAATATAAAGTTGCTCACTGGATACAGGAGATAGCAAGATCTATAATAAGTTTTAAGTTATCTGGAAACACCAATTTAGCCATGACGAGAAATGACAAACTCACAACGAAATATCTAAAAGCAAGAGAGAGTCATTTTAAAATTTTGAAGCTTCAATTTATTCAAATGATCGGCTTCAAAGTTCTTGTAACGGCAGGTCTCTTACTAATTGGAGGTTTGCTCGTATTAAATCAACAGATGAATATTGGTCAGTTTGTGGCCTCTGAAATTATTATTCTTTTAGTTATTAGTTCTGTAGAAAAATTAATTACAGGCTTAGAATCGTTCTATGACGTACTAACTTCTTTAGAGAAAATCGGACAGATCGTTGATAAAGAACTAGAGGCACAATCTGGAGAAGACCCTTTTTCAAATCAATCAAATGTGCATGTTGAATTAAATAATATCCACTATAGTTCTCCAGAAGGTCAAGAGATTTTAAAAGGAATTGATTTAAATATTCGCACAAAGGATAGAATCCTTTTAAATGGAGCCAGTAGATCTGGAAAAACAACCTTATTAAAACTACTATCAGGATTAATTGAACCTGCAAGTGGAGCTTTTTACATCAATGATACTTCTTTTAAAGGAGTATGGCCGAGTAGATATAGAGCGAGTGTTGGACAAGTATTGCCAGATCAGACTCCGTTTGAAGGGAGTATCCTAGAGAATATTACTTTTGGCAAAGAGGGATATTCTAGTGAATATTTACACATCATCCTTAAAAATGTTGGGCTCCTAGACTTTATTAAAGAGCAGCCTAAAGGACTACAAACCATATTGTATCCCGAAGGGCAACAGATCTCGTTAACGATATCAAAGCGAATTGTACTTGCACGCGCATTATTTCAGAATCCGAAACTATTGATTCTTAAAGAACCTCTCGAATATTTCGAGCCCAAAGAAGCGAAAAATATTATTGATTATCTGACTTCAAAAGATCGCGATTGGGCGCTAATCATTGTGAGCAAAAATAAATTGTGGAGAGCTAAGTGCAACCAAATTTTGGAATTGAAACAAGGAATAATAACCACCAAAAAAGATAACAATGCTTAATATTTCTCATAACAAATTGAATAAGAAAGTTACCTTAGAAGGTTACGACGCACATACCGAAGTATTTTATTCTCAGCAGTATCGGTTATTTAACCGATTCATCGGTGCTTTTGCTATTGTTGGAGTTATCATATTATTTCTTCCATGGACGCAAAACGTATCAGGCAATGGTTATATTACTACTTTAACCCCAGATCAACGACCACAAACAATTCAATCACCAATTCCAGGACGCATTGAAAAATGGTATGTTAAAGAAGGTGATTATGTACAGAAAGGAGATACAATTCTATTTATTTCTGAAATAAAGAATGAATACCAAGATCCCTTATTGATTGAACGTACTACGCAACAACGAGATGCTAAGAGCAAATCTGTCGCTTCTTATCGAGGAAAAATAAAGGCGTTGAATAATCAAGTTATTGCTTTAAGCAAAGAACGTGAATTGAAGCTTTCTCAAGCAAAAAATAAACTAGCACAAGCCTATTTAAAAGTGAAAAGTGATAGTATAGATTTTGAAGCTGCAAAAATCAATCTTGAAATTGCTAAAAAACAATTTGATAGAACGGTAACCCTCGAAAAAGAAGGGCTAAAAGCTATTAAAGATGTAGAAGGGAAACGGCTTAAATTACAAGAGGTTCAAGCGAAGTTAGTGTCTCAAGAAAACAAATTACTAGCGAGTAAAAACAATGTCATCAATGCCACTATTGAGATTAATAGAGTATCTGCTGCATATACAGATAAAATCTCCAAATCTCAAAGTGATAAATTCACTGCACAATCTAATCAGTTTGAAGCAGAAGCGCAAGTTTCAAAACTTGAAAATCAAACAAGTAATTATGAAATAAGAAATGCCTTATATTATATTACAGCTCCACAAAATGGCTTTATAAATAAGGCCTTAAGAGCTGGGATTGGTGAAACTTTTAAGGAAGGTGAAAAATTAGTTGGTATCATGCCGTCAAATTATGACCTGGCAGTCGAAACATATGTCGATCCGATAGATCTCCCATTAATTCATCTTGGAGAAGACGTTCGAATACAATTTGATGGATGGCCTGCGATTTTTTTTAGTGGATGGCCGAACGCCGCTTTTGGGACTTATGCTGGGAAAGTGGTAGCCATCGAAACATTTATTAGTGAAAATGGGAAATTCAGAATACTGATCGCACCGGACATCAATGAAAATGAGTGGCCCAAAAACGTTCGTGTTGGTTCTGGGGCTTATACTATCGCACTTTTAGAAGATGTACCAATTTGGTATGAACTTTGGCGAAAGCTCAATGGCTTCCCTCCAAACTATTATACTCCAAAAGAAAAACAACAGCAAAAAGTAATCAAATGATGCGCAACATTAAATTCATCCTGGGTCTCATAATTATTTTCTCTCCAAAAATAACACACGCACAAACTGTATATCAAGACAGTACCCAAATACTTACATTTGAAGAATACATAGGGTATGTAAAACAGCACCATCCGCTAGTGAAACAAGCAAATCTTGTGTTGAGCACGGGTGAGGCAAATTTATTAAAGGCACGTGGTAGTTTTGATCCAAAAATCGAGATTGATTATGATCGAAAAAAATTCAAAAATACTGAATACTATGATCAATTAAATACAACATTTAAAATTCCGACTTGGTATGGAGTCGAATTCAAGGGTAATTTCGAAGAAAATACTGGTGATTTCTTAAATCCAAATTTAACAGTTCCAGAAGGGGGATTGTACAGTGCTGGTATTTCCTTTTCATTAGCGCAGGGTTTTCTTATCAATGACAGAATGGCCATGCTTAAAAAAGCAAGGTTTTTTAAAGAACAAACCAAGGCAGATCGTGATATACTCATTAATGATTTATTATTTGAAGCCAGTAAATCTTATTTTAAATGGTTAGAAGCCTCGAACGAAGAACTTATTTACAAACGCTTTCTTAAAAATGCGCGCGAACGTTTCAATGGGATCCAGCGTAGTGTCTATGAAGGAGAAAATGCCGCCATCGATTCGGTAGAAGCTAAAATTCAAGTTTCGGATAGATCCCTTAGTTATGAAGCTGCTTTACTAAAAAAAAGGAAAGCCATGCTACAATTAAGTAACTATCTCTGGTTAAACGATGTTCCTATCGAATTACAAGACGAACTATTACCTGCCAAACCAAATCCAATGTTGTTCAACAAATGGTTGAATATAAATAATGACATGACTGTACCTGATGTTTTGATGAATCATCCAAAATTGAAATCATTAGACTATAAAATTGACGGTTTATCTGTCGATACATCCTTAAAGAAAAACAAGTTATTGCCCAAAATAGAGCTCCAATATAATTTTTTATCTCAAGACTACAATCAAATAAACAGCTTCAATACAAGCAATTATAAAACCAATCTCAACATCAGTCTACCCATATTTTTGAGAAAAGAAAGAGGCGACTTAAAGCTCGCCAACTTAAAATTAAAAGATGCTAATTTTGAACGACTCTCAACAGAGTTAACTATTCAAAATAAGGTAAATTCGGCTAACTTAGAAATTACATCGTTGGCTAAACAACATCAGCTGATTGGATCAATGGTAAAAAATTACACCGCATTGGTAAGAGCCGAAGAGCGCAAATTCTATTTAGGAGAAAGCTCTCTTTTTTTAATTAATACTAGAGAGAAAAATTTAATAAATACAGAATTGAAAGAAAACATCTTAAGCATTAAACAATTGACCGCCAATGCAAGTCTTTATCACATCATGGGTGTTCTGATAATTGATGCGTTATAATAACCTATTTGTCGTCATAAGGACAAGAAGTAAAATACTCTTGAATACTAAATTTTCTATCATCAAACATTGTAGATAGAATTTTAAAATGTTTAATTCGATCTATTCTAAATGCGCGTAAATCGCCACGTAAGTGACACCACGCAATCAATATCCATTTGTTATTGGTTGAATACATGGCACATGGCTCAATTTTTCGAAAAGAAGTGTTAGGATCATTTGCCTTTTGATAATTGATTTCAACAAAATTAAAATTGGTTATAGCCAACTGAATTTCCGACAAGGCATCACTAGAAAACTCTTCATATTCCCAATTAAAAACGTGAATTTTATCATTCAATAATTCGCTTTTTGCTTGTACAGAGGTTTTAAAAACCGATTTTATTTTTGTCAATGCCTCATTAAAATCATTCACAAAAGATATATCCTTTGATTGACTAATAACGTGTTGAGCAGTAATCAATGCATTGGCTTGTTTTTCGGTAAATTGAACTGGCGCAACGGTATAATTATCCACTAAACTATAGCCTCTACCGTCAATAGTATATACTGGTATTCCGGCTTCCTCTAATTTTCTAATATCTCGATAAATGGTTCGAATACTCACATCATATTTTTGTGCAAGTTCAGGAGCCGTAAGCAGTCGCTTTGATTTTAACAGCGTTAATATCGATATGAGTCTAGATAATTGTGACATAATAACAAAGATAGCGAACCCCAATGGGATTCGCTACCTGATAAATTACTCCATAGAATGCAGTGCTACTCTATTTCCTTCTGTATCGGTAAATTGAGCAATAAATCCATTTTCTTTAATATCCATTTTAGGCATGATCACTTTGCCTCCTGCGGCTTCTACTCTAGAAAGTGGCACATTTAAATCATCACCGCCATTTAGGTAAACAGTCGAGCCATCCATAGAAGGTTTCATCCCTTCCATTTGCATAATTGCTCCTCCTACTTTAAGGCTTTCCATTTCATATGGGAAAATTCCATATTTCACATTTTTATCATCCATATGATGATCGATAATTTCGGTGCCTAAAACTTCTGAATAGAATTTTTTTGCTCTTTCATAATTGTTTACAGGAATTTCAAACCAGTTGATTGCATTTTTCATATTATAGTATTTAAAATTATTAATACTACAAAGATATTTGGGCTAATGACAGATGATGTCAGAGGTCATTTTGAATTTTAAAAAATGTCTATCTATTTATATTTCTGCAACATTTCTTGGTAGGCTTGTGGTGTATCGATGTCGGCTAAAATTGTCCCGCCTTCAACATATTCTACTACTTCTTTATGAGAATGGGAAATAATTTTTGCTCCCTCATCCCCTTTTAATTGCATAAGTTCTTTGGTATATACTTTGTCAAACAGCACCGGAGCCCCTGACCAGTTCGAACCAGCTTTAGAGACAATAATTTGGTCTTTACCAGCTTGAAAAACCTGCAGCATCTTTTTAAAATGGACAGATGTTAATAGAGGTTGATCTAATAGTGAAATGAGAATTCCATCTAGGTTAGGTTGCCGTTTGAGAATCTCACTTGTTCCATGGGCGATTGAAGTTCCCATACCTTCTTGCCAATACTTATTCTGAAAAATTCGGATCGGTAACTTATCTATATGTGGTACTATCATTTCCGCATAAGCGCCAATCACCACTGAAACTGATTTACCTGTGTCTAATAAATTCTGAATCTGATGTTCGATAAGAGTTGTTGTTCCCCAAGGCAACAACTGCTTGGGTTCTTTCATTCGCCTAGAACCGCCAGCCGCTAATAATAAAAGTGCAATATCACTCATGAATATGTCCTCTTTTATCTTTCAAAAATATTGGTTGTTGATTCCGTATAACGGACAAAATTTCAGCCAAAATAGAGATAGCTATTTCTGAAGCACTTTCTGCCCCAATGTTTAATCCCATTGGTCCATTTATTTTATCGAAAAATGACGATTCTAAATCCGGAACATAATTTAATAACTGCTCAAAAATTCGTTCACGTCGATGAGCGGGCCCTAAAATACCAAAATAAGCAGGTGTAATATCTTTCAACGCCATCATATACCTGATATCCTTATGAAAGCTGTGAGTCATTAAAACAACCGCGGTTTGCTCATCTAATTTTGCTGTATCTACAGCTTCAAAGAGCGGTGTTAATAGACTTGCTGCTCCTTCAAAATAATCAAGCGATTTTGCTTCGTCAGGAGGAGCGACAATATGCACTTCCCAACCAATTGTTGTTGCCATTCGGCAAAGCTGTACCGCGTCATGTTCTGCACCAAAAATATACAATTGAAAAATAGGTGAAAACTCTTGAGAAAAACAATCGTAATTGGAAAGACCTTCTTGTTTCAATGAAGAAGAAAGTGGATACATTTGACCTTCTATAGATAATATAGATCCTAAACCGACATAATTGGCTTCAGAATTTTGATAGTAAGAATTACATTTAAATTGTTTTCTTTGGGATAGTATCGTTTGTAATGCATTTTCACAACTTTCAGAAATATGAATGGGTTCTAACAGAATATATAAGATACCTTCACACCCCAATCGATATCGACCATCATAACTCATCAACTTTGGAAATTGTGTTTCAAAAACACTTTGTGCTTGATGTGCTACTTCTTTTTCAACGCATCCCCCACTCACTGCTCCAATCCATTCGCCTTGCTCGCTTAATAACATGCGTACGCCTGGTCGTCTGTATGAAGATCCATCAAGAGCAACAACAGTAGCTAATACCGATTTCACGCCAGTCTTTTGCCAATAAATTGCCCTTTCAATAAGTTCCTTTAGCTCGTGTGTCATTATATAAATCTACGATAATGGTCGAAAAAGTAAGAATCGTTGATTATACTGAGGTACTATTCGTAGATACTTCTTTTTCATCACATTTACTTACCCTACGATGGGCTGATTTGAGCTAAATGGTTGCTGGTAATGACGTTTACCTGTTGCTCTGTATAATGCATTCGCTAAAGCACCGGAAGCTGGAGGCAAACCAGGTTCACCTAACCCCGTTGGTGCAATTTCATTTTCTACAAAGAAGACTTCAATATCTTTGGGGGCTTGTGAATGGCGCATTAACTGATACGAATCAAAATTTAGTTGTTCTGGTGCTCCATTTTCAAAAGTTAATTGACTGTACATCGCATGTCCAATCCCATCTACAACACCTCCTTGAATCATATTTTTAGCCGCATCAGGATTCACTACAATTCCGCAATCGGCGGCGCACCATACTTTCTGAACTACAGGTTTTCCGTTTTCCATGACCATATCTATCACTTCAGCAACATAAGAAAAATGGCAAAAATAGGCAGCAACTCCTCGAAAAACGCCTGGTTTCTTTTCACCCCAATTTGCTTTTTCTTTTACCAATTTTAAAACACCAGCATATCGCTCAGCTTCATATTCGTATTTTTCTCCAACCGGATCGTTAATTGCTCGATCGAATAATTCTAAACGAAAGTCTATAGGATCTTTTCCAGCGAGTTCAGCGACTTCATCTAAAAATGCTTGTTCTGCTCCTGCTGTAAAATGTGATCTTGGTGCTCTCCAAGCCCCAGTCGAAATATTGGTTTGCGCTCCTATTTTTTCAGCCTTATAGTTTTCAACAGCTCCTGCCGGAAAACGATTCGGAAAAACAGGTCCTCCAGGTAAACCGGCACCTTTTACACTAAAAGCAATTAAGTTATTGTTTTCATCAAGACCTGCCTTGTACGTTGAGCGGTAGATCGGACGGTAAGTACCTTGGCCCATATCATCTTCTCTAGAATATAAGAGCTTTACTGGACCTCCGATTTTTTTCGAAATGGCTGCCGCTTCTAAACCAAAATGTACATATAGTCTTCTTCCAAATCCTCCGCCCATTCTCGTCATATTTACCGTCACTTTCTCTAACGGCATATTTAATAATTTCGCCACAGAACCTTCTAAGGCTTCTGGGGTTTGAGTAGGCCCTACTAGTTCAGCTGAATCTGCGGTTACGTTTGCGAAAAAATTCATTGGCTCCATCGTATTATGCGCCATGAATGGAGAACTATAAGTACGCTCAATTACCTTTGTGGCCTTCTTAAAAGCCGTATTAACATCTCCATCAGTTCTTGATTCTTCTACGCTACCATCAGCCAAAGCCTTGTCTAGTCTTTTCTGATGAGTATCAGAATTTTCTAGCTCACCAACAACTTCCCATTCAGCTTTTAAAGCTTTTTTCGCCTGCATTAACTGCCATGTAGTGTCGCCTACAATTGCAATCAACTGTGGAAATGCATTGACATCGCTCCAGGTTGGCTCTGTAATTGTAGTATCAATGATAAAGGCATCGTTTATGCCGGCCATACTTTTGATTTCCTCCTGGTTAAAACTTTTGGCCTTCATTCCGAACGAAGGAGGATGCTGTATCATCGCTAGTTGCATACCTTCTCTTTGATAATCAATACCAAAAAGAGGCTTTCCTGTTACTATTTTTTTACCTTCAACGTTTTTGACACTTGTGCCGATTAGTTTGAAATCTTTTGGGTCTTTCAAATCAACTTCTTCCGGAACTTCAATTCCGACTGCCTTTCCAGCAATCTCTCCATATGTAACGCTGCGCTCACCATTAGTTTCCTTAATAACACCTTGTGATGCTGTTACATCAGAAATTTTAAGATTCCATTCTTTAGCTGCCGCTTCTAATAACATTCTTTTCCCAGTAGCTCCTGCCATTCTGAGTGCATTCCAACTTAAACGAATTGAAAGACTTCCTCCTGCGAATTGGTTCTGGTATAAGCCAGTATTAAGCGGAGCTTGCTCTACCACAACATTTTTCCAATCAACATCCAATTCTTCAGCAACAATCATTGGCATTGAAGTCATTACATTTTGACCGATTTCAGGATTGGGTGAATATAAAGTAACCATTCCTGTATCACCTATTTTAATATATCCATTGATGTCGAACCACTCATTCGGTACGGCAACCATTTCTTCTGGTTTTGTACCAGGTGCACATCCAGCTAACCAGTTAAATCCTATTAACATACCACCACCAGCAGCGGCAGATATTTTTATAAAAGAACGACGATTGAATTGTGTTTTTATCTGTGTCATAATTCTTGGATTTAAAGTTTAGAAGCCGTTTTAATTGCCTGCTTGATTCTTACATAGGTACCACATCTACAAATATTTCCACTCATTGCGTCATCAATATCACTATCAGATGGATTAGGTGTATTTTTTAAGAGTGCTGCAGCCGACATCATTTGTCCGGCTTGACAATATCCACATTGCGGAACATCATGTTCAAGCCATGCTTTTTGAACTGGATGATCTCCATCTTTCGATAAGCCTTCAATGGTGGTAATAGCACCATCTTCTACTACAGAGATGGGAGTCATACATGATCGAATAGCAACGCCATCTAAATGAATCGTGCAGGCACCACATTGCGCAATACCACAACCAAATTTGGTTCCTAATAAGTTTAAATGATCGCGAAGTACCCATAGCGTTGGGGTAGATGGGTCTACATCGATCTGATGTTTTTGTCCGTTAATGTTTAAGTTGAATGTTGCCATGTTGCAAAAATTTTCCTAAAAATAATTAATATTCATCAATAAAACTGAGAAACTTTTGAACATTTATGTTAAAATTGAAGCATTTCATTTAACATTTCGCTACGTGGTCGGATTCAATTTTGAAGTTCTCTTTGACTAACAGTCTTCATTAAAATATTTTGTTTAAATAATTTTAATAATAATTAAACATTATGTAATTTGCACAAACGTTTAACATGAGTGATATGACATATTCTGCGCCAACATTTGATGAGCGACAATTGGATAGAATTATTGAAATGGCTTGGGAAGATCGAACTCCATTTGAAGCCATTTTATATCAATTTGGTATTTCTGAAAAAGAGGTTATTAAACTTATGAGAAAAACCTTAAAAAGAAAAAGTTTTAATCTTTGGAGAAAACGAGTTCAGAGTGGTCCTAGTCAAAAACATTTAAAGAAAAGAAATTCAAGTATAAACCGATTTAAATGTTCTAGACAGCGTACTATTTCTGGTAATAAAATCAGCAAACGATAATGGAGCAAGTATATCGTGAAAAATTAGAAATGTTTCCAACCAATCTTGATGACATCTTGCAGCGCGTTGATCAAATCGATCCTGTCATATATGGTAGCACAAGAAATTTTATTGATGGAGCCGTTTCATATCTCTCTCCATACATTTCAAGAGGTGTTATCTCAACTCAATATGTCCTAGAAAGTTTACTAAAACGAGGTAACAATCCCGCCCAGATCGAAAAATTAATTCAGGAGCTAGCTTGGAGAGACTATTGGCAACAGATATGGATTGAGAAAGATATCAATTCAGATATAAAAAGTCCTCAAAAAGATGTGATCAATTATGAAATTCCCGATGCTATAGTGAATGGTAAAACAGGAATTAAAGCGATAGATCATTCGATTTCTCTTTTCTATGAAACGGGCTATCTGCACAATCATCTCAGAATGTACATCGCCTCTATAGCGTGCAATGTGGCCGGATCTCACTGGAAACATCCCGCACAATGGATGTACTACCACCTTTTAGATGCAGATTGGGCAAGTAATGCACTCAGTTGGCAATGGGTAGCAGGATCTAACAGTCATAAAAAGTACTATGCGAATCAAGATAACATAAATAAGTACTGCCACACCAACCAAAAAGATACCTTTTTAGATATTGAATACAATTCATTTAGCGACATGGCAGTTCCAACAAACCTCCAAGAGATTTCTAAAGTATCTTTGAAAACTCAATTGCCAAATTCTGATGCAATCACGATACAGAAGGTGTTGCCAACACTAATTTATAATTTTTATAATCTTGATCCTACCTGGCATCAAAATAAGGAAGTTAATAGAATTTTGTTACTAGAGCCTTCTCATTTTGACAAGTATCCAGTCTCCAAAAAATCCATAGAATTTATGTTAAGCTTAGCTGATAATATTCCGAATATACAGGTCTACGTAGGAGAGTTTAGTGATCTTTTAGTCGAATTTGACATTGAGACAATTCGGTATAAGGAGCATCCTTTAAACTGTCATTACGAGGGATGTGAAGAATCACGAGATTGGATGTTTAGCCTTAACGGATATTTTCCTTCATTTTTTTCATTTTGGAAAAAAGCCAAAAAAGAACTTAAGTATTAATCATTAATGAAAAAACAACAGCTACCGCAAAAAATATGCTTAGTTTGTCAACGCCCATTTTCTTGGCGTAAAAAATGGGAGAACAATTGGGAAGCAGTTAAATATTGCAGTGAACGTTGCAGAAGAAACAAGCATTAAATGAAAAGTGTACATCTCATTTTCCCTCATCAGCTATTTAGAAACTCCCCTCTTTTTGATATTTCCGGTTCAATATATCTAATAGAAGAGTATCTATTCTTTAAACAATACCCTTTCCATAAACAAAAAATTGCTTTTCATCGAGCCACCATGAAAGCTTATGAAGTCTATTTAAAATCTCTAAAATTTGAAGTTCATTATATAGAAGCCACAGAAAGAGATGCTGATCTTAGTAAACTAATAGTTACATTAAAGCATCAAGGTGTTACTCATATAAATTATATTGATCCAACCGATTATTGGATTGAGCAGAGACTTGAAAACACTTGTAAGGCACAAGGTATATCAACAAAAGTATTCGAATCTCCTTTATTTTTGAATACAAATGAAGAGCTCTCTGTTTTCTTTAGAAAGGATAAAAAAAAATACTATCAAACAAAATTTTATACGGATGAGCGGGTAAAAAGACATATTCTTATTGATTCTCAGGGAAAACCTACAGGTGGCAAATGGACCTTCGATACTGAAAACAGAAAAAAATATCCAATAAAAAAAATACCGCCTTCAATTCAATATCCCGATGTCGACGCATTTTATGAAGAAGCAAAGCAATATGTAGCAACGCATTTCGACCATCATATAGGTAGTTTAACCACCTTGTCACTTTATCCTACTTCGTACGAAGCAACCGATTCTTGGTTCGCACAATTTCTCGAACAACGTTTTGCAGAATTTGGCACATATGAAGACGCAATTGTGGCAGAAAATTCTATACTCAATCATAGCGTTTTAACACCCATGCTCAATATTGGATTGATTACTCCTGAAGAGATTGTAACCAAAAGCTTAAATTTTGCAGAGGAGCATAAAATTCCGATAAATTCAACAGAAGGTTTTATTCGTCAGATTATAGGATGGAGAGAATTTATTCGCGGTGTTTACTGTGCACGAGGTACTGAGCAGCGTACGTCTAACTTTTGGGGTTTTCGAAAAAAAATCCCCTCCTCTTTTTATAATGGTACAACGGGTATTTATCCTGTTGATCAGACAATTAAAAAAGTATTGACAACAGCGTACTGTCATCATATTGAGCGCTTAATGGTACTTGGAAATTTCATGTTACTTTGTGAATTTGACCCAGATGAAGTGTATCGTTGGTTTATGGAATTATTTATAGACTCTTATGATTGGGTCATGGTGCCAAATGTCTATGGAATGAGTCAATTTGCAGATGGTGGATTATTATCTACAAAGCCTTACATTAGTGGGAGTAACTATCTCATGAAAATGAGTAACTATAAAAAAGGGCCATGGCAAGAAATATGGGATGGCCTTTTTTGGCGATTCATGGATACGCATCGAGCGTTTTTTCTAAAAAATCCACGACTGCGGATGCTAGTCACAATGTTTGACAAAATGCCAGCAACAAAAAGAGTAAACCACGTCACAAACGCAGAAAAATATCTGGAACTTTTGAATTAATTATCAATCAATCATTCGAGGCTTTAATCTTGATTCTGCACGACGTTTTAATAATGTCAATCTCTTCATAATGTCCATTAACATTGGGTCCTTTTTCTTTTTATAAATTTCATTAATGCTCAAAATTAAACTCTTAAGCTTTAATGAGGCACGAATACGTTCGTCACGGGTTCTAAGTGATAATTTCTTACGTTCAAAATCTAATGCGTCGTTTATAATATCCATATAATCTACAATTTAATTGGTGTTATGAAAAAGAACTAGTTCTTCTTCCAATAGTATGTTTTTCAAGTATTCTAAAATTTTCCTCTCGTACCTTTTGATCTTTTTTCATTTCCCATAAAATATCGCTAGCTCTCTTTCTACTTCGTTGTAGCTCAACTATAGGATGTGGGTAGTCTTTACCCAATTCAAATTCATGTAGAACTTGTTCTATTCTAGTCATTTTATAGGGTTCATGAGCAAAGTGGACATCTAGGTTTCTCAATTCAGGAATCCATTTTTTGATAAATACAGCATCAGGGTCATGTTCTAAACTATTTTTAACTGGATTATATATTCGTATCATATTGATACCCGTTTCACCCGCTTGCATTTGTAATTGAGGGTAATGAATACCTGGTTCAAAATCTAAAAACATTTGTGACAAGTGCTTTGTAGCATCCTGCCAAGGCTGCCACAAATTATGTGTGAAAAAAGACACGACTAAAGCGCGCATTCTAAAATTTAAGTAACCTGTTTCATTCAAACATCGCATGCAAGCATCGACTAGAGGATATCCCGTTTTACCCAGCCTCCATGCTTCTTGATATTCATCCGAAATTTCTTTCTTTAATTTATGATATCCTTTATTTAAACTCAAAAATTCCATAGTATCTTCCATCTCAAACTTTTGGATAAAATGTGACTGCCATTGCAGCCGTGAGATGAAGGCATCTAACGGTTTTTTAAACTCAGTTTGCGAACGAAATTTAAGCGCTTTTTGAAACACTTGTCTTATTGATAAATTACCCCATGCCATATAGGGTGATAGACGACTACACCCTTTTCTCGATAGTAATGGCTTCGAAATGTGAAGCATATAATTTTTATATCTCGACTCAAAAAAAGTACGAAGATACTTTTCGGCCATACTTGTTCCTCCTTTCTGAAAAAGCGTGTTTTCAGGAGTACTCAATGAAGGAATAATAAAGCGTTTTTCAAGTTGATTGACTTCATCAATACTGAACAGTTGTTTTTGTGGATCCGTAAAAAATAAAATGGGATTTAACATGTAATCTTTCCACTTTAAAGCCCATCCTTTACGATTCTTTAAGCCTCTAAACACTCCATTATTGACATTCTCTTGCCACTCAATCATGTTGTTCTTACAAAAACGTTTCAATGATTGATCTCTAAAATAGGTCGACAAAATACCAGTTTCTTGATGAGAAAAAATGGATTCTATTCTATAACAATCTAGCAACTTATTAAGTACTGGTATTACTTCAGATTGTACAATCAATATCTTAGAATCATATGTTTTTAAAGATTTATTAAGATCAGCCAAGGATTCTCTAATAAAATTAAAATGACGATCACTGTAGTGAGGATCGTTCATTAGAGACTCCTCCAATACATATATCAAAAGTACTCGATTCCCCGTATTCATAGCATTGGTCAAAGCTTCATTATCATGCAGCCTTAAATCACGTTTTAACCAAACTATCGTAATTTTATTGTTGTTTTTCATTGAATCATACTTCTTCATTCTGTATTGAAAATATCTCCTTTTACTTTGTAAATTTACAAAATGTTTGATTATTTTTGAAAAACATTAAACAAAAATTTTGTTAAATATTTTACACTCTGATTCGGGTTTGATTCCTATCTTTAATATATAATCTAACTTTCTGACTAGCATCACTTCTAATCTATATTCTTAAAAAATGAAATCTCTTATAAAGATCATATCCATTCTTTTTCCTAAGCTAGTGGTAAATTATGCTTATCATCAATTAACAAATCCTCAGGTAAGAAAATTAAGAGAAAATGAACTACAAATAATTCAAAAATCTGAGGAGGAAACAATGTTTTTTAAAGGATTCTCTATTAAGACCTATCATTGGCCAGGTCAGGGTCCAACAATTCTGTTGATTCATGGTTGGGAAGGTCAAGCCGGTAATTTCTCCGACGTTATTGAAAAATTAATTACGGAAGGCTATAATGTATTTGCTTTTGATGCCCCTTCCCATGGTTATAGCAGTACCGGAAAAACAAGTTTATTTGAGTTTACCGAACTCGTTGCAATACTTATTAAAAAATACAATGCAAGAAACTTAGTGAGTCATTCTTTTGGAGGTGTGGCGACAACTTACGCATTATATAGTAATCCTGAAATAATGATTGATTCTTACGTCCTACTGACAACCCCGGATAAGTTTTCAGAACGAATCGATGATGTCTCTCGCGAGGTAGGTATTACTGAAGCTGTAAAAAATAAATTAATTCGACGTTTAGAAAATGAGACAAATTTGAAGGTGCTTGATCTTAATGTGAGTGATTTTGTCAAGAAAATCAACGTAAAAAAATCTCTAATTATACACGATAAGAAGGACAAAGTGATTCCTATACAACGCTCAAAAAACGTTCACAAAAATTGGCCGAACAATATCTTCGAAGAAATAGATGGTACTGGTCATTTTAGAATCTTAAGAACTAAAAAAGTGATTGACAGAGTGCTAAATTTCATCAATTCAAATGCGTTTTGAAAAAACTAACAACTCATACATTTATCGGGCAAACTTCTTAAAAACAATCAACCCATACCACGAGATATAGATAAAGCAAAGCATCGGTAATATAAATGAAAAATTCACCTCAGAAGCTCCCAATATGGTTGTATCGGCAACACCATTGCCACCGACATCAATGATCATACCTTGCATTTTCGGCATAAGTGCGCCTCCAACGATTGCCATTACCAAACCAGCTGATCCTACTTTTGATTGCTCTTCAGTTAAATCCTCTAAGGCAATACCATAAATGGTCGGAAACATTAAGGACATGCAAAATGAAACACCCACTAAGCAATAAAGACCTACTAAACCTTTTATAAATATTGTACCAACAATACACAATACGGCCAAGAAGGCAAAATACATTAATAATTTACCAGAACTCATTGTTCTCAATAAATACGTTCCTATAGCCCTACCTATTGTAAACAAAATAAAGGCCACCATCTGATAATATCCAGCTGTTACGGCATCCATTCCAATTCCTTCAGCATATTGATAGATGTATGTCCAACACATAATTTGCGCTCCCACATATAAAACTTGTGCTAGGACACCCAATACATATTTTTTATTCTTGGCTAAGACGGCAAAGGTATGACCAATTGGAGGCATTCCACCCTCATCTTTTGATTGCGGCATTTTGCTAACAGCGAATACAATAAAAATCCCTACTAGTAAAAGTCCTAAAATGACATATGGATTGCGAATAACTAACAAATCGGAGGTTTTAACCAATACCTTTGCGGCCTCATCTAAGACACTAAAATCAGCTATATCATCTGATTTTAATCGTTTTAAAACGAACTGTTGTGCTACGAACAAACCGGCGATTAGACCTATGGGATTAAATGCTTGTGCTAAATTCAACCGTTGTGTTGCAGTTTCTTTAGCACCCATTGCTAGTGCGTAGGGGTTTGCCGCAGTTTCCAAAAACGCCAATCCAAAGGTGAGAATATATAAACCAAGGCAAAAAAACCAAAACTGTTCTGTGATAGCAGCTGGATAGAATAATAATGCACCTATGGCATACAAACCCAATCCAATAAGAATTCCAACCTTATATGAGTATTTTCTCATAAAAATTGCGGCTGGTAAGGCCATGCAAAAATAACCTCCATAAAATGCCATTTGCACCCATGCTGCCTGAGAGTTTGATAGTTCTAATACTTTTTTGAAGGATTGAACCATCGGATCGGTTACTGCATTTGCAAAACCCCAAAGCGCAAACAATGATGTCACTAAAATAAATGGAACCAATACCTCTTTAGAAACCACAGGTGGTTTATTACTTATTTTATTCATGCAGCAAAATTCTTTATTAAACCTTTGTATATAAAAAGGAAGAGTGAGGTACCCACTCTTCCTGTAATTTGAAACTAAAAAAATTCAAATAATTTATGAGTACTCAATAAACGTATAAAAAAGAAGATCTAGAAATTAGTTCGACCAATAACCTGTTTCAAGATACAAGGGTATTGTTTCATATAAAAGTATAACTACCTTACTTACTATTAAGCCTAAATAGCTGCACATTATCGTCGTTATTTGCGACAATTATCATTTTTTTATGGGTGCTGGTTAGCATTTTAATTTTTTTAGCGTCTTTGTTTGCAAAAAATCCACTTTCTAAGTTAGATAAGGCCCTAAAACCGTTTTTCCCATCTCCTAACAACACAACACCCGTACCCGCATCATTACGCGGGGTTTCTATTTCGGAAACAAAAAGATTACCAATTAAAAGTACATCTAAGTGTCCATCATTGTTCAGATCGTCAATCAACATATCATTTACACTTGAAAACTGGGTTTCTACGGGCAATAACTTAATGGCAAATCTACCATTTCCTAAATTTTCTATGAATGATGTTCCAAAAGTTGTCGCTTTATAATATACGGCATCGTCTAAGTTTTCCGCACCATAGACTTCTGATAATTCCATACTAGCAAAAGCATCATACTTTCCGATTGTTTTTTTCAATTCGGGTATTTGAGTCGAAGAGCAAGAAAAGCCTCTTAACGGATAGTGTTTTTCTGCATTATAATAGCCTAAAACAATATCACCTTTGCCATTTCCATCAAAATCTTTGTAGTAAATATCGAACGGTTTATCTGAAGATGCTTTATATTTATAATTCAGCCCTAAATTTCCTGCGATATAGTCCATATCACCATCGTTATCGAAATCACCTTGCTCAATACTAAACCACCAACCATTACTATTCTCAAAATCGGGAATTACCTTTTTGCTGAAAGTACCTTGGTTATTCTCAACTACGGTAATCGCCATCCATTCGCCAACTACAAGCAAATCTAAATCGTTATCTGAATCATAGTCAGTCCAAATGGCATCTGTGACTAATCCCAAGGTATTCAGATCAGTAGCATTTGTAGCAGTCACATCAGTTAATTTGCCATTATTATTTTGCAACAATTTGCTTGACGCTGGAAGTGGATATTCTCCTGGGACATGTCTACTACCTACAAAAAGATCAATGTCACCATCATTATCATAATCACATGGAACAACAACACTTCCACTGGCGTTGAAAGATTCTAATCCATTTTTAGATTTTACAAACTCTCCCTTTCCATTATTTATATATACTCTATCACGATAATTTTCATGTCCTTTTTCATATTCATTTCCTCCGCTAACAACGTACAAATCTTGATCACCATCATTATCAAGATCGAAAAATACAGCATCGATATCTTCAAATATCTTATCTTTCTCAAATATGCTGTTCGAACTTAAAATAAAACTTCCAGAATCATCTTGAAAAAACAATTTTGAAGCATTATTAGAAGCCCCTCCTACGAAAACATCATCTCGACCATCATTATTAACATCAGCAACGGCTAGTGAAGGACCGAACTGCGATAGCTTATGAGGTAATAAAACTTGCGACTCATAATCATCAAAATCATTCTCGACATGTCTGTATGTTAGCTTATTCTCATTCGTGATATCCGTAAAAAGATGAAATTCTTTGCTCGATTTTTCTTGATCATTGGTCTGACCATCTTCAAAAAACACTTCTATCTCTTGGTTTACCTTAATGTTTTTAAGTAATGTTTCAGAATTATTTGGCCAAACGATTTTGATTTCATCAGCAGTTTTATCGTTTGCCAATCCAAAATGAGCCACATTTTCACTTGTAGAATAAATACCTCTTACATTGGTAGTTTCCAAGACTTGAGATGTGTTTCCATGCTTCAAGATTACTCTAGTCCCGTACAATGGTCTATTTTTTTTGCTTTTTAAGGTCACTCGAAGGAAATTATTCTTTGTGTTATTTTGGTAAACAAAGGCCTCGTCATTGATATTATTAACAATCAGGTCTAGATCGCCATCATTATCTAAATCTGCATATGCCGATCCATTAGAAAATGATTTTTGGTCTAAGCCCCAAGAAGAAGATACTTTTTCAAAATTGAAATTTCCATTATTCTTATAGGTATGGTTCATTAATTTTTCAGACGGCAATAATTCTAGGGTCTTTTCTAAATCTAAAATATCCCAAATGGTTACTTCGCCTCCGTTTGGATTTTCTTTTGTCCATTTCTGAGCACTAGCAACAACAAAGTCTCCTACCGCCTTAGAACCATCGGTATTTCTAATATCTCTTAATAATCCGTTGGTAATGTAGATATCCTTTTTACCATCATTGTCAAAATCTGCAATAAGATTTGACCAACTCCAATCGGTCGCCTCAATATTTGCTAACTGCGCAATATCGCTAAATGTACTATTACCATTATTTAAATGAAAGCTGTTGTACATGTACTGATAATGACCTCCATCATTCACTACTTTCCAAAAGGAAGCTGGATTCATTCCACTCATATTCGATTTGGATCTAAAATTATCCTCAGCGACCATATCAACCACAAAGATGTCTAAAAACCCATCATTATTGATATCAGATACATCAACGCCCATACTATAAAAAGACATATGATTCAGAGCTTTATCGGCCACACTCGTAAATGTACCATCCTGATTATTGAGATACATAAAATCAGGAGCATAAAAATCATTTGCCACATACAAATCAGGCCAACCATCATTATTCAAGTCACTCGCAGAAACCGCATTCGGAAAACCTGGTTTATCTAAACCAGCCATTTTCGTCGTTCTAATGAATTTTTTACCCGCAATGTTTCTATACAGAACTGGAGCATATTGAGGTTGCAATAATTCAGTACCAGAGTACTCAGAATAACTTCCAGGGTTTGGGGGTTGATTCAAAATAAAAAGATCTAGAAAGCCATCCTTGTCATAATCTAAGAAGGTAGCATGTCGCGTTCTTTCAGAATTGGCAACACCAAATTTGTCGGCCATATCAATAAATTTTGCATCACCTTGATTTATATAGAGCTTATTCTTTCTAAGTTCAGGTTTATGATCGTACAATTCTTTCGTCACATAAATATCTAATAAGCCATCATTATTAACATCAGCAACAACAACTCCTGTTGACCAACTCTCATCGTTTAAAATACCCGCAGTTTCAGTGATATCTTCAAATTTAAAATCACCATTATTTAAATAGAGTTTGTCATCAACTAAGTTGCCTGCAAAATAAATATCTTCTAATCCGTCGTTATTAAAATCTCCAATGCCGACACCAGCACCTCCATAAAAATTTGCGTATAATAAAATATTTTTCTCTTTATCGTCTTTAATCACATTATTAAATGTAATACCCGTTTTTTTTGAAGGCATTAAACTAAATAGCGTTGTATCCTCCACTTTCTCCTTACATGATGATAACATCAACATAGAGAAAAGAACTAACAGTATGATTTTATTCAAGTATCTCATAAAAATAACAGATAAAAAAAGTGAAGTTATAAAACTTCACTTTTTAAATCAAACATAACGTAAACTAATTGTACTATTGATCCCACCAAACTCTGGTGGTTAACACATCTGGACCTTGCGCAGCAATAGCTGCAGCATAATTATCAGCATTATTTGTTGCTTCACTTTCTGTGTATGTCAATCTTCTTGGGATTGTACCGCCCGTTTCATTACCTGGATAATTCACCGGAACTAGCACAGGGAAACCGGTACGTCTCCAGTTCGCAAACGTCTCATACTCATTTAAGAAAGTAGCCACCCAATATTGATTATTGATTTGCTCTAGAGCATTTGCCCCATCGTATGGATTACTTGCTAGATAGGTTGTAATATCGCCTGGTGCAATAGCCGCATCAGCACTATACAATGTTAACATATTCATTGCTGCCGTTACCCCAGCATTATAATTTGTTTCAGCATCTCCACCAATACCCCATCTTACATTCGCTTCAGCTAACATAAATCGTACCTCAGCATAAGTTTGAAAAATCATAGGAGCATCAAAACCAGCTAGTATTGCTCTATTTGGTTCTGCATACGCGTTGGTATTATCCTCTCCTGTCATAGCTAACAACATTGCTGCATCAAGACCATTAGGAAAACCTTGTAAATCTGCTGGATCTGTACTTTGATCCCCTCGCCTTGCTGCTAAAATAGGCAATCTTGGGTCATTTCTAGACTGCATGAAATCTATAAAAGTTTTGCTCATTCTCGGGTTTCCATCGGCATCAAAAACTTCACTAATTCCGTTTCTATTTTGTGTCACTTCATGTTTCACAAAGAAGATATCATCATTAGATTCCATAACACCACCATTAATCGCTTTAGTTGCCCAAGCTTCAGCTCCCGCAGGATCTACCTTGATCAAACGCAATCCTAAACGAAGCATCAATGAATTTGCTAATCTTTTCCATTTCGCTTGATCTCCCTGATAAATTATATCAGCGCCTCCGAAAAGAGAGGTTCCTGAGCTTAATGCCGCAGCAGACTCTTCTAATTCCTTTAACATGTCAGGGTAAATTTCACTCTGAGCATCATATTTAGGTTTTAAGATCCCTTCGGTAAAACCTTTTCCTGCTTCACTATATGGAATATCGCCATATAAATCTGTTAATCGCGAAAATGCAAACACTCTTAAAATACGGGCAATAGCCTTCATCTCATCTGGCGCACCTTCAACATCCAATTGTACCAATAAGTCTTCCACACTTTTGATCGCATTACCATAGTAACGATCCATCAAAGATGAACAATAACCTCTATTCCAAGTATATTTATCACCATCCCAATATCCAGCAGTAGTTGCGATATGTTGCATCATTGTAGATTGGTAAATCATACCAGCTCTCCAGTTATCGTAACGCTCACTTGAAATAAATTTCTGTACAGCAGTTAATTTCGTTCCAGCCCCAACCTGCACTGGTTTGGTTGGATTTACGTTCAATTCCTCAAAACCTTCATCACATGAAGTAATGACAAGTACTGATATTATTAAATAAAATATTTTTTTCATATCTCTTACTTTAAAACTTAACATTTAAATTAAAACCATAGCTTCTCGTAGATGGAACACCAAAGTATTCTAAACCTTGAGAATTTCCAGCATTATATGCCGATTCGGGATCTATATTATCAATACTTCTTTTGATATAAAAAAGATTGGATGCAATTACAGAAACATTCACACTTGTTAAAAATGTCTTCTCTAAGAACTTGTTAGGTAATCTATACCCAATACTTAGTTGACGTAATTTAATAAAATCTGAATCCTCTACAAACTCTTCAGCAATATCATTTATTTCTCCCCAGTATGTTTGTAAATTTTCTGGAGCTACTGTTGTCGTAAAAGGTTGTCCAGTTGCACCGTCAATACCAGAAACTGTAAGACCATTTTCACGTCCTTCTACCGTATCTTGGTGCAGACCCGTACCATATAATAATGTATTGGTACCTGAGAATATTTGTCCGCCGAATTTCCCGTCTATCAAAACATTCATTGTGAAATTCTTAAATCTAAATGAGTTTGAAAAACCCATTGTTGTTGGAGGAACTCCTTGTCCTAATATTTTACGAGCACCTTCTCTTGCTCTAGGTACACCATCTCCGTCAATATCATAAATGATCGTTCCATTAGCGTCTCTTTCATACGACACACCGAATAAGGTTCCATAATTTTCACCAACAATCTGTGCAACTCTAATGTTTCTAGTTCTTGGTTCATCTAAAAATAATGTACCACCTGTATCATTTGTTGCTTCAACAATTCCCTTATTGTTTGAGATATTAATACTTGAATTCCATGTGAAATTTTCCGTTTTAATTGGTGTTCCAGAAATCAACAATTCAATACCCTTATTACTAATTTCACCTAAATTCGCTAGTGCACTACTAAATCCTGAAGTTTGAGAAGCCGAAACTCCAACAATATCTCCAATAGTTTCATTTGAATAATAAGCAAAATCGAACGCCAACCTGTTGTTTAACAATCGTGCATCAAAACCTACTTCAAATTCATTCTTTTCGAATGGTGTAATATTCTCATTTGGAATCTGACCTCCATTTACTCTTCCCGTTGGTTGTCCTAAGAAACTTTGTCCAAAAATTTCATACGTTAACGATAAAGAATATGGATCTGGAGCTCCACCTGCTACCTGAGAATAACTACCTCTTAATTTTAGGAAGTTAATTGCTGATGGCAACTCTAATGCCTCTGAGAGAATAACACTTGCATTTATCGAAGAATAAAAATCATCATTCGGAGTTGTTTTCCCTGGGAATGATAACGTTGAGAACCAGTCATTTCTACCTGTAAAAGTTAAATATGCCCATTTGTTGTATCCTAGCTCAACCGAGCCATATAACGATCCAATTTTAATTTCACTAAAACTTCTACTTCTAGACTGAGATAGCGTATTACTTAAATCTTCTAAGCCTGGCACAATAAAATCACCACCACCTAGATTCAACTGTTCACGTTTTTGAGTATTACTATTCGCACCGACCAGTGCATTTATGGAAAAATTATCGTTAATATCTTTCTCAGCTCCCAAAATGATATCTGCATCTACTTGCGTATATCTTCGTTCTTCTTCGTTAATACTTCCGTTAGGCTGAAATCCAGTTCCAAAAGGTGTAACACCTACACTTTTTCGTGTAGAATGATCTACTCCCATTCGACCAGTGATATACAACCAATCTAAAATATCATAACGTAACGAAGTTGATGCTACAATTCTGTTTCGCACATCTTCATTTCTGAAGTTAAATGCAGCGAAATAAGGGTTTTGTGAAAATATATTACTTGAATATCCTCTTTCACTACCATCTTCGTTGGTTGCAGGTAACAAGGTTCGAACATCTAAGTTACCCGGTAAAAGAGCAACAGTAAAGTTGGCATTACCTGGTGAATCAGATAGTCGAGGTCTATTTCTTACATTTTCTATTGAATATTTAGCATTTACAGATGTAGTCAACTTTTTCGCCAAGACACTACTCGCGTTTAAGGAAAACGTCTTTCTATTCAATCCAGAATTAGGAAGAACATCATCATTAGAAAAATCGGATACTGAAAAACGATAATTTGAATTTTCTGTACTATTAGATAATGCTACCGTTGTAATATAAGTTTCACCTGTTCTATAAAACGCATCTACATTATTTCCTACATATGAATAAGGCCTTGAAACGCCATCAAATTGCACTACACTTGTTCCATCAAATCGTGGTCCCCATGAAGAAATTCCTGCATCTAAAGCCTCTTGTTGGCTGCCTGGCTTAGCTCCTCGAACACCTTGACCGTATTGGGTTTGAAAATCTTGTAATGAAGTGTCAACATTATCAAAAGTTATTTGACTGCTAATTTCAACACCAAAGCCTTTTTGAGATTTTCCTGATTTTGTTGTCACAATAATTACACCGTTAGAAGCTCTAGAACCGTATAATGCTGAAGCGGCTCCACCTTTTAAGACACTTACAGATTCAATATCATCTGGACTCAAACTAGAGATTCCATCACCTCCGTCATTACCTCCCCAAAGACTTGCAGAACCATTGTTATCATTTCCGATTGGAATTCCATCAACTACGTATAAAGGTTGATTCCCTCCAGCCAATGAACTCGCACCACGAATGATTACTCTACTCGAACCTCCCGCTCCAGTAGCATTTTGAGTAATATTTACACCGGCAATTTTACCTTGTAATGAGTTTATGGCATTAGGAGTTTTAATTGCGGAAATGGCATCCCCACCAACTTGAGTCAACGAATAACCTAAAGCTTTCGTTTCCTTTTTAATACCAAGTGCGGTCACAACAACCTCATCTAGGGCTTCTGTACCTTCTTCTAAGGCCACATTGATAACAGATTCTGAGCCTACCGTAATTTCTTTTGTAATGTACCCGAGAAATGAAAACTGCAATACTGCACCTTCACCAGATACGTCTATAGAATAATTACCATCGATATCAGAAGTTACTCCATTCGAAGTACCTTTTTCAAGGACCGTCACACTAGGTAGTGTGATCCCGTCATTGCTATCGGTAATAGTTCCAGTTATTGTCTTTTGGGCCATGATGCTTTGGGCACCTAACAGCAAAACCAAAGACAATAGCTTTAGTACTTTTTGGATCATAATTTTATATGTTTAGATTAGTATTACCTAAAATAAGTGAAAAAGAAAGACATCATCTGAATAATTTCGACCAATGACATTTCATTTACGCTAAACAACAAGCATTTAATAAATGTGTTAATGAATCTATATTTTGTTCAGTGTTTGTGGCTAATTTTAGCAATTAAACAGCTCAAAAAATGAGAAATATTTAACTATGGTTACAATTCAATAGAATGAATATTCTATTTAAACAGGAGTTCTGAAACATTCTGTGCATTAGTCTGTAACAATTTTTAAGTAAGTTCCGTTTGAAATTGCTTTATGCTTTAAAAAGTAGTTCTTATGTAACTTTCCATTAAAGTACATTTTCTGAATGCGCTGATTGTTGTTCCCTTCTTTTTCAATAACAAATCTGTCACTATTGTAGTACGTATCATCGAGGGTTATGGTAATCTTATCAAATACTGGAATAGTAATCGCATATATTGGTTGTGCCGGACTAACGGGGTATATGCCCATCATTGTATACACCAACCAAGCAGACATAGTACCTGTATCATCGTTTCCAGGTAATCCATCGGGAGTGTTTTTGAAATAGGTATTCATAAGCTCTTGCACTTTTTTTTGTGTTTTCCATTCTTGACCTTTTACGTAATTAAATAAAAATGGATACCCAATATCAGGTTCATTCGCCATATCGAACTGATTCAAATCAAACACTTTTTCAAGTTGCTTAACATATGCCTTTTTTCCACCCATTAATTTCATCAACCCCTTTACATCATGAGCAACCATAAATGTATATTGCCACGAGTTACCTTCAATAAATCCTAAATTTTTTTGAAAATTTGCACCAGTTTCAGGGCTAAATGGCACAACCCATGAATTATCTTCGTTCTTTGGTCTTAGCAGATTGAATTCCTTGTCAAAAAGCTTTCTATATGAAACTGATCGTTTTCGATATCGTTTTTCATCTTCTTCTTCATTTAATTCTTTAGCAAGTTGCGCAATGGCAAAGTCAGTTATATTGTATTCTTGGGTTGTGGAAACTGATCCGCTTTTTGTCGATGCAGTTGTTAAATAACCTCTTTTTATATACTCTTTGATTCCAGGTCTTAAGGCATTATTCTTTAGCTGTGTCGCACTTTTGATCATTGCTTCATACGCTTTTTCAATATCAAAGTCCCGTATTCCTCTTACATAAGTATCGGCTATGACAATCCCTGCTGGATCTCCTACCATGGTTGTTGTCTCGGTAGCATTTAATTCCCATTTTGGTAACCAACCGCTTTCGTCATAAATCTGTAACATACTCTTAACCATATCAGATTGCTGCTTTGGATAAACAAGAGACATCAATGCATGCAGATTCCTATAAGTATCCCAGAATGAAAAAACTGTAAATCGCTGACCTGTTGTTTTACCTCTTTCTCTCGTGGCCATTTTAGGATAGTCTCCATTAACATCATTCAGAATATTGGGATGAATAAGTGTATGATATAAAGCAGTATAAAAAATAATTTTATCATCTTTCGAACCTCCTTCAACCTTAATTCGAGAAAGTTTATCATTCCAACTAGAACTTGTTTTATTCTCTATTTCTTGAAAGGATAAATCAGTTGTCTCCTTTTCTAAATTTTCCCTTGCGTTTTTTATACTTACATAAGACACCCCTATTTTCACTTCTACCTCCGTTGGTACCTTAAAATTATACCTAAAGTAGCTTCCGATACTATCTCCCAATACTTCTTTATGATAATTTTTATAGATTCGATTTTTACCATTATATCCCATCCATTGAGCTTCTACACCTTTTTCAAGTCGTGATTTCTTCCAAACTCCGAACTCATCGGCTTTATGGCTAAACTTTGCCACAAAGTAAACCGGGTAAGATTCTTCGGGCTTGTAATAACAAAAACTCCCAACATTTCTTATACCTTCTACTTCCGTATCAGACACAATTTTAATCATCCCTCCTTGTTCGTTTGTAAGCCCTAAACCTAAATTAATAAGAATATTTGCCTCCCCTTTAGGAAATGAATATTTCGAAATTCCAACCCGCGTCGTAGCAGTAGTTTCTACTTTAACATTATATTTATCAAGAGTTGTGCTATAATATCCTGCTTTTGCAATTTCATTATGGTAAGTACTTCCATACTCTAGATGATTCGTCTTTAAATCTCCTGTTGTTGGCATCATTAGAATAACCCCTAAATCTGGACAACCAACTCCACTCAGGTTTACATGCGAGAAACCTGTCAAAAAAGTATTTTCATAAACATAGGGATTCGAAAGCCATCGACTGTCTTTTTCTAATGGTAAGTTTTGAGGTCCTGCAACGTTGAAAGGTGAAACACTAACCATTCCTCTAGGCGCAATGGCACCTGGATTTGTTGCCCCAAAGTTAGAGGTCCCAATAAACGGATTTACAAATTCTACTGGTTCTTGTGAGAATCCTGAACGGACAGTCATTAAAACTATAATTAAGATTAGAAAGTTTCTTTGCATAGTACGATTTTAGGTTCACTGGGTTATCCTTTGCTGAAGCTTTAGAACAATGATTTAACAACCCATAAGAACGAATTCTTATGTTATTTTTTAATCTCGCTAGGAGTTGAAGTACTCAACGAATACGGCACATTTTCTGGCTGACTACCCCAATTCATATTTGGTGTTGCGGACATCTCAAACTTTAGACTTCCGCCATTTTGAATCGCATCGAAATCAATAAAAGTATGATTGTATGATGCTCCATTTAAAGAAGCTCCTTTAATATAATAATTGGACTTCAAATTGTTAATGGCACTAATTTCAAAGGTATTTCCATTTTGCAATTTTAAAGTTGCTTTATCAAACAATGGACTTCCAATTACATATTGATCTATTCCTGGGGTCACTGGATAGAAACCGAGTGCACTAAACACATACCAAGCAGAAGTTTGTCCGTTATCTTCATCTCCGCAATAACCATCTGGTGTTGCCGCATATAAATTTACTAATACATCTCTAATTTTCTCTTGAGCCTTATAAGATGCGTTCACATAATTATATAAATAAATCATATGCTGTATGGGTTGATTTCCATGAGCATAATTACCCATATTTACAATTTGCATTTCTCTAATTTCATGAATCGTAAAGCCATAATACGAAGCATCGAAATCTGGTGACATATTAAATACCTCATCCAATTTATTTTCGAAACCTTTTTCACCTCCCATCAATTCAATAAGGCCATTGATATCATGAAATACCGACCAAGTGTAATGCAGACTATTTCCTTCCGTAAAGGCATCTCCCCATTTTAATGGATTAAAAGGTGCCTGAAAATTACCATCTTCATTTTTACCTCGCATCCATTTGGTTTCAGGATCAAAAACCTTTTTATAGTTTAGAGATTTTTCGAAATACTTCTTGGCAATTTCTTTTTTACCCAATTTTTCTGCCATTTGAGCTATGGTAAAGTCGGCATACGCATATTCTAAAGTTCTTGCTACGTTCTCATTGACTTGAATATTATAAGGAACATACCCCAATTTATTATAATAATCTAATCCAGCTCTTCCAACAGAGTTTACCGGTCTACCTTCACTCACCGTTGCATTTTTTAGCATAGCTTCAAAGAGCACATCAGCATTTACATCACCCACTCCTTTTAAAAAAGCATCAGCAATTATCGGAGCTGAATTAGACCCGATCATACAATCTCTATGCCCTGGACTCGCCCATTCAGGTAGCCAACCGGATTCTTTATAAGTATTCGCTAAACCTTCCATGATCTTCTCATTTAATTCGGGGTACATCATATTAAAAAATGGAAACACAGCCCTAAAAGTATCCCAAAAACCATTATCTGTAAACATATAACCTGGTAAGACTTCTCCGTTATACGGACTATAATGCATCACTTTGTTGTTTGCGTCTAGCTCATAGAATTTTCTTGGAAACAAGAGTACTCTGTATAAACTAGAATAAAAAGTCTTAATGTTATCGCCATTGTCATCTTCAACTACAATTCTACTTAATTCTTTCTCCCAAGCTTCTTTTGCCTTTGATTTAGTCATGTCGAAAGAATCATTCCCAATTTCTCGATCTAGATTCAATTGCGCTTGCTCTGGGCTTATAAATGAAGATGCCACCTTTACATGTATGGCTTCTCCCCTTTTAGTTTTAAATCCGATGATTGCTCCTACATGTTCGCCTTCGCTCTCACTTGAATTCTCTTTGAGTTTCCAGTCATTTTCCCAGGTATGATTTAAATCGAAATCTTTATCGAATTGTGCAACAAAATAATTGTGAAAATTCTCTGGTACACCGCCACTATTATTACGACAATACCCTATTATTTTTCGTTCCGAAGGAATTACCTTCACCATAGATCCTTTAAAAAAAGCATCTAACATGATATAGGCCTCTTCTGTTTCAGGAAACGTAAATTTAAAATGAGCAGCTCTTTCTGTAGGAGTTACTTCGGCTACAACGTCATAATCTGCCAAGTAGGTTTTGTAGTGATATGGTTTTACAGTTTCAGCTTTGTGAGAAAACCAAGAAGCTCTCTCGTCTTCTTTGAATTTAAGCTTTCCTGTAACGGCCATTAAAGAAAAGGCTGCATAGTCGTTAATCCACGGACTCGGTTGATGCGTTTGCTTAATCCCTCTGATTTTGTTTTCATCATATTTATAGGTCCATCCATCTCCCATTTTTGAGGTCATTGGTGTCCAAAAATTCATACCCCAAGGGGTGGCAATTGCTGGATAGGTATTGCCATTAGACAATTCAAAAGAAGAATCTGTGCCCATTAACGGATTCACATAATCTACAAGAGCCACCTCTTCTTGCGGCGTACTTTCGCTGTCACGATTGATCTTCTTACAGGAAACAAGCATCATCGTTAACAGGATACTAAAAAATGTAATCTTCTTCATACTTTAACTTTATATCATTTAATAAGTAATACTTACTAAAGCATTACCATAAGTAAATTTCATCAACAAACATCCACGCTGCAGTACCGGCACCTGGATGCCATTTCGGTAATACTTTAAAGTTTTTGACGATTATCTTAAAATATCGAGCTGATGTACTCGGAATTTTGAGTGTTACTTTTTTTAGTTCAGGTCCACCTCCACCTTGTCCTTTTCTAGAAATCTTAACTGCTCCTAATTTTTTGAACGTACCATTTTTATCATTTGATGCGTATACTTCAAGTGCTTTTGGAAAAAAAATGTAATTGGCAACATTCTCTAAACAGTTTATAGATATATTATCGACAGTCTTTTCAACTCCTAAATCAATTGTCGTATTTATATCAAATCCGAGAAAGCCAGTCCATTGACTATCTTTGAATGATAGTCCCCCTTCTTCTAAATCAAATAATTCACCAGCGTTTGGATAGCGAACATCAGGTTTATCCACTATAGTGAAACTAGGTACTGAATGTTTAATTTTGACATATTCTACCGTTGCAGTTTCGCTAGGTAACCAACCCTTTTTAAATGCCGCAATTTTCAAGGTTTTAGAATTATTAAGAACAAGTTGATCTTTAAATAGTTGCGAAGTAGAATCTGGCTCCTCACCGTTTAGCGTATAACGCAATTCTATGTTCTTCAATTTGCTTTCTATATTTAAATTTATAGAATCAACAAACAGCGTATTTGCAGGCGTTATTATAGGTCCCTCTAACCTACTTATTTCAACAAAGCCTTCTTGAATATCATTTTGAATTTTTACCTCATATTCTGATGCTAGTCTATTTGCTGTTTCTCTATCAACTCTGGTTTTCCAAGAATAGATTTGTCGCGGTTGGATTTCTTTTAACAGTTCTTCGAGACCTATATTCGAAATTGCAGTGTTATATACGTTAAGTACTTCTAAATTTTTTAAACTTTTTAAATTCTTGAGGGATTTGTCTGTAATCTTCGAACTATTTAGGCGCAGTGATCTTAAGTTTTTAAGCTTCTTTAACACGCCTGTCATCTGATCGGTTATTTCTATATCATCAAGGTCTAGCTCTACAATTTGTTCTTTTAAGGCAGTAAGTTTGGCAATAGTATTATTTGTTGGCAATTGCTCAAGGAGTTTCACATTTAACTCAGCCTTTCCTGGCACGAGCTCTAACACTCTGAAACCAGCCTCTCTTACCTCATTTATGTTGCTTCTAGATGCTTTGGAGATATTAACTTTATTAAATACCAAATAGTTATTGAGTAACTTTATTACCGTATCATTTTGTGCATTCGTAACATAATTATCAAAATCTAGACCTTCTTCGATCCATTTTTCTATGAGTTTTATCTCATCTTTAGTTAACTGTTCTTTACCTTCAGGAGGCATATGATCTTCATCAGTTATTGGTAGGAGTAACTGCTCATATAGCAAACTTTTATGCGCATTTCCTGCAAGCAATACTTCACCACTTTCGCCACCGCTCAATATGTCCATTTTAGATACTAAAGATAAGTCGCCTTTTCTTTTTGTAGTGTTATGACATTGTACACATTTTTTATCCAAAATTTTAACGATGACGTCATTGTACATTCGTAAACTGTCAACGACTTCAATGGTGCGCTCTTTTTTAGCTGGAACCGCATATTCTGTCAAAAAATTATCGCCATGAGTAAGTACGCTTCCAAAGTGACCAGCAACACTAATACTCACAAGCGACAGTACAAATAAGGGTAGAAAGGTTTTGGACGCTTTAAAGTTTTCTTTTCGACTTAATAAAAACAACACTGTTGTCAATAATGCCGTCAATATCCCAGTATAAAAATGAAGATCCAAGGTTTCTTCCTGATAGCCACCTTCTAAGGATAGAAAATAACCCAAAACACTCGTGATGATTGAAAAAAACGCTGAAAATCCCAAGATATTTCTCACTGTAGTTGCTGGGTAGTTATTTTGAAAACGACCCAGAATATCAATGAAAAAAGCAACCACTAAAGCTCCTATAGGCAAGTGCAGCAATAAAGGGTGAAAGCGTCCAAAAAACAGAATTATACGAGGTGCTTCATCCCCAGTATCCGCATGCACATAACTTGAACTTAGCACTAAAAACATGAAGAGTATAACTCTTTTGTATATCTGATTAGTTTTTTCCATTATTTAAATATCCATTCATCCATAAATAACCAAGCCTTATTACCTTTTCCATCATGCCAATCTGGAATGGCATTTAGATTCATAATTTCTATGTGAATTGAATTTAATTCTTTACCAATTGGAACTTGTACATCGCGCAACGCTTTTGGTTCTTGTTGGTTTAACCTAGGAACTTCAATCTCAATGGTATCCATTTCATCGGAAGAAATGCGGACACTCGTAGGAGGAAATATCCATGAGGCCACATCGACTAAATACCCGATATTAATCGATTCGATGAATCTTTTCTTCTTAAAATAAATATCCGCTACAGCTGTAGAATCAAAACCTACCCATTCCTTGCTTCTGAAATTTAATCCTGCTTTTTCTTGATTAATCACTGTAGAAGTACCTAATCCTTCATAGGCATTATTTGGACTCGTATGCCACTCTATGTTACTTGGAACTATCCCTTTTTTATACAGTTTTAATATCGTTATATCACTAGACTTCCAAGAAGGATGAAAAGCCTTAAAGGTATAGATACCTTCACTCTTCGATCTAAATGGTTTCTCATACTTCATAGATCCGATGGTTGGTTCAGAGCCGTCATCTGTGTAAAAAATTTCGACGCCGTCTAACTTTAAAGCAGCTGTAACCACAACCGACGAGTCAATGATAGCACTTGTTGATGAAACTTTTGGTTGTGCTAAGGCAATTTCTTTTTCTTGCAACAACCTAGTCTCGGTTTTTTTGGTGCAACCCAACACAACAAAAAACGATATGATTAAAATTAATCTCATACTCTGGTGAGTTTAATAGGATATGTTTGTCCCGAATTCCACTGAGCTACGTACATATTTTCATCATCATCAATACATACATCATGCGGATGTTGAAACAGTCTCACCGTTTGATATAACTCATCCAGTTGATTGTCTTTATATAAAGGTGCAGTAGCTCCTGGACAAGAAACAACTTCGTTTTTATCATTCATAATCAAAACAAAACCCGAGTCAGAATTCGAAGCATTTTTTGATTGTAAAACTGCAAAATAAATATCTTTTTTATGAATAACGGGGCGACAAATTAATGCTCCAGGTACCTTTATTGACTCCATAAAATCACCATTCAAGTTGAATCTTTTTAACATATTCATTTCTCTCGCAGAAATTAGAAGGGACCGATTTTTAGGATCTCTATCATCATAACATATACCGTGCGCGTTCAAAAACTGTCCATCTCCTTTTCCTCGACCTCCGAAATAATTTAGTAATTCTCCTTTGTAATTATAATGGATAATATGTTGTTTTCCATAACCATCAGCTACATAAAAATCACCATTTTCAAGCACAGCAGTTTCGGTAGGATTAAATTCTTCTTTAGATTCATATTTTCCAGTGTCTGCTGGATAATCTATTACAAAAATAACTTTACCATCAATGGTTGTCTTAATAATTTGATGACGTTCATAGTCGGTGATTAATAAAAAATCACTTCCATTTTCTTTCACTAAGGTTAGGCCATGAGCTCCAGGATATTTTGTTCCCCAAGTTTCTAATAGCTTACCTGATTTATCATAAATAATTACATTATTTTTCGTATGATTTGTTAACAAAACAATTCGTCCTTTCGAATCTTGAACCATTTCATGACAATCTTGAACTGGTGTTCTTAAAGGATCTAAATTTCCCCAAGATAAATCAACTTTATATTGATGTGAATTATGACCTATGATTACATCCTCAGTTCTACTTAGGGAAAAAGCACTGCTATAAGCAGGATAGGCAAACAAACCCAGCGCAAGGCAAGAAGACCTTTTCAAAAATTTTCTACGACTCATATAACAATTAATTAACTTAAAATATCATGAACAACATGACCAGAAACATCAGTTAATCGAAAACGTCTTCCTTGGTGTTTGTGTGTAAATTTAGTATGATCTACTCCCATCAAATGCATCATGGTAGCTTGTAAATCATGCACATGCATAGGGTCTTTTACAATATTATAGCCGAATTCATCTGTTTCACCGTATGTAAAACCAGGTTTAACACCACCACCGGCCATAAACATGGTAAAACACTTTGGGTGATGATCTCTACCATAGTTTGTTTCTGTAAGGGTTCCTTGACTATAGTTCGTTCGACCGAATTCACCCCCCCAAACGACTAATGTATCTTCTAAAAGGCCTCGTTGTTTTAGGTCGGTTATTAATGCTGCTGTAGCCTGATCAATATCCTTTGCTTGTTTTTCAATTTGAGTAGGTAAATTTTCGTGCTGATCCCATCCCATGTGATATAATTGAACAAATCGAACATCTTGCTCTACTAGTCGTCGAGCTAATAAACAATTAGCTGCATAGGTACCAGGAATTGCTGCATTTGCTCCGTACATTTGAATGATGTGTTCGGGCTCATCGTCAATGTTCATTGTAGTTGGTACAGAAGTTTGCATACGATATGCCATTTCATATTGAGCAATTCTACTATTTATTTCAGGATCTCCGAACTCTTCTTCTTGTTTCGCATTTAATTCGCTAATATGATCGAGCATTTTTCTTCTCTCTTTTCTACTCATCCCTTCAGGATCTTTCAAATATAGCACTGGATCTTTTCCTGAACGAAATTGTACTCCCTGATGTAAAGAACTTAAAAAACCATTTCCCCAGAGACGTGAATACAATGGCTGAGATAGCGGTCTCCCTGTACCTCGCGAAAGTAAAACTGTGAATGTGGGTAAATTGTCATTTAGACTTCCGAGGCCATAGCTCATCCAAGAACCAATACTAGGCCTTCCTGCTTGTTGTGATCCTGTTTGAAAAAACGTGATTGCTGGATCATGATTGATGGCTTCGGTATGCATTGATTTTACGAAACATAATTCATCTACAATTTTAGCAGTATATGGCATCAGTTCACTCACCCAGGCTCTAGACTCTCCGTATTGATTGAATTTAAAATTACTTCCAACTAATGGGAACGTAGCTTGACCAGAAGTCATGCCTGTTAAGCGCTGTCCTTTCCGAACAGAATCTGGTAAATCTTGCCCCCTCATCTTATTTAATAATGGTTTATAATCAAACAACTCTAATTGAGAAGGTCCTCCACTTTGAAAAAGGTAGATAACTCTTTTTGCTTTCGGTGCGAAATGAGGTAAATTCATTCCTGCCAATGGGGAATCATCAGCTTCAACTAAAGCCGAAAACGGATCTAACATCGACGCCGCCGCTAGTCCACCAATACCTAAACTTAGTTTTTTAAGAAAATGTCTACGATTATTATTGAGAAAGTGTTTTGCTATTTCTTCCATTATTCTTATCCTTTTACTATTGCTTCATCTAAATTAAAAACCAAACTTGTTAGAACACTATAAGCGTATACTTTTTTTGCTGTAGCGGAACTTTTCAAAAGACTTAGTTCAGTAGTGTCGGTTTTATTCTCAGTATAGCCTTGTTCCGTTTCTAGCAAAAATTTTAATAAATTATCAATTTCGGTAACATCAGGATTACGAGAAGTAATCATTCTAAATATTCGTTTAACACGATCTTCATCACTTAAATTTTCGTCATTTAGCACCTTGATAGCCAAAACATTTGCTGCTTCAATTAATTGAGGATCGTTGAGCATCACTAAAGCTTGCAAAGGTGTGCTCGTCTTTTGTCTTTGAACCGTACAATAGTCTCTAGTTGCTGCATCAAATGTCATCATTGCCGGTGGTGGAACTGTACGCTTCCAAAAAGTATAAAGACTTCTGCGGTAAAGATTTTCACCCGAATCCATAAAATATTTTGTAAGACCTTGACCCGATGTTGTTTCGGCCCATAACCCAGCAGGTTGATATGGTTTTACACTAGGACCACCCAATTTATCAACAAGTAATCCGCTAATTTTAAGAGCATTATCCCGTATCATTTCTGCTGTTAATTTATGTCTTGAACTCCTTCCTAACCATTTGTTATCTGGATCTATTTCTAAAGCGGCGTTGCTTGTTTTGGTGGTTTGTTGATATGTATAGGACATGACCATTCTTTTAATCATTTTTTTCATATCCCATCCTTCTTCTCGAAAGGTAATGGCCAACCAATCTAATAGTTCAGGATGCGTCGGAAGAGCTCCTTGATTACCAAAATCTGAGCTTGAGGCCACTATCCCCATTCCAAATATTTGTTGCCACAATCTATTAACAGCAACTCTAGATGTAAGTGTATTTTTCTCATCAAACAACCAATTCGCTAATCCCAATCTATTCTTTTCAAAACCGTCGTCAAACTCTAAAACTGCCGATGGCGTTCCAACGGTAACTTCATCACCATGGGCATCATAAGCACCTCTATTAAGTATAAACGTTTTTCTTTCAGGAGCATCGTCCTTCATCACCATTAGCTTCACTTCTTTAATCGTGTCTGGCATATTTATAAAAGAAAGTACACCTTCAATTTCATTTGGCGATATCTTAATATTTGGTTCTGGGATTTCATCATACTCTATTCTACCTTTCTCATTTACTTTATTAAAAAATCCATAAAAACTATAATATTCTTTTTGAGAAATTGGATCGTATTTATGGTCATGACATTGAGCACATTCCATCGTTAACCCTAACATAGACTTTGATACTGTATTTGCTCTATCAAGCACATATTCAACTCTATATTCTTCGTCAATTACACCGCCCTCTTGAGTAATTTTATGATTTCTATTGAACCCTGTAGCTAATACTTGCTCGAGGGTGGCGTTTGGCAACAAATCTCCTGCCAACTGCCATCTTACAAAAGTGTCATAAGGAATGTTTCGATTGAAAGCACTAATCACCCAATCTCTCCAAGGCCACATAACACGTTCTAAATCATCTTGATAACCATGCGTATCAGAATAGCGGGCTATATCCAACCAGCTTGAAGCCATATGCTCTCCATAAGTCGTCGATTCTAATAATTTATCGACTATTTTCTCGTACGCCTTATCACTTGTATCCGCCAAAAATGAGTCTATATCCTCTAGACTTGGCGGTAGGCCAGTGAGGTCAAAATAAGCGCGTCTAATTAATTTCTCTTTACTTGCTTTTTCAGAAGGGGATAAACCATGTTGTTCTAATGACTTTACTATAAAATTGTCTATCTCATTCGAAATTACATTCGTGTTTGAAATTTTTGGAATTTCTTTTTTTATAGGAGGGACGAAGGCCCAATGATCTTTCCATATTGCTCCTTGCTGCACCCATTTTGTCAATACCTTCTTCTCATAATCGCTAAGACTAAGATTTGAAGTTTCTGGAGGCATTCGTTTCTCAATATCAGTATTGTTAATCCTAAAAACAAGTTGACTGGCCACAGTATCTCCCGGAACAATTGCAAATTTATCTAAATGTTCTCCAATAGCAGCATAGGCACCTTCTTTAGTATCTAGACGTAAATTTGCTTCACGTGTACCTTCATCAGGACCATGACATAAGTAACACCTATCAGATAAAATAGGTTTTACATCAAATATGTAATCGATAGTTTCCGGTATTTTTTGATTCCCCGAAAATGATTTCTGAGAGTCCGCAACAACCGCTGTATAGGAGTCAGTATTACCGCTCTTTACATACTTATAGAGCAGTAGCATCATAAAAGGTATCATAAAATATAGCACCCATACATACCATTTTGTATATCTTTTATCCGAGGTCATAAAATATTTTATATAAATATAAATATATATGCCATACTAATTACATTTTTTCGACCGATAGCTTATTTTAACAACTCAATGCATCAAATTTCATAAGAGTAATTAAATTATTTCTATCTATTTTTGGAATACCTTTACATTTAGAACGACTTCTAAAAAAAATAGTCAATGTTATTCTGTTAAAAGGCACTCTTACATAAAATTAATCGTTATGAAAAAAATAGTTGTATTTATAGTATTCGTGATTCTTTTTTCTTCTTGTCACAAACCATCAAAAATACCAGTATATGCATGGTTGAGTCATTCGAAATCAATGAATGATGCTGAATTAACAGCTCAATTCAAAGATCTCAAAACGAAAGGTATCGATGGTTTAATGTATTCTGCAGGTCATGATCCTGAAGTATATAAACGAGTTGGAAAAATTGTAAAAAAAGCGGGATTAGAATTTCATACTTGGATACCAACGATGGTACAAGGAAAAAATAAGAAGCTAGATAGCACTCTTTATGCCGTGAATGGATTGGGCAAATCTGCTTATACAGATCCCGCCTATGTGCCTCATTACACCTTTTTATGTCCCAATAAGGAAAAAGTTGCAGATTTTTTAATTGGCCTTTACGGCGCTATTGCTGATATCAAAGAGGTAGACGGAATTCACTTAGATTATATCAGATTCCCCGATGTAATTTTGGCAAAAGGTTTATGGGAGAAATATGATTTGGTGATGGATAAAGAATATCCTCAATTTGACTATTGCTATTGCGATGAATGTGTCTCAGATTTTAAAACAGCATCTGGTATCGATATTACTGCTGTTGAAGATCCGTCGAGCAATCAAGAATGGAAACAATTTAGATATGATCTTATTACCAATATTGTCAATAGATTAGCAGATGTTGTACATGCCAAGAAGAAGAAAATAAATGCTGCAGTTTTTCCTGGACCAAATTCTGTTGCAAAAAGAATTGTGAGGCAAGAATGGGATAAATGGAATATTGACTCGTTTTATCCAATGAATTATAACGACTTCTATTTAGAAGATACCAAATGGATCGGACAAGTTATTAAAGAAGGTGTCACTGCAACGAATGGAAACAAACCTATTTACAGTGGCCTGTTCATTTGTCCGAAACCGGAAAATAAAACGAGCGAAAATGATCCAGAAAATCATGGGTTATTACCTGAAGAAATTGAAGATGCTATTGAACAATCAATGATGAATGGAGCAACAGGTATTTGTTTATTTACACCTAAAAGAATGACTGATGCCCATTGGGTTGCTTTTAAAAAGGCAATTTACAAGGATTATAAATAAACTAAACTATAATGCTCTTCAAACAAAAATTCTCCGATTTAGGTATTGCACTGGTAATTTTTATCTTGTTCTTTTCTTGTCAACCTTCTGAACAAAAGAAATTAAATGTAAATTCCCTTTTTTCAGATCATATGGTACTTCAACAGAGAGCATATACTGCATTCTGGGGAAGCTACTCTCCAAATGGCATAGTAACAGTATCAGGAAATTGGAATAATAAGACCGTTACATCTACCGCAGATGAAAATGGAAATTGGAAAGTCCAATTAAGTACTCCAGAAGCTGGAGGACCTTATGTAATTAATATTACAACTAAAGATGGTACAATTACCATGAAGGATGTACTCATTGGTGAAGTTTGGTTAGCCTCTGGGCAATCAAATATGCAAATGCCGTTAAAAGGATGGCCACCGAATGACCCAATTAAAAATGCTGAACAAGAGATAGCAAATGCCAATTATCCAAACATTAGAATGTTTAATGTAACCCGAAATTATACACTAAAACCAGTTGATACAATTCATGGTCAATGGATGCAATGCTCTCCTGAATTTGCGGGAGATTTTAGTGCTACCGCCTATTTTTTTGCCAGACGTTTACATGAAGAATTAAAGGTGCCTATTGGTATTATTCATTCTAGTTGGGGAGGCACCGTTGCAGAAGCTTGGACTAATAGAAAAGCGCTCAGAGAATTGGGGGATTTTGACACAGCTATTACTGCTTTAACGGATACAATAAAATGGCAAAACACTAAAAATTGGTTCACTAAATTAGATTCTTTGAGTATACCTCAAACAGAGGAAGCCTGGAAGGTATTAAATTTTAAAGATTTAGAATTTTCTAAACATTCATTTAATTCCCAAGAGAAACCATGGAAAGAAATTACGCTACCTGGAAGGTATGATACCTATAATGATTGGGAATTTGACGGAGCAACGTGGCTGAGAAGAGATATTGAGATAAATAATATATCAACAGATTATATGCTTTCAATAGGAAGCATTGACGATATGGATGCAATTTATTTTAATGGTGAAAAAATAGGTGGTTTGATGGGTTATGGACATCATACGACAGAGAGAACATATGACGTGCCAAAAGAGCTTCTTAAAAAAGGGAAAAACACAATTGCCATCCGAGCAATTGATACTGGTGGTCCTGGAACGATCACAGGAACCTTAAAACTAGTTAACAAAAGTGGTACTATTATTCCGTTAGATGGGGTTTGGAAATATCAACCGATATCAGAAATTTACGAAGGTAAATTTTATATATATGATTTGGACAAAGTGGACTTGTCAGAACGTCCAGAAATCATGGTTATGGGTCCCAATTTGCCGAGTGTTCTCTATAATGCAATGGTGCATCCGTTGGCACCATATACCATAAAAGGAGCCATTTGGTACCAAGGCGAGTCAAATGTTGGAAGAGCTGAGCAATATACCCGATTGTTCCCTAAAATGATTAACAACTGGCGCAGTCTGTGGAAAGCAGATTTTCCATTTTATTTTGTTCAAATAGCTCCATATAATTATGGTACCGCAGCAGATGAAGAAGGCTCGATGGATTTAAGAGATGCTCAGCGAAAAAGTTTAAAAACAAAAAAAACCGGTATGGTCGTGACCATGGATATTGGTAACTTTATGAATATTCATCCAGCAAATAAACAAGATGTTGGTTTACGTTTGGCGGGATTAACCTTAGCCAACGATTATAATAAAGACATGATGGCCTCAGGTCCACTCTACAAAAAACTTAGTATTTTGGGAAATAAACTAATACTTGAATTTGATTTTGTTGGAACTGGATTACGGTCTAAAGATGGCAAATTATCTGGTTTTGAAATTGCCGGTGCAGATAAAAACTATGTGCGCGCAATTGCAGAAATTGTAGAAGATAAAGTTCATTTAAAAGCTTCTTCCGTTTCTAACCCGATGTATGCGCGTTATGCATGGAGTAATAATGGAAAAGCTAGTTTATTTAATAAGGAAGGGTTACCAGCTTCTTCTTTTAAAACGGAAAATTAAGCGATTCACTTTGCTATAAATTCACCATCTTTCTTTACAAGTAATGTTTTCTTACTAAAGGGACTTTTGACGTACAAATTATATCCAAAATAATGACGCTCGAATTCTATTTTTATATCTAACTCATTAACCCGAATTGTTGGGTCGACTATTTCTTTAATTGACGTTGGATACTTTTGATGCTTTTTAAAATATGTCTTCAATGCTCTGTGTACTCCGTATAAATGCCACTTAATTTTCTCATCGTTTGGGATCTCAAAAACTTCAGTTTCACCTGGTTCTTTAGAAGAGAAATAAACATACCCCCACTTTTCTGGTTCATGCATATTTACCACACCTGTTGGGGACCATACCCAATTATACTCATGTAAAAATTTACCATTAGCATTCTTTTTTCTTGAGTATTTTCCTTCGATTAGTTCAAAATCCCAATTTACTCTTGAAAAATTTATTCTCCAGAATTTATCCGCTGGGACATTCTTTTCAAAATACGATTTTTTAAAAGTAGCCCATGGAATTGCGAGCTCAACAACCCATCCGATATCGGTATCCCTTGGATTATTTATGGTGCCATTTACTTTTATCGCAGATTTTAAACCTGTTGCGGTCCAATCATTTAAAACTACATTTCCTTCTCGATATGGTTTTGTGATAAATAAGTCCCATATCGTGTTATATGCATTTAGTTCAATTTCATAATAATTGTGAGTATCACCATCAGGGTCAATAAACACCTCAAAATCATTATTGTAAAAAATAATAGTGTCACGTTGTTTCAAAGTAGCCCACACGTGTGGCTCTTCCATTTTTGCAAGAATATATATGTATTCCATATCCCAAAGCATTTTTATCTGCGTATTATATTTTGGTTTTTTATGACCTTCTATATCTATAAATGCTTCAGACCAATCAACTTGATTCCATACCTGCTCTTTCGATTCTCCGTCAATATTTAAGGATTCATTAGCTTTATATGCGATAAGACTTCTTGGATTGACTGATTTTTCGGATTGGCCAAATAAATTGGTTCCTAACAGTAAATAAAATCCGATAAAAACAATATAATTCTTCATCGATGCAAAATACTATAAATTATTATCTTTAGTAAACTGAATCACCTCACTTAATTTTCCAAAAGCCATAGCTACCACAGTATCTGCAGCTCCATAATAAACAACTAGTTTATCCTCCTTATGGTCATGAAGTGCTGCGCAAGGAAAAACAACATTTGGCACATCTCCAACCTGCTCATACAGTGTTGTTGGAGTTAATAAATATGGTTGGGTTCTATAGCTCACTTTATCTGGTTCATTCTCATCTAACAATGCGGCTCCCATTGCATATCGAAAGCCATTACACGTATTAATCACACCATGATACAACATTAACCATCCTTCGTCTGTTAAAATTGGAATGGGGCCAGCACCAATCTTAGTACATTGCCAAGCACTATCTTCAAAAGCCGTTGCTTTCATAACGCAACGATGTTCGCCCCAATATTTCATATCGGGACTATAACTTATATAGATATCACCAAAAGGGGTGTGCCCGTTATCACTTGGACGGCTTAACATTGCGTAGTTACCATTTATTTTTTGCGGAAATAAAACCCCATTTCGATTAAAGGGCAAAAAAGCATTTTCGCATTGAAAAAAATCTATAAAATCAAAGGTATAGGCAATTCCGATAGTCGGCCCATGATACCCATTGCACCAAGTTATCCAATAGCGGTCATCAATAAAAACTACTCTCGGATCATATTTATATTCAGACTCAATCATTGTCGTATTTCCTTGCTGCATTTTAATTGGGTTATGGTTAATATCCCAATCTATTCCGTTCTTACTAAAGCCTGCATATATATTCATTTGTACCGCTTTATTATCGCATCTAAAAACTCCCGCAAACCCATCCTTAAATGGCACGACTGCACTATTGAAAATACTATTTGAACTTGGAATCTGATTTCTTTTGATAATAGGGTTCTCTGAGTACCTCCACATTACTTCATTGCAATCTTCTGGTTTTTCTTGCCAAGGAATATTACTCAGATCTTGTTTTGTTTTATTTGTCATTATCTACTGTTAATTTGGAAGTTTTCTAACTTTATCTAACCACGTAAATTTAAGTATGATAGATGTAGTAACAAAAACTATTAATGCAACAATCGCTTTCGGATAATCTCGAATGATAAAATAAATAGGTAATACGATCATACTAGATTGCCAAATAACACCAATAGCACAATTGAACATATCAAACCAAAAATTACCATTCTTCACTATCAAACTGTCTGTTTTTTGAATCTCTTTGTATACTGGGCGCCACCAACCCCAAGGTTGTACACTTTTATAAAAATCTTTTAATACCTTCATATCAGTAGGTTTACTTAAAAAAGTTCCTAAAAAAGAGCCCAATAATGAAACAAAAAAGATAATCGGAAATAAATAGATTGCATGAATACGAGATAGATCGAATAAAATTGAATCTTGAGCAAAGCTGTTTTTATGCTGATCAAGAAAAAATTGTAATGAGGCAATAATTAAACCAGCTAGCATTCCCCAAAAGTAGCCCCATCCGTTAAATCGCCACCAAATCCATTTTAAAAAGTTCGCCGCGACATAACCTCCGAAGAGAGCACTCGTAATCCATAGTGTTAAAGAGTTTATTGAATTAGCAAAAAAGCCCATAAATACGCCCAACGCTACAATAGCGACTGAGGCAATATGACTGGCTTTCACATAATGTTTGTTGGAAGCATGGCTCTTGAAATATTTTTTATAAATATCATTGACAACATATGCTGGGCCTGCATTAACAAAGGCGGAAAAGGTTGACATAAATGCTGCCAATAAAGCTGCTAGTAGCAAACCCTTAATTCCAATTGGAACATGAAAGTTAATAACTTTTGGTAGGAGTACTTCTAAATCGCCACCGTTCAAAAGTGGATTGGCATTCATTTCAGGACCCAATTTCACTAAAGCAATCACGACAATTCCAGCAATTAAAAGGTATCTTGGTATAAAGAGTATTAAATTCGTAAAACCACTCATGTATGCGGCTTCTTTCACTGACTTTGTAGATAATATTCGTTGCAAATCGTAACTAGGAACCGGTCCCGCAATACTCGCAAAAAAACCTTTAAAAAGAGTCATTCCAATCAGCGCTCCAAACATTTTATAACCTTCCGAATCAATTAAGGCATTAAACGCTTGATATTTTTCGCTCCAATGCGCTTCTAATTCCCATCCAAAAAACATATTTCTCCATTCTTCGGAAATCACAGAGGCAATTTCAATATCGCTAATTGTAAAAAAGGCATATCCTGCAATTAACAAACCAGCGAGCACCATAATACCATATTGCAGTACTTCGGTTGCCACCACAGAAAACATCCCTCCTTTTATAGTATAAATAGTTGTTAAGGCAATAATTATGATCGCATACGACTGTTCTGAAGTAAGTAGTACGCCACCTCCCATCAATAATTCTAAGTTCCAAGGTAGTATAATCGTCATGAACTTACCCACCCCTTCAAAGAAATACGCAATAAATCCAATTGAAGAAATTACAGCAAAAATCGCCACAATTATATGTGATGCTCTACCTGCTTTTCCATCTCCGAAACGAGTTAAAATCCACTCAGAGCCTGTCATAATATTCGACCGTCGTATCCATACGGCCAAAAACATCATGATGAAAATCTGATTCCATATTGGCCACATCCACATAAACATAAAACTCTTCACACCATACAGAAAGAGTATACCTACCATCCATGCAGTACCTGACACATCAAACATACCAGAACCATTACTCAATCCTAAATAATACCATTTAATATTATTTCCTCCTAAAAAATAGGATTTTAGTCCTTTTGAAGCTCGCTTTGACACCCAAATTCCAACAACGAGGGTAATGAGAATATAAATTGCAATTATTGCTATATCAATGCTATTCATAAGTAGTGTGTCCTATCGTTGAGTTCCCCAATTTTTATTGGGTATTTTTCCCATTTTTAAATGAAGAGTTCCACCTTTAATTAATTCTGAATGTGTAATACTTGTGCGATTAAACTTATTTCCGTTTAGCGTGGCTGATTGTATGTATCTATTCTCATCAGAAGTCTTTTCGGCAATAATTGTAAAAATCTTATTATCAGCTAATTTTAAGGTGGTTTTAGTAAATACTGGACTACCGATCTGATATTCTCCCGAAGCAGGATCAACAGCATAAAGGCCAATTGCACTTAGTACATACCAAGCTGACATTTGGCCGCAATCCTCATTGCCGCTTAACCCGTCTGGGGTATTGTTGTATTGTGTTTTTAAAATTTCACGCACCCAGTATTGCGTTCTCCATGGCTTATTGGCATAATTAAATAAGTAGGCAATATGATGACTTGGTTCATTGCCATGGGCATATTGCCCAATCAAACCCGATATATCTGGAGAAACGTCATCCCCATTAATTTCTGAAGATTCTGTAAAAAGTTGTTCTAATTTATTGGTAAAAGCCTCTTCTCCTCCGAACATATTCTTTAAGGCTAGAGGATCATGTAATACGAACCAACTATGCTGCCATGCATTTCCTTCAGTATAATCAGCTTGTTTCCGATGTGCCGAATGTTTGGGATCGAAGGGTTCTCGCCATGCCGTACCTTCTTTATTTTTACCTCTCATGAATCCAGTTTCTGGATCAAACAAATGCCTATATGCCTTGGATCTATTTAGAAAATAAGTATGATCTTCATCTTTTCCTAAAGCCTTAGCGATTTGCGCCACACAATAATCATTATAGGCGTATTCTAAGGTAATGGTTACAGATTCTTCTAATAGATCATGAGGAATATAACCGTACTTTTTATAATGATCAAGACCACGATCATCTTGCATCATTGTAGCCTTCATCGCCTCATAAGCCTTTTCAATATTAAACCCTTTTATTCCTTTGATATACGCTTCTGAAATTACTGGTATCGAGTGATATCCGATCATGGTATTTGTCTCATTGCCATAAAGGGTCCAGACTGGCAATTTTCCCTTAACGGAATAATACACCAACATTGAATTTATCATATCTGGTACTTTATCTGGTGCAACTAAGGTTAACAACGGATGCGCCGCCCGAAATGTATCCCACAATGATAATGTTGAATAGGATTCATGATTCGTTTTTACAATAGAATCATTTTCTAAGCGAAATTCACCATTTACGTCATTAAACACTACAGGAGCTACTTGCGTATGATACAACGCAGTATAAAAAGTTGTTTTTAAATCTTCATTTGGCGTTTCAACGGTCACTTTCGACAGGAGAGCATCCCATTCATTATTTGCTGATGCTTTAATTTCATCAAAAGCGAATTTTCCACTATGAGCGTTCATATTTGCCAATGCATTTTCAACACTCACAGAAGATATGGCCACCTTTACATAAATGTTCTGTTTTGTAAGTGTATTGAAATATAGTTGGGCAGCGGTAGTTACGCCAGTAACTTCGTTATTTTTACTATAATTTGCATTTTCTACCAAAGTATAGTCGGATAAAGACTTAGAAAATTTGATGGCAAAAAACACTTTCTGATTTTTCGCCCATCCTGTGCTATGACGATACCCTACGAGCGTATGTTTATCTACAACTTTGATGTTAGAAGCTGTTGTTTTATCCCAATTAGTGGTGTATCCTAAATCCAAAACGACAGATTGAATGTCTCCTTTTTCAAAGGTATATTTATGAAACGCTGTTCTTAAATCTGATGTTAATTCAGCCCTAATATTATGATCATTTAAAAATACTGCATAATAGCCAGGACTCGCAGTTTCCTTCACATGTTCGTATGTTGACTTGTATGGTATCTGATCACGGTTTTCAAAAGTCTGAGCGAGATTCACCTTTTTATTAATTGGCATTAATCTAATATCAGTTAAATCACCAATTCCTGTCCCACTTAAATGCAAATGACTAAAACCTACTGTAATTGAATCAGTATAATGATATCCAGAGCACCAATCCCATCCTTGAGTTCCATTATCCGGACTCACTTGAAGCATACCGTTGGGAACAGTTGCTCCAGGATAGGTATGACCATGTCCTCCAGTTCCAATAAATGGATCTACATAATCTGTCACGTACACCTTAGAAGGAGCTGTATTTTTTTCAGAAACATTACATGAAACTGCATGAAATAATAGCACTATAAAATAGCTTAAATAGATTGTCTTCATTCTGGCAAACAAGTAATTATTATATCGATAATATTAGTTATAGTTATAAATATTTATAAATTTAGCTAGTAAAAAAATTTAATTAGACGAATAACATCTGAACGAGGGTGTACACCAAAAAAAATAACAAATGTCCTTAAAAACGAAAAAAAGATATCTAAAATCGCAAGCGGTAAGACAGATTACGCTAAGGCATCATGTTATTTTTTGGTCCATCTATTTTTTGTTTAACACCTTGCGTTGGGGAAGTTATTTTAATGATTATTCGTATTCTTTAAAAACAAATATTATAGGCTTTCCAATTCACATGATCTTGAGTTATCTAAATATTTTTGTGTTAATGCCTAGAATTTTATATAAGCGCAAATACTTTCTGTATGTGCTTTTTCTTGTAGGTTCATTGTTTCTAATGGTCCTCTTGAAATTTAATCTTACGTACTTTCTTGTGAGTAAAAATGTCTGGCCAGAAGGTCCAGAAATTATAAATACCCTAACACTGAACTATTCAATCGATATGATGATTGGCGAATTGTATGTGATCACGTTCGTTACGGCGATAAAGGTGACCATGGATTGGTTAGCCGAGCATAAGAGATTAACAGATCTCGAAAAGGTTCAATTAGAAACCGAACTCCTATTTTTAAGAACTCAAATTTCTCCGCACTTCTTCTTTAATACTTTAAACAATATCTACTCACTGGCTATAGAAAAATCGAATAAAACCCCGAAAATTGTATTAAAGCTCTCTGAGTTAATGAGATACTTGTTATATGAAACAAAAAATAAGCGACAAAGTTTAGAAAAAGAGATTATTTGTATTCAAAATTATTTAGATCTAGAACGAATACGACATGAAGAATTATTAGAGGTAGATATGAAAATTTCTGGCGATATAAAGCAGAAGAAAATCGCTCCAATTATCTTGTTGTCTTTTGTCGAAAATGCTTTTAAGCATGGCGTAAATAAAAATATTGGTAAAGTAAAAATTAACATTGATTTTAAAATCGAAGGAAATTTTCTTTACTTTACTATCGACAATCCTACTCCTAAAACAACTGAGCACAAACAGCAAGTTAGCAAGTCAAGTGGCATAGGATTGAAAAATGTAAAGAAGAGATTAGCTCTTGGTTATAAACCGGAGGAGTATGATTTACAGATTGAGAGCAACAATGAACTCTATATAGCAACTTTAAAAATTAAATTAAAATGAATGTAAAGTGTTTAATAATTGATGACGAGCCTTTAGCTATTAACGTTATTAAAAATTATTTGAAGCAATTTAGTACTATTGAAATTGTCAATACATTCAATAATGCTATTGAAGGGTTAGAGTTTCTAAAGAGTAATGATGTTGACCTTATTTTTTTAGATATAAATATGCCACTATTAGATGGGTTAAATTTTATAAAAAGTTTAAAGGTAAAGCCGTTGATTATTATTACTACTGCCTACGAAGAATATGCGGTAGAAACTTATGAGCTAGATGTACTCGATTATTTGGTTAAACCAATTTCTCTACCCCGCTTTATGATTGCCATAAATAGGGTTTTTGAAGTCCAAAATAAACAGAATACAACGTTAAAAGAAGCCACTAAGAGGCCCTATATTTTTGTAAAAATTGACAAAAAGAAGATGAAAAAAATATATCTAGATGATATATTGGTAATTGAATCATTGCGAGATTATTTAAAAATAAGTACCACTACAAATCGATATATTATTCACCAAACATTGTGCAGTTTTACTGATCAATTACCATCAGAAAATTTCATAAGAATCCATAGATCCTATACAGTAGCTATCAATAAAATTGAGACAGTTGAAGGGAATTGTGTTGAAATTGATGGTATTCGATACGTTATCGGACGAACTTATATTGATACAGTTAAATCAAAGATTTTAAATTCGGCCATATAAATATACTTATGTGATTCGTTTATCGATTAATTTTACCAATCGGTCTATTTGAATTCCCAACTTTACCTGTTAAAGCGTCTCCAAGTTCAACTCTTATGTTGTTACCTAATGCCTTTATTTTAGCAACTATTTCAGGATTTTCAGAAGCGACGTTTACTGTCTCACTAATATCTGTTGATAAATCATACAATTCGATAGTTTCGATGGTATTATAATCATAGTCAACTGGAAGGCCATCTTTACCTCCATCTCTTCCATTTAGACTTCTATATTTATGTGGATAATATAGTTTCCACTTCCCATATCGAATACCATGAAGTTCGTTCACATGGTAATAAAAGTAATATGCTTCATGAGGGGAAGTATCCGAATCGCCAGTCCAAATATCCCACACATTCCTTCCGTCGATTGTTTTCTCAGGTAATTTCGCTCCTGTAATTTTAGCAATGGTTGGCATTATATCTATGGCCATCATCGGAACATCAATCACCCTACCCGATTCAATTTTTTTCGGAAATTTGATGATGCAAGGCTCCCTTTGTCCACCTTCTAAGGCCGTACCTTTACCTTCTCTTAATGGATACGCACAACCTGCATGATCTCCATAGTTAAGCCATGGGCCGTTATCTGACGTGAAAATAACCAAGGTGTTCTCATCTATATTTTGCTCTTTTAATGCGGCCATGATCTGTCCAACTGACCAATCAATTTCCATGATCACATCGCCGTACAAACCTCGCTCAGATTTTCCTTTGAATTTATCAGATACGGCCAAAGGTACATGAGGTTGTGGATGTGCCACATATAGGAAAAATGGGTTTGCTTTGTTTCGTTTAATAAAATCAACACTTCGCTCTGTAATCTGAGTGGTTAATGATGATTGGTTGGTTAGCGTATCAATAATGGTTTCGTTTTCGAATAATGCCAATGGGTCAAAGTCAAAAATTGGACCTTGCTGTGGGTGAAACGGCCACATGTCATTAGAATAAGGAATTCCAAAATATTCATCAAACCCTTGTTTATTTGGCATAAATTCAGGGTGATCACCCAAGTGCCATTTTCCAAATATCCCAGTTTTATAATCGATCTCCTTAAGCATTTCTGCAATGGTAGTTTCCGATAGATTCAATCCTTGTTTGCTACTGGGCATAAAAGCTCCATGTACTCCTATTCTGTTCGGATAACAACCGGTTAGCAACCCAGCTCTTGAAGCAGAACATACCGCCTGTGCTGCATAAAAATCGGTCAAACGAATTCCATCTTTTGCCATTTGATCTAAATGAGGTGTCTTTATATCGGTGGCACCGAAACATCCAACATCCTGATATCCTTGATCGTCAGTAAAAATTATAATAACATTTGGTTTCGCACTATTTATAGGTTCTTTCGTTGTACACGAAATGCAAACGACTAAAATTAAGAGTAGTATTCTATTCATTTTATCTTTTTTAGGTGACCGATGTTTAAAAAATTTATGCTACCAATCAATAGTATCTTCCATAAAGGTTATTAGGCTCTTTGCCATTTTCTTTTGATCTTCAACAGATGGATGCGTAGTGGATTCTATATACGGCATAAAATGGGTGAGTATTGCTCCATCATTTGTATTCACTACTGCCTGCTTAATATAATCAATCCATTTTGACCCTTGTTTTGCCGCATCCATTCCTCCTAAAGAACAAATAATAGTAGCTTCAGGATATTGATTTCTCAAGTTTCCTAGAAATTGCTGGTACGCGTTTATGATATACTCTTCATCTGGCGCTTTAGCACCGAATCGTTTTTTAAATTCCTCATTTTCTGGATAGTTAACAATCCACGAGTCATTTTGAAATAAATTAATAACCACGACATCGGGTTGATATAGAGAAAAATCCCATTTACTAGTTGGCTCTCTCGGATCCAATCTATCATATATTTCGGGCATGATCACAGGAATCCAGCTAACCATAATACCTATGCCGCTCCTACAAATACAATGATAATCTGCATTAAAATGTCTTGCTGTAATCGCGGCATAACTTGCATAGTTATTAGTGTAAGTACTGTCTGGAGAATCTTTACCTGATACATCCTCAACGGCATAACCAGCAGTTATCGAATTCCCGTAAAATTCAATTTTCCTATTCGAAGATGCCGACTTCGCTAATAATTTAGCGTTTCCCTTTATTTTAAACCCATAAAACGAAGATGCTCCCCTATCCCATTCTGTTCGTTTAAAAATTTCGATGGTATGTTTCCCTTTAGGGAGATTTGTGGCGAGCTGGTGATATCCCTTAATGGTATCTGGCCTTAGTATCATAAGGCTATCATTGTTGAGCATAACATTATAATAGTTTTCTCCATTTTCATCTTTCATCAATGCCTCAATTGATTCACCTTCAAAATTAAGTTTTAAGGATGTTCCAGACCAAAATAGCCGAGCCCCTTTTGCTTCTGTCGAATCTATTCTTCCATTATAGACTATTTGAGGATTTGAAGAATCGATATATAGTTCTTGCTTATTTGAACAGGCAAATGTTAATATTAAGAATCCTATTAGGATACTGTTTCTATAAAAAGGTATCATATCTTTTTTGGAATTAAGACCGTTAATCCGATTTTATTAAAGTTGCCGTTATATTATCACTATTTTGATAGCGCTCAGGTTCTTCGGTAATGATTTTTAAGTTGCGCCATCGTATTTCTTTACCAACATCGAGACTATCTCCAATGCTATGCACTTGTAATCCGATAAAACCATTTGTTGTCATACCGTCTTCTAAATTGGCCGTGTTCACACCATTAACCCAAACAACAAGTCGGTCTTTCACTGCCTCAATTCTATAGCTATTCCATGCTCCATTCTTAAAAGCTTTTCTTCCTTGGGGATTCTCTTCAAGATTATACAACCAACCTCTTCGTCCTTCATCATAAATACCGCCACTCCAAGCCCTCTTACTTGGATCAATTTCTACCTGATAACCATGCACCTGCCCTTCATTATAGTCGGGGATACTATTACTCCGTATCTGAACCCCTGAATTTATAGTACTATCTACCAGCACTTCAAATTCTAAAATAAAATCCGAAAACAATTTAGTAGTACACAAGAATGTATTTGGAGAGCCTATTTTGGTGGTTCCAATAATCTGTCCTTCTTGCACTATATATTCTGAAGTCCCATTTCGAATCTCCCAATTCGTAAGTGTTTTGCCATCAAATAATTGAATCCAAGGTGTTTCTTGTTTCTCTTTGCATGAAAACGACACTGATACTAGTATCGCTATTGATAAATAGTTAATAATTTTCATTGAGTTCTTTTACAGTGAATACTTGATCTTTCGAGCGTTTTAAGTTACGTAAACTGTCCACCTTTTTAACAGTTAAATTTTGCGGAGAAGTTGTAAACGCATTTCTAATATAGTTTCCAATATCTACAATATCTTGATCGGAAATACTCTCTTGATTGCCGATTCCCGGCATCGCAACATTAAATTCATAAGCTTCTCCATTTACCGAAATTGGGCCCGTCAAACCGTACAACATAATGGCTGCAAGTTTCTCAGGACTCTCAGAAACGTATTCAGAGTTGAGTAATGGTGGCGCTAATCCTTTGAGACCTTCTCCATCAACACCATGACAAGATGCACATTGATTTCGGTACAACGGTAAGCCTCGGGTTAAACCATCTTTTGAAATCTCTGAAGTCGTGCTTTTTTGAGTTGGTTCTTTTAGCGTTTCTAATTGTAATCGTATGGTGTCATAGTCATTGGCGGTATCGATCAGTACTTCTTCCTTACCCTCAATACCTGAATAGATAGGTTCTAAAAACCAGGAGGCTCCTTTATATCGCTCAATTAGCAACATTAGATACTTACTATTTTCTTCGGTGATCTGCCTTGATAAATAAAAGCTTAAATGATAATCAATCATTTCATTTTCTAATGCCATTAGTTGTTCAATCGAATTAGCGTTTAAGGTGCTGTTTTCTTGACTCATTAATTTTAAGCTATGTGCGCATAATGAAGGTTTCGTCATCATTTCATCATTCATAAACTCTAAATGATTTAACCCACCAAGGCCCTCTAAGGCATACAGAGCATGGATCTGAGTAATTTCATTAGTATGAGTATCCAATATGGTCTTTAGTGGAGAAATAAGTTTTGGATCTTGAGAATTTACGAGCAGCTGTTGCGCTTTGTTTCGGATCCAAGTATTCATTGAGCTTAAAGAATCTATCAAATTAGTTGATGACAGTTTTGTTAGATCAATATTTCGATTAGCCTTATGACCTTTACTAGTAACTTTTAAGATTCGCCCCATACCAACAATACTATCCAGTCCTTTTTTTATGTATAAATCTCTTAGATAAGATGTCATGTATGTTTTATGTTGAATAATTCCGCGATGCATGTCTACTATATACAAACCGCCATCTGGTCCATTCTGTAGGTTCACAGGCCGAAACGCTTCATCTTTTGAAACAAGAAATTCTTTATTTTGCCAAACTTGCTTACCGGTTCGTCTTAGAGCAAACGGATCTACAACATTTCTCTTGATCAAGTTTACCTCAGGTCCACAAACAAAAACATTACCTTGGTAATCTTGTGGTAAAGATGCTCCTTGAAAATATACTGGAGCACAGGCACTTGTGAAATTTATCAACTTTCCTTCTTCATCTAAATTCCCTTCAATATATCCTCTATTTACGGCTGTGGCCTGAATCGGATATACCCGTTGATCATTTACAATAGTTATATCAACTCCGAGTTTAGGTTTAAAATTGGGGTGCTGATTTAATACATTTGGCAGCGCCCAATCACCACGCACCTGATTTGAATTATCATTATAAAGTAATCTTCCAATAGCGTCATGCGTTATGCCCCATTGCCCTCGAAAAGACGTCGTTTCTATTTCCCATTGGCCATTTCTTCTCCGGTAACGCTTCGTAGATTTCGCATTGTAAATCCAATTATCAATATTCATTAACAGACCGTTAGGTTGATGTTCAACGTTTCCTCCTACTGCATAGTCAGCATCAACAAGTGTTCTTTTACCTGGTGATAAATCCTCATTAATTTCAACAAAATACAGATTTGGGGGTTCGGCATACAACAAGCCTCCATAAACATGTGCAATAGCCCTAACTAACTTTAATCCATCTAAAAATATGGTCGTATGGTCCATTTGACCATCTTTATCTTCGTCATGAAAAACTAAAATTCTCCCAACGGGCATTTTTGGCTCACTACCTTCAATACTTTGCATGTAGCCCGCCATTTCTATGGCCCACAACCGACCGTGATCATCAAAACTAATATTTACAGGTGCTTCAATCAAAGGTTCTGCAACAATAGCTTCTAGTTGAAATCCTTCTTCTAATTCGTAGTCATCGAATGATACATAAGTTTCTTCGTACTCCTTCGCACAAGAAGCCAATGTAAAAACAGTAATTAATAACAGGAAGAATGGTTTCATAGATTGGGGCAGCTTTTAAAATAAAGTCATTGTCACTCTCAAAGATAACCATTGTTCTTTAATTCGTATAACGAGTATCAATGTAATTAGCTTCCTAATCTATTTTTTTCATCTTCTAAACCAATGGTACGTTTTTTTGCTTTCTTTATCTCATTCCGACCAAAATTATAGGTTAAATTCAATCTCACCTGTCTACTATCATTACCTCCATCTCCATTAATAATTAAATTACCGAATTGGGTATCTCCTTGCCATGGAGATGTAAAAAGAATATCGTTAAATGCCAATCTCGCTGTGAACTTATCATTAAATACTTTCTTTTGTAAGGCTACATTCAAGGACCCTAAACTTTTGGTTCTGTACGTGCCTCCCCAAATAGATGGAGAGCTATACCACCCAGACACCTCTGCTTTAAATCCTTTTGGAAGTTTAAAAGTATTTTGAGCGTACAGACTCAAGGTATTTTGCGAAATGGGTATAAAATCGGTATTTGTTGCTTCGAAAATGCTTCGATATGCATTGACACTAAAATAAATACTCCACCAATTATTGAACTTCGTAGGATAAGAAATTCCTACATTAATTACTTTCTGATTTGCTACATTACGTGTTGTCAAAAAGTTCTGATTCTGGCCTACAGCTTCGGTCACCTTAGCAAAGTAATCCTTAATAAAACTATAACTTAAAGATGTAGTTAGTCTATAATTGTAGGTATGAGAAAACTTCAAATTATCAGTATATTGGGGTTGTAAAAAGGGATTTCCTTTGCTAAAAGATAATTCATCAATCTTATATTCGAACGGATTCAAACTAGCGTAATTGGGTCGTTGTATGCGGCGACTATAGGTAAGGACTAATGAATTCTTTCGGTTCATTTGATAGGTCAATCCCCCGCTAGGGAACCAATCTGTATACTTGCGCTCTACTCTATCATTTTGGGTTGCGATCAAACTAGTTAATTTACCATCAGAAGTTGTTTGTTCTATGCGTAAACCAAACTGTAAATTCCATTTTTTAACCTTTCTGTTATAATTGAAATAAGCTGCACTTACCTCCTCGTCATATGTAAAGTCATTTGTACGGTCTTCATTAAGAACGTCGACGTTATTGATCCTGTCAAAAAAATCAAACTGATTGTCTGTTACTACTTTCGAATACTTTGCTCCAACGCCTAATTTACCTTTCAAAAAATTCTGTTCATAATCGACTTTAGAGGTGAGAATATCAATATTAATTGGGGTAATCATAAAATTCACGGTTTCACTTAATAATGTAGTCTCGTCACCGTTAAAATATCTATTTGGTTGTAAATTTTCGCGATCTCGTTCGTAGCGACCATAATCAACGTCGAAATTTATCGAAGCTCCTTTTTTGATCTTATATGTATAATTTCCATTTATATATAAGTTTACCGTTTTATTTTCTGAATTACTACCAGCAACTAGCACTTGATCAGGTTGACTATTCCCTACCGGAATAATTGGTGTTCTAGAGCTACTATTGGCATCCGATTTACTAAAATTTCCGGTTAAAATAACACCGAAAGTTGATTTTTTAGTCGCATACCAATCAAATCCAATTCTAGCATTATTACTGTTATTGTCAAATATAGTTTCGGTTTGTGCATCAAAAATAACATCATTCTGCGTTCGATATAAATTTATAAAGTTCAAACTTTCACCGAATCGGTTGCTAAATGATCCATAAACACTCGTTTTCTTATTTCTATTATTAAACGAAACTGAGTTGTTATATCGTGCAAATTCGCCATAAGTCAATCCAGTAGCAAGACTTCCATTTGTACCTAAACTTTTGTCTCGTTTAAAAATGATATTTATAATTCCTGCGTTTCCTTCTGCGTCATACTTTGAAGAAGGCTGTGTAATAATTTCAATAGATTCGACATCAGAAGCCTGTATAGTTTTAAGGTAATTTACCAAATCTTCGCCCCGCAATACAGAGGGTTTATCATCAATATAGATCAAGACACCCGTTTTCCCTTCCACAATTATATTGTCATTATTATCAACAGTCACACCTGGAGCTTTTCTCAATAATTCAAATCCCGAATCTCCAGCAGCACTAATAGAATTTTGAATATTAAATACAGTCTTATCTGCTTGTACTTGAACAATGGGTTTTTCAGCTTTTATAGAAACTTCATTCAGCGTTTCACTAGCCACCTTTAACTGAATAATTCCCAAATCCTTATCGGATTCTAAAAAGGCAAAAGTTGCTGAGGTATACTTTTCAAACCCTAAGATTTCAATTATCAATTTATAAGACCCAGCCTTGATGTTTTTAATAACGAATATACCCTGATCATTGCTTATTGCGGCTTTTACAAATGTTTTGCCATCTTCCTGGTATAATGAAGCGGCCGCCAAATAAATAGGTTGATTTTTGGTATCGACAATCTTTCCGCGAAGGCTTTGAGCGATTAAACTAGAACTAACTAATAAGATCATAGTAAATGTAAGAAATGCTTTCATAATATTAAGTTTTTGATATCACAAAAGTGTTATACTTGGTGATGCAAAACATCTATATTCTGATGAACAGACCTATTTAACGATGAGTTGGATGGGCAGTTCAACGGCAAATAGGTTCATTCATCGAAAAGGATAATTGAAAAAAATGTGATATTTTTAACTTTACAGAAACTCGTACTATGACAAGCGAATCTTCATTTTTTAAAAAAACATTTCTAGGCATAAGAATTGATGAATTACTCAGTTTCATTTTCTTTTATTTTTTTTGGGCCTTTGCCTATCATTTAGCAATTACCATAAATAGCAGAGCTTGGGCGAATGGAGAAGTATCTGTTTTTCATTTCAAAGATTTTATGGATAGTGTTGGAATTGATTATATCATGAAAGCCATTATAACGTATCCTATTTGGTGGTTGTTGATTCGTAAGTTAAAATCGTGGAATAAATTAAAAAAAATCTCATTACACCTTATATTATTACCAGCATTTGTACTACTATGGCAACAGAGTTATTATGTGGTAAGTGAATTCTTCGGGTTTGGGCATTTAAATGGAGTTGCGAGAGTTTGGGACATCTATATTCCTTCATTGTTTTATACCCTTCAATTTGGAATCATTCATTCGTATAACTACTATCTAGAAAATCAACAAAAGATACGTTTAGAAGGTGAGTTGCGAACAGCTGCTCTTAAAAGTGAATTATCTGCGATAAAAGCACAATTAAATCCACATTTTCTATATAATATTTTTAATACGATTAGTGCTTCCGTACCTGCCGAAAATGAAAAAACCAGGCAATTAATTGCAGAGCTTTCTGATTTGTTTCGTTATCAATTAAAAGCCTCTCAAGTTGATAAAGTCACCTTAAAAGAAGAACTTGCCTTTGTTAAAAAGTATTTAGATCTCGAAAAAGAACGTTTTCAAGAACGGTTAAAAATTAATATAGAAGTAGATGACTCAATTTTAAACGAAAAGGTACCTCCAATGCTTTTACAGCCATTAGTTGAAAATTCAGTAAAACACGGACTCTCATCACTTATCGAAGGCGGAACGATTATGATAAAAATAGAAAAGAAAAATGAGAAATTGTTTTTTGAAATCACCGATACAGGAATAGGGGTCGATGATAAAATCAACATCTTTGAAAAAGGTGTCGGACTTAACAATACACGTTTGAGATTAGAGAAAATGTATCAAAGTACACTGCAACTTACAGATAATACTCCTAACGGATTAAAAATAAGTTTTGCGATATGAAGAAAGTAATTATTATCGATGACGAAGAAGCTGGAAGAAAACTTATCAAAGAATATCTCAAGGATTTTACAGATTTAGTACTTCTTGGTGAAGCAAATAATGGTGTTGACGCTGTTAAAATAATTAATGAATATAAACCAGATTTAGTTTTCTTAGATATCCAGATGCCTGGCATGACTGGGTTTGATGTTTTAAAACACCTTGAAGAACTACCACAGATCATTTTTTCAACTGCTTATGATCAATATGCCCTAAAAGCCTTCGAAGTACATGCTGTTGATTATTTATTAAAGCCGTATACCAAAGAACGGTTTAAGTTAGCTGTAGACAGACTAACTATAAACAATCATGAAAACAAGGCAAGAAATCTTACCGAAAGTTTACTTTTTGAAACATCTAAACATCCTGAAAGAATATTAGTCCAGAGTCAGCGGAAATTAATCACCATTGCTCTTGAAGATGTGATTCGTATTGAAGCATATGGCGATTATTCAAAGTTAATTACCGAAGAAAAATCTTTCATCAGTAATTATAAAATCTCAACGCTAGAGGAAAAACTAAATAGATCTGTATTTATTCGTGTGCATCGTTCATCGATAATCAATTTAAATAAGGTTAAAGAACTCAATAAATATGCAAAGAGTTATGATGTAACTATGCAGAACAATGATATTGTTCGTGTTAGCAGAGGCTATATGGATAACATAAAAAAATTAATGTATTAGTTCTTAAATACTAAGAATCATCTAGTCTTTTAGAAAGAATAAATGATTCGTAGCCACTAAAACCTATGCTTTAATTATAACCGTTTTAGGTTCAAATCTTGAAAGTTAAAACTGAAATCAATAAAACGAGATATTCCTTTCATTTTTATTCCTTGTGCCCTTCCTTTTTTATCAAGAGAAAAAGTAGCAAAAGCATCTGCATTCATATCGCGATACTCCCATTTGATAGCAAATTTATTTTCTTTGTAAAAAAACATTTGACCATTGAGTCTTGGAGATTTATAAGATTTGAACCATAAATTACCATCCTTTTTAAATACTTCCACTTTGCCAAACCAAGCGTCTTCATAGATACCTATATAATTTTTAAAAGAGATCTTCTTATTGGTATTTGCTTCAACTTCTCGCCATACTTTTTCGGTTTCCGGATCACCCATTTTCTGCTGTTGCTGCATTCCTTTTGCCATTTCTAACCAATTAATACCTGTATTTAGATTTAGATATTTATCTAGTAAGATATATCCTATCAATCCATTTAAAAATCCTGCACCTTCTGAATTATTCATAACCACAATTCCTAAGTCAAGATTCGGAAACAAGAGTACTTCAGAAGACATTCCTGCGATTAGTCCTGAATGTTCTACTTTGAGATGCCCATTAAAATCTGATACGAACCATCCTAAACCATATCCAGAAAAGTTCACTTTGAATGGTGACCTAGGATCTTGTTGTAAATTCATTGGGGTGTGCATTTTCCACATTTCTTGCTGCTGGGCTTCTGAAAATAACGTATGTTCTAAATTGGCCCCATACTTACCTTTGTTTAATTGAGCTAACATCCATTTACACATATCTTTTGCACTAGCCCATATACCGCCAGCTGCGCCGTTTAATGAATTGCTCTTACCTGTGATTTTAGGTCGATTTATAATTGATAATGACTTACCATCAAAAGAATGGGCATCTGCTAAAGACGTCGTTTTAGCAGCGTTCATATAACTGCTACTGGCATTCTTCATTTCTAAAGGTTGCAAAATATGTTCATCAACGAATGATTCCCATGATTGTCCGCTTACCCGGGCGATTAATTCCCCTGCAACGATGTATAAGAGGTTATCATAATCAAACTTTGTTCTAAATGGCGATACTGGTTCGAAGTGTTGGAAAACACTCAATACATCTTTGATATCAAAATTTGATCCGGCTGGAAAAATCATCAGATCACCCGCTCCTAGTCCGAGTCCACTGCGATGCGTTAATAGATCCTGAATGTTAAAATTGTCAGTAACATAATCGTTATACATCTTAAATTCTGGTATATGCTTGGCTACCTTATCATCCCATGCTATTTTATTTTGTTCTACTAAGATAGCCAGTGCAGTTGCCGTGAATGCTTTTGAATTTGACGCAATCCCAAAAGCGGTTTCTGAAGTTACCTTCGCTTTCGTTTCGATTGACTGCGTACCATATCCTTTTACATGCACAATTTTGCCGTCTTTAACTACACCAATGGCAAACCCAACCGTGTTATCTACAGTATTCATTGCTTTTTCTACAATACTATCTATTTCGCTGGTTTGTAACTGAGCATTTATATTCATTGCCGTTATAAGTGCAATACTTACTAATAAGATTCTACTAAATTTCTTTCTATATTTCATGTTATCTATTATTTAAAGGTTGTTCGTAATTTTAAAATGAACAAGTGTTCTCTTTTAGTAGTCTGATATTCTTGAAGTTAAAAAGGTTACAAATAATCAATTTTTATTTTTATTAAGTATTTGTAACCTTTTCAAAAAAGAAAGTATCCAATCACAAAGTATTTAACTTAAAAAACATAAAAATGAATGATCCAGTAGCAATTGTGGTAATAGCACTTATAGTCGCCGTCGTATTTTCTATTTTTTACCTTATTAAGAGTAAACACCTCGAGCGAATGGCCAAAATTGAAAGTGGGATGATAGATCAAGATTTTAAAGATTCGAGTAATCTCATATTAAATGTTGGGATACTCTTATGTTCTTTAGCTTTAGGTGTCTTTATTTCATATCTGTTTTCTGTTTACAGCGATATTCCAAATTATGTAACCATTCCGGGTTTTTTGTTACTCTTTGGAGGTATCGGATTTATCATATCGTATCTGCTAAGTAAAAAAAATGAGAATTGAATACTCGTTCGGACCAAGTCCACATAGAACAAGTATGCTCTGGTGATAAGGAGGCCTTTCGATATTTCATTAAAACATACCAGGGGATGGCCTATTCTATAGCCATATCAATGGTTAAGAATGAATTTAGTGCCAATGATGTTGTACAGAATTCGTTTATACGTGCGTATAAAGCACTACGGTCATATCGCTCGGATGCAAAATTTTCAACTTGGTTGTATAAAATTGTGGTAAACGAGGCATTGAAGTATTTAAAAAAGAACAAAAGATCGCAGCAGTTCATCACTTATGTGGATGATTCATATGACTATTCAGGAACATTTAATGAAGCCGTTGTTCTTTTTGATGCTTCTGACACTAAAATGGAAATAGAAAAAACAATGAATTTAATGAAACCTAAAGAAGCCTTGATATTGAAATTATTCTATTTACATGAAGAGTCCATCAAAGAAATTGAGAAGATAACAGGATTTACAGCTTCCAACATTAAAGTACTCTTACACAGAGCACGAAAAAGTTTTCTTGCGCTATCAGTTAAACATAACACCCTAATGCAATGAATGAAACAGAAAAAAACATACAAAATTTACTAGTAGAAAACAGGCAAGAGCACATCCTTAATTCGGCGTTAGAGGATCATGTCATGGATACCATTGCTGCAGAAAATGATTATGTATTGCTGTTAAATAAAACTAAGAAAAAAGCCAAAATTGGAATACTTATTAGCCTGTTTCTTTTGGTTATATACATAGTAAAGGTATACGTTGAATTATACTTTTCAGCGAGGTACAACGAATCAAATTTAAGTGCTTTTTACCCAACTATATTTACAACAATTGTTGTTTGTCTCCTCTATTTCGAAATGATGCTTGGAACGGATGTATTTAGAAAAAAGGCATAGTGAACTTTTATAATGAACAGATCAGCCGGCGGGACTGACTGCCGTTGGGATTACTCACCATTTATTTGATTTGATCTAAGCTAAAAAACCTGTTCTGACTTAAATCAAAACAGGTCTTATTAAAAAAATAAAGTGTAGTTCTTATTCTTTTGGTTTAGCGCATTAATTAATTATTTTTTTCTTTCCTAAGACGTCATGTATCGATGCATAGTCTTCATCTGTACTAAATCCTAATGGTACATGCACTCTTGTTGTACCCCAACCTAGTGTCATCACAATTTTATTCCTTTCTTGTTTTCTAAAACTAATTGCAAATGTTTCAATATTCTCTCCTTTACGAACTGGTACTGTCGTTCGGGCTACATCAAACATAGCGTCATATTGAAAGGCTCCTATTACATCAGTATTACTACTTATAATAACTTCCCATTCTTGCATATTTGGAATTGTATATAGTACATATGTGCCCGCTTCTATAACTGTATCACCAAATACAACTTTATTATAAAATCTAATTTCAGTTGCCTCATTTGCTCCTGTTCTCCACAATTCATTAAATGGAACTTGAGTACCAAAAACATCTTTATTACCGTTGTTTGATGGCCTTCCATAAAGAGCTTTGACCAATGGCTTTGTAATTCTCGTTTCTCGGTAATATGCAATGTCATGAGGTGTCTCATCTACTTTCACAGACCCTTGTGAAAATACTGGAGCTATGATTATTAAAGTTAGAATTAGGATAATTATTCTTCGGTTAACTGACTTTTTCATATTCTTTTTTTTTGGGATTGTTAGGGTTTCTTTTTCTTTTCAGTATAAAGACAATCATATCATAAAAACTCCTGAAAAAAATACTTTTTTTTTAATATTTATTTTAATATGCTGAGAATATGCATGTTAAACAATAATTAAATATTAGTTCATTATTCAATTTTGTGCAGAGGTATGATCTTAACTCAATAATTAGACGCTCAAAGTTTATATGATATAAAGTAAAAATGCCTTAACCGGATTGGTTAAGACATTTTCAAAATTCCCCTTTTTATTATTATTTGCTATTAAAGTGGCTTATTTCTATTGCTATTCACATTTTCTTTAATCATTCATTGCAACACCATCTTCGGATATCACAGCGACCAACTTACGTGCAGCAGATACCTTAATTTTAGACGTAATTACAAAATTCGAGGTGTATAAACGAATATTATAATCTCCTGCTGCTATTTTAGATTTATCAATTTCACATTGAGATCCGTTATTTCTTGAACTATATACAGGTTCGTTTGTTTTTGTATCTAGTAATTGATATTTATAAAAACTATCCGAAGCTTCTAACTTCATGTTTTCTTTACTACTATCATCGTAAATGGTTAAGGCTACAGATCCATCAGGAGCCATTGTGACATACTTTAAACGTTGTGGCCCGCTTTGGTTCGTTTGTGCAAAGGTTGATACTGAGATTAAACATGCTATTATGGCTAGGGTTAATTTTTTCATGACAATTTTTTTGGGTTTATTGTAATTACTTTCTCTTTCATTATTAAGACAATCACTCTTTAAAAATTCCTGAAAAAAGTACTATTTATTTTAAAAATAAATATAACTTATTGTTTATGAGCGTAATAAATTTCATGTTTGTTATTATAAATTACTATCAATTTAGTGCTAAAAACATATATTCATAAAAAAACTGCTTCAATTTTATATTGAAGCAGCCGTTGAGAATTAAATCGAAAAAGTTAATATATCTTCCCATTCCTGAGCCATTTGATGTAGCTCTATACTATTTTTCATTTTGATATTTAATTTCTCTTATCTTTTTTGAAAGGTTAACAGATCAGTTGCTCCATTACCTCCACTTATATCAATTAAATCAATCTTAGAGTTACTTATTGATACAATCTCCCAATCATCAGATAGTTCTTCAAAGTTGGGTGGTGAGGAGAATGAAATATTAAAATCAATATCTCCGTCATTACTGCTACTACTATCGACCGTCACAGACCAGATTCCATCTATAGTAGTTGAACCATTGGTAGCTGTTAACGTACCGTTATCATTAAAAGTAAAATCATAACCATTGTAGTCATTGGTTTCATTTTCTCCCGAATCTATATAATTCGATATATACCAAGTTCCAGATTTGGCTATAGTTATGGCATCTTGAATACTTGTGCTATCTATTGTATCATCTGACGAACAACTTAATGAGGTCAGTGATAAGATCAAAAAACACAAAACACTTAAAAAATACTTGCTTTTTTTCGTCATATTATGTCTAAATAAATACACTTCTAATTACAGGTACTTTCAAATCGTAAACGCTGGTTTCCTAATCGAAAATCTATCTTAGTCTCTCCTGGCTCTTCTTCTATTTCATGTACGAACCAACTACCATTAAAATCAGGTAATGTTGCTATAACTATCATAAATCTCAAATTGTTTCCTGACCCTGAAACACTCCAAGTGCCAGAATGATTTGTAGCGTCATCTTGTACGGAGATTGTTCCATCTGTAGCAAAGTTGAACGTAAAACCAGTATATAGATCTTCCAGATCATTATTATTTCTCTCTAATTTATCTACAAACCAGTTTGCGCAGGTAGTAATAAGGTCAGTTACTTGAGTCGTCGTACAACCGTTACAATCATCATTAAAATCAAAGTCATCATCTTCATCACAATCATCTTTTATGGTATCAATGATTGTTTCTAATTCAGAAAGTGAATTTGCTGTCATTTGACTATTATCAAATAGAATCAAAGTAACAGGAAAATTAATTCGAGCCACATCATCTACACTTAAATCTTCGATAAATCTATTTAATTGATTGTCATTATTTATGGTAATGGTATTTGTTTGCTCAGTGATTGTATTAAATACTATAGCACTTATTGGATACAAAAAATCAACGCATTCAATATCATCGTCCTCTTCATTTTCACCATTACAACTGGCAGCAAGACCATTTAATTGATCTTGATTATTTACTACAACATCAGAATAATCTGTTAACAGTACGGTAATAGGAAAGTTAATGACTAAGGTATCGGTGTCTGTATCTGATGCATTAAAAATAGTTTCTACAGTATCGAAATCATCTTCGGTGTTTATAGTAATCGGCGTGCCATTAGCCATAACTGTTATTGGCAATTCAATATCTAAACAATTGGCGAAATCGATAATGTTATCATCAGACCCATCATTTAAGGAAACCCTTTTTAAGAGATTTGCAAGTTTAGAATTTGTTTCTAAAATTGAATTGTTATCGGGCGATGTTATAGATTCATCACTTCGACACGAAGTAGCAAGAACTAATAATACCGTTAAAAGCGGTATTATCTTTTTTGTTTTGTTAAGTATAGTTTTCATAATTGGAGGATTATATACTATAAAAACAACCTAAATCGAATATATCCTGAAAAATATTTATTTATTTTTAAAACACACTAAATATTTAATGTTGAGTCATAGATATTCAATTTAGTAAACCAAGAAAATTTTATTGAAACTGGCGTTAATTACAGGGTGTTTCAAATTTTAATTTATCTTGAGTCCCTTGTGTAAATTCGATATCTTTCCTGTCAGAATGATCATGTACATGTTTTAAATCCCATACAAGGTTAAAATCAGGCAATGTAGGAATTGTAATGGTTATCTTAGTTCCGGCTCCAGTTCCCACTTGTAACCAAGTGCCAGAATAGGTTGTACTCCCATCGAATACAGAAATTGTACCATCCGTAAAGAAATTGAAAACAAATCCTGCGTAGACATCTTCAAGTTTATCACCATTACGTTCTAATTTTTCTACGGTCCAGTCGCTACAGGTTGTCAACACACTCAATTCTCCACTTAATGGTGCCGATTGTATGGTGATCGAAACGTTGTTACTCAAATTAGAAGAGTTGCCTTCGGCATCTTTAGCAAGCACCTGAAAATCATATGTTTCTTCAAAGGTCAAATTTGGAACAGTATGGGTCGTTGTAGTGACAAACTCTATGAATACACCATCCATATATACGTCATATCCTACAACCCCAATATTATCAGTAGATGCATCCCAAGTGAGATCTACTATATTTTCTACAGTATTTCTAGCCGCTAGATTAAGTGGTACACTTGGTGCCTCTGTATCACCGGCCAGTGCAAGCGTTGTTACATTGGCGGGATTACTACTTGACGAACTATTGCCAGCAGCATCTTTTGCTATCACAGTAAATGTATATGAAGTACTCGCAGTTAAACCTGAAACATTGTATGCTATATTAGCAGTAGTACCTATTAATGCTCCATTATTATAAACATCATAACCAGTAACATCTATATTATCTGTTGCAGCATCCCACGTCAAGTCTGTTGTTGTTTGGGTTGTATTTGAGCTCATTAAATTAATTGGAGTAGATGGCGCAGTAAGATCGAGAGACGCTAAGGTCGTAACTGATACTTCATTACTTACTAAAGAACTATTCCCCGCAGCATCTCTCGCTATAACGGTAAAAGCATATAACGTATTAGACATAAGATCATTCATTATGATCGAAGTACTCTCGGTTAAAATAGATAGAGCTCCATCGATATAAACCTCATAATTTTTTACTCCGATATTATCGACAGAAGCATCCCAACTTAAATCAACATTCGTTTCGCCAATATTTGATGCGGTCAAATTAAGAGGTGTAGATGGGTTTTGCGTATCATTAAAATCGTTATCTAAATAATCAAAGTCATCATCTTCATCGCAATCATCTTTTACGCTTTCTATCAGAATTTCCAACTCTTCAAGGCTTGTAACTGTTTGTTGAGAGGCATCCGATAAAACCAAGGTAACCGGGAAATTTAAGCTCGCTACATCGTCTACGCTTAAATCTTTGACAAATAGAAATAACTCAGCATCATTCTCTATGGATACATTGTTTGATTGCTCTGTAACCGTATTGAATACGGTGAAATTAATCGGAAACAAAAAATCAATACATTCTATATCATTATCTTCTTCATCTTCTCCTGTACAAGTTTCTGCAAGTGCATGCAATTCATTTTCATCATTGAGCATTACTTCGGTGTAATCTGTCAATATTGCAGTTACTGGAAAATTCATAATCACCATATCAGTATCCACTGACGATTCTTCAAATATGGCACGTATCATATCTAAATCTTCGTTAGAACTTATGATAACTGTTCTTCCATTCGCGATAACGGTTACAGGCAATTTAATTCTAAAGCAATTGGCCAAATCTATAATATTATCAATAGAACCGTCATTCGTGGCAACATCTCTTATAAGGCTTGTAATAGTAGCATTATTTTCCACTATACTATTTTCATTATCAGGTGAAGTAACAATATCTTCATACCTGCATGATGAGAATAAAGCGATAATTATCGCCATGAATAGAATTAATTGATAGGCTTGTTTTAATAAGTTTTTCATAAATTTTAGCGCATCTATGCGTATGTATAACAATTGACCTGAATAAAATCCTCTAAAGGAATCGTGTTTTTTTTTAAAATTTTGAAAAAAAACCACCTTTTAAATGGTTAAAATAATTAACTAAAATACATTTCTATTAAAGTTATTTTTTTACTTTTACTCTTCCTAACCCCGCTAAGCTAATTTTATAGTATGAATAACTCCATTTGTGATGAGAAAGTATATGCGTCTATCTATAAAGACTACTCCCAAGACTTACACAATTATCTTTATTACAAGTATGGTGACCAATTTAATATCACCGATAAGGTTCAAGATGCGTTTATAAAATTATGGGATAAATGCAAAGAAGTAACTTTTGAAAAAGCAAAAGGCTTTGTTTTTATGGTTGCAAAGAATTTAGTGCTCAATGAAATTAAACATCAAAAGGTTGTTTTGAAGCACCAAGAAGTAAAACCAAAAGACTACACCAATGAAAATCCGGAGTTTTTATTAGAGAAAGAGGAGTTTTATCAAAAATATCAACGAGCGCTAGCAAAACTTAGTGAAGAACAACGTGTTGCTTTTCTATTGAATAAAGTTGAAGAAAAAAAACATCAGGAAATAGCTGATATGCTCGATATTACTAAGAAGGTTGCTGAATATCGGATCTATACAGCCTTTAAAATAATTAAGTCAGAAATAAAAGAATTAAAATAAATTGTTTTTTTTCAGGAGTTATTGAAAACGAGTTGTTTTTATATCGAAATGTAGTTAAAAACGTCGATAGTTTTGAAATAAAAGTAAATTTTATCATTTTTTTTCAGGACAATTGAATAGTAAATTGTTTTTACAATAAATACCATACAACATGGACCAAGATGAATTAATAAAAAAATGGTTATCCGATGAGCTCTCTCAGCATGAAATTGAGGAGTTTAAGAAGTTAGATGACTATGATTTAAACATAGAAATTTTAGAAGGTGCGAAGCAATTTAAAGCTCCGCAGTTTTCGGCGGTCGACAATTATGAAGTATTGAAATCTAAACTGACTACTTCTCCTGTACAAGAAGAAAAACCAGTAATAAAATTAAATGCGATTAAAGTATTGTCTAGAATTGCGGCGATATTTGTAGTTGGCTTAGGATTGTACTTTGCCTTTTTTACGAATGATCTAACAACTGTACAAACCTTGGCCAGTAATCAAGCTACCTTTGAATTGCCTGACGCTTCTTCGGTAACCTTAAATGCGGCGTCTGAAGCTTCTTTTAATAAGAAAGATTGGGCAACTAAAAGACAAGTTAATTTAGAAGGTGAAGCCTATTTTAAAGTAGCTAAAGGTTCAAAATTTGACGTTATTACTTCTGACGGTACCGTAAGTGTATTAGGAACACAATTTACAGTAAATAATCGCAAAGATTATTTTGAAGTAAAATGTTTCGAAGGTATTGTTCGTGTAGCAACAAATGGTGTCACTGAAACCCTAACTAAAGGAAAAACGGTAAGAGTGACTGGGAATAAAGTTTCTAAGGATGTTATAGTAAATGAAGATCCAGAGTGGTTGCACAATAAAAGTAGTTTTAACAGCGTTCCGTTTTTCGAAGTAATAAATGAATTCGAAAGGCAGTATAACGTAACTATTTCTACTGAAGATATTGATACCACAATTATATTTACTGGAGGATTTGTCCATACTAATTTAGAGCAAGCATTAAAATCTATAACAGTACCCCTTGATTTATCAACTAAGAAAAATAACGAAACTAATATTACCCTATACAGTTCTAAATAAAAGACATAAAGGCTTTATTTCTTCCATGCTTTTTATTTTTTTATTTAATTTTTATTCAAACGCCCAACAAAGTAAAGTACCACTAATTACTATTCTTACTCAACTAGAAAAAACTGGTAATTATCAATTTACATACGCCAACGATGTTATCGATGGCGTCTTTGTTTTACCCCCTCCTATTTCTCTTACTTTTAAAGAAAAAATTGCCTTTTTAAAGAAAAAATCTGGATTGGATTTTGAATTCATTGACAACACCTTCATCGCAATTAAACGGAGCAATAAACTTATTTCTATATGTGGCTATGTTTTAGATAAAGAAACAGGCATGCCGTTGGAAGCTGTTGCCGTATTAGGGTCTAAAGAACAAGTAATTACCGACGCTTATGGTTATTTTAAAATGGAAGCCTTAGTATCTGAAGATATAGAAATTAGATACTTAGGGTTTATCCCAATAAATATAGCCGCTAACGCAGTTAGCATTGGCGTTTGTAAAAATATATTTTTAGAAGCAGATATAGAATCTTTATCTGAAATCGTCCTTTCTAATATATTCGCTAGTGGTATTAACAAAGTAACTGATGGTTCCTTAAACATTAATTTTTCAAATTTTGGGATACTTCCAGGATTGATAGAAGCAGATGTATTACAAACAATACAAACATTACCTGGTATACAAAGCGTTAATGAAACAGTATCAGATATTAATATTAGAGGTGGTACTAATGATCAAAACTTGATCCTATGGGATGGCATCAAAATGTATCAAACGGGTCACTTTTTTGGCTTAATTTCTGCCCTTAATCCACAAATAACCAATGAAGCAACTGTTATCAAAAATGGAACCTCCGTTGATTATAGCGATGGGGTATCGGGTACCATCGCAATGAAAACAGACAAGAAAGTTAATAATTCATTCTCTGCAAGTATTGCTACAAACTTTATTAGTTCTGATGTATTTGCTGATATCCCTACTAGTCAAAATTCGTCACTACAAGTAGCAGCACGTAAGGCAATTACAGGTTTTGGCGATACTCCAACCTATAAAAAATATTTTGATCGGATACAACAAGGTACAGAAGTTGGAAACTTTGACAATGGTAATGCCTCATTCGATTTTTACGACACTAGCTTACGCTGGATCTATGATCTTTCGGATAAAGATCAAATAAAAGCGAATTTCATCTATATAGATAATAATCTTTCCTTTTTAGAAAGTGAAACTGTAAATACTGTAACTCAATCTAGAACCAGTAGATTAGAACAAAATACCCTTGCGAGTGGCTTATCCTATAAAAGAGCATGGAATGACTACCTTACCACTACCCTACAAGTTAGCAATAGTGAGTATAAATTGGGAGCTAATAATGTTGACGTGCTTCAAGCCAATCGTCTAACCCAAGTCAATAAAGTCGAAGAAACTTCGACTAAATTGAATTCTTGGCTTACAATTAATGATGAGTTATCTCTCCTCAACGGATATCAGTTTACAGAAACCGCTGTTAATAATTTAACAGGTGTGGATAATCCTGAGTTTACACGGTTTGTACGTGAAGTAATAAGAGAACATGGCGTCTATTCTCAATTAAACTATACTAACGACCGTACACATATTAAATTAGGAGCGAGATATAATTATATCAAAAAATTCAATAAACATATTATAGAGCCAAGGCTCAGTGTACATTATGAATTAGCCGAAGGATTCAGCGTCGAGCTATTAGGTGAATTCAAACATCAAAACACGATGCAAATCATTAATTTTCAAAATGATTTTTTTGGTGTCGAAAAACGAAGATGGTTCTTGTCAAATAATACGACTCGACCCATAATTCAGAGTAAGCAGGTTTCGGTGGGTTTAAATTATGCACTTAGCGGCTGGTTAATTAGCGCCGATGGTTATTTTAAAAATGTTGATGGTATTAATGCACCGACTCAAGGTTTTGTGAATCAATATATTTTTAGTGATGCCATAGGCTCTTATGACGTGTATGGAATTGATTTCTTATTGAATAAAAAAATCGACAAGTTAAGTATGTGGTTAAATTATTCATTTGCTAACAATGAGTATACGTTCAATTCTCTGGAAGAAATAAATTTTCCAAACAATTTAGACATTAATCATAGTATTAGCTTTGGCACTTCTTATACAATGAATGATTTCAAAGTTTCGGCCGGTCTTAATTGGCGCACCGGTATTCCTACCACAAAACCCATTGCTGGAAACGAATTTTCAGAAAATAGCATAAACTATGCATCCGCCAACAGCAGTAATTTAAACGAATATCTTAGAATTGATGCCTCTGTTACCTACAGATTCAACTTAACAAATCGAATTAAAGCGCAGGCAGGCGCCTCAGTATGGAACGCATCAAATAATAACAACACCATTAGTTCTTTCTATAATTCAGATGATCAAGGAAATGTGTCAAAAATTTCAAAAAACGCCTTGGAATTGACTCCAAATGTGAGTTTTAGGGTGCTATTTTGATTATTGAATTATCGTTTTTTTCACTAATTCTTCAATAAAGTGAGGAGTTTAGGCCTTTTAGTTGTTTTATAATAGTAGACCAATACTTATTACTTTTCTTAAAATTGTAACTTGAGACTAAGTTGTAGTATTTGGTTTAACAAAATAAATGAACTTTCAAATTAATATAAAAGAATTATGAAATCAGAAAAAAATAAAATAAAGTTTGTTTTAATGACTAGTCTTTTATGCTTGTCATTAGTACTTTTAAATTCTTGTCAATCCTCTGAGGAAGAATTTGTATTCAAATCAGATTTAACATTCACAAAAGATTCTAAGATCGTTTCATTGCTGTTAGCTTCTGTTGAAAATAATTCACAGAACACTTTCTCAAAAAACATAACGGATGATGAACAATGTACTCAATTTGTTTATCCTATGACTTTTTATGCATATTATAATGATGACACAGAACCGACTGCGGTTCAAATAAATAGCGATGAAGAACTAACAGATTTTTTAACTGCCTTAACAAGTGGTCAGGAGTTTTTTATAATGTATCCAGTGACTTTAGTTGATATCGATGGTGTGGAAACAACAATATATGACTATCCTGATTTAGAAGGAATATTAACAATGCTTGTAGATGCTTGTGGTAGAGATACAGATGATAATGACGACTCAGATGATGATGACAATAACGATGATGGCGATGACAATGATGGCGATGACAATGATATTGATTATGAGTATTGTGGTAATAACAATAAAAAAGTAGTAATCTGTCACAATGGAAATTCAATTTGTATCAGTATTAATGCAATATGGGGACATATGGCTCATCATGAAGATGATTATTTCGGGAGCTGCAGTAATTAATTCTACATATATTAAATAAATTAGATAACACCACTCTAAGAATAGAGTGGTGTTTTTTATGATCTCATTCTACATATCCATGACTCCTAAAAAAGAATTTAAAAAAGAAAAGCCACCTTTCGGTGGCTTTTACAAAAATATAATCTGTATTTAGTGTTTAATACAATACATCTAACGCTATTTTATCGTTATTGTTAAACGTATCTGCTGGTCCACATGATTGCATTAGTGAGCTAGCATCAGATCCTGTCGGCGTACCAGCAATATAAATGGCGCCAACACGAGCAGAACCTTCATTAACATTAGAACCACAACTTTCTCTTGTCATATAATCTGTATGACGAAAACCAATACAGTGACCAACTTCATGCGCCATTGTACCAGTAACTTCAGCTAAAGAAGGGTTTAATAATTCGAACCATCTACTATTAATACCAAATCCTTTTGCAGGATCTCCTTTTCTTGTTGGAAACCCAGCAGCTCTTCCTAAGGTAATAAACCCTCCTGATTCTTGTTCAAAGAATTCAGTAACCTCGATATTTGCCTTTCTTTTTCCTTTACCTCCAAATGCTACTCTTCTGAAAGTCAATTCTAAATTTTCATTATTATACATTGCTATCATACCATCAAGAGCATCTGATCCTATTTGACCTAAATCTGGATCCACACTTACGGTAATTTCTCTCGAACTACCTCTTACACTAACTAAATTAGTCGTGCGGTAATGCTTTGTATTTACGCTTGAATTATCACTTGACATTTCATCAATTTGAGCATACGAAAAGAACATATCTTCGACTGCTATTCCATCTTCGCCCATAAAATGGGTTTCTTTAGCCGTTGAAATATTGAAATGCATCTTCTCTAAAGTAGCTAGCGCATCTTTTGTAGACTCACCTTCTAAGACAGTAGTGTCATCAGAACATGCTGTAAATATTAAAAAAGAGAATACAATAATGAGAGAGGAAATTTTGGTAATTAAATTTGGTTTTTTCATTTTTGGAATTACTTTATTTATTAATTAATATTAAAATTTTGCCGAATATATGTATATTTTGCTAAATTTTTTATTTTTTCTATAATAAAATATTAAAAAATTATCAATAATAGAATAGCAATCTCAATCACGCCATCTTTTCAATGAAGCTCGAGACAATGAATGCTGTATCATGAGTTAAAAATTAACTTTTCAATTACTCACCGAATTACGCACCTTTTGTTTACCTTAATTTGTAACTGTTTGTTTCCTTTTATTAGCTTAAGTAATAGTAAGCTTACAATCGTAGAGTCATAATTATAAAAAAGCCGCAGTCTCCTGCGGCTTAGCCTAGCGTTCGATCAGCGCTAGGGAATCCAAAAAAATTCATTCGGATTTCTTCATGTCTTCAATCTTAATCAAACATTAAACCCTTCCAACCCGACTTACCAATCGATCTTGTTTTCGAAATTAAGCCTTTACCAGGTTGCCAAACGCAGTATTTTTTACCCTTGAAAAAATAAATTTTCTTACTGGCTGTATGCCCCAAAACACCATCAATATCATTTATAAACTCTTTGGGTAATCCTTTCCAACCGTCGTTGCCTATAATTCTTGTATTTGTGATTAACCCTTTACCTGGTTGCCATACACAGTATTTATTTCCTTTGAAGAAATAAATTTTACCATTGGTAGGATGCCCTAAAGCGGCACTTAAATCTTTCTGAAAATCAACCGGTAACTCCCCCCAACCATCAACACCTATGACACCAATTTTAGTTACTTTTTTCTTAGCAGTATTCCAAATACTATACTGATTTCCCTTAAAGAAATAGATCTTATTTTTATTTGGATGGGTAAAGGCTGCATCGATGTTATTTTGAAAGTCTTTTGGCAACGATTTCCATCCATCTTTAGCCAAATTTCTTCTACTTCTATTCGTTTTAATGGTTTCTACACCTGCTCCTGGCTTCCATTTTACATAATTTGATTCGTTAAAGAAATAAGCCGCTTTATTTGGATGCATAAGTACCGCATCTATTTTCTTTATACTGCTTTTGTATCTCAGCCTGTTCCAGTTCTTCAAGAGTGCATGATAAACTCCATCATCTTCCATACGCAATAAAGTTTCACTATTCTTAAGTTGCGCCGTAATGGTGTAGTTTAATGAACCTGCAAATACCAATTTTCTACGTTTTACCTCAGTTCCGTTCGGATAATAAGCATCAACCAACATGTATTTGCTGTGAATTTTCCTATCAGTACCTGTTCCTTTTGGTGAAGCTTTTAAATACTTAAACTTTACATTTGAATTTTTGAGCAGTTCTTCCACCTTTAGATAGTTACTTTTCCATTTATTACCATTTTTCCCTTTCGCAGCTTCGGCTTTTCGGTTGAATGTTCTAACTAAGGCCATCACATTATTCTTTTTGTTTTTTGCGATGTCAACCAACTTCTGCGCTGTTTCTACATCTGTAAAGTTACCTATGGCAATACGGATATCAACCGGTCCTTTAGCTTGGTGCTCGAGTACATTTTTAAGAATTGATGGCATTAACCTACCCTTCCTCGGAAAGTCATATGATTTTATTCGGCCAAATTTTTTATCATTATCATAAATTGGAAAGGACTCATTTTTAATCTTAGATTTTGTTTTTGCAATATCCTTTTTTAAACGATTAAATTTTTTCAAGTTATAATCATAGAAATTTTTATCGCCATAATAAATGATCATCTGATTGGCCTGACTATATTGTGTATGAACGATGTTGGCCGATGACTGAATGACTACATGGTTTAACTCTTTACCATTAAGCTCCTTTAAGGCATCACTATTATTAAATTTAAGTTTACTGAATAAAAAAGTTTTATCGTGAAACTTTGGATTCGCCTTTACTTTCTTTCCAGGAGCTTTAAATTTTGGATAGAAACTTTGAATTCCACCCACATCAAACTTTGCTGAAAGATCACCAATAATTTTCTTATCGATATAATCAATATCAAAAGCCACCGCAGCATTGGCTTTCTTTGCTTGCACATTATTGACTAATGATTCAATAAGCGCCACCGGCGTATTTTTTACCTTTGGAGCATTGTCCAAATGCCACATATAAATGGCAATATTAACATCGGATTCTTGAGTAATTGCGTTAAAACAATCATTATATGCATCGTGAATTGTAGGGTCAATTCCACTGGCCGTATTAAACGGATTGCTAGTTACAACCAGCATCTTTAATGCATTTTCGTTTATTTCTGGTTTAGATGTCTCTTCTGTAGGTGATGGAACTTGTGGATATACGCCACAACCAATACAGAGTAGGAAAATCCCTAAACCATATAAATAGATCTTTTTGCTAATGTTAAATAGTATTTTCATTTCAATTGGTTTTTGGAGTAACTACTTAACGGATACGCTCAACAGAAAACCACACAAGCATATATATACCATCAAATTCAGATAGTCCATATCCTATTGGAAATGGGTTTCTGACATCGGTAAATTCAATAAACTGTTGTGCTGAAACAAAACCTGATTTATTACCCAAATAATCATCGTCATTACCATCAGGATCTCGATCGTACATTTGCACATAAAAGCCGAACTTGGCACCATTTTGCACTTCTTCTTCTGTAAGGGTAACCGTATACTCAGAACCTTCAGAGTTAATCAAGAATGCTTCTGTACCAACAGAATCAAAAAAATCGCGGTTTCTCTCCCATAAAATGGACTCTTCGCTTTTACCATCAACAGAAATAGTTGAACTGATTCGTCCGTAAAGCTCTAAAGCATCTCCTTCAGTGTCGGGAAATTCACGTACCGTAATAGAATCTGCTTTTATAATAAATGATTCTGACCGTACTTCTGGTACACTGTCATCACTACTGCAAGCAATGATTAATAAGAAAAGTAAAAAAATAAAAGAAGTGAATTTTAGTGTTTTCATAATAGTTTGTTTTTTTGGATTCAACACTGCAAACCTAACTATGAAACCTACCTATCACCTAATTTTGACACTAGACAAAGTATAGACAAGTTTCAAAAACACAAACTAGACAGGTCTAAAAATGAATTCTATTTTTGATTTTTAACTTACTGTTTTTGTGTGCGTTAAAACAAATACAACACCTGTAAATACCTGTCAAGGTATAGACATTCACACTTTACTGAATATTGAAGACTAGACATTTGAAAGTATTTCGACCCAATTAATCACTACCTTCGTAAAATCAACATTAATAACAAATGAATCGTACAATTCTAATTTTTGTTCTTTATTTTTTAAGTAGTGTTCAACTTGTTTCTTCTCAAAATCAAAAAAAAGTTGATAGCCTCTTACAAGAATTAAAAAATTCTCCCATTGATTCTTCCAGAACTCCAATATTGGTAAATCTTTGGCGTGCTCATATTAACAATGATGTAGATAAGGCTATGACGTATGCAGATTCATTGATTAGTTTAGGTCAATTCTTAAAAATAGATGCAATTCTTGGTACTGGTTACCAACGCAAAGGCATTGCCTATTATTACTTGAATGACTTCAAATCTTCAACTGAATACTATAAAAAAACACTTGCTTTAAGCATAAAACAAAACAAAATTCCTCCAATTGCAGCGATGCAATTAAATATAGCTATCAACTATAAAGTATTAGGAAACATTGATAGCGCTCTGATTTATAATAAAAAAGCAAAAAGCAACTTTGAACTTGCAAATGACAGTGCTGGAGTTGGTGCTACGTATAAAAACTTATCGGATTTGAGAACAAATCAAGGATATTATAAAATGGCTTTAGAAAATGCTATTGGTGCCGCTGATATATTCGAGAAAGTTGGTGACTCATTAAATATGAGTGATTCTAATATACTTATTGCAAATAATTATTTGAAAATAGGAGATACCGCATTAGCAATACAGTATTTTACTGCTGCGATCGAAGTATATAAAATAAAAAACGACAAACACTTTCAGGTTCAAAGTATGAATTACTTAGCTGATATTTATCTAAATAAATCTACAAATTATGATAAAACACAACACTTAATTGATGAATCGATTAAAATGAGCAAAGAAATAAAATCTCCATTCTATCTTATACAATCGTATCAAAATCAGGGTCGGTTATTTATGAAACGAAAAAAATACAAACAGGCCGATACATTTTTAAAAAAGGCGCTTTTTATATCTGATTCTATTAATGACAAATTTAATATTCAAACCTCATCACTAGGATTAAGCAAAGTTCATTTAGCCACAAAGAATGTGTATAATGCTAGAAAAAATGCCAATAGGGCATTACAAATTAGCACTGAAACAAATAGCCTATCTGGAAAAAGGGAAGCCTACAAGCTACTTTCTGAAATTGCCAAACTAGATGGTAATAATAATATGGCTCTAAACTATTTTCAATTATTTAAAGAAAAGAATGATAGTATTTACAACATTGAAAATGGGCAGAGATTGTCAGAATTGCAAATAATTCATGAAACCGAAAAAAAAGAAGCCGCTCTGGTTTTACAAGAGGAAGAAATAAAGACCTTGAATGCGCAAGCGAAAAATGACAAATTAACTAAAACCCTTTATGCCGGGGGTACTGCCGCAGGATTGGCACTATCTGGTTTACTATTTTTTGGCTTTCGGCAGCGTATGAAAAAGAACAAAATAGCACGGGAAAAACAAGAAGAAATCTACAAACAAGAAATCGCGTTTAAACAAAAAGAACTGACAAGTCAGACCTTACATTTAGTACAAAAAAATACTTTCTTACAAGAGTTAAAAGACAATTTGGAAAAACTTAAAAATTCGCCAGAGAAGTTTAAAATGGAGTTTCGAAGAATTGTAATGCTCCTTAAAAAAGAAAGTGCTACCGATAAAGACTGGGAGGTCTTTAAATCCTACTTTTCTGAAGTGCATGATAACTTTGACAACAAGTTGAAAAATATTAACGATTCTATTACTGAAAAAGACTTGCGTCTAGCATCATTTATTAAAATGAACTTATCTACAAAAGAGATAGCGGCTTTATTGAATGTATTACCTGAAAGTGTATTGACTTCCAAATATCGGTTAAAAAAGAAATTAGGGATTGATAAAGAAACTGATGTTTATAATTTTCTGATGAAGATTTAGCGTTATAAAGTGTTCATTTTCATTTCAACATTTCACATTTTAAAGACGTGAATAGTGGAAGGAATATAGTTACCTAATGTGTAGTGTCAATTTAAATTTAAAAAGAATCAACTAAATAAGTGACACGAAATTAGAGTACCTATCAAAAAATGAAAAAGGGTAATCGAATAGGTCACCTTTTATTAGGTATCATTTTTATTCAAATGAAACTAAACAAAATGAAAATACCCACAAATCATTTTATTTGTGGGTATTTGTGCCATTTTAGCGGAGAAAGAGGGATCAGAACTTTACTCATAAACATCTGAATGTTAGTATTTTAAAAACTCACTTCTACTCAGCTCACCGAATAGGGCACTTCTTATATGATGCTATTTGTTGTTATTTATTAAGTGAGCCTCAATGCGTAAAAATTCAAATAGTATATATTTATATTAACCTAAAATCTTCTTTTCTCCAAGAAAAGGTTGATCATAGTGCCTTTTACCTGTCGCTTTGTATAAAGCATTGGCCACGGCTCCAAAAATTGGCGGAAAAGGCGGTTCACCCATACCTGTGGGATTGATCTCATTCTGTACAAAATGAACTTCAATTTCTTTTGGTGCTTCACTCATACGAATCATACGATATTGATGAAAGTTATTCTTGGTAGGTGCGCCATTTTCAAATGTTAATTCGCCATAAAAGGCATTACCAACTCCGTCAGTGATGGCGCCTTCAGCCATATTTATTGCTGCATCAGGGTTGACCACGATACCACAATCAATGGTACAACATACTTTGTCAACGACCGGCTTGCCATTATCTATTGAAAGATCTAATACATGTGCAGCATAGGTGTTATGACAAAAATAAGCTGATACACCTCTGTGGGTATTGTCTTCTTCAGGTTGCCAAGCCGATTTCTCACGAACCAATTCTAAAACTCCCGCTAAACGCTCTGCATCATAATCATTTCTTTCACCAACTGGATTTTCTTTTGCTTTTTTTAATAAATCTAATCGAAATTGAATAGGATCTTTACCCGATGCTTCTGCAACTTCATCTAAAAAGGACTGCTCTGCCCCTGCCATGAAGTTAGACCGTGGAGCTCTAAAAGCACCAATCGTAATGTTAGAATCAATAGACCACTCTTCTGCAAGGTAATTATCCAAGGCACCGGCAGGAAATCTATTTGCGAACAAAGGACTCTCAGGAATACCACCAGCTTTCACATGCAATGCGGTCAATTCATTGTTTTCATCTAATGCTGCACGGTATGTAGCACGATAGGTTGGACGATAAATCCCATTGGTCATATCATCCTCACGTGTATAGATCAATTTAACTGGTGCTTTTACTTTTTGTGAAATCAACGCGGCTTCAATCACATAATGGCCATAGGCTTTCCGGCCAAAACCACCGCCCATGCGAGGGAGGTCCATTTCAATATTTTCAGCAGCAATTCCTAAACTCGATGTTAAGGTGGGAATCACAAAATTCGGAATTTGTATAGGCGCCGAAATACGTGCTTTATCACCATCTACATGTGCGAATGCATTTAAAGGTTCCATACAATTGTGAGCCAGATACGGTGCTGAATAACTTCGCTCAATTATCCTTGCCGCTTTTTTGAAAGCTGCTTCGGGATCTCCATCTTTTCTAACCACTTTTGAAGAAGACATGGCGACTTTTTCCATTTGCGATTTATGACCAACTGTACTTTCAAGCCCAGCAGGAATGGTTTTCTTAGTTTGTCCCCTGAATCCATTAATGGTTTCAGTATATGTGGTTATAGGCTTCCATTGAACTTTCAATTTCTTTTTAGCTTGTAGTACTTCCCAGGTAGAATTACCAACAATAGCCACGATTTCAGGAAATGCATTCGTATCAAATCCACCTTTTACATAATCATCTTTAATACTCTTAATAGAAAATATATCTTGTATTCCAGCCATTGACTTTGCTTCACTAGCATCAAAAGAATGTAGCGTCATTCCAAATGCTGGCGGATGCTCAATCATTGCTATGAGCATATTATCTTCATGATGATCCATACCAAACATAGGTTTACCTGTCACTATAGCCTTTACGTCGACATTCTTTTGTGATTTTCCTATCAATTTGAAACCCTTCACCTCTTTTAAAGTTACTTCCTCGGGTACAGTAATTTTTGATGCATCAGAAGCTAGTTCGCCGTAACCTGCTGATTGCCCACTTGCGTTATGATATAGTATTCCGTTTTCTGTTGTTATTTCATCTATTGATACTTGCCATTTTTGAGCGGCTGCCTCCCGTAGCATATGTTTCGCAGTGCCGCCTACCATTCTTAAGGGCTCCCATCTAGACATGATTCCTCGACTCCCTCCGGTAAACTGAAAACCATATTTCTTGGCATGATAGGGCGCCTGTTCAACAATTACTTTTTTCCAATCTAAGTCTAATTCTTCAGCAATCAACATTGGCATTGATGTACGAACATTTTGACCAAATTCAGGATTCGGAGTATAAATTGTTGCAACTCCATTATTCCCAATTTTCAAATAGGAATTGATTTCGAACCACTCGTCAGGCATTGCCATAACTTCTTCAACAGTTTTGGGTTTACAGGATGCTAACCAACTAAATCCTAGCATCATTCCTCCTCCTGCCAAAGCGGTTGATTTTAAAAAGGAGCGTCTTCCGATGGATGTTTTTATTGTTGACATGATAACAAAAGTTTAATTTTGATAAATAGTTTTTAATTTATTGAGTGCTAAATCAGCTCATTTTGGCCGCCGTTTTAATAGCGGCTTTGATTCGTATATAGGTTCCGCAACGGCAAATATTACCGTTCATGGCCGCATCTATATCGGCATCTTCTGGATTCGGATTGTCATTTAGTAACGCCGCAGCACTCATTAGTTGACCTGCTTGGCAATAACCACATTGAGGTACATCGTGTTCAGCCCAAGCTTTTTGAAGCCGATGATCTCCATTTTCTGAAAGTCCTTCAATAGTGGTTATTTTAGCATCTTCTACCGCAGATATTGGTGTCATACAAGATCTAATAGCAACACCATCTAAATGAATAGTGCAGGCTCCACACTGTGCCACACCACATCCGAATTTTGTACCTGATAACCTTAAATGATCACGTAATACCCAAAGCACTGGTGTGGATGGATCGACATTGACCTGTTTTTTTTCTCCGTTAATAATTAAATTGAAAGTTTTCATACCTGTTGAACTAATTGATAAATATATTTTTCTCTGTTAAGTTACAAAATGTATTTTTTGTGATTCCGTTTTCTTGATTTATTCTGAATAATCTTTATCAGAAACTGGTTGAAACCATTGCGTGGGCCCATTTTGTCCACTTGATATGGCGATATGTGATAACTCGCTTTTTGGGCTTGCGCCGTGCCAATGGCGGATATTTGGCGGACATTTTAAGGCATCCCCTTTGCGTAAGATGCGTTTCGGTTTCCCTTCTTCTTGATAATAACCCTCACCATTGGTGATAATGAGAATCTGGCCTGCCGGGTGGAGATGCCAATTGGTGCGCACACCGGGTTCAAATCTTACGTTACCTGCGTACATCTGATTCAGACTATCGGGTTTGGCAAGCATAGTTAGCCAAGCAGTTCCATTAAAGTTGTCGTTATCAATTTTCACTCCATTTGCAAAAATAGCAGTACCCTGAATTTCTTTTCTATCCTTTTCCGAACATCCAATAAAGATGATAAAAACTATAATTGAAATGTTTAAAAGTTGCTGTTTCATAGTGAGAAATATGAGATACGTTATTTTTTTCGATTATCCAGTAACTGATTTAAAACTGAAGTTGCTGAATGTGCCTTTTCTTTGCCCGCTGTAGATTCAATAATTTCTGCAAATGCCTTGAGCTCTTCGGGTTGCCAACCAACATTGAGCGAAAGATTCAAATGGCTTCTAAGCATCGGTTCTAATCCTCCCAAACTACTAATAATAGAAATCGTTACTAATTCTCTCTGTTTATGACTCAGTACGTCACGTTCAAAAATGTCTGCAAAAAGATGTTCTTTTAGAAAACGGTCCATTTCTGGCGAAAATTCTTGATATGCTGGCTTTCGATCTAAAGGTCTTCCAACAAGTTTTTCTAAAATAGTTTTACCTCGTTCATATTTGACTCCAGAATCTATAATGGGAGAAGCTTCCGGGCCCCAGGAATCGTCTATTCCTTTGGTTTTCCTTTTTTCCAAAACATCAAGCAAGGTTTGCAATCCTCTTATACTCCTTGGGAACCCCGCATAGGCATACAAATGAACCAAAACTTCCTTGGTTTCATTTACAGTCAGTCCGGCATCCAAGCCCTTATTAAGAGCAGATTTTAGCAGCTTTAGCTCACCTATCGCAGTATAAGAAGCAATCTGGATGATACTTTGTTGTTTCTCAGTAAGTACATTTTTAGTTGTGACACTACTTTGGGTATACGTGCTGCAAGTAATAAAAAGAATAAATACTATTAGTATATTTTTCATAAGGATTGAATTTTATTCATGTTCAATTTTATGGGTATCCCTTACCTTGCTAAAGGTCAAATTCAATAATTTCCAATGATCTCCTTCCTTTTGATAAAATTCTGTTACGGTAAATTCGTTGGATACATCATTTCCCCTAACGTGTGCTATAAGTGTAATCCGGTTCCATAGTACTGCGGTATTATTTTCAAAAACTTCCACGGCTACATCTTTTACATCGGCCTTTTTGTACCAAATGCTTCCCGTTTTAATGATTTCTAACTCCTTATCCTTTTTCCAGGAACCACTCATATGTACAAATTTTGATTGATCATGGAATAGGGTCGTCAATTTGTCTACATTTTTGTCTGCCATCCATTTCCATTTTTGTATCGAGAGTTCCTTGATTTCATCTTCAATTTTGACGCCCTGTGCGAAAGATGAAGCACTTGTTACTATTAAAACGATTCCGAATAATAATTTTTTCATTTTTTGGTATTTAAAAGTTAATAATAGTTCTTTTCATCTGTAGAACTTAGACCTTGAGTTCCTTTCCTTACTTTGTTATATTGACTTCTCAAAGCTATGGAATATTTAAGAGAGATCAGTTACCTTACTTACAGATTTACCTACCATTATTACTGATTCTAGTTAGCTATATGATTTATTCACAAAACTTTAACTAAATTTGATAAATTTAAAAAGAATATGTCCTCAACTAAGGATTTGTTAAAGGTGGATGATTATTGCTCCAAGTTTAATCTGTCAACTTTGCACCCATTGGTCAGTGTGCATGATCTCTCGGAAGGAATTTGGGAGGGGCAGGAACATACTGATGTTGTCCAGTATCATTTTTACGGTATTTTTCTTAAACAAGGTGAGGGATGTATTTTAAAATATGGTCGTCAGAACTACGATTACCAAGATGGTACTTTAGTCTTTTTAGCACCCGGACAGGTAGTACATGTAGGGCACATCGATAAAAACTTTAAACCGTCTGGCTATGCCCTTTTATTTCATCCTGATTTGCTTTGGGGTACACATTTGGGGAAAACGATGACCGAGTACGCTTTTTTTTCCTATCAATTTCATGAAGCACTTCATGTCTCAAAAAAAGAACGGCAAATGGTGTTGGATCTATTTGATAAGATACGAATAGAACTGTCTCAAGGAATAGACAAACACAGTAAAGATGTTGTAGTTGCCCATATTGAGCTCTTTTTGAAATACTGTATGCGATTCTACGATCGTCAGTTCATTACGAGGGAAAAGGAAAACCTTGGTGTTATCCAGCGGTTTGAAGCCTCTTTGAATTCCTATATCCAAACAGGTAAGGCTAAAGAATTGGGAACACCTTCGGTAAGTTATTTTGCGCAAGAACAAAATCTATCCCCCAATTATTTTGGAGACCTTATCAAAAAGGAAACTGGAAAAAGTGCCAATGAACATATTCAGGACACGTTAATCGCAATAGCCAAGCAAAAAATCTTTGATCCCGACAAACCTTTGAGTGAAATTGCTTATGAGCTTGGCTTTAAATATCCGCAGCATTTTAGCAGGCTATTTAAAAAGCGTGTTGGATATTCTCCCAAAGAGTATAGAATGCTTAATTAAATAAAAATATGTGATCATAACATAATGATTTATTCCATAGTATGACAAATTCGGTTACCTATCTAAAAATAAAAAAAGGTCCCCGAATTACTCACCGATCTAAAAATGATCCTTTTTGGTTCTATATTTAGAGAGTTTTAATAGTTAGCTACTAAAAATTTCATCTTCATTCTTAAAATTTTTAAATTCAATTTCATAGCCATTAGGATCCATTACGAAGAAGGATAAGTGCTCACCTAACTTATTCTTTAAAAAAGTAGCTTCAGCGGTCACTTCCAAATTCATTCCAAACAATTTTGAGTATAATTTCCCCCACAACTCAACGTCTACAATAACTCCAAAATGAAAAGAGGGTAATATCTCATTTTCAAATCGATAGTTTTTATAGTCGAATTTAAAATTACCTGTTTTGGTAAATGTTACTTGGTTGCCATGAAGGTTTATATCAATCCAGGTTTCTGAACATCGCCCAAGTGTTGCCCCTAAAGTATTAACATAGAACTTTTTTGTATCCTCAATATTAAGACAAGGTAATGATAAGTGAAATGCAAATTTTTTCATAATTCAGAAATATTAAGGGCAGCACTTTAGCGCGCTGCCCATTAGTGCTTATTCATTTAGCTTTAAGTCTACAATAGTAAACAGTGTATATTCTTCATCATCCTCATCTAACTCAGTTTCTGTTGTGTAGGTAACTTCAAAATTTTTACCCTTGAATTTCGCATCCTTAAGGTCATATTTTTTACTTGCTACCGAATTGATTTGCTGAAATTCATAGAACTCTTCTTCTCCTTCAGCTGAGAAATAATAGATGTCATTTTCATAACCATCAAAAATTGCTGTAATAGTGGTTTTATCTTGATTGGCTTCAATACTAACGAATGATATAAATGTCAATAGTGTTATAAATAGTGCTTTCATCTTTTTAAATTTTAAATATTAACAAATTTCTTTATTTCCGAAGCATACATCACCTCAAGTTCGGAGGCTTTTAGCGAGTAACGATCGATATTACTCGCGCGTGATTAAATTACAACATGACTCTCTCCATATAAAATTTACAAAGTTTGATTAAAATTATTCTCTAAACTGTCATCAGATTCATTTCGAACCTAGCAGTTCAAGCTTTCTAATTCTAAAAATGATAAAATCATCATCATCAGATTCATTTAAAAGTTCTTCATAGGTAACATTAAATTTGCTCTCGATATATCTATTACCTCGTAGATCGAATTCTTCTAAAACAGTTTTATTTATTTGCTCAAAAACGATCAATTCATCAAATTCAAATTTGAATGTATAATACCCATCGTGATATTTTACAAATATTCCTTCCTCAATTTTTGTTTGAAATATATTATAGTCTGCCATAACTTCTCATTTTAACAGTTCATATTTATGAGTCATATTACTATATGACTATTACTTGCAATTAATCTTCTATTTCTTCTGTGTCTATATCCAAATCGTAATTTTCATCTAATTCGTGATCCTCCATAGCTGCGATCAGTTTTTTACTCACTTTTACCAGATATATAGTATCATCGGTGCGTACTTCGACACACTCTATCATCTCATTGTATTGATTCTTAAATGAAATAATATCACTCGTATTATAACCGTCGGGATAACCCGTTACTAATAAATTTAATATGTCATCATTAAGTTTGTGGTAGTCTACAATGACCCTTCTAAAATTTTGATCTTTTTTCATCTTACATATGTAATAAATAGGCGAATATTAACGGTGCAACAATGGTTGCATCGGACTCTATAATAAATTTAGGAGTATCGATATCTAACTTACCCCATGTGATTTTTTCGTTAGGAACAGCACCAGAATAGGAGCCATAACTAGTCGTAGAATCACTTATTTGGCAGAAATAACTCCAAAATGGTGTTTCTGGTCTTTCCATATCTTGATACAACATGGGTACTACGCAAATGGGAAAATCTCCAGCAATGCCTCCTCCTATTTGGAAAAACCCAATTCCTTGCTTAGAATTTTCGGTATACCAATCAGCCAAAAAAGTCATATACTCGATGCCTGATTTCATCGTACTGGCTTTTAATTCACCTTTTAAAACATAACTTGCGAAGATATTCCCCATTGTACTATCTTCCCAGCCAGGTACAACAATGGGTAGATTTTTCTCCGCAGCGGCATACATCCAGGAATCTTTGATGTCTATTTCATAATATTCTTCTAAAATACCAGACAGTAATAATTTGTACATATACTCATGTGGGAAATTACGTTCACCAGCTTCTTCAGCATCTTTCCAAATTTTATAAATGTGTTTTTGTAAACGTCTAAAAGCCTCCTCTTCTGGTATACATGTATCAGTAACTCTATTTAGTCCTTTTTCAAGTAGCTCCCATTCATCTGCTGGAGTCAAATCTCTATAGTTTGGTACGCGCTTATAATGTGAATGGGCGACCAAATTCATAATATCTTCTTCTAAGTTTGCTCCAGTACAAGAAATAATATGCACTTTGTCTTGACGTATTACTTCGGCAAATATTTTACCTAATTCAGCAGTGCTCATAGCTCCTGCCAACGAAACCAACATTTTAGACCCATTTACTAATTGCTGCTCGTATGATTTTGCGGCGTCAACGACCGAAGCAGCATTAAAATGCAAATAATGTTTTTCAATAAAATTGGAAACAGCTCCCTTTTTAATACTCTCCATCATCTTTAAATTTTGATAATTGATTAAAAGGACTCTCTATAGTATCATCTTGATAATCATCTATTTTTTCGTTAGAAGAAAACCTATAACTCAACATCTTATAATACAGTTTCGCTGCTAAAAAGTCGGACGATTTTTCAGTAGGGTTTGGACATAACTCTACAATATCAAAACCCACCACATTCTTTTCTGCGAATACTTTCTTTAAAAAATCAAGTGTTTCATACCATAATAACCCACCTGGTTCTGGCGTGCCTGTGGATGGCATTATTGATGGGTCAAGTGCATCTAAATCAAAGGTGATAAAAACAGTATCTGTCATCTGATCGATAGCATTCTCGATCCAATAGTCATCAGCAACCATATCGTGTGCATAAAACGTTTTATCATCTTCAGCAATGGTTTTCTCAATAGCATCCATGCTACGAATTCCAACTTGTACTAAGTTTGTTGTTTGACTCGCTTCATATGCGGCACAAGCATGATTACATGATGAACCTTCATATTCCTTTCTTAAATCTGCATGCGCATCAATATGCAATACGGTAAGACTATTGAAGCATTCATTAAAAGCTCGAATTGTTCCTATAGAAACTGAATGCTCACCACCAAAAATGGTCACAAACTTGTTCTTTTTAATGTATTTTTTTGTGATTTCATGAACAGCATTTACCATGGCTTCTGGAGAGCTATTTTCAGTAACAGCGTCTGCCAAATAAACACCTTCTTTATAAACTTCTGAATCTGTTTCTATATCGTACAACTCCATGTTCTCAGAGGCTTCTAAAAAAGCTTCCGGACCTTTATCTGCACCTTTTTGCCATGTACTTGTACCATCATAAGGAACAGGTATTAATACAATTTTTGCTTTATCAATACCGGCGTACTTTTCTTCTATACCTGCATAGGTTTTCTTTGTATTCATTTTATTAACCATTAATGTGTTGTCACTAATTCTTTTTTGTCTAGTTTGATTATGTCTTTATTTCGGCTGTATCCTAAAATCGATAGTAATTCTTCTGAACTTTGTTGTTCTGCAAACACTGAGGTTACTAAGTTTCCAAAATCATCCATATCAATAAGTATATGTTTAGGATTGGGAATTAAACAATGTTGTAAACCTCCAAAACCACCAATATTTTCTTGATAAGCACCTGTATTAAAAAAGCCTATATATAAGGGTTTGTCCTTATCATAATTGGGTAAATAAATGGCGTTTGAGTTCTGTTCAGAATTGTAATAATCATCACTGTCACAGGTCAATCCACCTAATAAAACGCGTTCATATGTATCTTTCCAACGATTGATTGGTAACATTATGAATCTTTTATTGATTGCCCAAGTATCAGGTAATGTTGTGATAAATGAAGAATTGATCATATTCCATTTTTCGCGATCATTTTGTTGTTTTTGATACAATACTTCATAAATAGCTCCACCACTTTCACCAACTGTAAAACTGCCAAATTCAGTAAAAATATGAGGTACAGCAACATTAGCTTCGCGACATACGATGTTGATCTGGTTCACAATTTCATCGATCATGTATTCATAATCGTAGTCAAAAGCCAAAGAAGTCTTGATTGGAAATCCTCCACCAATATTTAGGCTATCGAGAGTTGGACATTCCCTTTTTAATTGTGTATAGACTTTTAAGCATTTATGTAATTCATTCCAATAATAAGCATTGTCTTTGATGCCTGTATTGATAAAGAAATGAAGCATCTTCAATGTTACTTTGTTATTATTCTTAATTTGATTCTTGTAAAAGGGGACAATATTTTTATAGCCAATCCCTAATCGAGATGTGTAAAACTCAAATTTAGGCTCTTCTTCAGAAGCAATTCGAATTCCTATTTTATAATTCCCTTCAATTTCGTTTGACAACAAATCAATCTCTTCATAATTATCAATAATAGGAATACAGTTATGATGCCCATTATTAATCAAGCGAGCAATATTGGAAATGTATTCTGCTCGTTTAAAACCATTACAAATGATATAGGTATTATCATTGATGTTACCATTAGCTTTAAGATTTTCCACAATATTAATATCGAATGTTGATGAAGTCTCTATATGGATTTCATTTTTCAGAGCCTCATCTATTACATGCTTAAAGTGAGAGCTTTTGGTACAATAGCAGTAATTATATGATCCTTTGTAATTGTATTTTTCAATAGCTTTTTTAAACCAATGCTTAGCTCGCTGAATATTTTCAGATATTTTTGGTAGATAAGTAAATTTTAAGGGAGTCCTATAAGTTTCTACCAGTTTTGAAAGGTCGAGATCATGAAACTGTAGTTTATCCTCTTTAAGCGTAAACTCGGGTTGAGGAAAATCATATGTTTGATCGATGAGATCAATGTATTTTGTTTTCATTATTGCTTATTAAAATAATTAGACTAGAATAGTGTACTATTGAATAGTACTTTAATAAATAATCGGGTATGTAAGCAATAAGATTTAAACTCGTAATTGCTTCTGCCTTGTGACGACAAGGGCAAAAGAAACTATAGTTTCTAGGAAGTTCTTTGAAGAAGTTGGCTCTAAGATTCGGTTACTTATCCAATAAGCTGCTTTTTGATGTAACTTCTTAATTATCAAAAGCCCGAAACAACAAACACGTTTCAAAATGTTAAATTAAATACTCGTTAAAAGTATATTTAGACACTGCTAATGTAAACTATTTTTTAAAATAAAACTTTTTTTTAATATTTTTTTGACAAATATCGAAAATGAAATATGTGACTAATTTTCTATCTAAAGTCAAATTCACCTTCGTATGTACTACTACCGATATTTTAGCAATAGACTTGGCCTTATTCATTTGAATACATAAATACTAATAATGAATGATAAATTTAGTTAACTATAAATTCTTACGTTCAATCTCTAACTATTCACAAAATTCTGTGGCATTTAAAGGTCACCAAGTATTTCAACCTTTTTTACCCATTTAAAAAGAGATATTTAATAATAAATCGTAGTGTGAGATTAAATACAAGGTGTCAGTTGAAGAATTAAATAAGTGACACCGAATTGGTCACCTTTTACTAATAATATTTAGTTTCAAATGAAACTAAATAAAATGAAAAACCCATCAAATAATATTATTTGATGGGTTTTGTTGCTAATTGATAGCATTTTCAGCGGAGAAAGAGGGATCAGAACTTATGTTTTAACTAATTGATTAACAAATAATTAAAATTTAAATACTTTCCTACTCACCTAATCACTCACCGATTTATTTTTTCTTGCTAAATCTTAATTCACTAGTTTCGATTCCAACCAAAATTCAAGTTGGAATATACAATCATTAAAATGAAGATAGAGACTTTAACTAATTCTTTAATAATGAATAACTCTGTATTGCTATTTCCAATTCCTCATTTGTCGAAATGACTAGGATTTTGACTTTCGAATCGTCCTTTTGAATTTCTAGAATGGAGTCCTTTCTTGATGAATTCTTATTTTCATCAATCTGAATACCCAAAGCCTCCATATTTTCACAAACCATAGCCCGTAGTAGACTTGAATTCTCACCAATACCTGCAGTAAATAGCAATGCATCCAAACCATTGAGAGCAGCAACGTAGCTACCAATGTATTTTTTAATACGATATGAAGTCATTAAAAGCGCTAATTGACAATCTTTATTTCCTTCTTCTGCTCCCTTTTGTATGTCTCGTAAATCAGCATACCCGGTTAAACCTAAAAGGCCGCTTTTCTTTTGTAGTAAGTTGTTTACCTTTTCGGATGAAAGCCCTAATTTATCCATCAGATAAAAAACTACGGACTGATCAATATCACCACTGCGGGTGCCCATAATGAGTCCATTTGAAGGTCCAAATCCCAATGAATGATCAATACTTTTACTGTCTTTTATAGCCGTCATACTACATCCATTACCCAAATGGACACTTATGATTTTACTAGATTTCTGTTTCAGATAATCGATAGCTTGTTCTGAAACATATTTGTGACTTGTACCGTGAAAACCATAGACGCGGATATGATGTTCATCTGCAATTTCTTTTGGGATGGCATATCGATACGCCTTTTCTGGAAGTGTTTGATGGAATGCTGTATCAAAAATAGCAACCTGACTCGCATTTTTAAAAATATCCATGGTCACTTTGATTCCTATTGCGTTTGCAGGATTATGCAATGGAGCCAATGAAGCCAGTCGTTCGATTTCAGCTAAAACACTTTTATCAATTTTAGTCGGTTTGTCAAAACGGTTTCCACCGTGAACCACACGATGCGCCACAACATCAATTTCATCTGAATGTTTCAAGACACCGATTTCATCGTGCATCAGCATATTTGTAATTGCTTGCAAGCCCTGTTTATGATTTGCCAAAGATTGTACCTCTGAATATGACTTGCTATTAGATTCATAATGTAACTCTGTATCCTCCAGTCCTATCCGCTCTAATAAACCTTTACAGATAACTTCTTTTGAAGGCATTTCAATTACTTGAAATTTAATAGAAGAACTTCCTGAATTAATAATTAAAATCTGCATCGTATCTAACTTTTTTGCGCTTGAATAGCCGTTACAATTACTGTATTAAATACATCTTCGACCGTACAACCTCTGCTTAAATCGTTCACAGGTTTATTGAGACCTTGTAACATAGGACCAATTGCCAGCGCACCTGTTTCTCTCTGTACTGCCTTATACGTATTATTACCTGTATTGAGATCAGGAAAAATCAACACAGATGCTTGTCCTGCAACATCTGAATCGGGTAATTTACTTTTACCAACCAAAGGATCTACGGCAGCGTCATACTGTATAGGGCCTTCAATTTGTAAATTGGGATGTGTGCTTTTTACAATTTCTGTTGCCTTCCGTACCTTGTCCACGTCTTCACCTTTCCCAGAACTTCCTGAAGAATAGGATAGCATTGCGATTTTCGCTTTGATTCCAAAAGCTTCCGCAGAGACTGCTGATGATATAGCGATTTCTGCTAGTTGTTCAGCTGTAGGGTTAGGATTGATAGCACAATCTCCAAAAACAGAAACTCGGCTTTCTAAACACATAAAAAATACCGAAGAGACGACGCCTATTCCAGGTTTAGTTTTTATAAATTGCAACGCAGGACGTATGGTGTGTTGTGTGGTATGTACTGCTCCCGAAACCATTCCGTCTGCATCTCCTTTGTAAACCATCATGGTGCCAAAATAAGAAACGTCTAACATGGTATCTCTAGCAACATCCATATTCACACCTTTATGTTTTCTCAATTCACAAAAAGTGGCTGCATAGCTTTCATAATTCGGAGCAGTCCCTGGGTTAAGAATATTCAAATTAGAAATATCAAAACCCAATTTCATCGCTTTCTTTTCTATTTTTTCTTGATCCCCTAAAAGGGTAATATCAACAATACCCAAACTGCTTAGTTCAGTAGCCGCTTCCAAAATTCGAGCATCTTCACCTTCAGGAAGTACAATATGCTTTTTAACTGCTTTCGCACGTTGCAATAGATTATATTGAAACATTTTAGGCGTAGTACTTTTGGGTTCGAAGGTCTCTAAACGTTTTAACAACAATTCACCATTAATATGTGTATTGAAAAGTGTTATAGAGGTTGCTATTTTTTGTTTGCTTTCGGCATATATCTTTGATTTGATATTACCCACTAAGTTTGCGGCTTCAAAAGTGCCTTGCTTCACTGAAATAATGGGTACATGGGATTCAAAACCTTTTAATAATTTTAAAATAGATGGTTCTGGCAAAATACCTCCGGTGAGAACAATGCCCGAAATCACGGGATAATTATCAGAAAGGTTCGCTTGCAGAGCACCTAAAATTATATCAGAACGATCTCCGGGAGTTATCACCAAACTATTATCCCTTAAATGAGTGAGGTAATTATGCAATTGCATAGCTCCAACACCAAAACTCCCGGTTTGATTATTTAGGTTTTCTTCACCAAAAAGCACTTTACCGTTCAGGGATTCTAAAATTTCACTAATTGTGGGATGTGATAAGTTTTTGACTCTAGGTACCGTGAAAGCTACCGTTTTACCCTTCAATTCAGCTGTAAGTCTTTTGTTGACTAGCTCTTTATTTTCGGGACGCACTTTGTTGGCAACCACACCGAGAAGTTCAATTCCTTTTTGAATATACGTATTAACGGCAGATTCTAAATTCCCACAAAATTCTTCCAGAGTTTTACCTCTAGCATTATCTATTAAAACGACAGGAATACCAAGGTTCTTAGCGATATCGATATTTAAATCGAATTCAATAATACTTCCATCACTGGAAAAATCACTTCCTTCAACCAACATAAAATCAAAACGCTCTTCAAGTTCTTTATACTTTGAAATAATGGTGTCTAAAATATCTCCTTGTCGCCCATCATTGAACATATCGACCACCTGACTCTGAGTTAGTGCAAAAGCATCTTCAAAGGGAATATCCAAACCAAAATGAGAGACCACTGTATTGATGTGATTGTCTATCTCACCTGTTTTGACATCGTCTATTACAGGTCTAAAATAACCAACCTTCGCCATTTTGCCAAGCAACAATTGCATCAAACCTAAAACAACTAAAGATTTTCCACTATGGGCTTCTAAAGTGGCAACATAAAGGGCTTTCGTCATAATTTATGGACTTTTTTTAATTCGATAAAGATATAATTTTTAACTCCTAAATATTCTGTACAAACTAGGAGTTCATCCATTCTTTAAAAATTTTCACTTTTGCTCTACTTATCTCAATGCGATCATTGAAACTAGGATTAACACTAACTATTAATTTTCCATTGAAATACGATTTTATCTCTATAATGGCATTTTTATTAAGTATAAACTGCCTATTTACTCTATGAAAGTACTTTGGATCTATTTCTAGTTCAATATCCTCTAACTTCTCATTGATAACAAAAGTAGTATTATCAAAAGTAACTGCTTTTACAATTCCAATGTCAATATAGAAATAGGCAATATCAACTACTTTTACTGGCAGAAAAACATCTCTTTTTTGAACCAAATATGTCAATTTGAAACTTTTCTTTTCTAACCCTAGCGATGCTATAATGTTTTCAATTTGATTATTAATCGGCTTCTCCAAGAGTTTCACACTCTTAAATTGTTCTATTGCTTGAGATAGCTCACTTTTATTAATTGGTTTCAATAAATAATCTATGCTATTCACTTTAAATGCCTTCATGGCATATTGATCATAAGCCGTAGTGAAAATTATGGGTGTGGCTATTTTCAACTCGTCAAATATTTCAAATGAAATACCATCAGATAAATGAATATCCATAAAAATCAGTTCGGCATCGTTGGTTTGAGAAAGATATGCTATCGAAGATTTCACAGAATCTAAAATTGTCAATACCTGAATATCAGTATCAATGCTTTTGAGCAGAAATTCAAGATGTTCACCTGCTGTAACTTCATCTTCAACAATTAAAACTTTCATGCTATATTAATTTAAGGGTAACTTCACTTTAAACTTGTTTTCATACTGATCGATAATAATGTTATTTCTTTTCAGGATAAGATACCTTTTGTCAATATTATTAAGACCTTGACCTGTACTCTTTACCAACGTTTTTCTGGGTCTCATTTCATTTTCTACAACAATATGATTATCTTCTATATAAACTTTGATAAGTAACGGGTTTTCCTTAGAAATTTCATTGTGTTTCACAGCATTCTCTACTAACAATTGTAACGATAAAACTGGGATCGTATGTTTTAACCATTTAGTATCAATAGCTATCTCAATTTCGACTCGATTTCTATATCTCGTTTTAATGAGATACATATAATTCTTCAAAAAATTTAGTTCTTGTTCTAAAGAAACCAAGTCTTCTTCTCGACTTTGAAGAATATATCGGTACATTAATGATAACTCATCTATAAATTTAGTAGCATCTTCATTATCTCTCACTAAGGAACTTAAAGAATTTAAGGAATTAAATAAAAAATGTGGGTTCACTTGGTTTTTTAACGCCATCAATTCACTCTCTAAGCTATGTCTTTTCAATGCTTCTTTCTCTATCAAATCATGTTTATGAACAACTTGATAATGTAACATTTTAGCAACAAAGAAAAGTAGTACAAATACGATGATATATCCCAAATAAATATACCCAATCTCTGAAGTTGTGGGTTCATTTCCTATGAGCCATGTATACACCAATAGAAACAACCTAATAATACTATAGAATAACACGACATGAACAAGAATGGTTATAACAATTTCGATAAAGAGCGATCGACTCTTAAGCAGATATCTCCAGTTCGCATTCAATTGTAAGATTAACCAAGAGGCGAAAAACAAAAAAACAAATCTCATTAATACATCAAGCCAGGGAGTTTCTAAAGTATCTCCCTCCGTTGACTTTATAATGTCAAATACAGATAAAACTCTTGGCAAGTTAAAGAGTATAGAAACCAGTAAAGCAGCTCCAATTATGGTAGTCTGATTTACTTTTTTGGGCAGCCAACTATTGTATAAATTTGTAACCATCGTATAGTCAAAGTTACGTCAATTTTATACCAAAAACTATCTAATAATAATTTAGATGACCTTTTTTTATATTCAAAACCACTTAGAAATTTTAATAGAATTAAGTTCAATACTTATAAAATACACTTCACCTTTAGCTTTAGTCACTTCACATAAATAACGGTATTCTTCCTTCAGTTCTCGACATACATTTGTATAGAAATTAAAACCAAATAAATACAAATAATTATGAAAACGCAACATTTAACAATCGGAAAAAATCAAGAAAACAATTTAGTTGAATTGTTGAACCAAAAAGTTCTACAATTTAAAAACGTATTGAGAGTTATTGGCAAAAATCTCAAAGGGCTTAGTTCTGGTGCTGGATATGCTTTGAGACATTAAGACATCATTTTATAAAACCTATTAAATTTTAGAAATCATGAAAAATATCATTAAACTAATAAGCATACTAACATTTTCGATCTTACTTATAGGGTGTTCTACTGTAAGAACTGTCGATTCCTGGAAAAACAATGAAACTGTAGACATCAATGAAAAGACGGTTATTGTTTTTAGCAAGACCAATAATAAGATGATTAGAACACAATTTGAAAAGGATCTCGTTGAACACTTGAACAAGAAAGGTATTAATTCGTTTGAAAGTTACAAGATGTTTCCAACCATAGATACTTCAAAAAAACTAAGTGAATTTGAAAAACAAGAGCTGGTAGAAAAGTTTCGTGAGGACGGAATTGACGTTGTGGTATTAACCGTATTAAAAGACACACAAGAATATACCACAACGACGACTTCGAGCCCACGATATTCAACCTATAGTTATCCGAGATATTATTACAATCGATACACCGGTGGATTCTACGTATACTACGATACCATGTTCTATGAATCGGAACCGATGAATACCATTACATACGAAGGTAAAAAGTACATTCTAGAAACGGTAACATATGATTTAACAAAATCTGATGATGAGCAGTTAGTCTCAGTTATTACAACTGAAATTGACAATCCAACCAAATTAGGAACAATATCAAAAGATTTTTCGAGAGGCATTGTAAAACAATTAGTTAAGTAGGTTATTTGAATTAGGTTTGGTTCTGCCGTGGACCACATAAAACCCACGGCAGTTCTTTTTAAACTCCTAGTCAACCATTAAAAATAAAACAAGATGAAAAATTTTAAGTACTCATTAATTATGATTATTGCACTTTCAATAGGTGTAGTATCATGCAGCAACGACGAAGATTATGACCACAACTATCACTTAGAAACTGTTAATGTTATAAGTGCCGACCTCCCAGATGAATTTAAGTATGGAAGTATTTATCAAATTGACATAACTATATCGCTACCTAATAGTTGCTATTTTTATTATGATCAATTGGATTATGTTTATGATGGAACTACAAGGCTCATATATCCCATAGCACATGTAGATGATGGTAATTCATGTAATTTAAACATTACAGAAACGACGTTTTCAATACCAATAAGAGCTCTGCAAATTGAACCATATATTTTTAAATTTTATCAAGGCAAAGATGCTAATGGAAAAGATACCTTTTTAACTATTGAGGTTCCTGTAAACAGAAGAAATCTCGAAAATGATGAAAACCTTGATTCGAAAATAAGTGTCATCGCATATCAATAATAATAATAAAGAGCCAATTATAAAATATATTGAATTTTATAATTGGCTTTTACATTCAGCAAAATGGGAAATCATTGTTTAAGGTATACAGTTGTGGAATTAAATAAATTAATTGTAAATATCTCTTTGTGAGCGCTTTACTGTTGTTAACATTTTGTTAACGTTAAACAATTTGCATTCTTTATTATTTAGAAATATCTTTATGTATCTCATAACATACTGACTTTCAACTACAAATAGCCTAGTAGAAAATTGATAAAAATCATGTTTAAATGATTTAGGCAGTAATACTTTTGATAAATCAAAGATATTAGGGTCTTTTCTATATTTTAAAATAATTATCATGAAACAACTAAGAGAATTCACAATTTTACTATTCGCAGTATTATTTACAAACACATATGCTCAATTAAAAATTGATGCGGATATAAGACCTCGTTTTGAATATCGTCATGGGTTTGGTAATTTATTCCCCGATGATGCTGAACCTGCTGCTTTTGTGGTACAACGTTCACGTTTGAATTTTAACTACAAATTAGATAAATTGACCATGATGCTTAGTGTTCAAGATGTTAGTGTTTGGGGAGATACAAGACAGATTGATCCTACAGATAGTAACAATTCATTTTCACTTTTTCAAGCTTGGGTCGATTACAAAATAAATGAAAATTGGTCAACGAAACTTGGTCGTCAAGTTATTTCTTATGATGATCAGCGTATTTTTGGTGGGTTAGATTGGGCAATGCAGGGGCGTTTTCATGATGCAGCTCTACTTAAATATAAGAAAGAATCTTTTAAAGCCGATATGGGTTTTGCATTTAATCAGCAAAGTCAAGCTTTAGAGGGAAACGGATTTTTCTTACAAGGTGCTTTCACATATAAAGCGATGCAATATGCATATCTAAAAAAGAAATGGGAGAAAACTACTGCAAGCTTTTTAGTGTTAAATACTGGATTTCAAAATTTTAATGGTATTGATAATGATATTCCAGATGGCGTATTTTATAGACAAACAATAGGATCTCATTTTACATTTCCTGTAGATAATATCAGCTTTATGGGTTCTGCATATTATCAAACCGGAAAATCTGATAAAACAACAGATCTCAGCGCATATAATTTTGCATTAGAAGCTAACTATAAGCCAGGTAATACGATGTTTGGTCTGGGTATTGAATTCTTAAGTGGAACAGATCAAGATGGTGATTCAAAAAATAAGTCATTCTTCCCATTATATGGAACAAATCATAAGTTTAACGGCTTTATGGATTACTTTTATGTTGGTAATCATGCTAATAATGTTGGCCTAAATGACATTTACGCAAAAACTATATTTAAAACAGGTGAAAAATCAACTTTCCTTGCTAAAGTTCATTATTTTGGTGCAAATGCAAGCTTGAGTGGTAATGCAGATGCCTATTTGGGTACAGAAATCGATTTGGTATATACACAACAATTAATAAAAGCGGTAAAACTAAATGTTGGGTATTCACACATGTTTGCGTCAGAAAGTATGAGTTTTATAAAAAACGGTAGACCTCATGATAATTTAAATAATTGGGCTTGGGTACAATTAACTATAAGACCAACATTATTTACTACAAAAATAAATTAGATAAACGAATTTAACATTAACTACCTATTCCAAAAAAATAGGTATCTTTATGACTAACAATGTATTAAATTTTGAACATTAAATTTAAAATATTCCCAGAGAAAGGAACTTCTTGGCGCACCACGGCTGTGTTTTTATTGGCGTGCATTATTGGTTTGGGATTTTTTATGATAAAAGAGGCCAAAGTAGTTTCGTATTTATCAGATGACCCTCAGGCCTGTGTAAATTGTCATGTCATGACTCCTGTATATAATAGTTGGATGCATAGCTCACATAGAGAATGGGCAAAATGCAACGACTGCCATGTACCACATAATAATATTGTCAACAAGTACTTTTTTAAAGCAAAAGACGGATTGTACCACGCTTCTGTTTTTACCGCTAGAGCGGAGCCTGATGTGATTGAAATGAAAGAAGCCTCCCAAAAAGTGGTACAAAATAATTGTATTCGCTGTCATGTGCAGCAAGTCACCCAAGCAAAATACGATGGTTGGTTAGAAGGCCATCAAGAAAACAGAACAGGGCGTCAATGTTGGAGTTGCCATAAACAAGTTCCGCATGGCAAAATTCACGGATTATCTACCATAAAATTTAACGTAGCACCCTTACCAACCGATCAAGAAGAAATGGTGATTCCTTCTTGGTTGGCAAAAAAGATCAAAGAACAATAAAACCATATCAGATGAAAAATAAAGTATTATTTATCGTAACCATCGTCGTAGTTTTTCTACTGGGTCTCTTAGCCTCAAGTATTGTTAATAGAAAATCTGAAGCCAAATATAAATATGTGCCTAAAGTCAATATTTCAGAGAATGAACCAAGGAATGCCGTTTGGGGTGAAAATTTTCCGTTAGAATATCAATCCTCATTGCAAACCTTAGATACTACCTTTAGAACTTTTCAAGGAGGTTCGGCCATGCGCGATGTATTAGAAGAAGATCCCAATTTGGTAATTCTTTTTGCAGGATATGGGTTTTCAAAAGATTACAATCAAGGACGTGGTCATGCCTATGCTATTGAAGATATACATAATACACTCCGAACCGGTGGCCCCACAGGAAAAGACGATGGGCCTATGCCCGCAACCTGTTGGACCTGTAAGAGCCCTGACGTACCTCGCTTGATGAATGAAATTGGGATTGCAGAATTTTATAGTGGCAAATGGGCAGGGAAAGGTGAGGAAATTGTAAATCCTATTGGTTGCGCCGATTGTCACGATCCGAATAGCATGAAATTGCGTATTACAAGACCTGCCTTAGTGGAAGCTTTTGACGCTATGGGCAAAGACATCAATCAAGCAACACACAATGAAATGCGTTCTTTGGTGTGTGCACAATGCCATGTAGAATATTATTTTGACAAAAAATTGCCTGGAAAAGAAGGCGTCCCTTATTTAAAATTTCCTTGGAAGGATGGGTTTACAGTTGAGGCTATGGAAAACTATTATGACAATATAGAATTTTCTGATTGGACTCATAAATTGAGTAGAACGCCCATGCTAAAGGCACAACACCCAGGCTATGAAACTTTTGTGACAGGTGTACATGCTGACCGCGGGGTATCTTGTGCCGATTGTCATATGCCATATAAAAGTGAGGGAGGTCAAAAATTTACAGATCATCATATTCAATCACCTTTAAACAATACTTCGAATGCTTGTCAGGTATGCCACCGTGAAGAATCGACTAAGTTGGTAGCTAATGTTTATGAAAGACAACAAAAAGCTACCGAAAATCGCTTAAAATTAGAAGACCTTTTGGTGAAAGCACATTTAGAAGCCAAAAAATGTTGGGACTTAGATGCGACTGAAGAACAAATGAAACCTATACTTACAGAAATTCGCCATGCTCAATGGCGTTGGGATTATTCTGCAGCTTCACATGGTGCTTCTTTTCACTCACCAGTTGAAACAGCTAGAGTTATAGGTAGTGGATTGGTAATTGCGCAAGAAGCACGTGTTAAATTAGCACGATTATTGGCCGATTTAGGTCATAATAAACCTATTGAAATGCCAGATATTTCAACTAAAGAGAAAGCGCAAGAGTTTATTGGTTTAGATATGGACAAATTACGCTCCGATAAGGCAGCTTTTAAAAAGAACTTACTACCAAAATGGTTAGAAGAAGCAAAAGCTCGTGAGGCGGCAATGGATACTAAATCAGTTTCTTCGATAGACAAATAAGCAGTATTAAAAAATGTTATGATAGAGATACCTTATTCGCATAGTTAGGTGTCTCTATTATTTTTCAACAAACTAAATATCGTACATGCATAAATTAATTCGCTTTTTTTCTTCCTCAATTTTAGCAATTCTACTTCTCTTTACCTTTGCACTTGCGATGGCTGTTGCCACTTTTGTAGAAAATGACTTTGGTACAGCAACAGCATGGCAGCTTATTTATGATGCTTGGTGGTTTGAACTGGTTATGTTCGGATTAGGCATTTGTTTTATCATGAACATCTACAAATACAAACTCTGGAAACTAAATAAATGGCCACTTTTAATGTTCCACCTGGCTTTTATTGTGATTCTCATCGGCGCCAGTATTACACGCTATGCTTCCTATGGTGGTATTATGCGCATCCGAGAAGGTGCTGCCTCTAATGTCATTATTTCAGATAGCAATTACCTGCATATCCATTTAACATCTGGAGAGCACACAAAAACGATGAGGAAACCAATTAATTTTTCACCCTTGAGTGACAATGAGTTTAGCATCACCACCGAGTTTAACAATGCCCCGGTAACCATTTCTTATAATGAATTTATCGCCGATGCCATTCCGCAAATACAGGAAAATCAACCCAACGGAAAACCAATGCTTCAAATGGTTGTTTCAGCAGGCAGTGGCAGAGAAACTGTTTTTTTAGAAAAAGGGGAAGTTGAAAGTATCGGTGCGCATCAACACAAAGTGGGTTTTGAAGTCAACGAAGAGGGCGTGATCAATATCATTGAAAATGACGGTGTTTTTAGCATCTTATCACCTCGAAATTTAAGCACTTTCGTCATGGCTACCGAAACGGCAGGCACCATCAAAAAGGATAGTCTCCATGCCATGTCATTACGAACGTTATATCGCGATGGAGACGCCTCTTTTGTGCCTTTATCATATCATCCGAAGGCAAGTATTGGCCTCATTAGTGAGTCAGAAAAACCAAAAGATAATGATGAACTAAAAGATGATGCTCTAGTCGTGAATGTGCAAGTGAATGATCAAACAAAACAGGCAACCCTACTCTATCGCGAAGGCTTTCTACCCACCAAACACGATGTCGATATTGGCGACGTCAACGTGTCATTATCTTACGGAGCGGAACCCGTAATTACACCATTTTCGATTCATTTAGATGATTTTCAATTAGAACGTTATCCTGGCTCTACGAGTCCGTCGGCCTATGCCAGCGAAGTCAAAGTCATTGACAATAATCAAGAAATACCACATCGTATTTTCATGAATAACGTACTAGATTATAAAGGATATCGCTTTTTTCAAGCAAGTTATGATACCGATGAATTAGGTACTGTGTTGGCTGTAAACCATGACGCCATTGGAACAAACGTGACTTATTTGGGCTATTTTTTAATGATGATTGGTATGTTTTTTACCCTTTTCGGAAAAAGTTCTCGGTTCACGGTGATCAATAAAAAATTAAAAAAACTGAAGTCGAAACACGTGGCCATGTTGCTGTTGCTCCTGAGCATGTCCACGACCTCTTTCTCTCAAGAAGATCAATCCACGGTTCCAACTATAGATATAAATACAATCAACTCTCAACGTGTAGACCCACAACATGCCGAATTATTTGGTAGATTAATGGTGCAAGATTTAGACGGACGAATCAAGCCGATCAATACCTTGGCTTCCGAGTTTTTAAGAAAGCTATCACGTAAGCCTTATTTCAAATTCACCAAAGATGGCGGAAGTGTTCGATTAAATGCCAATCAGGCCTTTTTATCCATGCAGGCAGCATCAAATGTGTGGCAATATATTCCGATTATAAAAGTAGATCAAAAAAAGGGCGGTGAGTTATTTAAAAATATAGAGATCAGTGAAGATGGCTTGGTGTCATTTATGGGATTATTAGATGATAAAGGCAAATATCTGTTAGGCGAAGTTGTTGAAGTAGCAAATAAAAAGAAACCTGCCGAACGTAGTGAGTTTGATAAAGAAGTACTAAAAGTCGATGAACGCTTTAATATTTTATTCAACGTATTTTCAGGTAACTATTTAAAAGTATTTCCTAATAGTAATGATGAAAATAACAAATGGCATAGTCAAACGCATCACTTTCAAGATTTTCCACCCGAAGATGGTGAATTTGCAAAACAGATCGCCTTCAATTATTTTAAAGATGTCAATGCGAAAAATTGGGTGGCAGCCAGTGAAAAACTCGATTATATCAAGACCTTTCAAGATGTTTTAGGCAAGGAGATTATTCCGAACAACCAACGCATAGAAGCCGAATTATGGTATAACCAAATGAATTTAAACTTCTGGTTGTTTCAGGCCTTTTTTACCCTAGGAATGGTATTATTGATTTTGTCGATCGTAAAAATTTTTATGCAGAAAAAGGGTGTCGAATTTGTTTGGAATACCTTCATTATTATAACGCTGATTAGTTTTTTACTCTTTACAGGTAATATTCTCTTGCGATGGTATGTTGCCCAGCATGCTCCTTGGAGTAATGGTTATGAAATGCTCGTTTTTGTTGCTTGGGTATTATTACTGTGCGGATTAATGACCTTTAGAAAATCTGATTTTGCCTTACCCTTAGCCACCTTGTTTTCTGGAGCCTTGTTATTTGTAAGTTATTTAGATTGGTTGAGTCCAGAAATTACCAATTTAATGCCTGTATTAAAATCCTTTTGGCTGAAAGTACATGTGGCTACGATTGTAAGTAGCTATGCACCATTGGCCTTATCCTTTATTTTAGGTTTTATGGCCTTATTACTGATGATTTTCAGCACACCAAAAACGAAAAAAGTAATCAATGTACGTATCAAAGAACTCACCTATATCAATGAAATTTCTATGACTATTGGGTTGTTTGTACTAGCGGTTGGTACATTTTTAGGTGGTATCTGGGCCAATGAATCTTGGGGTCGTTATTGGGCCTGGGATCCTAAAGAAACCTGGGCGTTGATAAGCATTATTGTTTATGTAATCGTATTGCATTTACGTTTTGTTCCAGCATTGAAAAGTAACTATGTGTTGAATGTTGCCAGTGTATTTGCTTTTGGCTCCATCATTATGACCTCGTTTGGTGTAAATTATTACTTGTCTGGTCTGCATAGTTATGCGGCGGGTGATCCCTTGCCAATTCCTACATTTATCTATGTGCTCATTGCGGTGATCGTAATAACATCTGTTGTAGCTTTTGTAAGAAATAGAAAAATGAAACTACGTTTAAAAACTGATAGATGAATCAATTGTACAAAATTGTCATAGTAGTTTATGTAATAAGCAGCTCCTTTTATGGTTACTGCCAAGATCTCACTGAAATTTATAAAAAGGTAAATCCGGCAGTTGTAGTCATATTTACAGAAGAGCAAAACTTAGAGACAGCTGGCATCACAAAAAAAATGGTGACATCTCAAGGTTTAGGCTCTGGTTTTATGATTTCTAATAAGCATATAGTAACAGCTGCTCATGTAGTTGATGTGGCCGAAAAATTAACGGTGCAGTTTTTAGATGGTGAGAAAATACCCGCAAAAGTACTCTCGACCAATAAGACGACCGATGTTGCCTTGATCGAATTAATTTGGGACAAAAAGAATGCCACCCTTGTAAATTTCGGTAATTCTAGTGAACTCAAAATTGGAGAGCGCATTTTTATTGTAGGTGCTCCTTTTGGGTTAGGTCATTCACTGTCTTCTGGATATGTAAGTGGCTTTAAAATATCGAACGGTAATAATATTTTTACAAAATCAGAATTTATTCAAACAGATGCGGCCATAAACACGGGCAATTCTGGGGGACCCATGTTCAACCTTAAAGGGGAAGTTGTAGGCGTTGTAAGCAAAATTTTGACAAAATCGGGTGGTTTTGAGGGGATTGGTTTTGCGGCCACTTCAAATATTGCCAAAAGCTTGTTGTTGTATGACAAAATTCCTTGGACAGGCGCCGATCTCATTCCCATTACTGGGAAGACCGCGAAGGCTTTTAATGTGCCACAAAACAGTGGATTACTCGTGCAGCGTGTGGTACCTACCTCCAAATTTGGTGTGAAGGGTATCAAAGGCGGTGATACCGAAGTATTCATTGAAAATCAGAAATTGATTGTCGGAGGTGATATCATTTTATCAATTAATGGGATTCAATTTGACCTAACCGACAAGGCCTTAACGAAATTAGGAACCTTCGTGACCAATATCAAGCAAGGCGATAGTTTTGAACTTAAAGTACTCCGACAAGGAAAAATGCTAACTGTTCAATTTTAGTTGTTTTTCATATGCTAAAAATATGGTATATTCACTTTTTTATTTCTAAATTATAGATGATCAAAACATCAGTATCACTTATTTTAATTGTACTTTTTTTAGGACTTGGTCAAGGTGTCATGGCTCAAAATGATTCTATCTCTACGGCATTTAGAAAAGGACGTTGGCTTACGGGATTATCTGGAAACATTAGTTCAACAACAACACAGGTCGACAACGCCGCTTTTAAGACAACCTCCAATAATTATGGCATTAACATAGAAAGTGGCAAGTTTCTAAAAGATCGATGGCTCGTTGGTGGTTTATTTCAAGCCAATAAAGCGAGTACAAGTGGCACCCTAGAAAAAACAACAGAGACCTTTTATTTAGGTCCGTTTTCTAATTATTACTTTATGGATGGAAACACGGGCTCACTTTTCGCTCGATTTTCTTTGGGGTATGTACGCTATAAAGACGAAACAGAATTTTTGACCCAAAACAACATAGTTACGCAAGAATTTTCAGAAGGTAGTGGCTTAGGATCTATTCTAGGTGTAGGTTATTCGTATACCATGAATGACTATATTGCTTTTGATCTGGGCATCAATGTCAATTTATTTTGGGTTTCTATTGAGCAAGAATCACTACCCTTACAAACAATTTCGAACACCAATATTTCATCAAATGACATTTCTTTTTCTTTTGGATTTAATATTATTCTCGACGATTTCTTTTTTTAAATGAAAAAAACAATCCTTTGCATATCGCTCCTACTTTTTACCTGTACTGTTTATGGGCAACGGAAAGATGAGAATAATTTGGTGAAAATAGATACTATTTCGAGCACTAAAAACTACCAACTTATTGCCATACCCATTGCCTTCTATACACCAGAAACAGGATTCGGGTTTGGAGGTGGCGGACAGCTGTTCTTTTTGGGTGAAAATAACACTTACAAAAACAGGTTATCGAACATCTTATTTAGCGGAATTTATACCTTAAATAAGCAACTCATGTTTGAAATCACCCCACAAATTTATTTCGGCGCAGGTGATTATTTTATTGATGCACATTATTTATTAGAAGTATACCCTAATCTGTTCTGGGGTGTTGGTAATAATACACCAGACGAAAATGAAGAAGTCTATAATCAAACAACACATGCGGTAAATATTGCATTTATGAAGCGACTACCTCCAGATTTAAGCTTTGGGTTTCAGTTCACATTTAAAAATCATGAGGTTACCGAAATTCAAGAAGGTGGGATTTTAGAATCTCAAAATGTGTTGGGAAATAGAAGAACGGTCGTAGCGGGATTAGGTGCCGTGTTTAATTTTGATACTAGAGATAATACAGGTTCCCCAAATAAAGGGTTCTACTACCAGGCCAAGGCGCATTTTTCTAGTGAGATTTTTGGTGCTACTTCTGGCTTTAATAAGTTTGTATTAGACCTAAGAGAATACTTACCTATAGGAGAGCGCAGTCTATTGGCTTTTCAATTATATTCGGAAAATAATTTTGGAGACGTGCCATTTCAAGCCCTCGCAAGTTATGGTGGTGGTAATAGAGCCCGAGGGTATTTTTTTGGGCGCTTTCTAGATAAACAAATGTACGTATCTCAACTAGAGTATCGTTGGCGATTCAAGTCAAGGTGGACTCTTAATGCTTTTGCATTGGCAGGAGAAGTGGCTGAGCGCCCTGAAGATTTCTTTAGTATCAAGAATATAAAACCAAGTGTCGGTTTAGGAGCACGATTTAGAATTTTTAGAGACAAAGATACTTGGCTGCGTTTTGATGTAGGCAGTGGTGTTGATGGTAATTCAGGAATTTATTTTGGGATTAACGAAGCGTTTTAAGTAACTTTTAAAAACAGACCATAACATTATGAGAAAGTTATACCTCTTTTTTTTCATACTTTACCTACAAGGCTTAAGCGTATTCTCGCAGTCAGATGCTGAAGGTAAGAACCGATTTAAGTTTATCGAAATTAAATCAAATTATGGTGCTTTTTTATATTCTGATAATCGTTTAGGCCAATCGGGCTTACTCGATCAAGGTTATGGCGCAGTAACTGTTAAACTAGGATGGCAACCTACAAATCCTGATGGTTGGGCAAGTCGCTATGGATATCCGTCGTATGGCATTGGTCTATACAGTGGTTTCTTAGGTGATGCTAGAGTATATGGCAATCCGAATGCCATCTATGGCTTTATGAATTTTCCGATTTCGGGCTCACATAAAAGGAATGTATTTTCGATTGAACCGTCTGTTGGACTCACCTATAATTTAAATCCTTTCGATTCACAAGAAAATCCCTTAAATGAAGCTATAGGCGCAAGAATGGCAGTTTATTTTAATGTTGATTTTGGATTTGCTTATAAATTTACGCGCGAACTTGATCTTCTCTACGGTGTTGATTTTAGCCATTTTAGTAATGGGGCAACTTTTACACCTAATAATGGATTGAACCTTTATGGTATTAACTTAGGAGTACGATATCACTATAACGCTTCTCAGTTCAATAAAAATAAAGATCCCTTTACAGATGATGTATTACCTGCTAGATTTAAGCGACCCTCAAAATCTCCGAGAGATAAAACACGTGAAAGTGCGATTAGCTTTTATGTCGCTGGAGGTGCTTCTCAAAGAGATCAAGACCAAGGGACCAACACTTTATTTGGTGTTTTTTCTGCAGTTGTTGATTATGAACATCAGTTCAATGAAATGCATGGCGTAACGGGTGGTGTAGATTTATTTTATGACAATAGGTTGCGTCAAATTGAAACTTCTGAACGACCTCAACTCGGCGCTCATATTGGTTATGATTTTATGTTTCATAAACTCGCTGTTAAATTTCAAATAGGTACTTATGTAGGTGATGACAAGGGTAAAGGTGGCTTCTTTATGCGCCCTGCATTGCGTTATAATATATCTAAACTGATTTTTGCTCAAATCGGACTTAAAACCTTAAATGGCGGTGCTGCAGATTATATCGAATATGGTATTGGTATTAGACCATTTAAATGGTAATTAGTCTGGTTATCTTTTAAAAACGATCACTGGCAATTTTGAGTGATTTGCCATTGTTTCCCCTACACTATGTGTAAAGAAATGTGAAAGTCCCTTTTTACCATGCGTAGCAATTGCAATTAAATCGGCATTGATCATCTTAGCATAATTACCAATTCCCTTTTCTATAGTATAATCATTGTATATGTAGATGTCATCTCTCGATATCGCAATACTCTTTTTTGCAATTTTTAGAAAATCCTCAATCAATCCGTTCATTTCTTCTGTAGATTCAAAATCTAGACCCGGCGTATTCACATAGACCATATGCAATTTTGAACCAATTGCAAGGCAAAAATCAAGCACTTTTGAGAGTGAAGGTATCAGTTTTGCATCTAAATCACACCCAAAAACCACGTTCTCAAAATGCATATTTGAAAGCCTATTCTTCACCACTAAAATTGGCGTGTCTGTATGACGAATTACTTTTTCGGTATTCGTACCGACGAACAACTCTTCTATGCCCTTGGCTCCATGAGATCCCATAATGATCAAATCGGCATTGACTTTTTTTGCAACAATCGGTAACTCTTCAAAGACTTTGTTAATGGTAATTATTAATTCTATCTCAACATTAATTAAATACGTCTTATCTAAAAATTGACGCATATCTTCTTTGGCCAAATCTAAGTGACGCTTGACTTCTTCTGATGTTTTTTCTTCCATTCGTACTACAATGGCTGGCATAATACCCACCATATGAACGGCATAAATTTTTGCACTGTGCTTTTTTGCTAACGCGGCGGCGGCACGTAATGCATTCTCTGAATATTCCGAAAAATCGACAGGTACTAAAAAATTCTTCATTATTACTAACTAAATTATAATCTGATGGATTGGCCTTCTCGAGCCAAAAAACAATTCGTAAAACGCGCTTGACATTGTTTCTCAATATTTCTTAAGAACTCATCATCATGATCAGGGTCATGATGGGTAAGATATATATTTTTCACCCCTGCCCTTTCGGCAACTTCAATTGCCTGTTCCCAACTGCTATGGCCCCAGCCTCTGTGAGAAGGCAGTTCTTCTGGTGTATATTGCGCATCATGTATCAATATATCCGCATCTTGACAAAAAGCAATGACTTTTTCATCTAAGGTCTCACCATGTTCGATATCACTGCAATAGACAATTATTTTTCCATCTACTTCGAGTCGATATCCATGCGCTCCACCAGGATGGTTATGTTTGTTCGTTGATAATTTACCCCCATCAAAATGTATGGTATTAGATTTGTTCACGGCATAGGTAAATTTGGCCCCCATATTGTCAAGACTGATCGGAAAATAGGTGCTTTCCATTTGTCGAGCCATTACTGCTTTGAGATCATCAACTTGTGGCGTATCCGATAGAATAAAAAATTCTATTTCTTTACTAGGATCGTAGGCGGGTGCAAAAAACGGAAAGCCTTGAATATGATCCCAGTGAAAATGAGAGAAAGCGATGAATATCTTTTTCCCTTTAGCAAAGTCTTTCTTTATTAAGGTCTTACCTAAATTTCTGATACCCGTTCCGGCATCGAAAATCAGTATACTTTCTTCATCATCTCTATCTGACGAAATAGAAACACAGGTGGTGTTACCACCAAATTCTTGAAATCCGGCGTCACAAACAGGTATAGACCCTCTCGTACCATGAAATGTGATTTTCATATGACCATTATTTTAGTTTTTCTTAAATTGTTTCGCTACTAACTTTGAAAATCCTTCTAAAACTTTATCAGCACTTTCTGGATCTGTAACATCAGTTTGTAAAATTCCTACTAACTTTTGATCGCCCTTCAATGAAAGATTATAGGTTACTGCTTCTAAAAAATATGTTTTTGATCGCAATGCAATCGCATCTTTTCTTGCTGGAGGTGCCGCAATTTTTTGTTGTGAATTTACATCAAAATTATACGCTCTAAAAGAAATAAAAGACTTCTCCTTAGGTGCCAAATTTGACATACCATCATCACTCTTTATAATTTTCTTTTTTACTTTAACATCCTTTAAAGCCGTAACGAGCACACCATTGATATCGTCTTTTTTAAACTGTTCAACTAATTGATCAATCTCTTCCTGAGTTTGACCATCGTTATCTGTCAATGAAGGATATTTTACATGTCTCTCAATGGCATCAATTCCTTTAGCTCGTAACCGATTTGCTATAGCCGTTTCGTACATTTTACTCACCTCCTCTTTCTTCGCTTTTGATACGACGACTATTTTTTCATCCGTCAAAGAGCTAAAATCATCAGATTTCCATGAGTCTTCAACTTTCACCGATGCGCAACTAGTTAATAGTATAACACATGAGAACATTAACAATTGGTTCACTTTCTTCATTTAAAATTATTTTTTTTGATTTATATATTTTCCTACAATTACCGCTGTTAATACTACTAAATAAAATTGCCCAAGTAAGCCTATAAGTACTGCTGCTTTTTTTGCCAATGGAATCATAGGGACGATTTCTCCATAACCAATAGTCATTAATGTGATATAACTGTAATAGATCAAATCTTCACTAATAAAAGTTCGATTTCCATCTATATAATTTAGACCTTGAAAAGCTCCAGGATGGTATAATTCTATGCTCAAGCATATAAAAAAACCGATCAATCCAATTGACACATAGCCACTAATTAATCCGAATATAACGTTCTTCCCTACTTCTTCGGCAGACCAAACTTGCCGTATCAACTCTGTTGCAAGTAACACGTAAAAAAGAAAAAGAGATATTAATTTTACGTTATTTATGGTTTTTATATGTTCACTTTCAGAAACGTCAATGCCCAATGCTATAATTGCAATCAACAATAAAATAACAATGAACCACATTTTCTTTCTATTTCTATAGAACATTAAAACAGCGGCCAATAAATTGAAAATAAACAAAATTGGGGCTACATACACATCGAACCATGCAGCCGGAAACAACAAACCTCCAAATAAAATCGCAAGTTGAGAAGATAATATAATTTCAAAACGGTATGGGTACAAACGTTTCAACATCAATCTAACAATTGCTCATTGAATTCATATCCTTTATAATCAACTTTATATAAGACACTATAAAATGCAGGTATAAATAATAAAGTAATAACGGTGCCAAATAATAACCCGATCATGATTGTTACTGCCATCGGCTCCCACATTTCACCTCCACCTAAATAGAGCGGAACCAAGCCAAGCACAGTTGTAAACGTGGCCAATAATATGGGCCTGAAACGTTGTAAACAAGCGGCAATAATAGCATCCTGAGGTTTTCTCTTTACTTCGTTCTCTTCTATTTCTATTCTATCAACGAGTACAATAGCATTATTAATGACAATTCCGGCTAATGAAATAACTCCTAAAAAGGCCATAAAACCGAAGGGTACTCCGAAGATTAATAATCCAATAACCATCCCTATCACACCGAGTGGAATTGTACTCACTATCATTGCCATTTTTCTAAAGGAGTTGAACTGAATGATGAGTAACATCACAATAATGAATGCAGATAAGGGAAGATAGTTGGCTACAGCTCCCATATTCTCGGCAGAACTTTCAGCATCTCCACCTAAATTATAGGTATAGTCTTTACCCCATATTTCTTTTTGCTCTTGAAGCCATGGTGTGATAGCAGCTGCAATAGCCGACGCATTTCCTCCTGCGGCTAATTCACTAGAGACATTAATAGTACGCGTCAAATTCAAGCGTTTAATTTTCGAATATTGCCATTGTGGCAAGATAGATGCCACTTGTAACAGCGGTACACTTTTACCAGAATTTTGTGCGTATACGTTCAAAGTTTCCAAAGAGGCTAATGACTGTTGCTTGTTTTGATCGCTCTTCATCACAATAGGAATCGATTTGTCTCCTTCTCTATACTCTCCTGCTTGAAATCCGTCTAAAACAGTTTGTAGGGAAGTCGCAATGTCTTGATTTGTAACACCAGCTGATTGTGCTTTATTCGGATCAATTGAAACTACGAATTTCTTTCCTTTGGGGCCCCAATCGTCTTTAATATTCTTAGTTCCTGCAATACTGAACAACTTTGATTTTATCGCTTCTGAGATACTTGCTAATTTATTTGGATCATCTCCTGACACCTTGATTTCAATAGGTGTACCACCTCCACCCGACCCCAATAAACCAACTTTAATATCAGCATTTGGGAAATTGGAAAATGCAAAAGCATCAATTTTTGAAATCATATCATTATTCACCAAGAACGTCGTGGTATTTACTAAGATATGAGCATAATTAGAATTTGCCTCATCGGCGTTATAGCCCAAGTCATAGGCCGATGGCCCTTCCCCAATATAGGCTGACCAGTCTACAATACCCTCAGGACGATTCTCATTGGCTTGCAACTCTTTAATTATAAAATCTTCAATGGCCAACACGGTTGCGGTTGTTTGCTCAATTTTGGTGCCCTCAGGAAGATTAATGTCAATAGTGATCATATTACGATCACTATCTGGAAAGAATACAAAGGCTAACTTTGTAAAGCCAAAAATCGATAAGAAAAACATTAAGACTATACCTACCAAGACAGAACGTTTCCATGACAATGCAATTAAGATAAGGTCTTTATACTTAGCTTTTAATCCATTGATTAATCTATCTAAGAAACTTACCTTACCTTCTTCTTTAGGTTTTACTTTTAAAAAGTACACACAGAATAAAGTTATAATACTCAAAGCGATAATCCACGAAGACAATAATGCAATAGTAATTACCACAAAAATAGGTCCCATAATATCACCCATTACAGATTCCGCCATAAAAAATGCCAAGAAAGCTGCAGATGTCGTTAATGTTGATATCAACAGTGGTGTAAACAATTCAGAACAAGAGTCAATCGCCGCTTTTTTCACATCAATTCCTTGTTCTAATTTTACCATGACAGATTCGGCGACTACAATGGCATTATCTACCATCATCCCCAGTGCCATAATTAAAGCTGCTAATGAGATTTGATTGAGACCAACATCAATTAACCCCATGATCATCAATGTAGTGATCGTAACGATAGGAATTAAACTCGCAATAACTAACCCTGTTCTAAGACCTAAAAAGAATAACATGACCGCTAAAACAATCCCAATGGCCTGTAATAAGTTGCCTATAAAATCGCTAATCTTTAAATCTATATACGTGTCTATAGAGGCTAATCTAGATACTTCTAGACCAACTGGTAATTTATCTTGCCATTCACTCAATACTACGTCCAACTCTTCTCCTAATTTGATAATATTTGCTCCTTCTTTAAGCGATACATGTAATGAAACCGCATCTTTACCATTCACACGAACTTTTTGTGTAGGTGGATTGATATAGCCTTTTCTAATAGTGGTAATATCTCCTAAGGCAACTACTTGTCCGTTATCACCGGTAGGAATCAACATTTGTTGTATGGCGGTAATATCATTGAAATTACCAGTAGGTTCTAAAATTATACGCTCTGCCTCCACATTAATAGCACCGCCTGAGCTCAAAATATTTGTACTATTAATTATACTTTGTAGTTTACTAGATGTCAATCCATATGTTTTCAGTTTTGCATTTTCAAACTCGACAAAAACACGTTCATCTTGTTCTCCATTCATTTCGACCTTCGCGGCATCTTCCAGCTTGATCAAATCATCTCTCAGATCATCGGCGTACTCTTTCATTTCAATATATGAATACCCATCACTTATAATACCCACCGCAATGCCAAAAACTTCACCAATTCCATCATCTTTTAATTGAGGGTTTACATTACTGGGCAAGCCTTGGATCGAGCTCAATTTTCGTCGTAACCGATCCCACACTGGCTGCAATTGTTCAGGTTCTACTTCCATTTTAAGCTCCACATTCACTACAGACAAACCTGTACGAGAGGTACTGGTTACTTTTTTTAATTCCGGGAGTTCTTGCGCAACTTTCTCGATTTTGTCGGTCACCAATTCCTCAACACGTTCAGGACTTGCGCCAGGAAATGAAGAAACAATAGATGCTACACGAATCGTATATGGCGGCATACTATCTCTAGACAACGATTTATAGAACATGAGTCCCATAATCATCACCACAGCTAACACACTTAAAACAACTCTATTTTTTTCAATTGAAAATTTGGTAAGATTCATAGATTTAATTTACTAGTTATTGTAATCTTACATTTTGACCGTCTAGTAAGGTTTGTAAACCTGCAGTCGCAATTCTATCTCCAGAAGATAATCCACTTTTAACTTTAAAACCATTCGAGGTTAATTCCCCGATTTCAATCTTACGTTTCTTTACCTGTCCTGTCAATCCATCTTGAGAATCTATAATAAATACAAAATTCCCATCACCATCTTCTCCAACTGCCTTTACTGGAATCACCAAAGAATCATCGGCAATTTTATCTGAAGTACTAAAATCAAAGGTGACACTCGCTGCCATGCCTGGTTTAATATCTGAAATAGGGTTGTTAATTGCAACAGCAGTAATATATGTTGACGAATTTGGATCTATACTTGGTGAAACTTCAAAAACTCTGCCTTCAAATACCTTATCTTTCACAACTGAAAACTCTATTTGTGTAGACATATTAACTTTTGCCTTATTGATTACTGCCTCTGGTAAACCTACTTCGACTTTCAGACCATCGCCTGCATTCAATTCTGCAAATTGATGTCCTGCTGTAACCTGCTCATTAACTGCTCCATCGGTCCAAGCAATGACACCATCTTTTGGAGCTTTTATAATCCCATAACTTAACTGTGTAGCTTGTATACTTTTATTGCGTTTTGCAGATTCAAACTGATCCAACGCAGATTGATATGAATTTTTCGCTTGTTCATAATCGCTTAATGAATTACTTCCTTTTTCATACAATGATTTTACACGATCCAAACTTGATTTCGCTGTATTCATAGCCGATCTTGCCGAATTCAATGCTGATACTGACTGCTCATAAGCTAAATTAGCTTCTACATTGTCTAGTCGCGCGATGATATCTCCTTTTTTAACTTTAGCTCCTTTCCAATGATTCACTTTCGTAATAATTCCTCCACTTCTAAAACTTAATCCTATGGCATCATTAGCTTTTGCAACACCACTAAATGTTCGAATAGTCTGTGCATTTGCTGTGCCTACTACTTCAAATTTCACCGGTCGTAAGACAGCTTCTTTTTCTTCAACTTTTTCCTTACACGCACTTAAAGAAAAAATCAATCCAACAACAAGGATTTTATAAGTATTGTATTTCATTATATTTGGTGTTTTAGTTTTTGTTCAAAATATATTGTCTAGCTCGTTGAGTAAAAGCTTGATTTTCAGCTTCTGTATGCGTCAAGAAAAAATAACCGATTGCTCTTTCTAACTGCATCGAACTTATTAAATAATTATAATTGGCGGTTGCACTTGCTAATTGGGATTGTAAATAATTACTTTGAGCATCTATCAACTGTATCACAGGTACGGCCCCAGTTTCATAGGCGTTCTGTGTCAAATCTAAACTTTCTTTTGCTGTAATTTCAGCAACTTTCGAAATTTCAATATTGGCAATTTGATTTACCAAATCTAGTACCAAATCATTGACATTCTTTTCTATACTTAAATAGGTATTGTCTTGTTGTACCAATAATTGATCTTCTTGAATTTTTGCTGTTTGCTTATTAATATTACGTTGATTTTGTTGAAAAATTGGTAATGACAAATTCAGCCCAACATTATAGGTACCGTCTGGCGCAAGCGGAGTTCCAACCGGAAATGAAGCACCTTTGCCTGATTGTGAGATAGCTAAACTATATTGGCCCTGTAAAGCAACTGTCGGTAAAAAACGCCCTGAAGTATTTAATTTATAATTTCGATCTATTGCGTTCAAGTTGTAACTTATATTTTTCAATTCAGGAGCATTCTTCTTTGCTTCCTCTACTAAAAATTCAATTAAAAAAGGTTGTAGTTTTGGATTGTCAAGTAATTCGAAGAAATCATCATAATTGTATTGACTAAATACACCTTTTGAAAGTTCAGCATCTTTGACATTAATCTCATTAGAAATAGGGTTGTTCAACAATTGATTTATAGTATTAAATGATTGTTTTAATTGATTACCTGCCTCTATCAAACTCTGCGTGTTTTGTGCTAATTGACTACGAAAACGTAGGACATCTGACTTTCCAGAAGCGCCCGCTTCAAAATTTTGCTCCGCAAGTTCTAAGTTCCTTTTAGTAATTAGTAAATTTTGATTTTGAATATTAGCATTTGTTTTTAAAATAAGTGCGTTAAAATAAGCGACTGAAGCGTTCAGCAATGCATCTAATTCGGCAGAATTATATACTTCTTGTTGCGCACTTTGCAGGTCTTTTTGTATCCCCACATTCGTAGAAGCACTTGGTGAATATAGCAGTTGCTTTGCTACGATATTGCCGGTCGTAGAGAACTCGGGATTTGCGCCACCAGCTATTTCAGCCACTCGCGGATCTATATACAATCCGTTGGCACTTGCCGTAACATCCGGTAAATAATTACTTTTCGCCAATTTAGTGTCTTGTGCGCTTAAATCAACATTCTTTTGCTCAATTTCAAGTGATAAATTTTTATCAATCACTCCTCTCATAATATCTAAAATGGATAAAGAAGTCTCCGCTGTATTTTCGTCATCAGTTCCAATAAAATCCGCTGTTGCCAACATACTATAGCGCAGTGGAAATCCAATCTTCTTCGCCGTAGTAAGATTTAAAGTGGTCTTGTTTTTGTAATCAATATATAAAGGTAATTCTGAAGGGTTTGTTCCCGATAGAATCGATTCAACATTCAAAGCTATACGTCTAAAAAATTGACTAATACTTGTCTCTGGTTGATTCGTAGACAACGCACCTCTTTTTACATCTTGTACTCCATTTGAAGAAAATGAGGGTAGTTTTTTGGTGTTGATCACATCGATCATTGTTTTAAACTGGGCATCGGTCAAAGAAAACCCTCCAGTGATATACACGGCATCAAGATCTCCCAAATCATTTTCTATGTTTCCATCTTCAGGTAAAGTGATCAAATTATAATCGGAAGGTTTCTCCTTGAAATAAGCATCAAAAAGATCCTTGATTGGCAGTGCATTTGGCAGATAACTATCTACTACAATTCCTACCTTTTTATAATCATACAGCGATTTTAAGGCTTCTAAATCGTTTTTGTAAGATGAAGGTACCAAAATATAGGTAACGTTATCGATGCCCGATGTTTGCTGATTTTCAGGTAAGTCTATAAAATCACTATTCACATTACCAAACACAATTGTTGGTTTGTCATATTTTTGAAGTTGATAAATAGCAACATTATTCACAACTCCAAAGGCTAAAATAATATCTACCTTACTTTTAGATAAGGCTTGATAATTCGCAGTAGCTACTTCTGATTTATAGTTATTCTCTAAAACATCTAGAAATTTAATATTAGTATTCTGTCCTACTACAGATTTGATTTCCTTCTTTAAATCTTCTAATAAGGGGGCAGTCTGCGCCGAAGTTTTATCAGCTAAAATTCCTATAGAAATTGTTTTATTTTGAGAAAAAGTTGTGAAGTATATAAAACAAGATAATACAAATAAGAGTTTTCTCATTTTGATGGGGTTTAGTTAATTCAAAGGTAAGCATTTCATAGATTTACTAAAAAAGCTTTTCTGAAACTTATTTGGTTTTTTCAAACTCAATATGTACTCCAGGCTGGTCTATAATATTTTCTTCCCCCGTTCCATGTTGTAAATTGAGTCCTATGACCTTCGTGTAAAATCTAACCGCCACATCCATGTCGACAGTTTTTACTTTCATATTCAAATCTTTCATATTACTATTTTTCTAAATTCAACGTTGATTAATAGTTTGAAACATGTACATATAGATCTCTTGGTTGCAGATGTTGAAGATAATAAAAAATTAAATACGCTGTGTTAGTGGATACAATCAATAAGTAACATGGTGATAGCCATTCTTATTTGAGATCATTGATGTCAGTTTAAATATTATTTGAAATTCGGTTACCTATCAGAAAATAAATAAAGGTCCCCGAATAGGTCACCTATTTATAATATTAGTTGCTTTCAAATGAAACTAAATAAAATGAAAAAGCCTATAAATAGTGTTATTTGAAGGCTTTTGTTGCTATTTGATGGGGGGGCGAAGTAAAAAAGGTAAAGACTTACCTTTTTGCGTAGGAGCCAGGTGATGCGACTGGGATTACCTATGGTCATCCCTCCTACCGTGTACTGCAAATGCAAAAGCAACCCTTAGGAGGGTTGACATATTAAAATCAAAAATCCCACTCAAGTAAACTTGGTGGGATTTTTTCAGTTAATCTGCGCATTTGCGCTTGATCAGCGGAGAAAGAGGGATTCGAACCCCCGGACCTGTTACAGTCAACAGTTTTCAAGACTGCCGCATTCGACCACTCTGCCATTTCTCCTAGGTCTCATCAGGTATTCCCTGAATGCGGGTGCAAATATAACAACCTTTTTCAATTACTCGAAATAAAAAAACGTTTTTTTTTATGCAGACATTAATCATAAATAAACAGTACTTTTATGCGCTTTATAACCAAATGTTTATGGAGTTTTCTTTTGATCTTCTATTACTAGTAATAATTGGGTTTATCGCTGGTGCCATTAATATACTTGCTGGTGGCGGGTCTTTATTAACCTTACCCATTCTTATATTTTTAGGTCTACCACCTAATGTTGCAAATGGAACCAATAGAATTGCAATTATCATCCAAAATATTTTTGCTGTACGAGGTTTTCAGAGTAAAGGTGTTTCTGCGTTTCCCTATAGCATTTATTTGGCCTTGTCCGCCACCATAGGAGCCATATTAGGCGCCTCATTTGCAGTTGATATTAAAGGAGAACTATTCAATAAGATTTTAGCTGGTGTAATGATTCTTATTGTAATTTACATGTTGTTTAAGCCAAAAATCAATACCGAAAACATTCTTGAGCGAATAACAGGTAAATATTTTTGGTTGGGAATTCTAGCCTTCTTCTTTGTAGGGATATATGGCGGATTCATACAAGCTGGTGTAGGTTTTATTATGCTACTTTTTTTATCGATTATAAATAGATACTCTCTTGTAAAAAGTAATGCCATCAAGGTGTTTGTAGCTTTGATATATTCACTGGCAGCGGTTGCTATATTTGCTTATAACGATCTTATCAACTGGCAATACGGTCTTGTATTATCTGTTGGTAATGCCACAGGAGGTTGGTTCATGAGTAGATATTCTGTAAAAAAAGGCGACGGCTTCGTACGTATTGCCGTAATTGTCATGATTGTTATCATGGCAGCTAAATTATTATTTCCAAATTTATTTTCTTTTAATTTCTAATTACAGCAATTAAATCTTTGCTATTTTTGTCCCTATGAGCAACACTTTCGGAAAACTTTTTACCCTCACTACCTTTGGAGAATCTCATGGAACCGCTATTGGTGGTATTATTGATGGTTGTCCTGCCGGATTACAGATCGACTTAAGCGCAATTCAATCAGAGTTGGATAGACGAAAACCTGGACAATCGAAAATTGTGACCCAACGAAAAGAACCAGATCAAGTAGAATTTTTATCGGGTATTTTTGAAGGGGTAACGACAGGGACTTCCATTGGTTTCATTATAAAAAATACCAATCAGAAATCGAAAGACTACTCAGACATCAAAGAAACGTTTCGACCTTCACATGCCGACTATACCTATTCCAAGAAATACGGACTAAGAGATTACCGTGGTGGTGGGCGTTCATCGGCCCGAGAAACAGCGAATTGGATTGTTGCAGGAGCTATTGCAAAACAACTGCTTAACGGTATAAAAATTAATGCATTTACTTCTTCTGTTGGAAGTATTACTTTAGATAAAAATTATCAAGAGTTAGAGCTATCAAATACCGAGAATAATATGGTGCGTTGTCCTGATAACGCTTCCGCGGAAGCGATGATTCAACACATTCAAGAAATAAAAAAACAAGGTGATACTATTGGTGGTACCATTACCTGTGTTGCCCAGAATATACCTATCGGATTAGGAGAACCCATCTTCGATAAATTACATGCCAGATTGGGGCAAGCCATGCTAGGTTTAAATGCCGTTAAAGGGTTTGAATATGGTAGTGGTTTTGAAGGTACTAAGCTGAAAGGTTCTGAACATAATGACGCTTTTAACAGCGATGGAACGACCAAAACGAATTTATCTGGTGGCATCCAAGGCGGCATCTCTAATGGAATGGATATTTATTTTAAGGTAGCATTTAAACCAGTAGCAACACTGCTACAGAAGTATAACACCATCGATAGCGAAGGTAATGCCGTTGAAGTACAAGGAAAAGGTAGACACGATCCTTGTGTTGTACCGCGAGCCGTACCTATAGTTGAAGCCTTAACTGCCATGGTTTTGGCAGACTTTTACCTATTGGATAAATCGAGTAAAATATAATTTTAAAAAAACTAACTTTGCTACAATTTTAAGCTATCACAGCTATTTTTTTGAGCTAATTTTAAGCATCAAAAAGAAAGATTACATAAAAGGTCGAGGAGCTCAAATAAACACGCATAACCGTTTCTTACAGCATCAGCATATTATTGAAGATGAATTTCTAAACTATTGTTTGAAAGAAGGTGATGATCCAGATACAAATAGAACACAGTACATCGAAATCTTTCCTAAAACTATTCTAAATAAAGTAACAAGTATCGATATTGGCATGCCCTACTCTATGAATCCATATCAAGGCTGCGAACATGGATGTATTTACTGTTATGCCAGAAACACACATGAATACTGGGGTTATAGTGCTGGATTGGATTTTGAAAGAAAGATTCTGTACAAAAAAAATGCAGCTCAATTACTAGAAAACAAACTAAAAAGTACGAATTGGGAAGCTCAAAATATCATGCTCTCAGGAAATACCGATTGTTATCAGCCAATAGAGAAAAAGCTAGAAATCACCCGAAAAATACTTGAAGTATTTTTGAAGTACCAACACCCGGTTAGCATTATTACTAAAAATGCCTTAATCCTTAGGGATTTAGATATTTTAACCGAACTGTCAAAATTAAATCTGTTGCATGTAAGTATTTCCATTACCTCCTTAAAGGAAGATACCAGACGTATATTAGAACCAAGAACAGCATCCATTCCAAAGCGCTTAAAAACAGTAGAGACTTTAGCACAAAATAGAATTCCGGTTAATGTGATGATGGCTCCAATAATTCCAGCAATTAATAGTCACGAAATTTTCAATTTAGTAAAGAAAGTAAGTGAATTAGGGGCTGTATCGGCAGCCTACACAATGGTACGCTTAAATGGTGCCATTGGTAATCTATTCAAAGATTGGGTTTTAAAAGCTTTCCCCGACAGGGCAAAAAAAATCCTGCATCAAATCGAATCTTGCCACGGAGGTCAATTAAATGACTCTCGATTCGGGACAAGAATGCGCGGCGATGGCAACATTGCTGATCAGGTAGCAATGCAATTTCGCTTAGCTAAAAAGAAATATTTGGCCCATACTACTTTACCTCCGTTTGACTATACCTTATATGGTCAACTTAAAAATCCTCAATTAAAATTATTTTAAAACAAAAGGTAGGAATTTTTCTCGTTCAGTTGTTTCATCCTTGAGACTAGTTGTATCTAGTCATGAAAACAACTTATACTAATTTGATAATTAAAACGTTTTCATTTTACGAGTTGAATATTAACCAATACTTTTTATATGAAGAAAAGTTACTTAATATGTGCTCTCATTAGCACATTCTTAATCAACTCCCCTACACACGCAGACCCTCTCAAGGAAAAATTGGAGGTTAAAAAATCTAATAATATATCGTACGTAACGAGTGTTTCCAACACAGGTTGGTCATATACGTGTCAAGATGGTATAGATGTAGAACTATTGAGTTTAGGTATAAAAAATAACGTACCTGCTTCGATAGCCATTCCAAATTCTCAAAATGTAGAGCGCATTGTTGTAGAGATCGTATATAAGGGTCAAAACCCTGGAAGTACGATTACTATAGAAGACGCAGACGGAAATTCGTATACCGCGAATAGAGAAGTCCCAGCAGGTGGCAGCTCTAATGTTTGGTATTATAGAACAGAATTGCCGGCAACAACAGCTATTAATTATTCAAATACAAACAAATCGCACAAAGCGCAATCGATGCTAGCTTACGTTTTTCGGAAGAAAAACAATGGTATTGGTAGCTCGGGCGTATTTACAGCGGTTGGAGGTTATAATAACATCCAAACCATAAAAATACCGATTACTACAGATGTAGGACCGAGAAGTGTTGATGTTGAATTGCCAGTATCTGAGCTAACTCCGGATGGACGTTATATTCATATCGAAGTTTCGGCAGCTGATGGTAGTTTTGCTGAATTAACAGAAAGGATATATGATTTTCCCGATGGACAATGTTGTATCAAGGTTTTCGAATTAACCTTAGATAATGTTGCTGGAAATGTCGATGAAATTGAAATAAAAATTGACACGAGAAATGGTCAAAACGGTTGCTTGAATGGGCAATCATGGGTCATGGGTGGTGCTGTAAAAACAGATGTACATTGTTCATGCCTGAATGATGATACTCCGCCAGAACCTGATGCCGCAAGTTTACCAAATTTAAAAGACGAATGTAGTATTGCTGCTCCAACAGCTCCAACAGCCAGTGATAATTGTGATGGAGAGAGCGTAATTACAGGAACAACAACTACGGTTTTTCCAGTAACAACACCTGGAACAACGACTGTTACTTGGACATTCACTGATACCGCAGGCAACAGCAGTACGCAGACCCAAGAATTAATTATTGAGGATATTTCTGCACCAATAGCAGATATCACAAACCTCCCAGACTTAACAGATGAGTGTAGCGTTTCAAATCCATCGCCGCCAACTGCCACAGACAATTGTGATGGCTCAATAACTGGAACGACAACGACGACCTTTCCAGTTACAACACCTGGAACTACTGTTATAACTTGGACCTACAGAGATGCTGCAGGTAATACCAGTACACAAACACAAAATGTAATTATTAATGATGCTACGGCGCCAGTTGCCGATAGTGCAAGTTTGCCAGATATAACAGCAGAGTGCAGTATAACAGCATTAAACGCTCCGAGAGCGACAGATAATTGTGATGGTACAGTTTTAGGGACCACAACAACTGATTTACCCATTACCACTTCAGGAACTACAATCATAACATGGACGTATCGAGATGCGGTAGGAAACAGTTCTACCCAAACACAAAGAGTTATAATCAATGATGTAACTCCTCCAGTAGTAGATGCGGCAAATTTAGCAGATCTTACAAGTGAATGTAGTGTTTCAGCGCCAACAGCGCCAACCGCCAGTGATAACTGTGATGGAACGATTACTGGAACTACAAGTACCGTCTTTCCAGTAACTACACCTGGAACGACCGTAATCACATGGACATTCTCAGATATTTCTGGAAATAGTACGACACAAACGCAGAATATTATTATAGATGATGTTACTGCCCCAGTTGCCAATATTGCAAGTTTAACAAATATAACAGGTGAGTGTAGTGTTTCGGCACCGACTGCACCAACTGCGAATGACAATTGTAACGGAACCATTACAGGTACCACAAGTAGTACTTTTCCAATTACAACACCAGGAACGACTGTAATTACTTGGACGTATACCGATACCGCTGGCAACACTAGCTCACAAACACAAAATATCATTATTAATGATGTGACAGCACCAGTAGCTGATGCAGCGAGCTTAGCAGATTTAATAGGTGAATGTAGCCCTCCTGCAGCTCCAACAGCTCCAACGGCAACAGATAATTGTGATGGTACAATTACAGGAACAACTACAACAATTTTTCCAATAACATCTAACGGAACAACTGTCGTAATATGGACCTTTACAGATGCAGCTGGTAATACGAGTACACAAACACAAAATGTAATTATTAATGATTCAACGGCGCCAGTAGCTGATGCTGCGAGCTTAGCAGATTTAACAGGTACCTGTAGCGTAACAGCGCCAACACCTCCTACTGCAACAGATAGCTGTGATAGTAGTGGGTCAATTATAGGAACGACGACCACTACATTCCCAATTTCAACACAAGGGACGACGGTTATAACTTGGACATTTACAGATTCAGCGGGTAATAGTAGTACTCAAACACAAAACGTGATTATCAATGATGTAACACCACCAACTGCTGATAATTTAGAAGATAGCCTATTGGTATTTGATTTTAATAATTTACCAGAAGTAACATTCAGTGATGACTGTTCTGATGTCACTATTGAGTACACAGAATATGAAGCTATACAATCATGTTGGGCAGATTTTGGCCCAGGTAACAGTACCACAAATGTACGTTTTGAAGGTGTTCCTTTTGATGAAAATCACCATTGGGAATATGGTTACGTGACCAAACTCTTAAATTTTGCCCCAAAAGTAATCGGACGAGTAGTAAACAATTCAGATCCTACTTCTGGTTGGATTGTAGAGATTTATTTCGAATCTCTTATGAGTTACAATGCTTGGATCGCGGCAGGTGGTCAAACTGATAATGACAATCTTGCCAATCAAAGGCAATATGCGAATGTTGACTTCACAAAACCATACAGTTTTAATGGATTTGGAAGCTATACAAATTCAACTATTACCTTACTACAAAATACTGATCCTCATTATATTGAAATAGGTGAAAAAGCTGAGTTTGGTTTGAATGGAGCCGGATTTAAAATAGCCTATGAAGGCACTATAAATGGTGTTGCGATTGGTAATGGAGGAAGTCAAAATATCGAGATGTTTACTGCATTGGATAGATGTATTGATCTAAGAGGTAGGTTATTGGTGAGAGAATGGATTGTTACAGATGCCGCAGGAAATTCACAGGTATTTATACAACGCTTAGAATCAGAAGAGTAACAAAGTATTAGTTAAAATTAAAATTAAACACAATGAAAAAATTAAATTTACTATATATATGCTGTTGCTTTAGTTTGATGACACAAGCACAGATACAAGAAGAGAACTTTAATGCTGCTTCCTTACCATCGGGTTGGTCAGTAAATAATAGCACTGCTTGTTCATGGAAATTTGGATATACAAACGATTTGCCATTTATGAACCCAACAACACCAGTAAAACTTGGGAGTGGGAGTGTTATATTTAATGATAACAAGTGTGGTGCATTTAAAAATAATATTTTAAAACTTGAAGGTCCCGAAGTTGATTTATTGACAGAAGGTGTATTCAAAGCTGCAGTAGAGATTGTATTCAATCACCAAGCTTTTGTGAATTCAGGTAAGTTCATGGTTGAAGTATGGGATGGCGATAATTGGCAAAACATACTTACGGTTTCTGATGACAGTCCTGCAAAAGGAAGTACAGATATTGCAACAACAGCCACGATCGATGTATCAGACTATATCAATAGCGCTTTCAAAGTGCGATTTGTATATGATGATGAAAATTCGAGAACTTTCGGTGTTGCTATTGATCATTATAAATTAATTAATACTGCTCCAGAAGGTGGATTTGTATATTATCCAAATCCCGTAAATGATGATTTAAATATCCGCGCAAGAGAAAATATCTCTAGTATTATGGTATATAATGCTATTGGGCAACTTGTTATGACTAAACGCCCAAGTGAAATAGCTACGGTCTTAGAGATGAGTACACTAGCAAGTGGTATGTATCTTGTAGAACTAGAAGCTGGAAGTTTAAAGGAGAATTTTAAAATATTTAAAAAGTAAAAGACAAATTGCCTTGTCTGTAAGCGTCTGTTCATTATTGAGCAGGCGCTTTTTATTTGCACAATATGCTTTAGATATTAAGAAAAGTAGGTATCTTTGCGCATCTTAAAATTTATAAAATGACAGACGGATTATACGCAAAATTTAACACCTCTAAAGGTGCTATATTAGTGAACTTAGAATATGAAAAAACACCTGGTACTGTAGGGAACTTCGTTGCTTTAGCAGAAGGGAATTTAGAAAATTCGGCAAAACCTCAAGGAAATCCTTATTACAATGGCTTGAAATTTCATAGAGTAATTGCCGACTTTATGATTCAAGGAGGATGTCCTCAAGGAACTGGGACTGGAAATCCAGGATATAGCTTTGACGATGAGTTTCATCCTGAACTAAAACATGACAAACCGGGAGTATTATCAATGGCCAATTCTGGTCCGGCGACCAATGGTAGCCAGTTCTTCATTACGCATGTAGAAACGCCTTGGCTCGACAATAAGCATACAGTTTTTGGAAATGTTATTGAAGGTCAAGAGATCGTAGACGCCATTCAACAAAATGATGAGTTGACTTCCATAGAAATTTTAAAAGTTGGTGCTTCCGCGGAAGCATTTAACCCGATAGAAGCTTTTCGCAAGTTTGAAGGTGGTAGAGCTGAGCGTGAAGCAGCTGAAAAAGAAGCTCAAGAGGCAATTTTAAACGATGCATCTGCGGGATTTAAAAAAACAGATAGTGGCTTACGCTATCAGATCATACAAGAAGGTACTGGTATTCAAGCAACCAAAGGTGCTATGGTATCTGTACATTATAAAGGACAACTCTTGGATGGTACGGTTTTCGATTCTTCTTACAAAAGAAAACAACCTATTGATTTTACAATTGGTGTTGGTCAAGTAATTCCAGGATGGGACGAAGGAATCCAATTACTAAAAGTTGGGGATAAAGCACGTATGGTAATTCCGTCTGACTTAGCTTATGGCTCAAGAGGTGCTGGCGGCGTGATCCCTCCGAATGCCCCCTTAATTTTTGATGTAGAATTGGTAAACGTGAAATAAAGCCACTCAATATATACGAAAGTGAACGATAAAATCGTTTATATTAATCCCAGCTAGTTTTTAGCTGGGATTTATTTTTGAATGCTTTTTTTTATTATATTAGTTGAATAATAGGACTTTATGCAACGCCTAAAACCATCGAAAGGAAAATTATTAGTGGCAGAACCCTCTATTTTAAATGATACTTCATTTAATAGATCGATTGTGCTTCTTTCTGAACATAATGATGAAGGCGCCATCGGTTTTATTATCAATAAACCATCAGAATTCACCATAAGCGATATCATTCCAGAAATAGAGTCCAGCTTAAGAATCTATATTGGTGGTCCTGTTGCTACTGAAAATCTTTATTTTGTGCATCGCATGCCCGAATTAATTGCTGATAGTATAGAAATAGGTGATGGCATTTTTTGGGGAGGCAATTTTGATAATGTACAGCAGCTATTAGATAATGATGCATTAACAAACGATGATATTCGTTTCTTTCTCGGATATTCTGGTTGGAGTAAAGATCAGTTGCAAGATGAATTAAATACAACCTCTTGGAAAGTTATTGAAAATAGTCATCAAAATATCTTTGATATTTCTCACAAATCTTTTTGGAAAGATGAACTAATGAAATTTGGTGGTGAATATCAAATCTGGGCAAATGCCCCAGAGAATCCAAGCTTGAACTAACCCAATAGAGCCAAAGCTCTTAGCTTTTTTCCAATTTCTTTAGAAACAGAAACATCGTACGTCTTTCTACGGTATTTTGTCACAGGTTGAATTCCAATTATAGCGTTTGTAACAAAAACTTCATCTGCCTTTTGTAATTCGAAAGGAGAAATTTCAGTTTCTTCAACAGTATAATTAGGATCCTTTTGTAGCAGTTCTATTATTTTTTTCCGGATAATACCTTTAATACATCCTTCAGTTAATGCTGGGGTTAAAATGGTCGATCCCTTTACTAAAAAAATATTGCCATTTGTAGCCTCTGCGAGTTGCTTTTTTTCATTTAGCAGTACTAAGTTATCAAAATCATTTTCTTGTCTAAATACATTTGCAACTACATTAATCAATCTATTTGTTGACTTAATAGTAGATAATAGTCCCGAATAAACGTAGTGATCTTTATATAATTCTATTTCATAATCATTTTTAAGCGCAACTTTCAATTCTGATGCTTCAATCAAGAAATCTGTGCCGTTCGTATCCGGAGTATATAACCCACCAATTTTTCGAAATACCGAAAACCGAATTCTAGCATCATTTAACTCCAGTGATGCTACTAATTTTAAAATTTCTTCTACGAAATACTCTAGTGTAAAATGCATCGCCATATCCATGCGAAGCATTCGCGTAGAAGCCATAAGTCTAAAGTAATGATCTTCCGCAAAAATCACCTTCTTATGCTCAACCTTAATTGTTTCAAAAATTCCATCTCCATATTTAAAAGCACGATTATCTGGTGATATTGACACCTCCTCTTTCGATATGATCTTCCCGTTATAATTAAGCATATTTAAATTTTTCAGCCTACAAAGCTAACTAAAAAAAGCCTTGATTTCTCAAGGCTTTTATATTAAATTATTCGGATTTTAAGCTCCAATAGTATGTTTTAATTCACTTATTTGATTCTCCCAAAACATCTTTGACTCTTCAACTTCATCATCATCAGCAAAAGCCGTTACAATCAAAGAAACATCCTTTGTAATAGCATCAACTTCAATCTTAAATTCAAAATAAGTATCATCATCTTCTGCTAACCACTTATATCGAATACGCTCATTAGTCTTGTATGAAACTCTTTTAGCCTCTTCTTCTGAATCATCCCAAATAAACGTAAATAAATCACTTCTAGAATTTACGTTATCAGCAAACCATTCTGCCAATCCATCTGGCGTAGATAAATACTGATATAAGAACGCAGGAGACGAATGTATAGGGAACTCAATATCGAATTTAATTTTTTCTGACATTTAATTTATTTTTCTCTAGGAGTGACAATATATATAATATTTATTTGATAAAAAACTTTTTGCAAAAATTTAAACATTCATGCTTGTGTCAACTAAATTTGTTTTTATATTTGCAACCGCGAAATGGCGAGGTAGCTCAGATGGTTAGAGCGCAGGATTCATAACCCTGAGGTCGGCAGTTCAATTCTGCTCCTCGCTACAAGAAAAAGCTCCAAAATTGGAGCTTTTTTTTATTTCGAAAAACGTAGGAAACTTGCTAGCTTAAGTTTAGAGAAATAAAAAAGAACTTCGCAAAGCAATGCTTTTTCTTATTAGACATCCTCAATCTCAAAATCTGCAAAGTTAATCCTCATTCTAAGAGCAAGAACTATAACAAGTTTCCTTGTAAACTAGAATAAAGGTATATCTTGTTTTTAAAGGTTATACACGCAACCAAAGTCCTTTCTTCTTATCTAAATAAAAAACAAATTCTTATGAAAAAAATTTGCTACCTAATATTATTGCTGAGCATGAATTCTTGTAGTGATGAGCCTATTTCACAAGAACAAGAAGCTAAAAACTTGATTGAATTATCCAAAGAGTTTACATCAATGGTAGAAAGTGAAAACTGTGTGAATGCTGAAGATTGGCGGTTCGTTGATTTTGGCAGTAAGGCTTGTGGTGGCCCCCAAGGTTATATAGCCTATTCTATAACCATTGACACTGTTGCTTTTCTAAAAAAAATAGAAGCGCATAGAATAGCAGAAATAGCATTTAACGAAAAATGGGGTGTTTTTTCTGATTGTTCAATCCCAGCGAGTCCTTCTGAGGTCGTCTGTGAAAATGGAAAGCCAGTACTCGTTTACCCTTAATTCTTAGTAATTGACATGCTGTAAATCAAAAAACCCAAGTAACATATACTTGGGCTTCTTATAACAGGGAGAAAGTAATATCTTAAAACAATAGACTTCTGTTGATGCCTAAAATATTGTCTTTCGTATAAGTATGTAAGAAACTATCTGTAAAATGATTCTTCCCTAACAACGGTTGTTTTTTTAATATAACTTGGATATCTCTACGACTATAATCTTCTAACATTGGCTTCGCAAGCTCGGCGAAACTATAATGCCATGGTTCATATTTAAATCCTTTACGGTTATGATCATTTGTATAGACTCTATAATAGCCATATTTATGTGCATTACTATCCATCCACTCTCTAAAGGATTTATAAATGCCATATCCATGAAAATTCTTTGTACTTAATGGGTATTTTGACGTTTTTATACTTCCATCCACAACATCTATTTCCGTACCCCAATGGTGTCTAGAACTTCCTGGTATTGCCGTGTATCTTATATTGTATAAGACGGCATGTTTTGACGATAAATTTCGAGAACGATATCTCTTGTATTTGCGTGTCCAGATTAAATTTTGATGATTAAAACTTCGATAACTAGATACCACCCTAATATTCATACCGCTCTTTCGAGCCGCATAATTCATTTCTAAGTAAGCCTGATGCGCTTTTTTCTGCAACTTATATCCCTTTCCGTATAGTTGAGGATTACCCTTACCTATTAAATCACTTTCAGAAAAAGAGAACGTACTAGTATTTGTAAAGGCCAAATTAGGACTCGATATCACTACAATACCTGCAAAAGCGGAGTTTTTTAAAAATTTTCTTCTTGAATTCACTTGAATTTTATTCTTTAGTTAAATCTTATAAAATAATCCACCCAACTCCTACCCTAAGGTGAATTATACTCGTACCTATATTACATAACTAAAATAATTAATAAGTCAGAAGCTTTCCAATCTGTTTTTTGCAGTTATCAACATTTTAATTGTTTATTTAATGTTGATAAAAGTGTAAGTAAATCGCAATTAAAAATTTTACTCAACTATTGATAATCAAATATTTAAAATAATAATCAAATTTCAGAATAAGAATCTAGTTATCAACAAATATCCATTTTCATAAATTTCATCAACAATTTTAGAAGTAAAAAATAAGGCAGATGTTAGGTATTTGAGGCAAAGATTTTAATGAAAACTTGGTGAAAAAAATGATTCAGTTTTATGATTATTTAGCTTGTTTTTTCGCCTTCTTACTTCCTTCATACATTTCATACTTTACAAACCGACAATCGAGCTTACCATTATAAACTTGAATCTTTTTTGAAGTTCTCAACCCAACGTTTTTTAGCCCTTGCTGAAAATCTGAAGTAATTAACCAAGCATCGGTATTAGGGTACCCGTGTTTTAAAGTATTACCTATTTCTCTGTAAAAGATTGGAACATCTATTTCCAATCGCTCTCCATACGGTGGGTTGAATAATACTATTGTTTTACCTTCCAAATCTTTTTCAGTGTTAAAAAAATTCTCATGCTTAATATCAATAAACTCATCTAAATGTGCATTTTTAACATTATCAATAGCTTTACGAACAGCAGATGGTGCTTTATCATATCCTATTATTTTTCTATATGATTCTCGCGTCTTTTTCAATAAAGATTCTCTAATTTTATCAAATAAATCTGCATCAAAATCATTCCATTTTTCGAAACCAAATTCCCGTCTATTGATATTCGCTGGAATATTATTGGCAATCATCGCGGCTTCAATCAAAATAGTTCCACTACCACACATAGGATCAATAAAATGCTGTGTGCCATCATAGCCTGAATGTAGCACCAACCCTGCTGCTAGAACTTCATTGATAGGCGCAATATTTGTGGCGCTTCTATAGCCTCTTTTGTGCAAAGAATCTCCAGAACTATCTAAAGATACCGTACAAAATTGTTTTTGAATATGAATATTTAACTGTACGTCAGGATGTTTGATATCAATATTCGGTCGCTTACCATATTTATCTCTAAAATAATCTACAATAGCATCTTTAGACTTCAATGCTGTGTAATGCGAATGGGTAAAATTATCAGAATTTACAACCGCATCAATCGCAAAAGTCCCATTTTCATTAAAGTAACGCTCCCATTTAATTAATTGTAACTGTTTATACAGTTCATCTTCAGAATTCACTCTAAATTTTTTGATAGGTTTTAAAATTCGGACGGCCGTTCGAAGTGCCAAGCTGGCTTTATACATAAAGCCATTATCGCCAACAAAAGAAACATTACGAATCCCTTCACGTACATCCATTGCTCCTAGCTGTCTAAGTTCCTTTGCAAGTAGACCTTCAAAGCCAAACATTGTCTTAGCAACCATTTTAAAATTATCACCCATCAAAAAAATATTTGATACAAAAATACCTATTTTTAAAATGCTACAATTTGATTTCTTACTTTTGTTGACTTATAAATTTTATGCAACAAAAAATGGAATGGTTTCAACATTGGTTTGACACATCATATTACCATATTCTCTATCAAGATCGAAATGATGAGGAAGCGCAGATGTTTATGTGCAACCTGACGTCTTTTTTGAATCTTAAAAAGAATAGTAAGGTGTTAGATTTACCTTGTGGAAAGGGTAGGCATTCTATTTTTTTGAATTCTTTAGGCTTTGATGTTATCGGAGCTGATCTCTCTAAAAATAGTATCAATCATGCCAAGAGTTTTGAGAATGACACACTGAGTTTTGAGGTACATGACATGCGAGATCAACTCAGTACGAAATACGATGCCATTCTCAATTTGTTTACAAGTTTTGGTTATTTTGACGAAGATGAAGTGAACATTAAAGTTTTACAGAATTTAAAAAACGGACTTTCAGAAAATGGCGTTTTAGTGATCGATTTTATGAATGTAGCGTTTGTTGAAAAACAACTGGTCCAAAAGGAGACCATTACGAAAGGTGGGATTGATTTCCATATACATCGATCAATAGAAAATGGTTTTATAAAAAAAGACATACGTTTTACAACAAATAATAAAGAACATTATTATAACGAATATGTTCGATATATCACGTTAGATACTTTTAATCAGTATATTACTGCTGCTGGGTTAAAATTAAAACATACTTTTGGTGATTATGATTTGAATTCTTTTGATATTGAAAAATCAAACAGATTAATATTAGTACTAGAATGAATTATATTGCCCTTATTTCCTCTGTACTTGTTGGCTATATCATTGTTATTATAGCGAAGCCAAAAGGGAAGTCGACTCAATTGTTACTTTCGTTTAGTGGGGCTTACCTTCTTTCAACAACAGTTTTACATTTAATACCTGAAGTATTTGAATCACATCAGAAGAATATCGGAGCTTATATTCTTCTTGGTATTTTACTACAAACAATACTCGAGTATTTCTCAAAAGGTGTAGAACATGGACATGTACATATTCATAAGCACGTACACAAAATTCCTTGGTTGTTGTTTTTAAGTTTATATATTCATGCTTTTGTAGAAGGTATACCACTCGCTAATATCGAAAATAGTACTCTTTTGTGGGCCATTGTAGTGCACAAAATTCCGATTAGTATTGTTTTAGTCGCTTTTTTATTGAAATCAGATTTTTTAAAGAAGTATACAGTAATACTGATATTATTTTTTGCTTTGATGAGTCCTCTTGGCTCATTTTTAAGTGAAAAGATTGATTTTTTCGATACCTATCAACATGCTATTACCGCTGTTGTCATTGGGGTGTTTTTGCATATCGCAACTGCGATTTTATTCGAAACAACTGAAAATCATCAGTTCAATATAAAGAAATTTGTAGTCGTGTTACTTGGGTTCGGATTGGCTATGGTGAGCACCTATGTTATTGGACACTAATTCGCCACATTACTTAAAAACTTAATTCGCATTAGGCGCAATTCCTCTTCATCGTAATCACCTTCAAATTCGTCTAGCGCCATTTGAATTTTATCGCTATCCGCTTCCATAAAGTAATCATAAATTTCTTCCTGTTGATCTTCATCTAACAGATCATTTAAGCTATAGTCAATATTGAGTTTGGTACCAGAATAAACGATGCGCTCCATCTCTTTAGTCAATTCATCCATTGAGAGGCCTTTAGAACTTGCAATATCGATTAAAGGTAGTTTTCTATCTGTATTTTGAATAATGTAAAGTTTAAGAGCAGAATTCATTCCTGTACTTTTAACAACTAAATCATCAGGTCTTGTGATGTCATTTTCATCGACATAAGAAGAAATGATCGTTAAAAATTCTTTGCCAAATTTTTTCGCCTTCCCGTCACCAACACCATGAACATTAGACAGTTCTTCAATGGTAATTGGATACTTTAATGTCATATCTTCTAACGATGGATCTTGGAAAACCGCAAACGGCGGTACGCCTAATTTTTTACCAACCTTTTTACGTAAATCCTTTAGCATTGTCATCAATTGCTCATCTACTACTCCTCCAGAACCCTTGGCATTCGTAACAATAGTACTATCATCACCACTTACATACACGTGATCTTCAGTCATCATAAAAGACTGAGGCTTCTGCAAAAATTCTTGCCCTTTTGCTGTCACTTTCAAAACACCATATTGTTCAATCTCTTTATTTACGTAACCTGCCACTAATATCTGCCGTATCAACGCCATCCAATGATTAGCTTCTTTAGATGAACCCGTTCCGAAAAATGACTGAATATCAGTTTTCCTAGACTTCAACAAGGCATTACTTTTACCTACAATGGTATTGACAATCTCTTTTGATTTATATTCTTGATTGGTATCTCTAATAACTTCTAGCAACAATTTTACATCGTCTTGTGCTTCAAATTTATTTTTCGGATTTCGCACGTTATCATCCATATCTGCACCTTCTCCATTCACCTCATCAAACTCTTCTCCAAAATAATGCAATAGAAATTTCCGTCTAGACATCGAAGTTTCTGCATATGAAACAACTTCTTGTAATAAGGCATGTCCAATTTCTTGTTCAGCAACAGGCTTCCCTGATAAGAATTTCTCTAATTTCTCTATGTCTTTATATGCGTAGAATGCCAAACAATAGCCCTCTCCACCGTCGCGTCCAGCCCTACCCGTTTCTTGATAATAACTCTCTAAACTTTTTGGAATATCATGATGAATTACAAAACGAACATCTGGCTTATCAATTCCCATTCCGAAAGCAATAGTGGCCACTACAACATCCACATCTTCCATTAAGAACATATCTTGATGCTTAGCTCGTTTCTTTGCATCTAAACCAGCATGATACGGAACCGCCTTTACTCCATTTACCTGAAGTATTTGTGCTATTTCTTCAACTTTTTTACGACTCAAGCAATAAATAATACCCGATTTGCCTTGATACTGACGAACAAAACGAATGATATCTTTATCGATATCTTTAGTTTTAGGTCGAACATCATAAAAAAGATTTGCTCTATTAAAAGAAGCTTTAAATGTTGTTGCCCCTGTCATTCCCAAATTTTTCAAAATATCTTCTTGAACTTTAGGAGTTGCTGTAGCTGTCAACCCGATGATAGGAACGTCATCTATTTTTTTAATAATATTTTTTAAGTTTCTATATTCTGGTCGAAAATCATGTCCCCATTCTGAAATACAATGCGCCTCATCAATCGCTACAAAAGAAATTTTTTGATCCTTTAAGAAATCAACATATTCTTCCTTAGTTAAGCTTTCGGGCGCCACATATAATAATTTCGTGACACCATTTCTAATATCATTCATTACTTGAGCCACCTCCGTCTTATTTAAAGATGAATTCAATACGTGTGCAATGCCATATTCTGATGAGATACCACGTATGGCATCTACTTGGTTTTTCATTAAAGCTATTAGCGGTGATACAACAATGGCAGTTCCTTCTTGAATTAAGGCAGGTAATTGATAACATAAAGATTTACCACCACCTGTAGGCATTATAACAAAAGTATTTTCTTTGTTGATTAGACTAGTAATCACCTGTTCCTGCAATCCTTTAAATTGACTGAAACCAAAATACTTTTTTAAAGCACTGTGTAAGTCGTTTTTTGTCACTCTGAATTATTATTATCTGTATATTTTAAATACATTTGCAATTAAAGATACTACTTATTTTTATTCTGAAAAAATCAAATTTTGAAAATCAAAAAAAATATTTTAGCCATTGCAAAAGAAACTATTTCTACTGAAAGTAAAGCAATTGCGAATTTAATAAATTTTTTGGATACCGACTTTGAAAAAGCGGTTAACTTCATCTTAGAAGCGAAAGGTCGTGTTATTGTAACTGGTATTGGTAAAAGTGCCAATATTGCCACCAAAATAGTTGCCACGTTAAATTCAACGGGTACTCCAGCTATATTTATGCATGCCGCCGATGCCATTCATGGAGATTTAGGGATTGTGCAAAAAGATGATGTTGTTATTTGTATCTCTAAAAGTGGAAATACTCCAGAAGTAAAAGTACTAGTACCTTTAATCAAAAACTCTCACAACAAAATAATAGCCATTACCGGAAATACGAGTTCCTATTTAGCAACTCATGCCGACTTTACTTTAAATACTTTTGTGGAACAAGAGGCTTGTCCAAATAACCTGGCGCCAACTACCAGTACCACAGCACAATTAGTTATGGGCGATGCCTTAGCCGTTGCCTTGTTAGAAATGCGAGCTTTTACGAGTGAAGATTTTGCGAAATATCATCCTGGTGGAACTTTGGGTAAACGTCTTTACCTTCGGGTTCAAGATCTTGTAGAAAAAAATGAAGCTCCGCAAGTAAATGCTACAAGTAATATTCGAGATGTTATCGTCGAAATATCAGAAAAACGCTTAGGAACGACTGCAGTAGTCCAAAATGATAGTATTGTTGGGATTATCACAGATGGTGACATCAGAAGAATGCTTAAAAACAATAAGGATGTTGAACATTTGACTGCAAAAGACATCATGAGTAAAAACCCAAAAACAATAGAAGTTAATGCGATGGCCATTGATGCGTTAGAAGTAATGGAAACCCATAATATCACCCAGATTTTGGCCGTTGAAAATGAAAAGTATGTAGGTGTTGTTCATTTGCATGATTTACTAAAAGAAGGAATTATTTAAGATGAGTACAGAAAAAAATGAAATGTCATTTTTAGATCATCTTGAAGTATTAAGATGGACTTTAGTAAGATCTGCAGGAGCAGTACTCGTCGTGAGTATTTTTGCTTTCCTAATGAAGGATTTTATATTTAATAGTATTATTCTCTCGCCAAAAGATGCTACTTTTTGGACCTACGAGTTTTTATGTAACATTTCGAAAAAATTTGGCACAGAAGGTTTGTGTATCGATGAAATACCTTTTATTGTACAAAGTAGAACAATGGCGGGGCAATTTTCTGCCCATATTTGGACTTCCATTACCGCAGGTTTTATACTAGCTTTTCCCTATATTTTATGGGAAATATGGAAATTTATCAAACCAGGATTGTATCCAAAGGAGCGTAAAAGCGCTAAGAGTTTTATTATTATTTCTTCTTTTCTATTTTTTGTAGGGATTTTATTTGGTTACTATGTAATTACACCGCTATCGGTTAATTTTCTCGGGGCATATCGCGTAGCTGATGAAGTGAAAAATAATATTGATTTAGCTTCCTATATTGGCTTACTAAGAGCCTCTGTACTTTCTGCAGGGTTAATTTTTGAAATGCCAATCATTATTTTCTTTTTAACCAAAATGGGCTTAGTTACTCCAGAATTTCTGCGAAAATACCGAAAGTACACGTTGGTTATTGTCTTAATATTAGCGGCCTTAATAACCCCTCCAGATGTGATTAGCCAGGTTATTGTTGCAATACCAATGATGATTTTATATGAAATAAGTATCACTATTTCTAAAGTTATTATTAAAAAAGAGAAAAAGGAAACTGGTTTAAGATAGCTATAACATCCTATCAATTTACTTTGTGTATTTTTGTCTGACATATTAAAATGTAGTACTTATGAAAATGGCAACTTCTGTTGAAGAATATATTGAAGGTCAAGAAGTCTACAGAAAAGGCTTAGAAATTCTGCGAGAAATAATGCTATCGACGGATGTGCAAGAAACTGTAAAGTGGGGCATGCCAACTTATACAATAAATGGTAAAAACGTTATCGGGATTAGCGCTTTTAAGCATCATTTTGGCGTTTGGTTTTTTAATGGTGTATTCTTAACCGATCCGCATCGCATATTATACAATGCCCAAGAAGGAAAAACAAAAGGATTACGTCAGTTACGCTTTAAAGAAACGAAAGAAATTGATAAAAGTATTATTTTAGCTTATGTATACGAAGCAATTGATAATCAACGAAAAGGATTAGAAGTAAAGCCGACCAAGAAACCATTAGTTATTCCGAAGGAACTTAGTACGGTGCTTGCGGAAAATGACAAATTAGCAGGATTATTTGAAAGCTTAACTTTAGGAAAGAAAAAAGAATTTGCAGAATATATAACCAACGCTAAACGAGAAGAAACAAAGCTTAAGAGAATTGAAAAAATCATTCCTATGATTCTAAATAATATCGGTTTGAATGATAAATACAAATAAACACTCATGATATTAAGAGCAGAAAATATTCAAAAAATATACGGTAGTAGAAAAGTTGTAAAAGGCATTTCATTGCAAGTAGAGCAAGGTGAAATTATAGGCCTTTTAGGTCCTAATGGAGCGGGTAAAACGACCTCTTTCTATATGATTGTTGGTATGGTAAAACCCAATGAAGGTAGCATTTTTCTAGATGATCAGGATATTACGCAAGACTCAATGTATAAACGCGCTCAAAAAGGTGTTGGCTATCTGGCACAAGAAGCTTCAGTCTTTAGAAAACTGTCAGTTGAAGATAATATTATGGCTGTTTTGCAGTTTACGGATCTTTCGAAGCAACAACAAAAAGAGAAACTTGAATCTTTAATTGATGAGTTTAGTCTAGGACATGTGCGTAAAAACCGTGGTGATTTATTATCTGGTGGCGAACGTAGAAGAACCGAAATCGCGCGAGCCTTAGCATCTGATCCTAAATTTATCCTGTTAGATGAACCTTTTGCTGGTGTAGATCCGATTGCAGTAGAAGATATTCAAAGTATTGTTGCCCATCTAAAAGATAGAAATATTGGTATCCTAATAACAGATCATAACGTACAAGAAACACTAGCAATTACGGATAAAACTTACCTAATGTTTGAAGGAGGTATCCTTAAAGAAGGAACTCCTCAAGAATTAGCTGAAGATGAAATGGTACGTAAAGTATATTTAGGAGAGAGTTTCGAGTTAAAAAAGAATAGATTTTATAATTAATTTTAATTCAATTTCTTGTTTCAATTCTAATTCTTTTTCATGAAGTTTCTTTGTTCTTTTTGTTGCATTTATTTTTTGTTTGTAACGTTTGTTAGCGCGCAAAAAATCGAAACTATCTCCCAAAAGGAACAGGTTTTTTCAATTTCAGAAAAAGCTAATCATTATTTAGAAACACTTCAAATCCATTATAAAAAAGGGGATTATGACCTTCACAAGGCTTATAGTGATTCTCTTTATGCCATCGCCAAGGAGAACGATTTGACCAAAATGCACGTACTAGCACTAACCAATCAAGCGGTATTTTTTAAAAACCAAGGACAACTTCAAAAAGCCATAGAAAATTATTATGAAGCACTTGAGAAATGTAAGTTAATTCCTAATGACCACCGAGCTAAATTAATTGTATTGGTTAATATGGGAAATACTTATCACCGTATAGGCTCCTACATAAAAGCAAATAAAACCATGAAAGAGGTTTTATCAACCGCTCATAAATTAAAGAAGCCTGATAAAATAAAAGCCGCAGCCTTGCTCGGTATTTCAAATAATTATGCCGAATTAAATGAGTATAACAATTCTTTAGTTTACGCCGATAGTGCTCGACTCCTCGGAGAAAAAATGAATAACGAGGGCATAATAATAACCTCTATTAACAGTATTAGCGAATCTTACTTAGAATTAGGGCAGTATGAAAAAGCCCTTGAAATAATTAGCCCAGCTTTAGAAATCGCTTCTTTGAAAAACCCTACAAAAAAAAGAGCTACTGCACTCTTAACCATAGGTATTGCAAATTTTCACCTGAATAATATTGATAAATCTTTTACAACCCTAAAGGAATGTAGAGAGCTATCTCAAGATAAAAAGTTGCTCGAAATAGAAATGGTGAGTTATGAATATTTGGCAAAAATTTATGAATTAAAAAATGATTTTAAAGCCTCATATGAGGCTCAAAAAAAATACTCTCGCCTCAGAAACACATTATTAACTCAAACTAACAAGGCAAATAGTACCGACCTAAAAAAAGATATAGTCGCTAAAAATGAGAAAATTGAACTGAACAACCAAAAATTAAGAATGAGCGCAAACAATAAACGTAAAATTTTGTTGTCGAGCGGCCTCATAGTTTTAATTCTAATTACATCTCTCTATTTTTACGCACGAAAGAAAAAACAAATCGAACGAGAGCAAAAAAAGTTACGCTCACAATATCAAGAATTAAAAGAATCCATACGTCAGATTGATTCAAATTCTACCTCCTCTATTTTCAATGAGATACCTGACCTGGAAATTAAGTCAGTATCTTATCAAAACTCGTCTTTAACCCCGGAAGATTATGAAAAATATAAAAAGAGTATACTCTCTTATATAGAAAAAGAAAAGCCGTATCTTAATCCAGACCTTAAACAAGTTGATCTGGCGAAAGATTTAGGACTTACAAGTCATCACTTTTCAGAGATTTTAAATTTCTGTTTCAATCAGAACTTTTATAATTTCATTAATTCTTACAGAGTTCTAGAGGCTCAAAACTTAATGAAAAAAGCTAGTTACTCTAATGCAAAGATAATTGCTATTGCTTTTGATGCAGGTTTTAAAAGCAAGACCTCTTTCAATCGCGTATTTAAAAAACATTCAGGTTCTACTCCTTCCGACTACAAAAAAAGTATTTAAATACAGAAATTTTTAAAAAAGAGGTACCACTCGTTCGGTTGGTACAATTGCTATAATTTTCTTATTAATTTAACGTTTGATACTGAAATTCAACCTAACCTAATTCTCATATGACAAGAGAGAAGTTTATCTTTCTGTTACTTTTTGCAACCTTATTTATAAAAGTGTCTGCTCAAACTACACCAGTACCTGATGCTAATTTTGAGCAATTTCTTGTCGATCAAGGCTATGACACGAATGGACTTAATGGTAACATTCTCGATGTAGATGCCCAAGCGGTAACAACTTTAAATACCAATAGAAACGACATCACCGATTTCAGCGGCCTAGAAGCTTTCATAAATGTAACTACTATGAATTTAGGTACAAATCAGTTTGCCACACTGCCTTTAACGAATCTTAGTGCCCTCGAAGAATTAGTTTTTAATCAAAATGTTGTATTAGCAAGTCTAGATGTTTCTTCGAATACAAACTTAAAAGTATTAGATATGAGAGCCAATGGCGGTGCTAATGCCGCTCCAATAAGTACATTAGATTTATCGAACAATCTCTTGCTTGAACGCATTCATATCTATAATTTTAAGAATCTCTTCACAGTTATATACCCAAACACTGATACCGTTGTTTATGTGTACATGCTCATTTTTGCTGACATAAATGTAGATTTTTCAGGTTATGATAATTTAGAGACGTTGACTTTAAGTGTTAATTTTAGCAATACACTAACTATTACCGTTGCTCTCCCGAATAACCCAAACACCTTAAAATCAGCATCTTTCCAAGGTGGCAACATAGTAAACGCAGACCTATCTAATAGTTTAGCTTTAGAATTCTTATCCTTTCAAACTAGTAATACCGAAACGATACAATTACCTAATACGAATACACTTAAAAGGATTCGAATATCTGGTCATAATATCAATAATATTTCTTTCGAAAATGCAGCTATGTTAGAAGATTTAGACATTTCTAATAAGAGCACTCCCACTCCATTAAATCTAGACGTTACTAAAAATATTGCCTTAAAAGATTTGACGGCAAGGAGTAATTATATGACCAATATAGATATTACTCAAAATGTCAATTTAGAAGGTGCAAATTTCAGTAACAATGCGCTTACAACCATCAACACGAGCCAGAATATTTTAATGACCGATTTAACTGCAACAAACAACCAGATCAATAATTTAAATTTATCGACTAATATTGCTCTCGAAGATCTTGTACTAACCCAAAACCTTTTACCTACATTAGATTTAACAACGAATGTTGAATTAGACAATATAAGATTAGGTGAAAACTTATTGCCGGATCTCGATGTGACTACAAACACTAAACTCCGTAGACTTTACATCAATAATAACTTGTTTACCGGAACAGGCCTTGATCTGACTCAAAATATTGAATTAGAAGAAATAGATGCTTCATTTAATCAAATTGAAGAACTTGATATCAGCAAAAATTTTGAAATTCAAGAAGTTGTAATTAACAATAATCTATTTACTGGCAACACTATTTTAAATCAGTTTTATCAAAATTTCATCGATTCAGATCGAAAATTTGTTTGGAATCATAAACTAATTGTACATAATAATAATTTATCAGGTGATATTCCAGATTTCGCCTCTTTAGTAGATCAAACTCCTGGAGTAGGTGTAGATACCTATTGGTTTCATTTTGAGTTTGATGAGAACAATTTTCATTTTGGCGATTTTGAAGATCAACATAGTCAATATTTATTCTTCTTAAGCAATGGTTCTCCCGACTATAGTGGCAGTTTAAACTACTTTAGAACGTACAACTATGCTCCGCAAGCCAAAGTAAACGCAATTGAAAATCCAGACGTAAATGCTGGAAATGATATCACTTTGACTACTACAGTAAGAGGTTCTCAAAATCATTACAAATGGTTCAAAGATGGTGTTGAAATTCCTGATGCTCCAGACACTCCTACATTAACACTTACCGATGTAAATACTTGTGATGCTGGTGTATATCATAGTGAAATAACTAGTGATCTAGTTCCTTTCGAAAATTCAAATCCTCCTGGTACTTCTGGCAAAAACTTATTGCTTATACGCAATGACATTACCCTAACCGTAAATGTGACCAAAGACTGTGTTGATTTGGTAAAACCATTAAATGGAGCTACCAATATCCCAATAAATACAGGAATTGAATGGGAAGATAATCCTGGTGCTTGTGGCTATAAAATTAGGGTGGGCACGACAACTGGGGGTACTGATGTGGTGAATAACGAAGATGTAGGAGAAGTAACTGTATATAACTTCACTACAGATTTAGCCCCTAACCAGCAATATTTTGTTACCATAACCCCATATTATGATGATGGAGATTTTGGAGGTTGTATCGAACAGTCTTTTACAACTAATACCACTACTGTAGTGCCCGATTGTACGCTATTACTATCACCTATTAACGGTGCTGTTGACATTAGGAATGATTTAGCTAGCATTAGTTGGAATCCGGCAAACGGTGCTGATGAATATCGAGTTTCTATTGCCGGAAGTTCAAGCACTTTGAACAATATTACGGATCAAATCATTACAGGGAATTCTTATAATTTTTCAAACAATTTTGATAACGGAGAAACTGTTACAGTTACAATAACTCCGCTTAATAGCATTGGTGATGCTGTAGGATGTACAAATGAGAGTTTTACTATAGTAGCTGCTGCTCCAACGGTGCCGAACTGTACCAATTTAGATAGCCCGGCAAACGGTGCAACTGATGTTGCCGTTGATACTAATATCGCTTGGGATCTTGTATCGGATGCTAAAGGATATAGAATTTCAATCAACTCAACAAGTGGCAACAACAACATCACCGATTTCGATAATGGAAATAGCAATAGCTACAATCCTCCTGTCGATTTCGATAATGGCGATGTGGTAAATATAACCATCACTCCATACAATGCCACTGGACCTGCAACTGGATGTGCAAATGAGAGTTTTACTATAGTTGCTGCCGCT
>CANLUS010000003.1 GCA_947494325.1 uncultured Flavobacteriaceae bacterium
AAAAGGATGCCGAAGGCAATCCTGTTTAGGCGGATCTTTGTAGGGAGATCTTGGACAATCTTGATGTTTTCAAAGCGGAGCAAAAAGGATGCCGAAGGCAATCCTGTTTAGGCGGATCTTTGTAGGGAGATCTTGGACAATCTTGATGTTTTCAAAGCGCAGCACAAAGGATGCCGAAGGTCGTCATTTTAACAGTAGCTTTGCGGGGTATAAAGAATTTCTTGAGTATTATTTTTCTTCTTAAGAGGTTTTTAGTTCTTTTGTGTAAGCTTTTTAAAATTAAAGCGCCTTATTTGATATTAGGATATAGCTAAAGAAACCTTAACACTTCGTAAACAAGGGGTTATCAGGTTTTGAGTATTAAATTACTGATAAATAGCAATTTATATGATAATACACGTTATATAATGAGTATCTTTATCAACTAAGGTATCCCGCAAGCCATGTATGAGCTGTTTAAAATCTGGGTAAAAGGTAAATATCTTACCGAAAGCACACTATATCCGCTGGAGCTTAGTGCACTACATCGTGGCCTTATTACACGTCATTTTACTTTCTATAAATTGCTTTCGGAGCCAGATAAAAGACGTTTCGAACATCGTGTCAAAAAGTTTATTGATAAGCACGAATTTGTGGGGCGAGATGGGGTAGAAGTGACCGAAAAAATGAGAATTTTGATCTCTTCTACAGCAATCATGCTCACTTTTGGAATGAGTCGCTATTTATTATCAGAATTTGATACGATTATCATTTATCCTAAAAATTACTTTTCTCAGGTCACCAAACAACAACATAAAGGCGAAACAAACCCAAAGTATAGAACAATTGTTTTTTCTTGGGATGATTTTATGGAAGGGATTAAAGTTGAGAATGATAACCTTAATCTAGGAATTCATGAATTGACTCATGCGCTACATTTTACCTTTAAGAGAAGAAAAAGTGTAACTGCAATTAATTTTATGAAGCGATTCAAACAGTTATTACATATTCTTAAAGATAGAAAGTTACAACGAAAGATTGTAGCTTCAGGCTATTTGCGAGCGTATGGCTTCCGAAATGAATATGAGTTTTTAGCGGTATTGGTTGAACACTTTTTTGAAACGCCTCAAGAGTTTAGCGAAAAACTGCCTGAAGTCTATAAAATGGTTCGTTTAATGTTGAACTTAGATACCTTAAAAATGATGTCTAGAACATCAACTAGTGCTGTATTACCTAAATAACATAATCAACCCTCCTAGGGCAGTTACAATCAGTATGAAGCGTCTGTAGTTAACATTTGATATTAACTTCACAATAGATACTCCAATAAAAAAGCTACTAATCAAAATCGGTAATAATACTGAATTTAAAACCAATGTTTCTAAGGTAATTGTTTTCCAAACGAAAAAATGAAAGGGCAATTTAAAAACGTTAATGATAAAGAATAACCAGGCTGCAGTACCGATAAATTCATTTTTAGGTAAGCGCATAGCCAGAAAGTAAATATTCGAAATTGGACCTGCTAAATTGCCAATCATGGTTGTAAATCCGGCCAAGAAACCAGCCACTCCTGAAAACACGTTACTTTTGGGAATTGTCTCTGATTTTCGATTTTCAGAATAGATCATAATGATTACAGAAACAATAATGATAAGTGCCATCATTTTCTTAAAGAGCACTTCAGAAATATCATGTCCAATCCAAACACCTATAAGAACCCCAATAACCATCCAGGGTAATAACTTTAAAATATATGACCAATTAGCATGTCTGTTATAGTAAATAACTGCACAGATATCTGCTCCTATTAATAAGGGTAATAAGATACCGGTAGATGCTTTTTCACCAAATACAAATGCAAGTGCTACAACAATTAGAATACCAATGCCTTTGATACCTGATTTAGAGATACCTAATAAAAAGGTTGCAAAACCTACCACTACCCATTGTGTAATGGATAAATCAAAAGAAGTTAGTAGTTCAGTATAATTCAAGGTTCAATCTAAGAATTTATTGGTTGTTATGAAGTTCTTTTGGAAAAGCATCTTCAACTAACCGTAATTGAATGTTATGCTCTAACCAAGCTTTTAAGCCAGACAATACGAAAGTAAAACCTTTTGTTGCATCTTGAATCTGTTTTATTAGTGCGTCAGAATTTCCTTGGAAGTTGTAATTTTTAATGGTTAAGAAGGTTAGATTCTCATTTACCGAAATAAATTCCCATAATACCGTTGATCGTTGATTTCCTTCTCCCCATTCAATAAGTATCTTCTGATTTTCTATAATTTCAAGAACGTTTACAGGAACAACTAAATTATACATTTCCCATGTCCAATTTATATCAGCCCCTTCTTTAAGTTTTCCAGAACTATGGGTATACCAAAATTTGGTGGTAATTTCGGGATTTATAAATGCTTCAAAAACTTCTTTGATTGGCTTTCTTATGGCTAATTCAGATTTGGCAAAGTTGACAATTTTGGTCATCTTACTACGTATAATTATCTTTATTTCAAGTTAAAAAAGCGGCATCTATCGGTTCCCAAAGCTCTATTTTGTTTCCGTCAAGGTCAACGATCCAGCCAAATTTACCATATTCAAACTCTTGTATGTCTCCAACAATAGTAACGCCTTCTTTTTTGAGTTCCTCTAGTAATTCAACTAAATTTTCCACGCGATAATTGAACATGAATTCTTTTTTTGAAGGTTTAAAATGATCAGAATCTTTAGCAAACGGACTCCATTGTGTTGAACAATCATTTCCTTCTTTATCTTTCCACCAAAAGGTGCAACCCCAGTCATCTGTATTAAAGCCAAGGTGAGTTTTATACCAATTCTTTGTTGCTTTTGGATCTTCAGTTTTGAAGAATAATCCACCTATACCGGTAACTCTTTTTTTCATTTAATTATTTTTTTAGGGTGTTTTCATATATTTCTATCCATTGATCGGCCGTCATTTTGCTAACGAGTGTTCCAATAAGTTCGAACGGAATCTCATCCATTTTCTTAAATCGAATACAACTTTTTCCCATATCCAATTTACGTTTACAATGTTTCGGATATTCACTAACAAACCAATCTAAGAATTCTTTTTTCGCATAGAGCCCCATATGATATATATTGATTGAATTCTTTTGAGAAGCAATATTCATGAACGGTAATGGTAATTTGGGATCACAATGATATCCTCCAGGATATTTAGAATGAGGTACATAGTATCCAATCATTTTATAATTTAAACCTTCCTCAAATCCTTTAGGGAGATTATCTAAAACTACCTTGCGGAGTTTATTTATAACGGCTTTCCTATCTTCTGGTATTTGATCGATATAATCATCGACGCTAGTTGCTTGGTATTGCATATTGAATAAGTTTAAGATGACTTTTTGGATAAAATAAGTGATGAAATTATAGAAATTATCAATCCGATCATAAATACCGTTAAGAACATCAATGAAAAATTCATAAATGGCTTAGCAAACAATTTCTTTTCTTCATCCATTTGTTTTAACCTAGTTTGTAATTCTTCTCCGGATAAGGTTTTGCTCACTTGTTCAACAGAATAATCATAATATTCGGTCATAAAATCGGGATTTATGAATTCTACATAAATAACATTATATAAACCAAAGGTTATGGAAGCGAACAATGAAATTAATAGTCCAATTGACAGACCTTTTCCAAACGAAAGTAAGCCATCATTTTTTTGATCTCTGAAATGTTTAACTCCGAAAAAAACGAATGAAAGTGAGATAATAATACTAGCATATCCATAGATTTCTCTAGTATTAAAATCGAGATTTTCAAGTGCAAACCCACTAATTAAGAATAGAGCAAAGATGCATAGGGCGCTCCAAATCCCATAACGTAAAACTGTATTTTTCATAATTGATAAATTTAAGTTGCCACAAATGTAGCTTTGACAGCTTTAATTTTACTCATACTAAAGTACCAAAATTCTACTACTTTAGTTTTAAAAGTACTAAATTGGAAGTAATTGAAGCTCTTTGGAAATCTGAATGGCATGTGTTCTCCGCTTAGCATTAAGTTTTACCAAGAGATTAGATACATGTGTTTTCACAGTACTTTCGGAAACGAATAATTTAGTCGCTATTTCTTGATTAGATAAACCGTTAGCAATTTCACAAAGTACTTCATATTCTCTATTGCTAATATTCAGTTCTTTTATCTTTTGATGATTTACGGAAGAATCTTTTACTTGAATCTTTTTATGTAGGCTTTTTTTATTGATATAGATACCAATGCAAAAGAAGGTAACTGCAATAATGGCTATTATTATTTCGATCGAAGTAGTGCCAGAAAGATAGGTACGTTTACTTATATTGAATAAGACTAACAATGCAAAAACTAATAGTCCGAAAATTAGAATTGTCCGTTTCATTGTAGCAAGTTAACAAAATTTTGCTTTCACTTTATCTACAATGGTTTGAGCGAGTTTTTGTTTGCTTTCGACGGTCCAACCCGCCACATGTGGCGATAATAGTACATTGTCTGATTCGATTAAATATTCAAAGGCCTTTGGGAGCTTCTTATCAGTGAATAAATTTTCGAACGATGATTTTTCATATTCAAGAACGTCTAGCCCGGCACCCAATATTTGTCCACTTTTAAGTGCAGCAACCAAGTCTGAGGTAACAACACTTTTTCCTCGAGCGGTATTAATTAGCCAAAAAGGTTTGGCAAAAGAATTGATAAAATTCGCGTCAATCATATTCGTTGTAAGAGCAGTTTGGGGTGTGTGCAAGCTCAGAATATCAGCTTTCTGTTGGAGTTCTTCGAGAGATACTTGTTCACAGTTTTGGTCACCTACATTATCTTTGATATCATAACAGAGTACTTCAACATCAAATCCTCTTAATTTTTTGGCAAAGGCTTTACCCATGTTACCATAACCAATTAAACCAACAGTTTTACCGTCTAGTTCTAAACCTCGATTATTTTCTCTTAACCATTTTCCTTGACGGACTTGTCTATCTGCTTTATGTAGTTTGTTGAATAACGATAGGAGCATTCCCAATGCGTGCTCTCCTACAGCATTACGATTTCCCTCTGGTGCAGCAATTAAAAAGATGCCTAAAGAATTAGCATATGTTGTATCTATGTTTTCTAAACCAGCTCCAACGCGACCAATAAACTTTAAATTTGTTGCTTTATCTAGAAATATTTTATCTAGGGAGAAACGACTTCTAATAATTAGGCCATCATATTGGTCAATTTTTTTCTCAATATCTTGCTTAGAAGAGGTATAATCTTCGTAGCATTGATATCCTAATTTTTCTAATCCTTTTTGAAGTAAAGGATGATTGGTATCTAGCAAAAGTACTTTCATATAATAGTGGAAAACAAAATACCCAAAGTTAGAAAACTTTGGGTATTTTAATCTTTATTTTCTGCAATCCTGTTAACACAGGAGCGATATAGTTCGCTTATTTATGCATTCAAGGCTTCTTGTTGAATCAATTTGACTCGCTTTCGCTCGCCCAATTATGCATTCAAGGCTTCTTTTTGAATTAATTTGACTCGCTTTCACTCGCCCAATTATGCATTCAAGGTTTTTTTTTGAATCAATTTGACTCGCTTTCGCTTGCCCAATTATGCATTCAAGGCTTTTTTTTGAATCAATTTGACTCGCTTTCGCTTGCCCAATTATGCATTCAAGGCTTCGGCTCCACCAACAATTTCCAAAATTTCATTTGTAATAGCCGCCTGACGCGCTTTATTATACTGTAATAATAAATCATCACGTAATTCAGTCGCATTATCCGTTGCTTTATGCATAGCAGTCATACGAGCGCCGTGTTCAGAGGCGAAAGAATCTCTTAATGATTTATACAATTGAGTTTTCAACGATTTAGGAATCAATCCTTGTACAATTTTCGCCTTCTCAGGTTCAAATATATAATCCAAACTTACATTAGCATCTTTTTCGGCAGGTACAATTGGTAAGAATTGTTCTACTTCAGTAATCTGAGTAGCCGCATTCTTAAATTTATTATAAACTACGGCAATTTCATCATAAGCGCCATCTGCGAATAAATCCATTAACTCTTGCGCAATATCGGCTACATTGTTAAAAGTAAGCTCATCAAAAATGGTACTCTTATTGGCAATAACCGTATATGACTTAGATAATAGATCGTTTCCTTTTTTCCCTATAGCATAAATATCTACTTCTTTTCCTTTATATTGGTTTTCGATAGTTTCAATTGTCTTTTTTGTAACAGATGAATTAAATCCGCCACAAAGACCTCTATTAGAAGTAACGACAACAACTAAGACTTTATTAACTTCCTTTTGAGTTGCATAAACACCACCAGATTCACCATCTAAGGTAGCACTTAGATTTTGTAATAACTCAGTTAATTTGTTTGAATAAGGACGCATAGCAGTAATTGCATCTTGTGCTTTTTTCAACTTTGCTGCTGACACCATTTTCATAGCGCTTGTGATCTGCATGGTTGAACCAATAGATGTAATTCTGTTACGTATTTCTTTTAAGTTTGCCATATTCGTTTAGTATCTAGTACATATAAGCGATCATGTGTTAAAATATGTACTATTTTAACACATGATGCTCTAAATCAATATTATGCGTATTTAGCTGATATTTCTTTTGCAGCGCTTTCAACCGCCGCTATAGCTTCATCAGTTAATTTTCCACTTTTCAACGTATCTAAAGTATCTCTATGTTTTGCGTTTAAATAAGCTAAGAAATCTTTTTCAAATTCTTTTACTTTTTCAACAGGAACATCCTTTAATAAATTTTTCGAACCAGCATAGATAATTGCTACTTGATCTTCCACTGTAAACGGATCGTTTTGCGCTTGTTTTAAGATTTCAACATTACGTTTACCTTTCTCGATTACATTCATTGTAGCAGCATCCAGATCAGAACCAAACTTCGCAAACGCTTCTAATTCACGATACTGTGCTTGGTCTAATTTTAAGGTACCTGATACTTTTTTCATTGATTTAATCTGCGCATTACCACCAACACGAGATACAGAAATACCTACGTTAATTGCTGGACGAACACCAGAGTTAAACAAATCAGATTCTAAGAATATTTGCCCGTCAGTAATAGAAATTACGTTTGTTGGAATATATGCAGAAACGTCACCCGCTTGTGTTTCAATAATTGGCAATGCTGTTAATGAACCGCCACCTTTGATCATTCCTTTTAAAGAATCTGGCACGTCATTCATTTGACTAGCAATTTTATCGTTGTTGATTACTTTCGCAGAACGCTCTAATAATCTTGAGTGTAAATAGAATACATCACCAGGATAAGCTTCACGTCCCGGAGGTCTTCTTAACAATAAAGAAACCTCACGATAAGCAACGGCTTGCTTTGATAAATCATCATAAATGATTAAAGCTGGTCTACCAGTATCTCTAAAATATTCACCGATTGCAGCTCCGGCAAATGGTGCATATACTTGCATGGCAGCAGGGTCAGAAGCATTTGCAGCAACAATAGTTGTATATGCTAAAGCGCCTTTTTCTTCTAACATGTTGGCAATGGCAGCAACAGTAGATCCTTTTTGACCAATTGCAACGTAAATACAATATACAGGTTCACCTGCATCATAAAATTCTTTCTGATTTAAAATAGTATCAATAGCTACAGTCGATTTACCAGTTTGACGGTCACCAATGATCAACTCACGTTGCCCTCTTCCCACAGGAATCATGGCATCTACAGATTTAATACCTGTTTGTAAAGGTTCAGTTACTGGCTCACGATAAATTACACCAGGAGCTTTACGCTCTAAGGGCATTTCATACGTATCTCCTTGGATTGGACCTTTACCATCGATAGGTTCACCTAAAGTGTTTACTACACGGCCAACAATACCTTCACCAACTCTCAACGAAGCGATACGTTCTGTACGTTTTACAGTAGATCCTTCTTTGATTGCTGAAGAGTGACCTAATAATACCACCCCTACATTATCTTCTTCAAGGTTTAATACAATTCCTTCTAAACCGTCTTCGAACTGTACAAGTTCACCATAGCCTACATTTGCTAAACCGTAAACACGTGCAATACCATCACCTACTTGTAATACTGTTCCAACTTCGTTTAATGACGCTTTGCCGTCAAATCCTAAAAGTTGTTCCTTTAAAATCGCTGATACTTCAGCTGGTTTTATTGTTGCCATTTATTTAATTTTTAATTAAGTCTGTTACATTAGTAACAGCTGTTAATTAGTTTTACTTGTTGTTATAATTTGGGTACGTATAGGTTATCATCAAACTGTCTACGTAAATCATTCATTTCTCCAGAAATGCTGGCATCAAATTGTTTGTCACCAACACGTAATATAAAACCACCAATAATAGATGGATCAATAATATTTTCGATTGTCACTTTTTTTCCTACAATCTCCTTAACTTTTGAAAGGATTTTCTCTTTTAAATCATCCGTTAAAGGAACAGCAGAGGTAACAATAGCTGCCTGAGTTCCTTTATGGAAATCATATATAATAGTATATTGTGTTGCAACATCAGCCAATATCGACAACCGTTTATTCTCTACTAACTGATGGATTAATCCCTTAGATAAATTATTGATTGATTCACCAAATATTGCCAAGAGCGTTTTCTCTTTTGTTTCTAATTTCACAACAGGGCTATTAAGAACGACTTGCAATTCTTTAGAATCATTAATCGTACTAGCAATCAATTGCATGTTCTCATTCACTTCATCAGCCTTGTTTTGATCTATCCCTAGACTTAACACTGCTTTTGCATATCGTATGGCTGCTCTTGTTTGTTGTTTCATTTTATTAGCAATCTATATGATTAGTTCAATTCGATATCCCCTAACATTTTCTCCACCAATGCTACTTGCTTATCTTTACTCGCAAGTTCGTCTTTCATTACTTTTTCGGCGATATTAATAGATAGATCAGCTACTTGATTCTTTAAATCAGTAATTGCAGCTAATTTCTCATTTTGGATAGTTGTTTTCGCCTGCTCAATAAGTTTAGTTGCCTGTGCTTTCGCTTCTTCTTTTGCTTCTGAGATCATAGTATCTTTAATCTCACGAGCTTCTTTGATCATCGCATCTCTTTCAGCACGAGCTTCCTTTAAAATCTTTTCGTTGTCAGATTTTAAATTCTCCATTTCTTCACGGGCTTTATCAGCTTCAGCCAATGCATTTTTTATAGAATCTTCTCTATCGCTTACGGCACCAAGAATAGGTTTCCAAGCGAATTTTCTTAAAACCAATAACAAACATAAAAATGTGATGGCTGTCCAAAATACCAATCCAAAACCTGGGTTTACTAAATCCATATTAAAATATTTTATTCAATTCTTAATTTAAACTTTTGAAACACAGAAGTAACCAACCGTTACTTCTGTGTTCAACTTGTGGTCAATTTTTTAACCTTGCAATAATGCAACAACAACACCAAATAGTGCTACCGCTTCAACGAAGGCTGCTAAAATTAATGCAGAAGATTGAATCTTTCCGTGCATTTCTGGTTGACGTGCCATAGCTTCCATAGCAGATCCACCAATTTTACCAATACCAACACCAGCTCCGATAGCTGCTAAACCAGCTCCAATTGCTGCAATTCCAGTAATAGTCATAATATAAAATTTAAATTAATTAATGATGTTCTTCTTCTGTTGCCATCCCAAAATAAAGGGCAGACAAAATTGTAAAAATATACGCTTGAATCGCTGTTACTACAATCTCTATTACAGTAATAAATAATGAGAATGCTACCGAAACAGGAGCTAGCGCAATAGTTTTAAATATAAATATCAAAGACATTAGCGCTAAGATGATAATGTGGCCTGCCGTTATGTTAGCAAACAAACGTATCATTAGCGAAATTGGCTTTGTGAAAATTCCGATAATTTCTATTGGCATTAAAAATATTTTCATTGGTACTGGTACCCCAGGCATCCAAAAAATATGTTTCCAATAGTTTTTGTTTCCACTTAAGGTGGTGATGATAAATGTGAATAGAGCTAATGTCATTGTAAAAGCAATATTTCCACTTAGGTTGGCCCCGTTTAAAATAGGAATCAATCCAAAAATATTATTAATCCATATAAAGAAAAAGATGGTTAATAAATAGGGCATGTATCTCTTATATTTTTTTTCACCAATCATCGGTCTTGCAATGTCATCTCTTACAAAAACAATTAAAGGTTCTACAAAACCAGCAATACCTGTTGGCACACCGTCTTTTGATTTTTTATAGCTTCGTGCAGCAGTTAAGAAAATAAGTAATAAAACGATGACTGAAACCCACATCATAAATACGTTCCTCGTAATAGAAAAATCCAACGGCTTTACAGCATTTTTTGGATGATGTTCCTCATCAAATGCTACAGCAGTGGCACCATCATTTAATTGGTAAATTTTTTCATGTAGTTTTACGAACTTTCCGCCATTTTTTTCTACAATCGTATGACCTGTGTCGTCATGATGAAATTCGCTAGACATGAATGTGGTCAAACCATTGTCAGTCCATAAAATAATTGGTAGCGGTAATGATACAGGCTTATTATTGATGTCAATAATATGAAATTCATGAGCATCTTTCACGTGATGCATAATCATCTCTTTGGCGTCAAAAGGCTTGTCTTCAGTTTCTTTAGTGTCTTCAATTATAGCAAATCCGTTCAAGGAAATTAATAAAAAGAATCCTAGTAAAAATGTTCTAAAGATATTGATTCGCATTGCTTGTAAATTATAAATATATGTCTCTAAAAATTCGGTGCAAATGTACATACATTATATGAAACAACAAACAATATTCTAAGGATTATTTATACCTTTTTTTTAGGGGGTTTTTTTATTTGATTTTTTACTGTTTTTTTTGGAGAAATGTGTTGATTGTAAAGACTTCAAAAAATAAAAATAAGAAATATGGGATGAAGAAATTAATGACATCTATTTTTTTGTTTTCAATGTCAGATAAGAGAAGTGGAAGTAGAAAAATAATGGCCAAAATCATTTTTAAAACAGTGGCTCCTAAGAACAAATTAAAAATAGTGATATTGCCGTTTGAATATCTATAATTTATAACGGTAAACACAAGAAAAGTGACGACAAACAGAAAAAGATAAATTTGCCAGATTGCGAAAAACAGGTTGGTGTCGACAAAATAATAACTCAAATAGCTATGTGCTCCACCTATAATAAGGGTGAAAAGCACAATTTTTAGTAGAAAATCTAACTGTCTGCTTTTAAAAACGGAGTTCATTTTTAATCATCTTTGGAAGCCGCTAATATACGCTTAATGACAAAAATAATTGCAAGAATTACAGATCCTAATGAAAAGCCAACAGTGTATAAATTATGTTTGTTTGGATAATTTTCATCTAATTTAAGTCCGGCATACGTCCCTAAACCAATGATAACAAACATTTGAATCGCTATCCCAGAAAATCGAGCATAATTATTCTTAAGCGGTTTTTTCGGCTTTTGGTTGCTCATTTTTTAAAGCTTTTACAGAACCTTTCATATTACATGAAGCATTAAAAGTAGCGCCAGGCTCAACAGAAAGCTTATCTAAAACAACTTCTCCAGAAATATTTGCTGTCGACTTCAATGATAACAATTGATCTACCATCAAATTTCCAGAAAATTTACCTTCTATATCGGCATTTGTACATTCTATATTACCATCAACAGTTCCTTCACGGCCAATTACAACACGACCTTTTGTTTTGATAGTACCTTTTACACTTCCATCAATTCTAAAGTCTCCTTCAGATTTAATATCACCAACAAATGCGGTATCTTTTCCTATAATATTTCTTGCTAGTACTTGGTTTGGACCTGATTTTTTTTCAGAAAACATAATTTTTTATTTTAAAATTTAACTCCGTTTCAATTCTCTTAATTCTTTTTCACTGGGGGAGTATTCATATTTTCTTTTTCTGTAGCATTTAATTTAATGGTCTTGCTGGACGCTGAACCATTCATATCGTCTCGTAATTTAATAGCATGTTTACCTTCGACGGTATTTGGATAGCTCAAAGCTACAAAATCTATCGCTTTTTTGAAAGCATCTATCCCTTTAGTTTGTTTTACAGCATAGGCCTTTAGTAATTCGAACTTCGGAATGATTGGTAAATCTTTAAACTGTTGGACAGCCTTTTCGGATCTTAAGTAAACTTCTTCATAATGTTGAAAATCATATCTACAATAGATTTCATTATACACATCTTCTGGAGTTTTTACCTTACTATCATAAGCCAGTATTTCATCTGGATTCAGAATAATCGTTGCATATCTAGAATCTGGATAGTTAGAAACGACTTCTTCTTTATATGTATTGCTTTTTTCGACATCAAAATTGGCATAAATTTTATGCAAATGGTACTTTATAGGAAGTATTAAGTTTTCTTTAGGTGCAAGCGTGAGTAAAGTCTCTAAACGATCTGCCGCTAACTGATATTCTTTAAATTGCTCTTTATAGATCAATCCTAGTTGATAATACGCATCATTGCGTAATACCACAATACTATCGATAGCAGATTGCTCTTTCGGAATACCACTTAAATAATAATCTAAGTCAAATTTTTTACTATCATCGATTGGAACTTTCGCCTCAATTAGCGGATTGTTGGCATCAGCGTTATTGGAAATTAAAGATTGTTTGTCTGAAAGTCTCCAGTTATCTTCTAACGTACGGTTGCCCCAAACCCTTCTAAATTCTTGCTCTCCGAAACCGGCCACTCGAACATTATAGAAATAAAAAGCGTCGCCCGCGCTAGCCACATCATTATTAGTGTCAAAATCTCCAAAACCAGAAGTAAGGATTTCTTGTTCTTCCTTTTTCTTAGCTTCTTCGGCTTCAATCTTTAATTGATCAATATACTTTTGATAGTAATCTGTTTGTTCTTCTTCCGTCATCGCGGCAATCGTAAGAATGCTATCACCTACTTGAGCAATTCCTTCAAAAAGAATAACTTCATCTAAACTTTTACGAACTCGGGTGAGGCGTCTTATCCGCTTGGTATTTCTGTTGTTTGCCAATTGTAAAACGCTGTCATAATAAGCTCCAGCAAGTTTAAAACTTGCCTTTTCAAAATTAATATTGCCTAAAGCTTCATATGATAACTCTTGTTGAAACGGTTTCGCATCGTTCGTTCTAATTGAGTTGTTTAAATTTGCAATGGCTAGATCAATGCTATCATTTTCTATTTCAATCAGAGCTTTCTGATAATACAATTCATCTAAATAAGGACGATTATCTCTATCTTTAATCAGTTTATTAAGTGTTTTAAATACGAGCGCTGTACTATCCGTACTCCCATAGTTTTTAGCACGATCTATTTGTGCGTGAATTTTATATCTATATGGCGCTCTTCTAAAATTAATGAGCTGTTCAAAGGTAATATTCGAAGAGTCTATGTTCTGTTGCTCTCTGTATAATTGCCCTAGAATAAAAAGGTTTCGAGCCTTTAATTTGTTATTGACAGAATACAGCACTGCTTCATTTAGATTTTTGATTATCGCCTCGGTACTATCCAAAGATTCGTAGACCATGGCTTTCGTAGTGTAGGCGTTTTCAATTATTTTTAACGGAAGCGTATCATCTTTGAGTAGAATATCGAGTGTTTCTATTGCTAATTTTTCATTTTGTAGTCGAACTAAGGTTTTGGCTTGCCAAATTTTTGTTTCGTCACGCAGTGGAAGATCTGTGTAGTTCCCTAAGATAAAATTAAACGCCTCTAATGCGGGAACAAAACGTTGCTGGTAATACCGAGTTTTTCCTAATAAAAGATAAGCATCATCAATCTGTTTGTTCCGTTCGATGTTAGCAATTTTCATCGAATGTTTTTGAATTGCTTTAATGGCTTTCTGTTCGGCTTTTTCAAAACCTTCAAGTGTTTCTTCTTCGTCATCTGGTTTTTCTTCTGACGATTCCTCGATTGCGATTTCCTTCTCTACAATCTTCAGAGGTTCAATTGGTAAGCGAACCCAAAAGTTATCGTTATAGCGATCATCGATCTGTTGTTTTTCTTGATCGAATGCCACCTGACCATTATATAAGACATTGTATTTCGTTGTAACCGAATGAAAACTGCGATTTACCATCGAGTTTTTCGTAGTAGAGCAAGCTACAACTAGCATAAAAATGCTTAAAAGAAATAAAGCGCTAAAAATTCCTTTTTTCAAAATGAGATAATGTCTAATATTCTAACTTAAAACCAGCCTATTTATTGCGAATAGATGCGTAAAAGTACAAATATTTATATATGAAAATTAGGCTTTCTTTAAAAGTTTGAAATATGGATGCCTTCTATTATAAAAACTTCCAAAAGAATTATGGTTAAATGGCAAAGTAACTCTCTAATTCTTCGAGTGTTTTAGAGGAAGTTTGAATATCTTTCACAACAAGTCCTTTATCCAATACCACAATGCGCTCACAAACCTCAGTAACATGATTAAGGTCATGACTTGAAACAAGTAAAGTTACATCGCGATCTTCGGTTAAGGTTTTTAATAATTGCTTCAATCGAATTTGGGTTGTTGGATCTAAATTTGCAAAAGGTTCGTCTAAAATAACAACACTTGGATTGCCCATCATGGCGGCCACGATCCCTGCTTTTTTCTGATTTCCTTTAGAGAGGTCTCTTAGATATTTTTTCTTTCCAATAATTTCATCATTAAAAAGCTCATCGAACTGTTCAAGATAGGTGTCGACATCGGCCGTATTCATGCCTCTTAGATCTCCAATAAAGTAAAAGTATTCTTCGGGCGTTAAGTATCCGATTAAAAAACTCTCATCTATAAAAGATCCAGTAAATGATTTCCAGTCTTCACTTTCATTGACTACAATGTTATTATTTTTAATCTGACCAGTTGTTGGTCTTATAAGATCAAGTAGCATGTTAAAGTAAGTCGTTTTACCTGCACCGTTATTTCCAACAAGTCCAAAACTTTCGCCTTTAGGAATGTCTAATGAGTCTATATTAAGCACCTCTGCTTGACCGTATTTTTTTGAAATATTTTTTGAAGTTATCATGATGTTTTGTGTTAGCGTTTTGGTTATGATTTTTGATCGAATGCATGAATTGCAGCATATTTATCTTTGATATACTTTTTCTCAATCAAATTCATAAAATAATTTTTAAATAAGAGACCTATAACTCCCAAGGCGGCAACTGCAATAAGTCCAGCGTTGGCATCGACGAACTTATTAAATAACCAATATAAAAGCATTGGAAATACCATAAGCGGAATAATGATAAGAAATTGAGTGGCGCTTGTACCTTGCATATTGGAGAATCCACTTTTTTCTAAATCAATTCGTTTTCGGTTGAATGATCCTGCATATAAAAGAAACAAGGAGTTGAAGCCAATGTTAAAGATTGCTCCAGCTGTTATCATGAGAAAAATATCCATTCCATAATATAAATAAGGAATACTTAAAAAGTAAAGAATTGTAGTCATCGCTACCATAAGGAACCATTTGCTTTCTAAAAATTTACGATAACGTATGTTTTGACTCATGAGCATTTTATAATGAGAGCTATCCCAAGCCGGTACGAATTGGCCATAATTTAGGGTAAATCCACCCGTTACAAAGAGTGCTGCGAAAAGTAAAAAACCTGGCATCTTTTCGCGATATATCGGATTGTCAAAAAAGATCAATCCATAGAATAGAAAAAGAAATGACATTAGAAAAACTGTTTTGGTACGTTTGTTTCGCCAAATAAGACGAATGTCATTTTTAATGAACGGTGCAACATCTCCTAATCTATCGGCCCATGATAAATCAGCTGATTTAGCTTCCTTTACCTTTTGTGAAACAGCGTCGTCTAAATAAACCTTGTCCTTTAATAGGTTGAAATTTAAATAGTATAAAATCACGGCAAGGGCCAAAGGAATCAGCGCAATGACTGGATTGTTTACAATCGCATCAAAAATCTGCTGACTGTAAATTGTAATATCGAAAATTTCGAAGTTTTGCATGGCGATCAATCCAACGGTGACAACAGCAATAATCCAAAAAGCCACATTATTCTTGTTGATGAGAAAATTCAAGAAATTGATCGCTTGTATTATAAATATCATGGCAAATAACCATCCTAGAACGCCTTGAACACTATAGCCTTCTTTTATAAGCACCACAGAAAAAGGAATATAGAAAAATAATGACATAAAATTAAAGAATGAAAATGCCGATTTTCCTAATACGAAATGTACCAAACTACTTTTTTTAATCGGTAAAATGAGCATTGGCTTTATGTTCATTATGGGCAGTTTTTGCATGAGATATCGAAATATCAAATCACCTAAAATTGCAAAAACCAGAAAAGAATTAACAATTTGCAAGGGATCTTGTTCGGGATATTCTTTTTTCAATAAATAATAACCGCCAATGCCAATTGATAAAAATGAGATGATAAAATACAAGGCAAAAAAGGCCATTAAAATTTTTAATGCGATCCCTTTTCCCCAATATGATGAACGGAAGTATTGTTTCCACTCTAGTTTGAGAAAGTGTAAAATCATGTTGAGTTGTTTGATAATATTGGTAGTAAGATAGCTTTTTTTGTTACAATTTTAGTAAAAAAAATATAATGACCTTCCCAAATCTGCAGGTAATCATGGTATAGTTAAAAGACTTTAACTATAACGATATTAATGTCGAATATCGTTATTTTTGCAACGATCAATTTTTAAGAAAAGATTTTCATAACATGAATAAAGAAGCACTTTTGGAAGCAATCATTATTGGGTATCGCAATGTGATTACTGAGAAATATGCTTATGAAACACTCAAGAAAAGAAACGATATGCCGATCGCATATTCTAAAGCAGTATCGATCAACATAAAAAATTATTTTTTAGAATATTCATACCCTGAGCCCAAGAAGCGACAAGAATTGAATGAAGCTTTTCAAAGTTTAGATCACTATCTAAAAAATCCAGAAAAACTAATGCGCTTGGTGGTAGATTCGGTTAGTATTGTTTTTAAGTATGGAAAACATTTGCCGAAGATATTGGGTGCGGGAATCAAGGCTTTAAAAGCGTTTAGAAGAGCTAGTAAATTAGAGGACGCGTTGCTTGTCGCTGCGTTAGATTCGAAGAAAGAACCTCCCTTTTCGGCAATCGATATCAATACGTTTTTAAATGAACTTTCTAAAGAACAGCTAGATGCTTATATAAAAAGCATCAACAATTTATTTGAAGTCTTATGCGACACACGATTGATGTCTAAGATTAAGAAAATATTGGAACTGTTAATTAAAAAAATGAAAGATCGCCCTAAGATCTATTCAGCTCAAGACATTAGCGGTTTAGAAATAGGTCAAGAGATCATTGTTGAAGCAGATACTATTTTTAATGATCTGTCGGCAAAGGAAGCGAACGAAGTCTTTGAGTTCATTATGAAGATGGAGAAAGAGCTTTTAAATCTTTCCTAAAACTGCTAATAAACAAAATCCCCAAACTCACTTGTAATGGTGAGTTTTTTCTTATCTGAAGCCTCTACACGTCCGACTATTTGAGCATCAACATTAAACTTTTTTGAAATGTTTATGATATCCTGAGCAATTTCTTGAGGAACATATAATTCCATACGATGGCCGCAGTTAAAGACTTGATACATTTCTTTCCAATCGGTGTTAGATTGTTCTTGAATCAATTTAAAAAGGGGTGGGATATCAAATAGATTATCTTTTATAATATGTAAATTATCTACAAAATGTAAAATTTTTGTTTGTGCGCCTCCACTACAGTGTACCATTCCATGAATATCTTTTGGAGTGTATTTGGAGAGAATTTCTTTGATAATTGGTGCGTAGGTTCTTGTAGGCGATAATACCAATTTGCCAGCGTCGATGGGTGAATTCGGAACAGCATCCGTCAGTTTTACCTTTCCTGAATACACCAATTCTTCAGGAACAGCAGCATCAAAACTTTCTGGATATAATTGTGCGAGATATTTTTCAAATACATCATGTCGAGCAGAGGTCAAACCATTACTCCCCATACCTCCGTTGTATTCAGTTTCATAGGTAGCTTGTCCGAAAGACGCCAGTCCAACTATAACATCTCCAGGGTTGATATTGGCATTGTCGACCACATCGCTACGTTTCATACGTGCGGTTACCGTTGAATCTACAATAATAGTTCTAACTAAATCACCAACGTCTGCAGTTTCGCCTCCAGTTGAATGAATCGTCACTCCAAACTTTCTGAGATCGCTTAACAATTCTTCAGAGCCATTTATAATGGCCGACAAAACTTCTCCGGGAATCAAATTTTTGTTTCTACCAATCGTAGATGAAAGTAATATATGATCAGTTGCACCAATACAAAGTAGATCGTCAATATTCATAATCAGCGCATCTTGAGCAATACCTTTCCAAACAGAAAGATCTCCAGTCTCCTTCCAATACATATAGGCAAGTGAAGACTTTGTGCCAGCCCCATCTGCGTGCATCACAATGCAATAGTCTTCATCATTCGTTAAGTAATCGGGCACAATTTTGCAAAATGCTTTTGGAAACAGGCCTTTGTCAATATTTTTAATGGCATTGTGCACATCTTCTTTGGCGGCAGAAACACCACGTAATTTGTAACGATTGTCAGCTGAATTACTCATATTGTTATTTTGACAGATAGACTTTCTTTTTGTTGTAATCGATAATGGCTTTACATTTTTCTAAAATGTCGGCACCAATAATACCGTTTACTGGCTTGGCATCTTGTTTTATCATGGCAGTATTAATATGCTCCAAATCCAATAGCACCAAATCAACTTTCGGAATTCTAAATTTTCCAAAAGTTAAGGTATTATCTTTCGATAATTGTGTTTCAATTTCAGTGGTTCCAGCACCAGCCGCTTTATGTTCAGACGCTTCGGTTGTTAGGTCAAACAAATTAACTTCTTCAAAACCAACACATGAATTCGATGCGCCAGTATCTAAAATAAATCGACCCTTTGTGCCATTGATCGCCGCTTTTACTTCGAAATGATTGGTCTTTGTTTTTTTTAACTTCACAGCATAATAGTTGCGGTCGGTTAAGTACTTTTTTAACCCCATTAAATAACAGACTTAAATTGATCTAAAAAGCGCACATCATTTTCGAAAAGCATTCTAATATCGGGTATTTGATACAATAACATAGCAATACGCTCTATACCCATACCAAAGGCAAATCCACTATAGGTTTCTGGATCTATTTTACAGTTTTGTAAGACATTAGGATCTACCATTCCGCATCCCATAATCTCTAACCAGCCGGTCCCTTTGGTAATTCTATAGTCGGTTTCTGTTTTTAAACCCCAATAAATATCAACTTCCGCACTTGGTTCAGTAAAGGGAAAATAAGAAGGGCGAAGACGAATCTTAGACTTTCCAAACATTTCTTTGGTAAAATATAATAAGGTTTGTTTTAAATCAGCAAAAGAAACATCTGTATCAATATACAAGCCCTCTACTTGGTGAAAAATACAATGGGATCGTGCAGAAATATCTTCATTTCTAAAAACCCTTCCTGGAGATATCGTTCTAATCGGGGGTGTATTATTTTCCATATAACGCACTTGTACAGATGAGGTGTGCGTACGTAATAACATATCTGGATTCTTTTCAATAAAGAACGTATCTTGCATATCTCTTGCCGGATGATATTCTGGTAAGTTTAACGCCGTAAAATTATGCCAATCATCTTCAATTTCTGCACCTTCAGATACGGTAAAACCTATACGTGAAAAGACATCAATAATTTGATTTTTAACAATTGATATAGGATGGCGAGCACCTAACTCAATAGGCTCAGAGGGTCTAGTTAAATCTCCATATATGCCTTTTTCTTCCGTCTTATTTTCTATGGCTTCATTAAGTTCTGAAACTTTATCGGTAGCAGCATTCTTTAAGTTGTTTAAAGCTTGTCCGAAGTCCTTGCGCATCGAAGCGTCCACATTTTTAAACTCATTAAATAAATCCTTCAACAAACCTTTGCTTCCTAAATATTTAATTCTAAAAGCTTCGACTTCTTCTTTTGAAGTAGCTTTAAAGGTTTTTACATCGCCAATAAGTTCTTTAACTTTATCTAACATCACTGAATTTAATTAAGCGACAAATTTACATTTTTTTGTTTAGAATTTTGATTGTTTTTGTAAGATGCTTTATTGTTTTGAGACTAGTAGAATTCAAACGTTTTCGTTGCGTGAATAAATTAAGATAAATAAACTATTTTTTTAAATTATTGTATTATGAATTTAGCTACATTTGCATTCATAATCTGATAAAAAATACTATAAATAACAACATTAAATTATGGAATCGAAAATAAATGCTTTCATGGACTTGGTGAAAAAACGTAACAACCATGAGCCAGAATTTTTACAGGCAGTACAGGAAGTTGCTGAAACTGTAATACCATATATCGTAAAGAATGATATATATCACGGTAAAAATATCTTATTGCGAATGGTTGAACCTGAGCGTTTAATTTCGTTTAGAGTAAACTGGGTTGATGATAGTGGTGAGATTCAGGTAAATAGAGGGTATCGTATCCAAATGAATTCGGCGATTGGACCGTATAAGGGTGGCTTGCGTTTTCACCCAACTGTAAATGCTAGTATTTTAAAATTCTTAGCTTTCGAACAAGTATTTAAAAACTCACTTACAACTTTGCCAATGGGTGGAGGTAAAGGAGGTTCTGATTTTGATCCAAAAGGAAAATCAGATAATGAAGTGATGCGCTTTTGTCATGCATTTATGGCAGAATTATTTAGACATATTGGCCCAAATACAGATGTGCCAGCCGGTGATATTGGTGTTGGAGGAAGAGAGATTGGTTTTATGTTTGGAGCGTATAAAAAATTAAGAAATGAATTTACTGGTGTGCTAACCGGGAAAGGAGCTTCATGGGGTGGATCATTGATTCGACCTGAAGCGACTGGATATGGGGATGTATATTTTGCAGAAAATATGTTGAAGACGAAGGGAGATTCTTTTAATGGAAAAACTGTGGTTGTTTCTGGTTCAGGAAATGTAGCTCAATATGCTACCGAAAAAGCAACTGAGTTGGGAGCGAAGGTAGTAACGATGTCAGACTCTTCGGGCTATATATATGATGCAGAAGGTATCGATGAAGAAAAGTTAGCTTTTGTAATGGATTTGAAGAATGTAAGACGTGGTAGAATTCATGAATATGTGGAAAAATATCCATCTGCCAAGTTCTTTAAAGGAGAAAGACCATGGGGCGTTGTATGTGACGTGGCATTACCATGTGCGACTCAAAATGAATTGAATGGTGAAGAAGCAAAAGTATTGGTTGCCAATGGATGTATTTGTGTTGCTGAAGGTGCAAATATGCCTTCGACGCCAGAGGCTATTCATGAGTTTCAAAAGGCAAAAATTTTATTTGCTCCTGGTAAAGCATCGAATGCTGGAGGTGTAGCTACATCTGGTTTAGAAATGAGTCAAAACTCATTGCGTTTGAGTTGGTCACGAAAAGAAGTAGATGATAGATTAAAAGATATCATGGAAGATATTCACGATTCTTGTGTGAAGTACGGAACCAAAGAAGATGGAACGGTAGATTATATTACTGGAGCTAATATTGCTGGTTTTGTAAAAGTCGCCGACGCGATGTTAGCACAAGGAGTGATATAAGTTTAAATAAAGCTTACCTAATAAAAATAATTGAAGCGTACCTGATGGTGCGCTTTTTTTATGGCGTTTCCACGTTGTGGTCGAGCTTTTCGTTATATCTTTTCTTTTACACTATCTCGTCATGTAGAAATGCTTAAACAAAAGAAAAGGATGTCACTGCAATCTCTAACGCTAAATTCAGATGATTTTTATGATTTAGTTATGTATTTTTGAGTATGGAACTCAAACCGCCTTATCGGAAGATTATTCATGTAGACATGGACGCGTTTTATGCTTCTGTAGCACAATTAGACGATCCTAGTTTACGCGGAAAACCTGTGGCAGTTGGTGGAGGTGGTGAAAGAGGTGTAATATCTGCAGCAAGTTATGAAGCAAGAAAATTTGGGGTACGCTCAGCGATGAGTGGTGTGTTGGCGCGTAAAAAATGTCCACATTTGATTTTTGTAAAGTCAGATTTTAAACGCTATAATGAAATTTCGAAGGCGGTACGGAATATTTTTTATGAGTATACTGACCTCGTTGAACCTTTATCGTTGGATGAGGCGTATCTTGATGTCACCGAAAACAAGAAAGGAAACCCTTCTGCCACTTTGTTGGCTACCGAAATTCGAGAACGTATTTTTGAGAAAGTTGAATTAAGAGCCTCGGCAGGCATTTCTATCAATAAATTTGTTGCTAAGATTGCCTCAGATATCAATAAACCTAATGGCCAGAAAACAATTCCACCCGAAGAGGTGATCTCATTTTTAGAAGACTTGGATATCGCGAAGTTTTATGGTGTAGGAAAAGTCACCGCCGCAAAAATGTATAATCTTGGAATTTTCAATGGAATCGATCTTAAAAATAAATCATTAGAATTTTTAACCGAACACTTTAAAAAATCTGGAGGTTATTACTATAATATCGTAAGAGGGATACATCACAGCGAGGTCAAGCCCGATCGAATTCGAAAGTCCATTGCCGCCGAGAGAACCTTCATTGATAATCTTACTTCAGAAGTTTTTATGCTCGAAAAGCTTAATGATATAGCCGAAGAACTTGAAAGACGTCTAAAAAAATCTAAAATTTCAGGAAAAACCGTAACTTTAAAGATAAAATATAGCGACTTTACAACACAAACGCGTAGTAAGACCCTTCCATATTTTATTACTGATAAGGCCTTATTACTAGAAACGGTAAAGAACCTATTGTATCAAGAGAAGATACAAAATTCTGTTCGACTCTTGGGTATTTCAGTTACAAACTTGAATACAAATACCAAGAAAAAAGAGAAAGTAATTGACGTGCAACTAAAATTAGAGTTTTAGTAGATTTATTTTAAAAAGGAGCTATTTTCGTTTCAATCTAGCACGGTTTTTGTTAATCATTAAGTAGATAATAAGCATGATATGAGGAATTTAATAATTGCGTTCGTTTTTGGTAGTTTGTTAATGGTGGGTTGTGGAACTCAGAATAAGGTCTCAGCGGTCGCTGATGGTGTCGAAGAGGAGCAACCGGTTCGCGTAGCAAATGATAGTTTAGAGTACGAAATTACTATTTTGGATATAGGCTTTAATAGGTATTTAAATACTATAGCGCGTCCTATGTCTTTTTATTCGAATGATTTTTTAAGAACGAGAAATAATATTTATGTCATCGAATGGAATAATCGTGTTAGAAATCCGTCAAGATTTGATTATAATATTTATGAAAATATTATCGATTATCAGTCACACATTGATTATGGTCTCGAGGTCAATTATAAGTTATTCTGGTATTTCCAATTTGCACAACGAAAATACAATATGCGATTGGGTAGCTTCAGAGTGATAGGCGGTTAAATATAAAAAGCCTCATCTCGAAAATTCGGGATTGAGGCTTTCGCAATTTGAATTAGTGTTTTGTGTTAGAAGGCAAAACGTTGTGGGCCTCCTCTTCGTATTTCTTCATTCGAACTCATTTCGAATTGATCGAAATTCTCTCTAAACGCGTTCGATAGTTTAAACGCCATTTTGTAATAGGCTTCATCATCATTCCATGTCGCTCTAGGACTCAAAACTTCAGTTGGAACTCCGGGGCATTCTCTTGGTTGTGCTACTCCAAAAACTGAATGAATATGGTAATTTTCGTAGCAATATGGCCCAAGATCTCCATTGATAGCCGCATTAATCATAGCACGTGTATATTTTAATTTCATACGTGTTCCTACACCATAAGGTCCGCCAGTCCAACCCGTGTTTACGAGCCACACATTTACATTGGCATCCTTCATTTTTTTACTAAGCATTTCGGCATATTTTGCAGGATGCAATGGCATAAAAGGTGCGCCAAAACAAGCCGAAAAGCTAGGTTGTGGTTCTGTAACACCTGCTTCGGTACCTGCCACTTTCGCTGTATATCCAGAAATGAAATGATAAGCTGCTTGATTAGGTAACAGTCTTGAAATTGGAGGTAAAACACCAAAAGCATCGGCTGTTAAGAAAAATATATTTTTAGGGTTTTTGGCCAAAGAAGGCTGCTGAATATTATCGATATGATGTATAGGGTAACTAACACGCGTGTTTTGTGTAATAGAAGTATCGCTAAAGTCAACTTCATTACTCCCATTTTTAAAAATTACATTTTCCAATAAAGCACCCGGGCGAATAGCATTAAAGATATCTGGTTCATTTTCTGCTGAGAGATCAATAACTTTTGCATAACAACCACCTTCGAAGTTGAAAATAGTGTTGTCTTTTGTCCAACCATGCTCATCATCACCAATTAATTTTCTATTAGGGTCTGCAGAGAGCGTTGTTTTTCCTGTTCCAGAAAGGCCAAAGAAAATGGCAGTCTCACCATTTTCACCGACATTTGCCGAGCAATGCATAGGTAAGGCTTCTTTGAATACGGGTAAAATAAAGTTCAGAGCAGAAAAAATACCTTTTTTCATTTCTCCTGTATATCCTGTACCACCAATCAAGGCAACTTTTCGCGTAAAATCTAATATTGCAAAATTATGTTGTCTTGTTCCATCAACGGCTGCATCCGCCATAAATCCAGGAGCATTCACAATAGTCCACTCTGGAGTGAATCCTTGAAGTTCTTCAGAAGTTGGTCTTAAAAACATATTTGAAGCAAACATATTAGACCATGGTAGTTCATTAATAACTCTTATATTCAATCTAAAATCTTCATCCGCGCAAGCGTATGCATCTCTTACATATAGTTCTTTATTCGAAAGATATTCGGTTACTTTATTATATAGTAGTTGAAATTTTTCTGAATCAAACGGAATATTAATATCTCCCCACCAAATTTTATCTTTGGTAATATCATCTTTTACAATGAATCGATCTTTTGGAGACCGTCCAGTAAATTCACCAGTATTGATGGCGAGAGCACCTTTATCTGACAGCTTTCCTAGGTGCTGTTCTAGGGTGATTTTTGTTAAAGTTTCAGGGGATAGATTCCAATGCGCGGTGGCATTTTTTATTCCGTAATTTTCTAATGAATTATTTACGGTCTTTGTGCTATTTTCCATTATTTTGTTAATTACAAATAGGGTTCAAAAATAAGCATTATTTCTTAACTCAAACGTTTGAGATGGATTTTTTACGATTTATTTTTTAGAAATGATTGCAACATAAATAACCATCCTATTATAAAAGAAATTCCTCCTAATGGTGTTACAAACCAAATAGATTTTGCAGGGATTCCTCCAACAGTTATTACATAAATTGATCCTGAGAATAACAGAATTCCTATAAAAAATAGAAGACTAATGGTATTCTTGAATTTTATTGAAAAATTGGAATACATATTCACAAATAGTAAGACGATTACATGATACATTTGATAGCGTACCGCGGTTTCAAAACTTTGTAAACTCTCAATGGTCAATTTTTCTTTGAGCATGTGCGAACCAAAGGCGCCCAGTATAATAGTTATCATTCCTAAGATAGCCGTTACAGATAAATTTCGTTTCATGTGCGTTGTAATTTGATTGTAAAAATAAGACTAACAAGAGAATTAAAGTTTTATATTTAGAAAAAATAACGTGATGAACTATAATCATTTGAAAACTGTTTTTATTTCAACATTTCTTCACGAAGTTCATTTGGCAAAAGCTAAATTAGAAAGTGAGGGAATTCAGAGTTTTCTTATCGATGAACATCTAAATACTATAATTGGAACAGCTTTTATAGAAGGGTACAAACTAAATGTGGATGCTGAAGATTTTGAAGATGCTCGTACCATTTTAAGTTTGTATAAAACTTAAGCTTGTTTTTAAACTTTTACTTCGCCAAATTTTATACATTCGTTTCTATAATTTAAATCAACATGAGAAAAATTTTAGTGATAGGCGCAGGCCGCTCTTCGTCTTCCTTGATTACTTATTTATTAGATAAATCGAAAGATGAAAATTTGCAGATTATTGTTGGGGATGTTTCTTTGGAAGCTGCCGAGGAGCGGATTCATAATCACGCCAATGGGATTGCTATGTTGTTGGATGTTTTCGATGAACAGGCCAGAATTGAAGTGATAAAATCTGTTGATATTGTGGTTTCTATGCTGCCCGCACGATTCCATATTGAAGTAGCTAAGGATTGTATTACTTATAACAAACACATGGTTACAGCATCCTACATTTCGAAGGAAATGAAAGCGTTAGATAAAGATGCAAAGGCGAAAGGCTTGGTGTTTATGAACGAAATTGGTGTCGATCCAGGAATCGATCATATGAGTGCTATGCAAGTCATTGATAGGATAAATGAAAACGATGCAAAAATGCTGTTATTTGAGTCATTTACAGGAGGATTGGTGGCACCTGAGAGTGATAATAATTTATGGAACTATAAATTTACATGGAATCCGAGAAATGTTGTATTAGCAGGACAAGGCGGAGCTGCCATGTTTATTCAGGAAGGTACGTATAAGTACATACCATATCATAAGTTGTTTCGAAGAACCGAGTTTTTAACTGTTAATGGTAACGGTAAATTTGAAGCATATGCTAATAGAGACTCATTAAAGTATAGAAGTATTTATGGATTGGATGAAATTCCTACCATGTATAGAGGTACTATCCGTAAAATAGGATTTTCAAGGGCGTGGAATGTTTTTGTACAATTAGGGATGACCGACGACAGCTATACCATCGAAAATTCTGAGCACATGAGTTATCGTGATTTTACCAACTTATTTTTAGCGTACAGTCCAAGTGATTCTGTAGAATTAAAATTGCGATCTTATTTGAAAATAGATCAAGATGATATTATGTGGGAGAAGTTACTAGAGCTCGATATATTCAACGCAACGAAAAAGATAGGGTTGGTAAATGCTACACCTGCTAAAATGCTACAGAAAATATTGATGGATAGTTGGACATTGCAAGAAGATGATAAAGACATGATTGTTATGCAGCATAAGTTTGGTTATTTGTATCAAGGTAAAACCAAACAAATTGAATCGAGTTTGGTGGTTATTGGAGATGACCAAACGTATACGGCGATGGCAAAAACCGTTGGGTTGCCAGTTGCAATTGCAACACTAAAGATTTTAAATGGCCATATTAAAACGCCAGGGGTTCAACTGCCGATTACCAAAGAGGTATACGAGCCTATTTTAAAGGAGTTAGAAGAATACGGAATTAAATTTGAAGAAAAACAAGTCCCTTACTTAGGGTACAATCCAAATAATGTCAATGGTTAAGAAAGAATTAATTTACGGGTGTATGGGCTTAGGTGGTAGTTGGGATGATACTCCAATTACTGCACAAGATAGCGTAGTCGCAGAAAAAGCAATAGAAGCTGCGCTAGATGCAGGTATTACATATTTCGATCATGCTGATATATATACTCTTGGTAAAGCTGAACGTGTTTTTGGCGAAGTTTTAAAGAACAATGCTGGACTAAGAAGTCGTATCACGCTCCAATCCAAAGCTGGAATTTACACCCGTCGAGGTGCAAGTTCTAATGTATATAACAATAGTAAAGAATACTTAGTTCATCAAGTTGAACAAATATTAGATCGTTTACAAGTAAACTATTTAGATGTCTTTATGGTGCATCGACCAGACCCATTGATGGATCCAAAAGAAGTTGCTGAAGCATTTAGAAGTTTAAAAAAACAGGGGATGGTACATAAATTTGGTGTAAGTAATATGTCTATGCATCAAATGAACTCCATCCAAGAACATTGCGATGATCCGTTGGTTGCAAATCAAATTGAGTTGAGTTTAGCACATTCTTTGGTTGTGGACGCCGGTGTCTTGGTAAATAGATCGAATAGACAAGACTTTAATGGCGTAGAAGGCCTATCGGAATATATGCAAAAACATCAAATGGCAATTCAAGCCTATAGTTCTCTAGCGGGAGGAAGATATACTGGTAATAGCAATGCCATGAGCGAAGGTGACAAACAAACAATCGATTTGTTAAGTCAAACAGCAGAGAAATATACGACTACACCCGCGGCTATCTTATTAGCCTGGTTGTTTAAAATTCCGGGGAATGTTCAGCCTATAATTGGTACAACTAATCCTGATAGAATCAAAGCATGTAAAGATGCTGTCGATCTTGAATTGTCAAGAGAAGATTGGTACAACCTATGGATTTCGGCAAGAGGCGAAAGTATCCCTTAAAAGAAATGCCAATTTTGGTTGATTGTATATTAAATGTATATTTAGCATCAACTAACTTAAACCTATGACATCAACGGCCGGGATTATCTTAGCAATTTCCTTAATGATAATCATGTTTGGCTTGGGCTTATCGCTCACTTCAAAAGATTTTAAACGTATATTCTTATATCCGAAAGCAATTTTGATTGGACTTACAAGTCAAATAATTTTGTTACCTATAATCGCTTATGTTGTTGCTACCTATTTTAATGTCTCTCCAATAATTGCTGTAGGTATTATGTTATTAGCCGCCTGTCCTGGTGGAGCAACATCAAATTTAGTTACCTTTTTAGCCAAAGGTGATTTGGCTTTGTCTATATCTCTAACGGCGTTTGCCAGTATGCTATCTTTCATAACTATACCGCTTATATTACAATTCGCGTTGAACACTTTTTTAAATGATAATCAGGTGATTACCTTAGATACTTTTTCAATTATTAAGCAAATGTTCGCGATTATAATCATCCCAGTAAGTTTAGGAATGATCGTAAATGCGAAGGCAACAAAGTTTGCCAGAAGTATGGATAAAGCAGTAAAAATTGCCTCAACAGTCATTTTTGTTTTGGTAATGATAGGGCTTGTATACACGTTAAGAGCTGTGTTTTTCGATTATTTGAAGCAAGCTGGTTTGCCTGTAATGGTGTTAAACATAGCAACGATGATCATTGGACTGCTGCTAGGGTTGGCCTTTAGGTTACCCAAAAGTCAAACTGTTAGTATTTCTATTGAGTCGGGTATTCAAAACGGCACCTTAGCCATTACCATTGCTACCCTAACTTTGAATAACGCAGAATTTGCAGTTGTACCTGCAGTATATGGTTTATTAATGTATATAACAGCAACCATTGCCGTGGTACTTGGAAGACATTTTATAGCAAATGCTAAGCCAGCAACCTCGGACTAATCTTTACATTTTTAAGTAAAAATCTTGTACTAAATCTTTATAGTCTTGTGTATATTGATGACGTTCAATTTCGATAACTAACTCCGAAATTTCAATTTCACTTTGGTGAAAACCAAATGTTAACAAGCTTCTTTTAATAGCAGATGTGATATGTCCTTTTACACGACATATTCGAGTTGGGTACAAAGAAACATTCTTCGCTAGCTTAACAAAATGTTCTTCTTCCTTGAAAGGGATCACAACAGAGAAAACACCTTCTTTAGATAACAGCATAGCAACAGAAGCTACTAATTCTTCAAAAGATAAAGAAGTCGTAAAACGTGCTTTATTTCTTGCTTCATTTTCAGATACGAAGTCATCAGTGTAAAAAGGAGGATTGCTAACGATTAAGTCATAGGAGTCTTCGATTTCTTCTTTAAAAAGTTCTAGGGAAGCATGATAGCAAAAGAGTCTGTCTGCCCAATCTGAGTTTTCGAAATTTTCAACGGCTTGTTCGTAAGCATCAGCGTCAATTTCAAGACCATCTATGGTTTCGGCATGGCTACGCTGTGCTAACTGCAGTGCAATCACACCAGTGCCCGTGCCAATATCTAAAATGGAGTTTGGTTGCTGATCAATAGGAGTCCAAGCACCTAATAATACCCCATCGGTACCAATCTTCATGGCACATTTGTCTTGGTGCACGGTGAATTCTTTAAATTCAAATGGTTTATTCATTACTCTAGATACATTTCAATCAGACCTTCAGGTGTCTCAACAAGAATTGTTTTGTTTTGACGATCTACTTTCTTAATAAAATCATCAATCATTGGTATTAATAATTCTATTGCTCCCTGTTGCACTTCAAACAATGGTTGTGCGGTGGTGTCATTTATTCCTACAATGGTACCCACGTCACCATGCTTGGTATCTTTTAAGGTAAACCCGATAACTTCATGGTAATAGAATTTATTACCCTCTAATTTTGGTAGTAAGTTGAGCGGAAGATAAACGTCGAGTTTTAATAAGGCATTGGCGTCCGTTTCAGAGTCAACATCTTCGAATTTCACGCGTAATTGATTCCCTTTCTGTAGTAGGCTTCGCTCAATAAAAAAAGGAACCAAATTACTTCCCATTTCGATAAAAATCGCATCCATATTGGCATAAAGCTCAGGCTCATCTGTATCTAATTTGATGACAAGTTCTCCTCTGAAACTATATTTTGTTACAATCTTACCAAGATAAAAACAATCTTTTTTTTGCATCTTTTTTTTGAAATAAAAAACCTGACAATTTTCGTTGTCAGGTTCAATTTATAATAAAAAAATAAATTTTTATTCTTCTTCGTTAGAAACTTCAGCATCAGTAGCTGCTTCTGCAACTTCTTCAACAGGAGCCTCAACAGCTACAGCTTTACGAGCTTCATTTACTTCTTTTTCGGCAGCTAATGCTTTTGCTTTTGCATCCGCTTCAGCTTTTGATAAGCCCTCTACTTTCGCTGCAACTTTACCAGTCTTTTCTTCTAACCAAGCATTAAATTTCTCTTCTGCTTGCTCTTCAGTTAAAGCACCTTTACGTACTCCACCAGCTAAATGATTTTTTAACATCGCACCTTTATAAGATAAAATTGCTTTCGCAGTATCTGTAGGTTGTGCGCCGTTTTGTAACCATTTTACAGCACCGTCAACATCTAAATCGATTGTTGCTGGATTTGTATTAGGATTGTAAGTACCTAATTTTTCTAATAATTTACCATCTCTTTTTACACGTGAATCTGCGGCTACGATCCAATAAAATGGCTTTCCTTTTTTACCGTGTCTTTGTAATCTAATTTTTACTGACATTCTTTGTTAATTTTTAAGGTACACGACCTTGGTTATTAATAGCTCTTAATATCTCGTATTAAGTGGGCGCAAATATAGGAAGTTTTTCGAATATAAAACACTAATAATCTAATATTTATATATCGGACAAAGATGGTCAAAATAGCGTGACTTATATTATAGTAAAAAATACCGATATTTGTTTAAAATTTAGCTTATGAATGTTCTCGGTGTTATTCCCGCGCGCTACGGCTCAACTAGATTAAATGGTAAGCCTTTATTAGATATTTGTGGAAAGCCCATGATTCAGCATGTTTATGAGCAAGCTAAAAAACTACTACCGTATGTCGTCGTTGCAACTGACGATAAGCGCATCGTAACGGCGGTGAAAAAATTTGGCGGTGAAGTCGTAATGACATCACCTGATCATAAAACAGGGACCAATCGATGCCTCGAAGCCTACCGAGTTTACCAAAAGAGACACGATTTAGAATTTAATATCATTGTCAATATTCAAGGAGATGAGCCTTTGCTAGATCCCGAACAAATTAGATTGCTAATTTCTTGTTTTTATGATGAGGCAAATGATACACTCTATAGAACGACCGAATTAGCAACTTTAGTTATTCCTGTGAAACCAACGGATACAACTTTTACAAATAGCGGTGTTTTTGTTGTGATTGACAGATTTAAAAGCGCCTTATATTTTAGTCGCTCGGTAATTCCTTTTGTGCGTGATGCTGATAAAAGTGAATGGCAGAAGCAACATACTTTTTATAAGCATATTGGGATGTATGCCTTCAAACCACAATCGTTGATAGAATTTGCCAGTTTGCAGCAAACCACCTTAGAAGTTGCAGAGTCCTTAGAGCAAAACCGATGGTTAGAAAATGGCAAAAACATAAAGGTTGAAATTACAGATACAGAGACGATTGGAGTAGATACACAAGACGATTTAGAAAAAGTTAGAAAGATAATTTCAACGAAGGAGAAATAACGTCCTTAAAGTTATAAACGGTTTCTAATTTTTGTTAATAAAAACAGCCTCATTTTCCGTTAAAAAGAGAGCTAAATAAGTACTTTTAAAGTTCGAAAATTTAGCATCAATGTACCTCATATTTGACACAGAAACAACAGGTTTACCAAAAAGCTGGAATGCACCAATTACAGATACTAACAATTGGCCGCGTTGTGTTCAAATTGCTTGGCAACTACATGATAAATATGGAAAGCTCGTTGAACATCAAGATTTTTTAATCAAACCAGAAGGATTTAACATTCCGTATGATTCTGAACAAATTCACGGTATTTCTACACAACTAGCTCAAGAGAATGGAGAAGCATTAGAAACTGTTCTTGAGTTGTTTAATGAGGCATTGGCGAAGACAGATTTCGTAGTTGGTCAAAACGTTGGTTTCGATCTAAATATTATGGGTTGTGAGTACTATAGGGCTGACACCAAAACGAAACTAAATGATCTTCCTGTTTTAGATACATGTACAGAAAAAACAGCGCAACTATGTCAGTTGCCAGGTGGGCGAGGAGGTCGATTTAAATTACCAACCTTAACAGAATTACACCAGCACTTGTTTAAGGTGCCTTTTGCAGAAGCACATAATGCTACTGCCGATGTTGAAGCGACCACGCGTTGCTTTTTAGAGTTGATCCGTCAAAGAGTGTTTACGAAAGAAGAGTTAGATGTCAACGAAGAACACTTCAAAAATTTCGACATTGAGAACCCGCAAGAAATACAGTTAATTGGTTTATCACATACCAATCTTAAAAAAGAGAGTTCAAAACTCAAAAAGAAGGTTGCCAATACAATCGATACGAACATCACACATGTTTCTAGTGATGATTTGCAAAAAGCACAATTTTCCCACTTACATAACCATTCTCAATTTTCAATTTTACAGTCGACTTCGAGTATTCCAAATTTGGTAAAAGCAGCTGCTGACTATAAAATGCCAGCTGTTGCACTAACAGATACAGGGAATATGATGGGAGCTTTTAACTTTGTGAAAGAAGTTTTAAAGTATAATAAAGACAGTGAAACTCCTATTAAACCAATTGTTGGATGTGAATTCAATGTCTGCGAAGACCATCAAAACAAATCGACAAAAGATAACGGTTATCAAATTGTACTATTAGCCAAGAATAAAAAAGGTTATTACAATCTCGCAAAAATGGCTTCGATAGCTTATATCGATGGTTTCTACTATGTTCCGAGAATTGATAAAAAGGTTATTGAGCAGTATAAAGAAGATATCATCGTTTTAAGCGGAAATATATACGGAGAAATACCAAGTAAAATATTAAATGTTGGAGAGAAACAAGCAGAAGAAGCTTTGCTTTGGTGGAAAGAAACCTTTAAAGATGATTTCTACTTAGAGTTAAATGATCACAAGCAAGAAAATGAACAACATGTCAATACTACCATCGTGCAGTTTTCGAAAGATCATGATGTGAAACTAGTAGCGGCCAATAATACCTTTTATATCAACAGAGAAGATGCAGAGTCGCATGATATTTTATTATGTGTGAAGGAAGGTGAAAAAATAGCAACACCCAAAGGTAGAGGGAGAGGTTTTCGTTATGGTTTAGAAAACGAAGAATATTATTTTAAGAGTCAGGAAGAAATGAAAACATTATTTCAGCATATTCCTGAGGCGATTTTGAATATTCAAGAAATCGTTGATAAGATTGAACCCTTTACATTAGCGAGAGATGTATTGTTACCCAAATTTGAGATCCCGGAGCAATTTGTACATGCTGAAGATGAAGAAGATGGTGGGAAACGAGGCGAGAATGCCTATTTAAAACACTTAACCTATGAAGGCGCCAGAGATCGATATGGCGAGCTTAATGAAGAAACCATTGAGCGGATAGATTTTGAGCTAAGTGTGATTGAAAATACAGGTTATCCTGGTTATTTTTTGATTGTTCAAGACTTTATTGCCAAGGCCAGAGAGATGGATGTTTCTGTTGGTCCCGGGCGTGGATCTGCTGCAGGTTCGGTAGTAGCCTACTGTTTGCAGATTACAAATATTGACCCGATTAAATATGACTTACTTTTTGAGCGTTTTTTAAATCCTGATCGTGTTTCATTACCCGATATTGATATTGATTTTGATGATGAAGGGCGTCAAAGAGTCATCGATTATGTAATCGATAAATATGGAGCAAATCAGGTAGCACAAATTATTACCTATGGTACCATGGCGGCCAAGTCTTCGATTCGAGATACATCTCGTGTACTCGATTTACCATTGCATGATGCCGATAGAATTGCGAAGTTAATTCCGAATACAAAATTAAAAACCATTTTTGGTGAAGATGCCAAGAGTGTTGCTAAGATCAAAGAACTTCGAAAAGACGAAATACTCAATGTAAATGAGTTGCGTAATTTGGCAGAGGGGCAAGGTCCGGAGGCGTCTATGATCCGTCAAGCGGTGGCACTCGAGGGTTCGGTAAGAAATACAGGAACACATGCCTGTGGAGTGATCATCACCCCTGAAGATATTACCAATTTGATTCCGGTGGCAACGGCCAAAGATTCCGATTTATATGTCACTCAGTTTGACAATAACGTGGTGGAGGATGCCGGATTGTTAAAAATGGATTTCTTAGGATTAAAAACCTTAACGTTGATCAAAGATACCGTTAAGATTGTAAAGGCATTACATGATGTTGAGTTAGATCCAGATTCCTTTCCGCTGGACGATACAAAAACGTACGAATTATTTCAACGTGGCGAAACCGTTGGTATTTTTCAATATGAATCTCCAGGAATGCAGAAGCATATGAAGCATTTAAAACCGACTGAGTTTGCGGATTTAATTGCCATGAATGCCTTATATCGACCTGGTCCAATGGAGTATATTCCACTGTTTATTCAGCGTAAACACGGAATCGAAGCGATCGAGTATGACCTTCCAGAAATGGAAGAATACCTAAAGGAAACCTATGGAGTAACCGTATATCAAGAGCAAGTGATGTTGCTCTCACAGAAGTTAGCAGGGTTTACCAAAGGTGAAGCCGATGTACTGAGAAAGGCAATGGGGAAAAAGATCTTTGCGCTACTAGAGAAATTAAAACCAAAATTTATTGAAGGTGGTAAGGGCAATGGTCACCCCGAAGAAACCTTAGAAAAAATATGGAAAGACTGGGAAGCCTTTGCTGCCTATGCCTTTAACAAATCGCACTCGACTTGTTATGCGTATATTGCTTATCAGACAGCTTATTTAAAGGCACATTATCCGGCAGAATACATGGCGGCAGTATTGTCAAATAATATGAATGATATCAAATCTGTTTCTTTCTTTATGGATGAATGTAAACGGGCGGGTATCGAAGTATTGGGCCCAGATATTAATGAATCATTTTACAAGTTTGCAGTAAATAAAGAAGGCGCCATTCGCTTCGGAATGGGAGCGATCAAAGGGGTAGGAGCGAACGCTGTGGCAGCTATTATTGCCGAGCGTAAAGAAAATGGAAATTACAAATCTATATTTGACGTGACGAAACGTGTAGATTTACGTGCAGCGAATAAAAAGGCATTTGATGGTCTGATCTTGGCCGGTGGATTTGATTCTTTTATTGGCACAAGTAGAGCTCAATATTACGAGTTAGATGATCGCGGACAAACATTTATAGAAAAAGCAATTCGATTTGGTAATAAATACCAGGAGAATAAGAATTCAGCGCAAATTTCTATGTTTGGAGAAGCTTCTGAAGTGCAATTTGATGAACCCATCATACCCGAATGTGAACCTTGGGGGATTATGGAGAAGCTATCGAAAGAAAAAGAAGTCATTGGAATATATATATCTGGACATCCACTCGATGATTATAAGGTAGAAATGAAATATTTTTGCAATGCGCCGGTCAGTGCTTTTTCTAATAATGAAGAGATTCTTAATAAAGATTTAACTATTGGAGGAATTGTAACTGATGTACAACATCGTATTTCGAAAAACGGAAAAGGTTGGGCGGCTTTCACCATAGAAGATTATTCAGAAGCACATGAGTTTAGAATATTCGGTGAGGATTACCTGAAATTTAAGCATTTCTTGATTCCGAATTCGTTTTTGTACATTCGAATTTCTGTGCGGCCAGGATGGCGCGAAGGCGATGTTCGTATTCAATTTAATCACATACAGATGCTGCAGGATGTATTAGAAGCACAGGCTAAAAAAATCACGTTACAGTTGAATATTAATGACATCGATGAAAAGAGAATTAGCTCTCTAGAAGGCATTATTAAGGAACATGAAGGCAAGGATTTACTCAATTTTGTAGTGTATGATGTTGAAGATCGCATGCAATTGCATATGCCGAGTAGAAGTTCTAAAGTGAAAATTTCGCAAGAATTACTAACTATCTTAGATACCCAACAATTAACATATAAATTGAACTAACCACTAGTACGATGGGTGACCTTAGTTTACACAATTCGCTTCATAATTCACATGTTAAAATAAGTAAAGGCGAGTTGGTTAGCTTTCAAAAATTTGGACGAGAGTTTATGCATCAAAAAGGGGCTAAAGGATGGAGAAATACAGATACAGAAATGTTTCCTGTAATTGGACCTCTGAAACGCAATGATTACAAAGTTTTGACTCCAAATGGTGATGCAATTCAAGATCAACATGGGTTGTTAAGAGAACTTGATTACGAACTTCTGGAACATACTGAGACCACTGCGGTCTATGAAAAAGTATATACTAAGAATCAGCATGTAACGAACTCGAAGTATCCCGATAAATCAACGGAAAAAGAAGTGTTTTGGCCGTATGATTTTAGATTTGTAAAAAGATTCGAATTGAGTGGAGGTGTACTAAAAATAGCATTTGAAATTGAATCTTCAAAAGGCATGCCTTTTATGTTAGGATACCATCCCGCTTTTAAAATTTCTAAAGATAGTATTGTTCAAAGTGATAGTAGAAAAGAAGTCACCTTAGATCATATTATGGAGACCGGTGCAGATGCCTTTCCTGTATTGAAATCAAGTAAAGTATCTTTAGTACATTCTGATACTTATGCTGTAGATATTTCGACCGAAGGATTTAATAATTTTATGTTGTGGACAGAAGTGGACAGTATGCTTTGTATTGAACCAATAACGCAATTTCCTGATTTAGTAGAGCAGCAATATTCTCAAGATAATATGAGTATCTCTAACGGTAAGGAAATTTTTACCGTATTCGTAAATCCATTAAGAAGACAAGCGTAAATCCAATTTGGTTTGCAAGAATTTTTTTTCATTTTCTGTGGTTACAAATTGCAGAGCTAATTGTAAATGCTCTATTTCTTTATTTACATCAAGGTCTGAATAAAGCTCAGCAAGCAATGAATGGTATAAATGATTCTCAGATAATTTTATTTTTAATGCTTCCTCAATAGCCTTTTCTTTTCCATATACCTTTGCTAAAGCATAAGTTCTATTCAAAGCTGTAATTGGTGAATAAGATAATTGTAATAACTGATTGTATAATTGTAAAATATGATTCCATTTATCATTAATTTCCTCTTTTCGCGTATGCCAATAGGCAATCATTGCTTCTAAGTGATAGGCTGTGACCTTAGATCCACTCGCCGATAAATTCAAATAGAATTCTCCTTTTCCAATCAACCCTTCATGCCATTTTTCCTTGTTTTGTTTGTGATATACTATATGAGATCCATCTTGGTTAATACGAGCGTCTAAGCGAGAGGAATGAAAACAGCATAATGCCATTAGAGCATTCGTTTTACCAGTATTTGTAGATCTATGATCTAATAGCATATGAATTAAGCGCATGGCCTCTAAGCAGACTTCTTTTTTAATAGTCTTCTCAGAGGAGCGTGAATAATAACCTTCGTTGAACAACAAGTATAAAGTATGCAATACATTATTTAATCGATTTTCTAATTCTACTTCATTCGGGAATGAAAGGTCTACATCTTCTCGGCGCAGTTTTTCTTTGGCTCTTGATAGTCGCTTATTAATAGTCTCTTTATTGCTGAGTAATGCATTGGATATCTCCTTAATACCAAAACCGCATAAGATACGCAATGCAAGAGTTAACTGAGCGGCGTCTGAAATAATAGGGTTACAAACTGCAAAAAGCATTCGTAGCTGACTGTCTTTTATGTTGTTTTTTGATAAATCAATTCTCGGTTCGGTAAAATTTGTAGACTGATTTTTTAATTCAGGGACTATTTTATGATTATAAACATGTGTTCTTCGAAAATGATCCTTAGCCTTGTTTTTTGCAACACGATATAACCATGCTGTCGGATTTTCTGGAATTCCTTTTAATCCCCATGTCTCTGTCGCCTTTAAAAAAGTATCACTTACAACATCTTCGGCGAGTTGGATACTTGAGAGCCCAAAGGTTTTACATAGTACGGCAACAATCTTACTAAATTCCGAACGGAAAAGATGTGGTATTAAGGTTTTATTAGTCATTCAAATTGAAAATTCCCCCAAGATATTCCTCGGGGGTTATTACCCTATTCTTGTTAAGATAATAAATAATAATTTACATATCAAAAACCATCACATCTCTAACTTCTACTTTACCACCAATTGCTAGAGTCGGACAACCCTCTGCCAGCTCTACGGCTTCATCAAGAGAATTCGCTTTTACAATAATATAGCCTCCTACAATTTCCTTTACTTCTGCATATGGACCATCTGTAGTTACGGTATTGGCTTGTATTGTTTTACCTTGGTATCCTAAGGCGTTGGTAGCTACAAATTTTCCCTGCGCGGCAATACCACCGATCCAATCCTGCCATGTTTTCACCATGGCTTGCATTTCTTCTGGAGAAGGTTTTGGGGCATCGTTTTTTTCAGTTCTAAAAAGCATCATAAATTCGTTCATAATATTATATTTTATATGTTATATAGCTGTGACGATTGAACAATTAAAAATAGGACATATTTATCATGATATTTTAAAAGTAACCTATAAATTGTGGTTATACCAACAAAAAACAAAAAAAGCCCATCAATATTGATGGGCTTTTTTAAAAATAATCGCATGCTTTATATTAGATAACTTTTACGTTTACTGCGTTTAATCCTTTTCTTCCTTCTGCTAAATCGAATTCAACTTCATCGCCTTCGCGTACTTCGTCGATTAATCCAGAAATGTGAACGAAATGTTCTTTGTTTGAACCTTCTTCGGTGATGAATCCAAATCCTTTGGCATCGTTGAAGAACTTTACTGTTCCTTTACTCATTTATTTAGTATTTAATTAATAATTACTTAGTAGTAGTCAAGAAGCGTGCCAAGAACAAAATGACAGAACTTTGTAAATACTATTTCTTAATTTCAAATCCAACAGGGGCTTTTAACTTTCCGAAATCGTACATATTAATATAGATCGAAACGGTGTCTTTCGAACCTTCCCAAGTGACTCTATATTTGTCGAGCAGACCAGTGCCATTAATCATTCCATTTTTAGTTTTAAAATGACAACAGCTTCCTGCTCTGTGATAGGTGACTTTTTCTCCATTTGGTCCGGCCAAGGCATTTAGAAATCTTCTTTCGTTAAGAGGTCCTTCAGAAGATTTCACACCACCTACCTTGACAGGATTGTTCTCTTCATAACCATACGTTTTATCTTTAGATTTTTCGGTTAGTATAAATGTATAGTTATTTAATAATTTTGCTCTTTTATTGACAGTCTCTGTTTCAGAGATCGATGTACTTTTTGCCTTTGTGGTATTTTTAGTACTTGAACATGATAGGATGATGATTGATACAATTACCAGATAAATAGTTTTTAGCTTCATAGTTTTTATATAAGGGTTATTTTAATTAGTTATGAAAACGATAATGCCCAATAATCTTAAATTTAAAAAGGCAATCTTCGAGTACTTGTCCGGCGCCAATATTATGTACAATCAAATGACGTTTATCATCATTCGATTTTTTATTGACGACAATACCTATATGTGTTAAACCACCACCTAAATTCCAGGCAACAACATCACCTGGTGCATAGTCTTTTGCATTCTTGGTAATGGCTTTTGAAGCTCCTATACGATTAAAATAAGTCATGAGATTAGGAACTCGTCTATGGTCAATATTTTTATCAGTTGTTTTAAGTCCCCAGATTTTCGGATACTTACTAAAGTTTACTTTCATATCCTCATGCACTTCTTTTTGCAAGTCAATACCTACTTTTCGATAGGCACGAATGACAACATCTGTACAAACCCCTTTGTCACTAGGTACATCTCCATTAGGATATTTGATTGAGAAATAACTAGGGTCGTAAGTAACCTGCTGTTTTGTCAAGCTTAGCGCGGCATCGTTAAGAGTTATTCGATCTGTTACGATTTGAGCATAACTCGATCCGAACGATAGAAATAGTAGGGCGAAAATTATAGTTCTCATAATGCTAGTTTTTAATACTAAATTCTAAATAAATAGGTAAATGATCTGAACCTGTATATCTCAATACATTCCGGCGCATAACATGAATTTTTTCACTTACTAAAAAATGATCTAAAGTAGTGCCAACTAATCGTTGATTTGCGGGCCAAGTAATCAATTCTCCAAAACCATTTCTGGAATCTATTAAGTTCGTTTCTTTTATGAAATTTCTAAAATGTTTGGAATAGGAAGAGGTATTCAAATCTCCAACAACAATTAAATTTGGGCGAAATTCATTTCTGTTTTTTCCGATAGTTTCTAGATGGGAATTTCTTATTTTAAAGTTTTGTTTACCTATTGGAGGTTGAGGGTGTGTAGCGAGAATTGTTAATTTCTTTTTGTTGATTTCAAGATCTGACCTTACGGACGGAATTCCACTTTGATCAAATTTTAAAACATTGTTATTAGATGGTATTTTACTGAAAAAACCAATCCCGAAAGGATCATTTCTCACTTCTTTGATTTGATATTCATAGCCGCTTACTGTCTCCATAAGTAATTCTTCCCATTTCGAATTATATTCTAATAAAACCAGAATATCTGGATTCGTATCGCTTATAAGTTTAATTACTTTATCAGATTGATTATTGTTAGTTAGTAAGTTGATACTTAAAATTGAGGTGCCTTTACCTTTCGATATTTCTCCGAACCTATTCGGAAAATATAGATTATACATAAAGGATGCATTCCAAAAAATGAGAAATAACAGTGCAACTCCAATAAACTTGTGCTTCTCAAGAAATATATTTAGAACAAATAATGTCAATGAAATGAAGGTTAGCTGAAATTTGAAATTTGAAAAAATATCAACAAACCAACTATTCCAAAAAATACTGGGTAGAACAGAAATCAACAATAGAACTATGGTTCCTATTTTTAGTAAAAAATGAAGTTTCCCTTTCATTTAGTTAATTTTAACTCTCACACCTTCACTATGACTTGAAAATTCAGGGGCATACATACTTTGAATAGTTGTGATACCATTTGAGAAATTACCTTTATTGTTCACGCGTAGGTCATATTCGAACACATATATACCTTTTGGTAAATAGTCAAAGAAGAAGTTTGTAGCGGCGTCTTTAGTACTTTCATAATAGCCTAAGCCATCCTGCCATTTATATCGTGATAGTACATTGATGGGCTCAAAACCTGCTGCTCGCATATCTTTCATATGAACAAATTCCATAGCACGATCTACTTTTAGTTCGATTCGAACACGCACCAGATCACCTAGTTTCAAATTACGTGATGCGGTAATTTCTGACAGTTTTTCTCCTTTGTCTGTATTCGTTTTTAGGAAGAGTTTCTTTTGCAGTTTCAACGGTGTTTCGGCAGAAGTAATTTTGTCTAGGTCTTCAAAATATTGCCAATATAAGGCACCCCACGCAATACCCGTCGATTTTTTAGAAAGTTGCACTTCGGAGAGTTTTGGGGTAATTTCTGAGCCATTCCAAGAAGTTTTAAAATACCCCGTGCCAGCTTCTACTTTTGAATCTTCTAATTGTAAAGGATCAATAACTTTATCACCCATGGTGATACCAATAAAATCAGTCACTTCTAGCCAATCAGAACCTTGTAATAACAGTGCATACACTGCCTCAGTAGTGGCTTTGGTAGTTTTCCAACGATTGGTTTGTTTATTTTTAAGTAACCATACCTTGAGCTCGTCAACGACTTTGACATCGCCATCAATTTCACTAAAGGCTTCAATGAGTAAAGCTTGTGTTTCGATAGGTGCTTGGTACCAATACCAACTAGCCGTATTACTTTTCCAGTACATACCTAATTCTTCGCTTGTAATGGAATTTTCTTTTAAGGAAGCAATGATTTTAGAAGCTAGAGCGTTATCATTTCTATTTGCAATTAAAGCGACCATTCCTTTTGCATAGAGATTGTATTGTTGCCAAAATTTATAGGCTTGATTTGTATAGAAAGTCACTGCTTTTTGCGTGTTGTCATCAATTACAATGTCTTTATAAAAACTGCGCATATATAGATATTGAATTTGAAAATGACTGGTATGATTTCGTTTCCAAAATGCGGCTTCTTTTTTTCTTCCTTGGGCTTTTGTTTTAGCGCTTTCTCGGATTCTCTTTGCTTCTTTTTCAAGAGCGCGATAATCTTCTAAAATTTCGCCATCCAAAAATCTCACAGCCTTTTGAAGCATTGATTTTTCTAGACCTTTAGAGGCGACGCCTAATTTATTCAAATGACCAAACCCCGAAGCAATGTGTTGGGTAATATATCGATTCGGATAGCGAGAGCCTTTAAACCAAGGAAAGCCACCATTACTCATTTGGATCTGACCCAATTTGCGCGACGCCGATTGTAATTCGTTTTGCATTTTATTCAAATCAAATAACAGCGCGATTCGTTTTTTCTGTTCTGTCTCAGACTGCGCATCTCGTAACCAAGGAGTTTCTTGTATAATGATCGATTTTAACTCTTGATTTTTCTCAAGATTACTTAAAAGTGCGTCGGTCGATGCCCATTGATTGAAAACTTCCTGAATTCGAGGATTTGAATTCGCGATATGACTCGCCAAAGCGTTCGCATAGTATCTCGAAAATGTTTGTTCAGCACACTCATATGGATATTCCATCAAATAAGGTAGGGCTTGCACAGCATACCAAGCGGGATTTGAAGTCACTTCGAGTGTTAGTTTGTGATTTTTACGAGTTGTCGACGTCGTATTCTTCAATTTATCCAGCGTAAATGTTTTAGTTTGATTTGAACGTAACCACATCGGTAGTGTTTCGGTTACTAGCATTCTATTCGATAGCACCGGTAAGGCATTTTCCTCTCCGTCAGTAAAATCGGCAGCTTTGGCTACAATTCTATATTTTACAGCTTGTACATCATTTGGAATTTGCAACGTCCAACTCACATTGGCATTACCTTTTGCATCGATGGTGAAACTTTTCTGATTATCAGCATTGTCGAGCTTTGCATTTATTGGTTTATTCGTTAGGGCGTCGAACAATTGCAACTCACTGATCCCTTTGAGATTTTTATCTGTAAGATTTGCAATTTTAGAAGCGAAGGTAATTTGATCTCCTTCACGTAAAAAACGAGGCGGATTTGGTAATACCATCAATTCTTTTTGTGTCACTGCGGTGAGTTGCTTCGTTGAAGAAGCCATGTCTTTTGTATGTGCCAATAACTGTAATTTCCATTTAGTCAAGCTTTCGGGTACCGTAAAATTAAAACTTACGTTACCCTCAGTATCGGTTTTAAGATGTGGATAGAAAAAAGCCGTTTCTTGAAGATTTTTACGAACTGAAATTCCTTTGAGCTGTCCTTCAGTTTCAGAATTATTACCAACAGCATTTCCAGTTTCTAACTCAGAAGAACTACCAGGAGCACCAGCAGGTTTTTGTTCTTTGGCATGAGCCATCTCAGCTGGAGCTGCACTCCGCTTTAATTTTCTACTCTCGCTTTTCGCCATACCTGACACCACTACTTCGTCTAGAGAACTGTCTTCTTCTACTGCTAGTGAAAAACGCTCAACGATACGATTTCGATGGCCAAATCCAAATCCAAACCAATTTAACTGGTCGTAATATTGAGAAGAAAAGCTATGCGACAAATTACCTTGCTGTATAACATTAAAATTCAAATTACCAAAACTGCGACTAGCATTACTTCGATTATATGAATAGTAATAATGGTATCCAATTGGATTGAAACTCCAATTGTGTGGTCTAAACTGATCTAATGACGCGTCGTACATCGATGCCAAGAGTTCTCCGGTTACTTGATCGCTTTTATCTCCTTTCACCTTGAAGCTCCATGTTTCATTTTGACCAGGTCGTAGTTTATCTCGAAAAGTAGACGTTTCTATATTAAGATCATTTTTGGGATAAGGCACACGAATATTTAATGATCCGTTTTTAAACGAGTTGTAATTCGTCAATTGATAATGAATGGCAAACCCACCTTCATCGTTTTTTTTAACAGGAATTGTAATTGTTTGGAGGTTATCCGAAAGCTTGATCATATGCGTGCTCACAATCGAGTAGTTCTTTTCCACGGTTACAGTAGCCGTTAAATCTTTGGAAGCCGACCCTAGAGTCAATCGTACAAAATCTCCGGGTTCATATGTGGTTTTATCAGTTTTAATGACGAACAATTGTTTGTCAGCCACTGATTTATCTTTTTTCGAAAATACTTCAAAGCGTTGCTCATCTTTAACATTTTGACCGAATTTATCTTTACATTCAAGAACCGCTATATAGTTACCAGACGCCCATTTTCTTATACTTTTAAGTTGCATACTGGTAGATTTCTTAGTATCAACAGTCACTTCAAAAACCAGAGCTCCTTTTTTCCAACTCTTGATATCACTTTCATTTTGATAAGCGTCATGTGGAAAGAGTTTGGTAAATTCTTCCTTTGAGAATTCTTGATAATCGGGTGCCAACCAAGGTCTTGGGCGCAAAACATGTTGCGGTGCTTGAAGCTTATATATTTTTAAGAGGCCCTTAGTTGGCGCAAATTCCCCATTTAAGTTGTTCGTAGTGACGTCTATAGTATGGTCTTTTTTTGACTTATCTAACCTATTCGAAATATTTAATGAAGCATGCAACGCATGGTAGCCAACCTTTACAATAGTTTCGGTGCTTCGGGTTTCTCCATTGATGTCGGTGACATCAGCAATTACTTTATAATTGAATGTTGGTTGAGTCGATGGTATAATTTTAGGGTCGGGCAAGGCTTTGAATTTAATTTTAAAATTGCCCTCATTATCGGTGCTAGTTTCGCCATGAGTAATTTCTTGACTATCGGAAGAAAAGCTCGGTCTAGAATACCAATACCATCTAGGATATTGCGCAGTTCGAAATACGCGATAGGTTACTTTCGCATCTGTAATAGTACTTCCGGCGAAAGCCTTGGCAAACCCATGCACGGTAATACTATCATTGAGTTTATAAGTGACCGTTATCGGCTTAAATTCGGTTTCAAACTTAGGTCTTTTGTATTCTTCTACTGAAAAGTTTGTGCTACCATTTAGTCTTTTCGATAGGATGCGTCGCGCATTGACATGAATACTAAAATTTCCAGTCAATCCCGAATTTGGAAGTATAAATTCGCCACTAAAGGACCCAAATTCATTGGTTTTCAATTCAAGCGTTTTTACGTCTTGATAGTTTACATCTTTTAAGGTGACCTTCACATTTTTATTCTCAATCGCGCTTGATTTATTAGCTTTCATAGCAATAGCTATCCCTTTAAAATAAACAGTTTGACCAGGTCTATAGATACTGCGATCGGTAAACAAAAACGCTCGCAAATTTGTGCTATTATTCTTTCGCGGTTTGTACAATTCGTTTAAATAGAAATCTCCAAAAATAGCTTTGTCTTTTTTGTAAGTAACAGTCGCAACAACATTTCTATGACGCTCATTTACTTTGAATTCGGCTTGCCCCTTAGTATTTGTAGTTAAAGTGCTCTCATAGAATTTATTATAGCGACCAACATTAAAGTTTTTCAAATGTATTGTGGCGCCAGCAATTGGAGTACCAGAATTTCTATCTACCACTTGATAGAGGTATTTATCAGATGTCTGGTTTTCAATTAAGGCGATATTAGTCACTTGGATAAAGCTATAGGCGAATGTGTGTTCTACTGAGAAACTGGCATCTGTTGAAGCAAAAATCATATATGTGCCTTGGGATAATTCAGGTAGTAGCACTTCAGTTTTGTGCTGCTGATAATCCTGCTCATTTTTCAACGTAGTATCCCAAGATTTAACGACTTTTAATGTATTTATAAAAGCAACTTTTGAAGAATCATTGTAGATTTCATTAAAGTTTTTTCGTTGTTTTTTACTGATCTCTAACGCTTTAAAATACAGTTGATCTGAATTTTTATAAGTCACCAAGAGTCTAGAAGGAGTGCTAATAGGTATAAACTTTTCGGCCGTCATCTGTAGATTTTTATTGAGAATGCTGTACCGTAAGCTTTTACATTTTTGAGCTCCGACCGACTTTGGAAATTTTAAAATTGCAGCATCACAGATAGCTAACGCTTCTTTTAGTTTCCAACGATTGTCTTCACTTTTTAATGGAATATAATTAGTGGCTTGTTGATTGAGCAGAAGGGCCATTCGATAGTCAATTTCGGTAGCTATTTGGTTCACACTATAGTGCCCTTTTAAATATTTTAATGTTTCTAGATAAACCGCATCTTTATCATCAAAAGTTGCATTGTGCTTTACAAAATCTAATCGATCTAAGGTTAGGTTAACTAGCGCCGAAGGATCCTCATCCCTTTTGTGAAATAAGGTTAAATTCTTATAGATGCGAAGTGCATGTAATTGTTGAGATAAACTATCTTTTGAATTGAATTGAGCAGCAGTAAAAGCAGCATTGGATTTGAGCAAATCTGGATTACTAATTTCAAATTTATAGGAAGGTCTTTTTAGATTTCGTTCATCTGTCTTATAGAATCCAATGGCTCGATGTGCCAGAAAATCATATAACGTTGGTCTAAACTTTTTTGAATTCTTTTGGGTAGTAAGAATATCATTATATAGATTTAAGTCAGTTTGTTGTAAGGTCAAGGTATTGTGTAACGACCCTTGAAAATGTAGATGTGTCTCCTCAAAAATAGTCTGTAAATCCCAAGTACGAAAATCATCCGAATTCACTTTTTGGGTCGTATTTGTCCTGTTGTAAAAACGCCACCTATTTTGTTGAAAATATTGCCAATACAAATCGGCTAAGATACTTTCTAAAATGTTTTTAGTGGGGAAACTTGTCGCCTCAATTTCTTTTTTAAGTTCTTGGACAATTGATAATTGTGCATTTTCTTCTAAGGTTAATGCGAACTTTGATTTGTATAATAAGGTCTTAACAAGCTGAGGATGATTTTTTGTACGCTTTGCTTTTTTGTAAATTTTTTCAACTTCCGCTAAGGCAGATTTTGGTAATCTTTTTAACTCAAATTGTTGTACTACTTTCCATTGATCTTCACAAGCATCATACATATCTGACTGCGCATGGATACCAATTGAAAATAGAAATATTCCAACTAAAATTGAACTAACTTTTTTCATAAAAATTATTTTAAAGTATTCAAATTACTGCTATCTATACAATTATAACAAGCAGAAATGAGCAAACGAGCTCTTTTTAAAAGTGAAGGGTTCGTTTGATTGAGTTTGGTTCTTAAAGATAAAGGTTTTAAAAGTTTAAATATGTATAATGTTAAAATTTATTCAGTTTAGAAAGGTTGATTTTGAATTTGCGACTCTTTTATTATGAAGAAATTTTTAATCGCATTTTTTTGCCCGTTTTTGTTGTTTGGACAATCTTTCTATACCGAAGTAGATGCCTTGATTGAAGATAAGAAGTTTATGAAAGCAGAGCAATTGTTGGCAGCGCACATTAACAAACACCCCGATGATGAAAAAGCTATAGAATTGTTGGGTGACGCTTACGGTTCACAACATAAATGGGATTCGGCTATCGATCAGTATAAAGTGCTAGTAGAACGTCATGGGAATAAAGCAGAGTATCATTATAAATACGGAGGTGCTCTGGGTATAAAAGCAACAAAAATTAGTAAGCTAAAAGCATTAGGATTAGTAGGTGAAGTTAAAAAATCATTATTGAAAGCAGCAGCACTAGATATGGATCACATTGAAACACGATGGGCCTTGGTTGAACTATATATGCAATTGCCGGCATTGGTTGGTGGGAGTAAAAAGAAAGCGTTGAAGTATGCGAATGAGTTACAGGGTTTATCAAAACTTGACGGGTATTTAGCGAAAGGATTCATCTATGAATATGATAAAGAATTAGTACGAGCTGAGAAGTACCATAAAATGGCCATATTAGATGGGAATGTATTGAAGATTAAAAATAGGAATGAAAGAAATACACAGTATTATCAACTAGGTAAAATTGCAGCAGTTTATAACTTAGAACTAGACAAGGGGGAGAAATGCTTGTTGAGATATATTAAAAATCATTCTGCCAAAGACGGAGTTTCTTTGGCATGGGCTTATGTGAGACTAGCTCAAATATATAAACATAAAGGTTCTAAGATTATGGCATTAAAATGGATAGATAAAGCTATTACAAATAACCCTAACTTTATAGAAGCGTTAGATGAAAAGCGTGTTATCACATCCTTGAAGAGCTAAGAAGAAAGATGCTTTAATTAGAATTTTAATTGAAGCGCCAATGATTCCTTATTTTGAATTGCAATCCATATCTTTAGGGTCTATTTTAAAGAGTACATGAATATACATTTTATTGCAATTGGTGGTGCTGCAATGCATAACCTTGCCTTGGCCTTATTTCAAAAAGGATATCGAGTTACGGGTAGTGATGATACGATACATGATCCGTCAAAATCACGTTTAGCGGCCAAAGGCTTGCTCCCTGAAGAGTTTGGATGGTTTCCCGAAAAAATAACGAGCGATTTGGATGCTGTCATTCTCGGAATGCACGCAAAAGCTGATAATCCAGAATTATTAAAAGCGCAAGAGTTAGGGATGAAAATCTATTCCTACCCTGAGTTTTTATATGAACAATCAAAAGACAAAACACGTGTAGTTATTGGAGGGTCGCATGGTAAAACATCAATTACTTCCATGATTTTACATGTGCTGCATTATCATGAAAGAGATGTTGATTATATGGTGGGGGCTCAATTAGAAGGTTTTGATACCATGGTACATTTAACGCCAGATAATGAGTTTATTATCCTAGAAGGGGATGAGTATTTAAGTTCGCCAATAGATAGACGCCCTAAATTTCATCTATACAAACCCAATATTGCTTTATTAAGCGGCATTGCTTGGGATCATATCAATGTGTTTCCAACTTTTGAAAATTATGTAGAGCAGTTTAGCATCTTTACAGATTCCTTGACTAATGGAGGAATTATGGTATACAACCAAGAAGATAAAGAAGTCAAAAGGGTTGTTGAAGACAGTGTAAACGCGATTAAAAAATATCCATACCTAACTCCAGAATATACTATTGAAAATGGGACAACCTTTTTAGATACATCAGACGGTAAATTACCATTGGAAATTTTCGGAAAGCACAATTTACAGAATTTAGCTGGTGCAAAATGGATTTGTCAACATGTCGGTGTAGATGAAGATGATTTTTACGAGGCGATAGCGACTTTTAAAGGCGCTAGTAAACGTTTAGAGAAGATTGCAGAAAGTAAATCAACCGTTGTTTTTAAAGACTTTGCACATTCTCCAAGTAAAGTGCATGCAACGACGAATTCGGTTAAAGAACAATACAACGAAAGAATAGTATTGGCTTGCTTAGAGTTGCATACCTATAGTAGTTTGAATGCTGAGTTTTTGAAAGAATATAAAGGTGCGCTCGATGCTGCCGATAAAGCCGTTGTTTTTTATTCCCCACATGCTGTTGAAATCAAAAAGTTAGAGAAAGTTTCTGAACAACAAATAGAAAGTGCCTTTGAGCGCGATGATTTGATTATTTATACAGATCCTTCTAAATTTAAACAGTTCTTGTTCTCTCAAAAGTTAGAAAATACCGCTGTACTATTAATGAGTTCAGGAAATTACGGAGGACTAGATTTTGAAGAAGTAAAGAGTTTAGTTTGACAATTACCAGCTCACGCCTGCACCACCGCCTCCAGAGCTACCGCCACCAAAACTGGAGGAGCCACTACTCGAGCTACCACCGCCAAAACTAGAACTAGAGGAGGAGCCAGAAGAAGATGTATGCTGCACTAATTGCGGTATGATTTCTACCTTCTCTTCTTTATAATGACAATTACGACAATCATAGTATATCTTACGTTCACCGCTTCGATTATAATTCGCTGATTTCAGAACTACCGTTTTTGATTTTCCAAAAGTCTTATAATCGCATTCTTGACAATGACTGTATTTTCTGCTCGACCCTTCGTATTCTAAGACCAAAATATCACTTTCATCATCAGTCACCCAAACGTCATATCGAATCGCTTCTAAGCTTTCTTCTAGTATTTGGGCTTTTTCTAAAAATGCATTTTCTGCCCATTCATCTTTTATAAACAATTGTTTTCCATTTACACTACTAAATCTTGGTGCGTAGCGATATCTTTTTAATCTCTTTTTTATGAGCTTGTTAAAATAAACCAATGGAATTGGAATAAGGAATAGCAGGCATCCAACTTTTAACTTCTTTAAGCGATGATATTTATCGTAATAATCATCTTTTGAGCGCTCAATATCATAAGCTATTCCATAGTAACCAATAAAAAATAAGGAACAAATAATGGTATAAATTCCAAGAATATAAAACAGCACTACAGGAATACCTTTCTTGTTAGAAGGAGGATGATTAATCTTGTTAGAATATATTTCGGCAATGGCATCTGGGTCATTGAGAAACAATTGCACTTTTTTTACTGCTTCTATAAGCCCTTTACCAAAATTACCTTGTTTGAAATTAGGAACGATCTCACTGGTACCAATACGATAGCAAACAACATCGGTCAATATTGGTTCTAAACCATAACCAACTTCAAACTCTGTACGACGTTGATCCATAACCGTCAAAATAAGTAATCCGTTATCAGTATCTCCTTGCCCAACACCCCATTCTTCAAATAAATCTACAGCAAAATTTTTAGGTACTTCATTCCCAATCCCTGGGAGGATAACTACAGCTATTTGCGCGGTGGATTTTTGCTCTATTGCCCAAATAAGACTATTGAGTTCTTGTTCATCTATGGCAGAAATATAGTCATTAGGATCAGAGATGTAGCCTGTTCCCCCTTTCTTTTTTGGGTTGGTAACTTGTTCAACTGTATAATTGTCTTGAGGTTCCCCATAGGCAGGCTTTACAAAGAAACCAGAAGATACCGATTCGGTATTTTTAGTGCCGAGTTTATCTATAACATCCTTGATACTATCAACAAGTTCTTGATCTGTTTCTTGTAAATCAGAATTTAAAGAGTTTTCTTGTCCCTGTATCAATTGAAAACTTCCAATGATAAAAAAAATGGAAACAAGACAGCCGTAACGAAAGGATGTTATAACATAACTCATTCGTACAGTTTAATCTTCACTAACTTTTAGAACCAATTTTCCTAGTTTTTCACCAGAAAATAAACGTAAGAAGGTGTCATAAAAATTCTCAATACCTTCATAGACATCTTCTTTAGATTTTAATTTACCCTGGGCCATCCATTGTCCCATTTGCATCGCTGCGGTTTGATAATCTTTAGCATGGTCGAATACTACCATTCCTTTCATGGAAGCACGATTTACCAATAATGACAAATAATTTGAAGGACCTTTAATGGCGGTTTTGTTATTGTATTGAGAAATTGCACCACAGATAACAATTCTAGCGCGCATAGCTAATCTAGTTAAAGCTAAATCTAAAATTTCACCACCTACATTATCAAAATATACATCAATACCTTTTGGGAAATGTTCTTTTAATTTACTAGCTATATTGTCGTTTTTATAATCGATAGCACCGTCAAAACCAAGTGTATCAACCAAATAGTTACATTTATCGGCACCACCAGCAATTCCGATAACGGTACAGTTTTTAATTTTAGCAATTTGTCCAACGATACTTCCTACAGCGCCCGCTGCTCCAGATACCAACACAGTATCACCTTCTTTTAATTCTCCCACTTCTAAAATTCCGAAATATGCTGTCATACCTGGCATACCAAGTGCACCGGTATACGTAGGCAACGGGGCCAGATTCGGATCAACTTTATGCCAACCTTTACCATCTGTTACAGTGTACTGTTGTACTCCAGGGTTGCCATATACATGGTCACCTACACTAAAAGTTGGGTTCTTTGAAGTGATAACTTTACCTACACCACCAGCTCTCATGACTTCATTTATTTGTACCGGCGCGATATATGATTTGGCATCATTAAGCCATCCCCTCATGGCCGGATCCAAAGAAATATATTCACATTGGACTAAAATTTCACCATCGTTTGGCGTTGGTATTGCAGTTTCTACAAGCTTCCATGTATCTTTTTCTGGTAAGCCAATTGGTCGTTTTTGTAATAGTAATTGTTTGTTTAATGTCATTTTTCGTTTTTTATAATCCAAATTGTCTTAAATGATGATCTAGATGTTTGTATTGCATTTGTCCCCATTGGTCTTTGGTAAAGTGTCCAAATCCAGGATGTGGATCCCATGTTTCTTTTTCTCGCTGAGCATTTAGTTGGTTCATTAATTCCTTTAATGTAGCCAATTCTTCATCAAAATTTTTCTGTTCTTTTACTCTCAGAGCCTTAGCCGTTGGCAAATTTTTCGACCAAGGTTTATCATTGTATAAAGATTTTTTAAAAAACACTTTGGCCAACCAATTTGGTTTCATGCCATAATGATTAATACCAAGCATAATATTCAATGGTCCTTGACAATGATGTAGCATCTGAGCGGCATCCATTTTCCCCCATTGTTGCGGAGTATCACTCGCTATATTTGCCAGTCGATTTTCTATTTCCGCGAAAGCGTTTGTATCAAAAAGAGTTTTCATTTTAAATAAAAATTGGTTGCCTTGTAAAAATAAGGAGAATTATTCGTCTTATTAAAAGAATTTTAATTTTAAATCTCTCCTATGAAACAAAAAAGTATCCTTGTTATAACGATTTTAATGGTCAGTGTTTTTATAGTTGCGTTTAGTTCGAAAAAGGAATCTTCGAACGAGTCATTTGCGATTGTTGAGTTATATACTTCTCAAGGATGCAGTAGTTGTCCGAGAGCCGATAAAGTATTAGAACAAATTGCAGTGACCTACGCCGATAAGAACGTATTTGCCTTTGGGTTTCATGTAGATTATTGGGATCGATTGGGTTGGAAAGATACCTTTAGTAAACGTGAATATTCACAACGGCAGTACGCCTATGGACAAAGATTTAAGAATGCATCGGTGTACACTCCGCAAATGATTGTTAATGGATCAGTGGAGTTTAATGGTGGAGATAGGGTAAAGGCATTTAATTTGATTAATCAGCGTCTAAAAGCAACGGTATTGACTAAGCTTGAAGGAAAAGTGAGCGAATTTGAAACGACATTACCCATTGAATATAGTATATCTGATATACCATATGATCAATATACCATCAATATTGCCTTGGTGAAAAATAAGGAAAAAGTACGTATACAAAGAGGCGAGAACTCAAATAAACAGATTGTGTATCACAATATCGTAATTGATCTTAAAACCTTAGATTCGAGCAAAAAAGGGAAGGTTGTTTTAGAGAAACCTATAGATTATAAGAAGGATAACTATTCAGTGGTCTTGTTTGTACAAGAAAAAAATAATGGACCAATTATAAATGCTAAGAAATTAGGTCATTCCTGATAACCAAATCTTCGCAACTGATTTTTGTTGTTGCGCCAGTCTTTATTGACTTTTACATATAATTCGAGATGAATCTTTTTTTGAAAGAACTTTTCTAAATCTTTTCTTGCCTCGGTGCCTACGCGTTTCAATGCACTCCCTTTGTGGCCAATAATAATGCCTTTTTGAGAATCACGTTCTACCATGATTACCGAACGAATCTTAATAATTTTTGTTTCTTCGAAAAACTCTTCTGTATCAATTTCTACAGAATAAGGAATCTCTTTTTTGTAATGCATTAATATCTTTTCGCGGATCGCTTCGTTGACAAAAAAACGTTCGGGTTTATCGGTCAACTGATCTTTCGGGTAAAAGGCAGGAGATTCTGGTAGTAACTCAACAATTTTATCAAAAATGGTTTGAATATTAAAATTTTCTAATGCTGAAATTGGATAGACCAAAGCATTCGGTACCTTTTCTTGCCAATAACTCATTTTATCATCTACAATTTCCTGAGAAGATTTGTCAATTTTATTGATAAGCAACAAGACAGGAACTTTCGTATGGGTTATTTTGTTAAAGAAAGCTTCATCTTTTAAATCAGTTTCTCCAGGCTCGACCATATAAATTAAAATGTCTGCATCCTCAAAAGCAGATTTCACAAAATCCATCATAGATTCTTGTAATTCATAAGCCGGTTTTATGATACCTGGTGTGTCAGAAAACAGAATCTGAAAATCATCACCATTTACAATACCTAAAATGCGATGTCTTGTTGTCTGAGCCTTCGAGGTAATAATCGAAAGTCGCTCGCCAACAAAAGCGTTCATCAGCGTTGATTTACCGACATTCGGATTTCCAATAATATTAACGTAGCCCGCTTTGTGCTTCATAAAGAGAATTTAAAATGCAAAAGTAGGTTTAATTTAAGGCAAAGCCTAAAATTAAATAGAATATCACGGTGAGCACACCACCAATAATTGCGTAAGGGAACTGCGTTTTTACATGATCAATATGATCACTGGCAGATGCCATAGATGAAATAATTGAAGTGTCTGATATAGGAGAACAATGATCACCAAAAATACCTCCTCCCAAGGTGGCGGCAACAACAAGGGGTAAATTAGCTTCATGAATATTCGCCATAGGAATAGAAATTGCTAGCATAATGGCAAAAGTTCCCCACGATGTTCCAGTAGAAAAAGCCATAAAAGAACTAATTAAAAAGACTACAGCAGGCAAAAATTGAGGAGAAAGCCACTCTTTTGACCAGGTCGCTACAAATTCTCCTGTACCGAGTTCTTTACACGCATCGCCAATTGCAAAAGCTAATAACATTAATAACGCCAGTGGCATTAATTCGCTAATACCTTTCAAGGTAATGTCTACCATTTCTTTGGTTCTAATAATACCTTGAATTTTATATAAAATAAACGCTAAAATCAAGGCCGTAATCACAGCATATAAAACAGAGGAAGATCCAGAGCCATTGCTAATAGCTTGAAACAAATGGTCAGAAAACGAGCTATAATTTTCGACTTGATTCCATCCGGTGTAGGCTAAATAAATAGGCATGGAAAATACCATGGTACCCAATGGTAATATCATATTTATGGCTTTGGCGGAAATTCCTTTTTTCGGTTCAAAAGATGTAACAGCGTCAGATAACATGGGTTTCGATCCTTCATTCATTAGTTGACCAGTTTCTCGAGTTCGCTTTTCTGCCTTTGCCATTAATCCAATATCCTTTCGAGAAAATATGGTAATAGTAAGGATAATTAAAGCTAAAATTGGATAGAAATTATAAGCAATAGAGCTCAGCATTAAACCAAACGGATTTTCTATTCCATGCGTTAATAAGAGTCCCATGATAAATGCGCCCCATGCATTAAAAGGAATTAAAATAGAGGTTGGAGACGAACTAGAATCTGCAATATAGGCAAGCTTTTCTCTGGGAATTTTTAACTTGTCGAATACAGGTCTAAAAATGGTACCAACAGTTAACGAACTAATGGTGGTTTCTACAAAAAGAGAGATACCAGTTAGGAGGGCTAAGAATTGAATAATAACACGACTGTATCCTGTTTCTTTTTTTTCGAAATATTGAATGATTTTATTTAATCTTTGAATAAAACCTTCGACGCCGCGAGAATATTGAATTAATAACAATAAGGCGCCAACCAAGGCACTAAAAATAATAGTTCTAGTGTTTCCTGCATCTTTAAATACATTGACCATAGCCTCAATAGTGGCTAAGGTTCCTGTAAAGAAATTCCAATCATTGATAATAATCCATGAAAACCAAATTCCAAAAACCAATGAAATGTATACTTGTTTGGTTCTCAATGCCAATATGATGGCTATAATTGGAGGTAAAATCGAAAGAAATCCGTAATCGGGCATAATTTTAATTAAATAATTCGTCGGGATGTATCAATTCATTTAAAGAATCTTTAAATGTATCCGGCAAGATACTTAATCCGTATAAATAAGAAGCATTCATCCAACCAAAACCTTCTCGGGTAATGTATTCGAAATCAGTTCCCACATTGCCATATTCTGCAAAGACCTTATGGGTTGCAGTTACAACGTCATATTTTTCTGGAATAGTTCCATTGTAATCTACTGCATTTTTTGTGATCATCCAAAGCCAACGATATATCAATTCGTGGGCTTCTTTTTCGAAATTGTAATTTAATAAACCTTTCCAGATCATCATTTGATGAGGTGCCCATCCATTGGGAAAATCCCATTGACGAGCAGGTCTATCTTTAGATATTTCCCCGCGAGAGGCTTCTGTAGAGCCCGCAATTCCTCCTAAGCACGTTAATTTTGGAAGCGTATTTTTTACTAAAACATTAGCTGTTTTCATATCAGGTATACCCGCCCAAAGAGGAATTAATGAAGTCGCCGCAACAAATGGAACTTGTTTTTTATCGACAATGTCATAATCGTAAAAAATACGATCATGAGCGTTCCATAAATATTTTTGCATAAGACTTTTTCGAGTAGAGGCTTTTTTATTCCAATAAGTCGAATCATAGAGCTTTCCAGTATCCGAAATATATGAATCATCACAATAGGTTTTGATGAGGTATTCAAAGTCTTTTTCGTATTTGTACAAAAAAGAATTCAGCTCAACTGAGTTCAAATGAGCACATCTGTTTTCTAATCGATAGGAGGTGTCATGCCCATTTTCTCTTACGCTACGGTCGTGTATAAAATAAGTGTCTAGCTCAGTATTTTTTAGTTCACGTTTAAAGTATGCTTTTTCATAAGCTTTTATAGACAGTTTTGCAGCCTTCGCATATGGTTTTAATACGGCATTATAATGACCTTCTTCTACTTCGGGCGGTAGTCCAATACCTTCGGCTAAATAACGATTTAAGCCATTTTTCGTGAGACGTTTGCCTAGAACCATCCAAACCGTTTCATATTCCTTGATCGCTGTTGTTAAATGACTTTTTAACCAACCTTGATCCGCTCCTTTTACCTTTTGTTCAAAAACTTCGCGTATCAATGAGCTATAAAAAGGCGGTTGTGTACGGGTTAAGTAATAGGTTCTATTGGCATTTAAAATTTTACCGTAATGTTCAATCTCATATTGAAAATTATCAGCCATGGATTTCGCCAGATCTTTTTTCGGCCCGAGTAGGAGCCCGATCGATTCAAAATAACTATCCCATCCATACATTTCGTTAAATCTACCTCCAGGTACGGCAAAAGGAACACCTTTTAATTCGCCATCAACTTCTTGCAATTTTAAGGCTAAAATTCCAGGTTTGTCATTAATACTTAAGACATAAGTGGGTGTAATTTCCTTTGGTAATTTGATGATTTCTAAATAAGGTAGCGCGTCTTCTAATGTTTTATAATACTTAAAGGCTCGCTCATCACTATGGGGTACATATATTCGTTGTTTCGTTGAAGAAGATTTTTCATCGGTTAGAATCTGATGCAAGCCTGCTTTATCTATGGATCTCGTTAACCCTTCCCAATAATAATCTTCAATCATACGCTTAAAACGATCGATAGGTTTTTCAAAGATATGTTTGGTGTTTATATATGACGCTTTCTTTTCCTTGGCAATAATGAGTTCTTGCAATAAATTGGAAAGATAGTATGTCCCATTTATGGTAACTTCTGTAGAAGTTCCGTTAAGATCTTTCAAAAGATATTGTTGAGGTCCTTTATCTTCTATGGTAATCCTTTTGTCTCCGTCGGTATCTTCCTGTTGAAGCAGTGCCACTAGAGTCTTTTCAATATCAAGCTTGAGCTGCATACTGCGTTGTTAATTTTTTAAGAATAAAATAAGAAATCAATAATAAGCCCATAGGTACTAGCGTATAGTAAAATGCATTTTCTGGCCCTTGGTTTTTAAATAACCATCCAATAATTCTTGAGCCGAGCGTTCCCCCTAATGCAGAAAAGACAACAATTAATCCTGTCATAGGGCTATGCAATTTTTTTGGCAAAGCACTTAATACAACCGAGTTCAACAAAGGATATATTGGAGCAATAAACAACCCCACAATAGGAAATGCGAAACCAATTAATGGAATATCTTTTAAACTTGTAATTTCTCCAACGGAGGTATTGATTGTTTTTGGTAACACAAAGACGACTAAGAGCATAGCACAAATGGTACAGAAAGTGAGCACCCAAATCCAATTAATCTTTTTTGTAATAACACCTGCTAGTAGTCTCCCTATGGCAAGGCATATAGCTAAAATGCTTGCCATCATTATACTAATATTTTCGGGCAAGTGTAATACTTTGTCATTGAATGAAGGTAGCCAGGTCATAATACCTTGTTCAATCATGACAAATAAAAATGCACTGATCACAAAGACTATGATCAAAATTTTTGCCATGAGCCCAAACATCTGTTTGAAATCATCTAGAAGATTAGCCCCTGGTATTTCAGGTTGATTTTCAAATTTTGTAAAAAGTAAAAAAAGAAATGAAACAATAGAGAGCGCCGCTAATAACCAGTACACATTTAGCCATGCATCAGGCTCAGATTCGTTATTAAAAGCAGGAAATAAAAAGTAAGCAAGTGCAATTCCAATCATAAAAACCCCTTCAATACTACTCATTAAACTATTATGCTCTTTTTCATTAGAAGTTACCATTCCGATCATGGAATATACAGATACCTTAATTAAAGCGAAGGCGACTCCTACTGTTGCAAAGAGTAATTTAGCAGTATCAAATGAATTGCCAAAATACATAGCTACACATGCAAATGAAACCAACGCCAAGGCAATGAGCATTGCTTTCTTATAGCCTAATCTGGGTAAAAATGAGGCAATAAAAAATGAGACTATCGCGATGGGTAAATCTTTAAATGCTTCTAGGATGCTTGCCTGCACTTCGTCGACGCCATAGTTGTTCTGAGATTTCAAAATAACGATACCGACGCTATTCAATAATATGGCAAAGACGAAATAGTTTATGTAGAGTGATAATTTGATTCCGATGCTCTTCATGTAGTTTTTTTTTGAAATCTTAAAAAAAGAAATTGTAAATCTTGAGAAGCTAAATTATGTAAAATTAGTCTTCGAATGTATGGCCCAATTATTTAAATATCAACTAAAACGATTTCGTAAAAAATTAATAGAATTGTTAAAACAAATGTAATTTGTAAGCTCTTAATATGATTTATTTTTAATTAATTTGCTAAGGAGATTATTAAAAAAGATAACATGATTCGTAAAAATTCATTGAAATATTCACTTTTACTAATGTCTATTATTGTTTTAAATTCATGTGTGAAAAATCAGAAAAAAGAAATGAAGATTGATGTTGAAAAATCAGAAGTATTGATAACAAATTTTAAAGAACAATTTAGACCTCAATTTCATTTCACACCGCAAGAGAAATGGATGAATGACCCTAACGGGTTGGTTTATCACAAAGGTATATATCATTTATTCTACCAATATTACCCAGATGATATTGTTTGGGGACCGATGCATTGGGGGCACGCGACGAGTGAAGATTTAATTTCTTGGAATCATAAGCCGATAGCCTTATTTCCAGATGAACATGGTTTGATTTTTTCGGGGAGTGCCGTAGTTGACAAAGAGAATAGTTCTGGTTTTGGTACAAAAGAGAATCCTCCTTTGGTGGCAATTTTCACTTATCATTTAATGGAAGGGGAGAAGGCTGGTAGAAAAGATTTTCAAACGCAAGGCATTGCCTACAGTTTAGATAATGGGGATACTTGGACAAAATACGAGGGAAACCCCGTAATTGGTAATGAAAACATCAAAGACTTTAGAGACCCTAAGGTTTTTTGGCATCATGAAACGAATCAATGGATTATGTTGTTAGTAGCAGGCGATCACGCAAAAATATATAGTTCATCGGATTTAAAGTCTTGGAAATATGTTAGTGATTTTGGAAAAGATAAAGGCGCACATGGAGGTGTTTGGGAATGCCCCGATTTATTCAAACTAAAGGTGGAAGGAACTGAAGAAGAAAAATGGGTGTTGCTGATTAGTATCAACCCAGGTGCTCCTAATGGAGGTTCAGGAACGCAATATTTCGTTGGAGATTTTGATGGGGAAACCTTTATTAGTGAGCATGATGAAGAAAAGTGGATTGATTATGGTACTGATAATTATGCAGGAGTTACCTATAATAATACACCAAACAATGAACGTATTTTTATAGGTTGGATGAGTAATTGGAACTATGCAAGAGATACACCAACTAAAACATGGCGTAGCGCTATGACCTTACCTCGAGAATTGACATTACACAAAAAGAAGAAGGCCTATTTTTTAAAAAACTATCCAATTCCGGCGTTCGATAAGCAACTAGAGGAGATTGATAATATGTCCCAGCGAAATATGAAAACAATCACTTTGGATAGTCTTGATTTCAATCAAACAAATATCAGCTTTGAACTTTCTTTGCGAGAAAATTTCGAATTACAGCTTAAGAACACGAAAAATGAAGTTGTAAAATTTCAAGTTGATGCCGCTAAAAATGAATTGAGATTAGATAGAAGACAATCTGGATTAGTAGATTTTGAGAAAAGTTTCGGAGCGACCGTTCATAAACAATCTTATGAGCCGCAAAATGAGTTGGTGGAAGTTAGGATAATTATTGATCAATCTTCTATTGAGATATTTGTAGATAAAGGACGATATGTCTTTACTGATCAGATTTTTCCAACAGAAAATTACAAAACACTTCTAATTAATTCCGACGAAACAGAAGCTATAAAGGATTTTAAAATTAAATCAGTGAATACTATCTGGTAAACTAACATACGCATAATTATGAAAGGAAATGTAGGTACTTGGGCAATTACAGTAGCCTTAGCAGGATTTTTATTTGGATTTGATACTGTTGTGATTTCTGGTGCCAATAAACCATTGCAAGAACTTTGGCAAACGACCCCGTTATTCCATGGTACTTTTATCATGTCAATGGCGCTTTGGGGAACCGTATTAGGATCTTTACTTGGTGGGATTCCTACAAAACGCATTGGACGAAAGAAAACCTTATTCTGGATTGGCGTTTTATTCTTTATTTCGGCTGTTGGATGTGCTTTTGCACAGGATCCGTATTCCTTTTCGATCTTTCGTTTTATAGGCGGAATTGGCGTCGGAGTTAGTTCTGTTGCAGCGCCTATTTATATTTCGGAAATTACGGCGCCAGAAAAGCGAGGACGTTTAGTTGCCTTGTATCAATTTTGTTTGGTGTTCGGAATTATGATTGCCTTTATAAGCAATTGGGCCTTAAAAGGCGTTGGAGGAGTGAACGATTGGCGTTGGATGTTAGGAATTGAAGCCTTACCAGCGTTGGCGTATACATTGATGGTTATGAAAGTTCCAAACAGCCCACGATGGTTAATTTTGCAAAAAGGAGATGATGAACAGGCCATGTCTATATTGAATATTATATATAAGAATGTTGATATCGCTAAAGAGAAAGTCTCGGAAATAAAACAATATATAAGTCAGTCAAAAAGTGATGATAAGTTGTTTCAAAAAAAATACAATCGGGTACTTTGGTTAGGATTTTTTATTGCTTTCTTCAATCAGTTGTCTGGGATAAATTTTGTGCTGTATTATGCGCCTCAAATATTAGAACAAGCGGGGCTAGGGGGTTCCGATTCTTTATTTAATTCGATAGCTATTGGAATTGTAAATCTAATTTTTACGCTTATAGGAGTTCGTTTAATTGATAAACTAGGAAGACGCCAATTAATGATTATTGGTTCTGTAGGTTATATTATAAGTTTAATTATGGTTGGTTTATGTTTTCAACTAGAATTAAGTCCTACACTCCTTATTACCTTTATTTGCTTATTCGTTGCCTCACATGCCATTGGTCAAGGAGCTGTGATTTGGGTGTTTATATCTGAGATTTTTCCGAATAGAGTGCGATCTTACGGACAAAGCTGGGGAACAGGGACTCATTGGGTCTTTGCCGCCATAATAACCTTAGTGACTCCGTTTTTTATTGATGATAAAGAAGGAATTTTCAGAAATAACTTAGAGGTAATTTATTATTTCTTTGCAGGTATGATGGTCTTACAGCTATTATGGGTATTCTTTAAAATGCCAGAGACAAAAGGTGTTTCGTTGGAAGATTTAGAAAAGGAATTGATTGATTAATACTTTTGATATGAAAGTTACTTGCTTTGGAGAAATTCTTTGGGATGTTTTCCCAACTGAAAAAAAAATAGGCGGAGCTCCATTGAATGTTGCTTTACGATTGCATTCTTTTGGTGTAACAACGAATGTCGTAAGCAGTATTGGAGATGATGATGATGGTAAAACCGCTCTTGAGTATCTTCGTGAGAGTCAATTAGACACTTCACACGTACAAATCAATCAGAGCCATAAAACAGGATGCGTTGCAGTAACGCTTAACAATCAAGGCTCTGCTTCTTACGAGATTGAAAAACCTGCAGCGTGGGATTTTATCGAGCTTACTGAAAATACGGTTGAAACAGTGAAGGTCTCAGACGCCTTTGTTTTTGGAAGTTTAGCATGTAGAAATAAGACATCTAAGAATACCTTATTTAAATTATTGGAACACGCGAAGTTAAGTATTTTTGATGTGAATTTAAGGCCGCCATTTTATTCGATGGATCTTTTGGTAGAACTGATGAGAAAATCTGATGTCATAAAATGTAATGATGACGAAATTAAGGAAATTACCAAGAGTCTTGGGTTCAACAATGAATCGTTAGAGGATCAAGTACGTTTTTTGGCTTCCGAAACGACTACCAAGACCATTTGTGTTACCAAAGGAGGTGAAGGGGCGCTTTTATACATCGACAACGAGTTTTTTAATAATAAAGGCTATCGCATTGAGGTGGCAGATACTGTTGGAGCTGGAGATTCTTTTCTTGCTTCCTTCGTTTTTAAATTCTTGTTGAAGGAAAATATTCAGGAATCTTTAGACTTTGCTTCTGCTGTTGGTTCACTAGTTGCCAGTAAAAATGGAGCAAATCCATCTATCTTATCGAGTGATATTTCGCAGTTGCGAGAAAATCAAGGTTAAACAAATTATTTTTTATCTATTTCCGAAACCGTTTTCGTTTAAAAGTTATTAACACGAAACCGTTTTCGTTTGTTAAACGAATGTGAATGAAAAGTTAAATTATCATATCTTCACCTTTGAAATATTGTGAATTCTTGAATTTTGAGATGTGAAAAATATGTTAAATATAATTTTTCCATAGAATAAATTTGATAATACCATTTTAACACATTTCTCCATTTAAGAATCACAAGAGAAACACTTAACTAATTTAAATAATTATGAAATTCAATTTACTTAAACAATTAATGTTTTTTGGTATTATGCTATGCAGTAGTGTAATGCTTGCGCAAACAGTAACTGGTACGGTAACAAGTAGCGATGGCCCTCTGCCAGGCGTTAGTGTTATTGTAAAAGGTACGAGTAATGGAGCGAGTACAGATTTTGATGGAAAATATTCTATCGATAATGTTGCTTCGGATGCTATTTTAGTGTTTAGCTCTATAGGCTATACTACCAAAGAAGTGCCGGTTAACGGGCAATCAACTGTCGATGTAATGCTAGAGGAAGATTCTCAAGCTTTAGATGAGGTTGTTGTTGTTGGTTATGGTTCAACTACAAGAAAAGAAGTAACCACTGCCGTAACAAGCGTTGGTGAAGAAGATTTTAACAAAGGTGTAATTGCTGATGCAACACAATTACTACAAGGTAAAGTTGCTGGTTTGACGATCTATAATAAAGGTGGTAATCCAAATTCAAATGCAACCATTAGACTAAGAGGTATATCTACTGTTGGTGGTAACACACAACCATTAGTAGTTATTGATGGAGTACTTGGGCAATCATTAAGTAATGTAGATCCAAGTGATATCGAGAATATAACAGTTTTAAAAGATGGTTCAGCAGCTGCGATTTACGGAACTCGTGGGTCGAGTGGTGTAATTTTGGTAACGACGAAATCAGGTAAAAATGGGCAACCATTTAATGTAAGTTATAATGGACAGTATTCAGTAGCCTCAATTGGGAATCAAATTGATATAATGGATAGATCAACCTTCCTTGCTACTGGAGGAACAGACTTAGGAGCTGATACGGATTGGATTGATGAAGTTACGCGAAATGCTGTTTCTACTGTTCATAATATTGCTGCCGTAGGAGGAACAGAATCTGCCAATTATCGTGTGTCTGCAAATTTCAGAGATACAGAAGGTATATTAATCGGTTCTGGTTTTGATCAGTTCAATGTAAGAACTAAATTATCAGGCAAAATGTTAAATGATAAATTGAAAATTGATTTTAATTCTTCATTGACACAACGTGATAGTGATTTTGGTTTTAATGAAGCCTTGCGTTATGCAGTTTTGTATAACCCAACAGCTCCAATTCTAGGTGCAGACGCTCCGTTTGCATTTAATGCAGATCAATTTGGTGGTTTTTTCGAAACTCTAGGTTTATTTGATAGTTTCAACCCAGTTTCGATTGCAAAACAAAATCAAAACTATGGTTCTAGAAATATCTTAAACTATAGTTTAGATTTTAGATATTCATTTACAGATGATTTATCTGCGAACTTTAGTTTTGGTGAGCAAAATGAAAAGAATACGAATAGACAATATTACCCAGTAACTTCTTTCTTTAGAGGTAATGCAGTAAGTCCATTTAGAAAAGGTCGAGCAGATTTCTTCACCAATGAAATTAGAAATAAAACATTGGAAATGTTTGCCACTTATAATAAAACAATTAATGATAATTTTATTTTAAAAATTACAGGTGGTTATTCTTGGCAAGAGACTGATTATAACGAGTATTATCTTCAATTAGGAGATTTTCCTCCAGGAGTTGATTTTAACTTTAGTGATAATATAGAAGTATCACAAGATTTGTTAGAAGCTGGACGTGTGGTAGCCAATAGTGGTCGTAATGATGATGATAGAATTATCGCATTCTTTGCCAGAGCTAATGCCACCATAAGTGATGGAATTTATTTAAATGCTTCTGTAAGAAGAGAAGGTTCAAGTAGATTTGGTGAAGATGAGCAATGGGGTATTTTCCCAGCTGCCGCGATAGGTGCTGATTTGAACAAATTTTTAGATTTAAATAACGTAAACTTGTTGAAAGCAAGGTTGGGTTATGGTGTAACAGGTGCTATTCCTCCAGGAGTAGGATTGTCACAAACGACATTCGGAATCAGTAATGGTGCAAACGGTTTTGGTTCTTCAAGTACTGGTTTAGGAAGTAGAAAAGCAAATCCAGGATTAAAATGGGAAGAGAAAAGAGAATTGAATTTAGGATTTGAATTCGAAACAGATCGTTTATCTGCAACCTTAGATTTATACAATAGAGATATCGTAGATTTTATTACTAATGTTAATATTGATGCTGCAGCAAATGATGGATTTACTAGCCAATTCCAAAACGGTGGTGAATTAAATACTAAAGGTCTTGAATTGAGTTTGAATTATGATATTGTAAAAAATGATAAAGTAAATTATAACTCAGGTATTATCTTCTCTACGTACAAAACGATATTAGAGAAAAATACTGGTGGAGATAGAACAACGGCCAATTTAGGTGCGCCTGGACAAAATAACACTAACGTAATACTTGTAAGAGAAGGTGAAGAAATAGGTCAAATATGGGGACCAGTATTCTCGGGAGATGTTGATGCAAATGGTACGCCAATTTTAGTTGATGTAAATGGTGATGGTAATTTGGTAACGGATCAAGGAAGTGCTTTAAATGATGATGTAGATTTTAAAGTGTTAGGTAAAGGTATTCCTGATTTCGAATTGAGTTGGACGCACTCATTGACTTATGGTAACTGGGACGCGAATGTATTATTTAGAGGAGCTTTTGGTCATAGTTTGGTGAATGCATTCCGTGCGTTTTACGAGCCAAGAGTTGGATCACAATCGTCTTATAACTTCATTAACACTAGCTTAGCTAGAAACGATATTAGAACTGCTCAGTTTAGTTCATATTATGTAGAGAAGGCAGATTTCATTAGATTAGATAACTTATCTGTGGGATACAATTTTGATGTAAATAATGATTATATTAAAAATATTAGAGTATCATTAACTGGTCAAAATTTATTTACCATAACGGATTATACAGGAGCTGATCCTGAGCCAGCTTTACAAGATTTTGGAGCTACCTCAAATGGAGGTAATACAGGTGGTGCGAATGTACTAGCGCCTGGTGTGGATAGACGATATAACTATTTTGCGTCTAGAACAATTACTTTAGGATTAAATATTAACTTTTAATTAAAACAGAATAAAATGAATCGTTTTATAAAATTAACATTTGTATGTAGTATGCTTTTTACGGCATATTCATGTACTGATTTAGACGAAGTCTTAGAAGACGAGTTAACTTCTGAATTTTCAGATGATGGCGTTGTCGTAGTAGAGGGCGCTACAGATGGAGGAATTTTGCCATCAGGTACATTAACTCCTGCTTATAATAGACTAAGAAATGGATCTGCAGGTCACGGAAGTTATTATTCTGCTCAAGAAGTTTCTTCTGATGAAATGGCACTTGGCCAAAAAGGTGGTGACTGGTTTGATGGTGGTATTTGGCTAAGAATGCACCGTCACACATTTGATTCGTCAAATGGAACTTTCAATAATATTTGGAATGACGCTTATGGAGGTATCGGTGAGGTGAATTTAGCCTTATCTGGAACGTTATCGCCAAGTGAAGAAGCACAGGCTAAAACACTAAGAGCTTTCTTTTATTGGAGATTATTAGATAACTTCGGTAGAGTGAAGATAATTACGACAGCAGGTGGTGATGCACCTCAAGCAACAAGTCAACAAGTATTTGACTTTATTGAGGGTGAATTGTTAGGTGTTTTAGGTATTGGAGCAGTAACAAATAGTTTAGATTTGTCTGGTAGCGCCTTAGGTACGGCAGCTGAGCCTTATATTGTTGGACAATATGCTGCTTTAGGATTGTTAGCGAAGTTATATTTAAATGCTGAAGTGTATACAGGTACGGCACGTTATCAAGAAGCTGATTGGGCTGCGACGTATATTATAGACAATGGCCCATATCAATTATGTGCTGATGGTTGTTCTGTACAGAATCTTGCGAAAAGACCAGCAGTTGCTAGCGACCCTGATAATTTAGAAGGTTATGCAGCTATTTTTGCACCTAACAATCAATTCAACCCTGAAATGATTTGGTCTATAAGATACGATGCCGTAAGTGCGGGAGGAATGAATTTTACGCAAATGAACTTCCACTATAGTACACAATTAACGTATGCTTTAGATGCACAACCTTGGAATGGATATCAAGTAGTTGAAGAGTTTTATAATAGTTATGAAGCGAATGATAAAAGAAAAGAAGCAAACTTTTTAGTAGGACCTCAATTAGATTTTGGTGGTAATGCTTTATTAGACTTTGCTGCTGATGATCCAGATCTTCAACTAGATTATACACCAAATATTGGTGAGTTAGAACCAAATAGTGTAAGAGAAAGTGGAGCACGTGCGGCTAAATTTAGCTTCCAATTATTTGGAAGACCAGACATGAATAATGACTACCCAATCTTTAGATTAGGGCAAGTTCACTTATTACGTGCTGAGGCTAGAGCAAGAGCTGCTGGTGACTGGAGTTTATCATTACCTGATGTGAATGCATTAAGAGATAGAGCTGGAGTTGCTGCATTAGGATCTATCGACGCTGCTGGTTTCTTAGCAGAGAGAGGTAGAGAAATGTTTCAAGAGTCTTCTCGTAGAACAGATCAGATTCGTTTTGGTACGTTCGATGATACATGGTGGGAAAAATCAAATACTGATGCCTTTAGATCATTATTTCCGATTCCACAAGCGCAAATTGACGCTTCTTCTGGAAGTTTGACTCAGAATCCAGGTTACTAATAATTTGAATTAGATTTTTTTATATTTGAAGGGTTGTTCTCAATGAACAGCCCTTTTTTATATGACGTGTGCTAATGAAGAATTTTTTGCCCCTTTTGTTTATACTCATTATTTCATGTGCTGAAAAATCAGTACCTGAAGAAACGCGCTTTATCCTAAAAGGCAATGATATAGGTATTTCTTTCGAAAACACATTAACCTATGACGAAACTTTTAATCCTTATGTATATCGTAACTTTTATAATGGAGGTGGAGTTGCCATAGGTGATATCAATAATGATGGTCTTGAGGATATTTATTTCACAGGAAATTTAGTTGATAACAAACTCTTCTTAAACAAAGGTAATTGGCAATTTGAAGATATCACAATAATGGCCAAGGTAAATTGTCCAGATGTATGGTCAACTGGAGCAACATTTGTTGATATTAATAAAGATGGCTTATTAGACCTATACGTTTGTAAATCGGGTAAACCTGGGGGTGAAAATAGACATAATGAGTTATTTATTAATAATGGAGACCTGACATTTAGAGAATCTTCAAAAGAATATGGTTTAGATATTACTGGATTGTCGGTGCACTCAGCATTTTTCGATTATGATAAAGATGGCGATTTAGATGCTTATATTTTAAATAATTCTATAAGATCTGTAGGAGCTTTCGATTTGATTAAAGATCAACGATTAATTCCAGACCCTTCTGGAAGTGGCAATAGATTTATGAGAAACGATAATGGGAAATTTGTCGATGTGAGTCAAGAAGTTGGTGTATTCACCAGCAAAATTGGTTTCGGCTTGGGAATCACTTTAGGAGATTTTAATGATGATAATTGGACAGACATATTTATTTCAAATGATTTTTTTGAACGAGATTACTTATACATTAATGATACCAAAGGCGCTTTTAATGAACAATTAGAAGATTATTTTGAGTCTACTTCAATGGGAGCCATGGGAGCAGATCTTGCGGACCTAGATAACGATTTGCATTCAGATTTGATGGTCACAGAAATGTTACCCCAAACCGATGAAAGACAAAAAACAAAAACGGTTTTTGAATCCTGGGATAAACAACAATTGGCAAAGAAGCAAGGTTACTATAACCAATTCTCCAGAAATACATTGCAACGTAATTTAGGAAGCGGTAAGTTTATTGAACTAGGTAGACAAGCAGAAGTATCGGCAACTGAATGGAGTTGGAGTGCATTGTTATTTGATATGGATAATGATGGACTTAAGGATATATACATTACAAATGGAATCTATAAAGATTTGCTCGACAGAGATTATCTTACCTACGAAGCCAATGACGAAAGTATACGAAATAGAATCAACAGCAGTGAAAAAGAAGTGCTTAAGAAATTGATAGATGCAATGCCTTCAAAAGCAGTTGCCAATGCTGCTTTTCATAATCAGGGCAACTTTAATTTTGAGAATGAAAACAGATCTTGGGGACTAGATCAACCAAGCTTTAGTAATGGTGCAGCGTATGCAGATTTAGATAATGATGGAGACTTGGATATAATCGTGAACAATGTAAATATGCCTTCCTTTGTGTATGAGAATAAAACAGATACATTAACTCAAAGAAGTATTTCATTAAACTTGATTGATGATAAAGGGAGTCCTGCAAGGGGCAAAGCTATTATAAAATATGGAGATGATAGGAACGCATATGGTGAGAACTATAATTCAAGAGGTTTTCAAAGCAGTGTAACCGATAAAATTCATTTCGGCGTTGGGGAAACACAGGTCGTAGATTCAGTCTTTATCAGCTGGCCCGATGGTACAACATCTATAAAAACACACCTAGCTACGAATAAAACACACACTATAACTAAAGGAAGGGAGATTTCAGATAGACGGATATCACCAAGTAAGGACTCAAAAAGATTCCTACTAGAAGAAATAGATCCTCTTTTTAATTTTCAACACAAAGAAAATAATTATATCGATTTTAACAAAGAACGTTTGTTAACGCAAATGTATAGTAATGAAGGACCAGCATTTGCTGCCGAAGATGTAAATAAGGATGGGATCATAGATTTTTTCATTGGGGGAGCGAAGAATCAAGTGGGTAGATTATTTCTATCAAAAGGCGACGCTTATAGCGAGTTAAGTACTCCATTTGTAAATGAACGAAACTCTGAGGATACCGCCGCTGCTTTTTTCGATGGAGATAATGATGGCGATTTAGATTTATATGTCTGTCATGGAGGACGCGCTTATTCGCAATATTCAATCGATTTGAATGATGCGTATTATGAAAACATAAATAACACCTTTGTAAAATCAACGATTACTCCGAAATTTTCAAAAACAATTAGTACTTCTGTGGTTAAGCCTATGGATGTTGATAAAGACGGTGACCTGGATGTATTTGTGGGAGAACGGTATAAAACAAATAGCTATGGTGAACCTGGATCGGGATACATCTTAGAGAACGACGGGAAAGGTAATTTTACGCCGTCTACTACAAATATATTCGATAAGCTAGGAATGATTACTGATGCGCATTGGGCAGATATTAATAAAGATGGTTGGCAAGATCTAATTGTGTCGGGTGAATGGATGTCGATTAAAATCTTTATAAATGACCAAGGTAAATTGGTTGATGCTACTGATTCATATAATTTGAATAATACGAATGGCTTGTGGTCTTCTCTCGAAGTTGCAGATATTGATAACGATGGCGATCAAGATATCATTGCTGGAAATATGGGGAGAAATAATTTTCTTAAGGAAGATATGAGAATGTATGTTCATGATTTTGATGGAAATGGGTTTAAAGAGCAAATCATATGTAAAAAAGGAAAAGATGGCTATTACCCAGTAATTGATAAAGATGAACTAATCTCCCAAATACCTTCCTTGAAAAAGAAGCTATTATACTATAAAGATTATGCAAAGGCAACTATGAAATCTATTTTTTCAGAAGACCTTTTAAATAGGGCGTATGTTGTTGATTTAAAGATGTTAAATAGTGTGATTTTTTTTAATGAAAATAATACATTTACGGTGCAGGTTCTGCCTGATGAGATACAATATGCACCTACATATGTGATTGCAGTTGAAGATGTAAATGAAGATGGTTATTTAGATTTATTTTTTGGTGGAAATCAATATTTGGTAAAGCCTAAATTCGGATCTTATGACGCCTCCTTAGGTTGGGGAATCTATGGGCCGCATGCCAATCAAAAAATACAAAAAGATGTTTTTCCGCTCAATATAAGTGGGCAGATAAGAGATCTTAAGTGGGTAGAATACAAGAATAAAAAACTATTAATTACAGCGATAAATAATGAAAAAACAGGTTTCTATAGGATTAAAAGGTAGTATCAAGCTGATGGCTATTCTTCTTTTTATAATAATAGTCGGTTGTGAAAAATCAGAATATGCAAAGCTTGTGAAGAGCGAAATGAACAAGGACATTGTTAAGGATTCACTCATTTTCGGGATGAAATTCGGACAAACAAAAAAATTGTTTTTTGATCAATGCTGGGAACTAAATAATAAAAAAATAATAAATCAGGGTACATCGAATAAATTTGTGGAATACAAGCTTCCTATTAAAGAAGGAGATACCGTGAGAAACCCAATTACAATGTTGTTTTATGGGATTTTTAATAAGCAAAAAATAATGACCGGAATGGATATGAAGTTCCATTATGTGGGATGGTCACTTTGGAATAAATCATTGCAATCCGACAAGCTAGTCCCAGAAATAAAAGATAGCTTGAAGTCTTGGTTTCCAGGGAACGATTTTATACTGGTTCCGGCAAAAAAAACAAAGGGTGAAATACACGTAAAAGTAGACGGTAATCGTCGTATCGTGATAGAACCTTTAAAAGATACTAGAGAAGTAGATGTTCGAATAGATGATTTAAGATATGTACTCAATAAGTCAAAATGATGAAAGGAATAAGAATGAATTATACTAAATTAATACTTGGCTTATGCGCACTACTGGTGTTTTCTTGTGCAACCGAAGATAAGCCCGCTTTACAAACCTTCGAATTAATAGATGCGTCAATTACTGGGATTGATTTTTCTAATGATTTGACCTATGACAATGATTTTAACGTCTATAAATACCGTAATTTTTACAATGGAGGAGGCGTAGCAATAGGAGATATCAATAATGACGGTTTGCCTGATATTTATTTTACATCAAATCAGAATGAGAATAAGCTATATTTAAATAAAGGAAATTTTGAATTTGAAGATATTAGTATAGCTGCAAAAGTTTCTGGAACACGACCTTGGTCTACGGGTGTGACCATGGTTGATATCAATGCGGATGGATTTTTAGATATCTATGTATGTAATTCGGGAGATTTAAATGGAGAGAACAAGCAAAACGAACTGTTCATCAATAATGGTGATTTAACATTTACTGAAAAAGCCGTCGATTACAATCTTGGCGATAAAGGCTTTTCCACGCACGCATCTTTTTTTGATTATGACAAAGATGGCGACTTAGATGCCTATATCCTAAATAACTCTTATCAAGCCATTGGAAGTTTTGATTTACGAAGAAATGAACGCCCAAAAAGAGACTTGCTCGGTGGAGATAAATTAATGGAGAATGTAGACGGAAAGTTTGTCGATGTTAGTGAAAAAGCTGGCGTTTATGGCAGTGTAGTAGGTTTTGGTTTAGGCGTAACAGTTGGTGATGTAAATAATGATGGTTGGGAAGATATCTACGTTTCTAATGATTTTTTCGAAAGAGACTATTTGTATATAAACAACCAAAATGGCACTTTTTCTGAAGAATTAGAAAATCAGATTACGGCAACAAGTGGTGCTTCTATGGGTGCCGATATGGCCGATATAAATAATGATGGGTACAATGATATTTTTATTACCGAAATGCTTCCATCAGAATATCAACGTCTTAAAACGGTTACAACCTTTGAAGATTGGAATAAGTATAAATTAAAGGTGAATAGCGGTTATCATCATCAGTTCACGCGAAATACTTTTCAATTAAACAATACAAATAACTCATTTAGTGAAATTGGAAGATTGAGTGGTGTGGAAGCTTCTGATTGGAGTTGGGGAGCACTCATTTTTGACATGGATAATGATGGATACAAAGACCTGTTTATTTCGAATGGGATTTATAGAGATTTAACCAACCAAGATTATTTACAATATGTTTCGAATGAAGAAGTGTTAAAATCAATTACTTCAAAGAATGAAGTTGATTATAAAAGGTTGATAGAAATTATTCCTTCAAACAAATTAAAAAATCACGCGTATAAAAATATGGGCGACCTAAACTTTGAAAATTTTACGACTTCTGGATTGCAAACCGAAAGTTTCTCGAATGGGGCAGCATATGGAGACTTAGATAATGACGGAGACCTAGATTTAGTCGTAAATAATTTAAATATGAAATCTTTTGTGTACAAGAATACCACGATGGATTCTGGCGAAGGCGTCTATATTAAATTTGTTCTAAAAGGGGAAGATAAGAATATAAATGCTATTGGTTCTAAGATTAAAATTGAGACAGAGAATTACACGATTGAAAATCAACCAACTCGTGGCTTTCAGTCGAGTGTTGACCCTAGACCTAATTTCGGACTGCGAAGTAAAGATTCAATTTCGGTGACCATTACTTGGCCTTCTGGAAAGGTCACAGCATTAAAAGATGTGAAGGTAAATCAAATATTAACTTTAGAAGAGAGTGAAGCAAGAAGAATAGAAGCTTCTACAGAAACTGACGGCGATTTGTTATTTGCTGAAGTCGATGAGCGTATCGCATTCAAACATAAAGAGAATAATTTTGTTGACTTTCATCGAGATCGATTGTTACATCATATGTGCAGTACTGAAGGACCTAAAGTTTCGATGGGCGATTTGAATAATGACGGTATTCAAGATATGTTTATTGGTGGGTCGAAAGGAAACGCGCCGAGTATATTGCTTGGAAATAAGGATAACGCCTTAGTCAACACCTATTCGTCGAACTTTGATAAAAATATGAATTCAGAAGATGCAGCCAGTCTCCTTTTTGATGCTGATAATGATGGAGATCTAGATGTATATGTGTGTAGTGGAGGAGTTGAGTTTTCGCAGTATTCGACTGATTTTATGGATCGTTTGTATTTCAATGATGGAAAAGGGAATTTAACCTTGTCCGATCAAAAATTACCAACCAAAGCAGCTGTACATAGTACATCGACGGTGATCTCTTCAGATATTGATAATGATGGTGATTTAGACTTGTTCGTTGGTGAACGCATTATTCCTCTGAAATATGGAGCACCATGTTCAGGATTTATATTACAGAATGACGGAAAAGGAAACTTTACTGATGTAACACAAGCACTAGCTGCAAAGTTAGATGGAATAGGTATGATTACCGATGCCTTGTTTACCGATTTAGACGAAGATGGAGATGAAGACTTGATGGTTGTTGGTGAATTTATGGGAATTGAAATATTCACAAATCAGGAGGGCAAGTTTCTGAAAAAGGAAAGTGAAACTTCTAATCTTAAAGGCTGGTGGAACACTATCCATAAAGTTGATTTAGATAATGATGGAGATTTAGATTTTATTGTGGGAAATCATGGGGAAAATAGTCGATTTAAAGCTAGCAAGGAGCAACCGATTACCTTGTTTTCGAAAGACTTCGATAAGAACGGTTTTATAGATCCGGTAATGGCATTTCGAGGGAATGATGGAAAAGATTATCCATATGCACTTCGTCATAATCTCATTGATCAGATGAAAGGATTGAAAAAGAGATTCCCAGATTATGAGTCATTTAAAAATGCTGGGATCCGTGATATTTTTACAGAAGATGAATTAAAAGAAGCCAATCTTTTACAGGCGACAACACTGTCTTCTGTTATATTAATTAATGATGGTGATTTTAAGTTTAGGGTACAGGTGTTACCAATAGCAGCTCAAGTTTCGAATGTATATGCTATTGCAACAAATGATTTTGATAATGATGGAGATCAAGACATTGTCATGGGAGGAAATTTATATAATGTAAAACCAGAAGTAGGTCGATATGATGCTAGTTATGGAGTCTATTTGGAAAATTTAGGAGACTTTAACTTTAAGACACATAAGGATGGAAATGGCTTTTCCGTAAAAGGTGAAGTACGAGATATGATTATACATAATGACAAACTCATCGTGGCAAGAAACAGTGATTCATTAGCAATATTTAAATACAAAAAGAAATGAGATATGTAGTCGGTATTGCGATAGTTGTAATGCTATTTGGATGTTCTCAAAAAGAAGAGAAGATTGTTGACAGAGCTCCAATCTTTTTCGAATCGGTTGCATCCGATAAAAGTGGAATCGATTTTTCGAACGATTTGTACTATAAAGATGACCTTAACATCATAGAATACTTATATTATTACAATGGGGGAGGTGTGGCCATTGGAGACATCAACAATGATGGATTGGATGATATTTATTTAACTGCAAATCAAACTTCCGATAAGCTATATCTCAATTTAGGAAATTTGAAATTCAAAGATATTACGAAGGAGGCATCAATTCAAACTGACAGTTCTTGGTCTACAGGTGTTACCATGGAAGACATTAATAACGATGGTCTTATAGATATTTATGTATCTAAAGTAGGTAATTATAAAAGCTTAAAGGCCCATAATCTATTATATATAAATCAAGGGGGTAATACCTTTACCGAATCCTCTAAAGCCTATGGTCTTGACTTTTCAGGATTTTCAACACAGGCTACATTTTTAGACTATGATAACGATGGTGATGTCGACATGTATTTAATGAATCATGCAGTACATACACCGAGAAGTTATGGGGACATAAGGAAAAGAGCTACTAGCGATTCGTTATCTGGAGATCGATTTTATGAGAATAAGCTGAATGAAGGTGAAGCTAAGTTTGTGAATGTTACCGAAGCCTCAGGTATTTATAATAGTGCTCTCGGCTATGGCTTGGCAATCACAACTTCTGATATTAATAACGACGGATTTCTTGATATCTATGTAGGAAACGATTTTCATGAAAACGATTACTTATATATCAATCAGGGAGATAAAACCTTTAAGGAGTCAAGTGCAGCATATTTGAGCCATAATGCTAGATTTACCATGGGTGTTGATATTGCCGATGTTAATAATGATCAAAAACAGGATATTTTCACGCTGGATATGATGCCTTTTAACAGTGAGGTTTTTCTGAAGTCGGGAGGAGAAGATTCCGACAAAGTAAGTGCTATTAAAAAGAATTTTGGCTTTCAAACCCAATATGCGAGAAATACGTTTCAATTGAATAAAGATTTCTCTTCTTTTACAGATGTGGCCTTGATGACCGAAACACATGCGACCGATTGGAGCTGGTCAACCCTTATTCAAGATTATGATAATGATGGTTTCAATGATATTTATATTACAAACGGTATCTATAAAAGACCAAATGATTTGAATTATATCAACTATATAAGTAATATTAATTTTGCAAAATTTGATCAGACAAAACAAGCGAAGCTAAAACGTCAGTTAATTGATGAAATGCCCACAATTAATATTCCGAATGTGGTCTTTCGGAATAAAGGAGAATTAGCATTCGACCGCTATTCGAAAAAATCTGGTTTAAGTCCGTCATATTCTAATGGGGCTGCCTACAGTGATCTAGATAATGATGGTGATCTAGACTTGGTGATCAATAATATCAATCAGAAGGCGAGTATTTTAGAAAACAGAAGCTTGAAAGGAGATACTAATAATTTTGTTTCTTTTACGGTATTAGGAGATTCAATTCTTAAGAATCCGAATGGAGCGAAGTTAACCGTATATGCCGATGGGAAAACTTATTTCAGAGAATTGATAGTCACCAAAGGATTTCAATCTTCATCATCACATAAGGTACATTTCGGATTAGGAAATGTATCCAAAATTGATTCTTTAAAACTAATTTGGCTCGATGGGAAGGTACAAACAAGTCCGTCATTAGCGGTGAATGAACATCATGTGATTAAAAGAGGTGCCGATTTAAAGAATGAGATTAAAAATGTAGCGACAAACGCCAACGAAAGTTCAAAGGTCTTTCCATTTAGACATCTTGAAAATAATTTTTTAGATTATGAAAGAGAACCACTGATGCCCGAAAAACTTTCTAGAGAAGGCCCGGCTTCAATTGCTGCTGATTTTAACGGTGATGGTTTGGATGATCTTTATATTGGTGGGGCAAGATATCAATCTCCAAGTTTTTATATCCAACAAAAAGACGGTAGCTATCGTATCAATAAAGAAAGTGATTTTAATAAAGACATCCTCTATGAAGATGTTGATGTGACTGCTTTTGATATGGAGAATGATGGTGATCTTGATTTGTACGTTATGAGTGGTGGAAACGAAAAAGTAGAAGGAGGGGCTCATCTTGAAGATAGAATTTATATCAATGATGGGAAAGCCAAGTTTACACGCTTCAAAGCGCCACTAGTGAGAACAAATGGGGGTAGTGTGGCAGCAGGAGACTTCGATAAAAATGGGTCTGATGACCTTTTTATAGGCAATAGATCTATGCCTGGCGGATATGGATTATCACCCTTTAGCTATATTTTAAAAAGTAATGGTGCTGGTCAATTTAATATTGTTAAAAAAAGCCGTCTCGGTATGGTCACCGATAGTAAATGGGCAGATCTCAATAATGACGCCTTATTGGATTTGGTAGTTGTTGGTGATTGGATGCCAATTACAGTACTGATCAATCAAGGAGATTCAACGTTTGTAAACCAAACAAAAAAGTATGGTTTAGAACATTCTCATGGTATGTGGAATACCGTCGAAGTGATAGATATAGATAATAACGGTCAAAAAGATATTATTGCGGGCAACGCTGGACTTAATTTTAAATGGAAGGCTTCAAAAGAGAAACCTGTAAAGCTGTTTCTTGATGATTTTGACGGAAATGGTAATGTAGATCCCATTATTTTTTATAACTTTTTTGGAGAAAACGTTCCATTTGCTTCTAAGGATAAACTAGTAGGTCAATTGCCTTCCCTGAGAAAGAAGTTTTTGAGCTATGAGAAATTTGCGAAAGTTAATAATATAAAAGAGCTGACTGGAAAACAAGAAGAAGATGTTCTTGAAGTCAGAAAAATTTCTGAACTACGTTCAATGTTATTCTTAAACGTAGGAGAGCATACTAAAGCTATTGCCTTGCCAAAAGAAGCTCAGATGAGCAGTATTGAAGATATTCATGTTGAGCAAAAAGAAGGATACGCTCAAATATTCTTTGTTGGTAATTATTTGGATTATACGACAGAGTTAGGTGAGAGTAATGCAAATTCTGGAGGGATTTTGTCATTTAGTAGAGGAGCGCTAGATTTTTATAAGAACCTTCCTATACCAAATGGATTGAACGCAAGACAATTAGTGAAATTAGGCGATGATCATTTTTTGGTTCTTGCAAATGATGATAAATCATACACATTTAAATTTGATGATAAAAAACAATAGAAAATGAGAAGAATAATGAAAAGACTTTGTTTTACTGCATTAATCTTTACACTCGTGCTAAGTAGTTGTAAAGAAAATACGGCATATAAAGATCAGTTAAAAGATCCGGTATTGTTTCAATCCGCAATGAAAAAATTGACTGATGTAATTGTCTATGATATTTTTTCGCCACCAGTGGCTTCAAGAGTTTACATGTATCCCAGTGTGGCTTCATATGCTGTTATTCAACAGGCATATCCAGAAAAGTATAATAGTTTAGTTGGGCAATTGGCAGGCTTCGAAGCCGTTCCTGAAACTACCGATGAAAATGTTGATTATCATCTAGCTTCATTTCATGCTTTTACAGTAGTAGGAAAACAACTCATATTTTCTGAAGATAGGATTACAGAATTTCAAGAGAAAACATATGATAGTCTGATGAAAAACGGACTTCCAAAACGTATATTGAAAGCTTCTAAGGCTTATGGTGATGAAGTAGCTCAGCATATTTTAAAATGGTCGAAAGGTGATTTGTATGACCAAACAAGAACGTATCCCAAATATACAATTCAAGAGGAAGATAAATTTTGGAAACCGACACCACCAGATTATATGGATGGTATTGAGCCGCATTGGAATAAGATAAGAACGTTGGTATTAAAATCGGCAGATCAATTTCCTCCAGTAGCTCCGTTAGAATTTGACCTCACAAAAGGAAGTGAATTTCAAAAACAATTGATGGAAGTCTATGCCAAGGGGAGAGGAGAAGATGAAGAGAGTAAAGAAATTGCTAGTTTCTGGGATTGTAACCCTTATGTATCTCATCATAAAGGACATGCCATGTTTGCTACAAAGAAAATCACGCCAGGCGGACATTGGATAGGAATCACGAATATCGCTACAACTGAGAATAAAAGTACCTATGATGAAACAATAAATGCCTACACCAATGTTAGCATCGCTCTTTTTGATGCTTTTATTAGTTGCTGGGATGAAAAGTGGAGAAGCTTAGTTGTGCGTCCAGAAACGTTGATCAACCAATATATTGATGAAGAATGGGTACCTTTATTACAAACGCCACCATTCCCTGAGTATACTAGTGGTCATTCGGTTATTTCGAGAGCTGCTGCGGTGACCTTAACAAAACTATATGGAGATAATTTTGCCTTCGATGATACAACAGAGCTCGAATATGGTTTACCTATGCGAAGCTTCAAATCATTTATACATGCTTCTGAAGAAGCAGCAATTTCGCGTTTGTATGGTGGAATACACTATATGATGGCAATCGATGCTGGTGTTGCACAAGGACAAAATGTAGGCGAATTCATAAATAAAAATTTACAAACTCTAAAAAAATAATAAGTTAGAATGCCTCAATAAATTACAAGAATTTTCACGTTTAAAAAGTACAACCATGAACACAAAACCCCGCTTATCCTTTTGGCAAATATTTAATATGAATGTTGGATTTCTCGGAATTCAATATAGTTTTGGGTTGCAACAAACTGCAATTAATCCGATTTTTTTATACCTAGGTGCACCTGAAGATATGCTGCCTATATTGAATATTGCAGGACCAGTTACAGGTTTAATAGTTCAGCCGATCATTGGTGCGATGTCAGATAAGACCTGGTCATCACGTTGGGGACGACGTAAACCGTATTTTTTAATCGGAGCGCTACTAGGAAGTTTGTGTTTATTTATATTTCCGCATAGCCCAGTTCTTTGGTTTGCGGTTGGGTTATTATGGATTTTAGATGTTGGCAATAACATGGCCATGGAACCATATCGAGCTTTTGTGGGAGATAAATTGCCAGAAAAACAACTAAGTCTGGGGTATCAAATGCAGAGCTTGTTTGTTGGAGCTGGTATCTTATTGGCAAACGGATCTATCGTATTATTTCAGTATTGGTTTGGTGGTGAGTCAGTAGAGGAAACAGGAACTATTCCGCAATGGTTATACTATTCGTTTTATATAGGGGCTTTCCTTTCGTTAACCACCATTTTATATTCTGTTCTTAAGACGCCAGAAATACCACCGTCAGAAGATGAGTTAAAGGAAATTAATAAAATAAAAAGCTTGTCATTGAGTAAACGAATGACAAAACCCTTTACGGAGATTGCAGAAGCTATAAAAGACATGCCTAAATTTATGTGGAAAATTGGAGCCGTGTATTTATTTCAATGGTATGCATTATTTATTTATTGGCAATTTACAACACCGCTCTTTAAATTAACTTTAGGATATTCAACATCAGAAGCAGCGTCACAAGCGGCCAAAATGAGTTTGACCTATAATACTGTGACGATGATAGTAGCCCTAGCACTTGTGCCTCTAACGCTCCGTTTTGGGGGTAAAAAGATTTATGCGTTGAGTTTGATAGGTACGGCAATTGCTTTATTTGCCATACCATATATTACGGATCCAACTATGGTACTCATACCAATGGTTCTATTCGGAATTGGATGGGCAGCAATGATGGGAATTCCTTATACGATGGTATCTAAAATTGTTCCGCAAGATAGAAGAGGTGTGTATATGGGAATTTTAAATATGATGATTGTAATCCCGATGTTTATTCAAACCTTAACTTTTGGACCGATCTATAAATTTTTACTAGGTGGAAATGCGATAAATGCCATGTTATTCGCAGGAGCATTTTTTACTATTGCTGGTCTCTTAGCGTATAGATTAAACGTAAAAGGAAAAAATGAAGTTGAGGTAAGCTAGGTTATAAAATACCTTCTAGTCTAATGTGTTGTAAGAGCATAATGGTCTTACCATCTTTAATTTCACCACTTTTGATCATGTCAAGTGCTTTGTCGATAGTTAGTTCTAAGACGTCAATTTCTTCTTGCTCATGTTCTAAACCACCGCCATCGGTAGTTTTCATGTTTTCTTCATACTCAGCAATGAAAAAATGTATAATTTCGGTAACCGAACCTGGTGACATATATGACTCGAATACTTTGGTAACATCCGAAATTTTATAACCCGTTTCTTCTTGTGTTTCTTTTTTAATACAATCTTCTGGATTGTCTTTATCTAAAAGCCCGGCACAAGTTTCAATAAGCATTCCCGTTTCGTTCCCATTAATATAGGTGGGTGCTCTAAATTGCTTTGTAAGAATGACGTTTTTTGACTGCTTATTATAGAGAAGAATGGTAGCTCCGTTACCCCTATCGTAGGCCTCGCGTTGTTGCGGTTGCCATTCTCCTTTTTTAGTTAAATATTCGTAATGTACTTTGTTTAAGGTGTACCAATTATCCGAAAGAACTTCTATTGATAGGTTTCTAACCTTTTCATTTTTCATAAGATTGCTTTACAGTTCTCTAACCCAAATATTACGATAACTAACGCCACTATTATCATTATGGTCTTGCAATTTTAAAGGTCCTTTTCCATGTGGATTATTTTTAGGAATGCCAATGTATTCAGTGGTTCCGTAAATGACCACATGATCTTGTATTAAGACTCCATTGTGGAGCACGGTTACTGTAGCTGATTTTGTCTTACGACCAATTTGATCAAACTTAGGAGCATGATAAATAATGTCATAAGTTTGCCATTCTCCCGAAGGTTTGGAAGCATTCACCAATGGGATGTGCTGTTTATATACAGAACCAGCCTGCCCGTTAGCATATGTTATATTGTCATAATTATCAAGAACCTGAACTTCATAGCGCCCTTGAAAAAAGACACCGCTATTTGCCCTATTTTGCCCTTTGGCCCTTGGAGTAGCTGGGTTTCTCCATTCGATATGTAATTGGATATCACCAAAGTTTTGCTTTGTTTGAATATCTCCCGACCCATTTTTTACGGTCATGCTACCATCCTTATTAAGGATCCATTTTGCAGCCAAAGAATCACGAGCACCTACCCAATTATCTAGATTAGTACCGTCAAAAAGTACAATGGCATCAGAAGGAGCCGAGTTCATTTTTCCAGTGGTAACTTTAGCAGGAATGGGCTCATGTACCTCGGTTGTTTTCGGTTTTGTATAATCTTTTTCCTGAGCATCCACCATACCAACTAGCATGAAAATAAAAGCAATAAACAGTAGGTGTTTTTTTGTCATAATTATAGCTCTTTAATTTTGATGTTTTTGTACCAAACTTTGTCAGAATGATCTTGCAAACCTATATGTCCAGTGCGGTACTTGGCAAAACCTTCCCAACCTTTGAATTTAGAATTTTCTACCATCTTGTCCCATGCCTCTCCATGCACTGGAAACGTTATTACCTCAGTGCCGTTCATGGATACTTTTCCTTCGTTCGTTTCGTGATTGATCTCCAAAACACAAAGGTTCCATTCTCCGGCTGGCTTTACATGTTCATCAGGACACGCAATCATGTCATATAATGAGCCGGCTTTATGAGTTCCATTAGCAACCTTCGCATCGGCATGCAAAGCATTGTCAAGTACTTGAATTTCGGCACCTGTTTGGTAGGCTTCTGGAAATTTTTCATCTTCATGAACTCCCCAAAAAATACCACTATTACCTCCTTCAGAAATTTTCCATTCCAACGATAATATGAAATTGGTAAATTTTTGTTTTGAAATAATGTTCTTACCGCCTTTATCACCAGGAGTAAAAGCCATAGCACCATCTGCGTCGATGGTCCATTCTTTATGAATACTATCTGTTAAATAGCCACGCCAATTATCGAAAGAACTACCATCAAATAGGGCAATCCACTCAGCTTCTTTTTGTACAATTTCATTCGTATTCTCTTCAGTTTCGTTAGTTGCCGTAGTTGTTTCACCTTTCTTGCATGCACCAAGAATGAGTAGCGAGCATACGACGAAAATTACTTTTTTCATGATTTATGTTTTAAATACCTAATATTTTTTTCAATTGCTCTTTGTCTACTTCTGCGCCAGCAAAATCATCAAAAGCTTTTTCAGTTGCTTCAATGATATGATTTTGAATAAACTGTGCGCCTTCACGGGCCCCTTGCTCAGGACTTTTGATACAACATTCCCATTCCATTACAGCCCAAAGATCACATCCATATTGGGTTAATTTGGAGAAAATAGTTTTAAAGTCAATCTGTCCGTCTCCCGGAGATCGGTACCTTCCAGCTCTATCTCCCCAGTCATTATACCCACCGAATGCACCTTTTTTACCGGTTGGATTAAATTCAGAATCTTTTACGTGAAACGATTTTATAAACTCATGGTAGTGATCGATATATTCGATATAATCTAATTGCTGCAGAACAAAATGCGACGGGTCATACAAAATATTGACACGTTTATGATTACCCGTTGCTTTTAAAAATCGTTCAAAAGTATCGCCATCATGGATATCTTCTCCAGGATGAACTTCATAACAAACATCAACACCTTGTTCATCGAAGTGATTTAAAATTGGTAACCATCTTTTGGCAAGTTCTTCAAATCCCATTTCTACAAGACCAGGAGGTCTCTGTGGCCAAGGATGCCAAGTATGCCAAAGTAGAGCGCCAGAAAAAGTAGCGTGTACATTCAATCCTAAATGCTTACTTGCAGTCGCGGCATTTTTTACAGTTTGTACAGCCCATTCAGTACGTGCTTTGGGATTTCCTTTACAATTATCTGGAGCAAAATTATCAAACATTAAATCATAGGCTGGATTCACAGCTACTAATTGTCCTTGAAGGTGTGTCGAAAGTTCTGTAATTTCTAATCCGTAAGAATTAATTTTACCCTTGAGTTCATCACAATAAACTTTGCTTTCAGCAGCAAGATCTAAATCAATCAATCTTGATTCCCAAGTAGGTATTTGAATACCTTTATATCCTAAATCACTTGCCCATTTGCAAAGACCACTTAAAGAATTGAAAGGTGGTTTGTCATCCATAAATTGCGCCAAAAATACAGCTGGTCCTTTAATAGTTTTCATACTATAAAATATTATGTCGTTATGTTTTTATTGGTTCTTTTTTAAGAATTTAATCCTATATTTATAGGGATAAAATCGCTATCAAATATATCCTTATGTAGGACTCTAAAGATAGAAATAAGAATAGAATTAAAAAAATATATCATGGGTCAAGAAATAGAATATGACGCAATCGTTGTAGGTACAGGAATAAGCGGAGGTTGGGCCGCAAAAGAGCTTTGTGAGAAAGGATTAAAAACTCTTGTATTAGAACGAGGACCAATGGTAGAGCATTTAAAGGATTATAAAACCATGAATGATGACCCTTGGGATTATCCTTTACGGGGTGAGTTGTCAAAAGACGATTTAGACAAGTATCATATACAGAAGCGACTGGGATGGGCACCAAAAGAGGATTGCAAACATTTTTTTGTCAACGACCTAGAGCATCCCTATGTAGAAACAAAGCGTTTTGATTGGATCCGTGGCTATCAAGTAGGAGGGCGGTCGTTGACTTGGGGGCGACAAAGTTATCGCTGGAGTGATCTTGATTTTGAAGCTAATAAAAAAGAAAATATCGGGATAGATTGGCCATTAAGATATAAGGATATCGCACCTTGGTACGACCAGGTTGAAGAATATATTGGCGTGAGTGGAGAATCTTTAGGGTTAAAACAATTACCTGATGGGAAATTTTTGCCGCCAATGGAATTACATTGTCCCGAAGAAGACTTGAAGAAAGCTATGGCCGAAAAATTTGAGGATGAACGCGTTTTAACAATAGGAAGAGTAGCTCATTTAACAGGAAACACTTCCGACAAGGAAGGAAGAGGACCATGTCAATATAGAAATAGGTGTTGGAGAGGTTGCCCTTACGGAGCTTATTTTAGCAGTAATGCGTCGACCCTGCCTGCCGCTGAACGAACAGGAAATATGACCTTGAGACCAAATTCTATTGTTCATGAAGTTGTGTATGATGACGCAATGAAAAAGGCGACCGGAGTGCGTGTCATTGATGCTCAAACGAAAGAAAAATTAACTTTTAAAGGAAAGATCGTTTTCTTATGTGCTTCGGCAATGGCGTCAGTAGGGATTTTATTACAATCTAAGTCTGATCGTTTTCCAAATGGTTTAGGTAACGATTCAGATGCTTTAGGTCGCGGTATTATGGACCATCATTATAAGCTAGGTGCCTATGCAAAAGTAGAGGGGCATTTAGAAAGTTACACCAAAGGGAGAAGACCTAATGGTTTTTATATTCCTCGCTTTGTAAATTTAGATGAAAAGACGAAAAAAGATGGATATGTACGAGGTTTTGGTTATCAAGGAGGTGCGAGCCGTGAAGATTGGTCTGAATCGATTGCGGAAATGGGATATGGGGAAGAACTCCAACGAGAAATTCTAAAACCAGGTGGGTGGCAAATAGGTGTTACGGGATTTGGAGAGTTTTTACCGTATGACGATAATAGAGTAACCTTGAGTCCCGACAAAAAAGATCAATGGGGTTTACCGCAACTGGCGTTTGATGTCGAACTCAAAGAGAATGAATATAACATGCGTGCAGATATTAAAAAAGAAATTGTTGCGATGTTTGAAGCAGCAGGATTCAAAAACGTGCAAGCTTATGAAGAGACACATGGCCCTGGATTAGGTATTCATGAAATGGGTGGCGCAAGAATGGGATCAGATCCTAAAACCTCTGTCGTAAATAAAAATAATCAAATACACGCAGTGCCGAATGTTTATGTAACCGATGGAGCTTTTATGTCATCTTCAAGTTGTGTGAACCCTTCTCTGACGTATATGGCTTTTACTGCCAGAGCAGCAAATCATGCCGCAACAGAATTTAAAAAAGGCAAGTTTTCTTAAGATAAAACTTGCCTTTTTTATTTTGATTTGATCGTTTGTTAATCTAGTTGTACCCAGGTATTGCCAGATTTATGAGAAGCGACCGTGCTCTCTATAAAATTAAGTCCTCTAACGCCATCCACAATTGTTGGAAATTCACCATCGTTATATTCTTCTCCTCGAATAGCCCGCGCAACACCTAAGTAAATATTTGCCATCGAATCAAAAATACCTTCAGGGTGTCCTGCAGGTAGCTTGGTACCATCTAACGATAATTTTGAATTATAAGCATGTCCTGGTTTATAAACTTGAGTCGGTTCAGTATCGCTCATTTTATATAAGAAGTTAGGTCGTTCCTGCTCCCATCTAAATGATCCTTTTTCTCCATAAATGGCAATCGCCAAACCATTTTCTTCACCTGTGGCAACTTGACTCGCGCGAATGACTCCTTTTACATGGTCACTCATTCTAATCAATGTAGTTCCGTCAACATCCATTTTATTATCTTCATATAGATAATTAAAATCACATAAAATAGATTTAATTTGAAGTCCTGTGGTATATTCAACTAAATTAAAGGCGTGTACACCGATATCACCAATACATGAGCTAATTCCAGCTTTGGCTGGGTCTAATCTCCAAACGGTTGAGCGTTTTTCTTTATCATGAATGATTTCATTAATCCAACCTTGATAATAACGAGCATCTACTTTATGGATTTTTCCAAGCTCTCCTGCTTTGATCATCTCTCGCATTTGGCGTACCATAGGGTATCCCGTATAGGTATGTGTTAAGGCGAAAACGGTACCTGCCTTTTGATGGGCTTCTTGTAAAATTTTAGCCTCGTCTAACGTCGTTGTCATGGGTTTTTCACAAATGACATGAAAACCATTGTCCAACAATTTTTTAGCCATTGGAAAGTGTAAGAAATTTGGTGTTAAAATAGCACAAACCTCAATGCGCTCTTCCTTTGGAAGTTTCATTTCCTCTTCAATAAAAGTGTCAAAATCTTTATACACTCTATTCGTTGGAATATCAATTTCTTTTGCAAAGGCTAAATTCTGTTCAAAATCTGGATTGAAAACAGCGCCTGTAATTTGATAATTGTCATTAATGTGTGATGCTACACGATGAAGTACTCCTATCAGTGAGTCTCCACCTCCGCCTAAAATTCCAAGTTTAATTTTTTTTGGCATATTATAATTTTTCTAAGTTGTCGTTTTGTTTCTTTTTTTCATATAGACATACAATCCTATGAAGGCAAAAATGAGTATTGCTGGAAGAATTGACATCGTTCTTAAAGCTTCTATAGTACCGCCATCATCCATGAGTCTACCCATAATCGGCAATACGATTGACACAGAAAACATACCTGCTCCGCCCATCACTGAAAGTCCGAGTGCTCCCGTTTCTGGTAAATATTCGGCAACAAAGCCTAACATCGTAGGCCAGAAAAAAGTAATACCTACTGCGAACACACCCGCTGCCGCAAACGTCATTGCGCCGCTCGTTATGGTCATGAGCCACAATCCGATAAAGGTAAAAATCGCCGAAAATAACAACATTCCTGAAGGCTGTAATCTATGGATTACTTTTCCTGCGAAAGCTCTTCCAAAGGCCATGATTCCATTTATAAATACCAGTACCAACAAAGGAACTGTTCCTGATTCTTTCAATAGAGATTCTATACGTTGTGTTGTGCCTAATTCTGAAGCGGCCGTTAGAAGCATACAGAAAACCATAAAAATAAATAGAGGTTTTCCTAAACTTGACCACATTTTACTACTACTCACGCCCATTTGAACTCGTTCTGTCACTGGAAATTTTTGCCCAAAAAATAGGAACGCATAAATAATTAACGGAATGAATAATAGTGCAACCATTATTTGCCAACTGAGTCCGGCAACATCCATCACCAGCCATCCTAGGATACCCCCAATCGCAATTCCTCCGGGAAACCACACATGAAATCGATTCAACATTTTGGTTTTATTTTCAGGATACATCGATGCGATCATTGGGTTTAGCGCGGCTTCTACTAATCCATTACCGATTCCAACAAAAAGTGTTGCTGTAAACAGTGATGTCATATCTTTGGCCATGATGGTCCAAACAATTCCAATGGCATGCATAATAAATGCTGCCCAGGTAATTTTTTTTATGCCTAATGTATCTACTAATGGACCTCCGATAATCATCGCAATCGTAAAGCCATAAAATGCAGGTCCAAATGCATATCCAATTTGTTCTAGCGTCAATCCAACACCTTCAGGGCCGAAAACGGTCTCAAGTCTGGCTCGTATGGCAAAAGTCATTGAAGTTACCAGCAACGCCATACACGAGGCGATAAAAAGTCGGTTTTTGTTTATGTTCTCCATAAGTAAATTTTAATTGGTTAGGGTTCTATTAATTACAATATTTTTATGTTTTATATGTTACTTTTTCATTTTTAAATACAAGCGCAAAAAGCAAGAAAACGACACCGGCAAAAATGGCTGGGAAAATCCAAATATCTTGCCAGCTGTGCAGACCTTCTTCAACTAAATTTTTGTCCACTATTTGACCAGCCACCCAAAATCCTATGAGCATACCGACGCCATAAGTCGCTAAGGTTATCAAGCCTTGAGCAGCACTTTTTACTTTCTCACCTGCTTTTGAATCGGTATAAATTTGTCCTGAAACAAAGAAAAAATCATAGCAAATTCCATGCAGCGCAATACCCACTACAAGCATAAAAAATAAATCGCCTCCATTCCCGTAGGCGAACAAAAGATATCTAATACCCCATGCTAACATCCCTACTAAAATTGTCTTTTTAAAGCCATACTTTTTGAAGAAAAATGGCAATAACAGCATAAAAAGCACTTCAGACATTTGACCTACCGAAGCCCATGCCGTCGAATTTTCAACCTTGTACTCGGTTAAAAACGGACTAATATTCTGATAATAGAAAGCCAACGGAATACAAATCAATACTGACGATAAAAAGAAAATTAAAAAATTTCTGTCTTTCAATAATTTCAAGGCATCAAGGCCTAAGATATCAGACAAACCTACTTTTTCACCTTTAGCAACACTTGGAGGCGTTTTCGGTAAGGTAAAACTAAATACTCCGAGAATAGCAGAAGCAATTGCTACCATTAAAAACGTATTTGATAGCATCCCGTTTCCTATATTTTCAATAGAATCCCATTTAAAAACAAAACTAATAATGAGCCCGGCAAGTATCCAACCAATCGTTCCAAATACCCGTACAAAGGGAAACTGTTTTGCAGGATCATTCATTTGGTTAAACGAAACAGAATTTACCAACGCAAGCGTAGGCATGTAGGCAATCATATATCCTAAAACATAAGGATAGAACACACTAAATTCCGTCGTTTGAGACATTAAATACATTAGAACGGCCCCTACTAAATGTAGAATACCCAGGATTTTTTCGGCATTAAAAAAGCGATCTGCAATCAATCCAATAATGAACGGTGCAATAATAGCACCCCAAGATTGTGTAGAGTAGGCCATGGCTGTTTCTGCTCCGCTAGCACCTAAGTTGTTGCCTAGAAAAGACCCCATAGTCACGAACCAACCTCCCCAAATAAAGAATTCAAGGAACATCATAAATGAAAGTTGAAACTGTGTTGATTTTTTCATCGCTTTAATTTATTCGGGTTATTTTAATTTTTCAGTTGCACTCAATAATAATTTTTTTGTGGCCAGAATGCCTTCTTTTTCTCCTAGAACATCTCCTTCATATTCAACACCAATAAACCCTGTAAAACCAGCGTCTTTTACAATCTGTAACATTTTTACATAATCTATTGCGGTTTCATTCCCATTTGCATCAAAATCATGAGACTTGGCACTCACACCTTTCGCAAATGGCATGAGTTCTTCAGTACCTTTATAGATATCATATTGTTCAATACAATTTCCACCCCATCGCTCACCACTATCTCTTTTTACACAGAAGTTACCAAAATCAGGTAGCGTACCGCAATTTGGTAAGTTGATGGCTTTCATAACTTCAACAACCTTCGCTGCATCAGATGATAGTCCACCATGATTTTCAACAATTACATTGATATTCTTTGTAGCAGCATATTGCGCTAAACGTCCCATCCCATCGACAGAATTGTCATGCCATACTTGAGGATCTTTTTCAGCATCACCTCCAAATAAGTTCACACGTACCGATGAGCAACCTAACTCTGCTGCCGCATCGACCCACATCGAATGTCTTCGAATAGCTTCATCTCGCTCAGCTTTATCACTTACGGACAAGTCTCCTTCATGATCGATCATGATTAAAACATTTTGTATATCGTGCTCTTCACTTCTCTTTTTAAGCTCATTTACGAGGCTATCCAGGCTCTCTTGTTCCTTACCTTCTTCTAAAGGATACAACTGACTCACATATTCAATTCCTTCAAAGCCTAACTCTTTAGCCTTTTTAGCAAAATCTAAATTTGATAACGTCTTATCATCGCGAATAGCCTTGTGAAAAGACCATTGAGCTAATGATAGTTTAAAAAAGGGCTTTGTAGTTTCGGCAGCAGCTGTCATTTTTTCTTCACTTTTTTGAACTTCTTTACATGTTATTAGAAGTGTTGAAATAGATAGTATTAAAAATAAGATTTTAGTACTTTTAAATGCGTAAGATTTCATGGAATTTTAAAAATTTAAATTTTTTTAAAGTTAGTTTTACTTTTAGAGAAATTAAATGAGTTGACTAAAAAATATACTACATCGTTTTCGTTGTGATAAACACTGCCCTTAACTTAAAATGTCTATTAATAATTCCATTATAAAAGTTGATAAATATTAATTTTAACATAGAAATATGATGTAAATATTATAAATTTATGCAATAAATAAAAGGTTAGAACAGAATAATTTAATACATAATACCCAATGAATACAGAACAAGCATATGATGCGATCGTCATCGGTACTGGAATTAGTGGAGGCTGGGCAGCGAAAGAACTTTGTGAAAAAGGCCTGAAAACATTAGTTTTAGAAAGAGGACGAATGGTAAGACATATTGATGATTATCCAACCGCTAATGATGACCCTTGGGATCTTGAGTTGAGAGGTCAAACTACTGAAGAAGATAAAAAGACACAAGAAAAGCAGGCACGAACGGGCTATACGACTGCAGCTGCAAGTAGGCATTGGTTCGTGAATGATTTAAAGCATCCTTATAATGAAACGAAACGTTTTGATTGGATGAGAGGTTATCATGTAGGTGGACGCTCTATTATGTGGGGAAGACACTGTTATCGATTGAGTGATTTAGATTTCGAAGCGAATAAAAAAGATGGTCATGGTGTAGACTGGCCCATTCGCTATAAAGATATTGCACCTTGGTATGATAAAGTTGAGGAGTATATTGGTTTAAGTGGGGAAGCTATGGGGCTACCTCATTTGCCAGATGGTAAGTTTTTACCTCCAATAGAAATGAATTGTGTAGAAGAGCACTTGAAAAAAAGTATGTCAGAAAATTATACCGATAGAGTTTTGACCGTAGGTAGAATTGCACATATTACTACAGGTGATAAAGAATTTGAAGGTAGAGGTAAATGTCAATTTAGAAATAGATGTATACGTGGTTGTCCTTTTGGAGGATATTTTAGTAGTAACTCATCTACATTACCAGCTGCTGAGCGTACGAAAAACATGACTCTGAGACCTAATTCTATAGTACATGAAATAATTTATGACGATACTCAAAAGTTGGCAACTGGAGTTAGAGTTATTGATACAGAAACCAAAGAAAAATTGGTGTTTAATGCGAAAATTATATTCTGTTGTGCATCTGCGATTCCAACGGCGTCGATATTGTTACAATCAAAGTCGGAGAGATTCCCGAATGGACTAGGAAATGATTCTGGTGAACTGGGTCATAATATTATGGACCATCATTTGGGTGCAGGAGCTCACGGTAAAACAAGTGAGTATAAAGATAGATATTATAAAGGTAGACGACCAGGCGGCCTTTATTTACCAAGATTTAGAAATTTAGGAGATAAAGCAACAGAGAAAAAGGAATTTATTCGAGGATATGGTTATCAAGGAGGCGCAGGAAGAGGAGATATTTCTGAATTGGTTGCGGAAGCCGGATATGGAGAACAATTAACCAAGAATATTCTAGAGCCAGGAAGTTGGAGTATTACCCTATTCGGATTTGGTGAATGCCTACCGTATCATGATAATAAAATGACCCTAGATTATGAGAAATTAGATGATTGGGGGTTACCGACAATTACCTTTGATGCTGAATGGAAAGAAAATGAATATGAAATGCGTAAGGATATGATCGAGCAAGCCGTTGATATGTTAGAGAAAGGTGGCTTTTCGGATATCCAAACAATTGATAGAGTGCATGCTCCAGGTATTGGAATACATGAAATGGGTACGGCGCGTATGGGTAGAGACCCGAAAACATCGGTATTAAATGAGAACAATCAGATTCATACCGTACCAAATGTATATGTAACAGATGGTGCTTGTATGACATCTGCGGGATGTACAAATCCTTCGATTACCTATATGGCGTTAACTGCAAGAGCAGCTGATCATGCCGCGAAACAATTTGAAAAAATGAAACAAGCTTAAATTATGGATAGAAGAAAAGCACTTAAGGGGTTAGGGTTATCAATGGGTTTTATGGTAGCTACACCAACCGTAATAGGATTACTTCAAAGTTGTAAAAATGATGCCGAAAAAGTGGCGCCTTGGGTTCCATTGTTTTTTACGGCAGATGAAGCAACCGTCGTTAAAAGTTTGACAAATTTAATATTACCAAGATCTGGAGATTTACCAGGGGCGAGTGATGTAAATGTAACTCAGTTTCTTGATTTGGTTTCTGCTAAGGTAAGTAATAAAGAAGATCAAGAAGAATATAAAGCTGGAATTGGAGCTGTTATAAATGCTCTTGGGAAACCTGTTGCAGAGGTGACTACTGAAGATTATGACGCTTTATTATCGAAATACTTAAAGGCAACTAAAGAAGAAATGAAGAGTTATGGCGAAAGTGAAGATCCCGTTTTTGGCACACTTATGAACCTACGTGGTAGCACGATCTGGGCTTATAAAACAAGCGAAAAAGTTGGAAAAGAAGTATTGGCCTATGACCCTATTCCTGGTGAGCAGAAAGGATGTATTTCTGTGGAAGAAGCAACGGGCAAATGGGGAGGTAGAGCTTGGTCTTTATAAAGAGTTTTAACAATGTTATGAAATACCTAAGGTTATTTGTTTTATGTGTAGGTGCATCATTAATGATGCAGTGCAAAAAAAGCAATAACGTAACTAAAAAAGAAGTTGAACCCATTTCAGAAGAATGGGTTCAGCTGTTTAATGGAAAAGATTTAGACGATTGGATCGTAAAAATAAAAGGATATCCATTAGATACTAATATTCATAATACTTTTAGGGTTGAAGACAGCGTCATTAAGGTGTCTTATGACGGTTATGAAACCTTTAACAATTCTTTTGGGCATTTATTTTATAAGAAACCTTTTACGAATTATCGATTAAAATTACAATATCGATTCGTTGGTGAGCAGGCTCCCGGAGGTGAAGGTTGGGCAATGAAAAATAGTGGAGTTATGCTTCATTCACAAGCGCCAGAAAGTATGGAGCTGGATCAGGCGTTTCCAATTTGTTTGGAAGCTCAATTTTTAGGCGGACTGGAAAAAGGATTTGAAAGACCTTCAGGAAATCTCTGTACACCAGGAACGCATGTGGTAATGAAAGATTCATTAGTTACTGATCATTGTATAAATTCGATTTCAGGGACCGTTTACAACGAAGATTGGGTAGATGTTGAGCTTCTGGTACTAAATGATTCTTTAATCTCGCATATGATAAACGGAAAAGAAGTTATACGATATTCAAAAGCTGTTTATGGAGGCGAATTTTTAACCGAGACAGAAGAATGGCAGTCAAAAGTAGGAAAACCGTTGAGTTCTGGATATATTGCCTTACAAAGTGAGAGTCACCCTGTAGAATTTAGAAATATAGCGTTGTTGGAATTGAAAGACATTAAATAATCCTCATATGAAACGAAGAAATTTTATTAAGAAATCAATGGTCGCAAGTTCTGCAGCTATGGTGAGTACTAATATATTTTCTGCAGTACCTGACAAAGAAGCATTTCGAGAAAATTTTGATTTTAAATTGAATTTCGCTCCACATGACGGTATGTTTAAGCATTTAGGGGGTAGTGATATTTTGGATCAATTGAATTTTATTGCAAGTCAGGGGTTTAAGTCTTTTGAGGATAATGAAATGCGGAATCGTCCTGTCGAATTACAGCTTAAGATCGCAAAACGTATGCAAGATAAAGGTATCGAAATGGGTGTTTTTGTAGCGCATAAGATTTATTGGTCAGAACCTAATCTGGCCAGTGGCGATAGTGAAAAAAGAAAAGAGTTTTTACGTGATATCAAAAATTCAGTTGAGGTTGCGAAAAGAGTGAATGCCAAATGGATGACTGTGGTTCCAGGTCACGTAGATTTGGATCAAAATATGGCTTATCAAACTGAGCATGTTGTTGAAACACTCAAACAAGCTGCAGCCATTTTGGAACCACACGGAATTATAATGGTCTTGGAACCCTTAAATTTTAGAGATCATCCAGGATTGTTTTTGACCGAATCGCCACAAGCTTATCAAATTTGTAAAGCAGTGAATTCACCATCATGCAAAATACTCTTCGATATTTACCATCAGCAGATTCAAGAGGGAAATTTAATTCCAAATATTGAAAAATGTTGGGATGAGATTGCCTATTTTCAGATCGGGGATAACCCAGGTCGTAAAGAACCAACAACGGGCGAAATAAACTATAAAAATGTATTTAAATATATCCATTCTAAAGGCTTTAAAGGGATTTTAGGAATGGAACACGGCAATTCTATTACCGGTAAAAAAGGAGAAGAAGCTGTTCTTAAGGCGTATAAAATGAGTTCAAATTTTTAATCATTAGTTATGAGTGCAAATCACAAATCTAGTAGACGTTCATTTATTAAAAAATCAGCCGTGGCTTTCGCGGGTATTAGTATTGTTCCGAGGCATGTCTTAGGGCAAGGATTTATTCCCCCGAGTGATCAATTAAATATTGGTGTTATTGGTGGTGGAGGTAAAGGGTATGGAGATGCAGTCAATGCATGGAATAACGGAGCCTCTAATATTACTGCTATTTGTGATATTGATTGGGGGATGGCATCTCGAGCGTTTAAGAAGTTTCCAAAGGCAAAAAAGTTCAAGGATTTTCGGAAAATGTTCGATCAAATGAAAGATATTGATGCCGTAACCATTTCTACACCAGATCATACGCATGCCGTTGCAGCTATGGCAGCCATGAAATCAGGGAAGCACGTATACGTTCAAAAGCCCTTGACGCACAGCATTCATGAGGCTCGAGTCTTAACGGAAGCCGCTAGAAAATATAAGTCAGTCAGTCAGATGGGAAATCAAGGTGCTTCGGGCCCTGGAGTGCAGCAAATGATAACATGGTTTGACGAAGGTAAAATCGGAAAAGTAAGTACTGCCCATGTTTGGACGAATAGACCCGTTTGGCCGCAAGGTATTGCAACACCTACAGATAAGCCTAAAATGAAAGATGGATTGGATTGGGATTCTTGGGTAGGACCAGCACAAATGGTAGACTATCATCCGTTATATCATCCTTTTGCATGGAGAGGTTGGTGGAATTTCGGTACGGGTGCATTGGGCGATATGGGATGTCATTTGATTGACCCTCCTTTTAGAGTTTTAGGCTTAGGTTATCCTACAGAAGTTGAAAGTAGTGTAGGTGCAATTTTTACTAAAAACTGGACTCCAGAATATTTGCCAGAATCTTGCCCTTCGTCATCTAGAACACAGTTGAAATTTCCGGCAACGAAAAAGAATCCAACTGAATTAACCTTGACCTGGACAGATGGCGGTTTACGTCCGTTCCATCCAGATTTGATTCCAGCTGATCACCCAATTGGAGATGAAAATAGTGCCAATGGAGTTATTATGATCGGTGAAAAAGGAATCATGACTTGCGGAACTTATGGAGCAAACCCTAAAATTTATTTCAATGACGGAAGTGTTTTGGTTGCTGATTTAAAAACATCTAAAAATGCATTACCGGAGCATGGTCACCAGGCGTCATGGGTAGAAGCTTGTAAAGAAGGATTCGGTAAAAGTAAGCATAAGGCATTGACATCATCCTTTGATTTTGCTGGCCCTTTAACAGAATCGATTTTAATGGGTAATTTAGCTATTCGAAGCTATATGCTAAGAGAACAAGGATCAAAAGGAGGTCATGAATACCCTGGTAGAAAGAGGTTACTTTGGGATGGAGTAAATATGAAAATTACGAATTTCGAAAAGGCCAACCAATTTGTAAAGAGAGAATATCGAAAAGGTTGGACCCTTTAGATTATGTGATCAAAATTTTAGAATGCGTGCTAATCTTTTGTATATTGGAATAAAAATTTAATCATAGTTCACTATCAAAGCTTACAATGAAATCTAAGTTAACCATAAAGGATATCGCTAAAGAACTAGGAGTTTCTATTTCTACTGTATCTAAAGCTTTAAAAGATAGTACTGAAATAAGTGTCGAAACGCGAGAAAGAATTAAGGCGTTTGCAAAGTTCCATAATTATAAGCCAAATAGTCTTGCGCTGAAATTAAGAAGTCAAAAAACCTTGACTATTGGGGTAGTGTTTCCAGCAATTGTTCATTACTTTTTTTCAACAGTTCTTAGAGGTATTGATGAATACGCCAACTCGCGAGGCTATAACGTAATGGTATGTATTTCGAATACTACGTATGAAAAGGAAAAATTAAGTATCGATACCTTGATTGAAGGAAGTGTTGATGGGATATTATTATCGCTATCTAACGGGACCGAGAAAAGAGGAGACTTTAGCCATATTACCAAATTAATTGAAGAAAAGATTCCGTTAGTTTTGTTTGACAGTGTCGCAGAAAGCATTAATTGTGATAAAGTGACTATTGATGATGAATTAGGAGCCTTGAAGGCTACAGAATACCTCATTGAAACTGGATGTAAAAAAATAGCATTGATAACGAATCCAGATTTTGTCAATATTGGATTGCTAAGAACCAAAGGTTATATAAAGGCATTACATAAGCATAATATTGCGATCGATGAACGTCTCATAGTGGAGATAGATGAAGAGAAGGATATGAAATCTCAAATCGAAGTATTGTTCCAAGATGAGGATAACTATCCGGATGGTGTACTCGCAATTAATGGAGAAATTTATGCCAGTACAGCAATGCAAGTTGCAAAGAATAAGGGCTTAGAGGTACCTAAGGATATCGGCATTATTACCTTTACGGATGGCTTGATTTCTAAGCATACTTCTCCACCCCTTACAGCATTAGTGCAACATGGGTATGAAATGGGTAAACAAGCGGTTGAATTACTGATAGATCGTATCGAAAGTAAGGACAATGAGTTTCAATTTCAAAAGAAGGTAATTTCAACGAAATTAAAGGTTAGGGAGTCGACTAGAAAACTAGAATAGGCGACCTATCATTCAATAATTATTGCTTAATGATTTTCTTGGTTAGCGTACCTAAATCTGCTTCAATGTTAACAAGATATATAGAAGCACTTAGGTCTGAAATATCGAAGGTGCTGTTTTCAATAAAATTGCCATTAAAAACCTTTACCAATCTTCCGGTTATATCATAGAGGGAAACTTTAGTAGTAGCAGTGTTAAGTTTGAAACTGTTTTTTACAGGGTTTGGCGCTAAGGAAACCACACTGTTTATAAAAGTGTCATTAGTAGATAGTGTCACTTGTGAAGTCGTGAATATCTTAAACTCACCCGGTTGTAAACTAATATTGGCATTTGTATTGGTAACATTTAATACTTCATTGTCATTTGAAAAATCATACCAGATACCTTGTTCTTGAAAGTCTGGATTGATGTTTTGTGTCGTAACACCGAAATTTCCAATAATGGTGATGTGTTTAATACTTGGACTTGCAGCATCATCAGTCAAATGAATTTTTTTTAGTCCGTTACTGTTCGCAACATCGAGCGTAAAATTCTCAGTTTTAAAAATAGGTTCTTGCTTTTTTAACTTAATGAGTTTGGCCCAACTATCATATAAATCCTTTCGATCTGTTTCGGTAAAATAATTCCATAAAATGGGTTTATTACCAGTTCTGCCATTTTGATCGATACTAATATCATAGCCCAATTCACCAAACTGCCAAATCATTTTTGGCCCTGGAATGGTAAAGTAAAATGCCCCCGCTAACTCTTGTCTGTCTAAGGCAGTGGCTTGATTTTTAACTGAGTAACTACCATTTGAATTCCCAAAGGATTTATTTTTAAACATAAGACGTTCTTCATCATGACTTTCCATATAACTTATGTTCGCCGGAACAGTCCAGCCTCTGTTTTTATAAGAAACACTTGAAAAATTAGTGTCTGTATACCCCATCGTAGCTTCATTGTAATTATAATTGTGATTACCCCAAACCATAATACCTTTCCCTTCACCCAACCGATAATTGACCCATTCTATTTCTTCTGTGTTTGTTCCTAAATGTTCGAAAATGATGTAAAAGTTCGGATCAGAAGCCCATTGGTAATCGGCATATTCCTTTAGAATTCCAACTCTATCTCCTTGAAAGGCATTCGTACACACTTCGTCATTACTCGTACAGTTTTGTGTAAATCCTTTGGTTAAATCCCATCTAAAACCATCAATTTTGTATTCATCTATCCAATATTGAACAGTACGTTTTACATAATCTTGTGTTGCTTGCTTACTATGATTAAAGTCGTTAAAAACACTGTACGAATGTGTTGCCGTTTGATTGAAAAAAGGACTATCCGCACTTGCTTGTCCGTTATATCCTCCGCCATCTGTATTCCATAATCTATAAAACGGATGCTGCCCAGAAGCATGATTATATACCACATCTAAGATTACGGCTATACCTCGCTTATGGCATTCATCTATCAATTGTTTAAAAGCTGTAGAGGTACCATAATATTTATCAAGAGCCATATGAAAGGACGGATTGTATCCCCATGATTCATTACCATCAAACTCATTTACTGGCATGAATTCGATGGCATTAACACCTAAATCTTGTAAATAATCTAACCTACTTTTTACGGCATCGAAGCTATGTAAGGCATCGAAGTCTCGAATTAACAATTCATAGATCACCAAATCGGTCTTCGCCGGACGTTGAAAATTCGTCGTTTGCCAAACATAAGGTGCATCTCCAGTTCTCAATAAAGTCACTGCATGATTGGTGCTCCCGGTTGGATAAGCTGGCAAATTTGGATAGGTTGTTGCATTTATAAATTGGTCATTAGATTCACTTAAAATAGTGGTGGAATAAGGATCGGCTATTTTAATTGTGCCATCCACTAAATATTGATACATGTAATTCGTTTGAGGGGTTAGACCAGATAATTCTATCCAGAAACGATCTTTTGCACTATCTTTTTTAAGTAAATAATTGGTATCATCCCGCTGCCAGTTATTAAAATTTCCAATCAGATTGACAAAGTCCTTGTTCGGTGCATATAACACCAATGTTACCTTGGTATTATCGCTTTGATTTAAGTTAAATCCGTCTAGCATGCCAGTGGGCACAGGAGCCTCAGTAACGGCTGGAATATCGGGCGTAGAACTGGTTCCGACTTCAACTAAATTATCTTGAGATTTTTTATCGCCATCGCCATTTTTTGCTTTTACTAAAAATCCTATTCTTCCAATTCCCGTTGCATTGTAAAACGTGGTAGGAGTAATTGTTATAGAATAGGTGTTATCTCCATTATTGGTAAATTTTTGAGATTCATTCGAATTTTGCCATGTTCCATTTGTTGGTGAATCACCAACAAAAACATCATTGGTATTGTAATACCAGGCCCATAGATAAACATCCGTTACGCCCCATGTAGTTACATTTATATTTGACACCGTAATCGTGATTTCATCATTTTCGTTGAAACTGGTTGGCTCAACAGAAAAAGTCACATTTTGCTGCTGTGCAATTAGATTACCAGAGATACATAAAAATAAGAGTAATAATTTCTTCATAATGTGGGGTTCGATTGTTGATTTAGAATATCAAAATGTCAAAACATTCTTTACGTCTTCAGTAAAAATAGTTCTATATCTAAAGATTCACAATTGTAAAATTCTTAAAAAGGACACTATACCGATTTCGTGTTGAAAAAAAAAGGGGGATAACTTCATAATTCTATTCAATAAGCATAATTTAGTTATTTGTTAGGGAAATGATGCCGTAGGTAGAAAAAGGGGTATATCTAAAAGTTGACTTCTTATATTTGTTTATAATAAACACAATAATTTATCAAGAAGAAATTGAATGAGTAAAAAGGGATTTATATTTGATTTAGATGGCGTAATTGTAGATACTGCCAAATATCATTTTTTAGCATGGCGTAAGTTGGCGAATAGTATTGGTGTAGATTTTACAGAAGTGCAGAATGAACAATTAAAAGGAGTCAGTAGAGTTCGATCATTAGAGAAAATATTGGCTTGGGGAGAAAAATCAATTTCGGAAGAACAGTTTGCCGAATTGATGCGGATGAAAAATGATGATTATTTAAACTATATTGAAAAAATGGGGCAAGATGAAATTTTGCCTGATGTTTCGAGAGTTTTAGATTGTTTAATCGAACAAAAACAGCCTATATCTTTGGGTTCTGCGAGTAAAAACGCTAGAGTTATATTAGAAAAAGTGGCACTTAGAGATAAGTTCGATGCTATTGTAGATGGTAATGATGTTTCAAATGCTAAACCCGATCCTGAAGTCTTTTTAATCGCTGCCAAAGCGTTAGATATGGAAGCAAATCGATGTATTGTATTTGAAGATTCGGTAGCTGGAGTTGAGGCTGCCAATATTGCAAATATGATATCTATTGGTATTGGAGATACAACGATTCTTGGAGATGCTGATTATAATTTTAATGATTTTACAGAAATTTCCAATCAGTTTATAGAGGAATTAATACATAAAAAATAGGTCGTTCATATTGGTAACGATGACAATAAAAAAATGAATCAAGATTATATTCAACCAAATGAATGGTCAATTATCGAAGAAGGGTTTGATGCAACGCGCGTACGTTCATCAGAAAGTCTTTTTAGTATTGGCAATGGTGCCATGGGGCAGCGTGCAAATTTTGAAGAACAATATTCAGGCCCTTCCTTTCAAGGAAGTTATATTGCAGGAGTGTATTACCCTGATAAAACCAGAGTAGGATGGTGGAAAAATGGATATCCAGAATATTTCGCAAAAGTATTAAACGCTCCTAACTGGATTGGGATCAACGTAACCATTGATGACGAAAGTTTAGATTTATACACGGCCGAAAGTGTTCGCGGTTTTAGACGTGAGTTGAATATGCTAGAAGGATGGTTGTCTAGAAGTTTTATCGCAACGCTTCAGAACGGTATTCAAGTCAAAATAGCAACGAAACGCTTTTTGAGTTTGGCCCATGATGAACTAGGTGCGATCAATTATGAAGTAACATTATTGAACAAAGATGCCAAGATCCGTTTTGAACCCTATCTAGATGGAGGCATAACCAACGAGGATACCAATTGGGATGATCAATTTTGGGATACCTTAAAGGTACATGTTGATGGTCGACAAGCTTTTATAGAATCAAGAACAAGGAAGACCGATTTTCATACCTGTACCTACATGGAATCAGAACTTTTCATTGATGGTGCTAAAATTGATGTAAATCCTCAAAGAAATGAATCGGCCACTTTCCTCTCTTTTAATTACGAACAAGACGTAAAAAAAGGAACAACATATGCTATTCAAAAATATGGTGGTTATGTAGTTGATCGTAATCATGATAAAGCAAATTTGGTTACAATCGCACAGCGTAATTTGGCAATTGCAAAAGAGCTTGGGTTTACTGAATTACTTAAAGCGCAAAAAGAGTCATGGTCGCAAATTTGGGATATGGCAGATATTACTATAGAAGGTGATTTAAAAGCTCAACAGGGTATTCGTTTTAATATTATGCAGTTAAATCATACCTATTTAGGTAAGGATGCTAGCTTAAACATTGGACCGAAAGGATTTACTGGTGAAAAATATGGGGGGAGCACCTATTGGGATACCGAAGCGTATTGCATTCCATTTTATATGGCTACTAAAGATCAAAAAGTAGCGAGAAATTTATTGGCATATCGCTATAATCATTTAGATAAGGCGATTGAGAATGCCGAAAAACTTGGTTTTAGCAATGGGGCGGCATTATATCCAATGGTAACAATGAACGGAGAAGAATGTCATAATGAATGGGAAATAACGTTCGAAGAAATTCACAGAAATGGAGCAATTTCTTTTGCCATTTTTAATTATCATCGGTTTACCGGAGATTATAGTTATATTCCCGAAAAGGGACTAGAAGTATTAATTGGAATAGCGCGTTTTTGGCATCAACGAGCTACATTTTCACAGGCAAAAGAACAGTTTGTTATCTTAGGTGTAACTGGCCCGAACGAATATGAAAATAATGTAAATAATAATTTTTATACTAATTATATAGCTCAGTGGTCTATTCGATATGCTCTTGAGAATATATCGAAGGTAAAGGTTGAGTATCCTAAAGATTATGACAGAATACTAAAGAAAACAAAGATTTCCGACGAAGAATTAGAGGCTTGGCAACGGGTGGCAGATACGATGTATTTCCCTTATTCTGATGAACACAGCGTATTTTTGCAGCAGGATGGGTTCTTAGATAAAGAATTGGTTACCGTGGCGAACCTTGATCCATCTCAGCGTCCGATAAATCAAAAGTGGTCTTGGGACCGTATTCTTCGCTCACCATATATCAAACAAGCAGATACGCTACAAGGGTTCTATTTTTTCGAGGATCACTTTAGTCAGAAGGAGTTAGAAAGACATTTTGATTTTTACGAACCGCTAACGGTGCATGAAAGTTCACTATCTCCTTGTGTGCATAGCATTCAAGCAGCGAAATTAGATAGAATGGAACAAGCTTATACCTTTTATCTACAAACATCTAGGTTAGATCTTGATGATTATAATCACGAAGTAGAAGAAGGCCTCCATATTACTTCCATGGCAGGTACATGGATGAGTATTGTAGAAGGGTTTGGAGGCATGAGAATTAAAGAAGATACCTTATCATTTGAGCCTAAAATTCCGCAACAATGGAAGGGGTATTCGTTTAAAATTAATTTTAGGAATCAGATCATAAAAGTGAATGTGAATCAAAACGAGACACATTTTGAGCTTGAAGGGTCTGAAGAACTAGATATTTTAATTAATAATAGTAAAATTACCATAGCACCAAATACCTTGGTGACCATATAATTTAGTGTAACATAATTGCTTATGTGTAAAAAAATAATACTCTTGTTTGCGCTTGTGCTTAGCATACTTGCTTGTAAGAAACAGGAAAAAGAAACTGTAACGAAGGAAGTAGTTAGGAATTCAATTCAGTCAAAAAAAGTTACAGAGGTATTGTTAGCGAGTGGCGAATTACAACGTGTAGATAGTTTTCCTTCTAAATATATCACTCCAAGACCAGTAGATGTTTGGTTGCCTGATGGATACTCAAATCAAAAGCAATATAAGGTCTTGTATATGCATGATGGCCAAAATTTATTTGACGCCAATACGACGTGGAATAATCAAGAATGGAAGGCGGATGAATGGATAACCGAATTGGTTGAAAAGGATAGTATACATGATCTCATTCTTGTAGGAATTCATAATATTCCTAAGATTCGATTTTTTGATTTATTTCCAGAAAAAGCATTTGAGTTCCTTTCCGAAAAGGTAAAAGATTCGCTCTTAGAAAATGGGAAGAAAAAAGATGAAAATTTGACAATGGATGTTTTTACAGGAGATGAATATCTGAAGTTTATAGTGGAAGAATTGAAGCCATATATCGATAGCACTTATGCTACAAAATCAGTACGTGAAGATACCTTTATTGCAGGTTCAAGTATGGGAGGATTGATGTCTATGTATGCTATGTGCGAATATCCAGAGGTGTTTGCTGGCGCTGCTTGTGTTTCGACACACTGGTCAGGAATGAACCCAACAACATATAAGAATCCGGTCGCAAAGTCAATTTTAGCATATATGGAAGCCAATTTACCTTCGCCGACGAATCATAAATTTTATTTTGACTATGGTACCGAAACTTTAGATGCTTTTTATCCAAAATATCTCACTGATGTAGATCGAATATTTGCATTGAAAGGATATGGAAATAGTAATTATATGAACCTCGAATTTGAAGGTGCAGATCATTCTGAAAGCTCATGGAATAGAAGATTTGATATTCCGCTAACTTTTTTACTTAAAAAATAATTAAACCGAAGTAAATGAAAACAAACTTGCTCCTATTAAGTGTGCTTTTTTTAACCCTTGGATGTTCTCAAAAAAAAGCAACCGTAGAAAATGAACCTGAAATGCCTTTTACTTGGAAAGCAGCGAACATTTACTTTTTATTGACAGACAGATTCAATAATGGAGATACATCGAATGATACGAATTTCAATAGAACGAAAGAAACTGCTACATTGAGAGGCTTCAAGGGAGGAGATATTAAAGGGATTACACAAAAAATTAATGACGGCTATTTTACCGATTTAGGAGTCAATGCTATCTGGATGACACCCATTGTTGAACAAATACATGATGGTACAGACGAAGGTACTGGAGTTACCTATGGCTTTCATGGATATTGGACAAGTGATTGGACAACTTTGGATCCAAATTTTGGCACAAAAGAAGATTTGAAAAATTTAGTTGAAACGGCGCATAAAAAAGGAATTAGAATTCTATTAGATGCGGTTATAAATCACACTGGTCCAGTCACAGATATTGATAAAGTATGGCCTAATGAATGGGTTCGAACAGCACCACAATGTACGTATGATAATTATGCTAATACCACGGCATGTACACTCGTTAAGAATCTGCCCGATATTAAAACAGAAAGTAATGAGGCCGTTGAGTTGCCTCCTCAACTTGTGGAAAAATGGAAATCTGAAGGCAGGTACGATGAAGAAGTAGCCGAATTGGATGCTTTTTTTAATAGAACTGGATATCCTAGGGCGCCACGATTTTATATTATGAAATGGCTAACCGACTATATCACTGAATTTGGTATCGATGGATATCGTGTAGATACCGTAAAACACACCGAAGAATCTGTATGGCAAGAATTTCGTAAAGAATGTGATTATGCTTTCGCGGAATGGAAGAAAAATAACCCGGCTGAGGTGTTAGATGACACTCATTTTTACTTAGTAGGAGAGGTGTATAATTATCATGTTCAATCTGGAAGAAATTTTGATTTTGGAGATAAAGTTGTCGATTATTTTGAAGATAGTTTTGATGCCTTGATTAATTTTAATTTGAAATATGAAAATGGTCGTACGTTGGAAGAAACGTATGCTGAGTACGATAGTATTCTAAATAACGGTTTGAAAGGTTTTAGTACGTTAAATTATCTCACATCTCATGATGACGGACAACCATTCGATAAAACAAGAGAAAAGCCTTACGAAACAGCAACTAGATTATTATTAGCTCCTGGAGCCTCACAGATATACTATGGTGATGAATTAGCCCGAACCTTAATTGTTGAAGGTACCGAAGGTGATGCCACGTTGCGTTCTTTTATGGATTGGGAAGCGGCACGAACTAATGAAGAAACGAAAAATATATTAGCGCATTGGCAGCGCTTAGGAAAGTTTAGATCAAATCACCCAGCGGTCGGTGCAGGGAGGCATCAAAAAATAGCTAGTGATGTTGGATATGTTTTTTCGAGAGACTTTTCAAAAGATGATTATAACGATACAGTGGTCGTAGGCTTAAATCTAACTAAAGGAGCAAAAGTAATAAACGTCAGTTCTAAGTTTGAAGAAGGAACCGAACTATATGATGCATATTCGGGTGTGAGTGCGAAAGTAACCGATGGCAACATACGTATTGATTCTGCTGCAGACATTGTTTTATTAGAAAGAAAATAAAAGGAGATGAAAAAAATATTAATCCTATGTACTACTTTTTTACTCTTAGTTTCTTGTAAGGAAGAGCAAAAAGATCTAAAAGCTACACAGAATCAACTTAAGACTATAGCTCCAGTGGCTGATAAAACTATAGCTGGTTCGGTTATTTATGAAGCGAATATTCGTCAATATTCAAAAGAAGGTACTTTTGAAGCATTTACAAAAGATATTCCCACATTAAAAGAATTAGGAGTTAAAGTAATTTGGGTAATGCCAATCAATCCTATTTCTAAGATTAAACGAAAAGCTACTGGAGATACTTTTACGAGCGACATTGAAGATGAAGAAGAACGTAAAAAATATTTAGGAAGTTATTATTCTGTATCTGACTATAAGGCTATAAATCCTGAATTCGGAACATTACAAGATTTTAAAAATTTGGTAACTACTGCCCATGAAAATGATATTTATGTGATTATTGATTGGGTGCCAAATCACACGGGATGGGATCATCCTTGGATCTCAGAACATCCCGATTTTTATACACAAAATGAGAAAGGAGAAATAATTGATCCCGTGAATCCAGATACTGGTGAATCTTGGGGATGGACAGATACAGCCGATTTAAATTATGACAATCAAGAAATGCGAACTAACATGATTGCTGATATGAAGTACTGGGTAGAAGAGGCTGATGTCGATGGGTTTCGAATGGATGTAGCCCATAAAGTACCACCTGCTTTTTTTAAGAAGGCTATTAAAGAAATGGAAACTGTAAAGCCCGTTTTTATGTTGGCAGAGGCAGAGCAGGTCGATCTATTTGAAAACGGTTTTGATATGCACTATGCTTGGGAAGGTCATCACTTATTGAATAGGATCGCAAAGGGGGAGTCAAGTATACATGATCTAGATAGGTACTTGGCAAAGCAAGACAGTATTTTAGAAGACCATCAGATCAATATGAATTTCATTACCAATCATGATGAGAACTCATGGGCTGGTACGCTAAGAGAGCGTATGACGAATAATAAAGAACTGTTTACGGCCTTGATTTATATGTTACCGGGTATGCCATTAGTGTATAGCGGACAAGAATATGATTTAGATCATCGCTTAAAGTTTTTTGAAAAAGATTCTATTCCGAAAACAAAAGGAGCCTATTTTGAACTCTTAAAAAAATTAGGCGCACTTAAAAATGCGAACTTGGCATTAGGCGTGGGTAAAAATGCAGGAATCTATACGAGAATTGATTCAAATAGTGAGGACACGGTTTTCACTTTCGAAAGAAGTTATGATAGTAAATCAATTGTATTTATTGGTAATTTTTCTGACGAATCCACAAAAGTAAACGCCAATATTTCAGGTAATTATATTGATTATATTTCGGGAGATTTAACTGTTTTAGATGACAAAAAAGCGATAGTACTTGATGCCTGGCAGTATCATATATTTATAAAGAACTAAAAAAGGTGTTGCAATGCAACACCTTTTTTAGTTCAAGAATCTATTTTATATATACTGGTTGATTATATTTTCAAAAAGCTCTTGCTTACCACTTTGCAGTTGTAATTCTCCATTCTCTTGTGCTATTTTATATAAATCTGTTAAATCTAATTTGCCATTTTCAAAATCTTTTCCCTTTCCTTCATCAAAAGAACGATAACGCTCTTTTCTTAATTTTTGATATGGTGAAGAGGTCATTATTTTATCTGCAATTATTAAGGCTCTTGCGAAGGTATCGGCGCCACCAATATGGGCATGAAACACATCTTCCATGTCAGTCGAGTTCCTTCTTATTTTGGCATCAAAATTAATACCTCCACCTTGCAAGCCTCCGGCGTTTAAAAATACTAGCATGGCTTCGGTAGTTTCGCGAATGTTCGTCGGAAATTGATCGGTATCCCAACCGTTTTGATAGTCACCTCTGTTCGCATCAATACTACCAAGCATGCCGGCATTGGCTGCCACTGTAAGTTCGTGTTGCATTGTATGTTGTGCAAGCGTCGCGTGATTCACTTCTATATTCATTTTGAAATCTTTATCCAGGCCATATTCTTTCAAGAAACCAATAGCAGTTGCAGCATCAAAATCATATTGATGTTTCATAGGTTCCATAGGTTTAGGTTCGATAAAGAAAGTTCCTTTAAAACCTTGACCACGTGCATAATCTCTAGCGATGGTTAAGAATTGCGCCATATGCTCTAATTCACGCCCCATATTGGTATTTAATAATGACATGTAGCCTTCACGACCTCCCCAAAAAACATAATTTTCTCCATCTAATGCGATGGTAGCATCAAGGGCTAATTTTATTTGACCACCAGCTCTAGCAAGCACGTTAAAATCAGGATTCGTCGCTGCACCATTCATATAACGAGGATTCGAAAAACAGTTGGCCGTTCCCCAAAGTAGTTTAATGCCAGAGGCTGCTTTTTTCTCTTTTATATAATCAACAATAGTGGAAAGTCTCTTTTCAGATCCTTCAAAAGTAGCTGCTTCTTGTATTAGGTCAAAGTCATGAAAACAGAAATAATCAAATCCCATTTTACTAATAAATTCAAAAGCAGCATCTGCTTTGTCTTTTGCAGCCTGCACAGGATCTGTTGATGCATCCCAAGGAAACTGTTGTGTTCCTGGGCCGAAAGGATCAGAACCTTGTCCGCAGAAGGTATGCCAATAGGCAATAGCGAATTTAAAATGCTCCCGCATTGTTTTTCCCGCAACAACTTTATCAGCATCATAAAATTTGAACGCCAAAGGATTGTCTGAGTCTTTCCCTTCATACGCAATTCGACCAATTCCTTTATAATATTCTTTATCTCCAAGTAGTATCATTGTTGTTCATTTTTTAGCAGTGGTAATTTAAAAAATAATGAGGAAATAGAAGGTGTTTTCATGAATGAAAAACTAATCATAAAAAAAATCTGTTTTTATGAAGAAGGAACGGGATTCATTGCTTCATTTCATTTCGCAATGGGCCAAAAAATAGACAGCCCAAGGAAAACCAATGACAGCGTCATTAATGTATTTATGCATCAAATTAAAGATGTGAGCATCTTACTTTTACGCATTAAAAAACCAATTGCCTTCACAATTGGTTTTCCTAGTAGCGGGAACTGGACTCGAACCAGTGACCTTCGGGTTATGAGCCCGACGAGCTACCTACTGCTCTATCCCGCGATATGGGTTCCAAAATAATCAACGTTGCTCTAAAGCATTCAGTTCATAATGCTGACTGATTTATTTGGGATTGCAAATATATACATATTTAATGGTTATGTACAAGCTTTTTGCAAAAAAAGAAAGCCAAACACGTAATGTGTTTGACTCTCAGTAATTTGAATTAGTCTAATTTAAATACTATCCATTCATCGAAATAATGAACTCTTCATTGTTTTTCGAGAACTTAATTTTTTCGCTAATAAATTCCATAGCTTCAATAGGATTCATATCTGCTAAATATTTACGCATTACCCACATACGCTGCACTGTTTTTGCATCAAGTAACAAGTCATCTCTACGTGTACTTGATTTTACAAGATCTACAGCTGGGTAAATTCTTCTGTTGGCAATATTTCTATCTAATTGCAACTCCATGTTACCAGTTCCTTTAAATTCTTCGAAGATTACTTCGTCCATTTTAGAACCTGTATCAGTTAAGGCAGTAGCTATAATAGTTAAAGAACCACCATTTTCAATTTTTCGGGCTGCTCCAAAGAAACGTTTTGGTTTATGTAAGGCATTCGCATCAATACCACCTGATAATATTTTACCAGATGCCGGTGCTACCGTATTATAAGCTCTTGCTAAACGCGTAATAGAATCTAAGAGTACCACAACATCGTGACCACATTCTACCAAACGTTTTGCTTTCTCTAATACGATATTAGCAACTCTTACATGTTTTTCTGCAGGCTCATCAAAAGTTGAAGCGACAACTTCTCCTCTTACGTTACGTTGCATGTCGGTCACCTCTTCAGGTCGCTCATCAATTAACAAGACAATTTGATAAACTTCAGGATGATTGGCAGCAATGGCATTTGCAATGTCTTTTAATAACATTGTTTTACCAGTTTTTGGTTGCGATACAATCATACCTCTTTGCCCTTTACCAATCGGAGAAAACAAATCGATAATTCTTGTTGAGGTAGAACTTCCTTTTTCGGCTAAATTGAATTTTTCGTTCGGAAAAAGCGGCGTTAAATGTTCAAAAGCCACACGGTCTCTAACAATACTTGGGTTTAACCCATTGATCAAAGAAACTCGAATTAATGGAAAATATTTTTCTCCTTCTTTAGGAGGTCTCACAATACCACGAACAGTATCACCAGTCTTTAACCCGAATAATTTGATTTGAGATTGAGACACATATATATCATCTGGAGACGATAAATAATTGTAGTCAGAAGAACGTAAGAAACCATAGCCATCTTGCATGATTTCTAATACTCCTTCGCTTTCTATAATTCCATCAAATTCAAAATCAGGATCACGATATTTACCTTGACGTTTAGTGCTATTTCCTCTTTCGCCGTTGCGTTGCTTGTTTTGCTGAGGATGTTGTCTTTTATCTTTTTGATCTCTATTATTATCTCTTTTTTGAGGATGAGAAGGTCCATCTTTTTTATCTTGAGCTTGTTTTTTCTCAGGATGTTGTGGTCTTTCCTTTGGCTGGTTTTTTTGTTGAGGTTTTGGTGGGTCAACTTTTACCACTTCTTTAGTTTCTTCCTTTTTTTCAGCTGGTACTTTAGCTTCTGGAGTAACTTTTGCATCTGCCTGAGGTTTAGCGATTCTCTTGCGCTGAGGACGCGGTTTGCGTGGTTTTTGTTCTTTTTCAATGGGCTTGGTTGCCTGAACGTCTAGTATTTGATAGACTAGATCTAATTTTTTTAATTGACGATATTTAGGTACGCCAATTTTTTCAGCAATTTCCTGTAGCTCAGGAAGCTTTTTTTCTTTTAGTGCTTCGATTTCAAACATTCGAATGTTAATGATATTAGTTAATAAGAATTATCCTTTTATGGTTTTTATTAAGGACTAAATAAACTATTAGGTTTGAGTTGTTTAAGACGTATTATATAGAAGTTATACTTATAATACAGTGCAATTATACAAATTTATTTTAATATATAAACTTTATCTGTTAAAAAGATTAATGTACTTTTGCACTCTTAAAAGAAAATAATGATCCAAAGAATTCAAACATTGTATTTATTTGTGGCTGCTATTTTAGCTGGAGGTCTGATATTTGCATTCTCATTATGGAAAGAAAATGAATTGGTGGTATATGCATTTGATTTACTTTCGTCTGAGAATACTTTATTAAAAATAGTTCCGTTTTCTTTTATAGGTTCAGCTGTATTGTCATTTGTTGCAATATTTTTATTTAAAAATAGACAGTTGCAATTTGTGCTGAATAGATTAAATATTTTGATAAACCTTATTTTATTAGGAGTATTGATATACTATTTACTAATGTTACCTGGAGAAACGATCATTTCTGAGAAGGGTATTGGGATTTTCATACCCTTTGTTGTTGTTTTATTGTTGGTTTTAGCAAATAAGGCGATACACAAAGATGAAAACCTCGTAAAATCTGTAGATAGATTGAGATAATTCTAACATCTTAGTTATATTTGTGTGAAAGCTGCTTTTTTAAGCAGCTTTTTTTTGTTCGAATGCTTAGTTTGTAAACAAAAGAAAAGGTCTAAAAAGCAAAAAGACCTTGATAACTCAAGGTCTTTTAAAATTTTTGCAAAACTCACGGTTTCCCGTGATTTTCAAAAATACCCAGTCTCTCTATTGACTGATATTTGGTTTTGCAATACATTTGGAGTATTAATCGTCGCTAAACATTTATAATACACTCCTTAGTAATAAGGGGAGAAAGGAAGGGGAGAAAGGGGAGAAGTAAAACAGTTAAGAAAACTTAACATTTCAATAGAGCTTCTCTCCTTACTATAATAGGAGTTTCCTATTCTCAGGTGCTAAGTTAGCAATTTATTGAGTATCTGCAATTTTTAGTAGTTTTTTTTTCGAGGTTTTTGACGAAATATAACATGTTGATAATTAACATTTTAAATACTTATTAACAATATTTATCAACAAAAAACACTACTTATTAACAATTTTTACTTTTATTTGTATCGGTAAGAATGCCAAAACTAGTGGTTTCTGGGTAGTAACTAGTGGTTTTCAGGGATTTTTAAAAACACCCGTTTTCGCTATTGTTTTGTGCGCAACTTACCTAGTACTTTTGATTCGTAGAATTTGGTGAATCAAAAGTTTACTAAATAACTCAAATTTTAATAACTCCTAAATCCCCTAAATCATGAGAAAAGCTCTACTAGCTGTGTGCGCTGTATTGTTATTGGCCTCGTTTGCCAACGATACCTCGAACAAAACAATTTTAAAAGACATTGACGGAACGTTATTACAATCATTTGTGGTTGTTGATAACAATGAGAAGACTGTAACATTTGAAACTGATGCCAATACTACGGTATCGTCATCGGTAATAGATGGTGAATTTAAAATATTTTTAATCGAAAACGGTACGTCGGGAACTACTGTTTCACATACATTAGAACTTAAAGAGATGAAAGCCTTAAGTTTTGATCACTATTTCGAATCAAGTTACGATTTGGCGTCAGGTGAAGAAATGATTGGATCTTCAATGATTGCGCTTCTTCGTCCTAGGCATGTTATAAGAGAGGAGCAATAGCCTGTTCTAATTCCTTAAAGAAAGTCTTGAAAGAAATTTCAAGACTTTTTTGTTTTATATAAAATCTGTACAATATATATTGTACTTTAGTGTTAATACAATATAACCCTATTTTGTATTGAATTTTATGGAAGAATTGATTGATAATAAGATCACCGTGCATATTGCCGATGACCATCAAATTTTAATTGATGGTGTGATGGCTGTATTGGACTTAGAAGAAGACATTGAAGTAGTAGGTTATTCGTTGGACGGGAGCCAGGTCGTCGATTGGTTTAGCGAGCATAGTTCTGATGTCTTGGTGCTAGATATAAATATGCCCAAGTTAGATGGTATTGGGGTTTTAAAAGAATTTGCCAATTATGATGATGTGCCTCAGGTGGTTATTTTATCGAGTTATGATGACATCAAATTAGTGAAAGAGGTGCTAGGGATGGGGGCCAAAGGTTTTGTGCCTAAAAAGTCAGCTGGAGAACATATTGTAAAGGCCATTCGTAAAGTCTATAATGACGAGCAGTATTTTAGCGATGAGATCAAAGAAAAGATGATGAAAACCTTGATGAGCAAACCTTTAAAATCGGCGGATGACAATAATATTGAAGGGGTGTTGATCAGTTCATTAACTCGACGAGAATACCAAATTTTAAAACTCATTGCGCAACAATATACTACCAAAGAAATTAGCGAAACCTTACATATTAGCGATAGTACTGTAGAAACTCACCGAAAGAATTTGATTAAAAAGACTAATGTAAAGAATAGTGTTGGCTTGGCAATCTTTGCCATGCGTAATGAAATTATTTAGTAGTTTAAATATTAACAAAACCTACATGAATATTTTCAGCTCCAAACGTATATTGTTTTTTATCTTGCTATGTGGCCTTAATAGTTTCCTTTTGACATATGGACAAAGTAAGGAGTTAGCCAAGCATATAGAGGATGAAATAAAAAGTATTGACGAGCATTTAAGTAAAAACGAATTTACTTTAGCTCTAACTACCATTGAGCAGTTGGAGTCTTATACTCAATATATTGCTAGCGATCGTAATAGGTTAGCTTTAAATCTCAAAAAAGCAAAGGCACATTATGGGAATAATGCTGATGAAAAGGCAATTAAATTGTTGTTAGATGGTTTGAAAGAACTGGAGATACTAACTTTTCCTAATATAAAAATTGATTATAACAATTATCTAGGTAAAATATTTAGCAGTTCGAAAGATTATCGAAGAACCTTACAATATTATAAGAATACGTTGAGAATCGCTAATGAAATATCTGATACGCTCAATTTATTAAAGGCATATTCTAGCATCGGCCTCACTTTTTTTAAGAGTAAAGAACTTGATTCTTCAATATATTATTATTCCAGATGCGTTGAGTTTCCTGTAACTACTGAAAGAAGTAACATAATCGCAATAAGTTACAATGCTTTAAGTGCGAATTCCATAGCAATAAATGACTTGTTAAAGGCTGAGGAGTATGGAAATAAAGCATTGGAAATAAGGCAGAAACAGAATGATACTTTAGGAATTGCTTTTGCTTTGATGAATCTGGGGGGTATAAAATATTCAAATGGAGATTATGAGAATTCAGAAGAGGATTACCTAATTGCATATGAGTCAGTCGATAAATTTTATGATGCGAATTCAATAAGAGTTAAAGAAAATGTATTATACAATTTGGCTTTTATTAATGAAGAGTTAAAAGATTTTGAAAAGGCATATAAATATTTAGAACAGGCAACCAACTTGACCGATAGTTTAGCGCAAGCAAATGTTGACAAAAACATATCTGAGATACAGGCAAAGTACAATGTTGCCGAGGCAGCAAATAATGCTGAAAAAGAAAAATCGAAACGCCAGCGGGCACAATTCTTTTCTTATGCCACCATTTTTGCTTTTATTTCGCTGCTCGTAGTTGGATATATCTTTTATAGAAACTACCGTTTAAAACAAGAACGTGAAGTAGACAAATTGGCTAGTGATGCACAAATAAAAATTATTAATGCTACCATCGATGCGAAAGAAAAAGAGCGTAAGTCGATTGCAGAAATTTTACATGATAGTGTGAGTGCCCTCTTATCATCTGCGAATTTACATTTGCAAGCAACCAAGGCCCAACTAAAAACAGGGTATCCCCAAGAAATTACCAAAGCGCAGACCATAGTAAACGAAGCTTCGGTGAAAATTAGAGACTTGTCACACGAGCTTATTTCTTCGGTATTGTTAAAATTCGGGTTGGCCTTCGCCGTACATGATATGTGTCAGAAATACTCGAATTCTGAAATTTCATTGTTTAGTGATGATGACGGTGTGAAGCGATACGAACAAGATTTTGAAATTAAAATTCACAGTATTATTGAAGAATTGGTGAACAATATCTTAAAACATAGTAAAGCGAAGAATGCCACTATTATGTTGGCGCATAGAGAAAATAATATGTTAAGTATTCGAATGAATGATGATGGTGTTGGTTTTGATGCGAAAAAGGCGAAAACAAAAGGTGGCTTAGGGTTGAGTCATATCGACGCGCGTATTACGGTGATGAAAGGGGTATTTAATATCGTGTCTTCTAAAAATAATGGTACAAGCATCTTTATCTTAGTACCAATTGTACCAAGAGCTTAACCACGCTTACCGAGTTCGATCACCTCTAATTCTTTAATTTCTTTACCATCAATCGTAAAGCGTAGCATCGTACGGATACTATGAAAACCATGTTTACCTGCCGCCCCAGGATTCATATGCAACAAATTCAGCTTCTTATCGGGCATTACTTTTAAAATATGTGAATGGCCTGAAATAAAAAGGTCTGGCGGATTCGCCTGTAATTTCTCTCTTGTTCGTTGGTTGTATTTCGAAGGATAGCCCCCAATATGAGTCATATAAACCGAAACTTTCTCAACAGTAAATTCATTATCCAACGGAAATTCAGCTCGAATACTGGCGTTATCAATATTTCCGTAAACAGCCCGAAAAGGCTTTAACGCTTTAATGGCATCGCTCACCTTTAGATCGCCTATATCGCCGACATGCCATACTTCATCAGCTTGCTTCACAAATTTTAATATTTGAGCATCAATATAACTATGGGTGTCCGACAGTAATAAAATACGTACCAAGCTTAACTTTTTAATTTATCTTTGTAGTCAGTAAAAATAGTACTTCTTGAGATACTTTATTGAACTTTCTTACAACGGTAAAAATTACCATGGCTGGCAAATTCAGCCCAACGCAACTTCGGTGCAAGAAGTTATTCAAAATGCTTTGTCAACGCTGTTAAGAAAAGAGATAAACATTATGGGCGCCGGTAGAACAGATGCCGGAGTACATGCGACTCAGATGTTTGCACATTTTGATGTTGACCACATTATTGAGGTTTCGGAATTGAGGGACAGAATGAACGCTTTTTTACCTGAAGATATTGTGATCAATACTGTTTTCTTGACGGATGATAACGCTCATACGCGATTCGATGCGTTGAGTAGATCGTATGAATATAGAATTTGGTTGGGTAGAAATCCTTTTGTGATAGATACTACTTGGCAACTATATCAGCAGCAATTAGCAGTTGAAAAAATGAATGAAGCCGCCCGTATGTTGTTAAATTATAGTAATTTTAAGAGTTTTTCGAAGTCTAAAACCGATGTAAAGACTTATAATTGTAAGATTACAAATGCAGTTTGGGAGCTTAAAGGAAATTCGTTAGTATTTCATATTACCGCCGACCGTTTTTTGCGTAATATGGTGCGAGCTATTGTTGGCACGTTGGTGGAAGTAGGACTCGGAAAAAAGTCGAAAGAAGATGTGATACGCATTATAGAAAGTCAGGATAGAACAAAAGCCGGAGTTTCAGTGCCTGCCCAAGGACTCTTTTTAACTGAAGTAGCATATCCCGAAACGATATTAAAAAATAGATAAATGTCTGAAAAGGTTACAGGTAAAGTTTTTGATATAAAATTGTTTAAGCGTTTATTAGGTTATATACGTGTATATCGAATCAACTTTTTAATTGCTTTAATATCGGTATTGGTAGGAGCGATCCTCGCCATCGTAAATCCTGGGTTACTCATTGATATTGTAGATGAATACATCCCGGCAAAGAACTCGAGTGCACTTTTAACTACTGTAACCATTATGTTAAGTGTGCTATTATTGAAAGTGCTCTTTCAGTTTTTGTTCATTTATTTTGCCAATTGGCTGGGGCAACATATCATAAAGGATATACGATCAGAATTATTTCGACATATGTTGCGTTTTAAAATGCAATACTTTAATAACACACCTGTAGGAAAATTAGTAACACGATCTGTTTCTGATATTGAAACTATTGCTAGTATTTTCGGACAAGGTCTTTTTATGATTGTAAGTGATCTATTGACTATGCTCGTGGTAATGGGCTTTATGCTCTATAAAAACTGGCAATTAGCCTTGATTGCATTTACAGTGCTTCCCATCTTAATTTATGCAACTAAGATTTTTCAGAAGGCAATGAAAGCAGCATTTAATGATGTGAGAAATGAGGTTTCTAATTTAAACACCTTTGTTCAAGAGCGCATTGTGGGTATGAAAATAGTGCAATTATTTACGCGTGAAAAAATAGAATATGATGCTTTTAAATCGATTAATAATAAACATAAAAAAGCATGGGTTAAGGCTATTTGGTATAATTCAATCTTTTTTCCGATCGCCGAAATTTTCCCTCAAATTGCTATAGGATTTATCGTTTGGTACGGAGGGTTAAGTATTCTTTCTATTAGTGTTTCCGCAACGACGGGTGAGATTATTGCATTCATTATGCTGTGTCAATTGTTATTTAGACCACTACGTCAAATAGCGGATAAGTTTAACACGCTGCAAATGGGAATGGTAGCAGCAGATAGAGTATTTATCATCTTAGATGAAAAAGAAGAAGAGGTAGACGACGGAAAGTTGGTTGTGCCTGTTGTAGAAGGAAATATTGCGTTTAAGAATGTTCACTTTAGTTATATTAAAGATGAACCTGTTTTAAAAGGAGTTTCTTTCGAAGTGAAGCAGGGTGAAACCATTGCCGTTGTTGGTGCAACAGGAGCTGGAAAATCTACCATAATTAATTTGTTGAATCGTTTTTATGATATCGATAGTGGTGAAATCTTAATCGATGGCACTTCCGTAAACACTTTTAAGTTAGATTCATTAAGAGATAATATTGCTGTTGTTTTGCAAGATGTGTTTTTGTTTTCTGATACCATTTATAATAATATTACCTTGAATGATACGAATATTACAATGAAGCAAGTAGAAGAGGCAGCAAAAGTCATAGGAGTGCATGATTTTATTATGAGTTTACCTGAAGGATATGATTATAATGTAAAAGAACGCGGTGTGATGTTGTCGGCAGGGCAGCGCCAACTAATTTCATTTTTAAGAGCTTATGTAAGTGACCCAGCGATCTTAATTTTAGATGAAGCAACTTCATCTATCGATTCACAATCAGAAAAATTAATCCAAAAAGCCACAAATAAAATCACCAAGGGTAGAACATCTATTGTCATTGCTCATAGACTTGCGACAATCAAGAAGGCAGATAGAATTATTGTTATGGAAAAGGGTGAAATTGTAGAGCAAGGAACGCATAATGAGTTGCTCAAGCAAAAAGGATATTACAGCAAATTATACGAGATTCAGTTTGCCACTGCTTTGGCAAGCTAAAGCTATGCTAGATCTTCTTTGATAATCTCAATCAATCTATCGGTGTCATCGAATAAAATAAACTCTCCATTTTTCACGTACGAGATTTGACCAGTTTCTTCAGAAACGATAAGAGCAACCGCATCCGATTTCATCGTGATACTCAAACCTGCACGATGTCTTAAGCCGAATCTACCAGGAATATTTAATTTGTCTTCAACTGGCAGTATAACACGAGTAGCAGTGATAAAATTGTCTTCTATAATAATAGCGCCATCGTGCAAAGGGCTATTTTTGTAAAAGATACTTTTTAGTAACGGCATATTGATTTCGGCGTTCATTTTATCACCCGTATGCTTTACGAAATCAAGACTATTATTACGTTCAATAACGACCAAGGCACCAGTTCTGGTTTTGCCCATTTCAACACAAGAATTTACAATACCTTCAACATCAGTTACGGTGGCATCACCATCCGATTTTAAGAACTTTAAGTTTTTTAAAAATCCTTTTTTTGTGGCAAAATTAGTAGAGCCAACCATCAATAAGAATTTTCGAATCTCTTGCTGAAAAACAATGATCATGGCAATAAAACCTACCCCTAGAAATTTTCCTAAAATATCACTCAAAAGCTCCATTTGTAAAACTTCAGTAAGTTTCCAAATAAGATAAATAATGGCGATTCCTAAGAAAATATTAATGGCGACAGTTCCTCGTATCAATCGATATACATAATAGAGGAGTAGGGCAACCAACACAATATCTAGAATATCTAGAATTCGAAAGTCTAAAAAATCGAGTGCATCCAAGCTTTTGGTTTTTGTAAAAATACTAATTATTTATAGTTATTTACAAGAACCTTTTTTTAGTTTTTAAGATACTTATGAAATTCATTTAATAGGTTCATTGTCAAATATAAGAACGGGATATTTGGTCTTGATATCTTCAATTTTAGCCTTTAAGATATTGTTTTTTTTGTCTTGTTGATAGGCTGAAATCAATTCTTTATAGGTCATTCCGTATTGCGAGTACGTTAATTTTGAGCGCAATTCCGCATAAGCGCTATTGATTTCATTATGTGTTGCTATATATGTACCATAAGATGCATTTCTACTACTTTCAAGTGCAATCGCAGCCTTTGCAGGATGGTCTGATGACGTTATGTCTTTTTTACCGTTACACCAATCACATGGATTTCCTTGTAGATCGGTAGTAGCACCATTATCAATGAAGTCAGTTACAAATTGTTTCAATTCTTTTAATTGAATTATAGTAGCGCCTTCTAACTGAATTTCATTGTTGGCGTTGATCGCAATTTCTAGAACATTTCTTTCATGGACTGGTTCCTTAGCGTTAGTATTTTTTTCGGGCAACATTTTTTGAATTCCAATATCATCGTCTATAGTGGTGGTTACTAAAAAGAAGATCAATAACAAAAAGGCAATATCGGCCATAGATCCTGCATTAATGGTGGGCGTGTTTCGATTGCTCATAGTAGAAAAGTTTTAAGGTGAGTTAAAACATCCACAAAAACGATGCCGAGGAGAGCTTATTTTCTACAAGCTTCTACAATGCTAATAGTTTCTGTCGCTTCCTTTACATCGTGTACGCGTAAAATTGAAGCACCGTTTAATAAGGCGATTGTATTGGCTGCAGTTGTACCGTTTAATGCCTCTTGAGGCGTTGAATCTAACAATTTATAGAGCATCGATTTTCTAGATAGTCCTGCTAAAATAGGTAGCTCAAGTATTTTAAATAAATCAAGCTGCTGTAATAGTGTGTAATTTTGTTCGAGTGTTTTTCCAAAACCAAATCCTACGTCAAGAATAATGTCATTAACATGTAAGGCATTCAACTGCTGAACTTTCTCGGAGAAAAAATAAATAATGTCTTTAACAAGGTCATCATAGACGGTATTTTTTTGCATGTTTTGAGGTGTTCCTTGCATATGCATTAAGATGTATGGCACTTGCAATTCGGCGATCGTAGAATACATAGCGGTATCTAGAGTACCACCTGAGATATCGTTGACCATACAGGCGCCGATTTGAACACATTCTTTGGCAACCTTGCTTCTAAAAGTATCAATGGATATTAAAATTTCAGGAAATTTTTCTACCATTGTTGTCACAATTGGGAGTATTCTGTGTAATTCTTCTTCTTCAGTTATATGAGTTGCATTCGGGCGTGATGAATAGGCACCAACATCAATAAAAGTGGCTCCAGCGTTGAGCATTTTTTCAACATGAGTCAAGGCAGTATCCATATCTTTATACTTGCCACCGTCATAGAAAGAATCGGGCGTTGTATTTAAGATACCCATCACTTTCGGAGTGGACAAATTAATAAGCTTTCCTTTGCAATTGATTTGTGACATAACTACTTGTTTAAGAGCTTTTTTGTGAAATAATTAACAACTTCAATATATTTTTTTTTTGTAAATTTGAGTATTCTTCTCATAACTCCTATTTGAGAGAATGATGTTTAGCGACATATAATACTTAAGGCTACTACTCAGTAGCCTTTTTTTATTTTGATGCCACTGTATTAACAACCTTTGATACTTTCGGAGCCTCATACCTCCGCATCATCTGTATGAGTTTTTCAAAAGAGTCACTAACAAAAAGCATATCTCGATTTATTTGTTTTAAGAAACCTTCTTTTACCATGACATCTAATTGTTTCAAGGTGTAATCAAAATAACCATTGGTGTTTAAAATCCCAATAGGTTTAGCTTCTATGCCTAATTGTCCTAAAGTAAGGGCTTCGAAAAGTTCATCTAGCGTTCCGAAACCTCCAGCTAATGCAATATAACCATCGACCAATTTACTTATTTTTACCTTGCGTTTAGACATTTTTCGAGTAACTACCATTTTGGTGATCTTGGTGTGTGCAACTTCTTCATGTTTTAATAAATCGGGTATGACCCCAATGACTTCACCTCGCATTTCCATAACGGCATCAGCTATGGTTCCCATAATTCCGATTTTTCCACCGCCATAAACAAGACTAATGTTTTGTTCAGCTAAGAAATGACCTAATTTTTTAGCTTCGTCGGCATACACAGGAGCGAAACCTATGCTTGATCCACAAAAAACAGCGACTCTTTTCATTATTTTTTATTGATTTGATGGTTGATAGTACGCTCGTAAAAATACGCATTTGCATAAGATTATATGGTTTGTTTTTTATAAATTCGTTCGATAAAATAGATGTACTAAATGCAGAAAACTACGGAGCAATATGATGCAATTATTGCTAAATGTCGAGATCTCTTCATTAATAAAATGAAAGACTATGGTAGCGCATGGCGCATTTTACGCCTACCTTCTTTAACAGACCAAATCTTTATAAAAGCACAACGTATTCGTCAGTTGCAAGAGAATGAAACACGAAAAGTAGATGAAGATGAGATTCCAGAATTTGTTGGGATTATTAATTATTCAATCATGGCGCTGATTCAATTAGAAAAAGGTGTAGTTGAACAGCCAGATTTAAGTGTACATCAAGCAACGGAACTCTATGATAAGCACATTGGTTTGACACAAAAATTAATGGAAAATAAGAACCATGATTATGGGGAAGCTTGGCGGGATATGCGTGTGAATTCTTTGACAGATTTGATTTTGCAAAAGTTATTGCGTGTCAAGCAGATTGAAGATAATAAAGGAAAGACCTTAGTCTCGGAAGGAATTGACGCCAATTATCAGGATATGATTAATTATGCAGTATTCGCTTTAATTTTAATGAAAGAAAATTCATAATATGAAAATAATAGTACAGATAGCAAGAGTTTTTGTAGCAATTACATTTATTTTTTCGGGTTTTGTAAAAGTGGTAGATCCCTTGGGCTCTGCATATAAGTTTCAAGAGTATTTTGGTGCCGATGTCTTGAACTTAGAATTTATGATTCCGTTTGCATTGCCTTTCTCTATTGTGCTAATCATTGCCGAAATAATGTTGGGAATTATGCTACTGATCGGATTTAAACCAAAATTGACTGTCTGGTCTTTAGCCATTATAACCTTGATTTTTTTATTTCTAACATGGTATTCAGCATATTATAATAAAGTAACTGATTGTGGTTGTTTTGGTGATGCGATTACCTTAACGCCATGGGAAACCTTTTATAAGAACATTATACTCATTGTGTTGATTGCCTTGTTATTGCTAAAAGTTGATATGATTAAACCAATTTTTAGTGTTAAAATGACAAAAGCCTTGACTTTTGTATGTCTTTTTGCTTTTCTTTTCATAACCTATCACGTATTGGTGCACTTGCCAATTATTGATTTTAGAGCCTACGCCGTGGGTAAAAATATACCAGAAGGAATGGTCTACCCGGAAAATGCGAAAAAGTCGGTTTATAAAGATACTTGGATTTATAAAGTAAATGGAGAAGATAAAGAATATACTACAGAAGAGAAGCCTTGGGAAATAGAAGGCGCTACTTTTGTTGATAGAAAAACAAAATTGATAGAAAAGGGGTATGAGCCGCCGATCCATGACTTTTCAATGGAAAAAGACGATGTAGATTTTACCGATTTGCTAATGCAAAAAGAAAGATTGATGCTAGTGGTAATGTATAACCTACAAAAAGTAGATAAAGATGCTTTAAAAAATGTCAAAGAAATTGTTACACAAGCCCAAGAGAAAGGATATGATGTGTATGCTTTCTCTTCGTCTCCAATGAGTGAATATGAAAGTTTGAAAAAGGAGTTTGGGTTAGATCTGGAGCTGCTATTTTGTGATGAAACTACCTTAAAAACAATTGTGAGGGCAAATCCAGGTTTTGTAACCTTGAACAAAGGAACGATAATGGGTAAATGGAACGCTTTAGATTATAAAAAAGTAACGCTTCATTAATTCTACAGTTATGAAACAATTGGTGCTGGTTTTTATTGGTGGAGGTTTCGGAAGTATTGCGCGTTATGTTTTATCAAAATACTTCAATAATGATGTTACAGGTATTCCTTATGGTACTTTCATTGCTAATATTTTAGGGAGTTTGCTAATCGGCCTCATTTTAGGGTTCGCCGCTAAAAATGAATCCTTAAACAGTAATCAGACGTTACTGTTAGCTACTGGTTTTTGTGGTGGTTTTACTACATTTTCCACTTTTGCATATGAAAACCATGTCTTCCTAAAATCAGGTGATTTTATGAATTTCTTTTTCTACGCCGTTGGCAGTTTTATCCTAGGGTTCGCCGCCGTATTTCTAGGAATGTTCCTTGTAAAGTTTATTTGATACATAAAACAGGCGATTACCTAGCGAAACGATATTCAAATTTATCAGTAATAATTGATCCGTCAGAGGCAATATTTTGATTGATGATAAATCTATTTCCAGTAACGACTATCGAACCATATTCTAGATCGTCAATAAAAAGAAAATCTTCATTCGCAATGGTTTGAATTGAATAGTCATACGTACCAGGATCTAGAGCGTCGGCTACTCCTGCAGTATTATGCTCTACTATAAGTGTTCCGTTCACTTCATTAAACGTCCAATTGATCTGGTTTTGTTGGTAAGTTGTGTTACTGCCAGCTAGGCCGCCAGTAGCTTGAATTAAGCTCCATTTGGCACTTGTTTGTGTTGGAGGTTGTAAATCAGATTCGATGGAACAACTTACTAAAACTAAAGACAAAATAATAATTGCAAATTTTCTCATTATGGTATTTTTAGAAGAGATGTATAAATATAGAAATGGTTGCGAATATACATCGATAATTATTGATTGGTTTTAGAAGAATCGGCAACTAAACGATGAATCTCATTTAATTCTTGCGATGTTAAATCACGCCATTGCCCAATTGGAACATCCAAAGAAACATTCATGATTCTAACACGTTTTAGCTCCCGTACATGGTAGCCAAGATGCTCAGACATCCTACGTATTTGACGATTCAATCCTTGCGTTAAAATAATTCTGAATTTTACCACGCCAATTTGTTCAACAAAACATTTGCGCGTAATGGTATCTAAAATAGGAACCCCATTACTCATTTGTTGCACGAACTGCTTAGTAATAGGCTTATCAACAGTAACAATATATTCTTTTTCATGATTGTTACGCGCTCTCAGAATTTTATTGACAATATCACCATCATTGGTTAAGAATATTAAACCTTCACTAGGTTTATCTAATCGACCAATGGGAAAAATTCTCGTTGGATATTTTATGAAATCAATAATATTATCTTTTTCAACCTTTGTGTCTGTAGTACATACAATGCCAACGGGCTTGTTAAAGGCAATATATACTGGTTTGTCGTTAGGAGGTGATATTAATTCACCATCTACATGCACTTCATCTGTAGGGCTAATTTTCGTACCCATTTCAGGAACTTTTCCATTAATTGTGACACGTTTTTGTTCGATCAATTTATCGGCAGCTCTTCTAGAGCAATAGCCAACTTCACTGAGATATTTATTGATGCGTGTCAATTGATTTTCTTCCAATGCCTTTTCTTTTTAAATGTTACTTATGCTCCCAGTTAGAAGGGTCGTTGCTTTCACCTGGAGAAAGGCCTAATATATCTCCTTTTGTTGTTACACCAAGTCCGAGTACCATCCTATTTACATAATTAAAATAACTAGTGACTTGATTGATTTCTAAGATTTCACCATCCGTAAATCCAACATTTTTTAATCTTTCGATATCACCTTGTTCGATTTTTTCTAAAGTTAATGTTAACTTTTGAGCATACTTAATGCCTTCGAAATACCTTTTTTCAAAATAGCCATCCAAAGTTTTATGCTGTATTGCTTCAAAAAATTCTTTTGCTTTTACATCGTCGTTTAAAAGTCTTCTAAGCCCTTCAAAATGGTGTTGAACACAATAATCACAGGTATTTAGGAAACTCACGTACACTCCGATAGCTTCTAAGTACCATTTAGGTAATGTATTGTTCGAATTGTGTAAGACACTTTTATATAAGGTCATATGACCAACCAAAGAGTGAGGGCGCAAACTATGAATAGAAAGTACATTATCTATGGCATTATTTGGTCCTTTTACACGATCGTAAATTTTTTTGAGTTGAGGATTAGCGTCCTTGTAATTAATAGTTTCTATCCAGGCCATGGTGTAATTATGAATGGGACTTATTGAAAAACACGAACATAATCAACAACCAAGTATTGCGAGAAATTAGTAGAAGCATCTGGATTACCCGGCCAATTACCACCAACTGCAAGATTTATTAATAAATGAAATTCTTCTTGAAATTCACTCAAACCTGATGGGGTCGTATCAATAACATGATATTCTACATCATCAATATACCATGTGATTTTTTCGGCATCCCAAATAATTGAGAAAACATGAAACTCATCTTTCAAATTTGTAGAAACGACTTGGTTGCCTCCAAAATTGGCATTCTGACCACTATTATCCCAATGTGCAGTGCCGTACACTGTACTTTCATTACCAACACCACCAATCTTTTCCATAATATCTATTTCACCGCATTTAGGCCAGCCAACTTCGTCAATATTTTCTCCTAACATCCAAATAGCAGGCCATATTCCTTTACCAACAGGTAGGGCAGCTCTTACATCTACTCGCCCATATTTAAATGAAAATTTACCTTTTGTTTTAATTCGAGATGATGTGTAATTATTATTTCCTGATTCGCGTTTAGCTGTGATCACTAAATTTCCCTCAACAATCTGAACGTTTTGCTTTTGATACTTTTCTAATTCGTTGTTCCCCCATCCACAAATATTTGGACAACCATCTCCTAAATCGTGAGACCAAAAAGTATCATCTAAAGAAGAGGAATTAAATTCATCAGACCATATTTTAGTCATACCTGCATAATCCTCCGGTGTCGAATATCCACTATTTGGAATAACAAGATTTTCTGCATTTAGATCATCATTGTCATTGGCATTTTCAACAAATCCAGTAGGTTGATCACAAGCCAATCGGGTTTTATTTGGATTGCCAAGGCCATCTTTGTCGAAATCTTCGTACCATGTTTTTTCAGTACATGCTTCATCAGGTTCTCCTGTTCCGTCAGAACTACAGCTGTTCAAACCGACTAAGGAAAGTGCAGCAATAGTAAGTAGTTGTAAATAATTTTTGTATAATAGTTTCATAATTAAAATGGTAATTTTTGTAAATCAACGTTACCTCCAGAGATCATCAAACCAATTTTCTTTTTCGCGAATTGGGACTTCGATTTTAATACAGCTGCCAAAGCCGTCGCGCTAGAGGGTTCTATAATTATTTTCATACGTTCCCAAATGAGTAACATAGACGCCTTTATTTCGTCTTCGGTAACTCTAATAATTTCAGAAACATGATTGTTGATAATATTAAATGTAATATCACCTAAGGAAGTTTTTAAACCATCAGCAATAGTGTTGGTAGTTTCATTAAATACGATTTCACCAGCTTCTAGAGAACGATAAGCGTCATCAACCTCAAATGGTTCAGCGCCAATAATTTTGCAAGATGGTGCAAAACTTAAAGCACTTAATGCAGTGCCAGAAATCAAGCCACCACCACCAACCGGTACTATAATATAGTCAAGATTTGGATGCTCATGCAACAATTCTTTTCCTGCCGAAGCATTACCTAAAACCACGTTAAAATCATTATAGGGATGCACGAAGGTAGCTCCTTTTTCTTCTTGAATTTTTTTCGCATTAGTTTCTCTGGCCTCCAATGTTGGCAGGCATTCAGTTATTTCAGCTCCATAACCTCTTACAGCTTTTTTCTTTACTTCGGGAGCGTTATTGGGCATGACAATATACGCCTTGATACCAAGACTTTTAGCGGCTAACGCTAGGGCTTGTGCAAAGTTGCCAGATGAATGAGTAACCACCCCTTTTCTTTGTTGAGCCTCACTCAATTGTAAAATTGCATTAGTTGCACCTCTCATTTTAAAGGCCCCCATTTTTTGAAAGTTTTCACATTTAAAAAAAATATCGGCTCCAGCAATAGTGTTTATGGCGGTCGAAGTTAGTACTGGAGTTTGATGCGTATAAGCAGCAATTCTTTCAGCACTTTCAATAATGTCTTCTTTTATATCCATCTATTTAAATACTTTTACTCCTGCTTTTATAGCAACTTTTAAATGATTTTCCCTTGGTGGAATCGGACATGAGTACTTTTCATTGTAAGCGCAATAAGGATTGTAGGCTTTGTTGAAATCTAATTCAATTATTCCATCTTTAGGATGACTAACGTCTAAATATCGGCCGCCTCCATAAGATTCGTTGCCAGATGTTTTATCCACAAAAGGAACAAAAAGATAATCTTTGTATTCGGGTTTGTCCTTGAGCTCTTGATCTTGATAAATCCTTAAGGAATACTTATTTCCATCTATTGTAAAAGTCGCAATTCCATATGTTTTATAGAGTGATACTCTGTCGGTAGTGGTCTGCATTTGAAACACTTTCGGATCTTTTTGAAGCTCAAACTTAGCTTGAATTCTATAATTAGAATCAATAGGAAAAAAATCTAACGCAGAGAATTTCTTAAAATCTTTTTTGGTCAGAATGGTAGTTTCTTTGTCTGCAAATTTGATATTTTCTTCATACCGATACTTTCTTATTTCTTGAATATACGAACTCGTGGTTGCTGTCTGTGAGCAACCAATGAGCGGAATTAAAATCAATAAGAACAAATACTTCTTCATGTACGAAAAATAAATATCAAAGATAGTGATTACTGTAGTTTTAAATGAAATTTATTTTGTACGTTTGATGTATCAAATAAAGAGAATGATGTTTACCACAAATTGTACTGTCCAGATTAAGCTGTCGTTTAGAGCGACTAGTTCGGGTATACATGTGTTGTGATTATATAGAAATAAAAAATAACAATAGTAATGAAACCCGGCTTATAGCCGGGTTTTTTAGTTTTATACTTATGGTAAAGAAAACATTTATTTTATACAAAGATTCATTTACTGGATTATCAACCGATATTTGGTGGTTGGCTTTTATTACGTTTATCAATCGCGCAGGAACGATGGTAATACCTTTTTTATCAATATATCTTGAAGATGATTTGAATTTGTCTGGCCCTCAGATAGGATGGATCATGGCGAGCTTCGGTGTGGGGTCTTCAGTCGGCTCTGTACTTGGAGGTAAATTGACAGATAAGATTGGCTATTATAAGGTAATGTTTTGGAGTTTGTTTCTTACAGGTTTTCTATTTATTGGCTTGCAATTTATCACCACGTTTTGGGGGTTTGTAGGAGGTGTTTTTATAACAATGGTAGTTGCCGATACCTTTCGGCCTGCCTTATTTGTATCTCTAAATGCCTATAGTAAGCCTGAAAATCAAACAAGATCATTAACATTGCTTCGGTTGGCTATAAATTTAGGATTTACTTTTGGTCCAGCGATGGGAGGTTTGATCATTACAACATTGAGCTATAAAGGCTTATTTTGGATTGATGGTATTACCTGTATTTTGGCCATTATTTTGTTCCGATTCTTATTAAAGAACAAACCTTTTGATAGAGTTGATGTTGAGAATGAATCTGAAGACAATAGATCTTCAATCTTTAAGGATAAACCGTATATGATATTTTTAGGAATTGTCTTTTTAATGGCGTTTGTTTTTTGGCAACTAATAGTTACTATGCCTTTGTTCTATAAAGAAATACATGGTTTGAATGCCTTTGAAATAGGGTTGTTAATGTCATTGAACGGCGGTTTAATTTTTATCACTGAAATGCCATTAATTCATAAGCTAGAAAAATCGTCAATTAATAAAATTCAGATTATTGGTTTTTCTTTAGCATTGTTCGGACTCAGTTTCTTGGTGTTGAATTTGACCAACTGGATAGGTATTTTGATCATTGGGATGACCATTATTACAGTAGCTGAAATGCTAGCTTTTCCGTTTACAAATAAATTTGCAATGACGAGAGCTATAAAGGGTAAAGAAGGTATATATATGGCTGCCTATACGACGGCGTTCGGTATTGCTACAATTTTTAGTGCCAAATTTGGTTTTGAAATAGTTGATAAATATGGATATGACATCAATTGGTATATCATGGGCGGATTGAGTGCGATAGCCGTGTTGCTATCTTATATATTAAAAAAGAAGGTTGCTAATTAATAGTAACCTTCTTTTTCTTGGTTAAAAATCTCTTATTTCAAAATTGAAAATTCAATCGATGATGAGGTAAACACCGTATGTGTTTGCGTTTTGAAATCATCTTCAGAAGCCTTGAAAATATTATCTACATAGGTTTGAGGATTTAAATCAATTAACGGGAACCATGTGCTCTGTACTTGCACTTGAAGTTTATGCCCTTTTTTGATGGTATGATATACATCCTGTAGTTTGATGTTAACATCTGTTTGCTTGTTAGGTACAAAAGGCTCAGGGTTTGAAAAGCTGTTTCGAAACTTACCACGCATCACTTCACTGCGCACCATTAAATGGTAATTACTCATTTTTAAATGGTCTTGCATACCTTCTTCTTGCTCTTCTGCATCAGCAGGATGCACATCTATAATTTTTACAATCCAATCTGCATCAGTTCCGGTAGTGGCGACTTTTAACTTAGCCAGAATATCTCCTGCCAAGGTTAAATCTTCCTCTAGTACCTCAGTCTCAAAAACTAATACGTCTGGTCTGCGTGCTGCAAAACGTTGATCATCAGTCATGTATTTTCTAGGCGTAAAGACGGTTTTGATATCTTCAGAATAGGGTACAGGACGCTTGATGTCACTTATAAATTTAAGCGCTGTATTTCCTCTAGCATCGGATGATAAATGTTGATCACTGGATAAATACATAGATTGTTTAGTAACATTTTCTGGAGGCCAATTATCATAGGTTTTCCAATCTTTTTTACCAGAGTCATATACGTAGGCTTCTGGGAGACCAGAGTCTTTATCTCCTTTACCTTTTAAGAAATGATTGAAAAATTTTGTCTCAATATCTTGCTGGAAAAATTCTGAAATTGAATCTCCAAAATAATAATTACCTACAATATTTTTACCTCGACTTCGAGCCCATGCACCGTGATCCCATGGTCCAAAAACAATGGTGTTGTAATTATCTGGATTGTGTTTTTCAATATTCTTATAGGTTTCTAAAGGTCCGTATAAATCTTCAGCGTCAAACCATCCTCCCACAATCATTGTGGCTACCGAAGGTCTGATGTCTTTAAGATGTTGGATGATTCCTTTGCTCTGCCAAACGCTATCATAGTTGGGATGTTCTTTTAGTTCGTTCCAAAAAAAGTCATCTGTCATGTCATCTTTTTCAATACTTGGATTATCTAAAGTTTCGTATTCGAAGTATTTATTAAGATTACTTAAGGGACCGGCATCTAAAAAGAATTGGTATTGATCTTTGGTTTTGATGTCGGGTAGTTTATACCAAGCAGTATCTGTTGGAGTATCTTTTTGTGTTCCGAACAGAGCGGTTGCTCTAAAATAACTTAATAAGTAGGCTCCATTATGGTGGAAATCATCAAAATAAAAATCCCCAATACACGCTTGTGGAGAGGCCGCTTTTAAGGCAGGATGTGCATCAATGGTAGAATAAGTCGCATAGAATCCAGGATATGAAATCCCCCAAGTACCAACGTTTCCATTATTATTTTCTACATTTTTAACTAACCAATCGATGGTATCATAAGTATCTGAACTCTCATCGACATCCGAAGTTGTCTTTTTATTAGGAATATAGGCTCTCATATTATCATAAGTTCCTTCGCTCATCCAACGCCCGCGTACATCTTGATAAACGATGATGTTCCCCTCTTTCATTAAATGAATATTGGGTCCTATTCTCTCACGAAACTTATCAGCTCCATAAGGTCTCGAACTATAGGGTGTGCGCTGCATCAAGATAGGATATTTCTTGCTTTTATCTTTTGGACTATAGATGGTTGTGTGTAATTTGATGCCATCTCGCATTTGAATAGCAACTTCTTGTTTGTCATAGTTATCCTGTACGTATGTATCTGGTTTTTCTTCAGTTAGTACATTTTTATTTGTTTTTTTACATTGAATAAGACTAATGCTTAAAAGGAGAAATAAGGTTATTCTAAGAAGTAATTTCATTTTAATAAGATTGGGGTTGTGTTTTCTAAGGGTAAAGCTACTCAAAATTATAACAAAGGAAAAGCCGCTGAAGAATCAACGGCTTTAAAAGTTATGTAAGTCGAAAGAAATGTTCTTTAGAACTCATAGGGTACTTGTTATAAGAGAGATCGAAATCGCCCCCAATTTCCATAAATTAAAGCAATCGTTAATAATGTTACCAAGACTGCAGGACCAGATCCAGCAAGATCATACTTAAAATGGAAAATTAAAAAGTTAGCGGCCATTGACGCCGTTAATACAAGAGCAAATCCAATCCATTTATTGGTTAGCAATAATACTCCGGCAAAAACTTCTAAAACTCCCAATATCGGAAAATATCCAGCTTTCCCGAGGGCTCCTAAAAATTCCGCTGCTTCTCCAGCAACTTCTGGCGCAGGTAAGAAATGGGCAAACTTATTGAGTCCGAATACGATCAAGACTAGGGCTAAAATGATACGTAAAAGCATCGATACTTTTTTACTCATAAATGATAAATTTTAAGTTAGTAATTAATTGATTTGACGTACAATTTAGCAAATTCTAACAAAATGAGTTAGTTATGTCGATTATAGCGACTAAATTAGCGCTATTATGCTTTGAGCATGATTCTTGATAAAAACAGATAAAAAATAAGTTATGACAACGTTGTTAACCAAAGAAACTTTTTTAGAAAAAGTGTTTAATTATGAGGAAAATAAAGAATGGAAGTATGAAGGAGACATTCCTTGTATTATAGATTTTTATGCTGATTGGTGTGGGCCTTGTAAAGCATTGGCTCCTGTTTTAGAGCAGTTAAGTGAAGAATATGATGGGAAAATACATATTTATAAAGTAGATACTGAAGCTGAGCAAGAATTGTCTGCTGCTTTCGCAATTAGAAGTATTCCTTCAATGTTATTTTGTCCTCCAAATAATGAACAACCTCAAATGGCTAATGGAGCATTACCTAAGCAACAATTAGAACAAATTATTGAAGATGTATTAAAAGTAAAAAAGTCTGAATCGTAATTCAGACTTTTTTTAGTATTTTGAAAGTTGTAATTAAGAAATTACCTTACTTGAAATCAAATTGTTAGCCAATAGATATTCGGCAATTTGAACGGCATTTGTTGCAGCTCCTTTTCGCAGATTATCAGAAACTATCCACATATTTAATGTTTTTGGTTGTGATAAATCTCGACGTATTCTTCCTACAAAAACATCATCTTTACCTTCTGCATAAATAGGCATAGGGTAAGTATTGGTATCTGTATTATCTTGAACAGTTACGCCATCAGTTTCGCTCAAAAGCTTACGTACTTCCGATTCATCGAATTCATTCTCAAATTCGATATTTACACTTTCGCTATGTCCTCCCACTACAGGTATTCTTACAGCAGTTGCAGTGATGGCAATTGATCTATCATCTAAAATTTTTTGAGTCTCCCGAACTAATTTTAATTCCTCTTTAGTATAGCCATTGCTTTCGAATACATCACAATGCGGAATGGCATTTCTATGAATAGGATAATGATACGCCATTTCACCTTTTTTATTATCATATTCATTTTCTAGCTGTTGAACCGCTTTTACTCCGGTTCCTGTGATAGATTGATATGTTGAGATTACCAACCTTTTTATATCGTATTTTTTATGTAATGGAGCTAAGGCCATTACCATCTGAATGGTTGAACAATTAGGATTGGCAATTATCAGATCTTCTTCTGTTAATGAAGATGCATTTATTTCTGGGACAACCAATTTTTTTGTTGCATCCATGCGCCATGCAGAAGAATTGTCAATTACAATGGTTCCTACTTCAGCAAATTTTGGTGCCCATTCTAATGAAGTTCCACCACCTGCAGAAAACAAGGCAACATCTAAGTGCATGTCTACGGCAGTTTGTAGTCCAACAACGGAATATTGGTCTCCTTTAAAAACTATTTTTTTACCTACTGATCTTTCCGAGGCCACTGGGATCAATTCTGTAACTGGAAAATTTCTTTTTTCTAATGTTTTTAACATTACTTGGCCTACCATTCCGGTAGCGCCAACAACTGCAACTCTCATGAATCTAATTTTAATATTCTTCCTGCAAAGGTTAAAAAAAAACTTATAGATAGATACTTTACGCGTCGTAAAATGTTTTGAAAGTTGAATTTTTATCAAATTCTAGTAAAATGTTGTAATTTTTGATACAAAAAGTAGGTAAAAGCATTATTTTTGCCGAAAATATAACTATTCTTTTAACTTATAAATTGGTATAGCATGCAACTGTACAATACATTAAGCGCGAAAGAAAGGGCTGTATTAATCGAAGAAGCTGGTCAGCAACGATTAACCTTATCTTTCTATCAATATGCGCACATTGGAAATCCTGAATTATTTAGAAATTTTTTATTCATAGCTTGGAACGAACTAAACGTTTTAGGTAGGATTTATGTAGCCCATGAGGGTATAAATGGCCAACTGTCGGTTCCTGCCGAGAATTTTGATGCCTTAAAAGCTCATATAGATAGTATTTCTTTTCTCGAAAATGTACGATTAAATATTGCCGTTGAACAAGATAATATGTCATTCTTGAAACTCAAAGTAAAGGTTCGTAAAAAGATTGTTGCTGATGGGTTGGTTGATGAAACTTTTGACGTTACTGATAAAGGCGTTCATTTGAAGGCATATGAATTTAATAAGTTGTTAGAAGATCCGAACACAATTTGTGTTGACATGCGCAATCATTATGAAAGTGAAATTGGCCATTTTGAAGGGGCAATTACTCCAGATGTCGATACTTTTAGAGATTCGTTAGATATTATTGAAGAAGATTTAAAAGATCATAAAGAAGATAAGAATTTATTAATGTATTGTACGGGAGGAATCCGTTGTGAAAAAGCTAGTGCATATTATAAGCACAAAGGTTTTAAAAATGTTTTTCAGTTAGAAGGTGGTATTATAGAATATGTACGTCAAGTAAAAAATGAAAAGTTAGAAAATAAATTTATTGGTAAGAATTTTGTGTTTGATCATAGAAGAGGAGAACGTATTTCTGACGATGTGATAGCGCAATGTCATCAATGTGGAGAAGCTTGCGATACCCATGTTAATTGTGAAAACGAAGCCTGTCATTTATTATTTATCCAATGCGATTCCTGTCGAAATAAGATGCAAGGTTGCTGTTCGACAGAGTGTCAAGATATTTACAATTTACCATTTGAAGAACAAAAGGCTCTTCGTAAAGGAACACACAATAGCAATAAAATATTTAAGAAAGGACGCTCTGAAGTATTAAAATACAAGAAATAGCTTAATGTAGTGCAAAAGCAATAGCGGCAAAAGAAGCAATTACAAGCACAATACCTAAGGCTACAACCCATACCTTTTTATAGTAAATTTTGTGCAGATAAATATCTTTTCGATAGCTCCAAATTAGAATCGCTGCGAAGACGAGAATAAAGAATAAAGCAAATAATTTCTGACCGCTACTAAACATATTTAGTTATATTTATCACTGCAAAAATAATCATTTTTGCGGATTAAAATTCAATATATGAGTAAGAATGCAATTGTATTCGGAGCTACTTCCGGTATGGGAAAAGAATTGGCCAAATTATTAGTAAATGATGGTTATAGAGTAATGATTACTGGTAGGCGTATAGAACGTTTAGAAGAAATAAAGCAAGAAAATAGCGAGGGTTATGTCGTGCAACAACACGATATTACGGATCTTGAGGCGACCGAAAAACTATTTGAGAAATTACCAACAGTTTTTGAAAGTGTTGATCTCGTGGTACACAATGCTGGGATTGCAACACCAAATTATAACTTAGATTGGGAAAAAGGGGGCCCGACAGTCTATACGAATGTTGTTGGAGCTACACGGGTATATCAATTAGCCTATAACTATTTTGCAAAGCAAGGACATGGTCATTTAGTCGGTGTTACCTCTGTTGCTTCTTTGAGAGGAAACAGGCAAGTGCCAGAATATCATGCGTCGAAAGCCTATCAAGCGAGTTATTTAGAGTCGTTGTATATGAAATCTTTACGAACGAAAAAGGCGAAAATAAATGTTACCGAGATCGTTCCGGGTTTTGTGGATACTGATATTATTATGGGTAAAACATTTTGGATGGCTTCAGTAGAGAAGGCTACGAAACAAATGTACACTGCGATCAAACGTAAAAAACGTAGAACTTATATAACCAAGCGTTGGAGATTAGTGGGGGCTGTATTGAAAGTGGTATCTCCTAAAATGTACATGAAATTGATGTAATAAAATCTAATTAAGAAATGAAAAAAAAGATAAAAGCCGTTAAAAAATTCCATAAAGCTTTCGGAATTGGCTACAAAAAAACACCAATTGCCAAGTTAGATGATAGTAAATTGAAATTACGATTTGACTTAATGCAAGAAGAAAATGAAGAGTATTTAGAAGCCGCTAAAAATGATGATTTGGTTGAAGTGGCAGATGCCTTGGGCGATATGCTATATATCTTGTGTGGTACCATTATAGAGCATGGCATGCAGGATAAAATTTCGACTGTCTTTAACGAAATTCAACGTAGCAACATGAGTAAATTAGGAGCAGATGGGAAACCTATTTATCGTGAAGATGGGAAAGTGATGAAAGGCCCAAATTACTTTAAACCAAATATTGCAGAGATCTTAGATAAATAAAAAAGGCGCTCAGATGAGCGCCTTTTTTATTTATTTTACTTGATATCGCCAGCCAAAATTATCTTCGGCACGGTTATATTGAATATCTGTGATGCGCTTTTTAAAACGAGCAGCATAACTATTTTCAATCGTTGGTAATTCATAATCTTGATCTTGAAAACCAAATCCTGATATCGGGGATACAACGGCAGCTGTACCAGCTCCAAACATTTCTTTCAGAGTTCCGTTGTTTGAAGCATCTACAAGTTCTTTAACTGAAATCTTACGCACTTCAACCGTAATTCCTTCTTCTTCCGCAATGGAAATAATACTTTTACGAGTAATACCATCTAGAATTCTATCACTCGTCGGACATGTTAGTAAAGTGTCACCAATACGCACAAATACATTCATAGCTCCAGCTTCTTCAATATACTCATGTGTATTGTCATCTGTCCAAATAACTTGCTGATAACCTTTTGCTTTTGCTAATTGTGTAGGATAAAACTGACCGGCATAGTTACCGCCAGCTTTCGCAAAACCAACACCTCCATTTGCAGAACGCGAATAGTTCTGTTCTATTAAAACTTTTACTTCACCACCGAAATAGGCGCCAGATGGTGAGCAAGCGATAACAAACTTGTATTCGTCAGCAGGTGATGCATGGAAACCGTTTCCTGTTGCTAGTACAAACGGACGAATGTACATAGAACTTCCTGGTGTTGTAGGAATCCAATTACTTTCTATTTTCAATAGTGTTTTTAAACCTTCCATAAAGTAGTCTTCAGGAAATTCTGGCATTGATAATCTTCTCGCAGAAATATTAATTCTTTTCTGATTATCTAATGGTCTAAACAACCAAATTTGATCTTCTTCATCTTTATAAGCCTTCATGCCTTCAAAAATTGACTGACCATAATGAAATATTTTGGCAGAAGGGTCTAGACTAATATTTTGATATGGTACGACAGCAGGTTGTTGCCATTTTCCATCTTTATAATCACAAACGAACATGTGATCGGTGGTTACCTGGCCAAAAGGTAAATTATCAAAGTCTACTTCATTAATCTTAGAAGTTGAAGCTTTTTTGACAGTTATTTTCGTTGATATATCTACGCTCATAATTATACTTAATTGAAAGTGCAAAAGTACGTATTTTAAAGCTTATATAATAACTTGAAAGTTTTTAATTATGATTTTAAACTATATTGATTAATTGTGTTAAATTTCATTATAATCTTTAACAAGGAAGTACAGATTCTCATTATTTTGTTATCTAAATATGCTAGTAAAACTTAAATAAAATTCTAACTTTGTAATTGTTTAAAACTGTATAGAAATGAAAAAAATAGGCTTTATATTACTTTGTGTGTTAACAGTATTTGCTTGCAAAGAAGAAAAGGAAAAGGTTGAGGAAATTAAAAAAGAACCGATCGCTTATGCCTCTTTTGGTGAAAAAATATCAGATGAAAATGTCGTTTCTAAAGAATTGGCAGCTAAAGAGTTTGATAACTTAAAAGAAGGCGACACCATCAATTTAAAGTTTACGTCGACTATCAACGAAGTTTGTACTAAAAAGGGATGTTGGATGAAATTAGACTTAGGCAATAATAACGAATCAATGGTACGGTTTAAGGACTATGGTTTTTTTATGCCACTCGATGCCGACAATAAAGAAGTTATTGTGAACGGTCGAGCTTTTGTTTCAAAAACACCCGTTGAAGAATTAAAACATTACGCCAAAGACAGTGGTAAATCTGAAGAAGAAATTGCCGCAATCACTGAGCCTGAGTTTACCTTCGCCTTTGAAGCCGATGGCGTATTGTTAAAAGAATAATTCTCTGCGTTGAAAAGAGAAATTATCATTACTTCTGATGGCTCCACAACAATTCATTTACCCGAATGGAATGAGCAATACCATTCGAAACATGGAGCTATTCAAGAGGCTTATCATGTTTTCATAAGAAGTGGATTGCATTATTGTAAGGATCTTGACCATGTGAACATACTCGAGATTGGTTTTGGAACCGGACTTAATTGTTTGATCACCATGATAGAAGCGATGAAGCTAAATTTAATGATTAACTATACTGGTGTAGAGGCTTATCCAGTCAAGGAGGAAGAGATTCAAAAATTGAATTATATTGAAGAGTTAAATGCTCAGCTATATTTGAATGATTTTATCAAAATGCATGCCTCTTCATGGGATTCTAAAAATCAAGTGAAACCACAATTTTCTCTGACCAAAAGGGAACAGTTTTTTCATCAAATTGATGATACTGATGCCTTTCACTTGATTTATTTTGATGCATTCGGAGCAAGAGTACAACCTGAGTTATGGACAGTTTCTATATTTCAAAAAATGTATGACGCATTACAAGAAAAAGGCACATTAGTGACATATTCGGCAAAGGGAAGTGTGCGCCGTGCAATGCAAGAAGTAGGTTTTGTTGTTGAGAGATTACCAGGTCCTCCTGGAAAAAGAGAAATGCTGCGTGCAATAAAGCATTCGATGTGATCAAATGCTGCGTGCAATAAAGCATTCGATGTGATCAAATGCTGCGTGCAATAAAGAATTCGATGTGATCAAATGCTGCGTGCAATAAAGCATTCGATGTGATCAAATGCTGCGTGCAACAAAGTATTGAATCAAGTAACATACTTTGATAAATTTGGTTTTATCTTACCCTATTTGTTTTTTGTACACACTAAAAAAATAAATACCTTTAATGTAACCGAAACGCTATAGTTGTAGTCATATGTAGAAATGAGACAACCAAAAGACCAAATTTATATAGATAAAGTGCTGCAGGGAGATCCTGAATCATTTAGCTATCTTGTAGAGCAGTACAAGGATATGGCGTATACAGTAGCAATAAAAATTGTGAGAAATGCCGAGGATGCTGAAGAAGTCGCGCAAGATAGTTTTGTAAAGGCTTTTCAGCAGTTAAAAACCTTTCAAGGGAAATCTAAATTTTCGACATGGCTATATACAATTGTGTATAGAACGGCGATATCAAAAACGAGAAAGAAGAAAGTTGAAACAACCAATATTGACGAATATGTCATAGATAATTATTCAACTGGAGGGTCATTTTCTCAAATCGAAGAATTAAAAAAAGAAGAACAACAGAAATATATTAAAGCTGCGATTGACAAATTACCAGAATTAGATGCTTTATTAGTAACTTTATTCTATGTAAATGATAATAGCTTAGATGAGATAGAGAAAATTACAGGATACTCTAAAACAAATGTTAAGGTAAGATTGTTTCGAGCTCGAAAAAAATTATATAAGTCATTAGAACTTTTTCTGGATAAAGAATTGAAAACTATTTTATAGTATGAGTAAGAGAAATAAAGAACACATAAAAAAAATCCTGCGTGAAGCTGGTGTTGAAAATGCACCGAAGAATTTTACGCAGCAAGTAATGCAAGATATCTTTGTTTCGACCAGTGAAGAAGGTTTACAAGATGGTAAACTGAAGACCTTGCTAAAAGAACCAATTTTAGAAACGCCTTCTAACACATTTGTCGCGAATGTTATGAAGGATATACGTGCACAGCAAAATCTAGAATATAAACCATTAATTAGTAAGAAAGGATGGTTAATTATCAGCACTTTTTTTATAGGAATAATTGTCTTTATCTTTTTTAAGGAGGGGCCCCAAGAACCTTCGGCTATATTGGCTAAAATAGTACCTTATCTTGAACAGACAAAGAATATGTTTGATCTTCCATTAACAGAAAATCAATTTTTTAAAGCACCCCAACTTTCGCCGATTTTAGCAATCAGTTTGTTTTGTTTAAGCAGTATGTTATTATTCGATATGCTACTTAAAAGAAGGCTTTTTACTTAGTTTTTTATTAATAATGTTCAAATAAGTAAAGTTTTAAGATGATTTTTTTAACAATGGTCAAATCATATTAATAATTAGATGCTCCTATAATTTCATTTTTATTTGTAAATTTGACTCCTGTAAAAATCTTCGTCTCCCTTTTTTTACACTACTTAAGGTAAAAAACGAATCGCAAGGTTTATATAATAAATTGTAAGGAATTCTTTAAAGGTATAGCATTAGAACTGTGCTTTTATAAAAATGTATGTTATGAGAAAGTATATAGCGATTTTGTTGTTTTGCTGTGCAACATTTCTTACCGCTCAAACCACTCCAGGTAAGCATAGTGTTAAATTATTGGATGTTAATACAAAAGAAGCTGATTTCGGTGTTGCCTTTTTAGGAAAGGATAAAATTGTATTCGCATCTCCGAGTGATAAAGTAACTATTATCAAACGTGTTTGGCGTGAGAATGGGCAAGCATATCTTGATTTGTATTTGGGAGATGTTGATAGTTTAGGCGGAATTATAAACAAGAGAAAGTTAGAAGGTGAAGCTAACAGAAAATTACATGAAGCTTCCCTTGTTTTTACGAAAGACTTAAAAACGGTCTATTTCAGTGCGAACAACTATAATGAAAAAGAAAAATCAATACGAGGTAAAAAAGGTTTTGATAACATTCAATTGTACAAAGCGTCTGTAAATAAAGAAGGTCTATGGTCTAATATTAAAAAATTACCCTTTAATAGTGATGATTTTCAATCAGGATTGCCATCCTTGAATTTTGATGAAACAAAATTGTATTTTGTTTCGGATAGAGAAGGAGGATTCGGTAAAACGGATATATACGTAGTCGATATTAATGAGGACGGATCCTATGGTGAACCTGTTAATATGGGGCCAAAGATTAATACTGAAGAAAGAGAAATGTTTCCATTTATGAGTGATGATAATATATTATATTTTTCATCGACAGGCCATGCTGGTTATGGGAATTTGGATGTTTTTGCAAGTAAAATATTCGATAATACGGTGTCTGAACCTTTAAATTTAGAAGCTCCTATAAATAGCCCTAAAGATGATTTTGCCTACATTTTAAAAGAAAAACCGCAAAGGGGGTATTTTTCTTCAAATAGAGCTGACGGTAAGGGAGATGATGATATTTACTCTTTTAGCGAAGATGATGAGTTATTCATAGAATGTTTACAAACCGTGACTGGTGTTGTAAAAGATAAAGAAAGTCAGGCATTAATGCCTGGTACAATTGTACAAGTATTAGATGAAGATGGTAACCAGTTACAAATTACTGCAGCTTCCGAAGAGGATGCGTCTTTTAGTTTTAAGCTTCCTTGTGATACCAAATATCAGTTAGTGGCCATGAGCGACGGGTATCTTAAATTAGAAACTCCGGTAAAAACAATTAATGATTTAGATGGCCCGGAGCTGGTTCAAGATCTTGAAATGGCTCAAGATTTCATCATGGTTGGAGATGAGCTTTTGGTGAATATCAATGTGATTTATTTTGACCTTGATAAATACAATATTCGTCCAGATGCCGCAGCAGAGTTAGATAGAGTGGTAGAGGTCATGACCAAATATCCCGAATTAAAAATTATGGCGAGTTCTCATACAGATGCTAGAGCTGAAGAAGCTTATAATATGAGGTTGTCTGAGAGAAGAGCAAAGGCTTCTTTAGATTATATTGTTTCAAAAGGTATTGATGCATCAAGAATTACGAGTCAAGGTTTTGGCGAATCGCAACTGGTAAATGACTGTAACGATGATAAAGAATGTACCGAAGAACAACATCAATTAAATAGACGAACTAATTTTAAGGTTGTTGAACTTATAAAAATTCGGGAAACAGGCAAGCCTTAATTATTACCGTTTTATAAGATATATAAAAGCTTTAGCGACTTGCTAAAGCTTTTTTTATTCCTATAGTTTTCTTAAAAAGTTTAATAGTAGTACCACAAGAAGAAATTATTTTAGATATTCGTACCATATTTGTAATGTTTAGGTTCTTAAGACGCCTAAAGATTACATATTAAAACCTTATAGAGCAGATGAAGAAAATATTAATTACGTCTCTTTTTTTAATTGTTAGTTTTGTTAGCTTTTCGCAAATTTTTGAGCCAATAAAGTGGGCTACATCAATTGAGAAAATATCAGATTCTGAATTCAACCTAATAACGACAGCAACGTTAGAGGAAGGATGGCATTTATATGGTCAGTTTATTGAAGATGGCGGGCCGATCCCGACTTCCTTTACTTTCGAAAAAATAAATGATGCCTACCAATTAATTGGCAAGGTAACCGAAGGAGAAGGGCATGAAGGCTTTGACAAGGTGTTCGAGATGGACATTAAATATTTTGAAAATGAGGCCGTATTTAAACAGAGGATTAAGTTATTGAAATCTGGTAAAACGACTATTAGTGGTGTCATAGAATATATGGTTTGCGACGATACTACTTGTTTGCCACCTACAGAAGAAGATATTAGTTTTATTGTCGAGGGAAAGGCCGGTGAAAGGAATACAGAAACAAGTTTAGGTGACCAACAAAAAGAGAATGATTCCAAAATTGAAGAATCTAAATCTGGTTCAAGCAAAAATAATAATAAGAGCCTTTTAACAATTTTTATTATTGCTTTTTTCTCAGGGTTTGCAGCCTTATTGACCCCTTGTGTTTTTCCTATGATACCAATGACAGTGAGCTTTTTTACAAAGCAAAGTAAAAACAAAGCTGCCGGAATTAAGAATGCCCTAATTTATGGTTTATCGATTGTTATTATCTATGTTTTTTTAGGATGGATCATAAGCTCAATTTTTGGTGCTGATGCGTTAAACGCATTATCTACAAATGTCTGGTTTAATATAATTTTCTTCATGCTATTAGTTGTTTTTGCGGTATCATTCTTAGGTGCTTTTGAAATAGTTTTGCCAAGTTCATGGGGTACAAAGGTGGATGCGCAAGCGGATAGAGGAGGTGTTTTAGGAATATTTTTTATGGCCTTGGCCTTGGCGATAGTATCTTTTTCTTGTACTGGACCTATTGTAGGTACTTTATTAGTAGAAGCTGCCGTAGGTGGGGGAAATATTGGTCCCATTGTTGGAATGCTCGGATTTTCATTAGCAATTGCTTTGCCATTTGCGTTGTTTGCTGCCTTTCCAGGATGGTTAAATTCATTACCTAAATCGGGCGGATGGTTAAATACCGTTAAAGTGGTTTTAGGATTTTTAGAGCTGGCTTTGGCGTTCAAATTCCTGTCAAATGCCGATTTAGTTTTACAGTTACACTGGTTAGAACGGGAGGTTTTTCTTGCAATTTGGATCGCAATTTTCGGAGCCTTAGCGCTGTACTTATTTGGAAAAATTCAATTGCCACACGACTCACCGTTAACAAAAATTTCGGTTAGTAGACTAATTTTTGGGTTGTTGGTATTATCATTTATGGTTTATTTGATCCCGGGTCTTTGGGGGGCGCCTCTAAAATTGATCAGTGGTTTTCCACCACCAATGCAATATAGTGAATCACCTTATGGCGTTGGCTATACTAAACTAGGGAGCGGAGGGATTAAAGAGAAGCTTCCAGATGGTGCAAAGAACGGACCTCATGATATTGTTGCATTTTTAGATTATGAAAAAGGTATGGCTTATGCTAAAACAGTAAACAAGCCGGTACTTTTGGATTTTACTGGACATGCGTGCGTAAATTGTCGTAAAATGGAAGAAAGAGTATGGTCAGATCCGAAAGTATTAGAGGTGTTAAAGAATGAACTTGTACTAATTTCATTATATGTAGACGATAAAAGGTCTTTACCAGAAAGTGAACAATACGTATCGGAAACGACGGGAAAGAAAATCAAAAGTATTGGTAATAAATGGAGTGATTTTCAAATTAAGAAATATAAAGCGAATGCGCAACCTTATTATGTTCTCCTTGATCAAAATGGTGATAATTTAATCGAGTACTCGGCATATGACCCGGATATAGATAGTTATTTTACATGGTTAAAGGAAGGTATAGGTAATTTTAAAACTGAATAAACAGGGTAAATTATTTTATATTGTATCCATTATAAGAATTACTTTGGTTAATTTTACTAAAGTAATTTTTTTAATAAATTTAAAATTAGTTAACTTTATTAACTAATTTTACGAAAAAGTTAACTAGTTTAGAATGAATCCGATAGTGAAGAACAATCAAGAAATAGTTTCGACCGAAGAAGCTACAACGAATTTAGAAGCATACTTTCAGCAATTTAGAGAGCATATTATTGGAGATGATCATCAATTTGATTCAATTAATGGGGTACAAAAACTTACTTATGCCGATTGGATAGCGAGTGGACGATTGTATCGACCAATTGAGGAAATTATGACAACTAAGATAGGTCCAATGGTGGCCAATACCCATTCTTTTTCTAGTGAAACGGGTAAAGCTTCAACTTATGCTTATAAACATGCTCGTGAACTCATAAAGCAGCATGTTAATGCAAATGAAAATGATGTCTTGGTTACTTCTGGCACTGGGTTTACTGGTGTTTTATCTAGACTACAACGTGTGATGGGTTTACGATATCCAGATGCCGTTAAGGATAAAATTGACATTCCTGTAAAAGAAAGACCCGTGGTTTTTATTTCACATATGGAACATCATTCTAATCATGTTCCCTGGATGGAAACGATTGCTGATGTGGTTATTTTGGAATGTAATGAACATAAACTAGTGTGTCCAAAAGAATTGCAAAAAGCCTTAGATATTTATCAAGATAGACACTTGAAAATTGGCGCTTTTACGGCTTGCTCTAATGTTACGGGAATCATAACTCCTTTTTATGAGTTAGCGAAAGTAATGCATCGTAATGGAGGGCTTTGTATTATGGATTTTGCTGCATCTGCACCTTATGTAAAGATAGATATGCATCCTCAAGACCCAGAGGCTCGTTTAGATGCAGTTTTATTCTCGCCACATAAATTTTTGGGAGGACCAGGAACTTGTGGAGTTATGGTGTTTAATAAAGAGTTATATAATACTAGTTGTCCAGATGTTCCTGGAGGTGGAAATGTAAAATGGACAAATCCGTGGGGAGAATATGGTTATCATGATGATATTGAAACTAAAGAGGATGGAGGTACTCCAGGATTTTTGCAAGTAATGCGGGCGGCCTTAGCAATGCAATTAAAAGATAAGATGGGTGTTGAAAATATTGCGAAAAGGGAAGAGGAATTATTGGCATTGTGTTTTAAAAAATTACAAGAAATTCCAGGATTATTTGTACTAGGCTATAATGATGAACCAAGAATTGGTTGTGTTTCTTTTGGGATAAAAGATATTCATTACAATCTGATTGTTCGATTGTTAAACGATCGCTTTGGGATACAATCAAGAGGAGGATGGTCATGTGCCAGTACATACAGCCATCATTTATTTGATCTTTCTGAAGACAAATCAAAAAAAATCACAAAAGGTATTACCGATAAAGATCTTACTATAAAGCCAGGTTGGGTGCGTTTGTCATTACATCCTGTAACTACAAATGAAGAAGTGCTGTTTATGTGCGATGCAATTCAACAAATTGTAGCAAATATAGAAGAGTGGAGTGAACCATACACTTATAATCCACAAAATAACGAGTTTGAAAGTAACGTTGGTGATGACGCCGTAATTTCGAATGTAAAAAACTGGTTTCGATTATAGAATTCCTTCATAGCTTGTCCAGTCTATTCCAAAAACTATTTGGATAATAAATAAATATGTATATATTTGGTAAACCAAACTGGTAAACCAATTTTATATTTATGAATTATCGTTCCTTTTTTATCTATTTTTTAGTGTGTACTTGTCTTCTGTCTTGTAAAGACATTCAGAAGGATACGATTCTTGTACTCGATATGGCTGAATTAAATGAAGCTATTAAGAACGCCAAACCTGGCGACGAAATTGTACTCAAAAATGGTGTTTGGAAGGATGTTGAAATTAAGTTTCGTGGAGATGGTTCTAAAGAAAGGCCGATTGTTTTACGGGCAGAAACTGCGGGTAAAGTCTCCATTGAAGGGAAATCTTATTTAAAGTTCGGAGGTTCGTATTTGGTAGTTGACGGCCTATATTTCAAGAATGGATATTCACCTTCAAATGCGGTTATAGATTTTAAAATAAGTAGTAAAGATTCACCAGATGAAATCTCCAATAATTGTAAAGTTACCAATTGTGTCATTGAAGATTTTAATAAACCAAAACGTGACAAAAGTGATTTATGGGTACAGTTTTGGGGAAGACACAATGAACTAAGTAATTCATACATTGCCGGTAAAACGAATCGTGGACCAACTGTGAGAGTGAGTATCGCGGGTATTGAAAGCATTAATAATTATCATAAAATCATCAACAACCATTTTGGTCCAAGACCAGTTAAAGGAGGTCCAAGTGGAGAAACTATTCAGTTGGGAGATAGTTATACTTCTATGTCTCCGAGTCATACCTTGGTGGCGAATAATTTATTTGAAGAGTGCAACGGTGAGGTTGAGGTAATTTCGAGTAAAACAAATTTTAATGTTTTCAAAAATAACGTGTTTTATAAGAGCGAAGGTTCTTTAGTGACTCGACATGGTAATTATGTAACCATAGATGGCAATTACTTTATTGGAGACGGTATAAATGAAAATTATGGCGGAATTCGAATTATTAATACGGGGCATTGGGTTATCAATAATTATTTCTACGGCCTAAGAGGAAAGAGTTTTAGAAGTCCATTAGCAGTTATGAATGGTATTCCGAAATCACCTTTAAATCGCTACAATCAGGTGACAGATGTTGTTGTGGCCTATAATACTTATGTGAATTGTAGTTCCCCGTGGCAGTTCGGAGTCGGAACCAATATTGCGCAGGCGGATGTCTTACCAAAATCGGAAATACGATCGGCTAGAGCCATTAGAACGACGGTTGCCAATAATATAGTATATAATGAAAAAGGTATAGAGACCATTGTTGTAGAAAACGATAAGGCCGACGGTGTAACCTTTAAAAACAATGTGATTAATAATCAGGGTGTAGCCTTTAATGATTTTAAGGGCGGTATAGTCGAAGCATCGCTCGAATTGAAAAAAGTTTCAGATAATATTTTACTTCCGTTTGGAATCCCTGAAGAAATAGAAGCTTATAATGGGTTTGATTTTAATACAATCGAAAACGACTTATTCGGAGCATCGCGAAAAAACACTAAAAGTATTGGTGCAGTAATAGGTAGTGAGATTTCTGATCCATCTATATTAGATAAATCCAAATATGGCACATCTTGGTATTCAAATGAGGTTGAAGAAAGAGATCCTGTTGTACATACAGTGGCGAATATCGAAGAGTTACAAATAAAAATCGACGAAGCGAAGGATGGTGATATTATTAGTCTAGAGCCAGGAGTGTATACTTTAAGTAATTCAATAATCATCAATAAATCAATTTCGATTCAATCTCACGGAAAGGAAAAGGCCCAGTTGATTTTCTCAGGAGAAGTCAATACTCCTTTATTTGCTTTACACCCTTATGGAAAATTAATAGTGAATAATGTTTCTTTGAAAGGAAATGATACAAATTATGCCTTCTCAAGTTTAAAAGAGAATATGTCTAATCACTTCGGATTGACCGTTTCGAATTCTGAAATAAGCAATTTTAGCTATGTGCTAAAAGCATATAAGGAGTCTTTTGCTGAGCGCGTTACATTCGATACTACCTCAATTTTAAATTGCGAGAATGGAATTGAATTATCAGAAGAAACGAATGACAAAGGTGATTATAATACAGAATATTTAACAATAAAAAACTGCAATTTCACGAATGTAAAAGCAAACGTTATAGATTATTACAGAGGAGGATATGACGAATCAACTATTGGTGGAAACTTGTTGGTAACCAACAGCATATTTACCGATTGTGGAGCAAAAGAAAAAAACAAAACGCTATTAAATCATAGAGGTATAATAAACGTTAATATTACTCAAAATACCTTTAGAAACAATCCGGTACAGTTTGTGTCAATCCTGTGGGGAGCAAAAAACAATATCGAGTCTGAGAATACCATTAAAAATTCGGGACAAATAAAAACAGAGGAAAATTTGAAGCTTAAATTGATGTATTAGAAATTATGGCTAAAAAAGTAATAACATTTGGTGAAGTAATGATGAGATTATCACCACCAGGTTATGAGAAATTTTCGCAGGCTTCTTCTTTTGAACTTGTTTACGGCGGCGGCGAGGCTAACGTAGCCATTTCATGCGCTTATTTAGGTATGAAAGCAGCTCATGTAACTCGTTTTCCAGATAATGCCTTGGGGAAAGCTGCAACCCAATTTTTACGCAAACACTGGTTAAGTACAGAGCATATTATTTATGGTGATCATATGATGGGGAAATACTTTCTTGAAAAAGGTGCTGTGCATAGATCGAGTGAGGTTATTTATGAAAGAGAAGGGTCTTCTTTCTCCTTGATTCAACCTTCAATGGTTGATTGGAAAGATGTGCTCAAAGATGCCGATTGGTTTCATTGGACTGGCATTACCCCTGCCATTTCTCAAGGAGCTGCGAGTTGTTGTTTGGAAGCGATAAAAACAGCAAACGAATTAGGAATAACGGTTTCTGGAGATATTAACTCTCGAAGTAATATGTGGAAATATGGAAAGACGATGCAGGATATAATTCCGGATTTGGTGCGAAATACTAATGTTGTAATAACGAGCAGTCGCGGTATTCGTGAGATGTTCGGTTTGGGGAATTCTGATGATAAATTTCAGGATTTAGCTAAGCAGTTGATCAACCTATATCCCAAGGTAAAAAAAGTAATTAAGAAAACTAGAAGAATTATGAGTGCTTCCCATCACCAAATTCAAGGAAAATTGTGGAATGGGCAAGAATATATTAAAACCGATATGCTGAATATTACTCATATTATAGATCGCGTTGGTACAGGTGATGCCTTTGCCGCTGGCCTAATATATGGGTTATTACATTATGATGATGAACAGGCTATGGATTTCGCCTCAGCTGCCTGTGCCTTAAAACATACGGTTCCTGGTGACGTAAACATAGTGTCTTTGGAAAACGTTCGCAGCTTATTAGAAGGAAATACTTCTGGCGCAATAAAAAGGTAGGTATAGAAGACTTTCGATCAATAGAGATTAAGCGTTTTAATCCAATAGAATAAAAAATAACTAAAAATGTATACTAAAACTATTAAATCGGCATTTCCACTCTTTTTAATGATTGGTTTTGCTTTGGTACTATTCAGTTGTACTGATAGGGCTAAGAAGTCTAGTAAAGAAGATTTGAAAGGAACTGTGAATCCAAGCGATGTATTACCTTTTATGGATAAATGGAAAATTTTATTGGGAGATGGAACTCACAAAGACGATTTAATAGGATTTAAAAAAGATAATTTCTTTTACGTAAAGAATGATGGAACTACGGATTGGGTAGTCTACAAAACTCCAAATTCTGGGATTACTTCTCGAACTTCTAGCAACACAAGAACAGAATTAGGGCAAAAAACACACTGGATTCCTGAGACCGGAGGCAAGTTAACAGGTACGTTGAAAGTTCAGCACGTTTCGACTACAGGAGATGCAACGGCAGCCTCCTCCTTTTCGGTAGTTATTGGGCAAATTCATAGTGATGAAGGTCATGAAAATGAACCACTTAAAATCTACTATAAAAAATTCCCAGGTCATACTAAAGGTGCTGTATTTTGGAATTATGAAATTAATACTAAAGGAGATAATATTGGAAGGTTTGATTATTCAACTGCGGTTTGGGGGTATGATTTTTCGATGGTAGGAACGAGTCCAACAACATATCCTGATGAACCAGCAGATGGTATAGCCTTGGGAGAAGAGTTTAGTTACGCAGTGCATGTAGATAAAGGTATAATGTACTTGACTTTTGCTAGTGAAAATCACAAAACAGTTCAATTCACAAAGAGTTTAATAACATCTGAATTTGCAACAAAAGAAGACATTCCAGAACAGGTAATAAAAGTATATGCAAATAGAGAAAAAGGAGGTGGTGTTGAACGCGAATCCGCATATGCTGGTGAAAAAAATTATTTTAAACAAGGATGTTATAATCAGGCTAATGGAAAATCAACGAAATCAGAAACATATAATGGAGATATAGCAAAGCAATATGCGAATGGCAGTTATGCGGAGGTTTGGTTTAGAAAAGCATCCTTAGAAGAAAATACAGAGCAAATCCATTAAAAGTTAATCGTATACCCAAATAGCATGAAAGCAACAGCAACAAATACATCATTATTTAAAAAAATTGTCGCTTTGGTATTGGGTTTTGGACCTGGTATTTTTGCCATTGGTTATACGATCGGTACAGGCAGTGTGACTTCAATGATTGTTGCAGGTAGCAAGTTTAATATGCAATTGTTATGGGTACTTTTTCTAAGTTGTCTTTTCTCCGGAATTTTGATGTTTGCCTATGGAAATTATGCGTTAATTTCAGGCGAAACCGCACTTTACGGATTCAAAAAACATCTAAAATTTGGTAAAACATTAGCCATTTTAGTGATTATAGGAATCACATTCGGACAATGGAATTCTCTTATGGGTATTTTAGGGATTTCGTCCAATATAATTTTTGAAATATTGGCATTAAATTTTGACGGACTCAATTCATATAAGTACATAACTGTTTTAAGTATTGCAATTGTAATAATTGTAACTTTTTATTTATTAATGTTGGTAGGGAAGTATACTTTTTTCGAAAAAATACTGATCATATTTGTAACCTTAATGGGTTTGTCATTTATGTTATCCTTGTTTTTTGTGCAACCACTTCCGATGGAAGTTTTAAAAGGTTTAATACCGACCATACCAGAAGTTCCTGGTGGAAAAATGCTCGTTGCTGCTTTTGTAGGTACCACTATGGCCGCTGCAACTTTTTTATCGAGGCCATTATTCGTAAAAGGAAAAGGATGGACCATTAAAAATCTAAATCAACAGAAAAAAGATGCAATTACCGCAGCCGTTTTAATATTTGTAATTAGTGCAACGATAATGGCAGTAGCCGCTGGAGCCTTATTTCATCAAGGTACAGAAGTTACTCATGTCTTAGATATGGCAAATACATTAGAACCTGTTGCAGGTAAATGGGCAGTTACTATTTTCTTTTTTGGCGCATTAAGTGCTGGTTTGTCTTCTATATTCCCTTGTTTGCTAATAGCACCCTTATTAGTTGCAGATTATCAGTCTGGGACGATAGATACGAATTCACGTCAATTTAGAATTATAACAGCCATAGCATGTTTAGTAGCTTTAATTGGTCCTGCCTTTGGAGCGAATCCAATAGAGATTCAAATTCTATCGCAAGTGTTTAATGTTTTTGTATTACCCATTGTGATTCTAGGTATTATACTAATGTTGAGCAATAAAAAAGTGATGAAAGACTACAAAACGAGCTTAAGTGTTTATGTCGGAATATTCGCGGCATTATTCTTTTCTCTAGTGATTTCATATAATGGAGTTATAGCCTTGCTGGAGTATTTTTAGTCACGTTCAATCTGGTTTTAAATAATAATGTTTAATTAGGTCAAAATAATTTAAATGAAAAAAAATATCCTTATATCGTTGTTTATTTTTATTGCTATTTTATCGATACTGAATAGTTGTGCAAAGACCTCGAAGAAATCAAGTGCAACAGAAGATAAAAGAACACTATATGCCAATGATATTATACCATTTTTTAATGATTGGAATTTAATCTTGGGAGATGGATCAAATGCAGGGGTGGCGAATATGTTTAAGCATAAAGATTTCTTTTACACGGCAAATGATGGTAAAGGGGATTGGGTAGTTTTTAAGGCTCCAAATGCTGGAGATACACATGGGACTTCTAACAACTGCAGAACCGAGTTGGCCCAAGTAAAAAAATGGTACCCTAAAACAGCCAATGATACGTTAACGGCAACGCTCAAAGTAATGAATGTGTCTGTAACGGGTGATGCACGCGTGGCGGCATCATATTCTGTAGTAATTGGTCAAATTCATAGTGCTGATGGACATGAAAATGAACCCCTAAAGATATTTTACAAGAAATTTCCTGACCATGATAAAGGTTCAATTTTTTGGCATTATGAAATTAATACAGCTGGTGAAGATAATTCAGGGAGATGGGATTATTCAACTGCGGTTTGGGGTCATGATTTTTCAGTCGTTGGAAGTAAAGAAAGTTCCTACCCGGAAGAACCAATAGATGGTATTGCCTTAGGAGAAGAATTTAGTTATGAAATTATAGTAAAAGATGGTATTATGAATTTGAAATTTTCAAGTGAAGGGCATGAAACCAAATCATTTACAAAAAACTTAATCAAATCAGAGTATACCACAACAAAAGATATCCCTCAGCAAACAAGAGAATTATTTGTACCAATTGGGCAAGATGGAGTAGAACGTAAAAATGGATACACGAATGAAGGTCTCTTTTTTAAATTAGGTTCTTATAATCAAACCAATGGAAAATCACCAGAGATAAATAGAAATTGGTGTTCTGGAGCTGAAACACATAATGGTGATATTGAAAAACAATATGAAGACGGTAATTATGCTGAAGTTTGGTTCAAAACGGCACGTATTTCTGTTAGTGATGCTGCGGTTTCTAATCAAGGGTATTTTAAAAAGAATGACTGAATTAAATAACATCGGAAGACTATGAATAACTCAAATAAATTAGCCGGTAAAAGAGTGCTGATAACGGCCGGTGCTCAGGGAATCGGCGAATCAATTACCAAGCATTTTATTGATTGCGGAGCACATGTTGCTATCCATTATTTTTCTAGTGCAGATATGGCAGAGGAATTGACAAAGTATGCACTTGACAAAGGACAAAAAGCGCTTGCAATAAAAGGAGATTTGACAAATGAAATAGAGGCAGCCGAAATGGTTGAAAGAACGATAGTGGCACTTGGTGGTTTAGATATTTTGATTAACAATGCAGGATCTCTTGTTGCACGAAAAATGTTGAGTGATATAGACACGGAATTTTGGCATAAGGTGATGGACATAAATTTGACATCAATGATGTTCGTGACGAGAGCTGCTTCTCCGCACCTTGCCAAAAATAACAACAGTAGTATCGTTAATTTAGCTTCTCTCGCTGGAAGAAAGGGAGGCCATCCGGGCTCGCTGGCTTATGCAACAAGTAAAGGGGCGATCTTAACATATACACGAGCGCTTTCTACAGAATTAGGTGGCCAAGGAACTCGTGTCAATGCGGTGGCTCCCGGTCTTATTCTTGGTACATTATTTCATAACACGCATACCACAAAAGAGTCTGCCGCTGCAACAACGGCTAGCATTCCAATTAAACGTGCAGGAAATGCGGATGACGTGGCGCGCGCAGTGTTGTATCTGGCTTCAGAATACGACGGATTTATCACCGGGGCAACCTTAGATATTAATGGTGGTGTTTACAATATGTAATTGATAATTTATGAGTTTTTTGGTCTCCAGAAGGTAAAGAATTACTGATTGAAAAATATTTGATTAAATTGTATGTATTGTAAATAGCAAGTTTCGAAAAATAGTTATATATTTGGTTTACCAGTTTGGTTAACCAATATTTTATGAAATTTCAAAAATACCTTGTTTTAGTATCAATTGTAGCTCTTTTATCATTGATCTCATGTAAAAAAGAACAGACTTCTGGTTCAGATAACGTTCCAACGAATACTAATTCTCATCCTAGCTTGATACTGACAAAACAAGGTGTTGAAAATATCAAAGCTGAACTTGGTAGCATTCCTATTTTTGATAAAACCTTGTCTGCCGCCAAGGCAGAAATAGATCTAGCAATCGAAGAGGGTTTTGATGTCCCAATTCCAAAAGATTATTCAGGAGGGTATACGCATGCAACACATAAAAGAAATTATGCCTTAATGCAGAAAGCAGGCGTGTTATATCAAATTTTGGAGGATGAAAAATACGCCAAGTTCGTAAAAGAGATGCTATTTGAATATGCTAAAATGTATCCGACGTTACCGATTCATCCAAAACCAAGATCATACGCAAGAGGTAAGCTATTTTGGCAATGTTTAAATGATTCAAATTGGTTGGTGTATACGAGTCAAGCTTATGATTGTATTTATGATTATTTAACAAAAGAAGAACGCGATATATTAGAAAATGATCTTTTCAGACCATATGCAAATTATATTTCCAAAGAAAACCCTCAATTTTTTAACAGAGTGCACAATCATAGCACTTGGGGAAATGTAGCCGTAGGAATGATTGCCTTGGTAATGGAGGATGATGAGCTGTTAGAAACTGCTTTGTACGGTTTAAAAAATGTTGATCTTGATAAGAATTTAAAAGACAATGATGGAGGATTTATAAATAAAGATGGAAAATTTGGTTTTTTTGCCAATCTCGATGAACCTTTTTCGCCTGATGGTTACTATACTGAAGGGCCTTATTATCAGCGTTACGCCATGTATCCGTTTTTAATATTCGCTCAAGGATTGCAAAACAAAAGACCGGCATTAAAAGTATTAGAGTATAAAGATGGAGTACTGTTAAAAGGCGTGAACGCCTTATTGAATTTAACAGACGCGGATGGAGATTTCTTTTTATTGAATGATGCGCAGAAAGGAATGTCATATTTTAACAGTTCCTTGGTGTCAGCTGTAGATATAGCCTATCATTTCGGTGGAAACAATCCTGAACTCCTAAGCATAGCAGAAAAACAAAACGAAGTAACACTCGATGATGCTGGGTTGGCGGTTGCACTCGGAATTAAAGAAGGAAAATCGAAGCCTTTTGTTAAGCAATCTATAGAATTATCGGATGGAGCTAATGGAGGTGAAGGTGCAGTCGGTATTTTGAGAAACGGGAATTTAGAGTTAGTTCATAAATATACTGCACATGGTTTGAGTCATGGGCATTATGATAAATTATCTTTTGCCTTGTTTGAAGATGGAGAAGAAGTTATTCAAGATTATGGCATGGCTCGTTATGTAAACATTGAACAAAAAGGAGGTGGTAATTATTTAAAAGAAAATAAAACCTGGGCAAAACAATCTGTTGCACATAATACCTTGGTTCAAAATGAAAAATCACATTTTCAAGGGAAATATGAAATAGCAAGTAAACATCATGCTAATAAGTATATTTTCGATGTTTCCAATAAAGACTTACAAGTAACAAGTGCAAAAGAGGAAAATGCCTATCCCGGAACGACGATGCATAGAACGCTGGTGATGATAAATGACACGGACTATGAGAACCAGTACATATTGGACATTATGAGAGTGGAATCTGAAACCGCCAACCAATATGACTTACCCTTGTACTATTTAGGTCAAATTATTCAAACGAATTTTAAGTATGCTAAAAACGATGTTCCGCAAATCTTGGGTGAATCAAATGGATATCAACATTTATTTGAAGAAGCTAGTTCTGTGGCTACAGGTGAAAATATAAAACTGAATTGGCTATTAAGAAATAAATTTTACAGTTATTCGGCGGTAACATCGCCTAATGACGAAATCGTATTAACTAAAATCGGTGCAAACGACCCAGCGTTCAATTTGCGAAATGAACCTGGGATGATGTTACGTAAGAGCAATGCCACAAACGCATTATTAGTGTCAACGCTAGAATCACATGGTACATATAGTCCTGTGTCAGAATTAGCTCTAAATGCATATAGTAATATAAAACATATTGAGGTTGTATTAGATACGAAGGCCTACACTGCGATACAAATTGTAACCAATAAAGATAAAAGAAAAATTTTCGTCCTCGCAAACCAAGATAGTAATAGAGAAACGGCACATAAGCTAGAAATTAATAATGGTGAAGTCAATTGGAAAGGTCCTTTTTACTTAAAAGAAATCAATTAAAAAACAATAAATATAAATATATGAAACGATTTAGTGAAAAGTATATCATTACAAAAGATATGGAATGGGAAGCGCTTGGAGGTGGCGTATCACGGAAGTTTTTAGGATACGATAATCAAATCATGATGGTGAAAGTGAAATTTGAAAAAGGAGCGTTAGGTGCGCCACATCAGCATTTTCATACGCAGGCAACTTATTGCATCTCGGGTAAATTTGAATTTGAAATTAACGGAGAAAAGAAAATAGTAGAAGCGGGAGATGGCGTATACATTGAGCCTAATTTATTGCACAGTGCAATTTGCTTAGAGGAAGGAATGCTCATTGACACCTTTAGTCCGGTTAGAGAAGATTTTTTAAGTGGTGGTGAGGTATCTTACTTTGGAGATAAGGAATCATAAAAGAATTCCCTCGATCAAATACCTGATGTTTTTATAGCTGAGAAGGTAAATTGCAGGTAATCGCAAGGATGTGATCGTTTTAACATGAAAAACTTACAGATTATTTTTTATTTAACAAAATAATAACATATATTTGGAAAACCAATTTGGTTTACCAATTTGGAAAACCAATTTAAACTAAACTAAATCAAATACTTAACATGAAAACTGCACGAAATTTTATGACCATGAATAGTCCTTAAAAAGAAAAAAAGGACAGGTGCACGCCTATCCTTTTTACAAAATTACTTCTTGATGGAAGGGAAGTAACATCTAAATACATGTAATCAATTACTAAAACATGATTTCTACAAAAATACAAAAAACTGTTGATTTATGTAGAATTTAAAGCTTTAGTAATTCGAAAATTAAATGAGTCGGATACTCATTAAAATACTTAACCAAAGTATTCTCAAACTAAGCATATGAACATAACAAAATCAATTATGAATTTAAAAACTAAACTGGCGATGATTACGCTATTACTCGTTAATAGTTTATTATTTGCCCAAGGTAGTTACACCGTGACTGGTACGATAACATCAGCCACTGATCAATCTCCTATTCCCGGAGTAACTGTACTTATAAAAGGTTCCACAAAAGGAACATCTACTGATTTTGATGGAAAATTTTCTATCGAAGTGAAAAGTGGAGATGTGTTGCAATTTTCCTCAATTGGATATGTAACTCAGAGTGTAACAATTTCCAATCAAACAACAATTAATCTAAGTCTTGCAGAAGATGCGAATACACTTGAAGAAGTTGTTGTTGTAGGTTATGGTACTCAAAAGAAATCTCACTTGACCGGTTCAATTTCTAAAGTGGTCAACGAGAAACTAGATCAAATTTCGGTTGCAAGGGTTGATGATGCCTTAGTAGGTCAAGTATCTGGTGTGAACATTGCAGCGACTGAAGGAGAAGCCGGTTCGGCTCCTACTATTCGTATTAGAGGTGTAGGTTCTATTACTGGTGATGCAAGTCCGTTGATTGTTGTTGATGGAGTAGTTGTTGATTCAGATTTTTTAAGTGCCTTAGATATGAACGATGTAGCATCATTTGAAGTATTGAAAGATGCTGCCTCAGGTGCGATTTTTGGATCAAGAGGGGGTAACGGTGTTATAATGATTACTACGAAAGATGGAAAAGCCGGTGGAGTAAAATTCACGTACAATATGCTAACTGGTTATAAAACAGCCAGACAAAGTGATGATTATTATTTTAGTGTTGCTGAGACTGCTGCTGCTGAACAAGCCGCGACTGGTACTATTTCAGATAGAACCCGTGTGAAGCAACTAATTGGTGTAGACCAGGATTGGCAAGATATCATTTTTGATGGAGGTATTATTACGAATCATTCATTTGCCGCAAGAGGAGGAAGTGATAAATTCAAATTTAGCACTAACCTAAATTACTTACATGATGAAGGCGTACTATTAACTGATGATTTTAAGAAGTATAGTTTTAAAGCGAAATTTGACTTGAAGCTTTCAAAGAAACTTTCTGTTGGATTATCGTTAACGCCGTCCTATACAAATAGAAGAAGATTTGATGGTTCTACACACGATATCTTAAGACAAACACCTTGGTTACCACTTTACTTAGATGAAAATACAATTCAATTTGTAAATAGAGAAAGAGATGGTGGTAGATATGCTAATGCTCAAGTTGGTGATTACGCAATTCAGCGTATGTTTGATGATTTTGATTTGGCAACAATGCAGCCAATTGCCACTGGAGGAACGGATATTAGTAATACTTCTAATACAAACCCTGGTGCTAAAGTACTTGAACGTAATAGAAGAGAGTTTAGATTTAAATTATTCGGAAGTTTTTATGCAAAATATAAGATTACCAATGATTTAAGTTTTAGAGCAGCTTTCTCTGGTGATCAACAAAGTAGAAGAGCAACGAGATATCAAGGTGTTCTATCTAACAGAAATGGAGCTAGTGCTTCAAGATTGGATAGTACGAGACAACGATCATATCACTGGGTGTCTGACAATGTATTGTCATATACCAAAGAGATTAATAAACATGAAATAAGCGCTGTAGTTGGTATGTCTGCTGAGAAAAACAGATTAGAATTTAATACAATTCAAGGAAGTGAATTTGTTGATGATTCGCAACCATATCTTTTTGCAGCAGATCAAATCACGAATCGTCAAAGATTTGAATTCGAAAATACCTTATTATCATTCTTTGGGAGAGTCAATTATGCATTCGATGACAAATATCTGATGTCAATAAGTTACAGAAGAGATGGTAGTTCGGTGTTTGGTCCGAATAACAAATATGGTAATTTTGCTGCAGGATCTGTGGGATGGAATGTTCATAACGAAGACTTTTTAGCAGACAGTGAACTTGTCAATAGGTTAAAGTTCAGAGTAAGTTACGGGGTTACGGGTAACAATGCATTTAGAACAACTGGGGGCTCTTTAGTTGATAATTTCCCTTACCTATCTTTATTAGATAATCAGCAAGCTTCAGCTGCAATCGACGGTAACTTAACAGCCGCTGTTGATGCATTAAATATTGCGAATCCAGATTTGAAATGGGAGCGATCTATAGAATTTAACCCTGGAGTTGATTTTTCATTATTTAATAATTTCCTTTCTGGTTCTGTTGATTATTATGTTAGAACAAGTGATCAATTATTATTAGATAATCCTATTTCTTCTACAACTGGTTTTACCAATGCCTTGGTAAACATTGGGAAAGTAGAGAATTCAGGTATTGAGTTAGAATTACGTACTCGAAATATTACGAACGAAAACTTCAAATGGTCGTCTACTTTAATCGCTTCTAAAAATGAAAATGAATTAGTAGATTTTGCCGATTCTAATGGTCAAATACAGAATGTTGATTCAAAGAGGGCTGCAGAATGGATTAATTTAGAAGGTAACCCAATTTCATCTTATTATGGATGGGTTGTTGATAGAGATATTCCGTTGGAATTTATAAACGATCCGTATCATCCAGTTGGTGGTGAAGCACAAGATGTGTATGTAAAAGATTTAAATGGAGATGGAATTATTGATGATGATGACAAAACAATTCTAGGAAATCCATATCCGGATTTAGTATGGAGTCTTACAAATGATTTCAAATACAAAAACTTTGATTTAAGTTTTATGGTTCAAGGAAGTCATGGTGCAGAAATTAGAAATATGGGTGACCAATATTTATTCAATCAGTTTAATAGTTCTCAAGATTTCAATACAGCAACAACACCAGATCAAGCCTTTATAAAGCAAAAGATATTTACGAATGATATCATTCAAGATGCTTCTTATATAGCGCTTCGTAATGTGAATTTAGGATATAATTTTGGGGATAACGCTTTGACTAAATTAAAATTGTCAAGTGCTAGAATCTATTTTGCAGCGCAGAACTTACTGTATTTAACTGCAGATGGTTATACTGGATTTAATCCAGAGTCTATAAATACTACGAGTGCAACTACGTATGGGTATCAAAGAGCAGGTTCGCCTGTATTCAGTACAGTATCTGTAGGGATTAATGTTGGATTTTAAGAAATACTAATAATAATAAAGAGAAAATATTATGAAACAAATAAAATTTTTAACATTCCTATTATTGGTAATGTTTGTTTCTTCTTGTGAAGACACATATTTATCGCCAGAATTGGTGTCTGCAGAAAACGGAGATTCGTTTTTCGCAGGAGATGCAGAGTTAGAAGCTGTTGCCGTTAATATGTATAATGAAATACAAGGGGTGAATGCATTGAAGATCACGAATAATAACTTAAATCATGCCGTACAGGTAGAGTTTTATTTAACTGAAATGCGCAGTGATAATACACGAACAAAAAGTAGTGAAGGTGAAGCTGCACAGTTCGAGAGTTTTAATATAGAAGCGACAAATGGTATTGTAGATGATTATTATAGAAGTTATTACAATATTATTTATTCAGCGAACTTAGTATTAGAGAATCTAGGAACAGCTTCTCCGGCGGCAGCCACGAGATATGAAGCTGAAGCAAAATTTGTAAGAGCTTATGCCTATTTTAATTTAGTAAGATTATTTGGAGATATTCCTTTAGTAGAAGGTCTAATAAGCCCATCTGATGCTGATATTTCGTATACAAGAGTCGCTCAAGCGACGGTTTATAATCTTATTGTGAGTGATTTAACTACTGCCGTAGCTGGTTTAGAAGATGGTTCTAAAAACAGAGCTTCAAAAGCGGCAGCCGAAGGTTTGTTGGCTAAGGTACATTTAACCTTAGGAAATTATACAGATGCGCAAGTATTGTTAGAATCGATTATGAGTCCTGCAAGAGGTTTTGCATTAGAGGGCGATTTTAAAGATGTTTTTTACAATGAAGGCAACGATGAAGTGATCTTCGCAGTAGGTTATATAGCAAGTGATAATCAAAATAGCCAGAACTTTTCGGCAGAATGGTTAAACGCCGTAGGTAGAACAAGTGGTGTAAACTATGTAACAGCAGATGCAAGGGCGGCATTAGATGCCTTTGGAGGAAATAGAATTGGATATAGAGAAGATTCAGGTCAGGCTGGTCAGTTTCAAGTGGTAAAGTATTTGCCAGATGGAGATACCGACTTAGGAATTCCGGTAACATCTTCAGATCCAACGTCGGCAGGAAATGATTGGATCGTATTAAGATACGCTGACGTATTGCTGATGCATGTAGAGGCAATTTTAGGTGGTGGAACAGCTACGTCAAGTTCGAATGCCTTAACATCATTTAATTTAGTTAGAAATAGAGCTGGATTACCAGATGATGCCGATGGCGAAATTTCAATGCAAGAATTATTAGATGAAAGAAGAGTAGAACTAGCTTTTGAAAACCAACGTTGGTTTGATTTAGGTCGTTTTGGAGTGGCACAAGATGTTTTATCAGCATTCTCTGGTGCGAACGGACTAGGATTTAGTGCAACAGATCTATTATTACCTATTCCTCAACGAGAAATAAACTTGAGTAATGGTGTCTTAACGCAAAATCCAGGGTACTAAACATATCATTAATTTAAAGAAATAATTATGAATAATTATATGAAATATAAAAGACGAATTAAAACGACCATCTTGCTTTTTAGTGCAATGATCGTATCGATCTCACTAGTCTCTTGTGACTATGAATTTGACTTGCCAGAAGCAGGATCAATAGCTGATGCTACACCGCCGAGTGCTGATTTCTCCTCTACTCAAGGAGCTGGAGATGCTTGGGAAACATATACTTTCGCCAATTTATCTAAAAGTGCAACAACGTATGCATGGGATTTTGGAGATGGGAATACCTCTACAGATTTAGATGGAATAAATACTTACCCTGGTGAAGGTACTTTCACCGTGACGTTAACAGCATCAGATGCTAACGGAGTTGTAAGTACTATTTCTCAAACAATTGAAGTAATAGAACCAGAAGAAGCTGATGTTCCAGATCCTGTGATAATAAACGGTGAGTTTACAAAGTTACCAAAATCTTCAGGCTCTGATTGTGCTTGTTCAGGATGGATTAACAAGAGTATTGGAGACCAAGGAGAATCTAGTTCAGGGAATGGTGGGTCAGATAATGTTATAAAATTTGATAATAATGAGCCAGATCACGCATATCAAGAGTTTGAAGTATCTCCAAATGCTGATTACAGTATCGAAATAGTGACTTCTTTTAAAAGCTTAGAAGCAGGAGGTCCTGCAAGTATGCTTGAACTAAGAGTGTTGGCTGGAACAGGTTATGATAGTGGTTACTCTCCAACGTATTATACAAATACAGTAGATTTTCCACAAGATGGTTATGGATATTCATCTATTGCTCAGGTGGAAGACGCAGCTAATAATTTATTAGTGGAAGTTCAAAATAATCCAAATGATGACGGCTATATTACGTATACCTATACATTTAATGCAGGCGCTAATACCAGTGTTGCTTTATTTATTAGAGGTATTGGAGGACCTGCAACCGGTGGCGGTGGCGGTGACTTTGGATACAATAGTGGAGCCGAAGAAATAAGAGCCGATAATATAACTGTTACAGCAATTAACAATTAATATTTTGTAATTGACAAGATGAAAAACTTCCGTAGAGAACTATTTATAGTGGTACTAACAATATTTCTATCTGTCAACGCTACTGCTCAACAAACAAACAGTAGCGTTGCAGAATCGGATGTTAAAGTTTCAAAGAAAAGTAAAAAGAATAAAAAGAAGAAGAAATATAAAATTCCTAAGATAGATCTTAGTCACTGGAAAGTAACCGTTCCAGTAAATAAAAAGAATGGTAAACCATTGGAAGTAAGTCCGCCTGAAATATCAAATTACGCCACGAACGAATCGTTAAAACCATATATGTACAATGATTCTACCAAGGCTGGAGGGTTGGTTTTTTATGCCTATCCAACGAACTCTACTACAGCGAATACAAAGTATTCAAGATCTGAATTGAGAGAACAGATGGTGCCGGGTGATAATAATGTCAATTGGACCTTCGCTCAAGGAGGAACTATGAAAGGGAAGCTTTCTGTTGAAGATATTTCGAAAGATAAAAATGGTAAATATCACAAGGTTATTGTGATGCAGATTCATGGACGTTTGACAAATGAACAACGTGATTTAATAGGAGCTAAGGATAATAATGCACCGCCAATATTGAAAATTTATTGGCAAGATGGTAAAATACGTGTAAAGACGAAAGTTCTAAAAATGACACAACTATCAGGTAATACATTGTTACATGAAGCGGCCTGGGGCAATGATAAAGGGTTTACGTTTGAACAAGAAGTTGGATTTAGAAAATTCACACTAGAAGTGAAAGTTTCGGAAGGTAAAATGGTTGTAGCGTTGAACAATAATGAATTTAAAGTATACAAAAATATCCATATGGAAAAATGGGGAATCTTTGAAAATTATTTTAAAGCTGGGAATTATTTTCAATCCAGAGATGAAGGATCATTTGCAAAGGTTAAATATTATGAATTATCAGTGAAACATTGAAATGTTAATCTTAACAAAACATAAAGGTCAATTTTTTAAGTCAATTTTGATAGGTACCTGTTTAATTATAACAATGAGCTGTCAAGATAAAAATGATGATCCTTCAATTGAAGAAATTGTTGAAGAGGAACCAGTTGAAGAATCATTTAAATTACCCAATATTAATTTGAATAATTGGAAGGTTACATTGCCAATTGGTAACCCTACAGAGGTAAAACCACCGGAAATATTGAATTATGCTACCAATGAAACGTTGAAACCTTTTATGTATAATGATTCGATAAATGGAGCCTTAGTTTTTTATACCTATCCAGGAGCATCAACAGCCAACTCTTCATATTCGAGAACTGAATTGAGAGAGCAAATGAATCCAGGGAGTAATACAACAAATTGGACTTTCGAACAGGGTGGGAAAATGAAAGGTACACTATCAATGGATGAAATATCGAAAGATAATGACGGCGATTATCATCGTACAATGGTCATGCAAATACATGGTAGATTAACAAATGAACAACGTGATCTAATAGGTGAAGATGATAATAATGCTCCTCCTGTATTGAAAGTTTATTGGCAAGATGAAAAAGTAAGGGTAGTGACGAAAGCCCTAAAAGATATTACCTTATCGGATACAGAAATTTTAGAGACTGATTCTTGGCAAGACGGAGAGAGTTATTTTTTTGATGAAAATGTTGGATTTGAAAAGTTTACAGTAGAGGTAAAAGTTACCTCTGGAAGAATAGAAGTAATACTCAATGAGAATACCTCCAAGGTTTTTGATGGTATTCATATGGAGAAGTGGGGAATATTTGAGAATTATTTTAAAGCAGGTAATTACCTGCAAACGAAAGACGAGGGGTCTTTTGCGAGCGTAAAATATTATGATTTAACTGTTAGCCATTAAGCTGATAAGTTTACAGATAAAAGTAGTTTGAATTAGTTAGTTTCTTATTGAGTTTTACTGGTTTTGATTTTCGCCAGTAAAGCTCAGTAAATCAGAGAAAAATAAAACTTTAAAGATTAGAATGTTTTTTATCTTTAAGTTTTTGATTAAATTTAATATATAAACCAGTTTAACCAAGCGTTGGTGCTGTATACCCAAATAGATGAAGTTAGAAATACTTACTAAAAATGACAACCTTTCGGTTCAAAACTCTATTATATCCAAGATTAGAGATTTGATCAATTATAAAAACCTTGAACCCGGTGATAAATTACCATCTGAACGTATGTTGTCAGAAAAGTTTGAAGTTACCAGGAGCAATGTAAGAGAGGCTATTCAAAAGTTAGAGTTTTATGGTTTGCTAAAGTCGATTCCCCAAAGTGGTACATTCGTCGCTAATATTGGCGTTATTGCAATGAACGGCATGATTGAGGATATTCTAAGACTTGAGGATCCAGATTTTAAGTCCTTGGTTGAAACACGTATTTTATTAGAATTGAAAACGGTAAAGCTAGCGGCATTAAGGAGAACTGAAGAAGATTTAGAGCATTTAAAACAAACGCTTGACGCTTATCAAGAGAAAGTGCTGAATGGAGAAGATGCTGTACAAGAAGATTTATTATTTCATTTGGCAATAGCAAAAGCTAGTGGTAATAGTACCATGAATACGTTCATGTTAACAATTACACCAGAAATTATTACAAATTTTGAAAAGTATCATGTTTGTGATAAAGATCAGGCAACATTAGGAATACAAGAACACAGAGATATTTATGAAGCGATTAAGGCGCAGAATCCGAAATTGGCAAAAGCAAAAATGAAGATTCATTTCAAAATTTTATATCAGTATTGTTATAACATTTAATTTAAATGAACTGAAGATAGCGTTGCACGCTTCTATATTCAGAATACATAAAAAGAAGGGAATTAATATTTAGAGCATAATTCAGAAAGTTCTACATATTTGAATTTTGACAGCAAAAAAAGTAAATTGTTAGTAAGACGATGTAACTCAAAATGAAGTTGCAAAAGAAAAGTATTGTCTTATGTGCAACTACAGAAGTATTATTTATAAAATAGATTTATACTATGAAGGTTAAAGGATTAAGATGGTGGGTAGTAGGGCTAGTGGCTTTGGCTGCGGTGATAAATTATATAGATAGACAAGCTTTTGGAGCTTTATGGCCCGACATTGCAAAAGAGCTATTTCCAGATATGGATGAAGACGGTCATAAGGCCATTTATGGTACAATATCAACAGTTTTTATATTATCCTACGCTGGAGGTCAGGCCCTTTTCGGTAAAATTTTCGATTGGATAGGAACTAGAATAGGCTTTGCTATTTCGATAAGTGTATGGTCTATTGCAACTATGCTACATGCATTTGCTCAAGGATTGTTAAGTTTTTCGATCTTTAGGTCAATATTAGGAATTGCTGAAGCTGGAAACTGGCCGGGTGCAGCGAAGGCTAATGCAGAATGGTTCCCGACAAAAGAGAGAGCATTGGCTCAAGGAATTTTCAATTCAGGAGCTGCTATAGGAGGTATTGTAGCATACCCAATCATTGGATTGTTAGCTGCTTTTTTCTCTTGGAAGGCAATATTTATAGTTGTTGGTTTACTTGGATTATTATGGTTGTTACCTTGGATGTTTATAGTAAAATCACCACCAAAGTCTCATCCTTGGTTGTCAGATGCTGAAAGACAATATATCCTATCTGGACAGCAAAATCAAGAGCTTGATGAAGATGGAGAATATGATGAAGGATATAGCCCTAATACTAGTGAACTACTTAATCATAAGGAGAGTTGGGGTGTGATAATTGCCTCAGCAGCTATTGATCCAATTTGGTGGCTTTTTATAGTTTGGATTCCAATCTATCTATCAGAAGTTTTCGGTATGGATGTAAAAGAAATAGCATTCTCGGCATGGGTACCTTATGTAGGGGCCATGATTGGAGCTATATTCGGTGGTTTACTCGCCAAAAATAGAATTATGGCAGGATGGTCTATAGATAAAACACGTAAGATGACTATAACTTTAGGTTGTTTTATTATGATTCCTTGCTTCTTCTTATTAAAAGCACCTGGAACTGCAACGAATGCGGTAATTATTATGGCAGTTTTACTTTTCGGATTTCAAGTAGCAATTGGAAATGTACAGACCATCCCAAGTGATCTTTTTAGTGGAAAAATAGTAGGTACACTTTCAGGATTTGCAGGAATGGCGGCTAAACTTGGCGCAGCGGGACTGACCATATTAGTAACATTCATAACTACTGGGGGTAATTATACACCTGCGTTTATAATTGGTGGGGCCTTGGCTATCATTGCACTGTTAGCTATTTGGATATTATGCCCGAAAATTGAACCTTTACAACCGAAAACAGAATAATAGTATAAAGATTTTAAAGAAAATATAACATAGAATAAAGATCAAAAATTAAAAATATGAGTACATTAAATGGAAAAATCGCTGTAATTACAGGAGCCACAGGAGGTATCGGTTTCCAAGTCGCAAAAAGATTAGGAAATGATGGATATACGGTCATTTTAAATGGAATCCAAGATGAAGAAGGTGCTAGCCGTGTTAAAGAACTTGCTGCTGAAGGAATTACAGCAGAATATTATGGGTTTGATGTGACAAAAGAAGAGGCAGTAACTTCAAACATTACCAAGATTGGTGAAAAATATGGAAAAATTGATGTCTTGGTAAACAATGCAGGTGGTCTAGGAGGAAGATCTCGTTTTGAAGAAATGACCACTGAATTTTATCGTTTTGTAATGGCATTAAATCTTGATTCTACATTTTTTGCTTCGAGAGCTGCCATTCCTTTTTTAAAGAAAAGTGATAATGCATCGATTATCAATTATACCTCGAATGCAGGTTGGAATGCAGGAGGGCCTGGAGCAGGAATTTATGGTACCTCTAAAGCAGGTGTTCATGCAATTACGAGGGCCTTAGCTAAAGACTTAGCAGAATACGGAATTAGAGTAAACGCTGTATCTCCGGGTACTATTGATACTGATTTTCACAAGCAAATTAAATCAACAAAACCAGAGGTGTTCGCATCGTGGGCTAATAATATTATGTTAGGAAGATTAGGTCAGCCAGAAGATGTTGCTGGGGTTGTATCTTTCTTAGCGAGTAAAGATGCTGCATTTATTACTGCTGAAACTATTCAAGTTGGTGGTGGTCAAGCATTGGGTATCTAATAGACAGCATTCTAATTAAGTTAAAATTGAATTAATAGAAAATAAAATTTTAAGATGAAAAAAGTGGTAACTTTTGGAGAGATAATGCTGAGACTAGCACCTCCTGGGTTTTTAAGATTCTCTCAAACAACAAGTTTTGATGTTGTGTATGGTGGAGGTGAATCGAATGTGGCTGTTTCTCTAGCGAATTATGGTGTTCCTGTAGATTTCGTAACACGTTTACCGAAAAATGATATTGGCGCTTGCGCTATGATGGAAATGCGTAAAAGAGGTGTTGGTGTTGATAAAATAGTATATGGAGGAGATCGTTTAGGTATTTATTTCTTAGAAACAGGCGCAGTGAGTAGAGGAAGTAAAGTAGTCTATGATAGAGCACACTCAGCTATTGCAGAAATTGAATCTGGGATGATTGATTGGGACAGTGTTTTTGAAGGTGTAGAATGGTTTCACTGGACAGGCATTACACCGGCAATTTCACAAGGAGCGGCCGATGTTTGCTTAGAAGCTGTAAAGGCAGCCAGAGCAAAAGGAATTACTGTTTCGACCGATTTGAACTATAGAGCTAAATTATGGAACTATGGTGGAGACCGAGAAAAAATAATGACCGAATTAACCTCTTATTGTGATATTATTTTAGGTAACGAAGAAGATGCAGAAAAGCATTTCGGAATTCATCCAGAAGGTTTAGATGTGCATAAGCATGGTCACGATGTAAAGGCAGAAGCGTTTTTATCGGTTTGTAAGCAAATGATGAAAAAGTTTCCAAACGCAAAAAAGGTAATTACAACCTTAAGAGGATCTATTTCAGCATCACACAATACATGGGCTGGCGTATTATTCGACGGTGAGAAGATGTATGAAACACGTCAGTATCAGATAACCGATATAGTAGATAGAGTAGGTGGCGGAGATTCATTCATGGGAGGTCTGATTTATGGCTTGTTAAAATATCCAGAAGATGATCAGAACGCCCTCGATTTTGCCGTCGCTGCTTCTTGCTTGAAACATACCATTAAAGGTGATGCAAACCTAATGACAGTGGCAGAAGTAGAAAAGTTAATGGGAGGCGATGCCTCGGGAAGAGTAGCACGATAAAAAGTTTAGTTGTTGAATCGTTAAATTTGTTTAGCAAGTTTAGCGATTTAACAGTTTACATATCAACAATAATAGAATGGCACAATATACACGATTAGAAGTAGCAGCAGTAATGAAGGAACAAGGAATGGTTCCGTTATTTTATCACCCTGATATTGAATTGGGTAAAAAAATATTAAAAGCATGTTATGATGGTGGAGCACGACTCCTAGAATTCACCGCCAGAGGTGATTTTGCTTATGAAGTATTTTTGGAATTAAACAAATACGCTATAAAAGAATTGCCAGGAATGATCATGGGTGTTGGTTCTATCACCGATGGTGCGGCGGCTTCCTTTTTTATGCAGATGGGAGCTAATTTTATCGTGACACCGTCACTTAGAGAAGACATTGCCATCGTATGTAATCGACGTAAAGTATTATGGTCACCAGGATGCGGTTCATTGACAGAAATTAACAAGGCTGAAGAACTTGGATGTGAAATCGTCAAACTATTTCCAGGGTCTACCTATGGCCCCGGATTTGTAAAGGCTATCAAAGGTCCTCAACCGTGGACAAGTGTAATGCCAACCGGAGGCGTAAGTACAGATGAAGCCAACTTGAAAGGGTGGTTTGATGCCGGTGTAACCTGTGTAGGTATGGGCTCCAAATTAATAAGTAAAGAAATTCTGGCAAATGAAGATTATGCAGGTTTAGAAAAACTTGTAAAGAATACGCTATCAGTTATAAAAGAAATTAGAAAATAGCAGGTTTATTTACTGTAGTGTTTTTCTGGTAATTTCCTCAATTTTTCGGCGGCTTGTTCTGCCGTAATATCCCGTTGCGGATTGGCAAACATTTCATAACCAACCATGAATTTTTTTACAGTCGCTGATCGCAATAGTGGTGGGTAAAAAGACATATGAAAGTGCCAGGCAGGATGTGCTGTTTCATCGGTAGGACTCTGATGAATTCCAGAAGAATATGGGAACGATGTTTCGAACAGATTGTCGTATTTAACGGTAAGTTTTTTTAGTATTTCCGCGAAAGCACTTTTTTCAACACTTTTTAATCCAGTTATGTTTTTAATATGCCTTTTAGGTGCAATCATTGCTTCATACGGCCAAACAGCCCAATATGGAACCAGAGCAACGAAATAGTCATTTTCTATGATGATACGCTCGTTTATAATTATTTCTTGACGAATATAATCGCCTAAAAGACTTCTATTCGTTTTTGCCCAGTACTCTTGTTGTTTAGTGCTCTTTTTTTGAACTTCCTGTGGGATCGTACTTTGCGCCCATATTTGTCCGTGAGGATGTGGATTACTGCACCCCATAATGTCACCTTTATTCTCAAATATCTGAACATGATTTATAGTGGGTAAGCTACCGAGTTCAACGTATTCTTTTTGCCATAATGAAATAACATCAACAATGGCTTCAGCTTCCATTAATGGAAGCGTTAAAGAATGATTAGGTGAAAAACAAATTACTTTACAAATACCAATTTCAGAAGTTGCTTTTAACAAACCATTATCGATTTTTGAAGAAAGAGTATCAGGCATCAAAGCCGCAAAATCATTTTCGAAAGCATAGGTCTTTTTATAGGCAGGGGTTTGTATGCCGTTAGCACGTGTGTTTCCAGGGCATAGGTAGCAATTTGGATCATGAGATGGTAGAACAGCATTGGTCACTTTTTCTGTTTTACCTTGCCACGGACGTTTAGTTCTATGCGGTGAAACTAAAACCCATTCACCCGTTAAAATATTATAACGTCTATGGGGATTATCATTAAAATATTCCATCATTTAATATGTTTGAAAAGAAGTTCCATTACTAGGTTTCACCAGTATAGGGCTTAATTCTATGTTGAAATTTTCTTTATACGCTCTTGAAACATCTTGAACATATGTTGTGATTACATCCTTATGAATTAGATTTATTGTACAACCTCCAAAGCCACCGCCCATCATTCTAGATCCTAAAACAGTATCATAACGCTTCGAAAAATCAACCAAAAAGTCTAGTTCATTACAGCTAACGTTATATTCATTTCGTAAACCCTTATGCGAAGCATACATTAATTCGCCAAAGGCCGATAGTCTTCCCGTCTTTAATGCATCAGCTGCTGCAAGTACTCTTTGGTTTTCATGAAGAACATACGAACATCTTTGATAAACTATTGAACTCATTTCGTCCTTAAATTCATTTAAAATGGATAGGTTGGCACTTCTTAAAGAGTCAATTTCTGAATATTTCGACTGTATGATTTGTACCCCAATTTCGCATTCTTTTCTTCTAGTATTATATTCACTAGTAGACAAACTATGAGATACATTTGTGTTGAGTAATAAGAGTTCATAAGGGTCTATTTGTAAAGGTACGAGTTGGTAATTCAACGTTTTACAATCTAAAAGAAGGGCATGATTTGCCTCACTCATGACAGAGGCAAACTGATCCATAATTCCACATTTGGTACCAACAAATGAATGCTCTGCATCTCTAGACAACTCAATAAGACAGCGCTTAGATAATTGCAAATCGAAGAGTTTGTTTAGTGCAAAGGCCAGACCGCATTCTAAGGCAGCAGACGAACTGATACCAGCTCCAATAGGTAATTTACTTTCAATAATACAATCGAAGCCTTTAATTTTTGAGGTATGCTTTTGTAATTCATACACAACTCCAAGAATATAATTCTCCCATTCTGTATCGCTTTTTTTTACAGAGGTTAAGAACACTTGTAAGAAAGAATCATATGTCTTACTGTAAATATTACAAACGTTGTCCTCTCCATTTTTCTTTAAGTGAAAATATATATTTTTATCAATAGCGGTAGGTAGAACGTATCCAGCGTTGTAATCGGTATGTTCACCTATTAAATTTACTCTTCCCGGTGATTTGACACTAATTTCAGGTTTAAAATTTGCAACAAGTTGTTCATTCCGAGTGGATAATTTTATGATAGATGTTTTGAAATCCAATAGCTATTTTATATTAAAATGTTAACTTTAGCGTCCATTAAGAAAAAGTAGAAAGACGTCGTTATTCTCGATGAAATTGTTGTCAAATATAATAAATGTATTTTATACATTAATTATATTTTAAATAAAATTACGAATAGTAAGATGTCTACACTAAAACCGAATATATGACTACAGATTGGGAAAAAGATTGGTATAAGGAGCATGATAAAATGTATGTCGCTACCGACTGTATCATTTTTGGATTTGATAAAGGAATTCTAAAGCTATTAGTTTTTAAAAGGCGGGTTGCTCCTCAAAAGGGCGCATATTCTTTAATAGGAAGTTTTGTGCAACTTAAAGAAAGTGTTACCGAAGCTGCCAAACGTGTATTAACTGAAATTACCGGTTTAGAAAATGTCTTTATGGAGGAACTAAGAACGTATAATCTTGCCGAAAGAGACCCAGGTTATCGTTGTATATCAGTAGCACAATATGCTCTAATTTCAATAGATGCTCAAGATAAAGAATTGGTAGAGTCACATGGAGCAGAATGGCACGATATTAGACAGCTGCCAGCGTTAGTTCTAGACCACAATGATATGGTGAATGACGCTTTAAAGCGGCTTAGAGAAAAGGCAAGTTATCAACCGGTAGGATTTGAACTATTGCCTGACAAGTTTACCATTCCGCAATTACAACAATTGTATGAAGCCATTTATCAGAAAGAAATTGATCCTCGTAATTTTAGAAAGAAAATAATGTCATTTGATATTCTAACAAGGTTAGATGAAAAGGATAAATCAACAAGTAAACGAGGAGCATATTTGTATAGTTTTAATTCTAGACAGAAGTTGAACTTTAATACTAAATTCAATATTTAAAATTCTCCAGTTTCTAGGTTTTTATCTATTTTTCACTAATTTGCGTTCACCAAAATAGATCAACTCCCAGGTTTTGCTAATAGAAAAAATAAAAGAACTTACCCAATATAATTCGCTTTCTAAGCATGAGCAATTAGTCAATGGAGTTCTAGAATCCATAGATGAGGGTTTTTTGAAAACCGGAGATAAATTACCTTCCATTAATGTAATGGTAGAAGAGTTAGGGTTCGCCCGAAAGACGATAGTTAGGGCTTATGAAGCATTAAAAGAAAGAGGACTCGTAGAGTCTAAAAAGTTGAAAGGATATTATATTGTAAGTCAAGAAACAAAAGTGACCATGAAGGTTGCTTTACTTCTTTTTGCTTTTCAAAGTTTCCAGAAAGAGTTTTACAATACCTTTAGAAAAGAATTGGGTAAACGATTTCAAATTGATGTCTATTTTCATCATAACAATGTTGCAATTTTTGAGACAATTGTGACTAATATTCGAGGTAAGTATGGTAAGTATGTCATTGCACCTGTTCAAAATCAGAAAGTAATACCCTTGTTGAAAAGAATTGCTCCTCAAAAACTGCTAATTATCGATAGGTATATTAAAATGCCTCCAGCTTATTCTTTTATCTCTCAAGAGTTTGAAAAAAAAACCTACGAGAAATTGGTCGAATTGTTACCAGAAATAAGTCGATACAAAAAGTTCATTTTGTTCTTTAGAGACGACGCCGATTATCCAGTCGGAATACTCCATGCTTTTCAAAAATTTATTGATAATCATAATATTAATGGCGTTGTTGAGAAAAAATATAAAAAAGGAATGTTAAAAAAGAAGCATTCTTATTTTTTTATTAGCGATACTTTCTTGTGGGAGTTTTTAAAAGACTGTCGAAATGCCGAATACAAAGTGGGTAAAGATGTCGGGATATTGTCTCACAATGACAATGTCGTTAAAGAATTTATTTTTGGAGGAATCACAACTATCTCCATTGATTTTAAAGAAATGGCAATGACTGCTGCACTTCATATTAAAGAGGGGAGTACTATCCAACTCATTGTTCCTTCCAATTTGATTAAGCGAAATTCTATTTAATCCTTCAGTTGCTGTTTTGAATTTGATGGTTCTCGACGTCAATCGTTGTACGTTTTCAAACCCAACAAAATGAAGGAAATGTATTTTTTTGACTACAATTTTATTTAATATATGTAATTTTTACATTTATTTTTTGGATATCTCAATTTTTGTTTTAATTTTGTTTAGTAGCATAGTGTATCATAGCATACATTTTAGGCTTTTTTAAACTAACACTAACTATTTAAAACAATCAACTTAATTATTTATCTTATGTTAAAAAAAGTATGTAAACAACTAATCGTTTTTGCATTAATACTGGCGAGTCACAGTGTTGTTGCACAAACGGTGACCGTTTCTGGTACGGTATCAGAAGCGAGTGGCCCTTTACCGGGGGTAAATGTGGTTGTAAAAGGAACTGATAACGGTACAAGTACCGATTTTGATGGTAATTATACCCTGAACAATGTAGATGCTAATGCAACGTTAGTGTTCAGTTTTGTGGGCTATATTACAAAGGAAGTACCCCTAAATGGTCAGACAACTTTAAACGTTATCCTAGATAGTGATTCGCAAGCGTTAGATGAGGTTGTAGTTGTAGGGTATGGTTCACAAAATAAGCGTGATATCACCGGGGCAGTATCGTCCATAAAAGGAGCAGCAATAAAACAAGTTGTTGCAAGTAATCCCACAATTGCATTACAGGGAAAAATTACGGGGGTACAAGTAGAAAGTTTTGGAGGGCAACCTGGAGGTCCAGCGAACGTATTTATTAGAGGGATTAGCTCACTTACGAATTCATTTCCTTTATATATCGTTGATGGAATGATTGTAAATGATTTGTATTATTTGAATTCGAAAGATTTTAAAAATATTCAAGTATTAAAAGATGCCGCTTCTGCCGCGATCTATGGTTCGAGAGCAGCAAATGGTGTAGTAATTGTTACAACCGATAGAGGTACAACAGATACGTCACCAAAAGTGACCTTAGATATTAGAGCTGGTGTAGATACGCCGAGTAAAACCCTAGATTATTTGAACGGACCGCAGTTCGAACAGTATAGAAATCAATTAGAACAAAACGATGGTACAGGCTTCGTGTTTCCTAACACAGGAGTGAGTACTGATTGGCAAGACCTCTCTTTAAATAATGGGGCTATCGAAGATTATGGATTTTCAGTTTCTGGCGGTGGAGAAAGTTCTTCTTATTTATTTTCATCAAATTACTTTAAACAAGATGGAATATTAGTCGGATCTGGCTTTGAGAAATTTAATATACGCTTAAATAGTAAATTTAATATTGGTAAAGTGAAAATAGAAGAATCTTTATCATTAGCACAAACTAAATTGCAAACAAATGATTGGTTTGGTTTTGAAGGTTCTACAGCGCCCATATTAAGGTTTAATGTACCCGAAAATGAAGGTGGTTTTGAGGCCCCTGAATTTAGTGTTCATAATTTTGGAGGTATCAATAAATATGCTTTGGCCACATTAGAGGATAACTTATTAACTTCTCGAAATGTTTTAGGTAGTTTGAGCGCGAGTTATGAAATTATAGAAGGCCTGACCGGGAAGGTTAATGTTGGAATTGATTATGTGAATCAATACTATTCATTATTTCGACCTACTTATTTTATGAGTAATTCTGATGCGCTAAATAATTTAAACGAGTTAAACGATCTCACAGAAACACGTTCTGAAACCATCTCAACCATTATGGATGGAACCTTAACGTATAAAAAATCTTTTGGTAAGAATAACATTCAAGCTTTAATAGGTGTTTCAAGACAAGATATTGATGGTAATGCATTATCGACGACAGTTAATGGATTGCCTTCGAATGATATAAGAAATGTGGGAGCGGCTGATGCTTCAAACGTAGTTGCTACAGGTGGACAGCGTACGATAAGTGGATTATTATCTTATTTCGGAAATATTAATTATAAATATGATGATAAATATTTACTAACAGCGTCTATCCGTCGTGACGCATCTTCTAAATTTAGAGATGGAAATCGTGTGGGATATTTCCCATCATTGTCCGTAGGTTGGAGAGTAAGTAATGAAGATTTTTGGAATGAAGATGGGGTAGTGAATACACTTAAAATAAGAGCTGGATATGGTGAACTAGGGTCTCAGAATATTTCCGATTATGCATATCAATCAGTATTCGGACTAACCTCTAATACTGCCTTTGGTGAACAACAAGATTTCGCCTTCGGATATGCCTTAACACAATTAGTAGATGAAGACATTAAATGGGAAGTTTCTAAAACGCTGAATGTTGGTATCGATGCTACCTTGCTAAACAATAAGTTATCATTGACTGCCGACTATTTTAACAAAGATGTAGAAGATGTATTGGTAGCGGTAAGTATTCCTTCTTCGAGCGGTACTAGTTTACCAGTTATCCAAAATGCAGGTAACATAAATAATAGAGGATTTGAGCTAGGTTTGAATTATACCGATTCTCCGAGCGAAAACTTTAATTATAGTATAGGGTTGAATTTGGCAACAGTTAAGAATGAATTAACATCGTTACCAAATCCTATTATTGGCCCAGGAGTAGATGAGGATGGTAGAACAGTGAATCGCTTTATCGAAGGACAGCCTCTCGGAGTATTTTTCGGATACACTATCTTAGGAGTCTATCCCGATCAGGCATCTATAGATAATGATCCAAATACAGTGAATGATCCTGTAAGAAGATCTTTAGTACAACCAGGAGATTTTCAAAGAGCCGATATTAATGGAGATGGCATGGTAACGGTAGATGACCAGTCGGTTATTGGAGATCCAACACCAGACTTTACGTATGGTATTAACTTCGCCGGAAATTATAAGAACTTAGATTTCAGCTTATTTTTCCAAGGGGTTCAAGGGAATGAAATTTGGAATCAGAATAAGTTTTTTAATACTTTTTGGTCTGACGACAATAAGTTAGTGGATGTGCTAAGAGCTTGGACTCCAACAAATACAATAACTGATGTGCCTAGAGCAACTACGAGTGATGCAGGTGGTAATAGAGCAGCATCGACTTATTTCGTAGAAGATGGTTCTTATTTAAGATTAAAAACTGTTGAGATTGGTTATACTTTTAATGAAAAATTAGCTGTTGATTGGATTGGTTCAGCTCGAGTATATTTAAATGCTCAGAACCTCTTCGTTATAACAGATTATTCAGGTTATGATCCTGATGTAGCTTCTACATCTGGTGGACGTTCGCCTCGCGGCTTAAATCCAATATTGGGTCGTGGTATAGATGCAAGGGCATATCCTAATGCCAGAACATTTACTGTAGGATTACAATTGGGCTTTTAATAAAAATTAATTTAATGAAGATTATGAAAACTAATTTAAAAATTACAAACTATTTAGTTGCAGTCTTATTGCTTTTTACGGTAAGTTGCAGTGAAGGTTTTCTGAACCAAGTAAATCCAAATTCGATTGGTTCAGAATCATTTTGGCAAGATGCCGATGATGCTAAATTGGCTGTGAATGGTATGTTTCATCCAATTGCCAATACATTCTTTTGGGGACGAATTGTACATACAGGAGCTATTTTACGTTCAGATGAATTCAATATTCGCCCATTCGATACAAATACCGCGATGTCTACTTTTCAAGGTGGCCCGGGAACAGCTAGATGGGCTTTAGAACCATATCAAGAATTATATAAAGTAATACTGAGAGCTAATTTAATATTAGAAAATGTAAATGAAACCAATGTTTCTAACCAGACTGAAAGAGATGGGTTTTTAGGACAAGCTTATTTCTGTAGAGGATTTGCTTATTGGTACTTAGCCGCGCTCTACGGAAATACTCCGTTGGTTTTAGAATCAGCTCCAGATGATTTATTTCCCGCTGCATCGACGCAAAGCGAGCTTTGGGCACAATCAATTGCCGATTTTACAGAAGCCGCAAATAGGTTACCTTCTTCATGGAGTAGTGGTGATTTAGGAAGACCTACAAAAGGTTCTGCTACAGCCTTTAGAGGTAAAACGCATTTGTACTTAAAAAATTGGGCCGACGCAGAGACAGATTTTAAAGCAGTAACAACTATGGGATATTCATTGCTTCCCGCAGCGCAATACGGTGATAATTTTGGAATTAATAATGAGAATAATGTAGAATCAGTATTCGAAATCCAATACAAAGGCGATCCAGAAAACTGGGTATGGGGAGTAGATGTTTCGGGTTCTGGGACCTTAGCTAATTATGTGATCGATTATTCACCACCAGAACATTCATTAGATCAAGGACATTATATGAATCCATGGGTAAAAGACTTATTTGAAGCCAATGGAGATGTGGTAAGACGTAACGAAAGTATTGCTTATGACTACCCTGGAGCTACAGGTTATGGTGGTGTTCCTTTTTTGACAGATTTTGCAGGAGAGATTAGTGTTGCTGGCGCCGAAGGAGTAGAGCCAATTTTTACAAAGAAATATTCAGGAATGGATAATGGTGTAAGAGCAGATGTCCCTGCTAGTGGTATTGATACTGGCAATAATTGGAGATTAATTAGATATTCTGATGTATTGTTAATGTTGGCAGAAGCGCAAAATGAGCAAGGCAAAACGGGAGAAGCTGAAGGAAATATAAATTTAGTAAGAACAAGAGCCGGAATAAGTACCTACAGTGGTTTGTCTCAAGATCAAATGAGAACCGCTATTATAGAAGAACGTACCTTAGAATTAGTAGGAGAATCACATAGATTTTTTGATCTCGTAAGATGGGGACTGGCAGATGACTATTTAGGTGCGACATCGTTGCATGGAACACATCCTAAGTCATTAAGTAATGGAGGTGTTTTTGTATCAGGTAAACATGAGCTCGTTTGGATACCACAACCAGAAATCGATGCAAATTCTAATTTGCAGCAAAACCCTGGTTATTAATTTGAGTTAACTTTGTTTTCATATGTTTAAATTAGGAGCCAAGTAGTCGTAAAAGACTACTTGGTTTTTTCAATTTCTTTTGATCAGATAATGTCAAAACTATGTACCCTATATATTTTGTGTATTCTTTTGTTTGCTTCTTGTGCTAAGAAGCAAAATACACTTTTTAAATATGTCGATTCAAAACATTCGGGAATTACCTTTTCTAACACTATTATCGAAAACGATTCTATTAATGTAATAGAATTTCAATATTCTTATAATGGTGGAGGTGTAGGAATTGGTGATTTTAATAATGATGGATTACAAGACATGGTGTTTACCGGTAATCAAGTTTCGTCAAAAATTTATCTAAACAAAGGAGATTTAACATTTGAAGACATTAGTGAAAAGTCAAACTTTGAAACAAATGTATGGGTCACGGGAGTTTCGGTAGTAGATATAAATAATGACCAACTCGAAGATATTTACTTAAGTGTTGGTGGATTCAACTGCAATAATAATAATTGTAACAATTTACTTTTTATAAATAAAGGAGTGAATGGCAAAGGTATTCCTCAGTTTGAAGAAAGTGCTGCTGCCTATAATTTAGATGATGGCTTATACGCTCAGCAAACACTTTTTTTTGACTATGATCTTGACGGAGATCTAGACGCATATATCGTTCATAATGGAGAAAGTACACGATCTAAGAATGCATTAATTCCAAAAAAATATCAACCGAATCATATTCAAGACGTTTTGTTGAGAAATGATGTTGTTGAAGGTGTTAATCACCCCAAATTTACAGACGTGTCTATAGATCTAGGCATTACACATCGTGGGTTTGGATTAGGTATCGCGTTAAACGATTTTAACCGTGATGGTTTGCCAGATTTATATATTTCTAATGATTTTATTACGGATGATCTTTTGTATATAAATCAAGGCATAGACACTATATTAAAGACGCATAATGGGTTTAAAGAAATGAGTCAGCAATGGATGCCGCATCAATCTTTTAATGCGATGGGGGTCGACGTTGCCGATATAAACAACGATGCCCTACCCGATGTACTGGTGTTAGATATGCTTCCTCAAGATTATACACGCCAAAAATCAATGTTAGGAACTACAAATTATGATAAATACTTGTTATCACAAAGAAACAACTATGCCTCACAATATATCCGAAATACACTTCAATTGAATAATGGTTTTATTGATTCGCAACCTCTAAAGACAAGTGAAGTAGGTTATATGTCTGGCATTGCTAGTACTGATTGGAGTTGGGCTCCTTTGATAGCCGATTTTGATAATGATGGAAACAAAGATATTTATATAACAAATGGATATGTAAAAGATATCACAGATTTAGATTTTGTAAGTTATTCAAACAATAATAGCATTTTTGGTACCGATGAGACACGTAAAGCATCAGTGAAGAAAAATCTTCAAAAAGTAAGCGGTGTTAAGTTGAGCAATTTCTTTTACAAAAATACCGAGCGTTCCTATTTTGAAGATGTATCGGATAGTTGGATATCAGAAAAAAAATCATTTTCAAATGGAGCTGTCTTCGCAGATTTAGATAATGATGGTGATTTAGATATTGTTGTAAATAATATTAACGATGAAGCATCGATTATCGAAAATCAAACAGAGCGTGTTAAAAGAGCGAACTATGTAAGAATTCAACTAAAAGGAGGGCAACAAAACAGCAGGGCTATTGGTGCTAAAGTCACACTTTGGGAAGGTGGTCGACAGCAGCAGCAATATCAATCGGTCGTAAGGGGTTATTTATCATCTGTAGAACCTATTTTGCATTTCGGACTGGAATCTGATCGAATAGATTCTTTGGAAGTTAGTTGGCCTAACACTAGTGTATCCAAGCTTTATAATGTTGAGGTAAATCAACATCTAATTGTTGATAGTAAATTGATAGAGCGTTTAGAAAGAAGTGACATTATTTTACCTACGAAAATATTCAATGTAGATACTACAACCATAGCATTAACACACCAAGAGAATGGTGGTCATGATTATGTATTTCAGCATTTGTTAATGCGTCAGTACAACAGATTTGGACCCTGTGTTACTGCGGCAAATGTAGATGGAGAGCCTGGTGATGAACTATTTTTTGGAGGAAGTAAAGATGCGCCTGCGTTAATTTTAAGTCAAGATGAAGAAGGGGTGTATAAGGTCATGCAAAAGTTAGAAAGTGCTCCCGAAAATACTGACGCTGTTTTTGTCGATATCGATAATGATAATGATTTAGATCTTTATATAGCGAACGGAGGCACAGAATTCAAATTGGGTTCGTCTATTTATCAAGATCAACTCTATTTAAACGATGGTACTGGTAGATTCACTATAGCCGCAGATGCTCTTCCAAAAGTATTCGAAACGACTGCTTGTATCAAACCTAACGATTTTGACAAAGATGGAGACATTGATTTTTTCGTTGGCAGTAGAATAGTAAAAGGCAAATACCCAACGGCTCCAAATAGTCAATTATTACGAAATAATTCTGGTAGGTTTGAAGCACTTGAAAATGACCAATTACTAAGATCAGGTATGATTACTGATGCTCTTTGGAAAGATATTGATGGTGATGATTGGGATGATCTCATCATAGTTGGTGAATGGATGCCTATCACGATTTTTAAGAACAATAGAGGTAAATTAGAAAAAATGGATGCTCGTTGGATGAATGAAAGTAACGAGGATATAAAAGTTTCAGGTTGGTGGAATTCAATTGAGGCGGGAGATTTTGACAATGATGGAGATATTGATTTTATTGTAGGTAATCAAGGATTGAATGGTTTTGTTTTACCAAAAGAAGGGAAACCAGTATATATTTATAACAAAGATTTTGATAACAACGGAAGTATAGACCCGGTTCTTGCTCAATATTTTAAGACTAAAAACGGTTATGAGTTATTGCCTGTGCATACACGTGATGATATTATGAAACAATTGGTAAAATTGAAAGATACCTATGTGACATATGCGTCTTTTTCCAAGGCAAATTTTAAAAATTTATTAAAAATTACAGACTTAGAGAAGAGTACATTAAGGGCCGATACATTTGCAAGCAGCTACATAGAAAATATTGGAAATGGTACCTTTAAAGTTGTTGCATTACCCGACGAATGTCAAGTTGCTCCAATTAATGATATGCTAGTGAAAGATATTAATAATGATGGGTTTCTGGATGTATTGTTAGTTGGTAATGATTTTACTGCAGAAACAAACTATGGAAAATATGATGCGCTTATGGGTATTTATTTAAAGGGAAGTGATCAAGGTTTTAAGGCGATAACGAGCAAAAAATCTGGATTTTACGCACCTGGTCAATCACATCATATAATTGAAATAAGAACCCGAAATAACAATAATAAAGTGCTTGTAAGCCAAAATAATGATAAGGTAATGATGTTTAGCATCAATAAAAATTAAGATGATGATAGATACTAAAATAGTACAGCAGTTGAATGAAATATTAATTACAGGCGTACCTGCCAAAATGGATGCTTCTTTAACAAAGATTCATGATGAAAATGAGATCAAAATTTACAATTTTAAGTTAACTGCAAATGAATATATAGATGTGGAACCTATTACTTTGCAATGGAAAATTCCTGCACATAATGTCAAAGGTGTTTGGAAGCCAACAAGTGATTTTTCTAAACGGATTCAGGCCGATTGGGAATTAGATCATATGGAGTCTAGAATTTCCATAGACGCACCTGTGATTTCACTTTTTGGTAATAATGACGAAAACGTGTCGACCTTTGCTTGTTCGAATGCTATAAACAAACTAGAACTAAATGCTCGAATAAGAGAAGAAGATGATTCTTTTTACTGCCACATTACTTTTTTTACTGAGAAAAATTCCAATATAAAAGAATACAATGTCCAACTAAGAATTGATACAGGAGAAAAACACTTCTCATCTGCTTTAAAAGAAACGGCACGGTGGTGGGAAAATTTTGCCAGTTTAAAACCTGCATATGTACCTAGTATTGCGAAAGCACCTTTGTATTCTACCTGGTATCAATTTCATCAAGAGCTAGACACCAATGAGCTTATTAAAGAATGTAAAATTGCTAAGAAACTCGGATATGAATCTATTATTATTGATGATGGTTGGCAAACGAATGATTCGAATAGAGGGTATGATTATACCGGTGATTGGATACCAGAAAGGCTAACAAATCCAAGAGAATTTGTGAGTTCAATTCATAGTGTAGGTATGAAAGTAGGCTTTTGGTATGCTGTGCCTTTTTGCGGAAAAGAATCAAAAGCCTATCAAAGATTTAAGGGTAAATTTTTAACAGAAAATCATCGCTGGGCACCAGTTTTTGATCCGAGATTTCCTGAAGTACGCACGTACCTCATAACAATTTATAAAAGAGCCTTATTAGAATGGAATTTAGACGGTTTTAAATTAGATTTTATAGATGATTTTAAACTGTATCCAGACACTATTGTTTCTGGAGCCGATGGCAGAGATTATGTCTCTATCAACGAAGCTGTAGATCGCTTAATGACCGATATAATTGATTCACTACGTGCGATAAATTCAGAAGTTTTTATTGAATTTAGACAAAAGTACACAGGCCCTGCAATGCGAAAATATGGTAATATGTTTCGGGCGTTCGATTGCCCGGGGGATGCTACTATGAATAGAGTTCGAATTGCCGATATTAATATGTTAGCCGGTACTACGGCAGTGCATTCAGATATGATAACTTGGCATAAAAATGAGAAATTAGAAGTTGCCGCTTTACAAATGGTAAATACTTTATTCGGAGTACCTCAAATTTCAGTGAAACTAAAAGATCTGTCGAAAGATCATTTAGAAATGGTGTCCTTTTACACTTCATATTGGACTAAAAATAAAGATATTTTATTAGAAGGTGAATTCATTCCAAGTAAACCTTTGGCAAATTACCCTATCCAGCAAGTCTCTAAAAATGATAGTCTTATAGTTGGTTTGTATGATGAATATATAGTACATTTGGAACAAGCACATAAAAATATTGATATTTTAAATGCTCAATTAGCCACTAGTATGATTATAAAAGTGGCTAAAAATATGGGCTTATATCAATGTAAAATATATGATTGTAAAGGCAATCTTACGAGCCAAAATGAATTGACCTTAAGTGGGTTAGTTGAAATTGAAGTGCCTGCTTGTGGAATTGTACAAATAACTCAAATTTAACAATTTATGGATTCAGTATCTATCATTTCATTCGTCGGTTTCACCTTATTAGTAGGTTTTGTAGCGTGGTATAAAACTAGAGGAACCGATGAAAGTACAGCTGATGGTTATTACCTTGGCGGAAGAAGTCTCGGCGCAATAACTATTGCAGGTTCTCTCTTACTTACGAATCTTTCAGCCGAGCAAATTGTCGGCTTGAATGGTCAATCTTTTACAGAAGGTGTATTGGTAATGGCGTGGGAAACCTTGGCGGCAATCGCAATGGTATTGACGGCAATTCTATTATTACCAAAATATATGCGTTCTGGAATTACAACAATACCAGAATTTATTCAAGGTAGATTTGATGCACAAACAAAGACGATACTTTCTATTTTATTTTTAACAGCATTTGGGATAGTATTATTGCCTACGATTCTTTATTCTGGTTCCTTGGCTTTTAGTACGATGTTTGATTTACCAACTTTGTTAGGTATGTCTGAATCAGCCGTTATTTGGTTATGTGTTTGGAGTATCGGCGCAATAGGTATCGTATACGCCATTTTTGGTGGTTTAAAAGCAGTAGCAGTTTCTGATTTAATCAATGCAATTGGTCTTTTAATAGGAGGATTATTGATTCCGATTTTTGGTTTGATGATGATCGGCGATGGAAGTATAAGTGATGGATTAAGTACACTTTGGAATAATAACCCCGAAAAATTCAATGTAAAAGGTGATGTGACATCTTCAATTCCGTTTGGAACTATTTTTACAGGAATGATGATCGCCCAGATGTATTATTGGGGTACCAACCAATCAATTTTACAACGTGTTTTTGGAGCTAAGAGTTTAAAAGAAGGACAAAAAGGAATGATGTTGGCGGCTTTCGTTAAGTTTTTAATTCCCGTTATTGTGGTATTACCAGGTATTATTGCATGGCATTTATTTGATGGAGGTTTAGAAAATGCTGATCAGGCGTATCCAGCATTAGTGCGTAAGGTATTGAGACCAGAATTAACAGGTTTCTTTGCGGCAGTCTTATTCGGTGCTGTATTGAGTTCTTTTAATAGTTTATTAAATAGTAGTGCAACCTTGTTTGGTTTTGATCTATATAAAGAGTATTTTAAGAAGAATGCTACTGAACAACAAACAGTAAAAGCGGGTAAAATGTTTGGTCTTTTCCTGGCAATTATATCCATGAGTATTGCACCGTTTATTGCAAACGCACCAGACGGATTATTCTCGTATATTCAACAAGCGTTGGGTAGCTTAAGTGTACCAATATTAGCCGTTGTTGTTGTGGGAATTCTTTCTAAAAGAGTACCAGCTATTGGAGCAAAAATAGCGTTAATTGGAGGTGTAATAATGTATTTAATAAGTCTATTGATTTTAGGTCCGAATGCCATAGATAGTGCACTTGCCGAAGCGGCAGCAAATGGGATTACGGATCCTGAAGCATTGAACTTAATTAAGGCTGAAGCTTATCCTCATTTTTTACATATTATGGGTATTTTGTTTGTGATTAACGTGATTGTCATGTTAATTATTGGTCAATTATATCCTAAGAAAGAGGTCTATGTTCCTGTGGTAACGGAAGAAATAGACACAACGCCTTGGAAATATGCTAAGATTATTGGAATAATTATTACACTATTAGTATTAAGCACCTATTTTATTTTTTAATCACATAAAGCCTTAGTATCATACATGAAGCAAAAATATGTCATTGCCTTTGATCAGGGTACTACGAGTACAAGAGCTATCCTATTCAATTTAAAAGGTGAAATTGTGGCTGTGTCTCAAAAAGAATTAACACAGCATTATCCCAAATCTGGATGGGTTGAACATGATGCAAATGAGATTTTCAATGATCAAAAAGAGGCATTTGAAAATGTGATGAAGAAGGCAAAGATTACGGCCAATGATGTGGCGGCTATTGGAATCACAAATCAACGCGAAACGACCGTTGTTTGGGATAAGGAAACTGGTGAACCCATCCATAAAGCTATTGTTTGGTTAGATAAGCGAACGACCGAAATTTGTGATAATTTAAGAGCTCAAGACTTAGAGAGCTATGTGCGTGAACATACAGGCTTGGTGATTGATTCTTATTTTTCTGGCACCAAGCTTAAATGGATTTTAGACAATGTTGAAGGAGCACGAGGGAAAGCACAAAAAGGTCAATTATTGTTTGGGACAATTGACAGTTGGTTGATTTATAAATTCACAAATGGCAAAAAACATGTAACCGATCATACCAATGCATCTCGTACTATGTTGTATAACATCAAAGATTTATGTTGGGATGACAAGATGTTAAAAGCGATGGACATTCCCAAAACTATGATGCCTCAAGTACAAAGTTCATCTTCTGATTTTGGATTCGTATCTTATAAAGATGAACAAATTCCTATTTATGGTGTTGCTGGTGATCAACAAGCATCTTTGTTTGGTCAAGGTGGTCATAAAGCAGGAATGGCCAAAAATACCTATGGCACGGGTTGTTTTTTATTACTAAATACTGGCAAAAAACAAGTTGTCTCTAAAAACGGCCTTTTAACCACTTTGACATGTAGTTTAGAGAATGAAAAAATAAAATATGCACTTGAGGGTAGTGTTTTTGTTGGTGGAGCTTCGATACAATGGTTGCGAGACCAGATGCAATTGATTAGCAAAGCATCCGAGACCGAAGCTATTTGTAATGAGATCCCGCCTTTAAAAGATCTATACGTAGTACCAGCTTTTGCAGGATTGGGTGCGCCGTACTGGGATGCAAATGCGAAGGGTGCTATTTATGGATTAACCTTAGATAGCGGAAAGAAACATCTCATAAAGGCAACTGTAGAAGCGTTGGCTTATCAAACGAGAGATGTACTAGATGCAATGATTGAAGATAGTGGTAAACAAATGATTACCTTAAAAGTTGATGGAGGTGCTTCTGCCAATAATTACCTCATGCAGTTTCAATCTGATATTCTGAATGTAGCCGTTGATAGACCAAAGATGTTAGAGGTAACAGCATTAGGGGCAGCATTATTAGCCGGGATAAAAGCCGGAGTTTGGACTAAAGATGACATCGATACTGTGCGAGAAGTGGATACGATTTTCGAACCAGAAATGGATCGAAAAATACGCAGGCAAAAGTATAAAGGATGGTTAAAGGCCATCGAAAGAACCAAAACATCTGTGGCTAAGAAAAAAGATCGTGCCTTGCGTTTTTCAATTCTCGATCGTGAAAAACAACTTAAAAAATTAGCCGCTACGAAATTTGATCTGATTATCATTGGTGGAGGCGTAACTGGTGCAGGCATTGCTTTGGATGCCGCATCAAGAGGCCTAAAAACATGCTTAGTAGAAAAGAATGATTTTGCTTCTGGCACTAGTAATAAATCGACAAAACTGATTCATGGTGGGTTGCGTTACCTAAAACAAATGGAGATTGGTTTGGTAAAAGAGTCTGGTACTGAAAGAGCTATTGTGCATAAATTAGCACCGCATCTGGTAGTACCAGAGAAAATGTTATTGCCTTTGATAGAAGGTGGGAACTATGGTAAAATGTTAACATCTATAGGTCTAAAAGTATATGACATTCTTGCAAATGTGGAGGGTGACGATAGGAGAAAAATGCTTGATACTAAAGAAACAATTCTCAAAGAACCATTGCTTGATGAAGCTTCTTTATTAGGCGGTGGATACTACGCAGAATATCGTACTGACGATGCTCGTTTAACCATAGAGCTCTTGAAAAAGGCCACAGAATTAGGCGCAACAATTATCAATTATTGTGAAATGGAGGAGTTCGTTTATAACAATGAACGAAAAATACAAAGTGTTAATTGTGTTGATCATAATACAGGAGTTAAAGTCAATATAACGGCTAGAAACGTAGTTTCTGCAGCTGGACCATGGGTAGATTTGCTACGTACAAAAGATGCTTCAATGAATAATAAACGTTTGCATCTTACAAAAGGAGTTCATATTGTTTTTCCAGCAGAAAAATTACCCATAAAACAATCTGTTTATTTTGATGTTGATGATGGGCGTATGATTTTTGCAATCCCAAGAGGAAGAGTTACTTATGTGGGTACGACTGATACAAATTATACAGGAAATCTTGATAGAGTAGTAGCTACAAAAGATGATGTAAATTATTTATTAGATGCTGTGAACAAGACTTTTCCAACAGTAAAAGCAACGATAAATGATGTTGAGTCAAATTGGGCAGGTTTACGTCCGTTAATTCATGAAGATAAAAAAGACCCATCAGAATTATCTCGTAAGGATGAAACATTTGTTTCTGATAGTGGCTTGATATCTATTGCAGGAGGAAAATTGACCGGATATCGTAAAATGGCACATCGTGTTATTGACGTAGTGCTTAAATCTATGAGTTCAAAACGCAGATCAAAATTTAAGAAGACTGATACCGAAAAAATAACATTGACTTCTCAGCCAATGGAAACAGTAAAAGAGGTTAGTAGCTATCAAAAAGAGCTCGAAAAGAGACTAAAAGCTGCAGGTGTTATCGATACATACCATGCATGGTATTTAACTACTACCTATGGAAAACAAGCCGATATAGTGTTGAAAAAAGCTGATTTCTTCGCTAATGAAACAATGACAGAAAGGTTAATTCGTGCGGAATTATGGTATTGTGTACATCATGAAATGACAAATAGTTTGGCTGATTTCTTTGTACGACGTACAGGACGTCTTTATTTTAACATCGCAAGTGTATCTAAGTTTAAAAATCTTGTTATCAATGATATGATTGAATATCTTGACTGGGATGATTCACGAATTGCTAAGGAAAAAGAAATGCTGTCTATTCTATTGGAAGATGCCACACATTATTATGAGAATGAATTAACATAGGGAGTTATAATAGATCAATACTAAAAAAAGAGGCCCGTAGAGGCCTCTTTTTTTACTCGAAGTGTTTTGCTTCTATAGTTTTAAAATGTTCTTGTATATAGTTTTCGAATTTTCATCAGTAATCTTCAAATAATACATGCCAGATGTGAATTTCGAAGTATTTATTGAATGATTTTCGTTACTTTCTTTCTTTAGATCTTTTTTATAAACTAATCTACCGTTTTGATCAAATACTTGAAGCAAAAAATTTGATTTTAAATTAGGAACAATAGACAGACTATTTTCAAAAGGATTCGGAAAAGTTAGAAACTCTTTTTTGACAGACGTTTGTTCTAAGCTATTTCGAGGAGACTCATTTTCTTCACTATATGTTGTGACTTTCATTTCGGGCACTTCAATTGGTAATCCATCAAGAAGAGCAATGAAAACATCCGTACCTACATTATGTGCAAGATCTATAGTCTCTGGGTTGTCAAATTTGGCATCTTCAATGTAAGACCCACTAATATAAACTGAACCATCTGGAGCTTCAGAAGCATGTTCAATGGTAAACTTTTTACCTAAAACCTTAGACCAAACCTCGTTAAGGTTGATATCAATCTTTTTAATAGTTCGACTGTTTCCACCTCTTACGAGCATTGAACCATCTTCGGGGTTTGTCTCGAATATTTCAAGTTTAGTAAAAGATAAACTATCTGTTTCGTTCAAGTTCGAATCTAATTTATAGATGTCGTTTTTGCGTTTCTTGAATAATGTTGATTGATTATATATGAGCTCTGTTGGGATTACCGAACCATTTTGACCTATCAATTTTGCCTGAGTGTATATATTATTTCTTATATCATAAGAAATCAACCATTCTCCATTCTTATGAGACTGACCGTCATTTAAATTTATCGTTGCTTTTTCTGTAAAAAGTCCTTCATCTCTAGAAGTAACGGTAAAGTAAAGTGTGTTTCCATCCCCAACTATTTTTGCAGGAAATGTAACTAAATCGGTCCCAGCAGTAGTATTTCTAGCCCATTTGTAATTCAATAATTCAATGACGTTAATAAGAGTTCCTGAATTATCAAAACGTGCTAGATTATACGTTTTAGTAAAGACAGTGCTATCTTGAGCGAAATTTTGAGTTGCACTTTTTGTCCAAGTTCTACCCGTACTTCCTACGATAGAAAAATCTTGATAAGATGACGTGGGAAATAAAAGCAGCGTTTGTTCGCTAGTCGAGTCCTCAATTAAAGTTTCGTTAATATTAACAGTGGTAATTTCAAAATCAAGTGAATTGTTACTATTATATTTACTCAATTTATAACTTTCATTGGGATTTCCGTTGAGATCTGAACTTGAAGTCATCAATGTGTCCCAAGCAAAAACATTTTCTTCTATATCAATGGGAGTTTCATATGGTATTTGTTGCATTTGAGAACTTAAAATATCATTTGTGCTATTGTATTCTGCAATAAAACCATCACCCAAACCGGGAAGATTATCTTCATTATCAGCGCCAATAATTCCAAATACCGTAACGCCCGACTCCGTCGCTTTTAATTTTGTAATTGTATCATTAGCAAAGGACGTATTATACACTTTTAATAATTTCATAACCGGGCCCATTGGAGCCGGAATCAACTGTGGTAATTCCAATTCAGCATTTGCTGGACTCAAATCGATATTTTGATCTACGTAATTGGCCCCAGAACCACTGATGTTGGGATTATTAACAGTACCGAGTTGACCGGTTGAACTTACTGAATAGATCTTGTCATCAATGCCCGATTGAAGTCCATAAATGAAGTTGGGTCCACTATACAATGTTGTTGGAATACTGCTTGTGTTTTTGTAGTCAACTTGTTGAAGCTGACCACCAGTGGCAGTAGTACTAGAAAAGTATAGCAAATTACTGTCTGATGAAAACTCAACACCGTATGCAGAAGAATAAACCCCTAAGGTATATGCAGATTCTCTAGATGATACTATTCCGGTTACTTCGTCAAAGTCAAAAGTGAATAAGCTTGTTACAACATCAGTTCCTCCGCTGTTGTCAATGGTATTATGAACCATTGCGAGTGATTGGGTATCTGGAGAAACTTTTATTTGACCTTTTGTATTATCAGAATCCTCGGGAGAAAAAGTGAAAAAAGACTCGTTTACCAAATTGATACCGGTATTGTCTATTTTTAATGAATAGAACGTGTCATTTATGGATGGATTGTCACTAGATCCAAATACTATGACCCAATACGAATCATCAATTTGACTTTTAGTAACGGTAAGTTTTTCACTCATACTTTCTTCTAATAATTGAATATTTTTTTGAGTCTTATCTACGTCACCAAGTCCACTGTCGGCGGTAATATTTACGACCGTATAGTAGAGTCCAGATTGACCCATTGAATTCCCAGCATTGGTTATAATAAAATATTCATCAGAATTAGCTGGGTTAGGCACAATTACTACAGATTGACTGCTTTCAGGAGAACCTAATAAGTCCTCACCGTTGGGCATCACTTGATTATTGCTATTCCAAACATTAGAACTATTTGTGTAGAATAATAAATTACCCGCAGCGTCACTGACCGAGGCTGAACCACCTCGAGCGATCATATTACTCGATGTAATTAATGTGGGAGGTAAACTTCCATCATTAAAATTGATCCCACCATTGGTGCCGAAATACCAGTTGGTATTCTCTAACTGAGCGAAAGAGTAATTCACAAATATTGTTAGTAAAATAGCGGTTAGTAATTTTTTGAGGAGCATAATTTTTTTCATAAGCTTTAGGATTTAAATTAATATTATCTTAAAGTTAACTATCTGTTTTTTAAATAGATGGTTGGTAAACCTCGTTTTTTTTGAGGTAAAACCACCTTGCTAAAAGACGGCTATGAATATTTGCTTTTCGATACGTTTAAGACAACAAAAAAGAGACTTGGGAGGTCTCTTTAATGAACTAAAAAATAATTGTTAATGCTATGAAAATTACCTAATAGTATTTGTTACCTCTACCTAATGATTCGATGTGTAATAGTTGAAAATACCAGTGGAAAGTTTCTAAAATCATTAGGCATATTGGAGGTAATAAAATGTATTCAATTTGATATAGTGGCCAATCTTTTTGTTTCATCTTTACCCTTATCAGAAACATGAAATGATGCCGAAATTGATCTAAATAATGGATCGGAGGTTTTAGATAATACAGTTAAATTTTCATGCTGTTTTGCATAAATAGTACAAGCAATCACAAAGATGCTTTGAGATTTGATTAAATAGAACCGCGTAGTTTTTCTCTTTAAATTAGAAGTAACCGTTGCATTTATTTCTTCATACTCAATGGTGTTAACTGTTTCACCATTTAATGATTGTTTAGAGGTCTTAATATTAAAACTGTTTTTAGGAATAGAATTCAAGAGCATCTGATCTGTGAAAACTCCAATTTTATTTGAATTTGCAATTCTGTGAATTGAGATTAGTTTATGACCATGGCCAAAATTACTACGAAACGCCTTGACAACGGAATTTGAAGATCCATCAATTTCCTTCCAGTTTTTAGGAACTTCGATACTGAGCTTGGTTTTTTCACCTTGAATAAAACTAGTTACCTCATACAGATTATTCAAATCAAATAAATCAATTTCATTTATATGGAACTCATTTAGGGTTTTATTGATTGGAGATTCTATAGATCCATTTGCTCGTTTACGAACAAGATTGATATAGTTTTGTGCATCCATCTTAGTCATCTTATTTGCTAAGAAATATGATTTTAATTGAGTGTTTAAAGTAGCGGTGTAATTTGTAAACTGATCTTTATATAGTTCTTCAACCTTAAGAGATAAATTTCGCTGAGCAATATCATAATTTTTATCAAAATGTGATTTTGCAATATTACATGCATCCTTCAAAGTTGGAAAATTGTCTTTAATGTACGCTAAGGTTTCTTTTTGATTGTTTAGATAATTGTATGCCATTAACACTTCTTGAGTTTCCGGAGAACCTATTTGTGAAAAACTGGTGATAGAAAAAAGATAAAAAAGTATGATGATCTTTTTCATGTACTCAATAGTTTAAATGTTAAGCGACGATTTGTAATTTATTAAACAAGCTAAAATTAGTCAGAAAGAGTCCAATAGCTTTATCAAAAAACCGCACTTTTTCGGTGTGATAACCGTAATACTTACTAAAGCTTCCTTGTTAATTTAGAAATCTAAATTAAATGCAATGAATTTTAAGTATACAATCATAGATAGTGAAAAGTCTGTTGTAGATAAATTGAAGGAAAGGTTCCAATCTTTTTCAGATTTCATATGTGTAGGAAACTCTTTCTGCTATAAGGAATCAATGAATCTAATTCTACAACATGCTCCAGATGTGGTGTTTATAAACATCGATCGAAATAACGATAACGGATGTTCAGAAGCTATTCATTTTGTAAACGAACTTTATAAATACGTAATGGAATTACCCAAATTCATTGCAATTTCTTCCACAAAAAATCACGCGTATGACTGTTTGAAAAACAACTTTTTCGACTATTTATTAAAGCCTCTAAATGAATTCGAATTGAGAAAGTCAGTCGCCAAAATGAATAAGAAAACAGATTTAAATGAACTCAACAAATTGTGTTTAAAATCATATAAAGATTATAGGTTTATCGAAATTGATGAAATCCTTTTTTTAAAAGCCGATAATAACGCAACAGATTTTTTCATGAACGATGACAGAACTGTGAGTGCTTATAAAACCCTTAAATCGTTTGAACTAATCCTTCCAAAAAAGTTCATTCGTATTCACAATAGTTATATTATCAATAGTGATTATGTGTCGAGAATTCATTTCGGAAAATCAAAATGTAATATTAAGAACAATACTCATATCATACCCTTTTCGAAATCTTATAAAAGAAATGTTAATGATTTGGAAAAATCCCTTTCTAAAAGTGCTCTCAGTTCTTTGAATTGAGTAATAATATACCCATTTACCAGAAATTTAATAGCGAGGACTCATAATTGCGGTGCATCTACTAAAACACTGTAAATATGATTGTTATGTGCATTTTTCTATTCTATTTTTGAATTGAAATTGAAGCTTCACTTTTTACATATCGAGCTGTCTTACTAGTACACAACTTGGGTATGTATCTCTTTATATCCTATTGACGAATAGTGATTTAAAACTGAATTAAAGAAAACTTTTACTAACATTTTAAATCAATAAATATGAAAAATATACGAAATATATGTGCTGTACTTTTAGTGTCATTAAGTTTTTATGCTTGTGACTCAGATGTCACTATTGATGACCCTCAAAATGAAACAATTGAAGAGATTCATATGAAAACTGGCGAAGAAGGAAATGAAGGAGGGGATAGACCAGATGGTGATTGAGAAATTAATATTTTAAACAAAGAACCACCCAATTGGGATGGTTCTTTGTTTAATTTACATAACTTTGAAATCGCTAAACCTATATAATTGACCTATTTCCTATCACATATTTATTTGATCATTATTTTCCTTTTTTTTCATACTTCTGTAGTAACTCCAACTCATTTTCAGAACGATAAGGATAGTATTGAAATATACTTACGTGATGCTAAAAATTCAGAATTTGATCTCGATACGAGGAAAGAATTTTTAGCGAAAGCCTATAGTTTAAATCTAGAACAAGGCATTGATTCTATAAGAAATAAGTACTTACTTAAAATTTCTTTTCGTTTTTATGCTCTGAATGATTCTCTAAATTTTAGACGAATAAATAAGGAGTCTATTTTGTTATCGGAACAGCTTAGAGATTCGTCAAGTCTCGCTGCAAATTATTGGGATTTAGCTGGGTTTTATTCTAGGAACGGGATCAAGGATAGTGCTTATTATGTGTATTCTAGAGCACAGAAAATATATGGGGGCATGGGGAATGATAATTTCGAAGGAAGAATGCTACTTGGGATGGCTATTATGCAATCTGATGTAAAAGATTTTACTGGGAGTGAAATAACCACTATTAAAGCTATTTCTAAGCTTAAACCTTTAAAAGATTATCGATCATTATATAGGTGTTATAATAATTTGGCAATTGGTTTTAATAATTTAGAAGAATATGATGAATCCATCGAAAACCATCTAATAGCACTTGATTATCAAAAAAAAATAAAAGGAAAAAATACGTTTGAAGCTACTACCTTAAACAATATAGGAGTGGTCTATAAAAATAAAGGAGATTATCAAAATGCTGTTTTAAATTATCGTTTGGCGCTGAAGACTCCAAATTTAAAATCAAGAAATACGAAACTGTATGCTATGTTGCTCGATAATTTAGCATACTGTGAGTTTAAAATGAATATTCATTTTGACCTTAAAGAACGATTTTACGAATCGCTAAAAATACGAGATAGTATCAATGATTTTATGGGTATTGCCATGAACAAATTGCATTTGGCAGAATACTACATATCTATTAAAGACTCTGCAAAGGCTAAGCAGTTCGCGTTTGAAGTGAGTGAGTTGTCAGAAAAAACCCAAAACTATCGTGAATTGCTTCCTTCATTACTTTTATTATCGAAATTAGATACTAAAAATAGTGCAAAGTATATTGATAAGTATGTTCGGCTTAATGATAGTTTAAATAGACAAGAGAGAACTATTCGAAATAAATTTGCGAGAATTCAATTTCAAACAGACGAGTTTATTGTTAAAAACAAAAAGTTAAGTCAAGCGAATGAAACTATTTTGATCGTATCTATTTTGACTATTTTGTTTGGAGTCTTATTATATATCATAAGATCTCAACGAGTAAGAAATAAAAATCTATTATTAGAAAAAGAGCAGCAAAAAGCGAATGAAGATATTTACAATTTAATGATTGTACAACAAAATAAGTTAGATGAAGGAAGTAAGATAGAAAAGAAACGAATATCTGAAGAGTTACACGACGGTGTATTGGGAAAATTGTTTGGGACACGATTGATTCTCGGTAATTTGAATGCAAATACCGATAAAGAAACAGTACAAAAGAGAGAGAAGTATATTAATGATCTTCAGGAAATTGAAGAAGAAATTAGAAATGTTTCTCATGAATTAAAAGGTGACTCTAAAATTGTAAACTCCAATATTGGATATGAAACTTTAATAGAAAACTTGTTGCTAGATCAGAGTGCCATAACATACTTTAATTTTGAATTTAAAAACGACAAGAATATTCTATGGACTGAAAAAGAAGGACAGTTAAAAATGAATTTATATCGTATCATACAAGAGGCTACTCAAAATATTAATAAGTACGCAAAAGCGAAGAATGTATATGTCGAATTTAGCATTGAAAATGAGCAATTGGTTTTGGTTATAAAAGATGATGGCGTTGGATTTAATCAACTATCTAAAACTAATGGTATTGGTTTACAAAACATTAAATCGAGAGCTGAAAAATTTAATGGAAAAGTTGAACTAATTTCTGTTTTAAATCAAGGAACATCCTTAAAAATAATCATTCCAAATTAGTAGAATGTCATTATAATTTTTTCAGATTTATCTTTTTTTTGAATATATTTTTCTAATTTTAAGGAATCGCTAGTGTACATTTATAAATATATTCCCTATGAAAAAGAAGCTGAAATTATTAATTGTAGATGATCACCCAATGATCGTCGAAGCCTATAAAAATATGCTTGAATCCAACAACTTCGATCAGTACGATTTTGTTATCGATATAGCTCATGATTGCGATTCGGCAATTACTAAATTACAAGGTGCCACCAAGAAAGAACCCTATGATATTTTGTTTTCGGATATTAAATTGCCGGCATCTTCTGATGGTGAAATTATTTCAGGTGAAGGGCTTGCAGTTTATGCGAAAAAAATAGTACCCAAATTAAAGATCGTGATACTCACAATGTTCAATGAGAATCATAGAATTCACAATATTTTAAAAACAGTGAACCCTGACGGATTATTGATTAAAAATGATCTTACTCCAGATGAATTTTTAATTGCCTTTAATACTATTGTCACCGACCCTCCGTACTATAGCAATACTGTTACTAAGTTCTTCAGAAATCAAACCATGAACTTTGGAGAGACGCTATTAGATGAGGTCAATAGAAAAATTATTTTCCACCTTTCCAAAGGTGTAAAAACTAAAAACTTAGTAAATTATATTAACCTGTCACTGAGTGCAATAGAAAAAAGGAAAATTCAAATTAAAAATTTATTAGAGTTAGAAAAGGCAAATGATGAGGACATCATTGGAGAAGCCAGAAGAAGAGGTTTTATATAGATCTTAGTCTGGCTAATTTTCTTAGATAGTTACCATATCTAACCTCATAATTTTTTCAGATCCGAAGTATTTTTTTATCCGCTTCATAAGCTCAATTTCTACTGACCACACTGAATTAAATTCGTTGTTGTATAACTTAGGAATTGATGTTGTTCGATATACTTTTGTACTATATGGAAGATCCGTCATGATAAATCCTAGTAAAAAGAATGCAACAATTTTAGAAAGAAAACCGTTAAAGTAATTTCTTCCTATTTTTCCGTTTCCCAATTCTTTCGAACCGTATATGAGAGATAAGTCTTTATTTTCATGTATTGTTTGAACTAACCTTTCAATATCACTAAAGTCTATGGATAGATCAGCTTCAATCGATCCGATATAGTCTACATCATGTCTGTTAAAAAAATAACGAGCACCAACTCTTACTGCGGCCGCCTTTCCTTTATTTTTCTTCATATCAATGATACTCACTTTTATTGTTCTTTGATTCTTAATATGATGCAGAACTTCTAAAGTATTGTCTTTACTGCCATTATTCACGAAACACAAATGATAGTCATCATTTTTTTGTATAAAACTAATAAACGCTTCGACATTTAAGCTATTTGCTTCATTAAAGCAAGGTATAATAATTCCTGTTTTCATAACGTTTTGATTTATTTATGGTCAAATGTATCCGCAATTCGATGCTATTTCATGATATTTTCGATGAAAAGACGTTTTATGATGATGAATGATATTTTCCTTTCGATAATTACTATCGACTGAAACCAAAGATTATTATATCTTTAAGAATTGTAAACATATTAAGTTATTGATGAAACCGTCAACCAATAAATATTTAATTTCTGCGCTGCTCATTGGTTTGGTCTTTCACGGTGCTTCGATGTTTTTTACACTTGAAAGTACTTATGATGCATTGATCCATTTATTTTTTGCTGATCATTATGCAACTTCTTGGTTCGAACCTTGGAATTTTAAATGGTATACTGGATTTACAGTAATGAGTTACCCGCCGTTGGTTCATCAAGTCATTGGATTTTTGTCGCTATTAGGCGGTTTGAAATTTGGCCTTTTTACGGTTGCTATGATTTCGGTTATCTTATTTATTACGGGTGTTTATCGTTTTTCATTACTTATAACTTCGAATAGAAAAGTAGCAGGGTATGCTGCCATACTTGCAGTGTTTTCTTCATCATTTGCAGAGACCTTACACTTGTTTGGTCAACTTCCGAGTATTGTTGGTGTTTCAATATTAATGCATGCGTTGCCCGAAATTTATTTATGGTTGAAACTTGGTAAACTGAAATACTTCTTCACTTCTTTATCATTTATTGCGGTTACCGTTTGTTCACATCATGTAACTCCAATCTTTGGAATGATTTTCTTTATTTTCCCATTAATTGGAATGGTTCTTATGGATGATGCTGCAGAGCGTGTGAATTCAATTAAGGAAGTTACATTTAAACAGTTTTTTCAATCGTTTAAGAAGTTGTTTAAGCGAATAATAGGTTTCGGGATGTCTTCTTTGGTTATCATTATTGTGTGTATTCTGCCTTATTGGATTAATACAAAGAACAATCCAATAACTCAGGTTCCAATACCACATGGCTCTAGGGATAATTTCATTGAAATTGCTTCTTCAGGATTAGTATTCTTTTTAATTCCATGGGGTGTACTACTCATACTCTTACCATATATCTTTTATCGTTACTTCTCTAAACGATTTTTGTTTTATGGCATTTCGATGACCATTTTGTTTATTTTGGGGTCGGGAGGAACGACGCCTATTCCTAAACTATTCTTAGGAGAAAATGCTTTTAATATTTTAACATTAGACCGTTTTACACTATGGGCATCTATTTTAGCGTTGCCACTTTTTGGAGAATTTGTTTTTAGAATGATCGAAGGAGATCTCAAAACGTTAATAGTAGCTAAACTCGGTAGCGTTTATTATCGATTATTCGGAGCTTTTTTAGGAGGATTACTACTGTTTATGACGATTTTCACCATCAATCTTGGCAATTTTAGACCTTCACAGCCCCAACCAATAAAAATGCTCCCGATTGTTAGTTTTTTGAATCAAGATCAACATGACCAGTGGCGTTATTTGACATTAGGTTTTGGTGATCAAATGGCTTGGTTGTCTACACAAACAAAAGCAATGACAGTAGATGGCAATTACCATTCTGCGCGTCAGTTACCTGAATTAACAACCAAAGCTATTGAACGTTTAGAAAACTCTAAATTTAAAGGTATAGAAGGGATTGGATCGTTACAACAATTTTTAACGGTACCCGAAAAATATAATTTGAAATATATTTTTTCGAATGATAAATTTTATGACCCAATATTATATTTTTCTGGTTGGCATCGCTTGCGTCAATTAGAGAATGGTATTATGGTTTGGGAACGCCTAAATATTCCTCCAGTATCCTCTATTTTACCCAAGAATAATATCGCGACCTGGCAAAAAATTATGTGGGGAATTGTTCCGTTTCTAACGATCATTATCGCTGTTTTATTAAATATTCGGATTGTTTGGATACGAACTTTGAATAAGAAGTTACAGCCTTCACCAGTTTATTTGAATTTTAACAATACATATTCAAAATTTTCAAATACCCTATGTAACATTACGCACGTTTGGAGTTTTATTTTAATTATTATAACGTGCATTGGTCTTTATAGAAGTTATATTAAAAGTGATGCGCATCGAAGCCCAACAAATGCCTTGCTTTCGTATTATGATGCACTTGATTTTAAGGAGTTTGAAAAAGCCTTTAAACTGATAGACAAGGAAGCCAATCTATCTATTGCACAATACATGTTAGAAATATCTGTGACAGATGGACTCTTAAGCTCTTATGCAAAATTAGATGCAATAGATTGTGAAGTAGAGAAAATTAATGATACCATTGCGAATGCTAGGGTTATGACAGAATGGATAACACCATTAGAGAAAATACAGAAAACCTTTTATAAATCGCTGATTAAAAGAAATAACAAATGGTTTATAAAACCTGAGAAGCTAGATGCTGATTTGCCTCCAGATCAGTTGTATTCGCAAAATGCTAGCATTTATGTGAATCACGGAAGACGACGGATTACTACGGAGCAAACACATCATGAAGATTTATTGAAACAGCCAGTCATTGAAATACTTTCAGCAAAATTGGTGAAAAAAGGAACGCAATATGCCATTATTGGTGAAATTCAAAACGTAGATAATGTGCCCGCCGATGTTATTTTAAAAGGTTCGCTGTATGCTGATGATAATACAGAATTAGCTAGTTATAACTCGAAATATCATGTGAAACATAAGTTAATGCCCAAAGAAGTGTCGAGCTTTAGAGTTAATTTTGAAGGAATTGCGTGGTCTGATATTACTGATGAAATACCGTCTACTTTTGATCCAGATGAATTTACCGACGTCGAATTTATAAAGGATCCGATGAAGTTTAATTTGCATATTGCAGGAAACGTCTCTGGAGAAGATTTATTTAAAGATCTTACCGTAAGCAATATTCAATTTGAAGAGAATACCATAACGGGTACCTTGTTCAATTCTGGCGTTCAAGAAGTCACAGTACCTCAATTACTTTTTAGTTATTATAACGCAGAAAAAGAATTAATATGGGTAGATCATACCTTTATAGATGAAGGTATCCGTCAGCAACGAAAAAGAGGTTTTAAATATAGTTATCCAACAGATGAAATAATTGATGTTATTTCGACAGATATGTCGAATTGTTTGGTAAATGGTTTGCCAAATGAAGATATTTCCCAGAAAATAGTACCTAATAGAATCGTGAATCATTCACATGATCAGTTACAAAACATAAACCATCGAACTTTTAAATATTTAAAGATAGAGCTGAACAGTTTTATAGGCAATCCAAACTAATGAATAAAACAAAAACATATATACTTCTGTTGTTGGTTATTCTAACCACTTCCTTTGTAATCATAACTGATAAAGAAGAATATGTTATAAAGTTGGAATCAACAAAGGAGGTTTTTAATGCTGGTGAAGAAATTGTGTTGACATTTACGTTCTCCGGAGAGAAAATGCCAGAATTATACTTTTCTAATAGTTATGGCTCCAGTATATCATCTCCAATAAAAAAAGAGAATCGATTAGTATATGATCTTACGCAAGATCTAAATCATAGGACCGGATTTGTAAATTGGAAATTAACTCTTGATGATAAAAAGAGTATCGAAGGCTCTTTCGAAATTATTCCTGATAAAAAAGTCGATCAAATCGAATCTTATCTCGGGCCGAATAGTATTCAGGCAGGAGATAAAGATTTTGCAATGATGGTATTGTTATTACATGATAAGTATGGGAATCCAGCAGCTGATAGCACCCAAGCTACGTTTAAAAGTCAATATCTAACGGACGAATCTTCCTTTATTGAGAGTTCTTTTAACTTAATATCATACAGGAATTTCTACGCAACTAAGAAAGCAGGAAGAATATTAGTGAGTTCAGAAAGTGACAACACTTTTTCGAAAGAATATACCATTGATGTTTTACCTAATATTCCGACTGATTTTACAATTTCAACAAGTAGAAACCATACCTATGCCGATGGCAATCAACTAACAAAATTTTCAACATCGATTATTAAAGATGTAAATGACAATATAGTTAGCGATGGGACTTTTGTAAATTTTTTCATTCGTAACAAGAAAGGGCATATTTTAAAAACGTCTGGAACAACGATTCGTGGGATTGCAACGGCCAGTATGATACATCCTGATAGTCCTGACGAATGGCAGGTTAAGGCCTATATTCCGGGCATGGCTGAAAGTGATGAAATTAAATTAGCGTACAAAAGAGCGATTCAAGATTTTCAGATTTCATTTGATATAGAAACAAGTACTTTAAATGTATTCGACCTCAAAAGTTTTATGAATCAATTTATTCCTGACGGACAGCGTGTCACTTTACATATAGTAAAAGATAAAAAACGCGTAGCAACCCTCTATGAAACCTCGAAAAACGGAGAAGCCTCATTTATGCTAAAAGAGAAAATTTTATCAAAAGGCAGTTATGAATTTGAAGTACATGTTGCAGGACTTTCAACCACTATATCTCATCAAAGTTTATGATTAATTTAAATAGAAATATTACTCGAAGTTTATTGCTCTTAGCATTCGTTGGAGTAAATATCTTGCTGATTTTTGGTATAGGGAAGGTGTTTAATTATTTAAACACTGGTGCTGATAGAAGTAGCATGCTTCACTTAGAATTAAAAAAAGCCGAAAATTATACGCCTTCTTTAGAATGGTCTGAGAAAGTAAATGAAGGAAGAGTTATAGATCAACAATCATTAAAAACGATAGAAAAAGACTACCTAAAAGCCTGGTATGTAAAACACGTTGCGTATAAGAATAATAACAAAACCGGCATAGAAGATTACTATACAGAAAGCGCACGAAAGAATATCTACAATTTTATTGAAACGAATAATCAGAAACAAGTATCGATAGAAGCTACTACCCTGGAGCATCATCCTACTTTAGAATTCTTTAGTGAAGATGGTCAGTTAGCTGTCATTACAGATGAAAATGTATCTGAGTACAAACGAATTTACAAGAAAGGTACCTTGGTAAATGAGGTAAAAGAAACAGCATCATATAAGGTTGTGCTCTTACTCGAAGATGGTTTTTGGCGTATTAGACATCTCTTAAAAACAGATGTGTCTAAGAAAGATGTAATTCAAAAATCAACCCAGGCATTACAAGACGATTTCAAGATTAAAGGAATCAATTATTACCCGCAAGCCACACCTTGGGACACTTTTGGAGAAGAATTTGATCTTGAAACTATTGGTGAAGACTTTGAAATTATCAAAAAAGCAGCATTAAATACGATAAGAATTTTTATACAATATGAAGATTTTGGAAAGGCAGAAGTAAAGGCTGAAAAAATAGAAAAATTAAAAAAAGTCCTTGACCTTGCAAATGACAAAGGTTTAAAGGTAATTGTTACCCTTTTTGATTTTTATGGGGATTATTCAGTTTTAGATTGGACTATGAATCAAAAGCATCTAGTAAAAATAGTTTCAACCTTTAAAGAGCACGAGGCAATTTTAGCCTGGGATGTGAAAAATGAACCTGATTTAGATTTTGATTCAAGAGGTAAATCAAACGTACTCGCTTGGTTAAATGAAATGATTGAGAATATTCGAAAAATCGATACAAAACATCTAGTAACTGTAGGTTGGGCGAAACATAAAAGTGTTTATTTATTGAAAGAAAAAGTTGATTTAATCTCATTTCATTATTATGAAGATATTGATGACTTTGAAGAAACGTATGTAAAAATTAGAACTGCTATTTCAGATAAGCCTCTCTTGTTAGGAGAGTTTGGGTATTCTTCATATGGAGGATTTTGGAAACCGTTTTCAGGTTCAAAAAACGGGCAACGCAATTTTTATAAAAAAATGCAAGATATGTTTAAAAAGAATGATGTTCATTTTATGTCTTGGACGTTATATGACTTCAAAAATGTTCCTAAAGATGTCGTAGGAAGTTTGCCCTGGAGGCGAAGCCTCCAAAAAAGGTTCGGGTTTATTGATGTTAAAGGAAATCCCAAACCTGCTTTTGACTATATTTCTAGTAATTAAAAAGAGTTTTTCTCGTGATATTATGAAAACTTTCCATATACAAATCGGTAATATGAGACATCGGTAAAGAAGTGGCAGCTTTATAATTAATCCTACCCAGGTTTCTTCTATACTTGTCATTAGTTAAGATGTTTTCTATGGCCTCAGTTAAACTATCGACTGAGTTAGGTTCGAAAAACTCACCTTCATACCCTTCATCCTTAACTAAAAGTGCTAAATCTCCTAGATTAGGCATTACAACTGCTTTTCCATAGCTTCCTGCCTGATGCAAAACACCTGAACTCCCCGTTGTTGAGGTATATGGAAATACAACAACAGCACTCTCTTGAAAAATGCTGGCTACATCGCTTTCTTCAACATATCCTGTAAAAGTAATTTGAGGTACATTTTTATATTTTTCTTCCACCTCTTTTAAATATCCCGGAACGTTTGGGTTATCTGTTCCTGCGATAACAACTTCTATGTTTAATTGAGACCTTTTACGTATCTTTTCAATAGCCTCTATTAAAATTTCAACTTTTTTATAGGTACCGAATTTTCCAAAGGTCATTACTTTTAAAGGGCCAGGAGCTAGTTCATATGAAGGCTCTTCTGGAATTTCGAAAGTTCCATGTGGAATATTGATAACATTGGTTGCATTGTATTTTTCTTTTAAAATGTCTACATATTTTGGCATTGTTAACGCCACAACATCAGCTTTCAATATAAATTTAGTCAATAGTGTACCAATAGAATTATAGATCTTTTGTAAAAGCTTGTTTTTAGTGAACCCTGCCGTATTTAAGTCTACTTGCTCCAAAATATTATGAAGCAATACAATATTTGGTATCTTTTTTATACTACAAACCCATGGTAACAAAAGACCTAAGGCAGCTGCTATTTTCTTATCACCAAATTTCATGAACTGAAGATTAAATAAAACAGCATCTGGTTTTGTTGAATTAATAGCTTTGGTGATGCTAAATAGGTTACTATAGCTATTAAAAGACCAGCACTCTTGAACTGTTATTTTACAACCGTCTTCAACAAACGATAGATCTTTTTCTCCTTCAGTGGTGTCAGTGAGTAGAACAATTTCAGTTATTTCTGCTTTCTGTCTAAAGTATTTTACTAAATGGTAAGCGTATTCGTTTAATGTTACCTTACTCGGTGGATATGCTGTTACTAGGGCTAATTTCATAATTATTTAGTTTTGTTTGCTTCACAAATTTCATTGTTTTAAGATCATTCTATAGTGAAAGTAAGGTAGAATGCTAATTACTGTCGGTGAAGGGTAGTTTTCTTTAGATAACGTTATTTTTTTTCTGGATGTGATCTTTAAAAAAGTAAAGTAGCTGCACCACAAGTAAGATGAGCATAGCCACAATCTGCATATGAACTACTTGCTCTAAAGTTTCATGAAATACAGTGATTAATACTATTTGTAACATACCTAGGATTCCAGATAGAATTACGGGGATATATTTATCTAACGACAAATAGTAATAAGCGAAAATGTTAGAGATAGCAAATAAAGAGGTAGCAATGGCATATTTATATAATAGTGGAGCCATCGAAGTATAACTTCCTCCAAAAAGTAGTGTGATAATCAGCTCCGGAAATAGAAAGCAGGTGATCACAATAACGGCCGAAATTGAAACAATATAGCCTATATATTTAAACAAGACAGAAGCCGTTTCTTTTCCCTCTTTTTTTAAGCTTACTACAGTTGGTAATAGCAGCATTACAAACATCCAAGCGATAAAGTACACGACTCTACCAATAAGAGCCAAGGAAGCATACAAACCAGCCTCGAAGGATTCGAAATAATGCTTCACCATTAAAATATCACTATTGTTTATCAAAATCTGAGTTAATTCATAAAAAGCGGTTAAGATGAAAAAATTTCGAATGTTGGTATTTTCAATTTTATCAAGATGAAAAGCATTTTTAAAAGATATATATTTCACCTTTAACGGAAATAACCCAAACACAAATGATAGTAAGATACCAATGGCAACTCCGATAGATGATTGAATATTCAGACTATAGAGAATCGCAATAGTGAATAGTAAACGACTCAACATTTCTGCCTGATAGGTAATAGAGAGTGACTTATATTCTTTCTTCCCTTGGTATACGCCTCTGTTAACGCTCATAATAAAATAGAAGGGAACACCTAATCCGAAAATAATGAACATGGTACTCGAAATAGTATTGAACAATTGCTGTAATTGGCTAGAAAATAGAATAATTAGCATACCAAAAACAACCCCTGTTATTGCGCCAGATTTATACATATTGGCAACGAAACCAGGCAAAGACAATTGGTCTAGTAAAACCGAGAATTTAGCCGTCACTAGTTGGAAAGTCATGGCTAAAAATGACAATACTAATAAAAATGTGACCAATACTGCTGCATCTGCAAATTGTTCAGGTCCTAAGACCCTTCCTAAGATCAAATTATAAAGGTAGTTTCCGCCATTAACGAAAAGAACACTAACCATGAACAATTGTTCTGGAGAAATCTGTCTTGCTTTAATATTTGAAATTATTTTGATCACTTTAAGTAGTGTTTATTATCTGTAATGAATTGCAATTTGCGCTAACTGCCCTACAATTTTTACAGAATCTTTCATTGAAAGTTTTGAACCGTCTACGTGAATCCATTTTTTTAGTGGTTGTTCACATATCATAGAAATTGCATTTTTCACTCCGTATTTTTTACCCATTCTTTTGAATATTTCAACGTCAAATATCCAACGCGTTACAAATTTGTCGTTAAATATTTCTGGAACGATATCTCTGCGCATAATTTTAGCACCACATTGTGTGTCGTTAAAACTCATACCAAGAATTTTTCTGATAAATAAATTAATAGTTTTGCTAATAACGCTTCGAGCTGAATCCTTAGATATTTTTGCGCCCATTCGAGACATGCGAGATCCACTCACAATTTTAAAGTCTGAAGTGCTTATTGTTTTAACTAAATCGTCAAAGTCATTGAAGTCTGTAGATAAATCGGCATCGAGAAAACCTATATAGTCTAATTGTTTATCTTTTTCCAAGTGCAACATTCCTTGTCGTACGGCTTCACCTTTACCGCCGTTAACTTTACAGTCATAAATGCTTATATAATCTTCTCTCCCTTCCTTTAACTTTTCTAAAACTTCTAGTGTGTTATCTTTACTGCCATCATTTACAAAACATAAATGATACCCTAAATTACTATCTATAAAGTCGATAAAATCCTTGCTCAAAAGACGCTCCTCTTCGTTATAACATGGGATGACAACCCCTACACAATTTTCTTGAAGCATTTTTGTTTTGAATTTATCTTTAGAGCTTTGAAAATTTGGATTATCAGGGACTCCGATTAATCTTTTAACACGAGCTGCAACTTCGTTTAGACTAACAGGTTTTTTCATATAATCGTCGGCGCCTAAATGAAAACCACAAACAATAATATCTTCGCGTGTATTACCAGACATTACAAGAATAGGTATTTCCGATTTTTTTACATCTCTAACAATTTTTACCACGTCTAATCCTGACATCCCATCCATATTAATATCGACTATAATAAGATCTGGTTGGAAAGTATCGTAGATTTTTATTCCTTCTAATCCGTTTTTTGCCGTCTTTACGATATATCCTAAATCACCTAAATGTTTTTCTAAGGATAGCGTTATAAGTTGTTGATCATCTATTGCTAAAATTTTCATAACTGTATTTTTTGATTTGTTTAACGAGTTAAATGAGATGTGTTGTAATCGTTTCTACAACGTAAGATTCTCATTTATAATATGTTGATTTGTTTGTTTTGCTTGCGGTTAAATCACGTATTTTTTGTGGTAAAACCGTAATATTCATTTTATGAGTTCTTAAATTTTTCTTTAAGCTACCAGTAAGGAAGTTCCTTGATTTCGAAGTTGATTGAATTTTAATCCGGTAATACAAAGTCTTTGATTCATACAAGAAATCTGCTCATATAATTCTTCTAATCCTTTCATTCCAGCAAGATCAATTTTCTTGATTCCTGCGATGTTTAGTATGATATTCGGGCCTAAATCAATGGTATAGTTAAAATGACTTTTTAAATGCGATAAGGTTTTGTTATTTAAAACTCCTGTTAAATAAAATACGTCTTTGATTCTTTTAATTTCTAAATCCATAGCTTGTTTTTTTAAATTGTTTTTCTTTTTCTTACTTCAAAATTGCAAAGATCTTGTTGATTTGATGCCAGTCTTTCGATGAATCGCCAATTGCTGTCGGTGAATGATTCCATTTATATACTTAACTTGCAGTAATTAAATTTGTCGCTATGAAGAATCGATTTTTAGTATGGGTATTAATGCTATGTTTTGCACATTTGAATGCGCAAGACATGAAAGAAGGTTTCACGTATCTAGAAACTGGAAAATATAAAGATGCAGAAACCTACTTTTTTAAAATACTTGTTGATTATCCAGATAATAAAACGGCCAGATTATGTTATGGTAGGGCAGTAGGTTTAAATGGAGATTCGAAAAAGGCGGTAAGTATTTTTACAGATTTATTGGAAGCCTATCCTTCTGACTATGAAATTAAACTAAACTATGCAGAGTCTTTATTGTGGAATAAAGAATTTAACAAGGCGAAACCTTATTATAAAGGTCTTGTAGATGAAAACCTCCAAAGTTTTCCTGCCTTATTAGGCTACGCGAACACCTTGTCTAATTTAGAAGAGTTTGATGCAGCTTTAAAATATGTAAATAAGGCGCTCGAAGTATCCCCAGGAAATAACAATGCGTTAATTTCGAAGAAGTACATCCGATTGGGATTCGCCAATCAGTATATGAAAAAGCAAAATTATACTGAGGCCGTTACGATTTTAGAGAAAAATTTAGAAGAATTTAAGAATGATAAAGAAAGTTTATTGAGTATGGCGAATGTTTATCTCAATTCAAATGAACTCGCAAAAGCTAAGAAAACATACCAATTACTATCAAATACTGACGAAGGTAAAATTATTGCACTAAATGGTCAAGCTCTTGTACATCATTTGGATGGTAAAGAGAAAGATGCTTTACTAGTAAGCGAACAGGCCTATAAACAACTGAATGAAATATCGAATCAAAATTTAATAAACCAAACAAAAGAACGGTACGCACAAGCATTGATATGGAATAAAAAGTATGTTCCAGCGAAAAGATTGATTGATGACATTAATAAAGATCATCCTGATGAAAATTGGGCCTTAGCTTTAAGGGCTACCTTAAATATATATAAGAGTAACTTTAAGGAAAGTATCGATGACTATGACCTTATTTTAAAGAATGATATTACCTCTTTTGATGGTAATTTGGGAAAAGCGAATGCTTTAAAAGCCACCAATGCATTTAGGCAAGCATATGATGCAGCTAAAAAGACATTGAAGTATCATGATAATCAAAAAGACGCGTTAAGTTTTATAAAAATGCTCGAAGAAAATTTTACACCTTTTGCAGAGCATAAGGTGGCCTATAGTTTTGATAATGGTGATAATTCGGCGTGGTCTATTACAAATACAATTCAGTACCCATTATCGACGAAGTTAAGTTTACACGGAGATTATACCTACCGCACAACACGTAATTCAAATAGCAACAATAAGGCAACTGCGAACACTTTTAATGTTGGGTTTTCTTATCGATTACATCCATCAATTTTATTCAAAGGTCAAGCTGGATTAAGCGCTACATCTTCAGAAATAAACGATTTTAATCGTTTTTTATCTGATTTATCTTTTAAAATAAAGCCATATAAGCTTCAGGATTTAGAAGTTGGTTATAAGAGAACAATTGAAAGTTTTAATGCCGACCTATTAGCTAGAGAAATAGTTCAGGATAATTTTTATGCAAATTATAATGTTAGTTCCAATTTTAATCTTGGTTGGTTTACACAGTACTACTATACTTCACAGAATGACGAAAACACAAGGAATTTACTCTTTACGTCGTTGTATTACAATATATTGAGTAAACCGGTTTTAAAAGCTGGGGTGAATTATCAATATATTACGTTTAAAAATCAAGTGCCGACTATTTATTTTAGTCCAGAAAAATTTAATGCCGTTGAAATTTTCGTTGATCTGCTTAAAGATGAGAACATAGTGAAAGAATCGGAGTGGTTTTATGGGGTGAATTTGGCTACGGGCTATCAATTTATCAATGATGATGAAAAACAAAGTACGTATAGAGTTCAAGGAAAATTTGGCTATAAGTTTAAAGGAGGAGCTTTATTAAACTTCTATGGAACAAATAGTAATATCGCGTCTGTAACTGCCGCAGGGTTTAAATATACTGAGTTAGGGCTTAGATTCAAATGGTTCATTCCAACAAAAAAGAACGTTTTTACTAAATAGAATTTGATTCATGCCATATATCTTAAGATTGGTGTGTATAACATAAAAACCTTTTAATACCCTAAAATACTCTTAATTTCATCAGAAATATCAATAACGTTTTTACGTTTTCGATTTGCCTGAACAATAATGATTAAAACATCTTTTCCATCATAAAATCTTTTTACGACACATTCAAAATTACCCGCTTCACCATGATGCCAATGCTCTTTTATCCTACCATTCTTCCAAGTAACATTACCCAAAGGAGATTGTATATTGCCCCAAAAATCTGCCTTTTCAGACAAAAATTTTAAAGACTCTTTTTTAATAATCTTAAAGGCATGTAGATTTGTAATCCAGTTTTGTAAGTCTTTTGCAGATAAACTAAATATTACACCTGAAATGGTTGCTTTATAGGCGTCTTCTTTGTAATTTTCATCAAAAGGAATTGCCATCAGGCTCCGGTCTGAATACGGTACTTTTGGATGGATTATAGCACTTTTCAATCCAAAAGGAAGAAATAAATTCTCCTTCACATATTCAGAAAAAGGTTGTTTTGTAATACTTGCAACAATTTGTCCCAATAGTATCGGGCTATAATTGGTATATAAATAATCAGAGCCAGGTTTAAATTCTAATTCTTCCAGGTTTAATAAGTCGTTTTTTAGTTTTTGATCAGTTACACTTTCTCCTTTTCCAAAATATTTATCCCATGATACCTTTGGCAAACCACTTGTATATTGTAACAGGTTTTTTATCGTAATTTCAGAAGACCAATTTGGTAAGTCTTTCAAATAAATATCAATTGTATCATCTATATGTAACAATCCTTTTTCTTGTAGTTGCATAATGGAAACTGCAGGAAATTCTTTATAGACCGAGCCTAAATCGAACCTAAATTGATTGGTTAATTTTATAGACTTAGAACCATCCGAAAAACCAAAAGAGTTTTCATAAATAGTTTCTCCGTTTTTAACGACTAAAACATTTCCATTAAATTTTCCTTTTTGAGCTTTTTCCTGTAAAAATGAATCTATAGAAGAATATTTTTTACAACTAAAGAAGGTGACGATAAAAGCTAGTATTGTAAGTTTGATAATATTTTGGTTCATAAATATAAGATGCTAGTTCTATTTTTCAACGATTCAAAAGAGAAATCGTTACAATGCTAAATGCAAATAAATATGCCGAGTTGTAGTTAACTTCGTAAACTTATCGTAATCTGGCTTTTAAAACCAATTGTTTTCTTAACTAGGCTTATGTATATATATCGAAACAAACTTGTTTTCGCTTGTAACAACTGTTTCTAAGACCATTCTAAACATTACTATACCAAACACTATAATTAGATAAAAGGTTTAAAAAAGAGAGGTGTATAAAAATCTTCACTAAGATTATTTATACACCTCTTCAATTGCTATGAAAAAATTACTTTATTTACTAATTATAATAGTATTATAGATGTTATTAAAATGATTAGTTTATGAGTAGCTTCATGGTTTCGTAACTGTGAAATGGGCTTCCAATCTTACAGAAATATAAGCCTGAAGTTAATAGAGTTCGATCAATTACAATCTCATTGATCCCTACTACTACATCAAAGTTTAACTGTTTTACCAATTTGCCACTTACACTATAGATAAATAGATTGGCAATGTGGTTTTTAGATGCGGTAAATGTAACTGTAGCTCGTTCTGACATTGGATTTGGAGACAACGTTGGATTGATAGACGCTACTGCTTCCTCATTTTCTGTTGAAAGCGTCTTATTCGACGAAAAGCTTAGATCTTTTAATGATAGATTTTTAGTCTCTAATGCACCGTTTTCTGATTTCATAGTAAATACAATAGACACAATATCATTTAATTCAAGTTTATCAACAGTTGGCGATGCAAAATCATCTAAAGAAATCTCGTGATCTCTAAGGTTTTCGTCTAAAGAAATAGAAGTGCTAAATTGATTTTCCCAACTTGAAATACTCTTTTTAATAAGTCTAATTTCTAATTGTCCCGTACCTTTCGCCGTTAATTTTAAGTTATTATAATCAGAAAGGTTTACCGGTTTAAACCTCGGTGTTAACGCACGGTATACAGATACATACTCTTTGGTGTCAGCCGTGATAGATACATTTCTTTCTATTGGAAAATCCGATGCATCTCGTGTATTTGTATTTTTTTCAATTACGTAGTTGTTAACCACGGTACTTTGCGCTGCATCATCGATACCCCAAGGACCATCAGACATGAATAAATCATCTGGAGTTTCTGTACCATCTCCAATTCTGAATCCAATATCAAATAAATTTCCAGTTTCTAATTTTAAAGTACTAATGTATTTCTTTTCTAAATTTATAGAAGCACTTACATATTCTATTGCACTTGTTTCTGTTGCTCTAATTCCTGCATCAAAAATAATCTCTTCGCTACCATTAGTATTAACAATGTCTAATTCTAATCCACCATCTACATATTTACCTTTTTTTACAAAAACCGTAGGTGGTTTAGATAAATTATATGATGCAATTGGATTCTGAACTTCTAATAATGTAAGAACTTCTGTACCTAACAATAATAAATCATCTATCGAATTCGACCAAATTTGAAAATTGTAAAATTGTTGATCTGCACTATACTTATCAAGATTCCAATGACTTTCTATTGAAAACTTGTTGGTTGTTTTATCTCTGTTTGCAGAAAAACTCAGCACATATTCTATTGAATTGTCAGTGTTTTTTATGATAGACTTTATAAAACTTTGTCCGTTGATTTCCATCGTCGAAACAGATATTAATTCAGCACCCAATAGACGATCACAGATATATTTCGTGTGTTCATATACTCCTTTTTCAGTTTCTAAGGCCAAAATCGAAGCAATAATATTACCTCCGTTCATATAATCAACAGAATATAAATCTGTTGCATTTGTTATGTTTAACAAATCCATGGGAGATGATTCAACAATATAATCTTCATTAATCGTTCCGATAGGAATAAAATCTTTTATTTTAACAGAAGCAGGAGCTGTTTTTTTAGCGTACGAAAATGATCTACGTACTCTTTTAGCTTTTTTCTCATCGAATTTATAATTGGTCTTTACTCTGTTAAAGTTTCTTTTATTTATTTGATCAGACAATCTGTTGTTACTTTCAAGGCCACCATTATTTCCACCACTCGTTGGTGCTTCTATTACCGGACAAGCAGCTACTCCAGAACATGATGGATCATCACAATCAACCAGTCCATCTCCGTCATCATCAACACCATTAATACAATCTTCTTGAGGAACAGGAGCTGTTGGACATCTAGCACCATCATTACTGTTACTTGAAGGTCCGAATGCAAAAATGTTAGAAGACATTGAACTCGAATTATTGACGTTTTGTACACTGTTTATACGATAAACAGTACCAGTTTGGTTTGCAGAAACGTAAAAACTACCTGTTACATCAAAGTAAACTGCACCATAGGTATAATTTAAACCAGATAAAATAGGAACTTCTCCTAAACTTTCAACAACACCAGTACCCGCAATTACTCTATAAAGGATGTTGGTCTGTTTTTCAACGGTGTATAAATTTCCATCAACGGCGTTAAAGGCCCAATCATGAATGTTGATGTTTAGAGACAATTGTTCAGTCGAAATGTACTTTCCATAATTCGCTGAATCTGGGTTTAAATCGACTTTATAATAAGTTGTTCCACCTCCTTTTAGGTAATAGATGCCATCAGCATTAATGCCACCAACATATCTGTTACTCGTAGGTAATTCATCAATATAGAACGTCGTTGTTTGAAAATCTTTACCAATTCTCACGATTGATTTTTCAGGAGAGGTTAAAGAGCCCCAAATGAATCCATCTGCTGGGTTGTAGGCGGCTGCATTGATGTTGCCAGGTGTAACATCGGTAGCGACAGCATACGAATTACCAGAGGCTAAATCGATTGCATAAATGTCATTATATTGAAATAAATATGCGTTGTAATCACAATTAAAAGGTTGGTCTTGTGCTGATATCCCTAAACAATAGATACCGAATAGACATCTAAAAAAATGTTTTTTCATATTGTATTTTAATCGTTTCATAACTTTTTTTTTGACAAAGATATTGGCATTTGAAGTGTAGCTTAGATCAAATTAGATAAGTAAGCTATCTCTTTAGATGAATGGTAATTTAATATCGATGAGTTGAAAAGTTAGCAAGGAAGCAACCATAATGTGTAAAAAATGAAAAGGAGTGTTATGAGTTAAGATTTTACTTAACTTTTATCATAACACTCCTATCGTCCCTATGTTATTCGAATATGACAGTTTTAGAAAAAGAGGGAATAGTTATTCGTGATATGAACACATCCTATTTCCTCTAAAAAAAGCCACCTCATTACTATGCATTATTTGCTTTTAATCTGGTGTCGTTTAAAAAAGAGGTGTGGGTTAAACTCATATTTAACACATGTTCACACCTCTTTATACTCCCCAGTATATTCTTCGATTCGGTATGCTTTCGAATACTTAAAGTTTCTATTTGCATTCGCATCTTCAGTTATTACATTTTGATATTCAAAGATACTTTAGAAGAAAGGTCGAAATAAGAGATTTTCGTTGAGTATCCATTTTATCTAGACGAATGGAAGTATCGCATAGATAATTGAATTTAAGTATGAAAAATAAAGTGGTGTTTTGCTAATAAAAAATGAAAAATATGGAGTATTTCTTAGAGTAAGTTTAATCGCTTCATTAATTCTGGACGATTAGAACGACTCACAGGAATAACGTCTTTTTTGATAAGAACACTATTATCTTCAATATCGATAATTTGCTTTACATTAATAATATACGATCGATGCACTTTCAGAAACAAATTGTCAGGTAATTTTTCTTCAATTTTTTTAAGTGTAGAATGCACCGTATAATTTTTTTCTTCGGTTTTTACCAAGATATAATCACCTTTTGCTTCTATTAGATAAATACTTGCAATATTTATTTTAATTAATCGTCTATCAATGTTTACATATAGCTCCTTGTCTGTAGAAGATTGGTTGGTGTCATTCGTATCTGATATTTGCTCTGTGTATCCTGAAGATTTCGCTTTTTGAACAGCCTTCTCAAAACGAGGTAGTAAAACCGGTTTCACCAGGTAATCTACAATACAATCATATTCGAACGCTTCAATTGCAAAATTCGCGTCCGAGGTTGTTAAAACAATTTTAGGAGGATTTTTTAACGTTTGAATAAAATCAAAACCTGTAAAATCAGGCATATGAATATCTAAAAATATGAGATCTACTTCATTTTGATTTAAAAACTTTATGGCCTCTATGGCATTCGGAAATTCATCAAGAACAATAAGATCATCCAGTTTACTGCATAACTGATTAATTATGGCTCTTGCGGTAGATTCATCATCAATAATAATACACTTCATAAAGGCTCGTTATAGGTTTTCGAGATAATTTGTTATGGTCTGCAAAATTGATTCAAATTCTGATGAAAGAGCTGTGCTGCCTTCTCTTAAATTATCTTCATACGCTACTGCAATCTCATAACTTTTATCAAGCCCTAAAATACTAATTTTATGTTTAAGTTTATGAACGTTATCCGCGGTTAGTTCAAAATTACCAGAATTTAAATTTGTCTGATATGATTTTTTCTCTTCTGGAAACTCTTCTTTTAGGATGTCAAGAATTTTAGTTTTAAAGGATTCATCACCTCCAGAAAGTTCTTCTATATAAGAGATATTAGGTTTTTCCATATTCTATTTTTTTAAGGTAAAATGAAATGTTGTTCCTTTACCAGGTTCAGATGTCAACCAAATATCCCCTTCATAAAGATGAACTATTTTTTTTACAATTGATAGACCCATTCCTGTTGATTTTAAATTGTTCTCAAGAGATTCAAAGGTCTTAAATATTTTGTTAAAATACACGTTTTCAATCCCTTTGCCGTTATCTTGAACATAAAACTCCCAAAACTCATCTTTTTCTAAAGCACCAATTTCGATATATCCATTGGCTTTGTCATTAAAATTAATTGCATTGTCAATTAAATTTTGAAATAGTTGTTGCAATCTATATCGATCACCTTTAACAACCGGTAAGAACTTTCTGATTATTGCTATATGCTCAGGGATTTTTAAGACACTCAGTGTATCGTCAATCAACACATTAATGTCAACATCGTACGTATCTACTTGATTTTTATCTATTGTTGAATATTCAAGAATACCACTAATCAAAGTATCCATTTTATCCACATTACTTCTAATTAGTCTAAGTTGTTGTTTTCCATAATCATCAAATTTATCTTTATAATCTTCATGGAGCCACATGGTTAAACCATCAATACTCCGTAAAGGTGATTTTAAATCATGAGATACCATATGTGCATAATCACTTAGTTCTTGGTTTTGAATTTCAAGATTACTCAGTAAATTATGTTGTTCAGCAAAAACTTTGCATGCTTTTAAGTTAATAGAAAATGTATCAATCACAGATTGTAATTGGAGTAAATCCTTTGTGCGTAAATTGTTTTTTTTTGAAAATAAGAATAAGAACCCTTGATCCTTTAAAGTAAAGATTGCCAGATTTCCATCTTTTATTTCAATAGGAGCGAGGTCCTCATAACGATCATCGTATTTAATAAGTTTGGTGCTTTTAATAGTACTTAATAACCAATCAATCTCTTTCGATGATTTTATGTTGATTTCCTTACCTCTAGGTATTGAATATTTAGAAATGAGCCTCTTTTCTTTAGTTTCTATAATCCAGGCTGCATTGAGGTTTTTACGCTTTAAAACTAATTTCAAAAAAGAATCACAACTCTTTTTATAATCAAGAGATTTCCCTATTGCCATGGAAAATTCATAGAGTTGGAGAATATCTGATATATGCGTTTGTGTATTCATCTATTCAAATAAACCGACAACAACGGTTTTATTATAAAAATCAAGAAACCCCTCTCCATAAGATGAAATTTCACCTAGAGTTAATGCACCACTTATAGATATGTTAGGGTGTTTTTCTTTTATTGTTTGAGTAATTGCATTTAGTTCTTGGTCAAAATTGTCTTCTAAGAACAGAACACGAGAGATACAATCAATAATGATCGCTTTTGTCGGTGAAATAGCTTGTTCTAGACTTTCTTCAGCAGCCAATTTAGACGCTTGGATTAAAGAATTTTCGTTTCCATTTAAGATGTCTACAAGTGTATTATCTTCTAGTTCTCCAACACAAATAATCTCACCTAAATCGTTAACCATTAACGGGTCTCTTACGATACATTCTGCATTATCTTTAACAATTCCAAATGGATAACCTTTAGCAATATCGAAAAAATTGTTATTGGTGAACTGTTTGTTAGCATGTAATTCAACAACTTCTTTATACACCTTGAATGGATTTTCCCAATTAATTTCTTTAATAATATTGCCTTCTGCTTTTGTTACAATAAACGGTCCGGCAACTTTATTCCACCCATGTCGTACACCAATTTGAGATTGCATTCTCATTACACAAAATACCGCAGCGTCTTGATAAAAACCTTCATTAGAGAAAACACATGGCTTTTGTTCTAATGTAAGACTTCCAGCTCCACCACCGAAATAGTTGGTTCGCATTCCGTAAGTTTCATAGAGCTCACTTAGGTAATATGAAATATTTGAAGTTAATCCGTCGACATAGGTAAAAAGACTATATGGCTCATTTTTGTCAAAATTCACCTGAGGAATGCGATACTCCTTTTTACTAACATTATGCACTAAAAATAAGTTTTCGACATTGTGAAGTCGATTAATCACAATCCCTTTCTCCAAAATGGAATTCTCATGAACAACCTTTGGAAATAGGCCTCCTATAAACTTTAAATTTACAGAGTTTAGGGCTATAATTAATTCATTAATATCAACTTCAGTGTGCTCTCCAATTGATATTAAAACAGCTTCGTCTTTTGCATGTTGTGATATCAGATTAACGATTTCGATAATTCTTACAGTTGTAATTAGCATATCACTTTTTTAGTGTAAAATAAAACTTTGAACCTTTTTCTAGTTCACTTTCCAACCATATACTTCCTTCATGTAAATTGACAATTTTCTTAACAATAGACAGGCCAATACCTGTGGAATCTTTATTTTTATTTAAAGCATGAAAGATTTTAAATATTTTATTGTGAAATTTTTGATCAATTCCGATTCCATTATCACTTATTGAAAACTGAAAATATCCTTTTTTATCTTCAACATCAATTTGAATCTGACCTTTATCTTTATTATTAAATTTAATGGCGTTACTCATTAAGTTTTGAAACACCTGTTGTAGTTTTGTTTTATCACCAACAACTATTGGCAATTTTTTTACTATAGTTACATTGATGTGGTCTGGTATATATAGTATATTAATTAAATCTGTAACTATTTGATTTGTATCTACTTCGGTAATTTTTGAATTATCTGCCCCGACGCTCGAATAGTTTAGAATATCGGAAATTAATAACTCCATTTTTTCAAGTGTCATTTCAATAAGATCTAAATTTTGAATACTTGTTTCGTCTAGCTTATCTTTATTATCTTCTTTTAACCAGCTTACTAAGGCATCTATGCTTCTTAATGGCGATTTTAAATCATGCGATACAATATGTGCGTACTCTTGAAGTTCATCATTGCTCTTTTCTAGTTCCAAAAGAAGACTTTCTTTCTGTAATTCTAAGATTTTATTATTGGTAATATCTAAATGGATACCTATTGAACCCACTACATTGCCATTTATATCATAATTCGGAGCACCACTAATCAACCAATGTTTTTTGGCCCCTGACTTCGTTTTCACCTCAAGTTCATAAGAATTTGATTGTCCTCTTTCACGTTTCTTATTTTCATTTTTTATTTTGTCTTCTTGAGCAGTTTCCAAAAAAATGTCACCCGCCTTTTTGCCGATTAATTCCGTTTCGGTATACCCAGACATTTCAGTGAAACTCTGATTCACCAGTAAAATTTCATCTTCGGTATTAACTTCCATTAACCCTAAATTCATATTGGCAATAATACTGCTGTATTTTTGCTTCTGAGATTCTAAACTCTTTCTGTAGGTTCTGTTTAGGGTTACATCTCTATAGGTCCATAGATGACCACGATACACATTATTCTTTAAAATAGGTATAAAATCACGTTCTAGAACAGTGCCGTTTTTCATGGTCAACTCATCAGCTAAGACCGTCTCCTTTTTTTCTAGAATTTCGTCAATTCGTTTCACAAATTCATTTTCATTTTCAAAAAGGCTTTTGCTTTTTTCTGCAGCGTCTGAGCAATCTTCTCCTTTGAGGGATTCGGCATCTACAGGAATACTAAATAACTCACAGAATTTTTTATTTGTAAGGACTATTTTTCGATGTTCATCTTCTAAGAGAACACCACTATCAAGATTTAAGATGAGAGAAGATAAACGACTTTCAGATTTAATGAGTCGTTCTTCAGACGCCTTTTGAGCCGATATATCTCTAACAATTCCTTGAGCGGCAATCGGTTCATTTTTTTTGTTAAAAACGACACTTGCATTAATATGAACCCATTTTAAATTACCAGATTTGGTATGTACCCTTGCCTCATAATTTTTGAAAAATCCGTTTTTTCGCAACGCTGCAAAAGAAGTCATGGCGTATTTATAATCTTCTTTATAGATTAAGTCGACCACATTTAACGATTCTTTTTCAATATCAAAACCAAATAGCGTAACGGCTGCATCATTAAAACGAATCACATTACCGCTTAAATCCATAACAACATAGGCATCTACGATATTTTCAAAAATACCTTGTAGTTGCGAGGATTTTTCATCTAATAAATGTTCTAATTTTTGAGAGGTTTCATATAAAACCCTAGATTTATCTTCTAGAATTTTTTCTGCTGCTTTGCGAGCTGCTTTTTCTCTTTTTAGAGCTCTTTGTAGTATGTCAATTTGCTCTTGACTCATTAATTCTTGTTGACGATGAATTTTACTTCGGTACCATCATCTTTGATTTTTTCAAGTTCAATTGTCGCCGTGCTATTAAAGTGTTCGAATGTTTTATTCATCAACCCTAGACCAAAATGATGCATAGCTCTACTCGATTTATAGATCATCACAAGTGAGTTTTCTGTTTTCTCTAAAACGTCAAAAGTTGGTAATTCAGCATCAGGATAAATCTTACGCACTTCAACATGAATATGATCTTCAATAGAAGCTAACATTTCAATTGGATCAGAATAGGTTGCTAGTAAACCAGGATAACTTTCCTCAAGTACACTAAAAAAATGCTCTGCATAAACTAGCAGTAAATCATCAATCGAGATCCCTGTATCAGCACTTAAATGTTGCAATAATTGAAGCATTTCAGAAAACTTATAGGTACCAATAGAAGTATAAACACCTCCGGATTCTAAGGTTGATTTTTGAATAATGGCGTCTACCATTTCTAATCCGAATTTATCCTCAACTAGGTCTAAAAATTCTGTAAATACAATTCCTTTCATTTATATTTTTTTTAATTCATTGATACTCCAATAGGCTAACACTTTTTCAATTTTATTGACGTAATCTTCATATTTTAATGGTTTTAAAACGTATCCAGCGATGCCTAACTTATAACATTCCAGTAAGTCTTTCTCGTTACTAGATGTGGTTAATATAATCGTAGGAATATACCTCAAAACAGCATCATTTTTCAAAATGCCTAAGAATTCAATTCCATTAATTTTTGGCATATTTAAATCTAATAAAATAATATCGGGTAATACCGCTTTTTCCTTTAACAAATCTAGAGCTTCCTCACCATTATTTGCTTCAATTATATCATGACCAACTCCTAATTTATCGATTACACGATTCAATTTCATGACCTCTATTTTGTCATCTTCGATTAAAAGTACTTTTAAATTGTTTTTCATACGGACGTTTCATCTAATTAAGCTACCAAAATATTTAAAATATGGCAACGACTAGATTTCATTCGTTTAAAGGTAATCTTTAATCGGTAGAATAACAATAAGTGTCGACGAATGGTATAACAATTCGTACTATGATTTTATAATTAAAAGCTTAAAGATACCTAATTAAGATAATTATGTTTACGGAAAAACCACCATTTAATGGTGGTTTTGCTATAAATTAAAATCAGATTTTATAGTCCAGGAACAAGCGAAATGTGATTTAGAGCTCCTTGAACACTTTTTCTAGTAGCGCCTTTGTAGCTTTAATACCCTCATCTTCTGACAGTTCTTTTCCTTCATATTCTATACCTACATACCCTTTGAAACCAGAGGCTTTTACAATTTTCATAATTTTTAAAAAGTCAGAATTGACTTCATTTCCCTCGGCATCAAAAATATGTGATTTTGCACTCACACCTTTTGCAAAAGGCATTAATTCGGTCATTCCTTGGTATCGATCATACTCATTAGCGCAACCATCAGCACTTTTCTCAATACAGAAATTTCCAAAATCTGGCAGCGTTCCAACATTATCCATATTTACTTTTTCCATAACTCCAGCGAGCCATTTGCCATTAGATGAATAACCGCCATGATTTTCAACAATAATATTGATTCCTTTCGAAGCACCATAGGTGCCTAGTTTTGAAAGTCCGTCTATAGCATTTTCCGCAACTTCTTCACTGGTTCCTTTGCCTGCGGCGTTCACGCGAATAGAATGTGCCCCCAATAGTTTTGCTATATCTACCCATTTATGATGATTTTCTACTGCAGCTTGTCGCGCAGTAGCATCAGCGTTACCTAAATCACCTAAGGCGTCACACATGATAAGACCCACAGAAACACCTGCATCGTCACAGCGCTGTTTGAATTTGGTCCAGTAATCCATATCATTCGCCTTACTATAATAGAAAGTATTCACTAGTTCTATCGAATTCACGCCATATCCTGCTGCAATTTTTGGGAAATCGTCTGGGTTTAGCTTTCCTTGAAGTAAAGAATCAGGATTTGTCATTAGCATTTTTCCAAACCATTGCCAATCATTCTTTAATTCGCCAAAAAAAGATTTATGAAGTGACCATTGCGCCAATGAAATTTGATAATCCGAAGTAACTTCCGCTATGGCAGTAGAATCAACTGCAGCTGTATCTTCTGTTGTATTTTTGCTGTCATTTTTACAAGATAAGGTAAAAATAAGGAGAGCTAATACTGAAAGTACTTTCGGGAATAGGTATTTAGTTTTCATAATTTTAGAATAAATAGAGTTTTTAATCGATAAGAAGTAAAGATATAAAATATGATGAATATTGAGTCCGATTAAATTAGAACTTTACGCACTCAACGCTTCCTTGAATTTTATAGATTAATATTTTCACTCATCCAAAAGGACACTTCCCTCATTATTACTTTTATATGTTATGCTTTATATTGAGTTTTACTGTAAATTATAAAGAAATCTACCATGAAAAAACCGTTCCTTTTTATTTTTCTAGCGATAAGTATGTATTCATATTCGCAAAATGCACCTACAGTTCGACTTAAAGATTCTAGTAATTTAAGGTTAACTAACTTAAAAGTTGATGTTAGTATTACTGGTAATTTTGCTACAACCACATATGACATGAAATTTTATAATGGACTTGACAGAACTCTGGAAGGGGAATTGGAATTTCCACTTGGAGAAGGTCAATCTGTATCGAAGTTTGCAATGGACGTAAATAAAAAACTTAGTGAGGCTGTTGTTGTCGAAAAAGAGTTAGCAAGAGTTGCTTTTGAAAGTACTGTGAGACAGAATATTGATCCAGGACTTCTAGAAAAAACAGAAGGAAATAATTATAAAGCAAGAGTATATCCTATACTACCAAAAGCCTATAAGCATATTGTAATTACTTACGAACAAGAATTATCTACTTTAAATGATCTTTTGATATATGAATTGCCTTTAAGTATCACCGAAACGCTTGATGAGTTCTCTCTGAATATAAATATTTATGAAGGAGACGATAATTCCATAATTAAAAATAACCCATACAAAGGTTTCTATTTCAGAAACAATAATAATGTTTATCAAGCAAGTGTAATAAAAAAGAATCATACACCTAATGCTCCAGTAGTAGTTCAACTACCGAATACTTCTCTTGACGGTAAAGTATTAACCTATAGAGATTATTTCTATGCTTATAAAACATTAAAACCAAATACAAGATTAAAAACAAAACCAAAAAAAGTAACAATATTATGGGACGTTTCTTATTCTTTGAGACTTAGAAATTTAGAAGGTGAATTAAGGCTATTGAAAAATTATTTTGAGTACTTGCAAAATGTAGAGATTCAGTTTATTTCCTTTAGTAATAGAATCCATCAAAATAAAAAACTTTCAATAAATTCTGAGAACTGGAAAGTTCTTGAACAACTAATAAGAAATACAAATTATGATGGAGGAACTTCTTTGAATTTATTTGATAATTTAAAAATAAACTCAGATGAAACATTATTGTTTACAGATGGTCTTTCAAATTTAGGTGACTTTATAGCTTATAATAAGAACGCCGTCTATGCCATAAACTCTACCGTTTCTGCAAATCATGAAGCTCTGGGTAATATATCAACAAATTCAGGTGGAAATTATTTAAACTTAGTAAGGTTAACATATAAGGATGCATTAAAATTATTGAAACAAGAAACGTATCAGTTTTTAGGAGTTGAACATGATGATACAGTTGAAGAGGTGTATCCATTTCAGAATACCAATGTAACAACTGATTTCTCGATAACGGGAAAATTTTCTGATGACGCATCTCTTGAATTGCTTTTTGGATACGGAGGTAAATTAACAAATCGTATACCAATAAGAATAAAAAAATCACGAGAGACAAAATTGGTGAAACGTTTATGGGCAAAGGAGAAGCTTAATTTTTTGAAAAAGAAAAAAGAAAAAAATAGAGATATTATAATAGAGTTGGCAAAACAAAATCACTTAATAACCGATTTCACTTCGATGTTGATATTGGATAGAGTTGAAGACTATGTGCGTTATAGAATTGAACCTCCTCAAGAACTTAAGGAAGAATACAAAGATAGAGTTAAGGAAATAGAGGAAGAGGAAGCTGATAAACAAGATGATTTTGAAGATATAAAGGAAGATCTATTTGATGAATACAAAGATATTCGAGACTGGTATCACTTGAAGTTTCCTTTAAAAGAGGTTAAAAAAGAAAAACAAGATAATACGGATACCTCTAATCAAAGAAATGTATCGAGTCCAAATAATATTGTACCGAACAATACATCTATAATTCTCAATAGACAAAATTCAACCGCGGTTGATAGAAATGGAGCTCGTAACTTAGATAATACTAAAAGAGTCATATCTGGTATTGTCAGTGATGAGAACGGACAACCTCTTCCTGGTGTTAGTGTAAGGTTAGCAGGAACATTAAATGGAACATCAACGGATTTTGATGGTCATTATGCACTAAATGCCGAAGAAAATGATAGATTAGAGTTTTCCTTCATCGGCTTCCATGCAAAGAGCATTTTGATTAGAAATGACAATAATGTTAACGTATCATTGCATGAAGATGCCTCCGTACTAGATGAGGTAGTGGTTGTTGCGTTAGCGTCAAAACGAGAAGTGAGAACTACTTCGTATTCGGTAACATCTGTTGTTTCTGAATCCTTAGCAGGAAAAGTTTCGGGCGTTCAGGTAACTGAAACTCCTGGTGCCGATTCGACTGTTAGTGTGAGAGGTATTACATCATTTTCTAATAATTCTAAACCGTTATATATTGTAGATGGCATCATAGTATCCTATAACCCGACAACCTCTTTGAAACCAGAAGATATTGATGCTATGTCAATACTTGATGCTGAAAATGCTTCAAAAATTTATGGATCACGAGCGGCTAATGGTATTATTATGATTACCACTAAAAATGGGAAAGAAACAAATCAAGAAGCAATTAATAACCTGAATAAAAAGATTGTAGAAAAAATAGAATTAAAATCTTGGAATCCAGATACACCATATATAAAGGTTTTGGAAAAAGAATTAACCGTTGAAGCAGCCTACAAAAAGTATCTAGAAATAAGGAATGAATACTCTAATAGTCCTTCGTTTTATCTAGATGTTGCAGATTTCTTTGACAAAAATAAAAGCTCACAATTAGCAATTACTATTCTTACAAATTTAATAGAAATCAAATTAGATAATCATGAATTGATGAAAGCTTTGGCTTATAAATTAGAATATTTTAAGCAATATGATCTAGCGGCTATTGTGTATGAAAAAGTGTTGGAAATTAGACCAGAAGAGCCACAATCTTATAGGGATTTAGCATTAGCATATGAACTTTCTGGTGAATTTCAAAAGAGCTTCGACTTACTATTCAAAATTTACAATGGAGAGTTACTACATAAAGATGAAGACGAACGTTACTATGGAATTGAACACATTGTTTATGTCGAATTGACCCGATTAGTATCTAAATATGGAAAGAAACTTAAATTAAATAAAACTCAGAAGACTAGCTTTACGGAAATTCCTGTAGATGTAAGAGTTGTTATAGATTGGAATCATAATGATACAGATATAGATTTATGGGTAATCGATCCGAATGGCGAGAAGGCATACTATAGCAATAAAAAAACAAAAATTGGGGGTAGAATGTCAGAGGACTTAACAGAGGGTTATGGACCGGAGGAGTTTATGCTTAAAAAAGCAATCAAGGGGAATTATAAGATTATGGTAGATTACTATTCTGATAATGTTCAAAAAATTTCTGGACCAACAATTTTAAAAGTAAATTTATTTACCAATTATGGTAGGAAGAATGAACAGAAGGAAGTGATTATTATAAGACTAGATAAAGAAGAGGATGAAATTGAAGTTGGAAATTTGAGATTCTAATTTTTGAGAGCTATTTAACGAAGATCTAGCTGGCCCGCTGACTTGGGAGAACCCAATATTTCTAACAAAAAAATCCAGTCATAATGACTGGATTTAAATTTTAGCCAACGCACCGACTCGCTCCTCACTGTCAAAGGTCTACTAGAGCTTCGACGATCACTCGGCCGCCCCTTGGGCTCTTCTCGCCCAAAAGTGTAAAAATTAAAAAAGCCACACATATGTGCAGCTTTTTTAATTTTTGCTCCCCCTCTTGGGCTCGAACCAAGGACCCTCTGATTAACAGTCAGATGCTCTAACCAACTGAGCTAAGGAGGAGTTTAGAAAACACCATCTGGTGTTTTGCGAGTGCAAATATAATCGTTTTTATAATTTCTACAAGCTTTATAAAATATTTTTTTAATCGATTTGAATAAATAATAATTCCTACTTTTTTGCGATTAATATTAACGCAATTAATTGTATTTTTGTTTAATTAAATTACAAACTACCAATCACAAGACATATAATGGATAGGTTTTCGTTTTTAAACGCTGCACATACTGGCTTTATCGCCGATTTATACGAAAAATATTTAGTGAATCCAGATGCTGTTGAGCCAAGCTGGAGAAGCTTTTTTCAAGGATATGATTTAGCGAATGCTAACTATTCTATAAATGGGGAAGAAACTTTTGAAGGATTAGAAGTTCCTGCCCATGTTCACAAAGAATTTCAAGTCATTGAATTAATCAATGGTTATCGCTCTAGAGGCCACTTGTTTACGAAGACAAACCCCGTTCGTGAACGTAGAAGTTATGAACCTTCACTAGCCCTTGAAAATTTTGGATTAGCAACTGAAGATCTTGGCACTGTATTTAGTGCTGGTGAGATCTTAGGTATTGGTAGTAGATCACTACAAGAAATCGTAAAGCATTTAGAAGCTATTTATTGTGATTCGATAGGAGTAGAGTATATGTATATTCGTGAACCTGAAGAGATTAAATGGTGGCAAAACCGATTGAATGAAAATGACAATCATCCGAGCTTCTCTGTTGACAAAAAAAAATACATTCTTTCTAAATTAAACCAAGCAGTAACTTTCGAACAGTTTTTGCAAACTAAATATGTAGGCCAAAAACGATTCTCTCTTGAAGGTGGAGAAGCGCTGATACCCGCAATTAGTAATGTATTGTATAAAGCAGTAAACGAATTTGATCTCGAAGAATGTGTTCTCGGGATGGCACATCGTGGTCGTTTAAGTACGTTGATTAATGTATTTAGAAAAAGTCCAAGAGATTTGTTTAGTGAATTTGAAGGTAAAGATTTTGAAGATGACGAAATTGATGGTGATGTAAAATACCATTTAGGATTGACTTTAGATAAGACCTACCAAAATGGTAAGAATATAAAAATGAATTTATGTCCGAATCCATCACATTTAGAAACGGTAGATGCTGTAGTTGAGGGGATTACGCGGGCTAAAATTGATAAACATTATGATGGAAATTCTTCAAAAGTAGTGCCCATTTTAGTACATGGTGATGCGGCTATTGCCGGACAAGGAGTTGTATATGAAGTGATTCAAATGAGTCAACTTAATGGATATAAAACAGGAGGTACTATTCATATTGTAGTTAATAATCAAATAGGATTTACAACGAATTATTTAGATGCTCGATCAAGTACCTATTGTACAGATGTGGGCAAAGTAACGTTATCACCAGTATTACATGTGAACGCTGATGATGCCGAAGCTGTGGTGCATGCAACCGAAATGGCCTTAGAATTTAGAATGCGTTTTAAACGCGATGTCTTTATCGATTTACTCGGATATCGAAAATATGGTCATAATGAAGGTGATGAACCTCGTTTTACACAACCAAAGCTATATAAGGTCATATCTAAACATCAAAACCCACGAGATATTTACGCACAGCAGTTGATAGATCAAGGAGTGATTGATGAAAACTATAAGAAAAAAATCATTGCAGATTTTAAGGCCAAATTAGAAGAAGATTATGAAAAGTCGAAGCAAGATACGACTTCGAAGGTTGTGCCATTCATGCAAGATACCTGGGAAGGATTTGAAAGAGCAGGTGTAGAAGCCATGCTGTCAAATGAGAATACTACGTATGCTGCAAAAAACTTGAAGGAAATTGCTAAAGTGGTTTCGACCGTACCCGAAGGAGTGAAATTTTTAAGAAAGGCAGAACGTATATTAGGCGATCGTGCAAAAATGATCGATAAGAATATATTGGATTGGGGAATGGCAGAAACTTTGGCCTACGGAAGTCTGCTAGAAGAAGGTTTTGATATACGTATTTCTGGTCAAGATGTAGAACGAGGTACTTTTAGTCATCGACACGCTATTTTGAGAGATGAAATTTCTGAAGAACGTATCAATTTATTGAATACCAACCCTAAGAATAAAGGAGAAATGTTCATCTATAATTCCTTATTGTCTGAATATGGCGTCTTAGGATTTGATTATGGATATGCCATGGCGCACCCAAATGCTTTGACAATTTGGGAAGCACAATTTGGTGATTTTAGTAATGGTGCTCAAATAATGTTCGATCAGTATATTTCGGCAGCTGAAGATAAATGGAAGCTCCAAAACGGAATTGTGATTTTATTACCACATGGTTATGAAGGACAAGGTTCAGAACATTCTTCAGCGCGTATGGAGCGGTATTTACAGCTATGTGCGATTGATAACATGATCGTAGCTAACTGCTCAACACCTTCAAACATATATCATATATTACGTAGACAGATGAAACGTAATTATAGGAAACCATTAGTTGTTTTTACACCTAAAAGTTTATTACGTCATCCTAAAGCTGTATCCACATTAGATGATCTGGCAAAAGGTACTTTCGAAGAAGTAATTGATGATACGATTAATCCTGAAAAGGTTCAAAAACTGGTATTTTGTACGGGTAAATTCTATTATGATCTATTAGCGGAGCGTGAGAAATTAGAAAGAGATGATGTGGCCTTAGTACGTATAGAACAGCTATTCCCATTAGATGAAGAGAAATTAACGGCGATCATAGCAAGGTACAAGAACGTGAAAACGTATGTTTGGGCGCAAGAAGAACCTCAAAACATGGGGGCATGGAGTTATATGCTGCAACGTTTTAATTTGGTAAAATTAGAAGTTGCTTCAAGACCATTTTATGCAGTACCCGCGGCTGGGTCGAGTGCGCGCTTTAAAAGAAGACATCAAAGAGTGATAGATAAAGTTTTTGAAAAATAGAATGAAGCGAATATTAATCATAATATTATTTCTTAATATCTCAGTTCTTTCTGCGCAAGAAGAAAAAGAGAATTATAAAAATGCTGCACTAAAATTTACGAATTTTTATAATGCTAAGAATTATGATTCTATTTTTTCAATGTTCAATGTAGATATGAAAAAGGCCTTGCCTTTAGATAAAACCAACGCTTTTTTTAAGAGTATTGAAACCAGTATTGGAGCAATCAAAAAGCATGAGTTTTTAAAGATAAAAGACCTTTCTCACATCTATAAAATGACATTTGATAATGGTGTCAGGGATGTGTTAATTTACTTGAATCAAGCGAATGAAATTGGCGGTATGTTTGTTTCGGTACATCGACCAATTGATTTGCCAAAACTTGCAAGAAATACAACAAAAATGATTTGGCCTTTCAAAGAGAAGTCTTTTGTTTTTTGGGGAGGTGAGACGGTCGCACAAAATTATCATATGGCTCAAGAAGTTCAGCAATATGCTTATGACATCTTAATGGTAGCTAATGGTTCTTCCCATAAGGGAGATGCGAAAAAGAATGAAAGTTATTTTGTTTTTGGTAAGGATATAATGGCTCCGTGTGATGCGAAAGTAGTTAAGGTGATACAAGGGGTTATAGATAATGTTCCAGGGGAATTAAATCCAAAACAACTTACAGGTAACACCATAGTGCTGGAGACCAGTCAAAAAGAATTTATCTTATTTGCACACCTAAAGCAAAATTCAATTTTAGTAAAAGTGGGTGATGAGGTGAAGCAGGGTCAAGTCATGGCAAAGTGCGGTAATTCGGGAAATTCAACCGAAGCTCATTTGCACTTGCAATTGCAGAATGTCGCTGATTTTTTTCAAGCTACTGGGGCAAAGTTGTATTTTGATAAGATTATGGTGAATGGTAAGTTAAAGGAAGATTATATACCAGTTAAAGAAGATTTTGTAAAAAATATTGATAAAAATTAACCAAATTAAAAAGTATAAATAATGGTTTTAGAAATGAAAGTCCCTTCTCCGGGGGAATCGATTACCGAAGTAGAAATCGCAACATGGTTAGTTGAAGATGGAGATTATGTAGAAAAAGATCAGGCTATTGCTGAAGTAGATTCGGATAAGGCAACCTTAGAATTGCCTGCTGAAGAGAGTGGTATTATTACGCTCAAGGCAGAAGAAGGAGATGCGGTAGAAGTGGGTGCTGTTGTATGTCACATAGATACCAGTGCTGCTAAGCCTGCAGGCGATGCTGCTCCAGCTAAAGAAGAGAAGAAAACTAAAGCCCCTGCGAAAGAAGAAAAGCCAGCAGCAACAAAGACTACGTATGCTAGTGGTACGGCTTCGCCAGCTGCGAAAAAGATATTAGATGAAAAAGGTATTGCTTCAGCTGCTGTAAAAGGTACTGGTCGCGATGGTAGAATTACCAAAGATGACGCAGTAAAGGCTTCACCAAGTATGGGTACGCCAACCTCAGGAGGCGCACGCGGAAGTGAGCGTAAAAAACTATCGATGTTACGTCGTAAAGTTGCAGAGCGTTTGGTCTCGGTGAAGAATGAAACAGCCATGTTAACGACATTTAATGAAGTGAACATGCAACCTATTTTTGATTTACGAAAGGATTTTAAAGAAGATTTCAAATCAAAACACGGTGTAAGTTTAGGTTTTATGAGTTTCTTTACGAAAGCGGTTGTAAGAGCCTTGCAAATGTATCCTGAAGTGAATTCTATGATCGATGGAGATTTTAAAGTATCATACGACTTTCAGGATATTTCAATTGCCGTTTCTGGCCCAAAGGGATTAATGGTTCCAGTTATAAGAAATGCAGAAAACCTAAGTTTTAGAGGCGTAGAATCAGAAGTAAAGCGCTTGGCTATTAGAGCAAGAGATGGTGAAATTACAATCGATGAAATGACAGGCGGTACGTTTACAATTACGAATGGTGGTGTTTTTGGTTCGATGTTATCGACGCCTATTATAAATCCTCCACAGAGTGCAATCCTTGGAATGCATAATATTGTAAACAGACCAATGGCAGTTGATGGGCAAGTGGTGATACAACCAATAATGTATGTGGCATTGTCATACGATCATAGAATTATTGATGGTCGTGAATCAGTTGGATTTTTAGTGGCAGTGAAAGAAGCTTTAGAGAATCCAGTTGAAATTTTAATGGATAATAATCCTAAGAAAGCATTAGAAATGTAGTAGTTTTTATTGTGATAAAATATGAAGCCCATAATTCGACTAGAACTATGGGCTTTTTTATATGCGAGAAAGTTTAGTCTTCTATTTCTTTTAAAATAGTTTCCGCCGAATTCGTAATATTTTTATAACATCCATAGCCCCATCTTGAGACAAAGATCATTGCTATTGCTACAACGGCTATAAAGCCATATTTCCATAGACTTCCGCCAGTCACGAAAATATCTTTACCTCCCATTAGTTTAGACGTTACCGGTATAATGGCTAAGAATAAAATGAAGTTTATGTATATACCCAACTTCTGAATCAGTAATAACTGTTTTTTTGCCTTTGCAAAACCAACTATAGTTTCTTTATAACTGTTGGTGCTAATATTTAGGTTTCTTATTGTTTTTAGTGATCGCAACACAATGATCGGCAATGTGAAAAGGTAACCCATGGTAAAAATTCCACAAGCAGCTAAATACCATGTGTCTAATTTTTCGAAGTTCAGAAGTAATAGAATAGCACTAATGAAACAGATAACAGCACCAATAGTTTCATACGTGCTTATTTTACTGAATTTTTGAGTATATTTTTGTTGTGTCATATCCATAATTATAGTATCTGTTAATTGTTTTTGCTGTTCCATTTTTTCACTCATCTTTTCCCAGAGTGCTTGCATTTCATCTAGTTCCATATGCTATATTTTTTTGACATTTTCTTTTAATTTTTTCTTAATTCTTGAAAGCCGAGTACCTACATTAGAACTTGAAAATCCGGTTATTGTGGCGATCTCATCATATGATTTTCCTTCTAAAAGCAATAGGATTAATCCTTTTTCTATCACATTTAATTGCTTAATCATGGCATACAAAATCCCGAGTTGTTTTTCCGTGGTACCATCGTTTTCATCAATTGGATGCGATAACTCAAATTCTAAATGAACCTGAGGTACTTTTTTCTTACTTTTATTTAGATATGCAATGGCAGTATTCAACGCAATGCGATACATCCAAGTACTTATTTTTGAATTTCCTTTAAAAGAGTCGAAAGATTTCCATAACTGATACACTATTTCCTGATACAGATCTTTTTGATCTTCTTGGGTATCAGTATAGACTCGGGTTACTTTATATAGTAACCCTTCGTTTTCTTTAACAATCGCTACGAAAGTCGCTTTATCTTGCATTTAAAATCGATTACATTTCATTAGTATGGAATCTGTCAAAAAAATCACACAAAAATGAAATTATTTTCCAATTGATTTCTTGTACTAGCAGCATACGCTCATCTTTTGTTAAGTCATAAAAAGCTATAGCTAAAAAAACTTACGGTATTGTAATACTCTAAAATCAAAAGTTGTAAAATTAGGATTCTTAGTCTTCATTTTTTTATAGAGATCCATGCTACCCACGGCACGATTTGCAGCGCCCGAAGGAGCCGTTAATGAAACTGTCTCTATGGTTCTATCATGAACTGTAAATTGATGTATGCGAGGCACTTCACTGGAAATTACGTTTAGTTTTAAATCACATTCTTTAAGATGTTTTCTAAAAAAATATTCAGGTCCGTTTTTGCTATTTCCACCCGTAAATAATAAGGTTGTTACTGTGGGATGTTTTTTTAAATAATCGATTAGGTTCCTCAGTTTAACGTTCTGCATGCCCAAGTCGGAAGCATCAATTTTTTCTCGATTACAACTCTCCACAATATCACAAATACCAATGGCTTGTTCGATTAAAAAATCTTTTCGTTGTTTAATGGCCTTCTCGGAAGTTTTATAGTCTAGTTGTAAATTAAAAATACGATCAATTATTTTCCATAGTTGACCGTTTTTACTTCCATAACAAAAATCAATATCTCCTTCGACTAAAGCATTCATCGAAAAGCGAGGAGGAGGTAAAGTACCTACAATTAGTTTAGTGGCATCTTTTGGAATAAAAGGTTGATATGGGTGTTTGTGCAAAAACATGAGATATAAAAATAGGGACTTTGTAAATTGTTTTAGGGTAATATCTTAAAAAATCTAAAAAGTACCTAAAAAATAAAAGCCCGAGCAAAAAATGCTCAGGCCTCAGTTACTGTATAAAAACTCTAAATTACAATCCAATAACCATAATTGCCGTAATAATTACGGTATTAACACCTACGTTAAACATAGACATATACTTTAACTGCAAATCGCTCTTTTTTATTGTACCGCAAAAGAAAAAATTTAGTTAAAATTTTAAAATAGTTTTTTCTTAGAAGGTAAATACTAAAGTTGCGGTAATTTTATCGTTGTTGATATCCAATTCTACTGGGTCAGCGCCATCCGTGTTTAAGAAATTATAAACGTCGGTATTGGTTCTATTTTGATAGGCCAAATCTACTTTCATACCTCCATTTAATTTAAAACCTACTCCGAAAGAATAACCTGTAATATGATCGGTATCAATTGCATCTTCATACGGACTTTCTTCAAACAGATATCCACCTCTTAAACTTACATTATCAATACGCCATTCAGCACCTACCTTGAATTGAGAAGTCGCTCTTAAATCATTTGTGAAATTTTGATTCTCATTTACAAATTCATTACCCGGTCGTAATTCGATATTTTTAAAATTCTTGTAAGTGTAGTCAAAACTAATCAACCCTTCTTTTCCGAATAGATAGGCAAAACTACCTGTTAATCTAGATGGTGTTGTTAATCTATAATCGAAGACACTTCGCGACGCTGAACCTGTCGATGGATCTAATTGATCATTGAAAAATAACTGATCTTCCTGAACAATTGATTCTTCAGACAGCTCATACCAAGTTGGCGACTGATACGCCACGCCGAGTCTTACTTCTTGAGATGGTTTTGCAATCAAACCAACGTTAAAAGAAACTCCATTTCCAACAATTGCTAATTCTTCCGCTGCATTCACATCAAATGTGTTACCGTCATTATCACTGTTAAATTCTTCAGCCACAGTAGACTGATAAAAATCTAAATTGTGAGTTGTTACAGCGGCTCCAATGTATAGTTTATCATTAGGTTGAGAGGCAAATGTAATCACAAGTTTATCGTTACTTCCGCTTGTGAAGTTTCGAAAAGTTTGTTCTTCGGCATTCGGATATAATAGATCTGGATCATAAAAGTCCGTTATCGGAGCAAAACCACTGCTACCTCTTGAAGACCAGCTACTATCAAAATCTTTACTTCTTGAATAATTGAAACCAACGGCAACTTTTCTTGCACCAGCATGACGACTTCCATTTAAAACGAGCACGCCTCCAAATTGAGTTAGGTCTAATTTACTGTCATTAGTTTCAATTGAATTACCATAAAAATTTGAGATAATATCATTATTGAAAACACCTAAAGTACCACTAAATTGTGTTTTTTTAAATACCGCCAATCCGGCAGGGTTAATGTCGACACCAGAGATATCTCCACCTAGAGCTCCAAACGCTCCACCCATTGCATTATAGCGGGCTGTACCGTTATTATCATCGCTTGTAAATAAGATACCTGCTTGATTGTAATTTAAAACTTGGGCATTAATTGCCAGGGAGGATAAAATTCCTCCTATTAGGAAAACTAACTTTTTCATAAAATATGTTGTTTAATTTTTATCTTCTATTTGAACGTCTTGAACTACTTCTGGAGGTTGTTGATCTTGATGAACTTCTTGACGAAGATGATGAAGCGCGGCTGCTGCTTCTACTTCTCGAAGGAGAAGAAGATCTTGCACTGCTTCGGTTGCTACTCGATCTACTTCTAGCATTGTAATTTCTACTTGGAGAACTACTTCTGCTTCTCGAGTTATAATTTCTGGTACGATTGCTCGTGCCACTATAATTTCTTCTTGTTGTTGAGCTACCTCTAGTGGCGCTACTATTTCTATTGGAATAGTTTACTCTACTTCTTGTTTGTGGACTTCTAGCACCTCTGTATGCATTATCTCGATTGCCGGAATAAGCTCTCGATCCACTTCTTGTGACACCATATCTAGAGGCAGCATTCGCTCTTGTTCCTCCTCGACGAATTGCACTACTTGTAGAACGTCTAACTCCGTTATTACTTCTGATTGAAGAACCTCTGGTACCTCTATTGATACTAGATGAAGATCTTCGCACGCCAGTGGTTGTCGAACCTCTTCTTACACCTGTTGTACCTCTTCGAGCAATTGAAGATGAACTTCTACGTGAGGATAAATTTCCATTTCTATTAATCGTGCTTGTTGCTCTCCTATTTGAGATTCCACTCGCATTTCTTCTATTTGTATCATATCGTCGACCGTAAGTAGTCCTTAAACCTCTATTGAAATAATTACCTCTTCCATAAAAATTACCGTATCCACGATATCTTGAATAAAAAGGTCTATAACCATAATATCCACCACCATACCAATTGTTATAAAATCCACCGTAACCCCAGCGATTAAATCCGTAAGGGTTGCCCCATCCGTAGCCATAGTCCCATCCGAAACCATTACCCCAGCCAAGACCCCAGCCATTATAACCGCCCCATCCAAGGCCCCAACGATTAAAACCACGACCCCAGCCTAAGCCAAAGCCACCGCCCCAACCAACGTTGGTATTAATGATCACATCAGTACGATCGGTATATTCCCAAGGTGAATTTCCACCCGCATATTGCTCGTCTTCATAATATTCATCATCTCCATATCCCAAAGAGTCAATATCTGTGATGATATCGGCGTCTTCGATATTATCATATCTTTCTGCTTCTTTTTTGAAATAATCTTGATATTTAGATCCGTTTTGTTCTGTGACAACGGCAACTTGTTTTTGAACTCTTCTGGTATCATCAGAAGCGTAAATGCCATCATCTTCAGTCGAAGTTGTATCGCGATAAACGATACATGATGTGGTAGAGCTTAATAGTATTGCCGCGATTAATACGAACAATACTTTCTTTGTGGTGGTGTAATAATTAAATTTCATAATCCAATGGCTTTTTACTGTTGTAAATTACAAATTATAATTAGTTTTGCACTGATAATAATTTGTGAAAGATTTAACACAACATTTGTGCCAAACATACAATATGGGTAAAAATTTAACGAAAAGGAGCGAAGATTATTCTAAATGGTATAATGAATTAGTGGTAAAAGCTGATTTAGCCGAAAATTCGGGCGTAAGAGGTTGTATGGTTATAAAACCGTACGGATTTGCTATTTGGGAAAAAATGCAAGCTGAATTAGATAGAATGTTTAAGGAGACTGGACACGAGAATGCGTATTTTCCATTATTTATTCCTAAATCTTATTTTAGTAAAGAGGCAAGTCACGTCGATGGGTTTGCAAAAGAATGTGCAGTAGTTACGCATTATAGATTGAAGAATGCAGAAGATGGTAGTGGTGTTGTTGTTGACGAAGATGCTAAATTAGAAGAAGAGCTCATAGTAAGACCTACGTCTGAAACGATAATATGGGATACCTATAGAAAATGGATACAATCATATAGAGATTTACCAATTTTGGTAAATCAATGGGCCAATGTGGTTCGATGGGAAATGAGAACAAGATTATTTTTAAGAACATCTGAATTTCTTTGGCAGGAAGGTCATACTGCACATGCAACAGAAAGTGAGGCCATTGCTGAATCTGAACAAATGCAACGTGTTTATGCTGATTTTGCTGAGAATTTCATGGCGATGCCTGTTATTAAAGGAGTTAAAAACGAGAGTGAACGATTCGCCGGGGCTTTAGAAACCTATACTATTGAAGCATTAATGCAAGATGGAAAGGCATTGCAAGCAGGAACTTCACATTTTTTAGGACAAAATTTCGCAAAGGCATTTGATGTTAAATTTACATCGAAAGAAGGAAAACAAGAATATGTATGGGCTACTTCATGGGGAGCATCAACACGTTTAATGGGCGCCTTAGTAATGACACATTCAGACGATAGCGGATTGGTTTTACCTCCAAATTTAGCACCAATACAGGTTGTCATAGTGCCTATCTATAAAGGAGAAGAACAATTAGAGCAAATCTCATCGAAGGCTCAGGAAATTATGAAAACTCTTCGTGCTAAAGGCATCTCTGTAAAGTTTGATAATAGAGACACACATAAGCCGGGATGGAAGTTTGCAGAGTACGAACTAAAAGGAGTGCCACTGCGTATCGCAATGGGGCCACGTGATCTTGAAAACGGAACTGTCGAATTAGCTAGAAGAGATACCTTGATTAAAGAAGTAGTTGGTCAAGAAGTACTAGTAGATACTATTGAGAATTTATTAAAAGAAATTCAAGAAAGCTTATTCTCTAAGGCCTTAGCATATAGAGATGATCATATTACTAAGGTAGATACTTTTGAAGAGTTTAAAGAAGTTTTAAACACGAAGGGAGGTTTTGTGTCGGCACATTGGGATGGTACGATTGAGACGGAGGATAAAATTAAACAACAAACAAAGGCGACAATACGATGTATACCCTTGGATGCTCAAAATGAAGATGGCGTTTGTGTGTATTCTGGTCATAAATCAACAAAAAGAGTGCTTTTTGCAAAAGCATATTAATTTTTTTTAAAAAGTACTTGCAGAGTTCTAAAAATGTTTTATTTTTGCACTCGCTTTACAAAGTTAAAGTTAATTAATGGTCCGTTCGTCTAGGGGTTAGGACGCCAGGTTTTCATCCTGGTAACAGGGGTTCGATTCCCCTACGGACTACAAAAAAAATAAATTAAATGGCAAATCATAAGTCAGCATTAAAGAGAGTAAGAAGTAACGAAACAAAACGTTTAAGAAACAAGTTTCAGCATAAAACAACAAGAAATGCTATTAAAACGTTGCGTGGTACTGAGAAGAAGAAAGATGCAGAAGCTCAACTTCCATTAGTGGTTGCAATGGTTGATAAATTGGCAAAGAACAATATTATTCACAAGAATAAGGCGGCCAACATCAAATCAAAGTTGACTAAATTCGTTGCTGCACTTTAATGTATTCAATTTTAAACTTATAAAGGCTATCTGAAAAGATAGCCTTTTTTGTTTTATGGTATTTTGGTACTGGGAGTTTATCACTTTTAATTGTTATATACAAAAAAAGCTAAAGTGATGAAAATTGTTACAGATAGTGAATATACTTATATATTGTTCGGAAAGGAAGCAGTTGACTTATATAATGTTTCCCTAAAGTTGTTATTATCTTCTACAAGTTACGTAGAGTATAAAGTAGGTGCATATAATGATGTAAAACGTTTTATGCAAGAGCAGAAAAATTGGGATGTTTTTGTTGAAATACCAGAGAATGACTATTTATATCTTAAAAAGCATGCGTTCAAATCCCCCCTGTTAGATCCTACATTGACGAGGTCAAGGTCCAAGAGAAGGTTTTCTATCCTAGATATATTCAAGTCCTAATTTGAGATTACCATTCATAAGTTTTATCCGCATCGAGTCGAATAAAAATAAAAACTAAGAGCGTAAATCCCCATAAAGAAGACCCTCCATAACTAAAAAAGGGTAGCGGAATACCAATAGTTGGGAGTAGTCCAATTACCATTCCGACATTTATCATAAAATGAAAAAAGAAAATGATAGCTGTAGCGTAGCCAAAAATTCTACTAAACGACGATTTTTGCCTTTCTGCCAGTGTCAATATTCGAAGTATAAAGGCTGTGAATAATAAGATCACTGCCGTTGTTCCTAAAAATCCCCATTCTTCTCCTACCGTACTAAATATATAATCTGTATGCTGTTCAGGTACAAATTTACCTTGTGTTCTATCGCCTTCTAAAAACCCTTTTCCAGTCAGTCCACCAGAGCCAATGGTAATCATTGATTGATCAGTATTATAACCAATACCTTGAGTATCGGCAGTTTTACCGAGTAAGATATTGAAACGATCCTGATGTCTCTTTTCGAAGACATTGTTGTAAATATAGTCTACGCTAAAAATAAATAGACCTACACATAGATAAAAGGCGATAAGCTTGGGCCATTCTCTTTTGATGGAGAGATGGTTATTTTTAATTAAATAGATAAAGAATACAGCTATTAAACCAAAAACAGAGAGCATCGTTATTTTTAAGCCTAGTGCCAAGGTTACAACGAAAAGCACGATGGCAGATATGCCTATAACAATATAATAAGCTGGTAAGCCTTCTCTATACATTACAAAAACTAGAGAGGCATATATCAGCGCAGAACCAGCATCAGGCTGAAGCGTAATTAATATGGCAGGTATGAGTAAAATTGCAAAAGCATTGAGTTGTGATTTCAAATTGCTTAAATCACGGTTCGGTTCTGATAGAAAATTCGCAAGAGCCAATGCAGCTCCTACTTTTGCGAACTCCGATGGCTGCAAGGTAAAACTACCTATTCTATACCAAGAGGTGGCCCCATTAATATTGGCACCAAAAAGAAATAGTCCTACCAGTGCGACTATTGTAAGAATATATATGACTCCTGAAAATCGTTCATAAAATTTAGAATCAATAGAAATGGCTATAATTGCCAAAATAAATCCAAAACCAATCTTCTGAATGTGCTTGCCATAAAGTGTTGAGAAATCTAAAATCTGAGTGTCAAGCGGTGAAACGGTGGCTGCATAAATACTAACCCAACCTAAGAACACAAGTGTTAAGTATAATAATATCAATACCCAATCAATTCCAGCAAATATATTATTCTCCCTTTTGCGCAAGTTGTTGTTGTTCTTTTAAAAGTTGTTGTTCTTTTGCATATGCCGCTCTAGCTTCGATTTCAACGGCTAGTTGTTCATCATATTCGCTTTGAAGACTTCCCTCCAACATTCGTTTTTCTAGCCAAGCCCGTTTCGTCTCGCCGTTGAGATATTTTTCAATCATAAGTGTTGCAATTGGGCCAGCCCAACGAGACCCCCAATAGCCATTTTCTACGAAAACGGCAATGGCAATTTTAGGATTTTCTATTGGAGCAAAAGCAACAAATACCGAATGATCTTTAAATTGAAATCGTTTGCCATTAAAGCTTGCAAAGTTTTCAGCAGTTCCAGTTTTACCACCTATGGTAATTCCTTTTACTCTAGAACCTTGTGCAGTTCCCTTTTCGAAAACATTAAACATACCTTGAACTATAGGTTCAAAATGTTGAGGGGCTATAGTTGTATGTTTAGGTTTTGTATATGCCTCTATCTCAATAGCTTTATTATCAACTTTTTTTAAGATATGAGGGGTGTAAAAGTGACCTCTGTTGGCAATAGCGGCTGTCATATTTGCCAATTGTATAGGTGTAGTTAACACTTCCCCTTGGCCTATCGCATTCGAAATAATTGTCGGTGCTCTCCAACCACCTCCAGGGTAATATTTATCATACATTTTTGAATCTGGCACAAGCCCTTTTTTACCTGTTGGTAAATCGGTTCCTAAAAAATTTCCTAAACCAAAACTTTCAACATGTTTGTTCCAAACATCCGTACCTTTAGAAGCCTTCCCATATTTTTCAATAGTTCTTCGATAAACATTGGCAAAATAGGCGTTGCACGATTTATAAATCCCGCGATCGAGTTTTATTGGAGAGCCATAAACACCGCAATGACATCCCATAAAGTTATTAGCTGCTCTTCCATACTTATACCCTCCATAACAGTAAAAATGAGTATCAGGAGTTATAACTTCTTCTTGCAAGCCAATTAAGGCATTGATAATTTTAAACGGAGAGCCGGGTGGATACTGAGCGAGTAATCCTCTATCGAACATAGGTCGATTGATCGTGTCTCCAAACAGTTCTACTGAATTTTTTGAACGCTTTCTCCCTACCATTCTATTTGGATCATAAGTTGGCATCGATACTAAGGATAAAATTTCTCCAGTAGAAGGTTCTATAGCGACAATACCTCCACGTTTATTGGCCATTAACTGTTCACCATATTGTTGTAATTTACTATCTATGGTAAGAGTTAGATCTTTACCGATGATAGGTACCGTGTCATATTTTCCTTCCTTGTAAGGACCAATTTCTTTATTGAACCTGTTTTTTTGGATAAATTTTACACCTTTTACGCCTCTTAATAATTCCTCATATTGTTTTTCGATGCCATTAACACCAAATATTTCACCAAGTTGATAATAAGGATTCTTTTTTAGGTCATTTTCATTGACTTCTCCAAGATATCCTAAGACATTAGGAGCGCTTTTTACTGGATATTGTCGTAACAAACGTTTTTGAATGTAAAAGCCTTTGTATTTATACATTTTTTCTTGTAAGAATGCGTAGTTCTCTTTTGATAATTGTGTTAAGAATACTGAAGGAATTCGAGGTGAATAAGTACGGGCCCTCTTATACCTTTTTGTTAAATCTTCCTTTGATATTTTTAAAAGGTCACAGAATTCAAGTGTATCTAGTTCTCTAACATCTTGCGGAATTATCATTATGTCATAAGATGGCTGATTTGCCACCAACAAAATGCCGTTTCTATCATAAATATATCCCCTTTTAGGGTAATCATATTTAACGGCTACGGCCGAATTATTTAATGGGGAATTTCGATATGAAGTATCTACGACTTGTAAATAAAATAGGCGCAGAATAAATAGGACGCTAATTCCAATGATTGAAAAGAAGGCCAAATATTTTCGTTCCATTTTTATTTTTTTCTGGTTAACAAGATAAGACTAAAAATTGTTAAAACAATGGTAAAAATGCTTGTTAACAAAGTCCTATATAGTATCGTGTCGATATCAGAAAATTTAAAATATTCTAAGCTAAATATGATGAAACTATGTACGAAGGCTAAAATAGATACAAATGATAAAATTTTTAGAAAAGGCTGTTTTGTAATATTAAAAACTACAAAGTCAATTTCGCTTTTTCTAAGAATTAATTTAAGTAAAGGCAAACGTATAAAGGCTATAAAAAGCGTAGCTGCTGCGTTTGTACCTCCCGAATTAGAAAACATATCTATAATAAGACCTAGTAGAAAACAAAAAAACAAGATCGGCGTTCTATCCTTTCTAAAAGGAAAGATGATCACAAATAAAATATATAAATAAGGATCTATAAATCCGAAAAGATCTACATTATTTAAAATAGTAACCTGCAATAAGATCAAACCAATAAAAAAGATAATATTTTGAAGAATATTGTTATTCATTAGTCGTAGATTCTTGTAATTGCTCGATTTCTTTTTTATCAATATTAGAAATAATATAAACTGGACCTATTGCACTCATATCATTAAAAAGTTTGATATCGATTGAACTGTAATCGTTATTCTGGACTTTAAAATTTCGTACCGTACCTACAGGAATTCCTTCTGGAAAAATGACAGATCGACCACCGGTAATAAGCGTATCTCCAACTTTAATATTAGCTTGAATCGGTAAATCTGTTAATTGCAATACATTATAATTTTGTCCATTCCACTCTAAAGTTCCGAAATGCGGACTTTTAGAAAGCTTTACATTTATTTTCGCGTTTTCATTTAAAATTGATAAAACAGTGGTATATCCATTCGACAGATTTGTAGTAATGCCAATTATACCTTTACTGTTAGCCACTCCCATTTCGGAAGTGAGCCCATGACGTATTCCTTTATCAATAGTGAGATAATTGTATTTTTTTTGATATTGATTCTCAATCACTTTCGCTGTTGTGTACCTATATTTTTGAAAATACTTGATAGTGTCAATGACCTGAATTAAACTGCTATCACTTGTTCTTAATTCCTGCGCCAAGATGTTTTTTAAATGAGCATTTTCTTGGAGCAATTGATCATTGTGTTTCCTTAAATCTCCATACTCTTTAATACGATTGACTCTTTTATGAATACCTCCTGATAAAAAATTGGCAGAATTACTAAAGGCACTATTGTGATAGGAATGATTTTGTATCGTGAAGGAAATAGCGATAATTTCTAACAACAAAAAGAACAAAAAGTATTTGTATTTAAGTATAAAATTTACAATTTGCTGCATAGAAAGAAAGCGAATTTACTATTTCATCAATACACTTTTGTACTTTTCCAAGTCTTTTAGTGCGATACCGGTTCCACGTACAACTGCTCTTAAAGGATCTTCTGCAACATACACAGGTAAATCAGTTTTACGAGATAAACGTTTGTCTAACCCTCGTAACATTGAACCACCACCAGCTAAATAAATTCCAGTATTGTAAATGTCGGCAGCCAATTCAGGAGGAGTTTGAGATAAGGTCTCCATTACAGCATCTTCGATACGTAAAATCGATTTGTCTAAGGCTTTCGCAATTTCTCTATAGGAGATTTTTATTTGTTTCGGTTTACCACTCAACAAATCTCTTCCCTGCACGAGTATATCTTCTGGGGCTTCTTCTATTTCTTCTGTAGCTGCACCAACATCAATTTTGATTTTTTCAGCAGTTGTTTCACCAACATATAAATTGTGCTGTGTGCGCATATAGTATGCAATATCATTTGTAAACACATCACCTGCAACTTTAATTGATTTGTCACAAACAATACCTCCTAATGCAATAACTGCAATTTCAGTGGTACCACCACCTATATCGATAATCATATTTCCTTTCGGCTGCATAATATCAATACCAATACCAATAGAAGCGGCCATAGGCTCATGAATTAAGTAGATATCTTTGGCATTCATGTGTTCAGCCGAATCACGTACCGCTCTTTTTTCAACCTCAGTAATACCAGAAGGAATACAAATAACCATTCGTAAAGAAGGAGGAAACAAAAAGCGTTTTTTGATGGAAGGAATTTGTTTAATAAATTCTTTGATCATCTGTTCAGAAGCCTCAAAATCGGCAATTACACCATCTTTTAAAGGTCTAATAGTTTTTATATTCTCATGCGTTTTACCCTGCATGAGATTGGCTTTTTTACCAATAGCAATTATTTTGCCGGTTGTACGATCTCGGGCTACAATTGAAGGACTATCAATAACAACTTTACCATTATGAATGATAAGTGTATTTGCTGTGCCCAAATCAATCGCAACGTCTTCTGTCATGAAGTCGAAAAATCCCATAGGAGTTATTTGATTAGAGTTAGATTAATTTTGCGAATTTGCCAAAGTTAATAAAATTAATGTTTAAAATGACGCGTACCTGTAAATACCATCGACATTTTATTTTCATCACAAAAATCAATAGATAATTGATCTTTAATAGAACCACCTGGTTGAATAACTGCGTTTACTCCAGCTTTGTTCGCAATCTCAACACAATCTGGAAATGGAAAGAAGGCATCGCTTGCCATTACAGCGCCATTTAAATCAAAATTAAAATGACGTGCTTTGGTAATGGCCTGATTTAAGGCATCTACTCTAGAAGTTTGACCCGTACCACTTGCGCATAGCTGATTGTTTTTCACTAATACGATCGTATTTGACTTCGTATGTTTACAGATTTTTGAGGCAAAAATAAGATCGCTAGTTTCTTTATCAGAAGGAGCTAATTTTGTAGCATTTTTTAAATCGGACGTGGTATCTGTCTTAGAATCTCTTTCTTGAACCAAGGAACCATTCAGACAAGACCTGACCGTTGTATGTGGTAATTCGACCTCTTTAAGAACTAGTATGATTCTATTTTTTTTGCCTTGTAAAATCTCTAAAGCTTCGTCAGTGTACGATGGGGCAATCACTACTTCACAAAATAGTTTATGAATTTCTTGAGCTGTAGCTACGTCAATTTCTTTATTTGCTATTAAAACACCACCAAATGCAGAAGTTGGGTCTCCTGCTAAGGCGTCAATATAGGCTTGATGTAAGGTACTTCTTTGTGCCAAACCGCAAGCATTATTATGCTTTAATATGGCAAACGTAGGTGGATCATTTTTAAATTCATTCATCAATGTTACAGCAGCATCTACATCTAGTAAATTATTGTAACTTAATTCTTTACCGTGCAATTTGGTAAACATTTCGTCAAAATCACCAAAAAAGAACCCTTTTTGATGCGGATTTTCCCCATATCTCAAAACTTTACCATTTGTAGCACTTATTTTAAGAGCGGGTATAGCATGATCGGCATTGAAATAATTAAAAATAGCACTATCGTAATGTGATGATATATTAAAAGATTTCGCCGCAAACTGCTTCCGTTGTTCAATAGTTGTAGCACCATCTTGCTCACTTATAATTTCTAAAAAATCATTGTATTGATCCATAGAAGAAACGCAGACAACATCTTTGAAATTCTTTGCTGCTGCGCGGATAAGGGAAATACCTCCAATATCAATCTTTTCGATAATATCTTGTTCTTCGGCACCTGAAGCGACAGTTTTTTCAAAGGGATATAAATCAACAATAACAATGTCAATTTCTGGAATCTCAAATTCACGAAGTTGAGAAGCGTCATTGTCGTTTTCTCTCCTTGATAAAATTCCACCAAATACTTTTGGATGTAAAGTTTTAACTCTTCCGCCTAAGATAGATGGATATGAAGTAATATCTTCAACAGGAATGACATCTATTCCCAGTTCTTTGATAAATTTTTCAGTACCACCTGTAGAATAAATAGTGATACCTAGTTCATTTAGTTTTTTTGCTATTGGGGCTAACCCATCTTTGTGAAATACCGAAATTAATGCGGAAGTTGCTTTTTTAGTAGCGCTCATTTTGTTTAGTTGTGTTTCGCGCAAAGCTACTAAAACAACCCCCTTACTACAATAAAAAAACAGGTATTATTAATGAACATTTTATCAACATCCATCTAGAAGACGTCGATGGTAATTGATTTGTCCTAAATGGTAATTTAAATGACCATAAAGATGTATCAAAAATTGCTCAACAGTCATTCCTTCTTTGCGAATATGTATCGGATACGTGGTCGTCAAATCGTTATCTGTCAACTTTAAAATAGTGCTTTCTATCATCTCTTTTACTTCATCTATTTGATCTAAAAGTTGCTTTCGCGGAATATCAGTATCGTTAAATTCTTTTTCTCGTTCACGAATATAGCCAGTATTCCCTAAAACAGCTCCAATAAAATGATTCAAATTACCGATGAGATGAGTTGTTAAATTACCTGCAGTATTTTGAATGTCTTTATCAATCTTCCATAGATTTGAAGCGTCGTGGTACAGTTGAATTTCTGTCTGTAATCTTTCAAGATCTCTTACAAATAATTGAGCGATAGAATTTTTCATACAACCGGTAATTTAATATGCTTGGCCACTTCAACACAAACGAACTCTAACAGCTGGGTGTCCTTTTCTGTAAAAGGACTCGACGTATGAGAATCGATATCAATCTGTCCAATGTTCTGACCATCGACAAAAATTGGAATAACAATTTCACTTTTTACATTCAGACCGCATGATATATAATTATCTTGTTCAGTAACGTCTTGAACAATAAAGTTTTCATTACTCACCGCAACCTGACCGCAAATGCCTTTTCCAAAAGGAATAATAACATGCTCTGTGTCCTCTCCAGTATATTGAGCTAATTTTAATTCCTCTTTGTCACCATTTTTAAAGTAAAATCCAACCCAATCATAATAACTTATTGTTTCTTCTAAATAGTCGCAAATAGCTTGTAATTTCTCTTCAAAACTACTTTTGTTATCTATTATGTTAATAATTTTATTCTTGTGAATGTCCAGTTGCATTAGCAATACGTAAATTTGAATTTAACAATTAGTACGTACAAAATTAAACTACTTTCATTTGAAAAAGAAAAAAACAATCATAAAGTTTTTAGCAAAATTTTTCATTACATATTTCGTTTTGTTGGGCGCGTATTCAATTTACTTAAAGCAAACGCAGCAGAGAACACCTGCTTTTTCTTGTTCACCAATTACAAGAACTGTTGCTGAACATACAAAAGTATTTGCAGAAACGTTTGGATACCCGGCAAGAACTATACAACATGAGGCCGAATTGTCAATGAAATTCTATATTGGAAATATTTATTCTTTAAGAATTGTTGAAGGTTGCAACGCCGTGAGTATTCTTATTTTGTTTTTGTCATTTATAATAGCATTTTCTGGTAGTTTGAAGGCTACGGTTTTGTTTGGGTTATTTGGGAGTTTCGTAATTTACATAGCCAATATAATAAGGATATTATTACTTAGTAAATTGATTTATATCTATCCTGAGTACTTAGACATTTTACATGATTTGTTTTTTCCTGCAGTGATTTATGGCACCGTGTTTATCTTGTGGGTAATTTGGGTAAATAAATTCTCATATTTAAAAAAGAGAAAATGAGTAGAACGTTAAGAATACTTATCATAATTGGATTGTTCGGTCTATTAATTTTAGTAAGAGCCTTTGGAACCAAAATTTTCTATGACCCCTTCATACTTTATTTTAAAAATGATTATTTGGATACTTCAATACCTGATTATGAAGGTTTAAAACTCTGGGTAAGTATCTTTTTTAGATATGTGTTAAATGCAATAATCTCATTAGCGATTATTTATGTTGCCTTTCAGAAAAGAGGTTTGGTTCGGTTTTCGGTGAAATTTTATGTCGCCGCTTTTGGTGTTCTTGGGATCCTCTATTTTATTTTACTACAATTTGAAATGATTAACGGTCATCTGTTCGCCTTTTATGTTCGTCGCTTCTTGATTCACCCTATTTTTGTACTCATTTTATTGCCCGCATTTTATTATCAAAAAAAGTTAGTAAGAGCGCGTTAAAAGTTGTAATTTTATTGTTGTTATAACGACTAATTTAGTAGTTAAAATAATAGTAATATGGAGCATACAAAAAACGTCTATATTCCTGATAGTCAGAATCCTAGAATTCTTATCATTGGCGCTGGGTTTGCTGGTGTTCATCTTGCGAAGGCAATGAAGAACTTACCCTTTCAAGTTGTAATCTTAGACAAGAATAATTTTCATCAATTTCAGCCTTTATTGTATCAGGTAGCAACAAGTGGATTAGAGCCTGATTCTATCGTTTTTCCTGTGAGAAAAGTATTTAGAGGGTATAAGAATTTGATTTTTAGAATGGCCGATGTGATGGCAATTCAAACTAAAGATAAATATGTTCAAACAGACATCGGTAACATTTCGTATGATTATTTAGTTATTGCGACTGGTAGTACAAATAATTTTTATGGTATGTCAGATGTTGAAGCACATAGTATTGGATTAAAATCAATTCAGGAAGCCTTGGATGTGCGCAGTAATATGTTGCAAAATATTGAGAAAGCCGCACAGTCGAACGACCCAATTGTAAAGGAAAAAAACACCTCCATTGTGATTGTTGGAGCAGGACCCGCTGGTGTTGAAATGGCTGGAGCTTTCGCTGAATTTAGAAAATATATTTATAAAAAAGATTATCCTGAATTGGTAGACTTCCCATTATCTATTCACTTAATTGAAGCGGGTGATCAAGTGCTGTCTGCGATGACTGAAAAATCATCAAGAGATACACTGAAAGATTTAAAAAAATTAAAAGTCAAACTTCATCTAGAAACGGCTGTGAACTCATATGACGGAGATAAAGTTGAATTATCGAACGGGGAGGTAATATTAAGTACATCATTAATTTGGACAGCAGGTGTAAAAGGGCAATATCCAAAAGGCATAGAGCCGGATGTTGTGGTAAAGGGAAATAGAATTGATGTTGACGAATTTAATAGGGTTAAAGGTACCACAAATGTGTTTGCAATAGGTGATATTGCTTTTATGCATACTGACGCATATCCAAACGGGCATCCTATGGTGGCGCCAACAGCTATTCAACAAGGTGAACATCTGGCAAAAAATTTAAAATTGAAAATAAATGAATGGAAACCCTTTAAATATATCGACAAAGGATCTCTAGCAACTATAGGTAAAAAAAGGGCCGTCGCCGATATTGGAAAATTTCATTTTCGCGGCATGTTTGCTTGGTTAATTTGGTCTACAGTACATTTGATGTCAATTAGTGGATTTAAAAACAAATTACGAGTAGGGTTAAATTGGTTGAACAGTTATTTTTCATATGACAAAGGAAATCGTTTAATCATAAGAAAGTACAAACGGATAAAAGCATAAGATTTATGAAAAGTACGTATTTGATAACAGGTATGACTTGCAACGGTTGTAGAACGAGTGTTGAAGATAAATTGAATGGCATAGAAGCTATACTAAGAGCTGAAGTTAACTTAGAAGAGGGGACAGCGATTATTGAAACTAATGATCCACTTTCAATAAATACAGTACAACAGAAATTGGGTCCGAAATATACAATATCCAGAAAAGAGGAACCTATAAATATGGCAAAGGGTACGGATGAAAAGTCAGAATTACAGCAGTTATTCCCGCTGTTTTTAATCTTTTTTTATATTATTGGAGGGGCTTTGTTATTAAATTATAGGTGGAAAGATTTTTCTGGATTTATGCTAGACTTTATGGGCTTATTTTATATTGTGTTTAGCTTTTTTAAATTCTTGGATCTTAAAGGGTTTCCAGATTCTTTCAGAATGTACGACCCAATTGCAAAGCGTATACCAATTTATGGTTGGGTGTATCCATTTATAGAGCTAAGTCTTGGATTATTATTTTTGACGCGAACACAGCTTAACGTCGCTTTGGTACTTACAATTGTAATTCTAGGAATTACGACTATTGGTGTAACAAAAGTACTCTTAGATAAGAAAAGTATTCAGTGCGCATGTTTAGGTACGGCCTTAAAATTACCGATGACCAAGGCAACATTTATTGAGAATTCCGTTATGTTAATAATGGCAATTTCTATGTTAGTCTTATAGTTTAATATTTAACAATTTGTTTAGAATTTTATCGTTGAAATATCTTAATTTTGCAATGTGAAAAGAGTTTTCAAACATATAGGATCGTTTTTTTTAGCTTTGATAGTGTTGTTTTCAACATTTTCATTTACAGTTGAAAAACATTTTTGTGGAGGAGAACTCGCAGATTATTCTTTTATAGGAAACTTAGATCGCTGTGAGATGCCTTCGGCAGCACATGACCAAACTAAAGAGATGTTTTTGACTAAGGTTCCTTGCTGCCAAGATAGCAGTGAAATGATAGAAGGAACGAACGATGAACTTTCTATTGTTAAAGAACTTAGTGTTGAAAAAATACAGTTACTCGCGGCCTTCGTCTATAGTTACGTGAACCTTTTTGAAGGCTTAGAACAGCATATTGTTCCATTTAAAAATTATGCACCGCCGCTGGTCACGAAAGACATAACGACCTTATACGACACCTTCCTAATTTGATTTATTTGAAATTATCTTAACTCGGTTGCCTTTGTAGTACAATGCGCAACCAGTACTAGTTGTTTTAATTTAATAAATCAAAAAATGAAATTTACATATATAAAAATACTTTTTATCATGCTGCCTTTTCTGTTGCAAGCGCAATCAGAAATGAAGGGTATGGCTATGATAAAATCGGAAGACGGTAAAGTTTCAGGATTACCCGGAGCGACCGTATATTGGTTAGGTACCGAAGTGGGTACTACTACGAATAACCAAGGTTGGTTTACGATAAAGTATAAACCTGAATATAAGAAATTGGTATTTAGTTTTGTGGGATACCGAACAGATACCGTGACAGTTAATGCACCTACTGAGTTGCATCATTTTATGCAAGAAGAAGGTGTTTTGGACGAAGTGAAGCTCGATGGTAAAAAAAGTAATACCGCAATATCTTATATTCAATCAGCAAATATCATAACAATCAATGAGGGTGAACTATTAAAAGCTGCTTGTTGTAATTTGTCAGAAAGTTTTGAAACGAATCCATCTATAGATGTGAACTTTTCAGATGCTTTAACAGGTACTAAGCAAATACGATTGTTAGGTCTTACAAGTCCGTATATATTGATAGCACAAGAGAATATTCCCTCAGTGCGAGGCGCATCTCAAGCGTATGGATTAACATTTACTCCAGGAACTTGGATAGAAAGTATTCAAATAACAAAAGGCGCAGGATCGGTAGTGAATGGATATGAGAGCATTGCAGGGCAGATAAATACTGAGTTGAAAAAGCCGTATAGCGACGACAAGTTCTTTTTAAATACTTATGCGAATCTTAATGGAAGATTGGAGTTAAATATGCAGTTCAGTCAGAAATTGTCGGATAAGTGGAGTAATAGCTTATTTATCCATGGCAACCGTCGAACTGTAAAAGTTGATAAAAACAACGATAATTTTTTGGATATTCCTTTAGCAGAACAAATAAATATTATGAATCGTTGGCAGTATACTGATGCAAAAAACGGATTCGTGAGTTTTATTAACTTTAGGTATTTAAAAGATGATAAACAAACTGGAGAGCGTGATTTTAATCCTTTAACAGATCGCTTAACGACCAATAGCTATGGTTCAGAAATCAATACCGAACGTTTCGATACTTCGGCAAAAATAGGGTATGTGTTTCCTGAAACTCCATATAAAAGTTTAGGTTTTCAAGTAGCGTATAGCGCGCATAATCAAGACTCTTATTTTGGATTAAATCAGTATGAGATCAACCATAAAAGTGCATATTCAAATCTCATGTTTAATTCTATTTTGAGTAATACGTTGAACAAATTTAAAACCGGAATTAGTGTTACTTACGACGCTTACGAAGAATTAGTGAATACTACTGATTTTAGTAGAAATGAAAATTCTGTAGGAGGCTTTTTTGAGTATTCATATGATAATTTAGACGATTTTAGTTTGATCGCTGGGGTTCGATTGGATATTCATAATTTGCTGGGTACATTTATAACACCACGGCTACATGTTAGGTATGCGCCTTGGGAAAAAGGAGTAGTACGCGCATCTATCGGAAGAGGGAAACGCAGTGCCAATATTTTTGCCGAGAATCAGGCCTTTTTTGCCTCATCTAGACAATTAAATATTCTTAATACGGATGGAAAAATCTATGGTTTAAACCCAGAAATCGCATGGAATTATGGTCTTAGTTTTTTACAAGGCTTTAATTTATTTGGTAAAAAAGCCGATATAACCTTAGACTTTTATAGTACGATATTTGAAAACCAGGTCATCGTTGATGTGGATCAGAGTCCGCAGCAAGTGTTATTTTATGATCTAGAAGGGGATTCATATTCAAACAATTTTCAAGCACAGTTTAACTATGAGCTTGCAAAGAATTTAGAATTACGATTGGCCTATAAGTATTATGATGTAAAGACAGATTATTTAAAAGGAAAGCTACAAAAAGCATTGATACCAGAACATCGTTTTTTTGCAAATGTATCATATGAAACGACCAAAAAATTAAATGGGGCGCAATGGCGATTTGACTATACCTTTAATTGGTTAGGTGAACAACGATTGCCCTTTACTGGTTCTAACCCTGTTGAAGATCGATTACCAGAATATGTACAGAGTTATAGTTTAATGAATGCGCAAATTGCAAAAGTATTTTCTGATAGTTTTGAAGTGTATGTAGGAGGGGAGAATCTGACAGGTTATACACAAGAAAATCCTATCTTAGGGGCTGAAAATCCTTTTGGACCAAATTTTGATAGTAGCATTGTATATGCACCTATCCTTGGAAATATGTATTATGCAGGATTGCGTTTTAAAATTTAAAAGTATGAAAAGAATAATTTTAGTATTACTTGTATTAGCTAGTTGTTCGCTTTCCGCGGAAGCGCAACAAAAGTCAAAAACATCAAGAGTAAAATTTGAAGTAGATGGGGTGTGTAAAATGTGTAAAGCGCGTATTGAAAAAGCGGCTATTTTAACGAAAGGAGTGAAGTTTGCCGTGTGGGATGTTAACACCAAAGAATTGTATTGTATTTACAACAATAAAAAGACTTCTACGTTAAAAATAAAGAAGGCTCTGGCGGCTGTTGGCCATGATACCAAAGAGATTAAGGCGACAGACGAAGTGTATTCAAAATTAGATGCTTGCTGCTTGTATCGAGGTGGTGAGGTCAAAAAACATTAATAACTCTAAATTATAGTAACATGAAGAAATTAATTTTAATGGTAGCCGTTGTGGCGACAGTAACAATTACAGCTACTTCTTGTAAAAAAGAGAAGACGGAAGAGGTAAAGTCGGAAACTGAAGTAGTAGATGAAGTGAAAAAAGAAGCCCAAGAAGTATTAGCATCGAATGATGTGCTACATCAATGTCCGATGGATTGTGAAGAAGGTAAAAGTTATACTGAAGCTGGTAAATGTCCGGTGTGTAAAATGGATTTAAAAGAGAAAAAAGTAGATGTGGAAGAAGAAACTGAAGTGAAAAAAGACTCTTCAGACCTTTAGTACATATCAAATCTCAATATTAAAAGAGCACCGCAATTGCGGTGCTCTTTTAGTTTATTTCTTTGTTTAATTTTGTTAAAATAGTTTCACAGCTTTGAAGACTTTTTTCCGTGGATTTTATTTTTAAATCCACCGCTCCGAACATACTTTGCATGATACTTTTTAGTAAGCGCTCATCAGTAAACGCTTTTCCTCCTCTTCGGTAGGTATCCATATCCATATTATAAATAAAATAATCTGCAATATATTTAGTGCTAATATTGACCATTCTGTCGTAATCTTGTTCTAAACTACTGTAATTTCTATAGTGTTCTTGGATAGCAGTTTTTAGGTCGAAGTTGGTGATCAGTTTTAGATCTCCAGAGTTCATTAAGGTTTGATGCGTAACGCTTTTCGGAGAAAATTCTATAATTTCAACGACCTTAAAGAAATTCGAAGGTAAAATAGAATCTCGTTTAGGGACGTTTGGGTAAAAATATTTAAACGAATTAAAGATAATTTCTTTTTTCGATGTTAGTTGTGTTAAATTTTGTTCTAAATTTAATTTATCTGTTTCGATATCATTCTTTAGGTTTTCGAGATATAATTGCTCTAATTTTTGGTCTTGACGACGCTCCGAACATTTGTTTAAACTAAATGCAATAGAGATGCCGATAATTACAATTAAAATTTCGCCAAGAGTATAGTTCCAATTTATTTTTTTCATTGGTTCGATTTTTATAAAGATATAAAATCTAAAACATAAAAAAACCGTTAGTAATTACTAACGGTCTTTTATTTTTATCTTGGGCGATTCATCATTACATCATGCCCGGCATTCCACCACCCATTGGAGGCATTCCAGCAGCAGCAGGAGCATCTTCTTTAATATCTACTAAAGCACATTCGGTCGTTAAGATCATACCTGCAACAGACGCTGCATTTTCTAATGCAATACGCGTTACTTTTGTAGGATCAATAATTCCGGCTTTTAACATGTTTACATACTCATCTGTTTTCGCATTGAAACCGAAGTCTTTTTTGCCTTCAATTATTTTAGCAGTAACAACAGAGCCTTCACCACCAGCATTTTCTACAATCGTGCGCAAAGGAGCTTCAATAGCACGAGCAACAATTTGAATACCAGTTACTTCATCCAAATTATCTGTCGTTATTTTTGAAAGCACATCTTTAGCTCTTACTAAAGCAACTCCACCACCAGCAACAATACCTTCTTCTACTGCGGCACGTGTTGCATGTAATGCATCATCAACTCTATCTTTCTTTTCTTTCATTTCAACTTCAGAAGCTGCACCAACATACAATACGGCAACACCACCAGCTAATTTAGCCAAACGTTCTTGCAGTTTCTCTCTGTCGTAATCAGAAGTAGTTGTTTCAATCTGAGATTTGATTTGATTTACTCTTCCTTTAATGTCAGATTTTTTACCAGCACCATTTACAACGGTTGTATTGTCTTTGTCGATCGTAACTCTTTCAGCAGTACCTAACATATCAATAGTTGTATTCTCTAAGGTAAACCCTCTTTCTTCTGCAACTACAGTACCTCCAGTAAGAATAGCAATATCTTCTAACATTGCTTTTCGTCTATCACCAAAACCAGGTGCTTTTACAGCAGCAATTTTAAGAGCTCCACGTAATTTATTTACTACTAATGTCGCTAAAGCTTCACCTTCTACATCTTCGGCAATAATTAATAGTGGTTTTCCAGTTTGAGCAACTGGCTCAAGTACTGGAAGTAAATCTTTCATTGATGATATTTTTTTATCATACAATAAAATATAAGGGTTCTCTAAATCGGTAATCATCTTTTCAGAATCAGTAACGAAATACGGAGATAAGTATCCTCTATCAAACTGCATACCTTCAACGATATCTACATACGTGTCTGTTCCTTTTGCTTCTTCAACAGTAATAACACCTTCTTTACCAACTTTTTCAAAAGCTTGAGCGATTAAATCACCAACACTTTCGTCGTTATTAGCTGAGATAGAGGCAACTTGCTTAATTTTTTCGATTTTATTACCTACTACTTGAGATTGTTTTTGTAGGTTAGTAACAATTGCAGAAACAGCTTTATCGATACCACGTTTTAAATCCATTGGATTCGCTCCTGCGGCAACATTTTTTAAACCTTCTTTTACAATTGCCTGTGCTAATACGGTAGCTGTAGTTGTACCATCACCAGCAAGATCATTAGTTTTAGAGGCTACTTCTTTTACCATTTGAGCTCCCATATTTTCTAACGGATCTTCTAGCTCAATTTCTTTAGCTACACTTACACCATCCTTGGTAATTGCAGGTCCACCAAAAGCTTTTCCAATTACTACATTACGACCTTTAGGGCCCAACGTTACTTTTACTGCATTTGCTAATGCATCAACACCGCGCTTTAATCCATCGCGAGCATCGATATCAAATTTTATGTCTTTTGCCATTTTTTAATTTTTTATGTGTTATTCCTACATAAGTAGAAATCCAGTTTTGTAATTTGTTTTGTTGAGTTTAGTGAGGGTAACAATTATATAATTGCCAAAATATCACTCTCTCTCATGATTAAATAATCTTTTCCGCCAAGTTTTAGCTCAGAACCAGCATATTTCCCGTATAATACGGTATCACCAACTTTTACAGTAGTGGGTTCATCTTTTGTGCCTTTTCCAACGGCAACAACTTTGCCTTCTTGTGGTTTTTCTTTAGCTGAATCTGGTATGTAGATACCTGATGCAGTTTTTGTCTCAGAAGCCTTCGCTTCGATCACAACTCTATCAGCAAGAGGCTTGATATTTAATTTACTCATTTGTATATTGTTTAAGTTACTATTAATCTATCTTGAAATGGCGAAAAGTATGCCAATTAAAAAATAATGACAATTTGTTATGTCTCTAAAATAAAAAATGCCAACGTGTCATTTCCCGTTGGCATTTTTATTCAAAAATAAATTATTTGAATTAGTTAGTTGTATCTTGAGGAGTTGTTACTGGTTGAGCATCTTGCGATGGAGGAGTAACTTCTCTATCATTAATTGTATTTTCTATTTGAGAATCTTCAACTACCGTTTCTCTAGGTATTGTAAAGTTCGAGGCCAAAATCAATACGAAAAGAGCGATCGCCAACGTCCATGTTGTTCTATCGAGAAAATTATTAGTGTTTTGTACACCACCTAAGCTCTGAGCACCTTGACCTCCGAAAGAAGAAGATAACCCTCCACCTTTTGGGTTTTGTACCATGATGATCAAAATTAATAAAATAGCTACCGCTATGATTAAAATTAAAAATATACTAAACATGTTTATGCTTTATTTTGTTGTAAAAATTTGACTGCTTTAATTCGGTCTGCAAAGAAACCACTTTTTTCTGGATATTTCAAACTTAAAATATGAAAAGCTTTGATGGCTTTATCATACTTTTTTTGCTCCAAATAGACTCTTGCCAATGTCTCAGTCATTAAGCTTTCATTTTCTACAGTACTTTGTGAAGCAATGTCAATAGAATTCGATGTTTCTGCTGGTTTAATTTTGGGTTTAGAGGCTATAAACTGATCAATTAATTCAAAATTTTTGGATTTATCAACATCAATTTTCTCTTTAGGAGCTGAGGTTCTTTCTATAGGTCTGAAGCTAGTTAATTGTAACCACTCATTAAACGAGTGCATTTCACTTTTATTAAAATCTAATGGTTCTCCGATCTGAAGACTTTCCAGCACAGGTTTTTTTACAATCACTGGTGAATTTGTAGCAGAGACTGGTGTTTTTTCTACCACTTCAATATCCACGATTTCTGTTTCCTGCAGTACTTTTTGGTGTTTGAGATCTTGTCGTTCAATATCTAACGTATCTGAGGTAATAAACTCAAATAATACCGTTCTATTGGTGGTACGTGCTGCAGTGGTTTTTAATCCTTTATTATAATTAAAACTATGTTGTTTTTTTAAGCCTTTAAGTTGCAATAAGTGCGCCACCTGAAAATATGGATACAACTGTATTATACCCTCCATTTCTTTAGTTTGCTCAGGAGTAATTGAACAAGGTTCTTTTAAAAGATATGTGAAATCATTTAATGTCATCTACCATTTTGCTACAGAAGCGTTATATATATCTTGCGTGATTCTTTCAAATATTTCGGTTAGGGCATCTTCTAACAGGCTTCCCGTGAGTTGAGCATTTGCATCAAAATCTGAGAAAAACGTGAAGGTTTTTTCAAAATCATCATCCGGGACTTGCTTATTGAAGAAGCGAACGCGAACTCCCACGGTGAGTCTATTTTGGGCCGCGGTTTGATCAGCCGTAGCACTAATTGGAATAATTCGATATTCGGTAATTTCACCTTCGAAACGTAAATCTCCATCGTTCGTTACTAAATCCAAACTTGTTTGTCTTAAAAATCTATCCTGTAATTCTCGGGTAAATTTTTGACTTACAATTGGTTCTACAAGGGTAGCATTATTTGGAAAAAAATCAATTTGTATCGTTTTAGCATCACCCGTACTACCTCCGGTAAACGAGTATTTTACACTACAGCTCAGCATTGTGAAGAGTGTAAAAGTCAATACGATAAGTATATTTTTTTTCATAAGATAGTGCGCAAAGAAACGATTTAAGAATAGAAATTACAAATCGAATTGTTTTATTTTTCTATAGAGAGTTCGCTCAGAAATACCTAATTCTTTAGCCGCTAGCTTACGTTTGTTATGATTCCGTTCTAAAGCTCGTTTAATCATTTCAAATTCTTTTTCTTGCAATGATAAGGTTTCTTCAACAGTTTCAGCATCATGAAAAGGATCTTGCTGCGACTGATACGTTTCTGTTTTTTGAGCAGGGATAATTTCTACTAAATTGTCCTCCTGAGAATCTTCTTCACCGTAAATCTTTTGAATTAAACGTTGATTATTTTCTTTTACTTGAACGCTATTTCCACTTTCCATTAACTCTAAGGTCAATTTTTTTAAATCGGTAATGTCGTTTCGCATATCAAATAATACCTTGTAGAGTATTTCGCGTTCATTGGCAAAATCACTACTGCTAGTTTTAGTGTCAACCAAAGCAGGTAAATTACCAGTATGCTCTGGCAAATAGTTTGTTAAAGTTGTTGCAGTAATACTTCTATTCTGTTCTATAACAGAAATTTGTTCTGTAATATTTCTTAATTGACGAATATTTCCGCGCCAAGCGTAACGTAATAAAATTGGAATCGCTTCTGGCTCTAATCTTATGGTAGGCATACTATATTTCTGAGCAAAATCTGAGGCGAATTTTCTGAAAATTAAATGAATATCGTCTTTCCGCTTACGTAAAGCAGGTAGATGTATATCTACGGTACTAAGTCGATAGTATAAGTCTTCACGAAACTTGCCTTTTTGAATGGCTTCCATCATATTCATATTGGTCGCGGCAACAATTCGAACATTCGTTTTTTGTACTTTAGAAGAGCCTACTTTAATGAACTCTCCATTTTCTAATACGCGCAAAAGGCGCACTTGAGTTGTCAAGGGTAATTCACCAACTTCGTCTAAAAAAATGGTTCCTCTATCGGCCACTTCAAAATATCCGTTTCTTGTTTGAGTTGCACCCGTAAAAGCACCTTTTTCATGTCCGAAGAGTTCACTATCAATTGTTCCTTCAGGAATTGCACCACAGTTTACAGCAATATATTTCGCATGTTTTCTATGTGATAATTGATGAATGATTTTAGGGATACTCTCTTTTCCAACACCACTTTCCCCAGTAACTAACACGGTAATATCGGTAGGTGCAACACGCACAGCTTTTTCAAGCGATCGATTCAATAAGGCATCATTACCAATGATCCCAAATCGTTGTTTTAAGGCTTGTAAATTTTCCATGTTAATTATTGTTTGAGTATCCTACTGCTGTTCCAATAAGAGTCGCTTTCGTACATTCTTCAATTTTCACATTTACAAAGTCTCCCATCTGATAATTTTCTTTAGGAAAAATGACAACTGTGTTTTGTGAATTTCTAGCTTTCCAATGAGCATCTGATTTTTTGGAAGTTCCTTCAATGAGTACTTCTTCAATCTTGCCAACGTGTTGCTTGGTTCTATAATGAGAATGTTCTAATTGCAATTCAATTATTTCGGCCAATCGTCTCTTTTTTACCTCCAACGGAATATCATCCTCAAATTTCTTTGCAGCCAGCGTACCTGGTCTTTCAGAATAGGCGAACATAAAGCCATAATCATATTTGACATATTCCATTAAAGAAACGGTGTCTTGATGATCTTCTTCAGTTTCACCGCAAAAGCCTGTCATCATATCTTGACTGAAAGCCATTTCTGGAACAATTTTTAAAATCGAATCAATCAGTTCAATATATTCTTCGCGTGTATGTTGGCGATTCATTTTTTCTAACATTCTCGTACTTCCAGATTGAACTGGCAAATGCAAGTATTTACAAATATTTTGATGTTTCGCCATCGCGTGAATTACATCAAGACTCATATCCTGCGGATTAGAGGTGAAAAAGCGAATGCGCATTTTCGGAAATTCTGAGGCGCACATATCTAATAACTGTGCAAAATCTACGGCCGTTGCTTTGGCAATTTCAGAAGCCTTTTTAAAGTCTTTCTTTAGTCCGCCGCCATACCATAAGTAGCTATCTACATTTTGCCCGAGCAAGGTAATTTCTTTAAAGTTTTTACGTTGCATTTCTCGTATTTCTTCTAAAATACTTTTCGGATCACGGCTACGCTCTCTTCCGCGCGTAAATGGAACAACACAAAACGTACACATGTTATCGCAACCTCGTGTAATAGATACGAAGGCCGATACGCCATTAGAGTTCAATCGTACTGGTGCGACATCACCATATGTCTCATCTTTTGATAAAATAACATTAACAGCATCTCTTCCTTCTTCTACTTCTTGTACTAAATTGGGGAGGTCTCTATATGCATCTGGCCCAACAACTAAATCGACAATTTTCTCTTCTTCAAGAAATTTAGATTTTAAACGTTCGGCCATACATCCCAATACTCCAACTTTCATGGAAGGGTTGATTTTTTTGACCTTATTATAATACTGTAAACGTTTTCGGATGGTCTGCTCAGCTTTATCTCTTATCGAACAGGTATTCACTAAAACTAAATCGGCATCATCTAGTTGTTGTGTAGTATTAAAACCCTCTTTGGCCAATATCGATGCTACTATTTCGCTATCGTTTAAATTCATTTGACAGCCATAGCTTTCGATAAACAGTTTTTTGCTGTTTCCTTTTATTTGTTCTGTGACCAAGGCCTGACCTTGTTTTTTCTCTTCTATAATTTTCTCTACACTCATATTCAAAAATTGAGGTACAAATATACAACCAAACTCGAAACAAGATGACAAATTGGCAGTATTTTTTGTGTGTAATTTTTCGTAATATCTCCGTCCAAAGTTAAAACCCTACAGTACAGTTGAAAAAAAATCTATTTCTTTTACTCCTATTATTTTTTGGTTATTTCACAAGTGCTCAAAAAATAGAAGAGCAAATTGAACTTAAAATTGAAAATGATAAATTCCTTTTCATTGATAGATACTATACTGGGGGTCATTTTCTGACGTATAAAAAGAGTCTGAATAATAATTTTATTTTTAATAAAAAAGATGATAACAACGTCTTGCTAAGTTTTAAAATTGGTAATGAAATTTATACCCCCAAAGATTTAAGCTCTTTTAATACGGCCGACTTTGATAGGCCTTTTGCGGGATGGCTTTTTGGTGCAATAGAGGTTGCTACCATAAATGAGTCATCTGCAAATTTTCTAACCTTCGAAACGGGGATTACGGGTAACGAATCTTTGTCGGGTGATCTTCAGGTTTGGTTTCATGAAGTTCTCGGACTCGATAATTTTACAAGTTGGGAAGAGGAGATTGAATTTAAATGGTTGTTCAATTTAAAATATCGATACCTGCATAGTTGGAAATTGAATGGGCGTAATAATCTTCAATATGAAATTTTCCCCGCTATTGGTACAAAAGATATTTTCCTTGAAAACAATATTCATTATTTTTTTGGGAACTATAATGCTCTTAAAAATTCTTCAAGGTTAGGTAGTATCGATGTCACAAGTACTAAAGAGTTTTATGGAGTAATTTCCCTAGGATATAGATATGTGGCTCACAATACATTGATACAAGGTAGTATTTTTAAAGACGATGTATTATTTACTACGGATATCACAAATCATGTTTTTAAGGTCAAATTTGGGGCGGTTTATAAGACTAAAAGAAATGCGTTTAAATTGATATATAATTTTAATTCTAAAGAAACACCGCTTTCAAGTTCACACGGATTCGGAACATTTATCTTCAGTCGAGATTTCTAAGATTGCGCTTGTTATCGCCATAAATTATTGTTAAAAATTGGGGCAGAAAGAAATTAAAATTAGGTACATAAACTTTTTTTCATCTACATTTGTACCTTCAAAAAAATAAATATGGCAAAAAATTTAGTAATTGTAGAGTCACCTGCCAAGGCAAAAACTATTGAGAAATTTTTAGGTAAAGATTTTCAAGTAGAATCGAGTTATGGTCATATTGCCGATTTGCCTTCGAAAGAATTAGGTGTCGATGTTGATGGAGATTTTATGCCAAAATATAGTGTCTCATCGGATAAGAAAGCAGTTGTTAAAAAATTAAAAGACTTGGCGAAAAAAGCCGAAGTAGTTTGGCTAGCGAGTGATGAGGATCGAGAAGGAGAAGCAATTGCCTGGCATTTATTTAAACAGTTGAAATTGGATGATGAGAAAACAAAACGTATTGTTTTTCATGAGATTACGAAATCTGCAATCCAAAAAGCTGTTGAAAATCCTCGTTCTATTGATTATGATTTAGTGGATGCGCAGCAAGCGCGTCGTGTTTTAGATAGAATTGTAGGATATGAGCTATCTCCGGTTTTATGGCGAAAAGTTAAAGGTGGTTTGTCTGCAGGTCGTGTGCAATCGGTATCGGTTAGATTAATTGTGGAACGCGAACGTGAAATTAACGATTTTAAGCCAGTAGCTTCTTATAGAATAGATGCTGAATTTTCTAATGAGGCCGGGCAATCATTTAAAGCCAAGTTACCAAAGACATTTTCTACCAAAGAAGAGGCCTATGCCTTTTTAGAGAAAAATGCAACAGCTAATTTTAATGTTGCTAATTTAGAGAAAAAACCTGCTAAAAAATCTCCGGCACCACCGTTTACAACATCAACATTGCAGCAGGAAGCGTCTCGAAAATTATACTTTTCGGTTAGTAAAACCATGAACATGGCCCAACGTTTATATGAAGCTGGTTTGATAACCTATATGAGAACGGATAGTGTTAATTTATCAGATGATGCAAGAAACGGAGCAGCAGAAGCAATCCAGAATTTTTACGGAGAAAGTTATAGTAAAGAGCGAAAGTATAAAGGAAAATCTAAAGGAGCCCAAGAAGCTCATGAGGCCATAAGACCTACTAATTTTGCTGTGAATTCGGTAAATATAGATCGAGATCAAGCTCGTCTTTATGATTTGATTTGGAAACGTTCGATTGCGTCTCAAATGAGTGACGCTCAACTTGAACGAACCAATGTTAAGATTCAAGCGAATACTCATAATGAAACGTTTACGGCAAACGGACAAGTAATTCTCTTTGATGGTTTTTTGAAGGTTTATTTAGAAGGTACCGATGATGAAGAAGCCGAGCAAGAAGGTATGTTGCCAGCAATGAAAGTAAATGAACAGTTATTAAATAGATATATTACGGCTACCGAGCGTTATTCACGGGCACCTTATAGATATACCGAAGCTTCTTTAGTAAAGAAATTAGAAGAACTAGGTATTGGAAGGCCATCTACATATGCACCAACAATATCGACTATTCAAAATAGGAAGTACGTTGAAAAAGGAGCAGTAGAAGGCGTAGAAAGAACCTATGTGCAGTTGGTGCTCAAAGAAGGTGGTTTAAAAGAAAATAAATTAACAGAAAAGGTTGGTTCAGATAAAGGTAAATTGGTGCCAACGGATATCGGAATGATTGTTACTGATTTCTTGGTAAATCATTTTAAAACTATTTTAGATTATAACTTTACCGCTAGTGTTGAAAACCAATTTGATGATATCGCTGATGGAAAAGAAGATTGGACATCCGTAATGAAAACCTTTTATAAAGATTTCCATCCGAAAGTTTTAGATGTTCAAGAAAATGCTGAGCGAGAATCGGGAGAACGTATTCTTGGAAAAGATCCTAAGACAGGAAAACAAGTAAGTGTGCGTTTAGGAAAGTTTGGTCCTATGGTACAGATGGGAACGGTAGATGATGAAGAGAAACCTACATTTGCTAGTTTATCGCCAGATCAACAATTAAATACAATTACATATGAACAGGCAATGGATTTGTTTAAATTGCCTAAAAATATAGGTACATATAAAGGAGAAGAACTATTAGTGAATAATGGTCGTTTTGGTCCTTATGTAAAATTTGGAGCAAAGTTTGTTTCACTACCGAAGGGTGTCGACCCGTTAAGTGTGGAGTTAGATGATGCTATTGTTTTGATAAAAGAAAAGGAAGAGGCCGATGCTCCTATATATATGTATAAAGAACTACCGGTCCAAAAAGGGAAAGGTAGGTTTGGTCCTTTTATTAAATGGAACAACATGTTTATCAATGTCAATAAAAAATATGATTGGGATAATCTTTCCGAAAAAGATATTATTGAATTGATCGAACTAAAGATTCAAAAAGAGATTGACAAGGTGGTTCATAATTGGGAAGATGAGGGTATCCGAGTTGAGAAGGCACGCTGGGGCAGACATAATATCTTAAAAGGTAAGACTAAAATAGAACTTCCTAAAACAGTTGATGCAGCTAAGCTTACTTTAGACGAGGTCAAAGATATTATTGAAAAGAAAGGACCAAAGAAGAGAGCTGCTAAAAAGAAAACAGCTAAGAAAAAATAATTTTACTTAAAAGCCATCCTCCAAAAAATGAGTTTTGAAATTTTGTTACCTGTAGATGATGCCGTAATAGCGCATACCGCGTTATTATCTGGGCAATCTTTAGGTAAAAATGTAACAATACACTCAAAACAATTAGGCGTTCCAGAAATCGATATCGCGCAACTTGCTATCATTGGAGTATTGGAAGATAGAAATACGGTTGATAATTTTGGTTCTGGAAGAGATCTTAGTATTGTTCGCAAAAACTTATATGAATTATATAATGGTAATTGGTTTGCGAACATTATAGATTTAGGAAATATTCCGCAAGGCAATGAAGTTGAAGATACCTATTTTGCACTTAAGGAAATTTTAGAGATACTCGTAAAAAAGAATATAGTACCTATTATATTAGGAGGAGGTCAAGATTTGACCTATGCTAACTATAGGGCTTATGATAATTTAGAACAAACAGTTAACTTAACTGTTGTCGATAACAAGTTTGACCTTGGAAATATAGAAGAAGAGATTAGCGCTACATCTTATTTAAGTAAGATTGTAATGGAAAAACCAAATAACCTCTTTAACTTTAGTAATATAGGATATCAAACTTTTTTTAACTCTCAAGAAGAGATTGATTTATTATCTAAACTACATTTTGATGCCTATCGTTTAGGAGAAGTAGCAAGTAATGTAAAACTTGTCGAACCTATTATGCGAGATGCTGACATTGTTAGTATAGACATTGGTGCCATTCGTAGAACCGAAGCTCCAGCGAATAATAATGCCGTACCAAATGGTTTTTACGGAGAGGTTATTTGTGCTATTTCGAGATACGCAGGTATTAGTGATAAAGTTTCTTCTTTTGGTATTTATGAATACAATGCGAAGTTTGATGACCAAGATCAAACCGCACAATTAATAGCTCAAATGATCTGGTATTTCATTGAAGGCTATAACTTTAGAACAAATGAATATCCATTTACTTCTAAAAAAGACTACAAAAAATACATTGTACTAGTAGAAGATACTACTATACATTTCTTCAAAAGCAATAAAAGCGACCGCTGGTGGATGGAAGTTGTTCATCAGAATAATAAATCGCTAAAGCGCACGTTAATACCATGTACCTATGATGATTATTTAATGGCGGGAAATCAAGTTGTTCCAGAAAGATGGTGGAAAACTTTCAGAAAATTAAATTAGTTATACACTAAAGATAATTTTTTGACGTTCTTAAAGTGATCTCAGTTGAAAATAGATATTTTCGCGGGCTTAAATTAAACACAAACAATAAGTATTACTCCCTTTACGGAGAATGTAAATTTTTATTTATGAAAAAATTAACCGTATATTTTTTATTGATAGCAGCAGTGCTTCTATCAAGCTGTGGTTCGAGCGACAAAGGTGAATTAACAGGTGTAAGATCTAAAAAGAAATTTTTCCCTGAAAAACCTTTAGGAATGACATTAATTCCTGGTGGCGCTTTTACGATGGGTAAAGTTGATGAAGATGTTGCTGGAGCGTTAAATACGCCTTCTCGTACAGTAACTGTGAGACCATTTTATATGGATGAAACAGAAATTACGAATGCTGAATATAGAGAATTCGTAATTAGAGTTAGAGACTCAATCGTTAGAACTCAGTTAGCTTTATTGGCTGAAGAACAGGGTTTTGGAGCGGAAAGTGCTGATTTAGATGCTGGTGCTCAAGGCGGCGGTGGAGATGCTGACGGAATCCAAAAATATAAATTTGCTGAGCCTGATACCACTGCCAATGTATACTATAAGTATATGATGGAAAACTATGGTAGCTTAGGTGATTTGAACTCTCCTACAGAAGGGAAAGCATTAAATTGGGATGTAGATTTAGTATGGGATCTAGCATCTTATCCAGACCAGTACTATGCTGAAGCAATGGATAGTATTTATCTACCTATTACTGAAACGTTCGATGGTAAGAGAATAATTGATACCAAAAAATTAAGTTACTTATATTTTACTTTTGATAGAGAAGGGGCTGCTAGAAATAGCGGAAGTAGAAAGGATTTTGTAAAAAGAAATACAGTTGAGGTTTATCCAGATACTACTGTATGGGTGAAAGACTTTAACTATTCGTATAACGATCCAATGCATCAGAATTATTTTTATCACAATGCATATAATGATTATCCAGTAGTTGGTGTATCATGGTCTCAAGCAAGAGCATTTTGTGACTACAGATCTCAAAAGAAGAATAAGTTCTTATCGAACTCTAAGTCGGGAGGTAAAGTTCCAAACTTTAGATTACCAACTGAAGCTGAGTGGGAATATGCTGCTCGTGGAGGTCTAGAATACGCAAAATATCCTTGGGGTGGTCCTTATACAACTAGTGATAGAGGTTGTTTCTTAGCAAACTTTAAGCCAGAAAGAGGAGACTATGCAGCTGACGGTGCTTTATATACCATGGAAGCAAAATCTTTTAAACCTAATGATTACGGATTATATAATATGTCAGGTAATGTTGCAGAATGGACAAACACTTCATATAACCCTTCATCTTATTACCTAGGTTCTACAATGAATCCAAATGTTGATGATGGATCGAACAAGAGAAAAGTAGTTCGTGGAGGTTCGTGGAAAGATGTAGCTTATTTCTTAGAAGTAAGTACAAGAGACTATGAGTATGGCGATTCAGCAAGAAGTTATATTGGCTTTAGAACTGTGCAAGATTACATGGGAACAACAAACAATAAAAAGAAATAACACAAGAACACTAGGAATTTTCGAATGCTAGTTGTTATAAAATTAAATAAACAATAAATACCTATTAAAAAATTAACCAAAAACTTAAAAATTAGAAATTATGGCAGGATCACTTAAACAAAAGAAATTTATGAATATGGTCTACGGACTAGGAGCAGCAGTTGTATTAATTGGTGCATTATTCAAAATCTTACATTTTAGCATTGGACCTTTAACAGGTGGATTAATGTTAACAATTGGACTACTTACCGAAGCAGGTATATTTATCTTTTCAGCTTTTGAAGCAGTAGAAGAAGATCTAGATTGGTCACTTGTATACCCTGAATTATCTGGTGGTGAGGCAACAGGATCTAAAGGTGGATCTAATTCAGAAGGTCTTTCTGATAAGTTAGATGCAATGTTAGAAGAAGCGCAGTTAGATTCTGCAAAAATGGGAAGATTAGCTGATAGTATTCAGAGTTTTGCTGGTGCGGCAGAAAATATCGCTCCTGCAGCAAATTCAGTAGCAGCAACAAGTGCTTATAGTGAGCAATTATCATTGGCAGCTACACAAATGGAATCTTTAAACAGCTTATATAAAGTACAGTATGATAGCGCTGAGCGTCAAACTCAAATGAGTGATGCAGTAGCAGAAAATACTGAAAGATTAAAAGACCAAATGGAGTCTTTAGCAACAAACCTTTCGTCATTGAATGGTGTATATGGTGGTATGTTATCTGCTATGTCTAACAAGTAATAACAACCTAATAACTAACCTAAAACCCTAGAAAAATGGCAGGAGGCAATTTATCACCAAGGCAGAAAATGATTAACTTGATGTATTTGGTATTTATCGCGATGTTAGCGATGAATATGTCAAAGCAAGTATTATCTGCTTTTGGTTTCATGAACGAGAAGTTAGCTGATTCTAATATAACAGCTACTTCAAAAAATGGAGCGACGTATGCTAGTTTAGCTACGAAAGCTTCAGAACAACCAGAGAAGTATACTGAACTTAATAAAGAAGCTCAAAAAGTACAGGCCCTAGCGCAAGAATTCAATTCTTATTTAGAGAATATGAAAACTGCCTTAACCGAAGGAATCGAAGATCCTACGAATTATGAGTCTATGGACGGTACTGATCAAGGAGATAGTTATTTCTTTAAAGGCGAAGGTAATACGCCAGCTGGTGACGAGTTTTTAGGTAAACTCGATAATTTTAGAACAAAAGTTTCTGCAGCATTAGGTACAAAGTACAAGAGTATTGCAGAAAGTGTAAACAAACGTTTTGATACTTCAGATCAGAAAGTAAAAGATGGTGATGCTACGCAACCTTGGTTACGTAATCGTTATGAAGGTTTTCCTTTAATCACAACAATTACCAATCTTTCTCAAATTCAGGCAGATGTAAAAACTACTGAGGCAGAAATGTTATCAGCAATGTTACAAGGTCAGTTAGAAAGTGAAGTTTCAATGAGTAACTATACGACTATCTTAATACCAGATAATGCGGCTACCTTACAAGGTACTAACTTTAAAGGTAAAGTAGTATTGGGTCGTTATGATGCAAGTTTAAAACCATCTAAAGTAATTATCAATGGAAAAGAGATTTCTGGAGATGCTTTAAAAGATGGAGGTGCAGTATTAGATTTCCCTGCAGGTAATGTTGGTGAAAATGAAGTTACAGGTAAATTTGTCTTTAAAGAAAATGGTGAAGACGTAGAGATTCCTATTAAGCAAAATTATGCGGTAGTTGCGAAACCAAGTTCTGCAGTAATATCAGCTGATAAGATGAACGTTGTATATCGTGGTGTTGCAAATCCAATTACAATTTCTGTACCAGGTGTACCAGATAATGCTATCAAGGCATCAGCTGCAGGAATGAAAAAAGCAAAAGGATTGGGTAAGTATACAATCTCTCCTGGTAAAGGAAAAGAAGTACGAATCAACGTATCTGCAACCTTACCTGATGGATCTCCGGTAAAATCTAGTAGTACGTTCAGAATTAAAGATATTCCAGCGCCAACAGCTACGGCAAGAGGGCAGTATGGATTGATTAAAATGCCTAAAACAACCGTTCAAAAAGTAACGATTGGTGCAGCATTACCTGATTTTGTATTCGATTTAAATTTAAAAGTATCTGGATTTAGTATGAAAGTACCGGGTTCACCTACAGTTATCGTTAAAGGAACGAAAATGAATGGTGCAGCAATTAGAGCTTTAGGTAAAGCAAGAAAAGGTGATATGATTACAATATTTGATGTGAAAGCATCGTTAATAGGTAATTCAGGATACTACTTGAAGAAAGTAGGTACCTTAAACATACAAATACAATAATAAAAGAATTATGAAGAATTGGAAATTTTTAGTTGCAGTGTGTGCTATCGTATTAGCAACGAATACTCTAAGTGCACAAGCAAACTTGTTAAATGCAAAAATTCCCGAAGAAATTGGCGTGAAGACTGCTGAACAGTTAGCTGCAGATAACGACAAGCCGTTGCCATACGGATACATCGATGATAGAGATATTTTATGGTCAAAGGTAGTGTGGGAATATGTTGATTTGAATGAAAAAATCAACTTGCCATTTTACTATCCAGTAGATACAAATAATATTAGCTCTAGTAGAAGATCTTTATATGATACTTTATTAAGAGGTATCAAAAATGGAGAGATTGTAGATGTGTATGATGATTCTTATTTTGAAAATAAATTGACTATGAAAGATATCAACGGCAGATTATCGCGAGTTGATACAAGTGATGCAGGATTCGAGTTATTAAACGAAGGGTCTGAATTGACTGACGAGTATATCGATAGAATTGATTTAACCGCTGGAGAAATTGCTGGCCTTAAGATTAAAGGGGTTTGGTATTTCGATAAAAGACAAGGAGAGTTAAAATACCGTTTATTAGGTATTGCTCCTGTAGCACCAGATGTGAATTTTATGGAAGATGACAGTCAAGATGCATTAATTGAATTGTTTTGGGTATGGTATCCAGGTGTTCGAAATATTACACACGATATGAAAGTGTTTAATAACAAAAACTCTGCATTCCCATTATCATATGATCATTTATTAAATGCGCGTCGCTTTGTAGCGAGTATTTATAGAGAAGAGAATATCTATGGAAACAGAGACGTATCACAATACATTAAAGGAAATGCATTATTCCAAGTTCTTGAAGCTGATAGACTCAAAGAGAATATTAGAAATAAAGAATTAGATATGTGGAATTACTAATTTCCTGTCAAAATTTTTAAGTAAATCCCGCCTATATGGCGGGATTTTTTTGTTCTGTATATTAAAAAGTTATCCTCCACTCAACGAATTTTAAATTTCAATTGAATTGAGCTTTTAAAAGGGTAAATAAAATTTACATTTGCATCATGCAAGTAGATTATATAATTGTTGGTCTTGGTTTGGCAGGTTTAGCCTTCGCGGAAGAGCTCATAGAAAACGACAAATCATTCGTAATTTTCGAAGATCAATCTCAACATTCTTCTTTTGTTGCTGCAGGCACTTATAATCCGGTTGTTCTAAAGCGCTTTAATGCTGTTTGGGATGTGCAGAAACAATTGGCATATGCCTTGCCTTTATATCAAAAATTAGAAAAACGATTTGGCCAGAAATACGATTACAAAATCGACATACATCGTATTTTCACTTCTGTAGAAGAGCAAAATAATTGGTTTATAGCATGTGATAAACCTGTTTTACGCGATTATATGCACCCTGCTATTATTAAAAACGAAAATAAGGCCATTAAAGCACCATTTGGATTTGGTAGACTATCGAAAACTGGTTGGATAAACACTAAGGCTTTATTAGAAGATTATAGAAGGGATCTTCTTAATAAAAAACGGTTGATTAAAGAAAGGTTCAATTATACTGAGATGACCTTGTTAGATACGAATATTTGCTATAAACATATTACTGCACAGAAGGTGGTTTTTTGCGAAGGATTCGGAATGCGTAAAAATCCTTACTTTAAAGAATTACCAATGGAAGAGGCTAAGGGTGAGTTGATTACGGTTAATTCTCCAAATTTAAACCTTAAGAATGTATTGAAGGGACCAGTTTTTGTACAACCCTTAGCGGATGATTTATATAAGGTAGGTGCCACCTTTAATTGGGATGATAAAACCTCAGACCCAACCCCAAAAGCTAAAGACGAGTTACTCTTAAAATTGGCGACTATGATTGATGTTCCTTTTGATGTTGTTGCTCATGAGGCGGGTATAAGACCTACGGTCAAAGATAGAAGGCCATTAGTAGGTATCCACAAAGAATATACACAACTAGCTATTTTAAATGGGTTAGGAACACGCGGCGTTTTATTAGGGCCAACAATGGCCAAAGAACTATATGAACATATAGAATTGAATACAAAACTACCAACAGAAATTTCTATAAGTCGTTTCAATTAATTCGTAGCTGATTCCGTTGAATCTTCAATTTCTAAACTTGATTTGATCTTCAAGTCACTCTTATACTCCGGATCATATTTCACAAACATATTGATATAAATAAGTCTCGAAAGACGGAGTGTAAAAGGTGTACATACCACTAGTGCAACGACAATACCAATAAAAACCTGGAGTAAATTCAACCCTAGAGCATATAAAATAATAAAAGTTAAGATTGAAATACCAACGGTGAGGCCATAAGAGACATACATCGCCCCGTAGAAAAAAGAGGGTTCAATAACATATTTAAACCCACAATGTGAACAGTTCTCGTTTGTAGAAAGTACTTTTTTGAGATGTAATGGGTTATTGCCTTCAAAAAAATTACCCTGATGACATTTTGGACATTTATTTTTAAAAATGCTATATATTTTTGTGCCTTTTTTAAGCATAACAATGTTAAAATTAAATTAGCTTTGCAAAGGTAAAACAAAAAACACATGCTTCGATGAAAAGGATCGAAGTTTCAATTGAATTTGTCTATCCTGCGAAAGCTAGAATCTATGGATAAATTCACGATTAATTTATAATTTCATGCTAAACGCACATAATATAACAGTTTCTTTTCAAGGGGAAGACTTATTTTCTGGGATTACTTTTAAACTCGATGCCGGAAATAGAGTTGGGTTGGTAGGAAAAAACGGAGCAGGAAAATCTACTTTGCTAAAAATAATCGCCAAAGAACAAGAGTTCGATAGTGGCACCTTGGCTTTAGAAAAAGAAGTAAAAATTGGTTTTTTAAAGCAAGATATTGACTTTGAAGTAGGTAGAACTGTCTTAGAAGAAGCCTATGAAGCCTTTGTCGAAATTAAAGAAGTTGAACGACAACTTGATGAGGTTAACAAAGGGTTAGCAGAAAGAACTGATTATGAAAGTGAATCGTATAATCAGCTTATCATAGATTTAAGCGACCTAACTCAGCGCTACGAAGTACTGGGCGGCTATAATTATCAAGGAGATACTGAGAAGATATTACAAGGTCTTGGATTTAAACGTGAAGATTTTGATAAGTTAACAGATACTTTTTCAGGTGGTTGGCGCATGCGTATCGAATTAGCAAAATTGCTCTTACAGGCGAACGATATTTTATTACTTGATGAGCCCACCAATCACCTAGACATTGAATCTATTATATGGCTCGAAGAGTTTTTAAAGAGTTATTCAGGTGCCATTGTATTAGTGTCTCATGATAAAATGTTTTTAGATAATGTTACCAATCGTACGATTGAAATATCATTGGGTAAAATATATGATTATAAGTACCCATATTCTAAATATTTAGTGCAGCGTAAAGAGTTACGAGAAAAGCAATTACAAGCATTTAAGAATCAAGAAAAAGAGATTAAACATACCGAACAACTCATTAATAAATTCAGAGCTAAAGCGAACAAAGCTACGATGGCGCAATCGCTCATTAAAAAATTAGATAAAGTCGAACGGATTGAAATTGATGCCGAAGACAACTCGGTAATGAAAGTTCGTTTTCCCGTATCGATGCAACCAGGTAAAGTAGTAGTAGAAGCTGAGAAAGTTGCAAAAAATTATGGAGAGAAGCAGGTGTTAAATAATGTGAATTTATTGATCGAACGAAACAGTAAAATTGCATTTGTAGGGCAAAACGGACAAGGTAAAACCACCTTAGCTAAGATGATCGTTAATGAGATTCCATATGAAGGAAACTTAAAACTAGGACATAACGTGCAAATAGGTTATTTCGCTCAAAACCAGGCAGAATATCTCGATGGTAAAAAAACGGTCTTGCAAACTATGGAAGATGCATCGAATGATGGTAATCGCATTAAGGTACGTGATATGCTCGGTTCTTTTTTATTTGGAGGTGATGATGTAGAAAAGAAAGTAAGCGTTTTGTCTGGAGGTGAACGTAATCGACTGGCATTGTGTAAAATGTTATTATCACCGTTTAATGTGCTAGTGCTTGATGAACCAACCAATCACTTAGATATCGCTTCCAAAAATGTATTAAAAGAAGCCTTGCGTACTTTTGAGGGTACGTTAATTTTAGTATCTCATGATCGTGATTTTTTAAAAGGATTGGCGACTACTGTTTTTGAGTTTAAAGATGGGCGTATTAAAGAATATTTAGGTGATATCGATTATTATTTAGAAGAACATAATTTTGAAAGTCTCCGTGAAGCAGAGAAGCGCACGAAAGTGGTGGCCATAAAAGAGGTTACGAATAAGAAATCATACGAAGAAGAAAAGGCTCAAAAAAAGCGCTTGAATAAGATAAGTAAAATTGAATCGCAGATCGCCAACCTAGAGGAAGAAATCGCTGCAATCGATACCAGATTATTAGATCCTGTTCAATATGAAAAATTAACGGCGGATCAAGAATTTTTCACAACATATCAGGCAAAAAAAGACAGCGTCAATTCGTTGATGCAAGAATGGGAGAATTTGCAAGATTAGTTTTAGTTTGCCTTTGTCTGAAATGTACAAACTGATTTCCGAAAATAATTAAGAATACATCTACTTTCCAAAATAGGAATAATCCTGACGAAAAAAACAGGGTTTTTCCTATATACTTCTTTTTTTATACTGTGTTTTTTTTAGTATTTTTATAACAGCTAAACGTTATAATACATGATATAAAAAACCCCTGTATCATAATGTAGCATTGATTACGGTTAACACGTAGTACAATTACGTATTAACCATATCCTAATAAGGAGTTAATTATTTATTTTAGAGGTAGCCCTGAGCCGAAGTAACAAATTAATATCTGAGTTAAAATCTATGGATTATACATCGCAAAAAGGCAAAACGATTATCTTAAAATCGGCAAGAAGGGTTCGTCAAATTAGTATAGAAGATATTGTTCACATTACCTGCGATTCCTATTTACTTTCGATTTACTTAGCAGAACAAAAAGAACCCGAAATTGTTTCCAAATCCCTTAAAGAAATTGAAAGAGAATTGGCGAATTTTCATTTTTTGAGAATAAGTAGAAATAGACTGATCAATTTAAAATACTTCAAATCATACCATATTAACGGCGCAAGAAGAATTACCATGTTTAATGGTGATACCTTGCCTGTTTCACGGAGAAAATGGTCAGAAATTAAGAATTACTTTTAAATAGTACACTTTCCGTTTGCCGTCGTACAGCAACCGTTTATCAAAAAGAATAACCACTATAAGTTACTGCTTCATTAAACACCTAACTTGTATCTAAGTTTAGTGATAATCAAATTGTGCCCTGCAATTGATATAAATATATAGGTTTATGGATGATCAACTTTTTTTCTTATTGAAGAAACTTTTAGTTAAAGAAAATTTCAAAATTAATTTTGAGGAACTTAAATTACAGTTATTAAGTCATCCTTCGTATCCCAGTTTACATGCTGTTACTGGTGTTTTAAATCATTTCGAAATAGAGAATTTGGCACTAGAGGTTCCTCAGAATGTTGAAACTCTAAAACAATTACCAACTTATTTTTTATCATTCTTAGAAACTAAGCAGTTTGTCTTAGTAAAACAGACTAGAGATGGGTTAGAACTAACCTTCGAGGACGAGACCAAAAAAAGTTTTGAGGTTGATGATTTTATATCAATTTGGAGCGGGATTATTGTGGTAATTGAAGCAGAAAATATGCCACAAACTGATGCTCATTTCAAGGGAAAAGAAGTTGCTAAAGGATTACAAATACTATCAGTATTATTAATCGTTTGTTTTTTCTTCTATGTCAAGCCATCACTGTTTGAAGCAATTTATTGTATACTTTCCTTAACCGGCATTTGGATTAGCGTGCTCATTTTAAAACAGGAATTGGGTTTTTACTCAAAAACTGTTGAGAAGTTTTGTACTGCAGCACCTTCAAGTAATTGTGATGATGTATTAAAATCTAGAGGGGCATCGTTCTTGGGGTTCTTCAAATTAAGTGATCTTAGCGTAATCTATTTTAGTGCCTTGGCAATAGGAGCAATAATTGCAACGCTATCTTCAATAACTTATGATGCATTTGTTACCATAAGTTTACTCGCATTACCGATTACAATTTATTCTATTTACTATCAATACTATGTAGTGAAAAAGTGGTGTCCGTTGTGCCTAACAATAGTGTTGGTTTTATGGTTGCAGGCTGCTAGTGTTTTTTTCGGAAATTCTTCAATAACCAATTTAGAATTTGATGTATTGAGTAATTTTATACTATTTTTTAGCCTTGTTTTATGCGGAGCAATATGGTTATTTTTAAAACCACTCTTAAAAAAACAGCATGAATTTAAAAAATTAGAGATTGATCATTATAAATTTAAACGAAATGCCGACTTGTTCAAGGCGGCGTTAAATAACAGTGATTATTTAGAAACTAATATTGCCGAAATCAACGAAATTTCTTTAGGAAACATAAATTCTCCGTTAAAGATATTACTCGTAACAAGTCCCTCTTGCTATTATTGTAAATCTGCACATTTAGATTTAGAAAAGATTCTCCGAAAACATCCAGATGAGGTGCATATGACTATTCGTTTTAACGTACCAGAAGATTCCTCACAAATAGCCAATAAAGTCGCTCAAAGACTTTTAGAAATCTACAATGTTGGAAATAATAAAGAAATTAATGAAAGTTTGCATTCTGCGTACGAAGAAAACGTTGATTTAGAAAAATGGATAACGATAAACGGAGAAAGTTCAACTTCATTTAAATCTACTTTAAAAGCTCAAAAAACGTGGTGTATCGACAATCGCGTTAATTTTACCCCAGCATTATATATCAATGGAAAATTTTTTCCGAGAGTATATGATCGTACAGACCTTTCCTATTTTATTGAAGATCTTACCGAACAGATCGAAATAACTGAACCGGCCATTAATTAAAAATGCTAGCACTTTTCTGCGCAAACAGAAAAGGCTAGCGTGAACAATATCTTCTCGCGAAAGATAGACTGAAACCTTGACGGTCTCAAAATGTTCAGGGCTAATATAATTTAAAAATTTACTATCATGAAAAAATTAGCAAATTTAAAAGGAGTTAAAACCTTAAGTAAGCAGCAACAGCTGGGTATTACCGGTTCTAGACTAAAGGCCTGTCAAGTTGGTTGTGCGGGTTTGAGTCATGGTGATAGCTGTTGGGCAACTGGTGTTTCACCAAATTGTTCTTGCCCAGGAATGTGTGCCGGAGGAGTTTGTAATCCTTTTTAAACCGATATGAGCCGAGAGTGTTTTCTTCTTGGCTTTTATTTTGCAATAGACCGAAACTTTGACGGTCTTAAAAGCGCTCAAAGTCGATAAAATTTAAAAATTTATTTAATGAAAAAATTAGCAGATTTAAAAGGAGCAAGAGCTCTAAATAAAATAGAACAACAAAGTGTTAACGGCGGTGGAAGATTGAAACCCGGTGGAGGTGGAGGTTGTTGTGACCCCGCGATCGATTGTTGTGTACCAAATGACGGGGCTCCGAGACCGCAATGTCCACCTCCAACAGGTAGTGCAAATTGCACTTTTTTATATTCTTATCAGACTACAAATTCTCCATATACGAGTTGCTGTTTCTAAGTTATTTAGTCCAAGGAAGATGTTTCTTGGACTTAACTTTTCACAATGACTTAGTCAATGGAAGACTGGAACCTTGAGAGTCTTAAAATGTTCAAGGATAGGATAATTTAAAACATAACATTATGAACAAATTAATGAATTTGCCCGGTGTAAAAACACTCAATAGAAAAGAACAACAAAACATAAATGGAGGAGGGAAAGGTCGTCCAACTTGTTGTAATCCAACAATTTATTGTTGCTCAATAGTAAATAGTCCCAACTTAGACTGTTTGGTTTATGGATCAGATGATGCTTCTGGATTTACAGATGATTGCGTTTAAATTAATTGAAAATTAAAAACATATTACATCAAGAATGAGTTTTTCTCATTCTTGATGTATTAATTCTGATAATCAAAAGTATTGAAGAAATTCCCACATTATAAACAAACGGAATCAAAAGATTGCGGCCCAACTTGTATTAAGATTGTTGCGAGACATTTTGGTAAGACGATACATGTGCAAACTTTACGTGATTTGTCCGAAACTACACGAGAAGGTAGCAGTCTCTTAGGCTTAAGTGAAGCCGCCGAAAAAATAGGGTTTCATACCATAGGAGTTAAACTGAATTTTAAAAAATTAGAAGAAGCCCCATTGCCTTGTATTGTACATTGGAATAAAGAGCATTTTGTTGTCGTCTACAAAATTAAAAAAGATGAGATCTATTTGTCAGATCCGGCTCATGGTTTACTAAAATATACAAAGGAAAAATTTCTACAACATTGGATTGGTCATAATACTGATGAAACTACCGAAGAAGGTATTGCTTTATTGATAGAACCAACACCAAAATTTTACAACGATGACCTTTCATCCAAGGAGGATGTAAAATTCAATTTTACTTTCATTTCAAGATACTTGTTCAAGTACAAAAAGTTTATTATACAAATTATAATTGGTTTGCTTGCCGGTAGTTTGTTACAGTTAATTGTTCCGTTTTTAACACAGAGTATTGTAGATGTAGGAATTCAAAACCAAGACATTCACTTTATATATTTAATCTTATTTGCTCAATTATTCCTGTTTTTTGGTCGTACTGCGCTAGAAGTAATAAGAGGCTGGATATTACTGCACTTAAGCACGCGCATCAATATATCGTTAGTATCCGATTTTTTTATCAAATTAATGAATTTACCCATTTCATTTTTTGATACGAAAATGACGGGTGATTTGTTACAACGCATAAATGATCATAGCCGCATTGAAAGAATTTTGACAGTATCATCTCTAAGTGTACTATTCTCGATCGTAAATATGATCATTTTCGGAATTGTTTTAGGCTATTATAGTTTACAGATATTCTCCATCTTTTTAATTGGTAGTATCTGTTATTTTGCATGGGTCTTATTCTTTTTTAAACGAAGAAAAGACTTAGATTATATGCGTTTTTCTGAAGTAAGTCAAGAGCAGAGCAAGGTCATCGAATTGATCAATGGCATGCAAGAAATCAAATTACATAATGCCGAGCGTCAAATGCGCTGGAATTGGGAGTTTGTGCAGGCACGCTTGTTTAAAGTAAGTATGAAAAGCTTGGCTCTAGAGCAAACGCAATCGGTGGGGTCTTCTTTTATTAATGAGCTGAAAAACATCTTAATAACAGTATTGTCCGCCAAATTGGTTATTGAAGGTGATATTACCTTAGGTATGATGATGGCTATTTCGTATATCGTAGGGCAGCTTAACGCTCCTGTGGCGCAATTAATTGCTTTTTTAAGAGATGCGCAAGATGCAAAGATCTCATTAGATCGATTGGGTGAAATACATAATAAAGAAGATGAAGAATTGGCGGGAGAACAAAAGATTATGCTTCTTCCAGAAAATCAAGATATTCATCTTAACAATATCACCTTTAGATATATAGGGGCCCTAGAACCTGTAATAAAGAATTTAAATGCTGTCATTCCAGCCAATAAAATAACGGCAATCGTGGGCGTTAGCGGAAGTGGTAAAACCACCTTAATGAAATTGTTACTAAACTTTTATCCCTTAGATAAGGGAGATATTATGGTCGGCAGTTATAATCTCAGAAACATTTCACAAAAGGTATGGCGAGAGCGCTGTGGTGTGGTGATGCAAGAGGGTTATATTTTTAATGATACGATCGCAAAGAATATAGCCGTGGGTGCTGCTTTTGTGGATCATGAAAAACTGTTACACGCGAGCAAAGTCGCCAATATCAATTCGTATATCAACGAACTTCCTTTGGGTTATAATACCAAAATTGGCTTAGAAGGTACGGGCTTGAGCACGGGTCAAAAACAACGCTTGTTAATAGCAAGGGCCGTCTATAAAAATCCGGACTATCTATTTTTTGATGAAGCGACAAGTGCCTTAGACGCTAACAACGAAAAGGTGATCATGGAGAATTTAAACGAATTTTTTAAAGATAAAACAGCAGTAATTATTGCCCATAGATTGAGTACTGTAAAAAATGCGGATCAGATCATAGTGTTAGATAAAGGAGAAATAGTAGAAAAAGGAGATCATAAAGAATTAACAAAATTAAAAGGAGCCTACTATCATTTGGTCAAGAATCAACTGGAGTTAGGCAACTAAAAATATCATTTCGCGAAAGATGGACACAAACTGCAAGTGTCTTAAAATGATTGCAGTTTTTAATAATGTTTAAATTTTTAAGTATGAAAAAATCAATTTCAGAATTAGGTGAAGTATTAACAAAAGTGCAACAAAAGTCTATTACAGGGGGCGATCCTCCTTGTTTTGAATGGTGTGCTGATGAAGATTTACAAGAACATTTTCCTTTGGCAGAATGTTCATGTGGTTCTAATGGTGGAGGTCCAGGTGGAGGTTCTGGCAGTGGTGACGATGGCGGACCAGGAAATGCCTTATAAAATCTATCTACAATAGTAGTAGGGGGAGGAAACTCCCTCTGTTTTTCAAATAAAATATGACCGAAGAAAATAAAGACATAAAAATACGAAGTGAGGAGGTTCAAGAGATATTGAGCTTTGTACCTAATTGGATGATTCGCTGGGGCAATACCTTGATTTTGTTTTTAATCATTGGATTGTTGCTTATATCATGGTTTGTTAAATATCCAGATACTATTGTCACCGAAATTACGGTAACTACGCAAATACCTCCCGAGAAGATCTATGCGCGTACTAGCGGACAAATAGATGCGATTTTGGTAGATGATAATGAAGAAGTATCTAAAAATAAATTATTGGGTATCATAGAAAATACCGCCAATTATAAAGATGTCATTTTACTCAAAAATATTTTAGATACACTAACGATCAATTATAAAGATTTTTACTTTCCACTAGAAGAATTACCGATTTTATTTTTAGGAGATGTAGATAGTGATTTTGGGTTATTTGAACGTAGCTATGCTTCCTACAAATTGAATAATGCCTTACAACCCTTCTCGAATGAATCATCAGCAAACCAGCTGTCGATGGCAGAGGCTAAAAGTAGATTGAATACTATGATTGCACAGCAAAGTCTTAATCGTAAAGAGATCGCTCTAAAGAAGAAAGATATGGGCCGCTTTGAAAAGTTATTTAAAAAGGGCGTGATATCTGCGCAAGAATATGATCAAAAGCAGCTCGATTATTTACAATCACAGCGCGCCTATCGCAGTATGAGTACTTCTATTTCTCAATTGCGAGAAACGATTGGAAATTCGAAGAAAAATTTAAGAGATACCGAGATACGAAAGGCCCAAGACGATAATGCGGCCTTAAAGAGTGTGATACAATCGTACAATCAGCTCAAACGAAGCGTAAAGAAATGGGAACTTAATTTTGTGTTGCAAAGTTCAATAGAAGGTGAAGTCTCTTTTTTATCTTTTTGGAATGAAAATCAAACAGTAAATCAAGGAGATCAGGTGTTTACTATTATTCCAACAGGTGATAATTCGTTTATAGGCAAGATCAAAGCACCAGCACAAAATTCTGGTAAGATTAAAGAAGGGCAAAATGTCAATATCCGCTTAGCCAATTATCCATATACAGAGTTTGGTATGTTAGAAGGTACGATTAGAAGTATATCAATGGTGCCAGATACTAATGGAAATTATTTGATCGATGTTCAACTACCCGAAAAATTAATAACGACCTACAAGAAAGAAATTGCCTTTAAACAAGAAATGAGTGGTTCAGCCGAAATTATTACTGAAGATCTACGCTTGATAGAACGATTTTTCTATCAATTAAAAAATATATTTAATAAGTAACAATATTTTTTCGCGAAAGATAGACACAAACCTTGAGTGTCTAAAAAAGTTCGAGGCTAGTAAATTTTAAAACTATAAGTATGAAAAATTTAATGAATTTAAAGAGCGCGAAGCTCTTAAGCAAAGCAGAGCAAAGGAATATACAAGGTAAAGGCCCTGGTGGACCACCAGTTAATGAAGGTCCATGTGGTGAAACAGGAGGAACAACAACTAGTGATACTTATTTCAGTTGCATAACGTATGGTTATGTTTGGTCGTTCAACCAATGTTGGGTCTGTTATTAATTAAAAATGATGTGTTTGTTACCCAGTGTAAAACCAAGAAGAAATTCTTCTTGGTTTTATATAAATATCATAATTCGATTTGAAATCATGACTGACGATCTTACTTTATATAAATGTTCTTTAATCAACTCAAAAAAATATTTAATAAGTAACAACATTTTTCGCGAAAGATAGACACATATCTTGAGTGTCTTTAAATGTTCAGGATTAATATTTTAAAATTTTTATTATGATAAATTTATTGAGCTTAGGGAAAGTCTTAAGCAAGTTAGAGCAACAATCTATTCAGGGCGGATTTGCCATTACTTATTGGGAAGACAGAACCGAATGTATAGACGATACCAGAGTATGGATATATGAAGATGATCCAACAGCGGAAGAACTAGAGGCATATAATACAGTAGAATGTTAGCTTTTAGATGTAACTATAATTTATAGTATTCCATTTTAGCAATGATGGTATATCCAATAAAGTGGATATGCCATCTGGATTAAACAAAATATTACCTATCAAATAAATTGATCATACTTAAGATCACTTTTCATGCCTTAATTTGATTATAAATGAATTAACTGGATAGTTACAAAAAGATCAGATCTTAATCATAAAAATAACTTATGAAGTAACAACATTTTTTCGCGAAAGATAGACACAAACCTTGAGTGTCTCAAAATGTTCGAGGCTAATAAATTTAAAATTTTAGATATGAAAAAATTAGCAAATTTAAAAGGGGCGAAGCTCTTAAGTAAGTTAGAACAAAAGAAATTGTTGGGTGGTGACCCAATACCGAGCGGACCAGGTAGTGGAGGTAACGGCGGAGGCGGAAATACTGGTTTCCCTCCAGGTTACGGATGGCCTACTAATGAAGAAGATTGTATACTATGTTGGGGTGAATGGGAAGGTATTTGTGCCTTGCCATATGATTCTCCATGTCTTTAATAATTTAAATCTTAGCATATGAAAACAATAATGAATATAAAAGGTGTAAAAGCCTTGAGTAAAAATGAGCAACAACAAGTATTTGGAGGTTGGCCAGTAGGGTTTGCCGATTCTTGTACCAATCCATCTGGATTGTCATGTGATCCTGCTCAAACTTCGATGATTACGGGCAACCCCGATTGTCGATTAAATGAGACTTGCTCAGCCCAAGGGGTATGTGTTTGTGCTTAGGTTATTAGAACTGATGAGAGAGAAATTTCGATTTCTCTCTCTTTTTTATTATTTTTTAAAGTTCAATAGTGGATAAAATTGGTAAAGCTAATAATCAGAAAGTATGCTATTAAACTCGAAAATGAATTAAATTTTAACCTTAAATGAGCTAATACAATACCAATTATTATTATTGGAATGATGTGATAAAAAAGTATTTCGCGCCCACTGGTATATTCTAACTCAAATTTGGAAACATGAAACGTAGAAAGCGTAATAAGAGATAGGACAAAGTTTATTTTTTGTACCCATTTGGAATTCACCCTTCTATTATAAAAAATAATAATAAAAAGGGAATATATGCCGTAAGTATAAAGATGTGCGCTTTGATCTAAAAAACTTTTACAACCTAAAAATAAGAGCAATGGTAAAGTAAGTAATATATTATTTATTGAAATTTGCAATGACTTTCTAAAAACAAATTCTTCAAAGAAGATGTAAAAAATAATAGCAGGAAAAATTTTATTGTTATACTGTGCATAATGAAAGTTCTCTTTAAGTACGAACATCCCGCTACTGACTGAGAAATCATTATTATAAATTAAAACTAAACAAATACCATATAAGAGGAGTAGCGTGGTTGATAACAAGGAAGAATAAAAAGTATACTTAAGCAGATAAGCCCAAGTATACCTTTTATTTTCTTCATGTCTTCTTTTAGGAAAGTCCATTTATTTAAACCATGAAAAAGGACTTAGATTTTTAATAATATCTCCAACGTCAGATATGGTTTGGCCGATAGTCTGACCTATGTGATATCCTAAACTATATCCTCCTTGGACATTTCCATTATTACTAACGTGACATTGTGGGCAATCACCTCCATTTATTTCGATTAATTCTTGGGCATTTAAATTTTTCATATGATATATTTTAATTACTCATTCCATTTCTAATACCATCTCCAAGACCAGCTAGAAACCCTAAAGTTGCCAAACCTGTATCTAAAGCTTTGGATCCAATCCAAATTGACGATCTAAATAGAGAACTCATACCATCTGTTAATCCTCCCCCATTTAATTTATAGATTTCGTTATTATCTAATTCTAAAACTTTGTATTTTTTTAAATTTTTCATAAAAATATGCTTTTAAATTAATAGTTTATTTTGCATTGCTAATTGAAATTAACAAGTATTTCAAAACTTTGGTTACGTCTAACCTACCACGTCTAGTATTCTAGTTTTGATATTGCTAAGTTAGTTTTGTGCAATGCCGTATCCTGTCGTTATACGTATTAAACAATGTAGTTTCTAAAATTCTATTTAAAACAGCAGCTCCTGCATAAATAGTAACTAATTCTTGGTTTACCAATGCTTTTACGGATACATTAACCAATAAATCAAAATCGCAATCATAATAATATGAGTTAGAGGCTCGAGAAAAAACTATTTTTGCATCCAATTCTTTTAGATATTCCAAAATTCTATATAATTCTCTTTCGCTGATGTACAATCTTCTTGAGAATTCTTTGGGTGAGCCCGTATTGCCTTGTTGAATGAGTTTATGTGCTTTACGTAGTCTTTCAAGTTGTTTTAAAGTTTTCATATCGGGAAATTTATATTTAATTATTGTTTTGTTTTAACACTCATTTTAAATTAGGAGGGCTTAAAGATGGCATTTGTTTGCGCCATAAATTGTAATAATGTTTTTGTCTATTTAAGAGTTCATTATGAGAACCTTGTTCAATAACCTTACCTTTGTTTAAAACTACTATGGAATCTGAATTTACAACAGTACTCAGGCGGTGTGCTATGAGCACAATAGTTTTTTGCTGATTTCGTAAGTTCTGAATTGTTTTTTGAATAATATTTTCTGAAGCGCTATCTAGGGAGGATGTCGCTTCATCTAACAATAAAATCTCTGGTTGTCTGTATAAGGCGCGGGCAATAGCTATACATTGTTTTTGACCACCCGATAAGGTGGCGCCATTTTCACCCAAATAAGTGTTGAATCCGTTAGGTAGTGCTTCAATGAATTTCAGAATGCCTATATCATTGCAAATTTTTAAAATAAGTTCCATATCTGGTTGAAAATCTCCTACAGCGATATTATCAATAAGATTACCTGAGAAAAGGTCAGTTTTTTGGGGCACGACACTAACGAGGTTTCTAAGACTCATAGTTTCAATATAGCGTAGGTTGAAATCACCAATTGAAATGTGACCGTCTTGCAGTGGATACATGTTTTGCAATAATGAGATTAACGTAGATTTACCAGATCCACTCTCACCAACTATGGCGGTTATTTCCCCTTTTTTTAAAGTAAGGTTGAAATTTTTAAATACTTCCATGCGTGTACCATAACGAAATTCTACATTTTTAAAAGTTATGTTTTCTATTTTATCAGATGTTAATTTGAACTTATTTTTGACTTGTTCACGGTCTAAATCCATTATTTCAAAAAGTCTGTCTGCGGCAATTAGAGCATTCTGTATTGTTTTATTAGCCATAATTAGACTGGATATTGGCCCGGTGAAATACCCAATAATCGCATAAAAAGAAAGTAATTCACCTGGAGTAATTTCTTTGTCAACGACGAAATAAGTCCCGCTCCATAATAAGATGATGGTAAATAATCTCGAAATCGATTGTGATGAATTTCCACTAAAGATACTGTTCAAAGCTGACGTATAGCCAATATGTAACAAACTAATGAAACGAGTCTCGGTTTTTATATTTGTGAAATCTTCCAAACCAAAACGTTTTATAGTGGCTACTGAATTTAAAGATTCTACCAACTGACTTTCTAAATCTGCCGAACGCTCCATTACATGACGTTCTGTTTTTTTATTTAATTTATTGGTTATTAAGTAAATAATTATATATACTGGAATTATACTAAGCATAATTAATGCAAGTTTCCAATAGTAACTGAACATTAAAGCAAATGAGAAAATGACTATAAAAATATTTACAGTAAGTGTTAATGATGTGCTATTGATGAATACTCTAATTTTCACAGCGTCATTGATACGGGAAATAATTTCACCCACCCGCATCGTATCAAAAAACTGTTGAGGTAGTTTTAGAAGGTGCTTGTAATACCCTAAAATAAGTCTAGCATCTATTTGTTGACCTGTTTTTATGATGAATATATCTTTAAAAGCTCCAATAAATATTTGAATTATAAGTAAAGCGAGCATTATAATACTTAATAGATTTAATAATTTTATATTTCCGCCTACTAAAACATGATCCGTAATTTTTTGAATGTAAATTGAAGTTGATAAACCGAGGAGGGTATATATAATAGCACCAATTAGAGCCTGAATTAAAACAAATTTGTGAGGTTTTAGTAAAAACCAAAATCGTTTAAAAACAGAAACTTTTTCATTGCCTTGAGTAAAACTTTCATTCGGTAATAAGATTACTAATACACCTGTCCACTCCTCTCTAAATTCAACGTGCGTTTTCTTTTGTATTTTACCCGTAGCTGGGTCCATGATTTTTACATATTTTTTGTCAATGCCGTAAAAGACAACATAATGTAGTAAACGTTCCTTTAAGACTAAATGGGCAATCGATGGTTTAGGTATTTTGAAGAGACTATTAAAATCACCACGTACACCTTTTGCATCAAAACCTAGTTTTTGAGCAGCTTCAAGTAGACCCAAAACGTTGGTTCCTTTTTTATCAGTGCTGGCATACTGTCGAATTCGGGCGATGGGTATTTCCAATTTATAATGAGCACATATAGAAGCTAAACAGGCGGCACCACAATCGGTAATATCGTGTTGTTTAATTGAAATTTTCGACATGCTAGGAGTTGTTTTCTGTACCAGGATTGAACCAATTATCAACTTTATCATATAGCAAATCAAAAGCAGAGCGGTTTGCTATGAAAAATCTAGCATTGAGGGTCATTCCTTTTTTAAGCTTTCCTGGAAAACCATTTTTGAGATGTAGTTGGGTTTGTTCTAATGAACAAATAACTTTAAACATGGGAGCATTATTCATAAAAGTGATATCATTGCTTATTGAAATAATTTTTCCATCGGCCATTCCCCATTGATTGTAATTGAAAGAATCGATTTGTAATTTAACATTCGTTTCAGATTTTAATAAGCCAATATCGCTAGGTTTTACATAGCATTCGGCAATTAATTCTGTATTGGGAGAGATTTCAGCTAATGAGTTTCCTGCAGTAATAAAATTTCCAACTTCAACGCCAATTAAATTTTGGATGATTCCATTTACTGGTGCCTTTATGATATGATTCTTTCGCTTTTCTTGGTATTGCAATATCGAACTTTGAAGCTCTTTTAAGCTATTTGTTCGTTGAATTAACTCCGATTGCCATTGACCATATTGCTGCTTTTTAAAATAACTCAGTTCGTTGAGCGCCAAGTTCAAATTGAAACGACTATTCTGATATTCTACTTTGGCAATAATATTTCTATTATATAATTTTTCGTGACGAATAAAATCTCTTTTTGTTTTTAAATATTTTGTTTGAAATTCACGCAATTTTTGAATGTGTCGGAGGTGTTGTTTTCGGTACAGACCTGATTTTAACGAATCTTTTAAAATATGTTTGTTGTTAGTTAGATGATTTAGGTCGTGGATAAATAATTTGATTTGCTGTTGCTCGTCTGATAGCAGATGAATCTTATTTTTTATTGTAGTATTATCAATAATAATTATTGTATCTCCTTTTTTAACAGTTTGATTTTCTTGGATGAAAATATTTGCTATTCTTCCTGAATGTAATGATATGAGTAAGTTTTTTTCTTTTTTAGATTTGATAATGCCTTGAGCCGATGAGTATATATCTATAAAAACAAAAGGTAAGGAAATACATATGATAATTATACATGTCGTCAAAAGGCCGTAAATGATTTTACTGGAAATTTTATGCCTAAAACGGTATACTTCAACCGTATTTTGAATAATTTCTTTAGGGAAAATTTGCTTCATTTGATTGTTATATTTAATAATATTTCATATTTATTAACTTCAATAATTGATATAGTATTGACAAGCGTATAGGCTTCTTTAAAACGAAGCTTATTGGTACAGATCGATAAATAAAGTTAAGTATTAACTAATTTCTGAAGTGTTCTTGGAAAAGGATGTTTGTTACCCTAAAATGTTTAATTTTTTCTTTTTTTGTAGATAGAAAATGAAATACTACCAATAAGAGTAACAAGGAGTAATATATAATAAAAAGTATAGTTCGGAGGGAGTGACATAGAATTAGCGTCGCCAATTAGCACAAAAGATGCCCAATAATAAGGTGATAACTCGCTCAGTTTATGAGTGTCTAAATAGTTAAGTTTGGCTTGTCGAAGAGCTTCAGACTTAGTTTTTCCCTTTTTAAGTTGTTTGTAAAAATCGATAATAATTTCGGAAGATGATTTGTCATTTACATTCCATAATGTAGATAAAACACTATTGGCACCAGTATTAAAAAATCCCCTAGATAAACTCATCACACCTTCTCCCTGGTTTAATTCTCCCAAAGAGGTTTCGCAAGCACTTAGAACAACTAGATCTGCAGAATTTCTGGTTAGATATAATTCGTCCAATGTCAGTTTTTCGTCATTAAAGGCGATCCAAGGGTTTTCGGTATCCGACGCATTAGAATGAGAAGCCAAATGTATTATGCTGCTTCCTAGGCTATTGTTGATGAAATTTTCCTTAGTCGCTGTGTCATAAAGAAAGGTAGTTGCAGAAAATTGTGCAGCACCAAAACCTACTTCTTCTTTGCTTCGCGTAAGACTAGCCATATTTGTAAAATTTACAGGGGCAAAACCTATAAAAATTTGTTTGTTCTGTCTTTTAATGTTTCCATTTTGTACTAAAAAGGAAATTGAATAGGCGTAACTAATATCATTGGATTTGATAAAATAACTATGAGGTTCAGTAGAAGTTTGCAATGCCTCAAAGGGTATATTTTGTAAAAAAGAATCTGGAACAAAGGTAATTTTTTTATCTATAATGAAGGATCGTATATTCTGCGGAATTAAAATATTGTATAGTTCATTACTCGTTGCTTGATAAGTACTTAAGGTCTTTTGATCACTTTGAGGCTGTTCTAATAATCTCTTGTATTTTTTCGAAAGTTTAACAAGCTCAGAGATATTTTTAATTTTAAATAATTGTGCATTAGTTTTCGTAATGACTAGACCAAAACCATCTAGGTCACCTAGAATATAAGAGATATAAGCATCATTTTTAGAGATAATTTTATTCTGTAATTCGCTTATATTAAATATTTTAGAAATTTTCTGAGACCTGGAATATATATTGTGAGTATCCTCTAAAGAATCCAAAAAAGAAGTGTAGTCTTCTTTCGCTCTTAATAGCATAGGTCGCAAAGAATCAATTTTAGAAGAATTCTTTACCAGAAATTTATTTAGATCTAAAATTTGTTTTTTGAGCTCGAATTTATGTTTTGTAACAGATTCGGGAATTCCTGCGTTTCTAATTTGCTGTTGCAACGAAACATCTTCGAGCAATAAGAGGGCTTTATTTTTTTCCATAAAATAAAACGCTTCTTCAGATTTATTTAAATAAAAACAAGCGCGCACAGCATTTGTATAAACTTTTGAGGCTGTCTTTCTCCAAAAAAATTTTGATTGCTGCTCGGTACTTTCAAAACGAATGATTTCTACTAAATAATCTGCAAGTTTTAGTGTTTCTAAGGCATTTATGACATAATCACTGTTTGTAGAATTTTTATCGTGAAAAGCAAATAATATATCAGCTTTGGTAATGAGACTTATCAATAACTCATCTTTAGATCTCGAAAGAGCAGTCGCTTCTTTTGAAGGTAAGGCATAAAAATTCTCAACTTTTATGGGAGATACAGCGTCAATAGCGAGTTGAATATTTTTTAAGGCCTCCTCAAATTTACGAATCTGTAAAAAATAGTCGGCTCTATTCTCATAAATTAATGAGGTTGTACTTTTTTTTGTTTTATACTGTAATGCCTTGTCTAAATACGAAATGGCAATAGTATCAAGATCATGTAAATGCAAGTAACCTAAATTATTATAGGTCCTAGCTATATTGTTAGAATTTTTTGATTGTAGTGCAATGGCTAAGGATTTATCATAATTGAGTTGACTATTTTTAAAATCATATTGGGTGTTTTCGTTGTATAAATTGCCAAGGTGATTGTATAATTGAAATAACCGATTTACACCAATATTCTTTTTGTCTGGATCCTTATTTATATCAACGGCAATTTGTATAGCCTCATTCAATATTTGAACACCTCTTTTAAAACTTTTCTGAGTACCAATGTTTTTATAATTTATCCCTGCATCTATACTAGCGAGTATCAATGTATTTGTGTCATCAATTTGTTTGGAGGATGCAATAGAAGCTTCGTAATATTCTGCTGCTTTATAAAAATCACCTAAATATCGAAGGTTTCTAGCTGCTAATCTATAGGCATCTGCAGTAAATTCATCATTTTTGCCAATATTTGTGACTTTCTCAAAGGCTTTGTATGTATTGAAATAATCCCTTTTTTTACTATAAAAAAAGCCTAAATTATTGACGGTACGTTTAAAGACAATTTCATTAAAATTTGGGTTTAGACTATCAAGTAAACGAATATTACATTTGCTTGTTTCTATCGCATTATCAACGGTAGTATTGCTGTAATGCCATTTAGCATAATCATAAAGGTCATTGGTTAACCATTTAAGCCTCCCTGATGCTTCATATGTTTGAAGTAAACTATCTATTCTTTCCTTTTTAATTTGAGTAGATAACTTATCCGAATCTCGAATAACTAGATACCTTTCTGAATTTTCTTGAGCAATAGATTGAGTAGAATAAATGAAGAGTAAAAAAAAGTATAATTTTAGATCTTCATGTCTAAAATTATACTTTTTTGTATTATTTCTAAAACTGATTACCAACCGAACGTGTCGTTACCGTCTTCATCTTTAAATTCATCTCCTAATCCAATAGGAATAAGTCCGAATCCTGAGTCTTCAATAGGGAGAGGTCCAATTACAAATATGCAACTAGGTTTTAATACAGCTCCTGTTGAATCGGCGTCATCATCATCTTCAGTTTCATTTGGAAAATTAAATAAATAGTCTAAGTATTGTTGTCTATTAACGACCCATCTTTCTTCATCCTCACATACTAATGACCCCCATCTTTCATATATGGCAAAGTGCTGAGACATCTCTATGACACGTACCATTTTTATATGATCCTTTTGCTCCTGAGTCGCTCCCAGAGAGAAATTAAACTTCATATAAATTGTTTTTCTATTATTATTGGGCGTGCCCGATTTAGTTTGAAAGGTTTCTATTTTATTCGTTTCTTCCAGAATTTCTAAACCTGTATCGGTTGAACAGTTGCTCAGTGCAATTAAAATACCAAAAAGCGATAAATACCTCAGTAATGTATAGTTTTTCATCATAATTTTGTTTTATAGTTTTTCATACTGTGCAATTTTTATTTTTTTTGTTACCCCGATAAAGATATAAATTTTATTTTTGTTTGAACCTTACTATACCAAATGACCGATAATGCTTACTATTTAGAAGCTCTTTTGAAGGGGAGTTCTAAAGATATTCGAAATATCTATAAAAAAAATTTTCCTAGAGTTAGAGGTTTTGTACTTCAAAATAAAGGGAGACAAGAAGATGCTGAAGATGTTTTTCAGAAAGCACTATTGCAACTAGCGATTCGATATAAAAAAGAAAAATTTGAGATACGTCAAAGTTTTGAAGCTTATTTATTTACAGTTTGTAAAAACTTATGGAGACGGGAGTTAAATAAATCAAAAAACAAGGTAACGAATGGTATTGTTATAGAACCTAAAAATGAAGAAAGAGATATGGCACTTTCAATTTTGGAACAAAAAAGATGGGAATTGTTCACGGAGAGTTTAGAATTAATCTCAGAAAATTGTAAAAAAATTCTTAAAATGTTTTTTGATAAAGTATCGTATGCCCAAATTGTAATTAATATGCAATACAACAGTGAAACAGTTGCAAGACAACGCGTTTTTAAATGTAAGAATCAGTTAAGAAAGCTGATTGAGAAAGATCATCGTATGAATGCCTTAAGAGAATTATGAGTATAGAGGAAGATATACTAATAGAGCGTTATTTAAATGATAACTTATCTGAACAAGAGCTGAAAGATTTTTTAGTTCGTTTAAGAACTGATATTGAGTTTAGTGAAAGAGTTACGTTTGAACGACAACTAAAGGCTTCATTCAATGAAGATAGTTGGAGCTCAATAGACGAAAATACAGAATCAGAATTAATAGATGCCTATAAGGAAGTTTATCGAAGTAACGATATTCGTGTCTTAGAACAGGAATTAAATCATGCAACCACTAAATATAAGACTTCTAAAAAAACTAAAATATTTAGATTGATGTTATATGCGAGTGCCGCGGTCATAGCGTTGTTAGTGGTTTTAAATACGTTTTCATCAGCCTATACATCTAATGAGCTTTACGGTGAAATGTTGGACCTAAATCGTTTATCTTCTTTTATTTCACGAGAAAATGCGAATGAAAATGAATTAGTGAAGGCTCAATTATTATTTGAAGAAGAAGCTTATGAAAAAGCTGCTGCCATCTTTGAAAAAGAATTGATTGCATTAGAGAGTTCAGAGGATGCGAATATCTATCTTTATCTAGGTATTTCTCAAATGGAAATAGATGATTTTGAAAATTCAGAAATTACATTTAATAAATTGATTTCAAGTAATTTGATTGATGCAGAAAAGGGCAAGTGGTATAAGGCTTTATTGTTTTTGAAGATGGAACGCATTGAAGATTGCAAAAAATTGTTAGAAGAAATTATTACTTTAAATTCTTATAACTCCGATAAAGCTAAAAAGCTTTATGGCAAACTATCAAAACTCAAAACCCCTTAAAAAGTACTACTCTTTAAGGGGTTTCTCATTTATATAAACAGAAAATATAAATTCTATCTTACTCGGTTTGTGGAGGGTATTTTGTCATAATCTCGGCTACAAACTCATTGATACGTGCTTCTTTCTTTTGCACATCTTTCGACGTAATCAGAGTACCTGTGCCCATACCTTGCCAGGCAAGTTCTTTTTTATCGGCATCGATTAAATCAATAAACAAGGTGCCTTCTGTAGATTTACTAATATTGGTATTGTCAAATCCAAAACCTGCACCCCATGGGCTAAAACCACCCCAAGGTCCAAATCCACCCCAGCCAAATCCACCCCAGCCAAAGCCACGACCCCAGCCAAAGCCTCCGCCCCAACCAATATTGTTGTTGTAAACGTTTACTTTTTCTCTAGCCTTCGTAAAAATATTAACTAATAAATCTGGATTATCCGACTTTGTAAAGCCTCGTGCCACCAACTGTGATTCGATAGCCTTTAAAATACGTCGTTTGTCTAAGTCAGAAATTTCGACTTTGTCAATGCCTTTTTTATAAAAAGCAAATGTTTTATACTCTTTAAAATCTGCTTGCTGATCATAGTCAGCAGTTACTTTTATCGAAACACATGAGGTTGCAATCAAAGCAATCAATACGAAGGGAAGTAATTTTACTATTTTCATCTTACCTAATAAAGTTAATTAAATAAATCTCTCAATATAGAATCATCAACACTGTTGGGGAGGGTAACCTTTAAATTAGGTTCCGCTTGCATCGCACGCTTAATAGCAAAAACAGCCTCTTTATTACGTGCCCAACTACGTCTTGATATTCCGTTGTTTACATCCCAAAACAGCATGGCTTTGAGACGTTTATCGGCCGCTTTAGATCCATCAAGAACCATGCCGAAACCTCCATTAATGACTTCGCCCCAACCTACACCGCCACCGTTATGAATAGACACCCAAGTGGCACCTCTAAAACTATCACCAATTACATTGTGAATGGCCATATCAGCGGTAAACTGAGACCCATCATAAATATTCGAAGTTTCTCTATACGGAGAGTCGGTTCCCGAAACATCGTGATGGTCTCTACCCAACACCACCGGGCCAATACTTCCATCAGCTATAGCGGCATTAAAAGCTTCGGCAATTTTCATCCGCCCTTCGGCATTAGCATATAAAATACGCGCCTGCGAACCTACTACTAAGTTATTGGCTTGCGCTCCACGGATCCACCGAATGTTGTCGGCCAGTTGTTGCTGAATTTCTACAGGAGCAGTCTCTTTAAGAGCTTCTAAAATATCGCAAGCAATGGCATCTGTTTTGGCTAAATCTTTTGGGTCTCCAGAAACACATACCCAACGAAAAGGCCCAAATCCATAATCAAAACACATTGGTCCCATTATATCTTGAACATAACTAGGATATGCAAATATATCGCCTCCCAGTGCGGCATTATCTTTACTACAAAAGTTGTCATTTGCATCTTTATAAACTCGGGCATTGGCGCGAGAAGCTTCGAGTAAAAAAGCATTACCATAATCGAAAAAATAGGTGCCTTTTGCCGTATGTTTGTTAATGGCATCGGCTTGTCGCCGTAAACTCAATTGCACCTTTTCCTTAAATAAAGTTGGATTTTCGGCCATCAATCTATTGGCTTCTTCATACGAGATATCTACCGGATAATAACCACCCGCCCATGGGTTGTGCAACGAGGTTTGATCTGAACCTAAATCGATATAAATGCCATCATTATCAAATCGTTCCCACACATCTACAATATTTCCGAGATAGGCAATAGAAACCACTTCTTTGTGCTCTTTTGCTTGTCTAACACGAACAACGAGCGTTTCTAAATCATCTATAACTTCATCTACCCAACCTTGTGAATGACGTGTATGCACGGCTTTTGGGTTAATCTCGGCACAAACAGTAACACAGCCTGCAATATTGCCGGCTTTGGGTTGAGCGCCACTCATACCGCCAAGACCCGAAGTAACAAATAGTTTTCCGTCAAGGCCTTCACCATCTTTTGAAATTTTTCGACCGCCATTCAACACCGTAATGGTGGTGCCATGAACAATACCTTGTGGCCCAATATACATATAGCTACCGGCAGTCATCTGCCCGTACTGCGTAACACCTAGGGCATTAAATTTTTCCCAGTCGTCGGGTTTCGAGTAATTAGGAATCATCATTCCGTTCGTTACCACCACGCGTGGTGCCTCGCTATGCGATGGAAATAAGCCCATCGGATGCCCGGAGTACATCACCAAGGTTTGCGCATCATTCATTTGTGCCAAATATTGCATGGTGAGGAGATACTGTGCCCAATTTTGAAAAACGCCACCATTACCGCCATAGGTAATGAGTTCATGTGGGTGTTGTGCCACGGCATCGTCTAAATTATTCTGAATCATGTGCATGATGGCCTGTGCCTGTAACGATGTACCTGGGTACTCATGTATAGGGCGGGCATAGATTTTATATGATGGGCGAAATCGATACATATATATTCTACCATATGTTGTTAATTCATCGGCAAATTCTTTGCTCAAAATTTCATGATGTCGCTCATCAAAATAACGGAGAGCGTTACGAATGGCCAATTCTTTTTCGGAGGCGTTTAAGATGTCTTTTCGTTTGGGGGCATGATTGATGCTGGCATCAAAAGGTTGCAAGTCGGGTAATTCGTTAGGGATACCTTGTAAAATATGTGCTTTAAATGTCATGATAGATGTGCTTAAATTACGTTAATTGATAAGAAGTTTGATCAAGTAAGCTTGCACTAAGGATAACGCGTTGGTACTCTATGATAAGAGTGGGCAATCGCATTTTTATATGTCATATCGAAGGTGTCCAAAAAATCGAAATGTTCTTATTGGGTGTTTGTTTTTTTATCATAACCATACGGGCAATGTCTGCATCCACTTTCACAGCAATACCCACGTTTTAAATGGTACGCCTCTGTAAATACCTTATAACCTTCTTTGGTTAGGTAATAATCTTCGGGTTCTAATTTAGGAATCTTATTGTACATCTTTATAAAATACAGCTGTAAATGTAGCAATTTTAATGCAATAGTTGCGTTGACAATTTGTAGTATCGCTCGCCCGAAATAACCTATCTCAATTAAAAATGCTTTCTTAAATTTGTGTCATGAAAATGACACCTCTCGTCAGTGAAAATCAGCGTATTGTTTTCGATGGTATGGCATTCACCGTTAAACGGGAAGATCAATTACATCCACACATCTCGGGCAATAAGTATCGAAAGTTAACATATAATCTGCTAGAGGCAAAACAACAAGGGCATACCACCTTGCTTACGTTTGGTGGCGCCTATTCGAATCATATTGCGGCTACCGCTTTCGCGGGAACAGCATACGGATTGAAAACCATTGGTGTCATAAGAGGTGAAGAATTAGAAAATAAGATTGTGGGCAATGCTACCTTACGCTATGCACAAGAATGCGGGATGCAATTAGTCTTTATAACTCGAGAAGCGTATCGACAAAAATCGGAACCTACTTTTTTACTGCAACTTCAAGAGTTGTACGGGGCTTTTTACCATGTGCCTGAAGGAGGTACGAATGCTTTGGCAATAAAAGGATGTGAAGAAATTCTGACAGCGCAAGATCTCGAATATGATCTCATTTGTACAAGTGTGGGTACTGGAGGTACTATGACAGGGCTTATAAATTCCGCGCAAGCGCATCAAAAAATATTGGGATTTTCTGCATTAAAAGGCGATTTTTTAACAGCCGAAATACATAAAAATACCCAACGAAATAATTGGCAACTAAACGGCGATTATCATTTTGGTGGTTACAGTAAAATAAAACCCGAATTAATTACGTTTATCAATGAGTTTAAAGAAGAAACGGGCATCCCATTAGACCCTATATATACAGGTAAAATGTGTTATGGTATTGTCGATATGATACGACGCGATTTGTTAGATAGAACACAACAAATACTAGTGATTCATACAGGCGGGTTACAAGGAATACATGGTATAAACGAAAAATTGAAGCGGCAACAAATGCCACTAATAACATAGAAGATGAAGCGAATAGTAGTGATAGTAAGTGTGTTATCGATTGTAATGCTAACAAGTTGTGGTGCTAATAAAAGAGCAACTACGGCGAAAAAATCGCGTTATATGGATGCACCTACCGAGACTGAACCGGTGGTAAAAGAAGACCCTAGGGTGGAGGATACTACGGTGAAAGTAGAGAAAATTCCGTTCGCCGATGATTTGATCAATGACCTAAGAGCTCGAAAGCCTCATTTGAGTAAGAGTACGGGCGATTATATCGAAGAGTATAATGATATCGCAATTGCTGAAATGTTGCGTTATAAAATTCCGGCTAGTATTACCTTGGCACAAGGTATTTTAGAATCGAATAGCGGTAAAAGTAGACTAACTGTAAAAGGTAACAATCATTTTGGTGTTAAATGTCATAGAAGTTGGAAAGGTAAACGTATCTACCATGACGATGATGCTAAGCAAGAATGTTTTAGAAAGTATGAGCATCCGTTGCGCTCTTTTAGAGATCATTCCTTATTTTTATTTGAGCGAAAGAGATATGCGGCATTGTTTGATCTTAAACTAACCAATTATAAAGGGTGGGCGAGAGGTCTCAAAAAAGCGGGATATGCTACCGATCCTAAATATCCTGTAAAACTAATTCAAATTATCGAGGCATACGAACTCGATAAATATGATAAATTCAATAAAAAATATGCTGGAGGTGTGACACGTGTGTCAAAACCAAAACCAAAAAAGCCAGGTTCTTATATCGTGGTAAAAAAAGGAGACACCTTGTATTCGTTATCGAAACGACATAATATCTCTGTAGATCGCTTAAAGTGGTTAAACGGTTTAAAGAGTAATAATTTAGATATTGGTCAAGAACTTTTTATAGAAAAGCAATAACATAAGAAAAGCACGACTCTCGCCGTGCTATTTCTACACCAATTCAACCAAACTTACCTATCTTTATATATCTTAGTAGCAATTAAGATCTTCGCATGCGTTTGCGCTGCATCATACGTTTTCCTTTTTGTTGCTTCATTCTTTTTCCTTTTTTCTTTCTTGCTTCAATCCAAGTTTCGTACTGCTCGGCAGTTAATATTTGTTTCATCTCGGCTTTATGAGCAATCATTGCGTCTAACTGCTTGTTTTTGCGTTCAAAAAGTTGAGCGTTTGTGGGTTTTTGATCGCTTTCTTTCAGTTTTTTACGCTCCGCTTTTTTCGCTTTGTGCTCGGCCACTTTCTGTTTATTAATAGCAAGAATTTGTTGTTGTTGCTGCAAATTTAAATCTAACAGTAAGGTCATTTTTTTAGTTTTGATCGTTGCAATTTGATCTACTGTAAATTCAGCTTTTTTTTGTTGTTTTTTTCGTCCTTCTTGAGCTGCGACACTTAGTGTGAAAAGTGCCATCAATGCTAGTGTTATTACTTTTTTCATTTCGTTTAAATTTTCTGTTTATATACTGTGTTTGCCTTTTTGACTTGTGAAATTTAAAAAGGTTTAAAGGGAGTGAATTCTTTAACAGGGTTTTAACTTTTAGAGCAAAAATAACCAGCCATTTTATTTAGAACGAATGAAGTCTTTTTTACCATTTGTTAGAAAAATTATACCGTTTACCCGAAAAAGGTACTACTCAAACTAATTCATCAAAAAAAACTTAAAAATCGGTTCTAGCTTTATTGTCGAAATGATAAATATTATCATTCTTAAGTAATTGAGTCTACTAAATAGACAGTTTTATACTCTTTTTAAAAATTCATTATGATAAAAAAAGCCCTCCTTTCACTTATTTTTGTATGTGCAACATTTGTAGTACCTGCACAAGTTTCAGATTACGACATGCCCGAAATTATTGGCCCGTCACCAACGGTAGCCAATTTAATGCGCTTCGAAGAAGTACCCGTCAATTACTATACGGGCCAACCAGATATTTCGATACCCTTGTTTTCGAAGCAGCTAGATAAAGGCTTAAGTTTAAATTTGGCATTACGCTACAATACGCAAGGTGTGATGATTGATAACCTGTCTGGGTGGACAGGTACAGGATGGTCTATGGAAATTGGAGGTGTGATCTCTCGAACAGTACGAGGAATACCCGATGAATTTGATAATGGCGGTACCTTATCAATTATGAAAGGCGTGTTTCACAACCCAGATTTTTGGAATTACGATACTTTAAATAATGCTCAAAAAGAAGAATTTAAATGGAAAGCTGTAGGCACAACCTTCGACAATTATGATACCGAACTCGATTTGTATCAGTTTAGTTTGTTAGGCGCTAGTGGTCGATTTATTGTGGTAAAAGAAGGTTCTTTATTAAAAGCTAAATTACTCTCTAAAAGTCAAAATGTAAAGATTGATTTGAATTACAATAGCAGTACCTATGTGATGAATAGTTTTGTGGTGACCGATGCTTATGGGTATAAATATACCTTCGATAAAATAGAAACCACGACGTCTACAATTACAACCACACATAAGTATCAAGGCGATAATAATGTTACACCATTAGTGCTTACCAGTCCAAATTCAGTTATTCAAAGTAGGTCGGCATGGCATTTGTCTAAAGTAACCACAAGTAACAATATAGAACTAGCAAACATTACATATACTATTGCGGGTTACTCATATTACGCACCTACTAAAACTACTTATAACAAAATCACAAGTGCCATACCAACAGGTTTTTTACAGAACGCCTACAATAAAAGCATTCTTAAACCAGCGGCATCATTCACATACTACAATACAAATATATCAACACAGAAACCCTTGAAGATAACCTTCAAAGATAGTACGAGTATTGACTTTGCAGTTGTTAATAACAATCACCCTGAGACAAACGGCTCTATTTTAAATGACGTAATTATCAAAAATAAAGTGAATCAAGAAAACAAACGCTATACATTTAATTATAGTACTGTTAAAGGTCGCTTATGGTTAGATAAGGTCGACGAAAAGGCGGGCTCAGAAACCTTAAGCTATACCTTAGATTATATTGACAAAAACGGCTTAGCGGAGTTTGGTTATTCTAGTGACGCTTGGGGCTATAATAATGGAATCACTTCCAACCCTAGTGTCTGCAGTAATGGCTTATCCTATGATCCCAATACAATTAAAAAAGGCTTGTTATGGAAAATTACCTATCCAACTGGAGGCAGTAAAGAGTTTACCTTCGAACCGAATACCTTTTCGTATGTAGGCAATCAGGTGATTCCAGCATCAGAGTATATGTCAAACCCTATTAATGTTTCGGCCGCCGAGATCACGCGAAACTTTTCGGCAACAAATGGTCAAATTAATAGTATACCCCAAATTGTGAATTTTACGCATGCGCAAAGCGTATATGTATCTACAACTCTTACTGCAGGTAGCGCATCCGAAGCTAATCTTTATAGAATATCTCTTTCCAAACTGGGCGGACCCAGTTATGAGTTTTCAGTCGATCAAGCTAGTTGTGCATCTGCTAGTGTAGGAGCCGGAGTTTATATATTAGAACTCATATATAAGACACCTACCTTCGACCCCCATACTGTTTCAGGATCTGTTCGATTAGATTATGCTATCCAAAATGCAACGGTTTCAGAATCTCTATTAGGCGGCGGTGTTCGGATTAAAGAAATTAAATTTAAAGATGGGTTGAATGAGGCAAAAAAAATCTCATATGATTATAACGATGCTAGCAATAGCAATAAATCTTCTGGTTCGGTTGATGGGAGATTAGGAAATCTTTCAAAAGAATATACGCAAACAACATTTAAGTCATTGTTTAATGGTGCTACGAACAGTCCTCTTGGTTTTGGCGGCAAATTAACAACTTATGAGATTACGTCTAAAGGAGTAAATGCGCAGTTGAGTAAAGGAAGTTATATAGGCTATAAAACGGTGAAGGTATCGCAAGAAAATAATGGGTATTCTACCTATTCCTATACCAATGCACAAGACTATCCAAGTCCGGCTCAGGTCTTTGAATTCCCTTTTAGACCTTTTCCAAATATCGATCATAAAAGAGGGCAATTACAAAAAAGCGAAGTTTTCAATGAGTCAAATCAAAAATTAAAAGAAGTAACACATACCTATCAAAATTTTGAAGAACTTATTTCAACTTCTCTTAGTGTGATTGATATGGAACAATGCGAATGGAAACAATTTTATGGCACTTATGTCGACTATATTTCTAATTCACCAACGAATGTACCCCCATGTGGTCAAGGAACGTGTCTTTTAAACTATGATGACTGCGGTAATATTATGGTCCATTATGATGACGATTTAGAGTCAACATACACAAGAGTAATTGAAACCGCTACCAAAGATTATACCTATGTTGGCTCAAATCAATCGATCACCGAACGTGTAGAACAATACGGTTACAATACAATAAATTTTCAAAGAAATGAAGTCACTACCTATTTTGAGGGCATTGGTAGTAATGAACCTTATTATAGTACAAAAACATTCTTTCCAGTGGGTGGCTACCCAAGTAGTGATTATACCAGTACCCAAAATGCGGCAATTAGTAAAATGATCGCACTCAATAAAATAAATGTACCCGTATATACCGAAACCTACAAGAACACAACCCTCTTAACAAAGAGTCAAAATGTATTTAGAGAGTTTTTTACCAATATGGTGGAGTTAGAAGAAGTAAAAACAGCCAAGGGTAATCAGGGCTTAGAAAGCCGATTAACCTATCATAGTTATTATGACAACGGTAGAGTAAAAGAAGTCAGTCAAAAAGATGGCTCCACCACGGTGTATATTTGGGGTTATAATGAAACGCTACCCATTGCGAAGATAGATAATGCAACCTATGCAGAGGTGTCGAGTCAAATACCCAATCTGCAAAATAAGTCAAATGACGATGATGACACTTGTACAGATCAGTCGAGTTGCGATGAGAAGAATTTACGTACGGCATTGACAAACTTAAGAAATACAGCCGCCTTGTCTGATGCTCTGGTCACCACCTTTACCTACGATCCCGTCAAGGGGGTCACCAGTGTCACTGACCCCACTGGGCAAACCATGTATTACCATTATGACAGTCTAAACAGATTAGAAATGGTAACCGATGTAGATAATAAAGTAATTAGCAAGAACACTTATAACTATAAAAACTAAAAGCCTTATGAAAAAGTATATTTTATTGGTGCTTTTAGCACTACCGTCAATACTAATAGCGCAAACACCAACGCAAACAGAAAATTATGTATTGAGTACAACTTACCAAAAAGGCTTTGTAAAAGGGCTCGAATGGACGGCTCAAGACAAAGATAAAATAGCCTCAGTGGCCTATTTAGATGGCCTCGGTCGACCTGTACAGAACGTAGCCGTAAGAGCAGGAGGCGCCAATGAAGACATTATTACCTTTATAGATTATGACGTATACGGCAGACAAATCAAAGAGTATCTACCCTATGCAGCTTTAAGTACCGGAGGTACCTTTCGAACTAATGCGTATACAACCACAAACAGTTTTTATACAGCCAAATATGGCAGTGCAGTTACGAATCCGTATTCCGAAAAACATTTTGAGGCTTCACCTTTAAATAGAATGGTAGAACAGGCAGCACCAGGTACGGCTTGGGCCTTAAATAAAACAAACGATCTAGATAAGACCGTTAAGTTTGGGTATCAAACCAACACTGCAAATGAGGTAAAAAAATATACAGTGAGTCTTGCTTTTGCGAGTAATACCTACACTCCAACTTTACAAGGTGGTTCTAGTTATTATGGCGCCACACAGCTGTATAAAACTATTACCAAAGATGAAAATTGGACAGCAGCCGATGGTACCAATCGAACCACCGAAGAATTTAAAGATAAATTAGGGCGTGTCATTTTAAAACGTACCTATGCAGATGTGAGTGGAAATTCTACGGCTCATGACACCTATTATGTCTATGACGATTATGGTAATTTAAGTTATGTCTTACCTCCAAAAGCAGAGCCACAAACGGCAAAACCAGATGCTACAGAATTATCAGAATTATGTTATCAATACAAATACGATCATAGAAATAGGTTGGTAGAAAAAAAAATTCCCGGTAAGGAGTGGGAGTATATTATTTATGATTTGTTAGATAGACCAGCGTTAACTCAAGATGTTAATCAACGATCTGCTCGCGAGTGGTCATTTACAAAGTATGATGCATTGGGGAGAATTATATATACAGGAATTTATACTCACGCCTTTGTTAAAAATAGAGTTGAAATGCAAAATCATTTTTCTCATCAAAATGACCTCGCAGGAGAATTGTATGAGGTAAAAGCAACATCAAATTCTGGATATCAGGGTACCTATTATTCTAACAGCGATTATCCGAAGACCAATATCGAAATCTTAGCGGTAAATTATTATGATAATTATTTCTTTGATAAAGCGGGAACTACAAGCACCATCAATTCATATGGAATAGTTAGTGCTGGTATAGTTAAAGGCTTCGCCACGGGCTCGAGAGTAAAAGTTTTGGGAAGTAGTAATTGGATTACTACTGTGACTTATTATGATGATAAATCTCGACCTATTTATGCATATAACAAGAATGACTTTCTAAATACCACAGATATTGTAAAGAGCAAACTAGATGATTTTACAGGAAGAGTACTAGAAACCAAAACCACTCATAAAAAAACAGGAAAGACTGATATTGTAACCATCGATCGTTTCGAATACGATCATCAAGGGAGAGTTGCGGTCCAAACACAAGATTTAAGCAATGCTGTTTCAAGACGCTTAGTCAAAAACAACTATAATAACTTAGGAGAGTTAGAAAGTAAGTTGGTCGATAATGGAACTGAAGATGGGTATAAGGATTTAGTTGGCGTCTCAGTAGTCAATGATTTAATTACGAATGTTTCCGGTAGCTCATGGGGAAGTGCAGGTTTGGCAACTAAGGGTAGTTTTTCAGGAGATGGCTATGTAGAATTTGAGGCTCCTCAAACTAATAAAGCAGTTATGGTAGGTTTGTCTCCTCAAAATTTAAGTGCACATTATAACACCATTAAATATGCAATTTATCTGGTTGGCAACGGAAACATTAAGGCATATGAATCTGGTGTCAATAAAGGGGCATTTCATTCTTATCAAACCGGTGACATTTTTAGAGTTGAAAGAGTTGGAACAACGGTATATTATAAGCACAACGGAGTTACCTTTTATACGTCGCCATTAGCATCGACGAGTTCTTTATTAGGTGATATTGCTTTTTCTCATAATCAGGGAAAATTAAAGGATTTTAAAATAGTAGACAACACAAAAGGCCTACAAAAAGTCGATTATAAGTACAATGTACGCGGTTGGCTCACAGATATCAATGATGTCAATAGCTTAGGAGATGATCTCTTTACTTTTAATATTCGCTATGATGATCCTACAAGTGGTACCGCCTTGTACAATGGTAATATCAGTCAGACTTTTTGGAAAACAAAAAACACCGATCAAAGTCTTAGGAATTATAAGTACACCTATGATGCTTTGAACAGAATAGAAAGTGGTATCGATAATACTGGTGGCCAGCGTTATAGTTTAAATAATGTTGACTATGATAAAAACGGAAATATTACCCGTATCGATAGAAGGGGAGCCATAAATACAGCCGGAACGTCTTTTGGAGGAATGGATGTTATTTTTTACTCGTATCATGATAGTAATAAGAGTAATAGATTAAGATGGGTAGTAGATTATGGTAACGATGATTTCGGGTTCGTTGACGGTAATCCGTCAGGGACAGATTATTGGTACGACCTCAATGGTAACATGACCAAAGACTTAAATAAAGGCATTACTAATATCAACTACAACCACCTAAATTTACCAACCCAAGTTACCATCATTGGTCAAAATATTTCGTATGTTTATGACGCAGTAGGAGCAAAATTACGAAAAACAGTTAGCGGTACAACGACAGATTACGCAGGTAATTATGTATACGAGAATGGCGATTTGCAGTATTTTAATACCTCAGAAGGGTATGTAACTCCTGACGGAAGTTCTTTTAAATATATATACCAATACAAAGATCATTTGGGCAACATTCGCCTAAGTTATAACGATGCCAATGGAGATGGTACGATTGCTCAATCTGAAATCATAGAAGAAAACAACTACTATCCTTTTGGCTTAAAACATAAAGGGTATAATGCTATTGTAAATTCTAATGGTAACTCTGTTGGTAACAAACGCAAGTTTGGTGGCAATGAATTACAAGATGAGTTAGGCTTAGAATGGTATGATATCACAGCTCGTAATTATGACCCTGCTTTAGGGCGTTGGATGAATTTAGATCCGTTGGCGGAGGAGATGACACGTCACTCACCGTATAACTATGCCTTCGATAATCCGATCTATTATATCGATCCTGATGGGATGAAACCTGTAGGTGCATATGGGGAGCAGTTATCTGAATCTGGAGCGATAACGTGGTGGTCTAGTGATCCTAATGATTGGGAGGTAAGGATGACTGGTGGAAATAAGGGATCAGGAAATAGTGGTCCCGGTCAAGATTTTGTTATTAATACAAAGAAACATCAAATAACGATCTATGAATCAGATAAAGATTTTGATCGCCTTATAATAGATGGAGAATTGATATCTGATAGTTTGGTTAGAGGATCACTTGGTTCTTATATAAGTTCACTACGAGATAATGAGGGATATGGAGTTAGAAGAATGAACGGAGTTGGAATGGGTCTAACAGATTTTGCATTAACATGGTTTTCAGGAGAAGCAGCGTTGAAAGGCCTTGGGAAACTCGGTGCATACATCTGGGGTATGAAGACTATAGTAAAGGCAAAAAAAATAGCTTCTGTAATTGAAAAACTTAGTCCTTTTGATTTAAAGTCGACTCAAGCTTTAAATCTTTCAAAAAAGGAGTTCCAAAAATTAGTTGCAGGTATAAAAAAGGATGGTATATTAGAACCCATTGAATATTCAGTAAAAAATAACGTTAAATATATTCAAAATGGACATCATAGAGCTTTCATTGCGAAAAAGCTTGGGTTAAAAAATGTTCCCGCTAAAGAAATTCCTTATAAAGTCGGAGATGAATTTTTTGAATCAGGAAAGAACCCGGGCTATTTAAAATATATAAAATGGTAAAAAATTAGATTAATAGAATATATGTCAATTTATCAGAATTCTTATTTTATTGTACCAAGAAGAGGGAATTACTCTTTGTTTGAAGGTTTAAACCTTAAATCCTTTTTGGAAGATGATACGTTATTTGAGGATGATTTGTTTTGGGATAATCTTAGATTGCCAATTAAAGAGTTTGAAAGTTATTTAAGAAAAAATTTTCTAGAAGATGCTAGTTGGTCTGACGATTTAAAAATTTACGGAAATAATGAAACGAATTGTATTAAGTTAATTTTTGAGAATGGTTTTGTCAATTCAGTATCTTTTAGAGTTAATTTCAAAACTGATTACAGCAAGTTTCTAAATAAATTAATTGAATTTTGCGAACGAAATAATTTATTAGTTGTGGATAATGATTTAAATATTTTATATTTAGATTATCAGGTAATTGTTGATAATATTAATAGTTCAAAGGCATTTGAAAATTATAAAAAATTCACCCGCCCCGATGGCGCGGATTTATAAGCCCCCCGCTCCCGCTAGATTGCATCTAGTGGTTCGCTATCGCTAATTTATAATTAGTAGTAAAAACAACTATAACAGCAATCAGCAATGCTTGCTGTTTTTTATGCTACATAACTTATAGTTTAATTTTTATAAAAGAGATTCCACGAGTTACAAACTCGCAGTAGCGATCTGATGTAAATTTGTAGTAACTAATATATGACTGCCATGATAGGTACGTGAATACTTTTTTCTTTGAAATTTTAATTGAATTTTCAAGAATGAGTAGAAATTATAAATTTCATAATAAAGAAGGGTTGTACTTTGTGAGTTTTGCTACTGTAAACTGGGTAGATGTATTTGTAAGACAGGTATACTTTAATGTACTTGTTGAGAGCATAATTTATTGTAGGGCTAATAAAGGCATGCAATTATATGCCTATTGTTTTATGCCAAGCCATGTACATTTAATTTTTCGTTCTGCAAATGGTAATCCTGCAGAATTAATTAGAGATTTTAAGCGTTATACTTCGAGAAAAATGATAAAGACCATAAAAAATAACTCACAAGAGAGTAGAAGAGAATGGTTATTGAAAAAATTTGAGGAGGCAGCTATTGCGAAAAGTAATGTTTCGAAATATCAATTTTGGCAACATCATAACAAACCAATAGAACTTTGGAGTGAAAAGGTAATCAAACAAAAAATGGAGTATATTCATAACAATCCAATTCAATCAGGTTTTGTTACAGAACCAATACAATGGAAATATAGCAGTGCACGTAATTTTCAAGATGATCATACAATTTTAAGAATAGATGAAGTAGGATTTATAAGCTGATTGTTTATACCACAAGTTACAAACTTGCGGTAACGACGATTATATTTTTAGTTCAGCGAGAAATTAAGCAGAACTAACCACCGAATTATATATAACAAGGTTAAACATTTTCTGTATTGTAATTAAGTATGTTTTGATAATTAAGCTAATAGGTAATCGCGGATTGCAAATCCGCGCTATCCAGTTAAAACGCTGGCGCGCAAATGTTTTCCGTGCCTAACAAGACGTCACGGATTAGCAATCTGTGCCTACCGATTATTAATGACGCCAACCACATCAATATCTTTAAATTGAGAAGACGCCTTAAAATAGTCAATGGGTATTCGTGCCTCTTGCGCATCCAATTTGCCATCTGCAAAAGCACGCTGTAACACATCTTCTACCAAATAATCTAGGGGCTCTGTTTCGGGTTGGTACTTACTTTTTAAGTTTAATTTAAAAACTTTCGCCGTCGTATTATACCAAAAAGCTTTCCAACCACTACGGTATTCTTTTACCAAATCAAAAGCCGTGAGTCCGGTTTGACGATGCAGTAGTTTAATGAGTATTTTACCTTCAGTTCGTGTTAGTTTTTTTAATTGGGCAGTGAATTCACCTTCCATATATTTTTGCATCTTTTTCGTATGCTTTTTACGCTTCCGTTTTGATCTAATTTTTGCCAATTGGGCATTGAGTTGTGTCAAGCGTTCGGCAGCCAATTTTGCATAGGGATACGCCTTAAATACTTTACGATAATACCAATAATAATAGCGCTTCGATTTTGTATCTTTAAATTCTAGCTTTTTAAAAACCAACACCTCGTTTAACGGAATTGTAATGGAATCGGCTTCTACAAAAATAGAATCGTCAAAAATAGAGTCGCCAGGTTTATCTTGTGCAGACAAGCCAAAGGCACCTAAAAATACAATATATAGAACTACTTTTTTCACGTTTTCTGAGACTAGAACTACTATGAGCTATCAAAATTAATGCAATTAAACGACGCACTAAAAACATTAACGTTTATTTCACAGTAAATTATTACATTCGTATAAAATAATAGTAAACAATGGCAAAAAAATCACTTCTGAATAAAAAATCATTAACATTTTTAGAAAAATATTTAAATAACGCCTCACCAACAGGGTATGAGTGGGATGGTCAAAAAATATGGATGGACTATCTAAAGCCCTATGTCGACGAGTTCATCACAGATACCTATGGTACTGCCGTGGGGGTGATCAATCCGAAAGCGAAATATAAAGTAGTAATCGAAGGTCACGCCGATGAGATTTCTTGGTATGTGAACTATATTTCAGATAATGGCTTATTATATGTCGTAAGAAATGGGGGTTCTGACCATCAAATCGCACCAAGTAAAATTGTAAATATCCACACCAAAAAAGGAATCGTTAAAGGCGTCTTTGGTTGGCCAGCAATTCATACCAGAAGTAGAGCAAAAGAAGAGCCACCAAAACCTAATAATATCTTTATCGATGTAGGCTGTAAAAAGAAAGCAGAGGTTGAGAAGCTTGGTATCCATGTTGGATGTGTAATTACCTATCCTGATGAATTTCATATTCTAAATAAAGACAACTTCGTATGCCGTGCGATGGATAACCGTATGGGTGGTTTTATGATTGCTGAGGTAGCTCGTTTACTCAAAGAAAATAAGAAGAAATTACCTTTTGGCTTGTATATTGTAAACGCTGTTCAAGAAGAAATAGGCTTGCGAGGTGCACAAATGATTGCCGAAAGAATCCAGCCCAATGCTGCGATTGTTACCGACGTGACACATGATACGACCACGCCGATGATCGATAAAAAAGTACAAGGGCATTGCGAAATTGGTAAAGGCCCAGTAATAGCCTATGCGCCTGCGGTACAACAAAAACTACGTGATTTAATTACCGACACGGCCGAAGAAAAGAAAATTCCGTTTCAGCGTAACGCCTTATCAAGAAGTACAGGTACAGATACCGATGCTTTTGCCTATAGCAATAGTGGCGTAGCCAGTGCACTGATTTCGTTGCCTTTACGTTACATGCATACCACTGTAGAGACGGTGCATAAAGATGATGTGGAGAACGTAATTAAGTTGATTTATGAATCACTCTTAAAGATTAAGAACGGAGAAACATTTAGCTATTTTGATTGATGAAATGGCATTATAAACCTGTAAACTAATATCTTAAAAACTTTCCAAATGAAAAAATTACTCATCTGCTTACTGCTATGCCCTTTGGGTTTAATAGCGCAAAATGATCCTTTATGGATGCGATATTCTAGTATCTCACCCGACGGTAAAGAAATTGCATTTTCCTATAAAGGAGATTTGTATAAAGTTGCAGCTTCTGGTGGAGTGGCCCTGCAATTAACCAATCATCAAGCACATGATTATGAACCTGTTTGGAGTAATGATGGTAAACAAATTGCGTTTGCATCTGATCGACACGGTAATTTTGATGTTTTCATTATTTCGGCTAATGGAGGAAATGCTAAAAGGTTGACCTACCATTCCGCTGGAGATCACCCAACCGATTTTACCCCCGATAATAAAAGTGTAATTTTCTCTTCTTCACGAAAAGATCATCATAAGGCAGTATTCTTTCCATCAGGAGCCTTACCAGAAGTGTATCAAGTGTCTGTTAATGGAGGTCGTGAAAAACAATTGTTAAGTATTCCGGGTGAAATGGCACAGTATAGCCCGAACGGTAAAACAATGATATTTCATAATCGTAAGGGGTATGAAAATGCATGGCGTAAGCACCATACTTCTTCTGTTACAAGAGATATTCATACCTATGATTTAGACACAAAGAAATTTACCAAGGTAGTGGGTTGGCAAGGTGAAGATCGTAATCCGATTTGGAAGAACGATACCGAATTCTATTACCTCACAGAAAAAAGTGGTGATTTCAATGTATGGAAATCATCTACGGCAGGAGGAACACCAACACAGCTTACAAAATTTAAAGAGCATCCAGTTAGGTTTCTAAGTAGCTCGAATAACGGTGTGTTATGTTTTGGATGGGATGGTGAAATATATACCATGAAAGAGGGTGAACAACCTTCTAAAGTAGCCGTTAAAATCAATGCTGATGCCCAGTATAATGACGTTGTGATTAAAAGAATTACGGGCGGAGCATCAGACTTCGCCGTGTCACCAAATAACAAAGAGGTAGCCTTTATAGCACATGGTGAAGTGTTTGTGACATCAATTGAACATTCGGTTACTAAACGAATTACCGATACGCCTCAGCAGGAACGTAATTTAACCTTTAGCAAAGATGGAAAGTCACTTGTGTATGCTACCGAAAGAGGAAGTAGTTGGGATATTTACAAAGCAACGCTTGGTCGTTCACAAGACAAATATTTCTACAATGCAACGATCATTAACGAAACGGCATTGATAGATACAGAAGCCGATGAGTTTCAACCAGAGTATTCTCCTGATGGAAAGGAAATAGCATATCTCGAGAATCGATCAACTATAAATGTATACAATGTAGCTTCGAAGAAGACAAGAAAAGTAATGGATGGTTCTCTAAACTATTCATATTCTGATGGTGACCAGTATTTCGCGTGGGCGCCAGATAGTAAATGGTTATTAGTTCATTTTTTCGATGCGGATAGATGGAATACAGATATCGGATTGCTTAATGTTGGATCTAAAGAAATGATCAATCTTACTAAAAGTGGTTATAATAATTATGGTGCAAAATTCGCCATGGATGGAGAAATGGTCTATTGGGCAACCGATAAACAAGGATATCGATCACACGGTAGTTGGGGAGCGCAAAGCGATGTGTATGCCATTTTCTTAACGCAAGATGCGTATAATAAATTCTCATTATCCAAAAGCGATTACGAATTATGGAAAGAGGAGCAAGAAGATGCGAAGAAAGAAAAGAGCGATGATGATGCAGATAAAAAGAAAGACAAAAAGAAAAAAGCAGCTAAAGATGCGAAAAAGGCGACAGCCAAGCTCTTGAAAATAGAAAAAGATGGCTTAGATGATCGAAAAGTGAGATTGACAACCAATTCGTCATTTTTGGCCGATTTCTTAATTGATAAAAAAGGAGAGGAATTATTCTATATCACCAGGTTTGAAAAAGGGTATGATCTATGGTCTAACAAATTTAAAGACAACAAAACAAAACTGTTGGCAAAACTAGGTACGACGGGATCTAGTCTGGAGTTTGATAAAGATCAAAAACAAATTTATTATTTAAATCGCGGACGAATCAATAAAGTATCTGCGAAAGATGGCAGTAATAAAGGGGTTTCGTTTTCGAGTGAAATGAATTTAAATAAACAAGAAGAAAGAGCCTATATGTTCAATCATGCTTGGAGACAGTTTAAAATGAAATTTTACGTTGAAGATTTGCATAATGTTGATTGGGATATGTACAAAAAAGTATATTCTAAATTCCTTCCGCATATTAATAATGGATATGATTTTGCCGAAATGTTAAGTGAAATGCTCGGTGAAGTAAATGCTTCTCATACAGGTTCGGGTTATTTCGGTGGGCCAAGCATAAGAGATCGTACGGCGACATTCGCAGCTTTTTATGATGAAAGTTATCAAGGTGATGGATTAAAAATTGCCGAGATTATAGATAAAAGTCCGTTACATACCAAAACTGGTAAGATCAAACCAGGTGTGGTGATTGAGAAAATAAATGGTACAACGATTAAATCGGATATGAATCAATATCATTTAATGAACCGAACTGCAGGTACGAAGTTATTGGTAGGCTTATATAATCCTGCAACGAAAACTAGGTGGAGCGAGGTGATCAAGCCTATTTCGACTGGTGCCGAGAACAATTTGTTATATGAACGTTGGATTGAAAGTAGAGAAGCACAAGTTGATAAATTATCGAACGGTCAAATCGGATATGTGCATGTACGTGGTATGAATAGTGCTAGCTTTAGAGAGGTTTTTGAAAAAGTTTTAGGAAAGCATAATAAGAAAAAAGCCTTGATTGTCGATACGAGATTTAACGGTGGAGGATGGTTGCATGACGACTTGGTTACTTTCCTTGACGGAAAAAATTACTTAAGATTTGAACCTAGAGGTCAAAAAAATATGGGAGGTGAACCAGCAAATAAATGGCAAAAACCTTCATGCGTATTAATGAGCGAAAGTAATTATTCTGACGCGCATATGTTTCCATACGCCTATAAAGCATTAGGCATCGGAAAACTTGTTGGAATGCCTGTTCCTGGAACAGGAACCGCAGTATGGTGGGAGACGTTACTAGATGGTGAAACCTATTTCGGAATTCCGCAAGTGGGTATGCGAACGGGAGATGGTAAATTGATGGAAAATACCCAACTAGAACCAGATGTGAGAGTTAACAATGAATACAGTAATGTACTCAATGGAGAAGACCAACAATTGGAAGCTGCCATAAAGCTATTATTAGAAACTTCTAAATAATTGAAAAGCCTCGAAAGAGGCTTTCTTTTTCTATGCAATTATTATTAGCCGCAGTAGCACCAGCCTTCGTTATTATCATGTATATCTATATAAAAGATAAACATGAAAAAGAACCTAGACATTTATTAATTTATAATTTCTTGTTCGGTGCAATCGTGAGCGTGATTGTGACGACGATTTTATATTTTTTGTTTGCTGAGTTTTTTCCACCATTTATAGAGAAAAGTGTCTTTGATCAGTTTATCAAGGCCTTTTTAATGGTTGGCCTAATTGAAGAGTTTAGCAAATATATTATAGTGCGATATTACGCTCAGCCCAAAGAAGCTTTTAACGAACCCTTTGATGGGATTGTCTATGCTGTGATGGTCTCAATGGGTTTTGCCGTGACGGAGAATATATTTTATGTATTTCAATATGGCATGCCAACCGCAATTACCAGAGCGTTTACGGCTGTACCTGCACATGCTACTTTTGGGGTGCTCATGGGATATTTTATGGGGAAAGCCAAGTTTTCTAACAATAAAAAAACAATGAACCTCATTGGCTTGCTGTTAGCGGTGTTGTTTCACGGTGCCTACGATTTCTTTTTGTTTATTCCGTTTGTACCAGGAATTTGGACAGGTGCTTTTATATCACTTGCCATAGGATTATTTTTGTCGAGAAAGGCCATTAAAACCCATCAGAACAATTCGAATTTTAAGACATAGATAGTCAGCAATAATACAGTAAATAAAATAGTTAACATTATTAACTATTTTTAAATTTTAAGTTATATTTACAATCACATAAAATTAAACAACGTGAGTACTTCTTATACCGTAAAAGTGAATAATGACTTCGATTTTGACATCGATGCTATCGAACTTGCTAAGTTTGATGCCGTGCAAAATTCGGAATCGGAATTTCATATATTAAGCGAAAATAAATCCTATAAGGCGAACATAATCAACGCCGATTTTAATCAGAAAAAATACATCATTAGTATTAATGACAACAATTATACTGTTGATATTTCTAACGAGTTAGATGCATTGATTAAAGAAATGGGCTTCTCTTTGGGTAATGCTAAAAAAGTAAATGAAATCAAAGCGCCCATGCCGGGTCTAATTTTAGACATCAATGTAACTGTTGGAGATACTGTAAACGAAGGGGATACGCTACTTATATTAGAAGCAATGAAAATGGAAAATAGTATTGCAAGTCCATGTGAAGGAATTATCAAATCTATTTCTGTTAAAAAGTCAGATGCAGTTGAAAAAAATCAATTATTAGTAGAATTCGAATAGTATGAAAAAGATATTAGTTGCCAATAGAGGAGAAATTGCTATTCGCGTGATGCAAACGGCAAAAAAAATGGGAATCAAAACGGTTGCTGTATATTCTACTGTAGATAGACACGCACCCCATGTAAAATACGCCGATGAAGCTGTATTAATAGGGGAGGCTCCGTCGAGTGAATCGTATCTCCGACAAGATAAAATTATAGAAGTGGCCAAAAGTTTGCAAGTCGATGCAATTCATCCCGGTTATGGATTTTTAAGTGAGAATGCGGATTTTGCTGAAAAAGTAGAGCAAAATGACATCATATTTATAGGTCCAAGATCGAAAGCTATCAAAGTCATGGGGAGTAAACTAGCGGCAAAAGATGCAGTAAAAGCATATGATATCCCGATGGTTCCTGGTATAGATAAAGCCATTACCGATGTGAAGAAGGCGACAGGGATTGCGAAAGAAATAGGCTTTCCTATTTTAATAAAAGCTTCCGCAGGAGGTGGTGGAAAAGGAATGCGTGTAGTGAACAAAGAAGCCGATTTAGAAAGTCAAATGAACAGAGCGATTAGTGAAGCGACTTCGGCCTTCGGGGATGGCTCTGTTTTTATCGAGAAGTATGTCACTTCTCCAAGACATATTGAAATTCAAGTAATGGCCGATACACATGGCAACGTGGTTCATTTGTTTGAGAGAGAATGCAGTATTCAGCGTCGTCATCAAAAAGTGGTAGAAGAAGCACCTTCGGCAGTCTTATCACCTAAGTTACGTACCGAAATGGGAGAAGCTGCTATCAAAGTGGCGAAGGCCTGTGATTATGTAGGCGCCGGAACGGTAGAGTTTTTACTCGATGATGATCATAATTTCTATTTTCTAGAAATGAATACGAGACTGCAAGTAGAGCATCCTGTAACGGAGTTGATTAGTCAAACCGATTTAGTAGAACTACAAATACGTGTAGCTCGTGGTGAAAAACTTCCGATGCAGCAAGAGGATTTAAAAATTACTGGGCATGCCTTAGAGCTACGTGTATATGCCGAAGATTCGTTAAATGATTTTTTACCTAGTGTTGGAACCTTAGAGAATTATAAATTACCAATAGGTGATAATATTCGAGTAGATAATGGTTTTGAAGAAGGGATGGAAATTCCAATTTATTACGATCCTATGTTATCGAAGTTAATTACCTATGGTGAAACAAGGGCAGAAGCCATTGAACTAATGATCAAAGCCATTCGAGCATATAAAATTGAAGGTATCGAAACAACATTGCCGTTTGGAAAGTTCGTTTGTGAACACGAAGCATTTCGTTCAGGTAATTTTGATACGCACTTTGTGCAGCAGTATTATTCGCCAGAAGCATTGAAAAAACAACAAGAAGAAGAGGCGAAAATTGCTGCTTTAGTGGCAGTGCAACAGTATATTAAAGATCAACAATTGTTACGTTTACCAAATTAGAGCATCATGGATTCCAAAATAAAAGATTTAAACGAAAAATTAGCAAAAGCTTATCTTGGTGGAGGTCAAGCCAGAATAGATAGACAACATGAAAAAAAGAAATTAACGGCCCGTGAACGTGTTAATTATTTATTAGATGAAGGATCGTTTGAAGAAATAGGAGCGTTGGTTACGCATCGAACCAAAGATTTTGGGATGGATAAACAGCAGTTTTATGGAGATGGAGTAGTGACAGGATATGGCACTGTACATGGGCGATTAATCTATGTATTTGCACAAGATTTTACCGTTTTTGGTGGTTCCTTATCGGAAACACATGCTGAGAAGATTTGTAAAATCATGGATCTTGCAGTGAACGTAGGTGCACCACTTATTGGGTTGAATGATTCAGGTGGAGCGCGTATTCAAGAAGGAGTACGTTCACTTGGAGGTTATGCTGATATATTTTATAAAAATGTGCAGGCATCTGGAGTGATTCCTCAAATTTCTGCAATTATGGGCCCCTGTGCGGGAGGTGCAGTATATTCACCGGCGATGACCGATTTCACCTTGATGGTTGAAGATACTAGCTATATGTTTGTTACAGGGCCGAATGTGGTAAAAACAGTGACGAATGAAACGGTAACCTCTGAAGAATTGGGGGGCGCTAGTACACATTCTACAAAGTCTGGCGTGGCACATAAAACGTCTTCAAATGATATTGAATGCCTTGAGGATGTGAAAAAATTATTGAGCTATCTACCTCAAAATAATACACAAACTGCAGCGATGTTGCCCTTCGAATTAAAAGATGAAGTACGGGATTCGCTATCGACTATTATACCGGATAATGCCAATAAACCTTATGACATGCATGAGGTCATTAAAGGTATCATCGATGAAGATTCGTTTTACGAAATTCATAAAGACTATGCCGAGAATATTTTAGTAGGTTTTGCACGTTTGGGAGGTCGAAGTGTTGGAATCGTAGCCAATCAACCCTTGTTTTTAGCGGGCGTTTTAGACGTGAATAGTTCTAAGAAAGCAGCACGTTTTGTGCGTTTCTGTGACGCTTTTAACATCCCATTATTGGTGTTAGAAGATGTGCCTGGATTTTTACCAGGTACAGATCAAGAGTGGAACGGTATTATAGTGCATGGAGCGAAACTCTTGTACGCTTTAAGTGAGGCAACGGTACCAAGAGTGACTGTGATTACAAGAAAAGCATATGGAGGTGCTTACGATGTAATGAATTCGAAACATATTGGTGCCGATATGAATTTTGCCTGGCCGAGTGCAGAGATTGCCGTCATGGGAGCAAAGGGAGCAGCAGAAATTATCTTTAAAAGAGAAATCCAAGCTGCCGATGATCCTGAAGCGAAATGGAAAGAAAAAGAAGCCGAATATGCTGAATTATTTGCCAATCCGTATAGTGCTGCCGAACGTGGATTTATCGATGAGGTTATTTTACCAAAAGACACTAGACGCAAGTTGATTAAGGCCTTCTCAATGTTAGAAGGTAAAAAAGTAGATAGACCTCAACGTAAACACGGCAATATACCGTTGTAGGCATAACTACCTAAAATGCAATTTCATACCTTCATGCGAAGCCTTAAAACCTAATTTTTCATAAAATTTCAATGCTTCAGGTCGTTTTTTATCGGTGGTCAACTGGATTAAATGTGCATTTCTATCTTTCGCACGTTCTATGGCCCATTTAAATAAGGTTTCTCCTAAACCTTCGCCTCTTTTATCTTTGTGAATTCGTACGGCTTCAATTTGTGCACGAATGCCACCTTGATAGGTTAAATATTGAATAAAACTCAATTGCAGTGTCCCAATGATAGAGCCATCAGTTTCCTGAATTACAATCAATTCCTGATTAGGATCGCTGTCAATTTTTTGAAAAGCTTCATAGTACACCGAAGGTAAAGGGTCTTGAAAGTTTTCTCGAGTTTGTCCCAAAGCATCATCAGCAATCATTTCAACGAGCTTCGGAATATCTTCTTTGATGGCTTTTCTAAATTTCATAGTTTCTATTTTGGAAAGAGGCTTTTATCGAGTCCTGGTACCAAGCGTAAGGCATTTTTATAATATACTTTTTTTAGTATGTCATCATCCAAATCTAATCCATACATCCGCCAATAGGCATGGTATTTTTTATGATACGGGAAGTATTCATCATTACTTTCTAACACTCTAAAATAAGTAGGAAATTCATTCGGTTTCCAACTGTCTTTACCAAATAAAATACGATCTTGATATTTCGTGAAAAAGGCTTTCGCAAAGCGAGGTTGTCTGCCCAATTCTGCGATGATGGCACCAATTTCTACCGACATATTAGGCATTTCATCCATCAACGTACTCAACTTCTCGAGATCGTTGGCGAACCAACCCATATGCGCATTGATGAATTGTGTTTTTGGGTGTTTTCGAAACATATTATGTTGTTCTTGTATAATCTGTTCCCAAGGAGCCGGATTCGTCGCATCGCGTTTTCTTCGTGGATGCGTTTTTAATTCTAACCATCGTTCATTGTCTCCATCAAAAGGATCCCAAAAAGATTTCGGGTCGGCTGCATGAATCAATACCGGAATACCGAGTTCTCCACACTTGGCCCATACAGGGTCTAATCGAGGATCGTCAATCGCCAAACGTTTGCCATTAATATCCGTATTACGAAGTCCCAAACTCTTATATACTTTCAATCCGCGTGCACCATTCTTCACATCTTGTTCTAATTGAGCTGCCGCCTTCTTTCCCCAGTCTTTTTCACCGACACCTTGAAAACTGACATTAGCAAATACAACAAAACGGTTAGGGTAGTGGTCGGCAATATTTTTAACTGATTGTTGGAGTTTTTCACCCGAGCGTCCACTAAGATTTACCATAATTCCCATATTTAAGGTATCCATCGCAGCAATAACAGGAGCTAGATCTTGCGTGGGCATTCTATATTGATGACCATGGATATCGATAAATGGAAACTTTGCTTTTTTAATGAGTTGACCAGGCACGACTAGAGTCGATTTCGGATTGTATTCTTCAAAGGATAAATCCTGAGCTGAAATGGAAATGATAAAAAATAAAGCAAGCACTAAGAGAAAAGTATTCTTATAATTCATTTAGTAAAGTTATTAGGGTTTAAAGATACCAATATGTATACTACAATGCTATTTTTTAGGAAATGTTTAACACGACAATTGCTTCATAATTAACGGTATATTAATAGAAGAATAGCTTCCCAATCTTTAGAATTGAAGTATCTTTGCCAGATGCAAGAAAAACAGGCCAAGCCAGAATTTGAGTTCATAGCATTGATGGCTTCGTTAATGTCTAGTGTAGCCTTAACAATAGACGCATTATTACCGGCTTTACCAGAAATCGGCTCTTATTTACAGGTCGTGAATACCAATGACAATCAGCTATTGATTACCATGATTTTTCTCGGGCTTGGATTCGGACAATTAATCTTCGGACCACTTTCGGATAGCTTTGGAAGAAAACCGGTGGTGTATGTTGGTTTTATGCTATTTATAGTTGCTAGTATTATTTGTGTGACTACTAAGAGTTTTGAAATTATGATCCTCGGTCGTGTATTGCAAGGCATCGGTTTATCATCACCACGAACAATGGCAATTACAATTATTCGAGATCGATATAGCGGCGATTATATGGCCAAAATAGTATCGATTGTGGTTATGGTATTTATTTTAATTCCGGTAGTTGCGCCGGCGATGGGCCAGTTTTTGTTGAATTTTTATCACTGGAAAGCCATTTTTTATGTCAATTTAATTATTGGAATTGTAGTCATGATTTGGTTTGCGAGACGACAACGAGAGACCTTAAAAAGTGAAAACAAAATTCCTTTTTCATGGCGTTTATTTATTGATGGGACTCGAGAGTTTCTGAAATATAAAAAAGCGGTGGCTTATACTATTGTTTCTGGATTTATTACTGGGTCGTTCATGGTGTATATAAGTACATCTCAGCAAATTTTTGAACAGCAATATGATATGGCAGAACTCTTTCCATATATCTTCGCAAGTCTTGCTATTTCTATTGGACTAGCTACTTTTTTAAATAGTCAATTGGTCGTGAAATATGGGATGTTCAAAATTGCCTATATAGCAATGATTGCCTTTGTAGTAATTTCAATTTTATATGTGGGCCTGTTTTGGTCAGGAAAGAACCCAAGTGTAGCGGTATTGATTGGATTCTGTTCAATACAGTTTTTCTCAATCGGATTTTTATTCGGAAATCTTCGTGCCTTAGCAATGCAACCACTCGGGCATATTGCCGGCATCGGAGCTGCAATCAACGGATTTATTTCTACGGTAATGGCAGTGCCTATTGCGAATTATGTAGGTAGTTTTGTGAATGATTCGGTATTGCCCTTATTTATAGGGTTTTCTATTTTTGGAATATTATCGTTGCTTATTTTTCTTGCTTTAAGAAAGAAAATGTCGTTGGCAAAAGCCTAAGTCGGAATTTGCTGTTTATTGAAAAGCAAATGATTTTTTGAGCGTATCTAAAAACTGGATAAAACTAAAACTGCTTTTGTTTGATTGGATGTGTTTTGCCAATTTTGCATACTCTTTTCTCGTAATTATTACAAAATCATTCCAACGATTTTTATCGGCAATAAAGGCCCTCACATTTGTGTAAGCTCCAACATTAAATTTTAAATCATCGGCTACAACGAGATTTTCAATTGAAGATTTATAAAGTTCGATTGCTTGTTTTCCGAAAAGTACATAGGTAGGTTGTGTAGTTGATTTCATTGTATTACTATTTTTAAATAAAACAACTTCAATCAAATAATTCCTACTTTTTTAAATGAATGAATTTAAATTTATCCAAAACAACCATAATACAATATGTAAAATCAATTTCATGCCAACGCACGCCACCGAAATTTGCTCTGCCGCTATGTGTATGATGATTATTGTGATATCCTTCGCCCATCATCAAAAAGTCAAATGGTAACAAATTTTTAGAAGTATCATTTACTTTGAAATTTACGTAGCCATAGATATGAGCGAACCAGTTAATAATCACACCGTGAATAGGAGCCATTAGAAATGCTACTGGTAAGAATAACCATTGCCACCAAGTCGTTGCAAAGGCAATAAAGAAAAGTGTGTATAATGTGCCCCAAGAAAGTCTTGATATTTTTGAACTTGCAAATTTGTCAAAGGCTTCCCATTGCGGTACATTCTTTGTGAATTTTTCTGGAACATTAATTCTCTTTTTATTGATGTCGCTATAAATAGTTTTAGTGCGCCACATCATAACAAATACATTATCATCGTATTTTGGTGAATGTGGATCTTTTTCAGTATCTGCATAGGCGTGATGCATCCTATGCATAACCCCATAACCATAGGCACTCAGGTAATTGGAACCTTGAAAAAGCCATGTTAAAACGAAGCAAACTTTTTCTGCAAAGGGTGACATGGTGAATGTTTGATGTGCTGCATATCTGTGAAGAAAAAATGTTTGAAAGAATAGTCCTATATACCACAAACCGAGCATTAAAAATAATATTTCCATGTACCTCTTTTTTTAAGGCACAAAGAACAGGTCTATTCAGAATATATAAAATGAACCTAGGTTAAGAAATTTGTTTTCGTATTCTACTCAAGGCTTGAGGAGTTACCCCTATATAAGAGGCGATATATTTTAACGGAATCTTCTGTATCAAATTGGGGCGTTCAGTAAAGAGATTTAAATAGCGTTCTTTGGCCGATTCGTTGAGTAACGATTGCTCTCGTTTCGATTTTATTAAGAAAAGGCGCTCTGTAGAAAGACGACCTATAATATTGCCTATTTGGGTCTTTTGATATACTTCTTGCAAATCAAGATAGCTAATGCTCCAAATAGTTGTGTTTGTAAGCGCTTCAATTTGATAACTTGAAGGAACTCTTGTTAAAAATGAATCGTAAGCACTTACAAATTCATTTGTAAAACAAAACCCAAACGTAATTTCCTTTTCTATATCTTCTTTCGGAATTAAAAACCGAACAATTCCTTTTTCGATAAACGAAATATAATTTTCGACAGTGCCTTCATCGAGAAGATTGCTTTTTTTGGCAAAGACCCTTTTCGTAAGCTTAGAAGAAAATAATTTCCAATCGTCGTCACAAATCGGCGTTATTTTTTCTATATAATCTCTAAATTTATGCATGTACGTCTAGTACCTTAGTTAAAGTGAGTTGTTATTTTTGAAAAGCTAATTTCATCAAAAGCTTGAATAGTTAGGTCAGCAAAACTATAATCTTGATTTACTGAATGCTCACTTTTATATCCGACACAAAAAATACCAGCACTATTCGCCGCTTTCATACCATTCGTAGAATCTTCAATCACCATACATTCTGACCGATCGAAACCGGAGGCTTCAGCAGCTTTTATAAAGATTTCCGGATGAGGTTTTGAAGCTTTTAAATCAGCACCACTTAATTTTGCAACAAAGTATTTATTTAGATCAAAGCGTTCGAAAATTCTATTGATATTTGGCATCGATGCAGAAGAGGCGAGTACCAACGTTAAACCATTATTATAATAGTCTTGAATCAAATCGAGCACCCCGTCTAAGAGTTGTAAACTTTTATCATTTTCGAAGAGATGTTTAAAGTGTTTACGTTTAGAACGAACTAAATCTTTGGGGCTTGCTTCAAGTTTAAAGGTGTTGCAAAGTTGTTCGCATATGTTCAGAGTTGCCTGGCCGGTAAACGAGGTAAATAGTTCTTCAGAAACTTCGATATTCATAGCATCGAACATCATATAATAGGCCTTGCGATGCAAAGGCTCGGTGTCGACAATAACACCATCCATATCAAATAAAACAGCTTTTAGCATGTAGCAGATAATTTAAAACAAAATTAAGTTAAATCAACTTAAAAGTTTCCATTATCAACATCTTTTATAAATTCAATAAGTCCCTTAAAAAAGATCTTTTGATCATCAAACTGAGATAAATGGCTTCCATTAGGGCAAAACAAATAGCGTCCATTTTTTACTTCAGTCGAAATCCATTTCATATGTGCTGGATCCATGGTGTCATATTTAGCTCCAATGGTCAGTGTAGGTACCGTGATCTTATGCAATTCTTTCTTAACATCCCATTCTTTTAAGTTCGCGTCACCTTTAATACCAAACTCACTCGGGCCTTGCATTGTTACATAAACATCAGGGTTTAGATGTTTAAATGATCTATTGATAGGCTCGGGCCATTCATCAACAGGCATGCGAATTACATGCTTTACATAATAATTATTGACAATTAAATCTAAGTATCTCTCATTGCTATACTCTCCTTTAAGTTCATAAGACATGATTTCTTCTAATACCTTAGGGTTCATTTTTGGCGCAAGTACTTCTTCAGAATATTGTTGATATTCAGGAATTGATGCTACCATATTAGAAATAATGAGACCTTTTAAGTTCTCTTGATATTTCAATGCATATTGCATTCCTAAAATGCCTCCCCAAGATTGCCCGTAGAGATAAAAATTATCTTTGTTCAATCCGAGGGCAATACGAACTTGCTCCACTTCTTCTACAAAACGATCAAGTTCCCATAAAGATAAATCTTTCGGTTGATCACTATAATAGGATCCGAGTTGGTCATAATAATAGTACTCTATACCTTCTTGCGGAAAATAACCGTCGAAACATTCATAAATTTCATGTGTCATTCCTGGCCCCCCATGAAGCAACAACACTTTCATAGTCGGATTGTTTCCAACACGCTTTGTCCATACCTTAAATTCTCCTTTCGGAGTTGTAATTGGAATCATTTTTATGCCGCCAAGAAACTGATCACTTTTGCCTGTATTATCTAAATAATCGGATGTTTCTTTAGAAACAGGGTCAGAAGTTTTTGTCGTGCAACTTAAAACAAGTGCTACTATACCAAATATAAAAAGTGCTTTTCTCATAATTATACTACATTATCCATTATTTCTTTTACTACATCGGGATTTAGAAGGGTAGAAGTATCTCCTAAATTTTCTGTTTCATCCGAGGCAATTTTTCGTAGAATACGTCTCATAATTTTGCCACTTCGGGTTTTAGGTAAGCCACTCGTAAACTGAATCTTATCTAATTTTGCGATAGGACCGATGTGTTCTGTAATTATTTGATTAATCTCTTTTCTAACATTGTTAGGATCTCGTGATTCACCAGTTTCTTTTAAAATCACATATCCATAAAGGGCATTTCCTTTAATATCATGAGGAAATCCTACAATAGCCGATTCAGCAACTGCGGGATGTTCGTTAATCGCATCTTCAATTGGCGCCGTGCCTAGGTTATGTCCAGAGACAATAATTACGTCATCGACGCGTCCTGTTATCCTATAGTACCCTACTTCATCTCTTAAGGCACCATCACCGGTAAAATACATGTTTTCGAATGCCGAAAAATAAGTCTCTTTGTAACGCTGATGATTCCCCCAGATAGTGCGTGCCATTGACGGCCACGGATATTTTATACATAAGCGGCCATCGACTTGATTACCCTGAATTTCTTGCCCGTTTTCATCCATTAGAGCCGGTTGTATTCCTGGAAAAGGCAAGGTTGCATATGTTGGTTTTGTGGGCGTCGAAAACGGAATTGGGGTAATCATGATGCCGCCCGTTTCGGTTTGCCACCAGGTATCTACAATCGGACTTTTCTTTTTACCGATATTGTCATTATACCAATGCCATGCTTCTTCATTAATGGGCTCACCAACAGTACCTAAAACTTTCAACGAGGATAAGTCATACTTTTCAACATACGATAAGTTCTCTTTTGCCAAGGCGCGAATGGCAGTTGGAGCTGTATAAAACTGAGTAATTTTATGTTTTTCGACAATCTCCCAGAAACGGCCCCAATCGGGATAATTTGGGACACCTTCAGACATGACAGTAGTAGCACCATTTGCCAATGGACCATAAACTATATAACTATGTCCAGTAATCCATCCAATATCAGCCGTACACCAATACACATCTTCTTCTTTATATTGAAATACATTTTTGAAAGTATAAGCTGTATAGACCATATATCCTGCAGTGGTATGAACCATTCCTTTTGGCATTCCTGTAGATCCTGAAGTATATAGAATAAACAATGGATCTTCGGCATTCATTATTTCTGGAGGACATTCCGCGGAAGCGATATCTAACAATGGCTGCAACCATTGATCACGTCCCTCTTTCATATTAATCTCACTATGAATCCGTTTTGCCACCAATACCGTTTTTACACAAGAGCAATTTTCTAAGCCCTCATCAACAATGCTTTTGAGATCAATTGTTTTCGCACCACGATACGAACCATCAGATGTGATGACCATTTTACAATCACTATCGTTAATTCTTGTTGCCAAAGCTGTTGCTGAAAAACCAGCAAAAACCACGGAATGTATCGCGCCAATGCGAGCGCATGCCAATAAGGCAACTGCCAGCTCTGGAATCATCGGTAAATAGATGCAAACGCGATCACCTTTGGTGATTCCTTGCGCTTTTAGAACATTGGCGAATTTATTAACTCGCGTGTAGAGTTCTTTATACGATATATGGGTTGCCTCTTCTTTAGGGTCGTTCGGCTCGAACAATATCGCTGTTTTATCACCACGTGTGTGCAAGTGTCGATCTATACAATTTTCGGTAATATTAAGCTGCGCTCCTTGAAACCAAGATATTTCTGGTTTCGAGAAATCCCAGTTAAGCACCGAGTTCCATTTTTTGCGCCACATAAAATGTTCTTCTGCAATTTCTTCCCAAAAAGACTGAGGATTGGCTACTGACTTTCTGTAAACCTGAAAATATTCTTCTAAATGTTTGATATGATAATTACTCATCTGCTCTATTTGCTTTCTTTAATCTGGTTGATATAAATTAATGAGCTAACTAAAGTAGTGAAATTCTATAATCTTGCTTAATTTTTTCTATCTACGACATCAATTTATCGATAGAATTAATATTCTCTTGAATGAATATCATGCTTCTTGTGATTTCTAATTAGAAGCTATGACCTAATCAATAAGAGTGCTCCTGAGAAAAACAAAACGGTTAGAACGCTTTTTCTCATGACGGATTCATTCACTTTTGAGTACATTTTTTTTCCTAGAAAAAGTGCTAACAAAAAGAATGGTAACACGAATAAGGCATAATATACATGACTCCAATTTAGGATTCCTCCAACACTTATCATTGGTACTCTAATAATCGAAACTAAACCTAGCACACCGAACATCGTGGCTCGAAATGTTTTCATATCGAGTGTTGCATTTTTAACTAAAATTACAAATAGAGGACCTCCAGTTGAAAACAGCCCAGAAAAAAAACCACCTAAAAAGCCGAAAGAATATTCGAAAATTTTAGAGCTCTTAAATTTTTTCACGTCGTAAAAACTATATACTACATATATCAAAAGAAATACACCGAGTGACTTTTTCAGAATGAGTGGTTTTCCAAAATTAAGTACCCAAATACCAACTGCTGTTCCAATAATGGCTGTTATGGCAACTTTAATAATTAATTTTTTATCGATATTTATCCATTCTTTTTTAACCAAATAGATACTAGATAAAAAATAAAACAACGATATATAGGCAATGGCATCCGATAAGGTTATAACAAATAATAATATCGGTAAGGCTATCAACGCGCCAGCAAAACCAATAACAGTTTGAATGAAAAAACCAAGAAAGATGCCTAGTGCAATAATTAAGAAAATTTCTACTTGCATGCCGTTTTTTTGTTTAAAAGCAACGCAAAAATACTTCATGTTATAGATTACTTAAAATTGATTCAAAGGAAAAATATTAATATATCCGTTGAAAAATTGTATTTTTATTTATTAAAATATTGAATCAATGGTAGACTTATTAGATATAAAAATAATCAATGAATTGAATGTGAATTCTAGACAATCATTTGCAGAAATTGGAAGGTTAATTAATCTTTCGGCCTCTTCGGTTAGAGAGCGGATTCAAAAAATGGAGGATTTGGGCGTGATCAAGAATTATACATTGAAGGTAGATAATGGCAAGTTAGGATATGGACTGGAAGTGTTTGTGATGCTTAAATTATACAGTGGAAAATTGAAAATATTTATAAAAAAAATAGAATCTTTACCAGAAGTAAAAGAGGCATACCGAATAACTGGGCCTCATAATATTCATATGAGGGTTGTGCTAAAAGATCAGTTGCATTTACAACAGTTTATTGATCAATTGATTCGTTATGGAGATCCAACAACACACCTTATTTTGTCAGAATTAGAGACGAATGAGTAAATCATTAGTGGTCTACGGCTTCTCCAGCTCCTGACGGGATACGAATGTTATCTACTATTTCTTGCACTTCTTTTGGTGGTGGCGGTGTGAGTTTAGAAATAGTAATGGAGACAATAAAATTAACTACCATTGCCACGGTGCCAAAGCCTTCGGGTGATATACCAAACCACCAATCTTTTTTGAGTGCATCTACGGCCGTTTTCCCTCCATCAAATACGCCAAATTTAAATTTCAACATATAGAATAACATGAGTAAAATACCAAACACCATGCCGGCAATGGCTCCTTCCTTATTCATTTTTTTATAGAAAATACCTAAAACGATGGCAGGAAAAAATGATGCGGCTGCCAATCCGAAAGCCAAGGCGACGACCGCCGCTACGAAACCAGGTGGATTCACACCGAAATATCCAGCTACACATACTGCAGCTACAGCCGAAAGACGTGCCGCTACTAATTCTCCTTTATCTGAGATGTTAGGATTGACTATTTTTTTGATAATATCGTGCGAAACAGAAGATGAAATGACCAGTAATAAGCCAGCCGCTGTCGACAGCGCTGCGGCTAGACCACCCGCTGCTACCAATGCAATTACCCAATTTGGTAAACCGGCAATTTCTGGATTCGCCAGAACCATAATATCACGATTTACATCAAGTTCATTGGCCTCTTTATTTGCAACATATTGAATGATACCATCATTATTTTTATCATTAAAAGTGATTAGGCCTGTTGTTTCCCATTTCTTAAACCATTGTGGCATCTCATCATAAGGCTGATTACTTACAGTTTCAATCATGTTTGTTCTTGCAAATAAGGCGATCGCCGGAGCCGTAGTATATAAAATGGCAATAAACAAAAGCGCCCATCCTGCCGATTTACGAGCATCGCTAACCTTTTTTACTGTGAAAAAACGTACAATAACATGTGGCAATCCTGCCGTCCCTACCATAAGGGCTGCTGTAATAAAAAAGACATCAATTTTTGATTTACTACCCGTCGTGTATTCATGAAAACCTAATTCGCGATGCAAACCGTCTAGCTTATCCAATAGATATACACCATCGGCCCCTGAACTTCCAAAACCAATTTGGGGTATAGGGTTACCTGTCATTTGGATAGAAATAAAAATAGCGGGTACCATAAAGGCAAAAATAAGCACGCAGTATTGAGCCACTTGTGTATAAGTAATTCCCTTCATCCCTCCAAGTACGGCATAGAAAAGAACGATGATCATCCCTATAATCACCCCCGTCGTAATATCGACTTCTAAGAAGCGTGAAAACACAATACCAACACCTTGCATCTGTCCTGCGACATACGTAAAAGAGACTAATAAGGCACAGCAAACGGCCACAATACGGGCTTTGTTCGAATAGTAACGATCACCAATAAAATCGGGAACGGTGAACTTACCAAATTTTCTGAGGTATGGCGCCAATAATAAGGCTAGTAAGACATAACCGCCCGTCCAGCCCATTAGGTATACAGACCCATCATATCCTCCAAAAGAAATAATTCCTGCCATTGAAATAAATGAGGCCGCTGACATCCAATCGGCGGCAGTTGCCAAACCGTTTGCTACAGGGTGTACGCCTTTGCCAGCTACATAAAATTCACCTGTAGAACTGGCTCTTGACCAAATGGCAATACCAATATATAAGGTAAATGTAATTCCAACTAAAATCCATGTCCAAGTTTGTATATCCATAACTTATTCGTTTACCTTGTATTTTTTATCCAAAGAGTTCATCAATTTGATATAGACAAAAATGAGAATTACAAAAACATAAATTGAACCTTGTTGGGCGAACCAAAAACCGAGTTTAAATCCACCCAGCGAAATTGTGTTAAGTTGTTCTACGAGTAAGATCCCAAAAACATAGGATGCTAAAAACCAAATAGATAATAAGATGGCGAGGTATTTTAAATTTTCCTTCCAATATTTTTTTTGTTGTTCAGAATTCATGGTGAGTTAATTGATGTCACAAGATAAAATTTATTACGTTAATAGAATAATGATTTCGACAATAGACTTAAAAACAGGACTAAAACTTATTTTAAATTCTATGAATTGCCTTTAACATCCTATATTTGATATTTATACAGTGTACATTTCGATATGATAGAACTTTCTAGCTTGTCAGCAGCCTTTATAGAAAATTGGGAAATAGTGGCCTTATTTTTTACCGTTGCTATTTTGTATTCTTCTGTAGGTTTTGGAGGTGGATCAAGTTATATTGCTATTTTGGCTTTAACCGGATTAGCCTTTATTCAGTTCAGGGCAATTGCCTTGTTGTGTAATATTGTTGTCGTTAGTGGAGGGGTTTATATTTTCGCTAAGAATGACCATTACAATTGGAGAAAGGTATTGCCCTTGGGTATGATAAGCGTGCCCTTTGCCTTCTTAGGTGGCTATCTTAAAATTAGTCAGACTTTCTTTTTTACAGTTTTGGGTGGTACGTTGGTTTTTGCCGCGGTATTAATGTGGTTGTCTAATCATTTTGTAAGTGAGGCGAAATCAGATTCGAAAGTGAGTTCAACTGTAAAAGATGGAGCTATTGGGAGTGTAATTGGTTTTGTTTCGGGAATGGTAGGTATTGGCGGAGGTATTTTTTTAGCACCTTTTTTGCATTTAACGAACTGGGATACTCCTAAGAGAATCGCAGCCGCAGCAAGCTTTTTTATACTAGTGAATTCGGTGGCGGGATTGGCTGGACAGGTTCAAAATCCTGAGTTCTATTTTGAGCCGAATATTGCTTTTATTTTAATGGTAACGGTGTTTTTTGGGGGGCAAATTGGCTCTCGATTAAGTGCTTCTAAAATAACACCTTTCGTAATTAAAAGAATGACAGCAGTTTTAATCGCTTTTGTAGGTATTAGAATATTATTTAAATATTTGCATTGATTTTTTTAATTTTATTTATACCAATTGGTATATTTTTAGTATATTCGCTATATGATTGTGACAAAAGCAGCAAGAACGCGTCAATTTATTATTGAAAAAACAGCGCCTATTTTTAACAGAAATGGGTATACTGGAACCAGCTTGTCTGATATAACTGAGGCGACTGGATTAACAAAAGGCGCTATTTACGGGAATTTTAAAAACAAGGAAGAGTTAGCTTTAGAGGCTTTCAATTATATTGTTCAATATCAGATGATAGAGATTAAAAATATAATCCAAGAGGTAGAATCTCCTTTGGCGAAATTGTTTGCTATTACTAATTTTCATCGATCCTATTATAAGCGTTATATCGGTTATGGAGGTTGCCCTCTATTGAATGTCGGTGTTGATGCTAACCATACCAATCCTGCATTGTTCACGAGAGTAAAATATGTTGTAGATAAATTACAAGGAAGTATCGCTTCGATAATTGAAGAGGGTATATTTAAAGGAGAAATTAGAGATGATATCAATGCCATGAAATATGGAACACGTATATTTTCATTGATAGAAGGTTCTATTTTTACTTCGGTAATATCGAGAGATGAGGGATGTTTGTTAGACATGATGAATCATATAGATAAGATGATTCAGTTAGAATTACAAGCTAAATAGACTTGAGATGCATTTGATCAATGATTGGACGGAGATAAGAGAACATTTTAATAAAAGTGTAAGATCAAGTTTGCATGTATCTATCGGATCGGTATCTAAAGATGGTAATACGACCGTGACACCAATTGGTAGTTTGTTTTTGAATAAGGGTCAGAAAGGATTTTATTTTGAAAGATATACAGCAAGCTTGCCAATGAATAGTAAGCATAATAACCAAATTTGTGTACTTGGTGTCCATAGTAGCAAATGGTTTTGGATACGATCATTATTGAAGTCGAAGTTTACGAAACCACCAGCAATTAAATTATATGGTGTGTTGGGTGAACGACGAGAAGCGACGGAAATAGAGTTGTCGAGATTAAAGAGGAGAACAAAATTGTTTAAAATATCTAAGAAAGGATATGATTATTTGTGGGGAGATATGAAACAAGTTAGAGAGATCACCTTTACAAAAATCGAAATGATGAAACTGGGTAATATGACATAGATCGTATTTTTTTGATTTAAAATATACCGATTGGTATTTAAAAAATTTGAAATGAAATTATATTTAAAACTGTTAAGATTGTATTATAAAGTTATCTCTAACATTTCGCCGAGATTAGGCGGATGGATGGCTTTTAATTTATTTCAAAAAGTTAGAAAAAAAGATGTGAGAAAAAGAGAGGAGTCTTTTTATGAAAAAGCAAGGCATTTTAAAATTGGTTTTTTAGACCAAGACTTATATTGTTATGAACTAGGTAACGTGCAAGGAGAACTTGTTTTCTTAGTTCATGGATGGGATTCAAATGCTGGAAGCTTGTCAAAATTTGCATTTGAACTCGCCGAAAGAAATTATCGAGTGGTGAGTTTTGATTTACCAGGACATGCGAAATCTAATTCTGATCGTACAAACTTATATGAGTGCAAGGAGGCATTTAGTAGTTTACTCGAGTTTATAGATCCGCAAGAACCTTTTACGGTGATTTCACATTCTTTTGGTTCGGCAATGACGACATATACAATTTCTAAGCTTAATTATAAGATAGATAAGTTTGTGTTCTTAACAACGCCGAATTCATTTTTGGAGGTATTTACCAATTTCAAGAATTTTGTCGGGATTACAGATAAAGCATTTGGTTACATGATAAAAAATGCAGAAGAAATTGTAAATGATAAAATTGATTCTGTCAATGTTAGTGAGCGTTTAAAAAACATATCATTTACTAAATTACTATTAGTACATGATAAGGCAGATAAAATAATTCCGTTTAAGAATTCTGAAGATGTTTATAAGGCGAATAAGAATTCAGATTTAAAAATATACGATAAAATTGGTCATTATAGGATGCTTTGGAATGATGACGTGTTAGAAGATACCTTGTCTTTTATAAGTACAAATTAATTTGAGGTGAAGCCATTGTAAAACAATAGTAAATGCATAATGTTGTGGTTAACATTTTTACTTTTACAATGGCTTTTTTTGATTAATAATATTGACTAAACCTTTCTAAAAGAGTTAATTTTTCGGAGTTTTATGATGTTTCGGAAATTCTGTTAGAAATGTTTCTCCTTTTTTAATGTTTTTCCAATGTTTGTCTTTAAAACGAATTCCTATAACTCCACAGGTAGGCACATGTGAAATGAATTTATCACCAAACTTATTTACGAAAGTATTGATACCGTGATCATGACTAAAAACAATCGCCGATTCAAATCCGTCATCAAACGCTTTAACTGTTTTAATAAGATACCCATCACTAAAACTATATAAGGCTTTGCTCACCTTTAAATTGGCCAACGGGAAATTGAAGGTATAACTAAAAATCATCGCTGTATGCAATGCTCTATTCGCGCAACTTGAAACAAACAGGTTTGGCGTGTCGACTTTATCTTTGAGAACGTTTGATACTAAATAAGCATCATTGATTCCACGTTTTTTTAGAGGTCTATCAATGTCTTTAATACCTTCATAAGCCCAAGATGATTTTGCGTGGCGAACTATGTATAGTGTTTTCATTTTTTTAGCGATGATCTTATATTATCCTGCAATCAAATATAAATGTTTTATCGTAAGTTTTAAGGTGCGAGACGAACTTTTTTCCAACTCAAATCGGAGTCCAAGGTATATCGAATTCTATCATGCATTCTATTTGGTCTACCTTGCCAAAATTCTATAGAGAATGGTTTCACTAAATAGCCGCCCCAGTGATCCGGTCTTGGAATATTGCTGCTGCGGAATTTTTCTTCATAAGTCGCTAAGCTATTATCTAGTTCTTCACGTGAGTTTACAATTGTACTTTGATTTGAAGCCCAAGCACCCAGTTTACTTCCATCCGGACGAGACTCAAAATAACCATCGGAAAGATTTTCCGCTAATTTTTCGGCCCTTCCTTTAATAATAATTTGTCGTTCAAAACTATTCCAGAAAAAAGACAAACAGATATTCGGATTTTCGGCAATAGCTTTTCCTTTTTCAGAAGTATAATTCGTATAGAATATAAAGCCTTCCCATGTGAACTTTTTAAGTAAAACCATTCTATTTTTTGGAAATCCGTCAAGGCCAATAGTCGCGATATTCATCGCGTTTGCTTCATGCTCAGCATCCGATGCATCGGCACTCAAAAACCAATCTCTAAATAATTCGATTGGATTCTCAGGAGTATTCGCTTCTAATAGCGCATCCTTATCATAATTTACTCTATGGTTACTGAGATCTTTCTCCATGAATTGATGTTAATTTTTTTTTCGAATTAGCCATAAACCAACAAAGGTAATAAATCCATTCAACGGTAATATTTCCCAATGAAATTTATAACTTCCAATGATACTTTCAGGCAAATATGTAATTGCAAAACTTACCGATAATGCAATAATGGCAACAATCCAAGCATAGGTGTCTTTGATTTGATGTTTCGTTAAAATACCAAATGCAAATAAACCTAATAGTGGCCCATAGGTAAATGTGGCAAATTTAAAGAGGTTACCTACAACATTACCATCCAAGTAATTAAAGAATATCACCACAAAAATCAACAAGATAGATACTCCTACATGTACTTTTTTACGCAAGGGTTTCTGTACAGCCTTAGGTTTATTTTCTATGTCCAAAAAGTCTACCGAAAATGAGGTAGTTAGCGAAGTTAAGGCACTATCAGCACTCGAATATGCCGCAGCGATCAAACCGATGATAAAAACAATAGCCAATGGTTTACCTAAATTTTGGTTCACTGCTATTTCGGGAAATAATAAATCTGTTCTTGTACGACCATCTACGACCGGAATATCGATGCCTAATTTTTCTGAATAAATGAATAGTAAAGCGCCAAGTGACAGAAATACGAAGTTTACAATCACCAATAGAATAGACATTGTTGTCATATTTTTTTTGGCATCTTTTTCATTCTTACAGGTCAGGTTTTTTTGCATCATATCTTGATCCAATCCAGTCATGGCAATGGTAATAAAAACACCGCCAATAAAATATTTCCAAAAGTAAGTGGTAGCATTCGGATCGTCGAAAAAGAAAATTTTCCCTTTTTCTGCAAATTCTGTGGAGTTAAGGAATTCCATATATGACCAACCTAGTTCCTGATTAATAAGATATATAGCCAATCCAACTGCCGTAAGCATTGTAAGTGTTTGCAAGGTGTCTGTCCATACAATTGTTTTTATTCCGCCTCTGAACGTATACACCCAAATAAGCAAGATAGAGATGACTACTGTAAGCCAAAAAGGAACGCCCATTTGTTCAAAAACAATGTATTGCATGGCAAGAGCTACTAAAAATAAACGAAAAGAAGCACCTGTCACTCTTGAAAGCAAGAAGAAAAATGCACCTGTTTTATAGCTTACTTTTCCAAACCGTTGTTCTAAATACTGATAAATAGAAGTGACATTCATTCTATAGTAGATAGGTAATAAAACAAAAGAAATAATGAGATATCCAACTAAGAACCCGAAAACTCCTTGCATATAAGCGAATTCTTGACCTCCAATTAAACCTGGTACCGAGATAAAGGTAACTCCAGATAAAGAGGCTCCGATCATTCCAAACGCGACGATATACCAAGGAGATTGTTTATTTGCCTTAAAGAAGGTTTCATTAGAATCGTTCTTTCCTGTTAAGAAAGAGATCAATAAAAGTATTCCAAAGTAACCTGCAATGAGCAGTAAGATGTGTAATGGTTGCATGAATTAAAAATATAGTTCAAGAAAATTAGTGTAGCTAAGATAGTTTTTTTTGGATGCTATAAAAAGATAAAAGAACAAAGAAGCCTAAAAAATGAATAGGAAGTTCTTTTCTCTTTTTTCTCGCTACTTTTTTCTCTTTTATATTGTAAATTCGCAACTATGAATTTTTCTTCGAAATTATTAGAAAATGCTGTAAATGAAGTGTCTCAGTTACCTGGAATAGGTAAACGAACAGCTTTGCGTTTGGTCTTGCATTTGTTGAAGCAACCTAAAGAGCAAACCGGTTATTTAATTACAGCATTAGATCATTTGAGAAATGATATAAAATTATGTGAGAAATGTCATAATATTTCCGATGTTTCTATTTGTGAAATTTGTTCTAGTAAACAGCGAAATGCTTCGATCATTTGTGTAGTCGAAGATATACGCGATGTAATGGCGATAGAAAGTACTTCACAATTTAGAGGAATGTATCATGTGCTTGGAGGAAAAATTTCTCCTATTGAAGGAGTAGGACCTCAAAACTTGACAATTGAAAGCCTTGTAACTCGGGTAAAAAGTGGGGAAGTAGAAGAGATTGTTTTTGCCTTGAGCTCTACAATGGAAGGAGATACCACAAATTTTTATATTTATCGACAAATCGAAAATTGCGATGTCAAGGTATCGACAATTGCGCGCGGAATTTCAGTAGGAGATGAGCTAGAATATGCAGATGAAGTAACTCTAGGACGAAGTATTTTAAATAGAATTCCGTTCGAAAATAGTTTGAAAGCTTAGCGGTTAGCACTTGATTCGTTGTAACAATTATTGACCTCAATAGTCTATTTTTTAAAGGCACCTGATGAAAACACTTACCCTTGGGAATTACTATGGAAAAAAGAAGCAAGAGCTTATTTTTGATAGCATGGTGTTGTCAGAATATGACTATTTGATTTCTAGAACAGATTGGCATTATCACGAAAACCCTTATTTTATGTATCTCCTTGAAGGAGATTTATATGATGTGAATAAAAAAGGGAAAACAATCTGTCCGTCTGGAAGTTTCTTGCTCCATAATTGGCAGGAAGAACACTACAATGCAAAAGAGTCATTAAATGCTAGAGGTTTTCATATCGAATTTAAAAGGGTTTGGTTTGATCGAAATAAATTAGACGTGAATCTTTGGGAAGGGAGTCAGCTAATTGAAAACCCTCAATTACATCATTTATTGGCAAAACTGTATTTTGAATTTAAATGCCAAGACGAATTTTCTAAAACAACAATCGAGCTATTGTTATATGAATTGTGCGAAAAACTTGACAATAAGAATAAAGCCATGTTCGCAAGTGAGCCTTCATGGATTGCGCCTCTGAAGGAGCTCTTACATGATGGAACGATGCCATTGAGTCTTGATTTTCTTTCTAAAGAATTAAAGGTACATCCAGTGTATTTATCAAGATCAATTCCGAAATATTTAGGAACGACATTAGGAGATTATATGCGACAGCAAAAAATAAAAAAAGCACTGAACTATATGTTAAATCCAAAGTTATCGCTGACCGAAATTACATACGCCTGTGGATTTTCTGATCAAAGTCATTTTACAAAAACTTTTAAGTTGTATTTTAACAAGACACCAAAAGGCTATAGAAAGGAAATATTAGGAGGTTAATATCATACTATTTTCATGTATTTTACCACATTATCTTTGAAAAAAATTAAAACAATATTTATGAGCAAATGTACTATTCTAATGTGCTTTTTATTGGTAGGCCATCTAGTGACTGCCCAGTTGAATTTTTCGAAGGTAAATAGCCTAAATAATGTGCTTCTTAAAAAAATGGACAGCACGGTAAATGCGGGGACTTATGAAAAAATCACCAGTATTTTAATCGCAAAAGATGGCGATGTACTGTTTGAAAGGTACTATAATGGCAAAGATATGAATGCTAAACACAATACGCGTTCTGCTACCAAGACCATGGCGACATTACTTACGGGGATCGCTATCAAAAAAGGTTTTATACAATCTGAAAAAGACAAGATTTTCAGCTATTTAAAGCGAACCTTGCCTTTGCATAATCCCGATAAGAGAAAATTAGAGATTTCAATAGAAGACTTGCTAACCATGAGTTCTATCTTAGAATGTGATGATAATAATAGTTTTTCAAGAGGGAATGAAGAAAGAATGTATCTGATAGAAGATTGGACAAAATTCTTTGTAAACTTACCCATACGTTCTTACACTTTTAACCCTAAACCTCAAGAGTTGCCGTACGGACGTTCATTTAGTTATTGTTCGGCAGGAGCAGCTACCATGGCGGAAGTTGTTGAGAGCGCCGTAAAAATGAAAGTAGACGCTTTTGCCAAAAAGGAATTATTGAAGCCATTGGGGATTCGTGACTACAAATTAGATTATACTCCAAACAATATTCTAAATACTGCTGGAGGAAGTGAATATAGAAGTAGAGATTTCTTAAAGCTCATACAGTTGTGCCTGAATAAAGGGAAATGGAATGGAAAACAGCTTATACCGGCATCTTGGATAGCCAAAGCAACGACACCAAAGGTTGAGGCTTTTGAAGGAATGAAATATGGCTATTTATTTTGGTTGGTAGATTTCGGAGAACAAAAGAAAGTATCAACATTTGCCATGGCTGGGAATGGAGGAAATAAAGTAATTGCATGTCCGGAGTTAGGATTAACAGTGGTAATGACAGCAACTAACTATAATAACGGTCGGGCGCACCGTTATACGAATGAACTCATGAATAAATTTATTGTTCCGGCCGTGTTAAAAATGGATTAGTCTTTTTAATTCAAAAAAAGTACTGGTGATCCATGTTGTGGATCACTAGTACTTAAAATTACTAAAATGGAAATTTTTATATCGCCACGACATCGGGTTTGTGCAAACTAACTACTGAAAGAACGGCAGCGCCATTGATCCAGTAATAGTACGCATCTATACCTTCAAATGAAAAAATGAACGGAGCTAAAATAAAAACGATTGCCACCACGAAGTCAACAATTAAATGCATTTTATAAGAAATTACTCGAAATGCCCCTAAATGGTGATCTGTTAATAAAGTCAAAAGAAAAGCAGCAATACCCGTAGCTACTGATAATTGTAATGCGATAGGATTAGAACTTCCTAAGCCAAGGACAAAAGGCAATACTATTAATGCAATGGCAACTGGATAATCTAAAAAGGCATGTATTCTTTTTGTTATAAATTTCATAATATTCTGTTTTTAAAAAACTGTTTGTTAGTTATGTGTTTTGCTAAGTTTACTCCAATTTTTATCAGCTATACCTTTTAGTTTCTTGTGATTGTTCTCGGCTAGCCATAACTGTTTTGCATCTAATTCAACATTGTTTAAATACAAATAGTACTTATCATTTTTTACGATAAATTTATTTGGATCTACTCTAAACTTGGCCCCAGCATATACCCCAAAAGCGCAGAAACCGCCATATTGAGGTAAGTATTTTGTTGGGTTGTTGTCAAATGTTGCTTTTTGTTTAGCTGAAGTGAAATAATAAACAACTTTTTGATACTCTGATTTGAATGCTTTGTTCCCAATTTGCGCCAATCCAAGATCTAAATAAGATACAGCACTATATCCCGCCAAGGCAATATTACTGTTGTCGATATTAGTACTCATTTTGTTTTGAGCAATTATTGTGGTAGTGCTTATGAGCATAGCTATTACGAGTATTGATTTTAATATTTTCATGTCTTTAAATTTTAATTTATGTTATTAGGCTGCGTTGAAATATTCTTCTTTGGTAACTTTTCCGTCGGCATTCCAGGTTCTTTTAATGATTTCATGCCAAAGAATTTTGCTGCCATCTTTCATGTCAAAATCGAATGTGAATTCTGAGGCTGATTGATTACCATCAACAATAGAATTATGGTGTGTAATTCCGTTTACCTTAGCTATTGCTCCCGCAAAACCTTCCATTTTTGCGATCATTTCAGATTTTCCATGAGTTTTACTATCACCATAATCTGAAGTGTTGGCATCGTCAGCGAAAAATTCTTTTACTGCGTCTACAATAGCGCCTTGGGCGACTATAGCGTCCATTTTTTGTGTTTGTTCTTTAATATTCATCTTTTTAATTTTTAGTGATTAATACACTGCAAAGATGAAGTAGAAATAAAGTTCTATTAGTACAAAAAAAGGACTAAGAATTGTACTTTTTTAATTTAAATTCGGTTGGGGTGGTACCTGAGTAATGTTTAAAGAATCGTGTAAAATGGTTTGGTTCTTCAAAACCTAGTCTTTGGGAAGTTGTAATCACAGATTCACCTTCTAGAAGCATTAATTTAGCAGTATTGATGAGTTCTAATCGTATAAGTTGCCCTAAAGAAATATTCATTTTAGACTGTACTCTTTTTGCTAATGTTTTTATGGATAAATTAAGCTTATCGGCATAGAACCCTAATGATCTTTCTTGTGTGTGATATTGTTTAAGAAGGAGCATAATATCTTGCGTAAAAAGATCTCTATTTTTAAAGTCGAAATTATCACGAAATTGTTTTGGCGTAGTTCCCGTTACATTTTTAAAAACTCGATTAAAATAGGCATCATCTTTATAACCCAGTTCGTAAGATATTTCTTGAATACTCTTATCAGTAAAGGCAATTTCCTTTTGCCCTTCTACAAGTTTTTTTGCACGGATCATATTCCTAACAGACAATCCGATTTTGTTTTTTATGAGCGTTTGGGCATTATAACCGCGCTGATTAATGAGCGCCACCAAATCTCTATTTGTTAATGAATTTGAATATTCTTTATCGATGATCTCTTTTGCGTCGAAAATGATTTGATACTCCTCTTTATTTGCTTTGAATGGATTTTGCCAATACCATTGTTTTGAAGAGACATCTATGATCGTGGCAGAAGATTCTTCAAGCAACACTGATTCTGAAAGAAATTTTTTGCAATCGTCACATTCGGTTAAATCAATATATCCTAAAGAAATAAGATGTTTAAATAAAACACGAACTTCTGGGTTGTAAAATTTATTTTCATCAGCAAACTCAATCTTTCTAACTATAAAATCATCACTGAGAAATTTGATATACTGTCCTTTTTCTAAAAATATTGCTTTCTCTTGCCAATCAAAGTAGTTTTTAAAATCCACTTGAATGCTACCATTACCAGATAAAATATGAATAAGTGTATGACTTTCTATAAAGTATACTTTGTTAATTTCTGGAGAAAATTTTACTACTTTTTGCATGACGCGTATTCTATGATAGCTCGAATAAGATTGCTTTTATAGCTGATTACTTTATATACTATTGGTGTTTGACGAATTTCGTTCAAAATTAATAAAAAGACAAGCTATAATGGTTCTTATTTTACAACATCCGTTTTTCTTCTTAAAGCATAAAAGGCTAATAACGTACTAATTAGCATCAATACACCGCCTAGTACAAAAGGAGCGCCACCGAAAACGAATGGAGCTTCATTATGAGTAAAGTAATAAAAGATGCCAGTCATTACAGGAGGTCCAACAATAGCAGATGCGCTCATCAGACTAGCCAAGGTACCTTGTATTTCACCTTGTTCGTTTGCGGGAACTTGAAGTGAAACAACAGCCTGCAGTGCTGGCCCAGCAATACCTCCTAGGCAGTAAGGTATTAGGAACACAAACATCATCCAACCTTCTGTTGCGAAGGCAAATAAAAACATACCAATGGCATACATGCCCATACCGATATAAATACTTTTTTCATTGCCTAAAATAGGGTTGACCCAACGTATAAGTACTCCTTGCACTAACCCAACCAACAATCCGATAGCCCCGAGAGAAATACCTACCATTTTTTCATCCCAATTAAATTGATACATCGTAAAATAGCTCCAGTTACTTTGAACCGCATGCGAACCTGTGTATAGGATAAATATGGCCAAAACTAAGCCTATTAATGCTGGATATTTCTTTAAATGTAAGAAGCTACCTATCGGATTAGCTCTTTTTATATCGAAAGGTCTTCGATTTTCTTTGGTGAGAGATTCAGGTAATACAAAATATCCGTAAAGGAAATTTAGCATACATAAGACTGCAGTCGCATAGAATGGCACTCTTGCTCCATATTGGCCGAGTAGTCCTCCAATGACTGGCCCAATGATAAATCCTAATCCAAAAGCTGCACCGATCATTCCGAAGTTTTTCGCTCTGTTTTCTGGGGTACTAATATCGGCAATATAAGCTGATGCCGTAGTAATACTAGCGCCGGTAACTCCCGCAATAATTCGTCCTATAAATAACCATGTAATCGTAGGAGCAAAGGCGAGTAAAATATAATCTAACGAAAAGGCGAAAAGCGATACCAGAATTATGGGTCGTCGACCATATTTGTCACTTAAATTTCCAATTAATGGAGCACAAATGAATTGTACGATAGCATAAGCAAAAGTTAACCAACCACCAATTTTTGCAGCTTCGCTAATATCTCCATCAATTAATTGTTCAATTAATGTAGGGATAACTGGAATTATGATTCCCCATCCAATGACATCAAGAAGCATGGTAATGAAAATAAAGCCCATGGCTGCTTGTTTTTTATCTTTTTTCATAGTTGGGGTGAAGTGAATTGCAAATAAATGAAAAAAAAATACAGTTAAGTAGGATTAAGTGGAGTTTTTAATTTCCTTCCAAAATTAATTCTTCAATTCATTTTCTATCAATCGAATAAGGGTATTCATATCCTCTTCGAAACGCGGATAATTTTTGTCATGTAACTGAATAGCTACAGCGATATAATTTAATAGTATGTTCTCTAATTGTTTAGATTGAAATAAGGACTTATTTGTCAATTTTCTTTTGGAATTCCGAATACCTAGATCTTCTGAAAAAGAAATTTCGTCAAATAGAACTCTTAATGATCCAAATTCTTCAACATAATCAATCATCTTGTTCAATGATTTATTAACAGCTAATTCTTGATCTTTTAGCGTAGTTATTTTACTTTCCCAAGATCTTAATACACTACGAATACTATCATTTTGAAGATCTTTTAGGCCACCAGAAGAAATAAATTCATTGAATGCACCATTTTCATAGTCTATACTTATTGCGCGAGATATTGGCATAAGTAAAAGTTCTGCTAGTTCATTCTCATCCATTGAGGCAATTGCAGAATCAGCATCCATGAGATTTATCAACATGCGATTATTTTCTATAATTGTTCCTAAATCTTCTCTTTCATTCAGTAAAATTGCAAGGTTACTCTCAGTTTCTCCTTTTATAAGACTCAAATAATCTTGCTGCTTTTTGTAAACATCTGAGTTTTCTTTTTTGTTATTCAAGTACAACGCAATTAAAATACCTATAACCACAAGAATAATTTCTCCAATTGCATAGAAGAAATATTTACCAAATTTGGTTTCAGTGATTGCTTGTTGTCTTATTTTTCTAAAAAACTTGATCATTAATTTTGCAAGAATGAAATTTTGGAAGCAAAGCTATTCTAACACAAATTGCCTAGAGCGAAGATCGCCGAAAATTACGGAATAAACAAACCTGACAGGAGAGATAATAAAACGCTATTTGTTATTTTCCCAGTTGTTCTTAGATCTAATTCGTTTATATAATTTGATGCCAAGCATCAAAAGTATTGAAATTCCAAGCAACCCGACCACTCCATAAATCCAGTTGACCGTGCTTTTTAGTACCACTAAGAAAACGATCGAAAATAAAATAATTGTGGCTACTTCATTCCAAATACGAAGTTTATTTGAAGAATATTTTACAACATCATTCTGCAATTGATTATAAATTCGATGACATGCCAAGTGATATAAGTATAAGAGTCCAACGAATCCTAATTTTATATGCATCCATGGCATATCTAAATAAGAAGGATTTTGGTAAAGCATCCAAAAGGCAAAAATACTTGCTAATACAGCAGAGGGCCATGTAATAATAAACCACAGGCGTTTACTCATGAGTTTATATTGTGTTTGTAAAATGAGTCGTTCCGAAGATGTTTTTTCTTCGGCTTCTACATGGTAAATAAAAAGGCGAACGATGTAGAATAAACCTGCAAACCAAGTAATTACAAAAATAAGGTGTAAAGCTTTGAGGTTTAGAAAGTCCATCTTATATCAACACTGTTTTTTCTTGCCATTCTTCAATCCATTGAACCACAGTATCTACCCAATCATCATTGTCATTCATGCAAGGAATATGTTTGTAAGATTCACCCCCTGCGTTTAAGAATTCCTCTTTTCCTTCCATGGCAATTTCTTCTAATGTTTCTAGACAATCAGAAACGAAGGCCGGTGTAACCACTGCGAGTTTCTTTTTCCCCTCTCCCGGAAATTTTTCTAATTCGAAATCTGTGTAGGGTTTAAGCCAAGGGTCTTTTAACAATCGAGATTGAAATGAATTACTATAGGTTCCCTCTTTCAATTCTAATTGCTCGACAATCAAACGTGTTGTTTCAAAACATTGATGTCTATAACACGTGCGATGCGCTTTAGACGCCGTATTACAGCAACTGCCATCAATTTTACAATGTGATTTTGTGGTATCAGATTTTAAGATATGTCTTTCAGGAATACCGTGATAAGAAAACAATACATGATCATAGTCAAATCCATCTAAATGATGTCTAATATTGTCACTCATGGCTTTGATATAGGCTTCATTATTATAGAATACAGGAAGCGTATTTATTTTCATATTTGGGAAGTCATCTCGATTTACTTCTTTCGCTTTTTCAACAACGGTTTCGTAAGAAGACATTGCGTAATGAGGATATAAAGGGATTAATAAAATTTCTTCAACACCCTGATCATGGAGTTCTTGAATTCCTTTTTTAATACTCATTGAACCATAGCGCATTCCAAGTGCCACAGGAATATGCAATTTTTCGGCTACTTTTTTTGTAAAACGTTCTGAAATCACCACTAATGGTGAGCCTTCTTTCCACCATATTTTCTTGTAAGCTTTTGCAGATTTTTTAGGTCTTGTATTTAAGATAATTCCTTTTATAAGCAAATAGCGTTTCCAATAGGCAATGTCAATGACACGCTCATCCATTAAAAATTCATCTAAATACTTACGCACATCTTTTGTCTTTGTGCTATCCGGTGATCCTAAATTTACGAGTAATATTCCTTTTTTCATGTAAAAAATAATGTGCTACAAAAATACGATTATTCATGAATTAAAATACCATAAAAAATGGTGTTCCTTAAAAAAAAGATAGTTTTACGAATTCATACTAGGTATTTACTCATTTGAGGTGTTCTATTAGTGAAGAAATAAATATATTTACTCAATATCTAATAAGATTTTATGAAAAAAAGTCTCGCCTTTCTCCTCGCTTTTTCTTGTTTAATAGCTTCGGCTCAACAAAAATATCAGAGTTTACTTTGGAAAATTTCAGGGAATAATTTAGCAAAAGAATCGTATTTGTATGGTACGATGCATGTGAGTAGTAAAGTTGCATTTCGATTAGATGATGTTTTTTATGAGGCCTTAACCAAGAGTGATGTGGTGGCCTTAGAATCTGACCCGACCACTTGGATGTCTAATAGTTACGAAAATATGACTGCTGGTAATAGATATAATAATTCTTACAATTCTTATCGAAATTTTTATGAAAACCTGTTTAAGTTAGCATCCCCAAAAGATCGAGCGATTCGTTCATTTATTCGTTTCGATAATTCTATAATTAATGGTTATCTGTACAGAAAAAGTAATGGTGCCGACAATTTTGAAGAGGAGACCTATTTAGATATGTTCATTTATCAAGCGGGTAAAAAACAAGAGAAAGATATTGTAGGGTTAGAAGATTTTAAAGAGTCGAGATATTTAACTACAAAAGCAAGTTACAATCCAATTAAAAAGAAAATTGACGTCTGGTTAAGAAAAAAATATAAAGAAGAAAATGGCGGTTATATGCTAACCGAAGATGCCTATAGAAACAGAAATTTAGATTTGCTAGATTCTATAGGTGAAGCATCTAACACACAGCATTTTAGAAAATATATGCTCTACGAACGCAATGCGAATATGGTGGAGGTTCTAGATTCGGTTATGCAAGAAAAATCTGTCTTTTCTGGAGTCGGAGCGGCTCATTTACCAGGCGAGCAAGGCATGATTGAAATGCTTAGAAGAAAAGGATATACGGTAACTCCTTTAAAGTCAAATCAAAGTAGCTATGGTAAGAAAGCAAAAATTAAAATTGAAGATACGTTTATAAAGCCAAGCTTGAAGAAATATTTTACCGAGGATAAATTTTTGGCAATTAAGAGTTTTGAGGAATTACGAGAACTAAATTTTTTCGGACAAAAATACTACGTGGCCACCGATATGACGAATGGAGGATATTTAGCAATTACTCGCATAAACTCGTTCGACTATTTGTCAAAAAAACCAAAAAATCACATGAATCGGATTGACGATTTATTATTTGAAGATATTCCGGGTGAAATTATTAGTAAAGAACGGATAGCGGCTCCTTATGAAGGAATTAAAATTATTAATAAAACGAAAAAAGATGATTATCAACGCTATCTTATCTATAAGACACCTTTAGAAATTATCATTATTAAGTTGGGTGGAAAAAAGGATTATGTCTTAAAATATGGAGATGAAATATTTGATTCAGTCGAGTTTAAAGAGTTCCCGAAAAAACTAGAGAATATGACTCCGGCTTATGGAAAATATAGCATTGAGATGCCCAAAGGTTATATTGCTGAAAATATGACGGTAGCAGGAAAGAGAATTATCCAGGGATACGATACAACTAGTTTTTATTTTTTACAGGAATCACCTTTGCATGACACAAGATATATTGAAGAGGATGCTTTTGAAGCGAAGTACATTCACAAAGTATTTGTTAAAAATTTGAAGCTTAAGAACAAAATGATTGGGTCATACAAAGATGCCCGCTATGCAAGCTATCAATCGAAAGTTTTAATAGATTCGGCACAGAAGAAGCATCTTGTTTTAAGGAGTATCGTAAAAGATGAAGCCTATTATTTACTAGGTTATGTTGGCAATGATACTATCCGAGCCAATAATTATTTTGATTCCTTTAAATTCAAGGATATTCTTTATCAGGATGAATTTAAAAAAGAGATTGATACTTCCTTACATTTTTCTGTATATACGAATGTGAAAAAACCTATGGCCAGTCGTTATTATGGAAGAAAAAAAGAGAAGTCATATCAGCAAAAAATAAAGAGAACGACCTATAGCTCAAAAACCAATGAGCAAATACAGGTTGTGAGAACTAAATATCATGATCTACGAATGTTTGCCAATATCGATACGCTTTGGAGTAACATTCATAAAAAACACAGTAAAAACTTTACAATTACCGATGAGGAAAAATCAATTGAAAATGATGTTTTCATCTATGAGTTGACCCTCAGCGATAGTTTAAGCGACAAGCGTATCCTTGTAAAAAATATATTAAAAAAAGGAACACTTTTCGAACTAAAGACACTTGAAGATAAGCGTTTTAAACGTTCGAAATTCGTGAAAGAATTTTATGAGACTTTTTCTCCGTTAGACACCATGTTAGGGGAGACACCATTTAAAGATAAGGCACCTATCTTCTTAGAAGCTTTGCAAAAAAACGATAGTATTATTTATCAATCTTTTTATGGAATTCATTTCAAGGATAAAGATGCCGATGCAATTATTGAAATCTTACAGAAACATAAATTCACAAAGGGACAGCGGTTTATAAAGTCAAATTTAATTAAGAAACTAATTAAACTAAAAAGTGCAAGAATAAAGCCTTTTTTGAAGCATTTATATTCAAAATCATATAATGAGCCAGAAAATCAAATAAGTATTATTAAAGGCTTAATGCATAAAAATGATAAAGAATCTTATGACTATATTTTAGAATTACTTGCAATTGATTTTCCAATAAGTACCTATTCTCTTAATTCAATGTTTGAGCTTTCTAAAGATAAAGATTCTATGGCGTTGAATAAAAAACTGTTTCCCGAATTGTTGAAATATAGCTCTATACAAGAATACAAAAAGCCTATTTATACCTTGTTATCTCAGCTAAAACGGAAAGGTGAACTGAAAACAAAGGTTTATAAAAAATATAAAGAGCAGTTATTATACGATGCCAAAATTGAATTGAAAAGAAGTCTTACGAAAAACAGAACTGGTTATACCGCCAATAGAAAAGCGAATCGCTTAATTTTGGCAGAGTATACCTATTTATTGTTTCCTTTTCGGAAAGAAAAAGGGATGATGCAATTTTTTAATAAATTGGTAGATGCAGAAGATGTAAATGCATTGGCAACCTATGTATACCTGCTAAAGAAAAACAGGGAAGCAGTTTCTAAAAAATTATATGAAAAAGTTTATCATGGTTCTAATAGTATCCATGTACTTGCCGAAAAATTAAGTGATGATGAACTATTGCCAAAAGAATTGAATGATAGTATATTTAGAGAAAAATATGCCGAATCAAAATTGTTTGAGAATGTATATTACTCACAAGATAAAGATTCAATTTCATTTCATAAAATGAAAACGTTGAATTTAGATGAAACCAAGGTTTCGGTGTATTTTTTCAAATTGAAAAAAAAGAGCCAATATAGCACTTCAAATACCTTGTACTATATAGCTTTAGAACACAGAAATGGAAGTTTGGTATTAAAACCATATTATGGTTCTGGAAGTAGAGGTATTTTCATTGATGAAACTAAAACTGACGAAGAATTGGTTACCGAGGCTTTAGAAAAGGTGCAATACAAAAATAGAAACCGTATTGTTCCTAAAAGATATAATAATCTGCTGCATTAACTCGAAATATACTTTTTCGGAGTGGTACCATATTTTTTCTTAAAGGCTGCTATAAAATGACTAGAAGTACTATACCCTATTTTATGGCCAACTTCATTTACATTCATTTTATTAGAACTTAGAAGTTTGCAAGCATATTCCATCTTATAATCAAACAAGAAACTGTAGACAGAATCGCCATAAATCTGCTTAAAACCTTCCTTCAGTTTTTTTAAGGTTAACCCAACTTCATTTGCCAATTGTTGCAGACTAGGTGGATCAGCCATTCTAGCAATAATAATATCTTTCGCCTTTCGAATTTTTAAGACATTTTCTTCATCAACTAAAAACGGACATTGCTCAATATTGGCATCTTTACTTCTGTTGAAATAAAGACTCAACAATTCATAAGCTTTGCCTTTTAAATATAAGGTTCTAATGGAACTGTGAAGGTTAGAATTCATCATTTGATTCAAGACAACGGCCATTGCAGGTGAAATGGACTTAGAATCATAATATTTTTTGTCCTTATTTTCGTCGCTTAAAAAATGAATGTAATCGGCTTCTTGCGAGAATAACGAATGAAATTTTTTAATAGAAATTAAAAGTGAAATCACCCAAGAGTTAGAATTTATATGTAAATCTAAAGGTAAATCTATTTGTGGGTTATACAGGAGCAAGGCATGCTCGTCTAGCAAATCTAACGCGTAATTCCCATTATTAAATATAAATTGTGCACCCCCTTTTAAACAGTAATGAAACTGTATAAAACTGCTGTCTATTTCACGTATGACCTGTTGTGTTTGAGGACTTTCATTTTGAGTTTTTAATACATAAAACCCGTCATCAATTGAAATTTCCTCAACTGAACCTCTAGCGATATTTTTTGAACTTGCTGTCATAAGTAAAAATTGCTGATCTATTTAGAACTGTTCTAAATAAAATTAAAATAATTGCGCATTATACCTACAAAAATATGATATTTATCATAGATTGATGAAAATTTTAGTGAAAAAACCGATATCGTTATTAAAAATTCTTTAAGCGTTGTTTTTATTCAAGTACGAATAATATTTTTGTCTTCGATTCAAAAGAATAAATGAAACGTTATAATATTTCGAAATACAATACTTTTTATTGCATAGGCTTAAGCTACAAAAAAGCCAATGCTGAAATAAGAGGTAAATTTTCTGTAGATGCGGAAGCTAAAAAAGAAATTTTGCAGCAGGCTACTAATGAGGGTTTTAACGAAATAGTAGCGACTTCAACTTGTAATCGTACAGAGATTTATGGTTTCGCCGAGCATCCTTTTCAACTAATTAAATTACTCTGTGATAATACCATTGGAACCGTTGAAGAATTTCAGAAGGTTGCCTATGTGTACAAAAATAACGATGCCATTGCGCATATGTTTAGAGTTGGTACAGGTTTAGACAGTCAGATCTTAGGAGATTTTGAAATCATAAGTCAACTTAAAAAGAGTTTTGCTCTTTCGAAAGAGTATGATTTAATCAATTCTTTTTTAGAACGTTTGGTAAATGCAGTAATTCAGGCAAGTAAGCGTATTAAAAACGAAACTGATATTTCTAGTGGAGCAACATCTGTTTCATTTGCATCTGTTCAGTATATCCTTAAAAATGTGCAAGACGCGTCTGACAAGAATATTTTGTTATTTGGTACTGGTAAAATTGGACGAAACACCTGCGATAATCTTGTAAAACATACAAAGAACAACCATATAACCCTCATCAATAGAACCAAAGATAAAGCCGAAAGAATAGCTGGGAAATTCAATTTGGTGGTAAAAGATTATGGTGACCTACAAACAGAAATTAGAAAAACCGATATTTTAATTGTTGCCACTGGAGCACAAAACCCTACGGTTTCTAAAGAATTAATTTACTCCGATAAGGAGTTGTTAATTCTTGATCTATCAATACCAAAAAACGTATCAAGTGATGTAGAAGAGTTATCAAATGTTACCTTAGTACATTTAGATCATTTATCAAAAATGACTGACGAAACAATTGAGAAGCGAATGGCACAAATTCCAAAGGCAGAAGAAATTATTGAAGAAGTGAAAGATGATTTTAATGCATGGCTAGAGACTAGAAAATATGCACCTACAATTAAAGCGTTGAAATTAAAGTTGGAGGAGATTAAGTCAGAAGAAATCAACTATCAACGAAAAAAACAACAAGATTTTAATGAAGCTCAGGCGTCTGTATTGTCTGACAGAATTATTCAAAAAATAACGAAACACTTTGCCAATCATTTAAAGGAAGAGGATGAATTTTCTAACGAAAGTATTGAGCTTATTTCAAAAGTTTTTCAATTAGAAAATAGTACAAAATAATGAGTAACATCATAAAAATTGGAACTCGCGAAAGTGAGTTGGCTTTATGGCAGGCGAACAGTGTAAAGCGTCAATTAGAAGAGTTAGGCTATACTACTGAACTTGTACCCATAAAATCTACGGGTGATTTAATACTAGATACTCCTTTATACGAGCTAGGAATTACAGGAATTTTTACAAGAAACTTAGATATTGCTTTATTGAATAATGACATTGATATTGCTGTTCATTCACTAAAAGATGTACCCACGGTATTACCAAAAGGTATTGTGCAAGCTGCTGTTTTAAAACGCGGAAACCACAATGACATGTTGGTGTATAAGGATAATGAAGAGTTTACCTCTCAAAAAGACGCGATCATTGCTACCGGTAGTTTACGCCGTAAGGCACAATGGTTACATCGATATCCGACACATACAGTTGTAGGCTTGCGTGGTAATGTAAATACAAGACTTCGAAAAATACAAGAAAGTGAAGATTGGAATGCTGCCATTTTTGCAGCGGCAGGATTGAATCGTATTAAACTAACCCCCGAGACAAGTGTCAATCTGAATTGGATGATTCCAGCACCAGCACAAGGAGCAATTATGATTGCTGCCCTCGAAGGTAATGAGTATGCAAGAGAAGCCGCAGGAAAACTAAACAATAGTGATACTGAAATTTGTACAACCATTGAACGTGATTTTTTACATGCACTCGAAGGTGGATGTACTGCCCCTATTGGAGGTTACGCTTACATTAAAAGAGAAGAGGAAGAAGAAGGGAAAGACGCAAAAGCAGAAGTCCACTTTAAGGGAGCTTTGTTTAGTCGTGACGGGAAACAAAAAATTGAAGTATCGAAAATTTCAAAGTTAAGCGAAGCTCATAATATTGCTCGATATTGTGCCGGTACAATTATCCAAAAAGGAGGGAAGAAAATAATGCTAGATGATTTAGGACATGATCCTAAAAAGATTGCTGTGTTTTCGACAAAAAAATTATCAGAGTCCCAAACAAAATTATTTCATGAAGATATTGCTATAGAGGATAGCGATTTCATTACAACGCGCCATAATAGAATTCCGAGTAAAGTAATTAGAAACGAAATTGAGAACGTCGTAATTACAAGTAAAAATGCTGTTGAATCACTACTTACTAATTTTTCTGCAGATGAACTACAGTTTAAAAATATGTATTGCGTTGGTAGAAGAACGAAAGCGTTGATAGAGAAGCGTATTGGAAAAGTTATACATGCTGCAAAGAATTCGAAAAAATTGGCAGAGTACTTAGTCGCTAATTTTAAGGGTTCTTCTCTAACTTTCTTTTGTGGAGATTTACGTAGAGATGAATTACCAGATATGATGAAAGAGCATGGGGTTGAGGTACATGAAATTGAAGCATATCAAGCTACCTTTAGTCCAAAAGTAATAGATGAACAAGTCAAAGGGATCTTGTTTTACAGCCCCTCCACTGTCAACAGTTATTTACAAGAAAATGAACCTTCTAAAGTTGCCTTTTGTATTGGAAATACTACTGCAGAGGAAGCTAAAAAACATTTTAAAGAGGTAAAAGTGGCAAAAGTGCCAACGGTAGAAAGTGTGATAGAATTGGTAAATATGAATTATGTTTCGAACTAGAAGACTACGCAAAACTGAGAACATTCGCAGATTAGTTCGAGAAACGAGATTATCTGTTGATGATTTGATTTACCCTTTATTTATTGAAGAAGGGGAACAGATTGAAACCGAAATTGTTTCCATGCCTGGAATCAAACGTTTCTCTTTAGATAGAATTACCACAGAATTAGATGAAGTGGTTAGTTTGAATATACCTGCGGTGTTGCTATTTGGAATTCCATCAAAAAAAGATGATGAAGGAACTGAAACATGGGATGAAAATGGGATTATTCAGCAGGCCATCCGATTTATAAAAAAGAAGTATCCCGAATTATATGTAATTACTGATGTATGCTTTTGCGAATATACTTCTCACGGACATTGCGGAATAATTCATAATAATGATGTTGATAATGATGCAACATTAGTAAATATTGCGAAACAAGCCATATCTCATGCGAAAGCTGGGGCCGATATGATTGCGCCATCTGGAATGATGGATGGAACTGTTGCGATGGTGAGAGAGTCTCTTGATAATACGGGTTTTGTTGATTTACCAATCATGGCATATTCAGTAAAATATGCCTCGTCGTATTATGGACCGTTTAGAGATGCAGCAGATTCTGCCCCAAGTTTTGGTGACAGAAGAACCTATCAAATGGATGCAGCAAATAGAGATGAAGCAATGCGGAAGGCTACTTTTGATGATCAAGAAGGGGCTGATATATTAATGGTGAAACCAGCATTGTCATATTTAGATATTATTCGTGATTTAAAAAATAATTTCGACAGACCTATTGCCTGTTATAATGTTAGTGGAGAATATGCCATGATCAAAGCGGCCGGTGAAAAAGGATGGATTGACGAAGAACGTGTGATGATGGAGAGTTTACTATCCATGAAAAGAGCCGGAGCAGATATTATTATTACCTATTTTGCTAAAGAAGTGGCACGAGTTATAAATAGATAAAATTATGAATGCATGCGAATGAGGCACAGAATTTTGTAAAGATTTTAGCACCATTCAATCAGACAGAATATATTAAGTATGAGCTTTAAAAATTCAGAGAAACTATATAAAAAAGGACTACAACATTTAGTTGGAGCTGTGAACTCGCCGGTGAGAGCATTTGCATCCGTTGGTGGAAACCCGTTGTTTATAAAAAAAGCAAAAGGTACAAGAATTACAGATGTAGATGATAATGACTATGTAGATTATGTGCTGTCTTATGGACCGATGATCCTAGGGCATCGTCATAAAAAAGTACAAAGAGCAATAGATAAGGCCTTAAAAAATGGCTATACCTTTGGAGCATCAACTAAAAATGAAATCAATCTAGCTAAGCTCGTTTGTGATGCTTTTCCAGGAATGGATAAGGTTCGTTTTGTAAATTCTGGTACTGAAGCTGTCTTAAGTGGAATTCGTTTAGCAAGAGCTTTTACAGGAAAAGATAAAATTATCAAATTTGCTGGTTGTTACCACGGTCATCAAGACGCGTTATTGGTCGCGGCAGGTTCTGGCTTAGCCACCTTAAGTATGCCTGGAAGTAAAGGAGTACCTGAAGGAGCCGTAAAAAATACATTGATTGCCACCTATAACGATATTGAAAGCGTTAAAGCACACTTTAAAAAACATAAAGACATTGCAGGGGTAATTATTGAGCCTGTAGGTGGTAATATGGGCGTTGTAATTCCTCAAAATAATTTTTTAAAAGAGTTAAAAGAACTTACGAAGGCGAATGATGCTTTGTTAATTGCAGATGAAGTGATGACGGGTTTTCGATCGCAATTCGGAGGAGCTCAAGAATTGTTTAACGTAGAAGCAGATATCACTTGTCTGGGAAAAGTCGTAGGTGGAGGTTTTCCTGTAGGAGCTTACGGAGCTCGTAATGAAATTATGGAAATGGTAGCACCATTAGGAGGCATGTATCAGGCCGGAACTTTATCGGGTAATCCAATCGCAATGGCAGCTGGGATCGCTACGCTAAAAGAGTTGAAAAGACAAGACCCTTATCAGTACTTCGAAGAGATTGGTAGTATTATCGAGGTTATTTTAATGGAAAAAGCAAAAGAATATCATGTTGATTTAACAGTGAATAGATTTGGTTCTATGTTGAATCCTTTTTTCAAGAAAGGAGTAGTGACTAACTTTGGAGAAGCACAACAATCAGATACCAAGAAATTTGGAGTGTTTTTCTGGGAAATGATTCGAAACGGAGTGTTTTTACCACCATCACAATTTGAAGCTTGGTTTTTGTCATCCGCGATAAGCGAAAAAGATTTGGATACAACAGCCAAAGCTATTGATAAATCGATGAGAGCGGTATCAGAGATGAAATAACTTTTTCTTAATAGAAGTTAAAGAGATTCACCAGTGTTGAAAGTGTTAAGTACAAGAAAAAAATGTCACAACGATAAAATTCGTTAGACAATTCAAATTAAAATATAAAATGATCAAAAACGATTTATTTTTAAGAGCCTTAAAAGGAGAAACTGTGGATAGACCACCTGTGTGGATGATGCGTCAAGCGGGGCGACATTTACCCGAATTTATGAAGATCCGTGAGAAGTACGATTTCTTCACACGCTGTAGAACTCCAGAGTTAGCTTCAGAGATCACGGTTCAACCAATTAGACGCTATGGTATGGATGCCGCTATTTTGTTTTCTGATATTTTAGTGATTCCGCAAGCGATGAATATTGAGGTACAGATGAAACCTAATTTTGGCCCATATTTACCAAATCCAGTGAGAGATCAGAAAGACGTCGATCAAGTTATGATACCCGATGTGAATATTGAACTTGATTATGTCATGCAAGCCATTAAAGCGACGAAAGAATTGCTGAATGATGAGATTCCGTTAATTGGTTTTGCAGGTTCACCTTGGACCATTTTGTGTTATGTAGTACAAGGTCAAGGAAGTAAAAATTTCGATAAAGCGAAGGCATTTTGTTTTACAAATCCTATTGCGGCTCATCAATTATTGCAGAAAATTACCGATACTACGATTGCATATTTAAAAGCAAAAGTAAAAGCAGGCGTTGATGTGGTACAGATTTTCGACTCGTGGGGAGGCATGTTATCTCCCGTTGACTATCAAGAATTTTCATGGCAATATATCAACCAAATTATCGAGGCATTGAAAGATGATGCTCCAGTGATTGCCTTTGGGAAAGGGTGTTGGTTCGCTCTGAACGAAATGGGTAAATCAAATGCTTCGGCCTTAGGTGTTGATTGGACGATTACCGCTCTAAACGCTCGTTATTTATCTGGAAGAAATATCACCTTACAAGGTAATTTTGACCCTTCTCGATTGTTATCTCCACCAAGTGAAATAAAGAAAATGGTCACGCAAATGATTAACGAATTCGGAAAAGATAAATATATTGTAAATTTAGGCCATGGTATGTTACCAAATATTCCGGTGGAGAATGCAAAAGCATTTGTGGATGCGGTAAAAGAATATAAGGCTTAATGAAAGTAACGGGTTTCTTGAAGTTAATTAATAAAGGTAACGCTTGGTCGTTCATCCTTCTTTTTATGAGACATCCGTTTAATTTGATACCTACATTCTTAGCGACCTATCAATGCGTGGAAATTTCTAATGAACACTATGGCACCTTGCATCATAAGAATAATAAAACGAACGCTTTTCGTCATGCCTTATGGAATTACCTAATTGCAAAAAAGTGTTCTAGCTGGAGACGAAATAAAAGGAAAGCCATTCGTTTCGCACAAAAAATAACCGATTGGCACGAAGAGTTTTCTCCTAATGCGCCGCTTGAAAAGGAAATGGATCTGCACAACAATCATATCGGTCGCAAATTATTTATTCAGGAAAACGAGGAATCTGTTGAGAAGTTCGTACATTTTTTGAAAGAGAAAGTAGAAAACTCGCAACTTATTGCTAGTATTGAAGATATTAAAAAGCATAGTAACAGTCTCGTACACATAGAAGAAGTATAGTGTTTGTAATCGATGGTAACTATATAATTGATGTAATTCATAGTGCTGATTCGAAAAGTCTATCCGAACTAATGATTTCAAATCATGAACGATTTTACCGTTATTTTCCGAAAACATTAGAACAGAATTTATCCGAAAAAGCATCGAAAGCATTCATTAAGCAAAAAGAGATACAGTTTAATTCTAAAGCCGAATTTCTATTTGTACTAAAAGAAGCGTCGAGCGTTATTGGATTGATTTATATTAAGGAATTAGACTGGAATAAGAAGCAAGGAGAGTTTGCCTATTGTATAGGTGGCGAATTTAGTGGAAAAGGACTCATTAGCAAAGCAGTAAAACTTTTGTCGAGGCATGCTTTTGATATATTAGGACTAGAGGTATTACAAATCATGGTCCATAAAGATAATATACCAAGTGTTAGAGTGGCAAAAAATGCAGGATTTGAATGGCAGAAAACAATGAACAAATCGTATGCACCGCCAAATGAAGAAGCTTTGGATATGGAATTATATGAACTATATAAAAATTAAATAATGCCCCATTTTGTAATAGATTGCTCGCAAACTATTTTTGAAATTCAAAGTCCGATAAATATGTTGTGGGCGGTACATGAAGAAGCTAATAATTCTGACTTATTTGATGAGGCAGATATAAAAGTTCGGTTAAACCCTTATAGCAAAGACTATCTTGTTGGGGGAAAGCAAGAAAATTTCATTCATGTTTTCGCAGACATTATGGAAGGTAGAAGTGAAGAACAAAAAGCGAACCTCTCGAGAAACATAGTAAAAAGATTAAAATCAATGTTTAAGGATGTTTCGTTTATTGCTATGAATGTTAATGATTTTGAAAAAGCTACTTATTGTAATAAGAACATGATTTTAAACGATGAAGGATAAATTTTATACTTATATACAGCAATTACAAGATACTATTACCGCTAAACTAGAAGCGATAGATGGTAAAGCTACTTTTCAGGAAGATATTTGGAAAAGACCTGAAGGTGGAGGTGGAAGAACACGTGTCATTGAAAATGGCAACGTATTCGAGAAGGGTGGTGTGAATATATCAGGGGTTCATGGTAAATTACCAAAATCAATGCAAGCTTATTTCAAGGTTGGAGATGTTGATTTTTTTGCGTGTGGCCTTAGTTTGGTGTTGCATCCTAAAAGTCCAATGGTACCAACAGTACATGCAAATTGGCGATATTTTGAAATGTATAATGAGCAAGGAGACATTATCGATTCATGGTTTGGAGGAGGACAAGATTTAACCCCTTATTATTTATTCGAGGCTGACGCGCAACATTTCCATAGCGTATGTAAAACTTCCTGTGATCGTCATAATGATGAATTTTATAATACTTATAAGAAGCGTTGTGATGAATATTTCTATAACGCACATAGAAATGAAGCAAGAGGCATTGGAGGTTTGTTTTTCGATTATTGCAAAAAATCGGAGGAGATGACCATGGAAAATTGGTATGACTTTGTAACCGAAGTGGGCGATAGTTTTTTAGAAGCTTATGTACCAATTGTTGAGAAAAGAAAGGTATTACCATATACGAAAGACCAAAGAAATTGGCAAGAAATTCGCCGCGGTCGGTATGTAGAGTTCAACTTAGTACACGATAAAGGCACGCTGTTCGGACTCAAAACAAATGGGCGTATAGAAAGTATTTTAATGAGTCTGCCTCCTCACGTTCAATGGGTCTACGATCACCATCCTGAGAAAGGTAGCGAGGAAGAAAAATTGCTTGAAGTACTGCAAAACCCTAGGGTGTGGATTTAGTGTGTATCGTATGTTAACGCAAGGTTAATATGAGGTATTTGTAACGATATATTTGATAGTTCTATTATTTTTGAGGCATGTCGAAAAAAATTAGCTTTCTAATAATTGCTTCCATAATAGGATTAATTGCTTTATCACTAACCCAAGCATATCTTTTTAAAAATACCTATACTCAAAAGAAAGTGGCCTTTTTGAATAAGGCAAACCAGGCAGTTTCGAGAATAGATGATTATACACCATCAATTGATTCAATAAACGATACTTGGCAACTGCTTTTTGTAAAAGAACTTGATAAATACAATGTAGAAGAAATTTCAGATCAAGAGGCACTAGCTAGATTGAAACATATAACAGACTCTCTAAACACCTCTTTTAAAAGAGAATATGATAAAGAACTTAAAACTAAAAATCTAGAATATAATTTAAAGTTTCATAAGGTCGTAAAGCATATCATCTTAGTGGATAGCACAAAAATAGATACCATTTTTAAAGAAGACCCTAAAAATTTCTATAGATTATTAGGGTACGATTTTGAACACACTCCAGATTCAGAAATAAGTAATTCTGTTTGGCAAACAGAACGGGCATTTAGGAAACAAATAGGTGGGGTTTCAAAGAACGTGGCTTATCAATTGTATTTTGAAACCCAAGACCATATTAATATTGATGGTTGGCGAAGTATTGTTCTAAAGAGTATGGCTACGATGTTATTGTTATCTGTTCTTATCTTTACGTTTGTTATTGGCGTACTTTATTATTCGATTCAAAGTTTAATACGGCAGAAAAAAATTGCCGACGTAAAAACCGACTTTATCAATAATATTACCCATGAATTAAAAACGCCACTGGCGACGCTTTCGCTGGCAACAAAAATGCTCAGAAAAAATGAAGTTAAAAATGATCTAAAAACTATGGATGCAACCGTGAGCACTATTGAAAGGCAAAATATAAGATTACAGAAATTGATTGATCAAGTATTGAACAATAGTCTAGGATACAACGAAATTGAATTGCAAAAAGAAACAGTTGAGACCAATAATTATATAGAAACGATATTAAATGATTTCGAACTTTCCTTGACAACTAATGGTGTTGAAATTGAACGATTTTTGGTAGAGGAAAATCATAAAATTTCAATAGATAAATTCTACCTAAGTACCGCTATTTTGAATGTATTAGAGAATGCTGTTAAATATGGCGGTACTAAAATTAAGGTTCATGTTAAAGTGATTAGTTCAAAGGAGTTTAGTATGGCTTTTCACGATAATGGGGAAGGCATATCAAAAAAAGACCAACAACTATTGTTTGATAAATTCTATAGAGCCAATAATAAAGAAATTCACAATGTAAAAGGTCTTGGGTTAGGACTCTATTATAGCAACCAAATTATAAAAGCGCATTCTGGGTCTATTACTGTTGATAGTATAGAGGTAAAAGGAGCAACATTCACGATAGTTCTTCCAATAAACTAGCTTATGAACGAAAAATTGAATCATATTTTATTGGCTGAAGATGATCACGATTTTGGTAATATCTTAAAGCAATATTTGGAGATTTCTGGTTACGTCATCACTTGGGCTAAAGACGGTGAAGAAGCCTTAGACCTTTTTAAAAAAGAACATTATGATATTTGTGTATTGGATGTAATGATGCCAAAAATGGATGGGTTTACCTTGGCGGAAAAAATTATTGATCTTCAACCGGAAGTGCCTTTTATTTTTCTAACGGCTCGAAAAATGAAGGAAGATAAGCTCAAGGGCTTAAAACTCGGAGCGGATGATTATATCGTAAAACCCTTCGAAGCTGATGAGCTAGTATTGCGTTTACAAAATATTTTAAAAAGATCTAGTGGACAAAAAGCATCCATAATCGATGAGGTGGTTAGTATTGGGAGTTATTCTTTTAATACACGACGTTTAGAATTGCGTTTTGAAGATACAGTTCAGCAGTTAACAGAAAAGGAAGCCGAATTAATACAATTCTTATACAATCATAGGAACCAACTGTTAAAAAGAGACGAAATCTTAACGGCCGTATGGAAGAATGATGACTATTTTTCAGGACGAAGCATGGATGTTTTTATTAGTCGACTTCGAAAGTATTTTAAAGATGATGCCAGTATTTCTATTGAAAGTTCTCGAGGTATTGGCTTAGAATTTAAGATAGGTTAATGACTTTTTCTATATTGGTTAATCCAAGGTTAACGATGCTATATTGTTTTTTTTGAATCCCATTTGAATCTAAGTTTGTGGTGTAATAATTTAAAACTATAAAAATATGAAACCACTAAATTTTATCCTCTTAGCAGTTGCAATGTATACCATGAACGCTTGTGCACAAGACTTTCCAGCAACTCCCGAAACACCAAAAACACCAAATGTTGATGACATGCATACCGAAGTGACATCTGCTGTCAGTAATTCTACGAGTGTATCGAATTCTGGAAATATATATAAGTTCACTTCAAAATTTCAATCCTCTAAACGTAAAGGTGTATTAGAAATGTTAGAAAATGAATTGAATGATATGCAAGTGCGTAAAAAAGGAAACCAATATACATGGACTAAAGTAAAGAATGGGGAAACCATTTTCGAATGTGACTTATCTAATACAAAACTGAAAATGTTATTGCATAAGAATAAAACTTCTTATGGTTTTGCGAGCAGAATTAAATCTTTAGGCAATGAATTGAGAACCTATATTTCTGCCCACAAGAGTTTCAAATATACAGCTTCTTCAAATTCTATTGGCGATGCTCAGGTAAGAGTGGAGAAGGCCAAAGAAGAGTTGAGACGTTCTCTTAAGAATTTAGAAAATGTTAAGAGAAAGCAATAATTCTTTTTAGGAATGATCTAGGATAAAAGCCGTAGGTAACTGCGGCCTTTTTTATTGATGACTATTATATAAAATAATAAAAGGCAGCGACATTAATATTCATAAAGCACTAACGTCTTAGGGAGAATTTGCATTTAATTCCCTTGTTAAAAGGTAAAGAGGGTCGTACTTCGAACTGTTACATAATGATCACTGCCCGCATATCGTTAATCCAAATTTACAAATTTATTTGTTTGTTCCATTAGATAAATAACTGCTTTATTTAATGCATTGTTTATAAGGTTGTTAGGAATCATTCTTTTTTACACTAATGACCACTGTTTTAGATGCGGGGGTGTTACTGGTGTGTGCAACACTTTTTAACGGTACCAATACATTCGCCTCCGGAAAATAAGTTGCCGTACATTGTCTAGGAATAGAGTAGGGTACCACAAGAAACTTTTTAGCGATGCGCTCTTCACCATTAAAGTGAGATACTAAATCTACTTGATCTAATTTTTGCAAACCTTGTTCATCCATGTCATCGGGATTCATAAAAATAACACGACGCTCATTTAATACGCCTCTATAACGATCATCTAAGCCGTAAATAGTGGTATTGTATTGATCGTGTGTACGAATCGTCATCATGATAAATTGATCTTTGTCTAAGGTTACATCCGATATTGCATTGATAGTAAAATTTGCTTTTCCAGTATGAGTTGGAGCGAAATCTCCTTTTCGGGAATTGTTCGGTAAATAGAATCCACCTTTTTCACGCACACGCTTATTATAGTTGTCAAATCCAGGGATGGTTGCTTCAATTTTATCACGGATAAAATCGTAATTAGTAACTAGTTTCGACCATACAACTTTCGAATTTTTTAAGGTAGCTTCTGCGATTCCCGCCACAATTGCGGGTTCACTTAATAGTTCATTAGATAATGGCTCTAAATGCCCATGTGATTGATGAACAACACCCATAGAATTCTCAACACTTACAAACTGCTCACCACCATCTTGCATATCTTTTTCTGATCGCCCTAGGCATGGTAAAATTAACGCCTGTTTCCCATGAATGACATGACTTCTATTAAGTTTTGTTGATATGTGTACCGTCAAATTACAATTTTTCAGTGCTTCAGCGGTATGTTCAGTATCTGGTGTTGCCGAAATGAAATTTCCGCCCATTGCAATAAAAACGGTAGCTTTCTTAGCATGCATCGCTTCAATTGCGTGTACAACATCATATCCATGATCTCGAGGTGCATTGAATTCAAATTCTTTGTCCAAGGCATTTAGAAATGACTCTTTAGGCTTCTCCCAGATCCCCATTGTTCTATCACCTTGCACATTCGAATGTCCTCTTACGGGGCAAGTTCCTGCACCTTTTTTGCCAATACTTCCTTTAAGCAAGAGAAGGTTTACAATTTCCCGAATATTATCTACTGCGTTTTTATGTTGGGTCAAACCCATAGCCCAGCATACAATCACTTTGTTACTTTTTGCAATGAGATCGGCAGCTTCAATAACTGCCTTTTTTTCAAGGCCTGTATTTTCAATGAGCTCATCAACATCATATTGTTGTATGTCCGCCAAAAATTGATCAAGTCCTTGTGTTTTTTCTGTAATGAAGTCAAGATCAAAAATACTCCCTGGGTTTGTTTCCTCTTTTTCAATAAGAAGTAACAAAATGGCTTTAAGTAACGAAACATCTTCATTTATTTTTACTTGTAAAAAGAGGTCGGTGAGTTTGGCTCCTGAGAACCACTTCAACGGTTTTTGAGGGTTTTTGAATTCTAAAAGACCCACTTCTGGTAATGGATTTACCGTAATAATTTTTCCACCGTTCTTTTTAGTATCCTCTAATGCCGAAAGCATTCTAGGGTGATTTGTACCAGGGTTTTGTCCCATAACAATAACCAAATCGGCATGGTTAAAATCATCTAATGTTACAGAGCCTTTACCAATTCCTAACGTTTCCGATAAGGCAGAGCCACTTGATTCATGACACATGTTTGAACAATCGGGTAAGTTGTTCGTTCCAAATTGACGCACGAACAACTGATATAAAAAGGCAGCTTCATTACTTGTTCTCCCGGAAGTATAAAAAATCGCTTCGTTAGGAGAACTAAGGGTGTTTAATTCGCTACCTATAAGTTCAAAGGCTTCTTTCCATGAAATTTGTTCATAATGTGAACTGCCAGGTTTTAAAACAACGGGATGTGTAATTCGCCCTTTCTTTCCAATTTCATAATCTGATAGCTTTGCCAATTCAGCAACAGAATGTGAGGCAAAAAAAAGCGGCGATACTCTATTTCTTGTAGCTTCTTCGGCGATCGCTTTCGCACCATTTTCGCAATATTCTGCTAAAAATGCCCGTTTCGCATCAGGATCTGGCCAAGCACAACCTGGGCAATCGAAACCGTCCTTTTGATTAATTTTAGACAGCAGTTTAATTCCGTTTACCAACCCGACTTCTTCTGAAATATGTTTGAAAGTAGACTGAATGGCTTTTATGCCTGCGGCCGAGGTCGGAATTTTAGTGAGTTCAATTCCAGTTAATTCCTCTGGTGGCTGTGCATCCGTTTTTTTAGTACTCATAATTCTAAATATTGTGGGTTTGCATAAATAGTGGCTTTATCATCCCGACTAAATCCGATAAGGCAGATACCAAATTCCTTCGCATAATCAACAGCTAACGAAGAGCAAGCTGAAACCGCCACAATGATCGGGATCTTCGCGATGAATGCTTTTGATACAATTTCATATGAAACTCTTCCACTTACTAAGATACACGCGATTTCCCTTAACTTATATTGATTTAATAACTCACCCACCACTTTGTCGAGGGCATTATGCCTTCCAATATCTTCTTTGATACTTAATAAATTCTTTTTAGTGTCAAAAGCCGCAGTAGCATGTGAACCGCCAGTTGCTAAAAACAGCGATTGTTCTCCTTTCATTCGCTGATACATGTCTCTGATGTCAGATAGTCTTAAGGCTGATGAGGTGGTTATTTTTTTTCCAGTAATGGTAATGTCCTCTAATTGTTGCTTACCACAAATACCACAAGAAGATACCGAAAGAAGGGTGCGTTTATTTAAATAACCTTTCCCTAAATCTTCAACGGGAATGGTAGCATTTATAATAGAAAATCCATTTTCGTGATCCTCAATGGTTTCTAAGGTCAATAGATCTGCTCCTTTGTATATATCTTCTGCGAATAATAAACCCCTAATTAACTCTTCATCGTCATTAGGTGTTCGCATGACAACGGTATAGGCTTTCCCATTAATATTTATTTGTAAAGCGGCTTCTACAACTAAATCATCTTTGATTTTATTGTTTGATACATTGTTCGCTTTAATGGCATCATATAATGAAGACCGCATACCTAAAAATTTGTTAGGTAAAGTTAGTTCTTTTAAGGCTATTCACAAACAAGTTTAAGACTCGCGATAATTTTTTTAAATAAAATGTGACTTATTAAATATTTATGTGTCATAAAGGTGTAAGAGATAGTTTTTTTTAATTGCTATGAAGAAGAACTAGAAATTGTGGAAGAAAAAGGGTATGTGATTTTGAGACCTCAGTATGTTAAAGTACTGAGGTTTTTTTATGGGTTTTCTCACAAATTAACACAATATAATTGTCGTTCATATCCTTTGTAAAAAACAAATATTGATGCCCACCCTCTTTTATTTTTGTTCTTTTTCTAATTTCTGCTACAGTTTGAGAAAAGTTACGCGTGGTCATATTGGCTTTGTTCGTAGAAATTAATTTTTTGAGGAGCTTTTTATCGTACGGAACGACATGTTTAATTATAAACGATCGCCCTGGAAAATCAACTGGTGCAGCTGAAGTATACAAATGACTATGTTGATGTAATTTCGAAACACTTAGCTTAGCGAGTTCATTAAATAGACCCGCTTTGAGAATAGCGGCGTTTGGTTCATAAAGATATGTTTGTGGCTTCGAGAATTCGATATTGGGTTTTTGTTTGAAAAGAGCGTCAAAGTGTTGATGTTTTTTCGGACCTATATCGATCGTTTTAACATTCACCTGTGCCGTGTAATCTTTTACTAATACGAACAACAATTCTTTCACTTCATTGTTAACAGCAACAACATGCACTTCTTTAACAAAATTAAGCTCATTAATGGCACTCGTGATATCGAGCATTGGAGAGACTTTTATCAAAAGATGATCCGTATGTTCAAAAAGCATTTCTAAATTTTCTGGTACATTGGGCAAACAGTCTTCTAATAAAAATACTTTGCCTTTGGTATCATTTCTTCTTGATGGATCGAGATATATCCAATCAAAGCGTCCCTCAGAAGGAAGGTAACTTAAGCCATCTTGAGAAATTATTTTAATATGTTGGATATTGAGTTGCTCGTAGTTATGAGCTACAATCTTTGATAAAATGGTGTTTATTTCACAATGGGTTACGTGTTTAAAAACTTTAGAAAAGTAAAAAGTATCGATACCGAAACCACCGGTTAAATCTATAATTGAATCACCAGAAACTAAATTGGCTTTGTAAGCTGCCGTAATTTCAGAAGAAGTCTGTTCAATGTTTAATTTGTTTGGATAATAAATTTGCGGTGTTTCATACCAAGTGGGCAATTTATATTTTGCTCGTTTTTTTGCCTCTATTTGTTCAGCTAGTTCTTGGATACTAACATCTTGAAATGGACTCCCCTTAAAAAGTGCCTTGGAAATATCTGAGTCAAGATGTTCATGAATAAACTCTTGTACTTCGTTATGTAAAATTTTCGCATTCAAACTATAAATCCTTCGTCAAAGATTTTACAATTTTATTATCAGCTAAAAATTCTTTTAAAATGACTTTGAGAGCAGTATACATCGGTACGGCGACAATCATTCCTGTAATTCCAAATAATAAGCCACCAATAATAATGACCAAAAATATTTCTAATGGATGGGCCTTCGTTGCCTGCGAAAAAATACGCGGCTGACTTACAAAATTATCAATCATCTGAGCCACAAAATAAAAGATCATAACATAAATTGTGGTAGGTAATATTTGTGTTTGAAAATCTTGTTCTAGGTGGCTCGTCATTGTTAAGAGAAGCATGATAGCACCTCCTATAAGAGGACCAACATATGGAATCAAGTTGAGCAAGGCACATAAAAAAGCAATGACGATTGCATTATCAACTCGAAAAATGAGTAATATGATGGTGTATAATACAAATAATATTGTAATCTGAGTTAGTAATCCGATAAAATAACGAGATAATAAATCTTCAATTTTTTCTAAAGAAGCTGCGAATCGACCTTCTGTTTTGTCAGGTACAATAACCATTAAACCATTGTGAAGAAGTTGACTATCTTTCATAAAAAAGAAAGCAATAAAGAGTACTGAAAACAAACCAATACTTAAACTTCCAACAGCACCGATGACCGTATTTAATAAATTAGGAATTGCCTTAAAATTTGAAAATACATCAACACTTTTTAATTGTTCTAAGACATTAATACCGCGAGAGACAAAATAATCGTTCGCTTGATTGAGTAAATTTTCAATATTGTATTGTAATTGATTGATATCAAGCAATGACAAGTTTCTGCCCTGTTTTGCTATTAAAGGAATAAACATCGAAATGAGCCCAAACAACATCCCTAAAAACAGCGCCATGGTTGTAATAACGGCTAAGGTATTCGGGAATTTTAATTTTCGTTTTAAAAATCGAATAATTGGTCTTCCCATCAATGATAATACTGCTGCTATTATTATGTAGATAATAACTGAGCGTGTTTTGTATAGAAAAAACAAAAATAGTGCCGAGCCAAGAATTATTAATACTGCTCTTAAGATTCCGTTGCTAATCGTTTTTGAATTCATATCTGGTAAATATATAAAATTATTGAAATGTTGAGCGCGCTTATTTTTCTATATTTGAAAGATAAATCAATGAAAGTGCCGAATAGTTTTCTTTTTAAAATGACAATCGATAACGAGATATTATCATTTTACGGTTGGTGGCAATTTGCAGTATGTTTATTTGCTTTCGTTGGTTTGTTAGCCATTTGGTGGCATATTGGGAAACGTCAGAATGATTTCGGTCAAGTGTGGTTGGCCTTATCAGTATTGTGCTGGAGTATTTCCGGAGCCGTTGAAGTTTACTATACACAGCATGACCTTATTGATAATTCTTTAGTAGATGGTTGGCGGAGTATTTTGTCACTGTTAAACAGTTTATTCATCTTATTAGCCCTGCCTTGGTTTAGATACTTACCAAAACCAATCGGACATATTATCAAATCGAAATACTGGATTTACATTGTTGGTTTACCCTTTTTGTTTTCGATGTTACCAACTTTAAGCAAAATGGCCCTAGGATCTTCATTGAGCGTAATTAGCGAATTAGATGTATATTATGCCTTTTTGACACTGGGATTTTTGGGTTATGTTTTATGGGAATCATTTGCCAAAAGAAGGCTTAAAATACTAGCCTGGCTCTCATTAATGACTATTTTAATTACCTTAATTGCTCAATTGTATAAGCTAACGAATTCTTCAATTAACCTCACCTTATTCTCTGCGATTTTCAAAACATCCTTAATTATGTTATTTTTTGCCTTGGCATTAAGTTGGGTAAAAGAATTGGCTGAAAATGTGATTCCAGTTTCTCAGAATTTTTTCATAAATTTTAAAAAACAAAAGAGTGCAGTTGGAAAATTAGAGCAATTTGTTTTATTGAAAGGATTGCCAGGAGGATCCGAACGTAAAGTACTTTTAACACCAGCTTCATATGAACTGTTCTTAAGGTTTGCTACGCGGAAAAAAACACATAAAGATGATTGGTTAGAAATAAAACCTAAGAATTTCGATAGTGCCAAATCATACGATATTAATGACTATAATGAGATTAAGAGGCTATTGATTGCGTTGCTTGATGGGATTTTCGGAAAAGAAAATTGGACACGCGATCATCATTTACAACCCCTAAAAGATACCCTTTTCGAAATGTCAGAAAAGCGAGAAAGAAAAATTCGTTTGGCAGTACCGCCCAGAAATCTTTCTATGTGATTCTAAATGTATTTTCGACCCTTGTTGAAGAGATTAAAAGCTGAAAACCATAGTTTTCTCATTCTTTAGAACGATTCGAAAAATAAATTTGTCAGTAGCATTGGTTCTGACAATTGTAACTCTTTTCTGACTTTTTAGCTACTTCAACATCTAGAAATGCAAATTGCGCCCAAATTATAAAAACAATCTTATGTATTTGAGTAAAAAACATTTCGCCATTTTTGGTTGTATGTTATGTACACCTCTAATGATTCGTGCACAGTCAAAGGGTTTAGATGAACAGATAAATGACGCTTTTATGCCATTTGCAATTTGGTGGGAAAATTTTATTTTCACTGAAATTCCAATTGCTGGATTTGGCATTCCCATTGTATTAATTTTATTGCTTTCAGGAGCCTTGTTTTTTACCTTTTATTTTGGATTTGTAAACATTAAACACTTTCCAACAGCCATTCAAGTTGTAAGAGGAACATATGATGACTTAGAAAAGGTTGACGAGCGCTTAACTGTAAATGTTCATGAAGTTGGAGGAGACATAGTCGATACCATTAAAGATGAAGGTCATCATGGAGAAGTGAATCATTTTCAAGCGTTGGCGACTGCAGTTTCGGGAACGGTGGGTCTCGGTAACATAGCCATGGTGGCCGTAGCTATTTCCATTGGAGGTCCAGGGGCAACTTTTTGGATGGTCATAGCTGGTTTGCTCGGAATGTCATCGAAATTTGTAGAATGTACGCTTGGAGTGAAATACAGAGATATAGATGACGAAGGAAATGTTTTTGGAGGTCCTATGTATTATTTGTCAAGAGGATTAAAAGAACGTGGATTTAAACATATAGGTAAAATATTAGCAGCTACGTTTGCGGTCTTATGTGTAGGCGCTTCATTTGGTGGCGGAAATGCCTTTCAGACGAATCAAGCTACGGCTCAAATCATAGCGCGATTCGGTATAGAAGGCGCGGCTTCAGGAAGTATGATAGGCCTTATATTTGCCATTTTCGTTGGTATTGTTATTATCGGTGGTATTAAAAGAATTGCGAAGGTAACAGAGAAAATTGTACCGTTTATGGCAGTTTTATACGTAGCAGCAGCCTTATTTATTATTCTTTCAAACTTCTCCTATGTGGATGATGCCATATCTTTAATTTTTAACGAAGCCTTTACACCACGCGCAACTATTACTGGTGGTTTTATTGGAGTGATGATTCAAGGTTTTCGTCGGGCAGCGTTTTCTAATGAAGCTGGAGCCGGTTCAGCAGCTATTGCACATGCTGCTGTTAACACGAAGTTCGCTGCTTCTGAAGGATTAGTTGGTTTACTGGAACCATTTATTGACACTGTTGTGATATGCACAATGACGGCTATTGTAATTATAATGTTTAATGTTGACGGAGCTTTCGTTTATGGAGATGTTGTGAACGGGCAAGCGTTGTTGGCAGACGGTAGTAGAGCAGGAGGAGTGAATTTAACATCTTTGGCTTTTGATAGTGCCATTCCCGGATCGTCATACGTTTTAGCGATTGCAGTTGTGCTGTTTGCTTTTTCTACAATTTTATCTTGGTCATATTACGGTTTGCAATCTTGGAAGTATCTATTTGGCAGAGGTAGATTGACCGATTTAACCTATAAAATTATATTCTTAGTCTTTACAGTATTAGGTGCTGCGGTGACATTAGATGCCGTAATTAAGTTTTCAGATGCCATGATCTTGGCCTTAGTATTTCCAAATATGATTGGTTTGTTGTTTTTGTTTCCTAAGGTACGGGAGGAGTTAAAACGATATTTAGAAATGATTCGCGTGAAGTTAAAATAGTCAAGGAGTTCATGGGCAGTATTCAAAATAATTGGAATGTTTTTGATATCTTTAGAAGGTAAAACAAATTGACTAATTCTCCATTTAACTAACTTCATATGAAAACATTTTTTAAAGTATTATTCGTAATTGTCTTCTTGATTCCTTTTGGATCAAATGCGGCACTTCAACAAAACACAAAATTGTTATCTCAGCCAGCAATAAGCGATAGCCATATTGCATTCATTTATGCTGAAGATCTTTGGGTTGCGAATCGCGATGGTTCTAATCCGAAAAGATTGACTATTGATGAAGGAATAGAATCGGCACCTATTTTTTCTCCTGATGGAAAAATGATTGCATTTGAAGCACAGTATGATGGAAATTCTGATATTTATATAGTTTCTGTTGATGGAGGCGTGCCAAAACGATTAACGTGGCACCCGTATTATGAAGGTATACAAGATTTTTCTCCCGATGGGAAAAAGATATTGTTCTTTTCACAACGTAATACACATACCAATAGACATGCACAATTGTTTGAGGTTAGTATTAATGGAGGCGCTATAAACCAATTAAAAATTCCTGTTGCTTTTTCGGCTAGTTATTCAGGGGATGGAACTCATATTGCATATAATCCACTTTATGAAGTTTTTAATCAATGGAAGCACTACCGTGGAGGTACAGCATCACGAATTTGGATATATAATGTAAAAAATCACAAAGTAGAAGAAATTTCAAAACCTACAGGAGGTAGTAATGATGCGAAACCGCAATGGGCGAAAGATCATGTTTATTTTAAAAGTGATAGAGATGGCGAATTTAATTTATACAGTTATAATGTAACTTCTAAGCAAGTAAAAGCATTAACGAATTTTAAAGATTTTCCTGTAATTGATCTCTACGCGAATAATAACACAATTATATTTCAACAAGCAGGACTTTTACATACCTATGATATAAATTCAGGTACGATCAACACGCTTAAAATAAAAATCAATACTGACCTCCTAGAATTAAGACCGCGTTATGTGTCAGGTAGAAATTACGTACGATCTGGAGGTATTTCTCCATCTGGAGCAAGAGCTGTTGTTGATTTTAGAGGTGATATTATTACCGTTCCAGCTAAAAAGGGAGATGACAAAAATTTAACAAATTCTCCAGGTGTTCACGAGAGCTATCCACAATGGTCTCCAGATGGTAAGGCAATAGCCTATTTTTCGGATGCCTCAAATGAATATGCGCTACATGTGCATTCGACAGTAACAAATACAGTTACAAAAATACCACTTAACGGTGCAGGATTTTATGCGTATCCCCATTGGTCTCCTGATAGTAAAAAAATTAGTTTTATTGATAATGGTCGTAACCTCTTCGTAGCGGATGTTGCTTCAAAAAAAGTTGATAAGATTGCCCAAGATGAGCGTTACGTACCGGGTCCATATAGAGAATTATTTGGAAGTTGGTCTCACGATTCTAAATGGATCGCTTATACGTTAATTACAGATACCAGTTTCGAAAAAGCTTTTTTATATTCTTTAGATAAAAAGAAGTCATATGCTGTTTCTGATGGATTATCTAGTGTTTCGGAGCCCGTTTTTGATCCAAGCGGAAAGTATTTATACATGTTGGCTTCGACTGATGCAGGGCCTGTGGTAAACTGGTTTGATCAGTCAAGTATCGATATGAGAGCGACGAATTCAATTTATATGGTCACACTTCAAAAAGAAGTGATGTCTCCATTGAGTAAGGAAAATGACGAGGAAAAAGTATCTGCTGTAAAATCAGAAGGAGATGATAAAAAGAAAGAAACGTCTAAAAAAACAGAGTTAACAATCGATTGGGATGGTTTTGAAAGTAGAATAATTGCCTTGCCCATAAGTGCAGGTCAGTATCGAAATTTAGCGATTGCAAAAGAAGGTGAATTGTATTATTTAGCAAATAGCGAGGGTTCAACTACGTTAAACAAATATGATCTTAATAAAAGAAAGCAAGATAATTTAATGCCTGTAGACGCTTATGAAATTGCCAGCGGCGGAAAGAAAATGTTGTATTTGGCTAATGGCTCTTGGAAAATTTCCAATCTTGGGAAGAAATCAGAAAATGGACCATTAAATTTCGGAGCGATTAAAGTCAAAATTAATCCGAGAAAAGAGTGGAATAATATTTTTGAAGAAGCTTGGAGAGTAAACAGAGATTATTTTTACGATCCGGGGATGCATGGCGTAGATTGGAACGCCATGAAAGTAAAGTATAAAACATTTTTACCACATGTTAGTTGCCGGAGTGATTTGTATACAGTTATGGGATGGATGTTCAGTGAGTTAGGAGTTGGCCATCATCGTTTTGGCGGAAGAGGTGATAGACTCAACAACCCTGAAAGAATATCTGGTGGATTGCTTGGTGCAGATTATCAAATCAAAAACAATAGATATCAAATCAAAAAAATCTATGGAGGTCTTAACTGGACGCCTAATTTGAGATCACCTTTAACTGAGCCAGGAGTTGATGTAAGTGAAGGTGATTATCTGATAAAAGTGAATGGTAAAAATGTGACAGCAAGTGATAATATCTATAGTTTTTTCGAGAATACTGCGAATAAAATAACACAGCTCACTGTAAGTACTAATAGAGATGGTTCGAATGCAAGAAATGTAAAAGTAACGCCTTTAAGAACAGAATGGGCTATTCGAAATAGAGATTGGGTAGAAGGAAATATCAAAAAAGTCGATAAGGCAACAAACGGTCAAGTAGCGTACGTGTATGTGCCGAATACGGCAAATGCCGGGCACGAATATTTTAAACGTTATTTCTTTCCACAAGCAACTAAAAAAGCCATTATTGTTGATGAGAGGTATAACGGAGGAGGGTATTTAGCGGATTATTATATAGATATCTTAAAACGACCAGAACAAGCATATTGGAATTTTAGATACGGAAAAGACCTAAAGTCTCCAAGTGCTTCCATTCAAGGACCAAAAGTGATGATTACCGATGAAACAGCAGGTTCTGGAGGGGATTATTTACCATGGATGTTTAGAAAATTTAAATTGGGAACCATCGTTGGTAAGAGAACTTGGGGTGGATTAGTCGGAGTATTGGGCTATCCAGAATTTATTGATGGAGGTTCAGTAACTGCTCCAAATGTTGCTTTTTATAGTGAAAAAGGGTTCAGAGTCGAAAATGAAGGTGTCGCACCCGATATCGAAGTTGAACAATGGCCAGAACTAATTAATAAAGGACAAGATCCACAGTTAGATAAAGCTATTGAAATTGCTTTAAAAGGGTTGAAGGAAAATCCGCCTAAAGTGATGAAAACACCCGCATATCCAGATAAAACAAAGAAATAAGCTCGACTAGTCATTTGTAAAAAAGGTTTCTTTTATGAGTATGAAGATTAATTAACTTTTTTAACTATTTTTGCCAGCCTAAATTTGAATCCCAAATATAGCAAGGCATGTTTAAGAAAACTAATAATCCGATTGCAGAACGGATTGTAATTAATGGAAAAGAATGTATTCGCTTTACCTTTAATGAGGTGTTAACGTCATTAGAAGCAGCATCTTTTGTTACGGAATGGAAGCGTTCATTTGAAGAAGATTTTGATGAAAAAGTAACCATTATTTGGCAATGTTTAGACATGAAAAATGATAAGACAGAAGCGAGATTAATTTTTCAAAATGCACTAAAAGATGTGAAGGATAAAATCGAAACTATTTGGTTAGTGACAGATTCAATATTGATTCAAGCTGAGGCAGAAATTATCTCTTTCTTTGCGTCTTACAAAATACATTTGGTGAAGTCGGAAGAAGAATTGTTAAGTCAAATGTCAGTTGCTTGATAGAATTACTGTAATTTAAAAGTAATTGGCAACGCGTATTTCACGTCTATTTTTTCACCATCACGAATTCCCGCTTTCCATTTCTTAAGTAATTTCACAACGCGTATGGCTTCCTTGCTAAAAGCAGGGCTCGACGATCGTAAAATTTGAATATTTTTTAATTGAGCGTCTCTCGTGACCGTAAACCCAACAAAAACTTTTCCATTTTGACCAAGTGCTAACATCCGTTTTGGATACTTCATATTTCGACCAATAAATTTATAGATGGCTCTATTGCCACCATCGTAAGAAGGTTTTACGAAGTAATCAAAATGTTCAATTTCATTACCATTCTCATCGTAGCATATTCCGGAAACAAATTCACCAGCTACAAATTCATCTTTCCTTTTTAATTGTTTGGAACCTTCAAAAAATGTCGTTACTTCTCCATGTAATTTATTGTTCTTATATGATTCTTGGATTTTTAGATCTCCATTATCATGATAGATTTTTGAAATTCCTTCTTTCGTCCATTTTTTAATAGAATCATTATTTCTATTAATATTAGAATAGGTTGTTTCACGGGTTAATTTCCCTCTCTCTTTGAACCATCTAACGATACCACTTCCTTGAACAGAATCAGTAAAAATATAATGTTGATATGTCGAGGCATTAACGCTATCTGTTTTTTTACCGTCGCCATCAAAGTAGTATTTTTCAATTTTTTGTTGCCCATGGGTTAGCATTGCTAGCAATAAAAAAATCCCTAATAATTTAATTTTCATAATTATAAACTAAATAGTTAGTAAAAGCCTTAGGTTAAAATTCACTTGTAAAATGCAATTTCACACTCGGATATTTACTTTGCGTCATTTGAATCGTAAATGCAGAATCGGCAAGAAATACCAATTGCCCTTGTTTATCTTTCGCCAAATAGCGCTGTTTTACGCGCTTAAATTCAGCAAACTCTTCACTTTTCGCATCTTCTGGAGCTACCCAACAAACTTTATGCATCGGGAGATTCTCATAGGTACACTTCGCACCATATTCGTGCTCCAAACGATATTGAATTACTTCGTATTGAAGAGCTCCAACGGTACCGATCACTTTACGTCCATTTAATTCTAGGGTAAACAATTGCGCGACTCCTTCGTCCATTAATTGATCAAGTCCTTTGTAGAGTTGTTTTGCCTTCATAGGATCTGCATTGTTGACATAACGAAAATGCTCAGGAGAAAAACTTGGAATTCCTTTAAAATTTAAGTGCTCTCCTTCCGTTAAGGTGTCTCCAATTTTAAAATTTCCCGTATCGTGTAAGCCTACAATGTCTCCTGGAAATGATTCGTCAACTATTTCTTTTTTCTCTGCAAAGAAAGCATTCGGACTTGAAAATTTCAATTTCTTATTATGACGCACATGTAAATAAGGAGCATTTCGTTTGAAGGTTCCGGAAACAATTTTTACAAAGGCCAATCTATCTCTGTGTTTTGGATCCATATTCGCATGAATTTTAAACACAAAACCGGATAATTTATCTTCTTTAGAATCGACTAATCGTTCTTCAGACATTTTGGGTTGAGGTGGAGGTGCAATATCAATAAAGCAATCTAGTAATTCTTTTACACCGAAATTATTTAGGGCCGAACCGAAAAATACGGGCTGAAGTTTTCCATCTAAGTAATCTTGCTGATTAAAGTCAGGATAAACTTCATAGACCAATTCAAGCTCTTCCCTAAGTTGATTCGCAGGCCCTTCGCCAATAATGGTATCTAGTTCTGGGTTGGTAACATCATTAAATTCAATACCTTCTGAAACGGTCTGCTTCTTTTCACCAGAAAATAAATTCAGTTTTTTCTCCCAAACATTGTATATACCCTTAAAATCATAACCCATTCCAATCGGAAAGCTCAAAGGGGTGACGGTTAATCCTAATTTCTGTTCAACTTCATCTAATAAGTCAAAAGCATCCTTTCCTTCTCGATCGAGTTTGTTGATAAACACAATCATTGGAATGTTTCTCATACGACATACTTCTACCAATTTTTCGGTCTGTTCCTCAACACCTTTGGCCACATCTATAACCACAATGACACTATCCACTGCTGTGAGCGTTCTAAAAGTATCCTCAGCAAAATCTTTATGCCCAGGCGTATCTAGAATATTAATTTTTTTGTCTTTATAAATAAAGGCAAGTACAGACGTAGCTACAGAAATACCACGTTGACGTTCGATTTCCATGAAATCGGAAGTGGCTCCTTTTTTAATTTTATTATTTTTTACGGCTCCAGCTTCCTGTATAGCACCTCCAAATAATAATAATTTTTCAGTCAAGGTTGTTTTACCAGCATCGGGGTGTGAAATAATTCCGAATGTGCGTCTGCGTTGTATTTCTTCTAAAAAGCCCATTGATTGTAATTAGGAGCGCAAAGATAGTTTTAATTTGATGATTTAAAAGTTCTATTTAACGAATCACGGTCATATCAAAAAAAACATCTTTAACGGGCCATTCATCGTTACCTACTTTGACTAAGGCAATTTTTTCGAGGGTATCGAAACCTTCGATAATTTCGCCAAAAACGGTATGTTCTCCATCTATATGATGCCCTCCATTTTTATCTTGTACAAAATAAAACTCAAACGGTGTAGACACTTTTTTAGGATTGTCTTCCCAGTCCCTAGCCGCAGCAATAGCGCCATATTTATGCTTTCTATGAGCTCTAAATTCTGGTGGAATGGTATACGTTTCGTATTTTCTTCTAAATTTTCGCGTTTTTGGGTTTTCCGAATTACCGCCTTGTACCACAAAATCTTGCACAATTCGATGTACGCAAGTCGTACTAAAATAGCCGGTTTTTGTCAAGAATATAAAACTTGATCTATGTAAAGGAGTATCTTTATATAATTTTATTTTTATGTCGCCTAACCGTGTTTCAATAAGTACAATTGTTTCAGGGTTTTGTTTGCCATACAAAGTCAAAAATGCAATGGTATTTCTTCTATTAATGGTGTCATTAATTGCATCGGTGAGCGATTGCTTTTTAGCCACTGGTTTTGGTACAATTTCGGTTGCTTCAGGTGTCACTTTAGGCACAGGAGCTTCTAGCGTCTTTTTTTTCTGACAGGCCAAAAAAAACAGTGAACTAAGAAACAAGAAAATAATGATACGCATGTGAATAATATATGGCACAAATATAAATGTATTCGGTATAAAAGATTGTATTTTTGATCGATTTCTAAAAGTGTTTTGATGAACAAAAATTTGAAGGTTTGTATAGTGCTTTTTTTGCTTTTCGCTTGCGCTGGAAAAGAAAAAGCAACTGAGGTGGTCGAGGTAATAGCATCCCCGGCAAAAAATAACAGTGCACAACCGTTTCTTTTTTCGGGTGATAAAACACTGTTGTCATGGATTGAAAATCAAAACGATTCAGTGTACACCTTAAAATATGCTGAGTATTTAGATAATAAATGGACTAAGGCTGAAACTATAACGAGTGGTACGGATTGGTTTGTAAATTGGGCCGACTTTCCGGCAATAGCTGAAAATAATGGAAGTATATTAAGTCATTTTTTACAAATGTCAGCGGAAGGAACTTATACGTATGATATTAGAATGAAGATGTTTCCAGTAAAGACAAGTTCCTGGAAAGATGATTTTATCTTGCATAATGATGGTACTAAATCAGAGCATGGGTTTGTAACTATGCTTCCTTATAAAGAGGATTCATTTTTTGTAACCTGGCTTGATGGAAGGAATACTGCCGGAGGCCACGATCATGGTGGCGAAGGTGCGATGACATTAAGGGCTGCTGAAATAACGGCGCAAGGGTTGAAAGTAGATGAACTGACGTTAGATCACAAAACCTGCGATTGTTGTCAAACTAGCGCTGCGATCACCAGTAATGGACCAATAGTGGTATATCGAGATCGATCTGATGATGAAATTAGAGATATTTATATCACACGAAAAATTGATAGTTCTTGGTCAGAACCCAGACCTATTTTTAATGATAATTGGAAAATTGCTGGATGTCCTGTAAATGGACCGAGCGCAGATGCTATAAACAATGTGTTGGTTGTAGCCTGGTATACGGGAGCATCTGAAATGCCATCCGTGAAATTAGTTTTCTCTAAAAACTCGGGGGTGAGTTTTGATCATCCCATTAGTATCGATGAAGGCTTAACTATTGGTCGAGTAGATGTTGCGATGATTGATACAGAAAATGCATTGATGAGCTGGGTAACTTCTCAAGATTCTAGAACGGTTATAAAAGCTGTGAAAGTCAATGTTTCTGGAGAAAAAGGTGAAGAAGTCGTAGTTAGTGAATTAAATCCGTCAAGAGCGAGCGGATTTCCTCAACTAGAAATTGTTGATGATAAAGCATTGTTTGCATGGACAACAATTATAGAAGATCAAACCAGAGTTACTACAGCAACAATTTCATTAACAGATTTTTAATGGTTCTTTAAAAATTGAACAAATTTTAATTTGTAAATTGCGGCATATTTTATGGGAGAAGAAAAGGTTATATTGGTGAATGAAAAAGATGAGCAACTAGGTCTCATGCCAAAATTGGAAGCACATGAAAAGGCCGTATTGCATCGAGCATTTTCGGTTTTTGTTTTGAATAAGAATGGAGAATTAATGTTACAGCAAAGAGCTGCGCATAAGTATCATTCTCCGATGTTATGGACAAATACCTGTTGTAGTCATCAACGAGATGGTGAATCTAATTTGGAAGCTGGAAAAAGACGTTTATTTGAAGAAATGGGATTTGTATGTGAACTGAAGGAAGTTTTTTCATTCATCTATAAGGCACCGTTTGATAATGGTCTAACCGAACATGAATTAGATCATGTAATGGTTGGGGCTTATGATGAGGCTCCGAATATTAATAAAAAAGAAGTCAATGCTTATAAATGGATGACTTTAGAAGCAGTTAAAAATGATATTGATCGGCAACCAAAAATTTATACCGAATGGTTCAAGATTATTTTTGAGAAATTTTACAATCATCTTCAAGAAGCTACATTATGATGATCACAGTTAGTAGAAAAGCGCATTTCAACGCGGCACATCGTTTGTTCAGAAGCGATTGGTCTGATGACAAAAATGAAGCTGTATTTGGTAAATGTAACAACCCTAACTTTCACGGTCATAATTATGAATTGATTGTTTCAGTTACTGGAAATATCGATCCAGAAACTGGTTTTGTTATAGACATGAAGGTGCTTAAAGATTTAATAAAAAGCAACATAGAGAATGCTTTTGATCATAAAAACTTAAACAAAGAAGTTGCCGAATTTAAAGAGTTAAATCCGACTGCTGAAAACATTGCCGTAGTTATTTGGAACAAACTTCGACCACATATAGACGACAGTAAAAAACTAGAGGTCACGCTTTACGAAACACCAAGAAATTTTGTAAGCTATCGCGGTGCGTAAAGTACTAAGAAGGCCTTCTTTTCTTTTTTGATATAGACATGACCATACTTTGAGATGTTGTTGAGGCTTCGACTAACAAAGGGTTGAACTTTTCCGAAATTTTAATAGCTTCTGCCAGTAATTTTTTTACTTCGGTTTTTGGAAATGAGTCAAAATTAGGCACTGTAATATGTCGTATTAACTTCCCTTTGCCAAGCAATTCTATAGAAGAATTTGAAAGTTCAGCACCACGGTTAAATCCAAAATTCACATGGTTACCATATACCGAGAGATGACAAAAGGCATCTTTGAGTTCAGTTGATTTTGAATACGCAATGGCAACAGCATTATAATTATCCCAAATGAGTTCATTGGTAGTTGGCAGTTGCTCAATAATGAAGCTTCTAAGTTGAATAGTTAACTTTTGAATATTGGGAGCGTAAGGTGAAAGAAACTGCGTTAATTCCGGGGTAACTTGCATGGTTAATAAATGTTTAATATCAAAAATAAACATATTTTAGTATTACTAATAAAATGATGATATTTGAGTAACCTTACAATAATTGCTTATGACGTTAAAAAAAGGAGATAAAGTACCTTCATTTACCTTAAAAGACCAAGACGGTAAAATATTTAGCATTGATACATTAATCGGAAAAAAACCAATGGTTATTTTTTTCTATCCAAAAGATTTTACACCTGGATGTATTAAAGAAGTTTGTAACTTTAGAGATCAATATGAAGATTTTACAGATTTAGGTGCTGAGGTAATCGGTATTAGTGGAGATGGAGAAATTTCGCACCAAAAATTTGCAAAAAAATATAGATTGCCGTTTACCTTATTGTCAGATTCCGCGAAAAAGGTGCGGGCCTTATTTGGTGTAAAAGGTTCTTTATTTGGATTATTACCGGGAAGGGTAACGTACGTCATAGATAAAAATGGTATTGTACAGTTAGTTTTTGAAAATCAGTTTGGAACAGAAAAGCATATTACCGAATCATTAGCCATATTAAAAGAAAAAAAATAATGAGTTTAGATTACCCTATAAAGTTTCATCCGATTCTCAAAGAGAAAATTTGGGGAGGAGAGAAGTTAGTTCAAATTTTAAATAAAAAATCAACAAGAGATGATATTGGAGAAAGTTGGGAAGTTTCTGATATTAAAGGAGATATGTCCGTTGTCGCGAATGGTAAGCTTAAAGGTTTTTCGTTACAAGATTTAATGGTCAGTTATCGAGGAGATTTGTTAGGAAAGAAAGTGTTTAGTAAGTTTAGTTATAATTTTCCATTACTTATTAAATATATCGACGCTAAAGAAGCTTTAAGTATCCAATTGCATCCTCACGATACTTTGGCAAAAGAACGTCACAATTCTTTTGGTAAAACAGAAATGTGGTATGTTATGCAAGCTGACAAAGGAGGTGATCTTATTGTTGGTTTTAAAAAAGATAGCGACAAGCAAACCTACTTGCATCATTTAGAAAATAAATCATTATTAAAAATCTTAAATGTAGATAAAGTAAAGAAAGGAGATGTATATTTTATCCCAACAGGAAGAGTCCATGCTATTGGGGCAGGAGTTATGTTAGCAGAAATACAGCAGACCAGCGATATTACTTATAGAGTCTATGATTGGGATCGTCAAGATAAATATGGTAACTATAGAGATTTACATACTGATGAGGCGTTAGATGCTATTGATTATGCAGCTTTAGAAGATTATAAAACGACATATCAAAAAGAAAATAATAAAACTACAGAAGTTGTCGATTGTAAATATTTTACAACTAATTATTTGCCGATACTAGCCAAAAAAATAAAAATTGATCATTCTGATAAAGATTCATTTGTTATTTATATGTGTGTGCATGGAAGTGTTCAATTTACTTGTAATGGTGAAAAAACCACGGTAGAAAAGGGTGAAACAGTTTTAATTCCTGCCGCGCTAAAACAATTTAGTATTTATTCAAGAAATAAAGCTGAATTATTGGAAGTGTATATCAATCACGAATCACCTATATTGAAAGATCCTATTTTCGAGAAGAAAGAAACAAAACGATAGTATAATGATTGTTGCGGATGCCGAATATAAAAACATCGAAGTTGTCGCTTTTGATGCTGATGACACCTTGTGGGTTAATGAAACCTATTTTAGAGAGGCAGAAGAACGCTTTGCAGAATTATTATCAGGTTACGAAACAAAAAACAAAATAGATCAAGAACTATTTAAAACAGAAATAAAGAATCTTGACATTTATGGGTATGGAGTGAAAGGGTTTATGTTATCTATGATTCAGTCGGCTCTCGAACTTTCAAATTATAATATTGATCAGAAAGTCATTGAGCAAATTATTGATATTGGCAAAGAAATGCTTGAAAAACCAATAGAACTTTTAGAGGGAGTTGAAGAAACTCTAAAGGTGCTTTCGAAGAAATACAAGCTGATTTTAGCGACAAAAGGAGATTTACTCGATCAAGAAAGAAAATTGGAAAAGTCAAACTTGATTCAATATTTTCATCACATCGAAGTTCTAAGTGAAAAAAAGCCAGAGAACTACAGAAAATTGTTGAAGCATTTAGAGATTCCTTCTGCGCAATTTTTAATGATTGGAAATTCTTTAAAATCAGATGTGCTGCCTTTGTTAGAAATTGGTGCAAAGGCCATTCATATACCTTTTCATACGACATGGCAGCATGAAATTGTTGAACATGATGGAAATGGCTATAAGTCCATTTCAAAGTTAAACGAGCTCATTAAATTGTTGCCCTGATGCATGAATTAGATATTGAAAGTTGGAATCGTAAAGCACATTTCCATTTTTTTAACCAGTTTGCAGATCCTTATTTTGCGGTTACCGTAGATTTTGATGTCACGAAGGTTTTCACGCATGCTGAAAAACAAGGGATTTCTTTTTTTGCGCTGTACTTGCATGCTTGCATGAAAGCTATCAATAGTGTTGAAAATTTTAAATATCGTATTCTCGAAGAGAAAGTTATAGTACACGATGTTATTCATGCTTCGCCAACTATTGCAAGAAGAGATAATACGTTTGGCTGCTCATTTGTTTATTACGACGAAAATTTCGACAATTTTTATGCTAATTTTTTAAAGGAAAAAGAAAGAGTGTTGAACACAAAAGAGATGTTTCCTCCTGAAGAAGGTACTGATGCCTGTATTTATTGTTCAGCGATGCCCTGGTTTAATTTCTCAGGACATAAAGAGCCAGTTTTTGGAATAAAGAAGGAATCTGTACCTAAGTTAGCTTTTGGAAAATATGTTGAAAAGAATGGTGCTTTAATGATGCCAGTTGCAATTGCAGTCAATCACGCTTTGGTAGATGGTTATCATGTTGGATTGTTTACAGCGTCTTTTCAGCAAGAACTGAATAATTTTTAATAGTTTTTTAAATCTATATTAAGCTTAATTAGCTTAAATTTGTCAAAAATAAAACCAGGATTATGGCGAGTATTAAGAACTTAAAGAAAGATATTAATTATGTCTTATCGGATATAATAGAAGAATGTTATGTTTGGCAAATTTTACAAGAAGATGATAAAAAATCTGCAAAGGCCGAGAAGATTATTGACGAAACAATAGATGTTTTTGATGCGTTGATTGAAAAGGTAAATGCTAAGGATGTTGAAAATAAAAAATCTCATTTCAAAGCAATTAGTAAGGAACTTGAGGAAAAAGCAAATGGATTGTTAGGTAAAATTCAAAAACTATAAATAAAATGTTTTAGGAAAAATTTTAACATTTTTGTATGTTAAAATTTGTAATTTAGAAGAATAATTTACGTTCTAAAAGTAACTATATTTAATTTAATACCTACAATGCCCATGGCTAGAGCAATGTTTGAATACACTAAGACTGTATTAAAAAAGGTCAGTTTTAATGTGGATTTATTCTGTAAAGAATTAGATAAAGCCTTTTCTAGATTATTACCGTACGAAATTGCGGAACTTAGAATTTGGCTGCAAGAATTTACGGCTAACAAACCGGAGTTAACGGTTTGTATTGCTAATTATAACCGATAAAAAAGAAAAGAGGCTTTCAAAAAAGCCTCTTTTTTTATTTTCGAATTGGACTAATAATACGTACATCGTTAAAGGATATTACCCCTCTTATAATACCATCGATTGTATTTTTTAGAGCATCCACCAATTGCATTTTAAGTTGTGACTTATGATATACTAAGGCAACTTCGCGCGCAGGTGCTGGATTTTCAAACTCTTTTAAATATTTTTTGTCTTCTTCTTTTAAGTCCAAGGTATGTAGATAAGGAAGTAATGTCATTCCCATACCTTCTTTTGATAGTTTCAACAAAGTACTAAAACTACCGCTCTCTAATTTGAAAGAATCTGTAGTCGTGGTTTCAAAACTTCTGCAAATATTTATAACACTGTCTTTAAAACAATGACCGTCTTCTAATAATAGGATGTCATCTATATTTAAATCATCTACCGTAATACGCTCTTTTTTAGATAAACGATGACTTTCACTCATAAAGCCAACAAAGGGTTCATAGTATAATACGCGTTCCTTAATATTTTCATTTTCTAATGGTGTACTGGCAATAGCAGCATCTAAGTGGCCATCTTTTAGTTTCTTTAATATTTCATTGGTATTGAGTTCTTCAATTTTTAGATTGACTTTAGGATATTTCTTAATAAAGGTGTTTAAAAACAAAGGTAATAAGGTAGGCGTAATCGTTGGTATAATCCCGAGTTTGAATTCACCTCCTATGTACCCTTTTTGTTGATCTACAATATCATTAATTCTATTGCTTTCATCCAAAATTACTTTGGCTTGATCTATTATTTTATGACCAACCGGTGTTAGTTCAATCGGCTTTTTCTTTCTATTAAAAATAACAATATCAAGTTCTTCTTCCAATTTTTGAATCTGCATACTCAAAGTTGGCTGGGTTACGAAGCATTTTTCTGAAGCGAGCGTAAAGTTTTGATATTCAGCTACAGCTAAAACATATTTAAGTTGGGTAATAGTCATTGAGTATAAATTTTTATGATAAAAATATAAAAACTATCAATCATACTTATAGTAAATGAAAATAAATTTCTCATATTTTTGTTTAAATATTAAAAATCAAATAGTTATGAGTAAAATGATACTAGGATTAAATCGATCTAAAGTAGACGATTTAGTGGTGAATTTGAATGAGTTACTGGCAAATTATCAAGTTTATTATCAAAGTTTAAGAGGTTTACATTGGAATATCGAAGGAAAGTCATTTTTTGAGTTACATATGAAATTTGAAGAATTTTATACGGATACTCAAGAAAAAGTTGACTTAATCGCAGAACGTATACTGACCTTAGAAGGTACACCTTTGCACACATTTAATGATTATGAAAAAAATGCAAAAGTACCTGTGGGTAAAAATATTTCAGATGATGTGAAAGCTGTTGAGTTAGTTGTTCAATCCTTGACAGAATTGTTGAAAATTGAACGCAATTTACTTAATAAGTCTGATGATGCTAACGATGAAGGAACGAATGCCATGATGAGCGATTTTATCGCTGAACAAGAAAAAACTATTTGGATGATGAAGGCGTGGTTGAGTTAAGAAAAATTAATAAAAATCGAAAAAATTTCGTTTTTTATTCAATGCTTCTTCTTGTTTTGCATATTCTTCAACAGGAATAACTTTTAATAAAGAAGGATGCTGTTCAATAGCAAATTGCAATTGCTCAACAATTTTTTCAACAGAATCATTTTCATAGTCAATATCCAATGGTTTTTTGATCACCATAGATTGTAGAACATTCCTTTTTTTGAGCATTAATCCTTTCTTGTCATAAGCTCGTCTAAAGCCATCGATCACAATCGGAATAACAATCGGCTTGTTTCTTTTAATGATATGTGCGGTACCCCTTCTAATAGGTTTAAAGGGCGTAGTTGTACCTTGAGGAAACGTAATTACCCAGCCATCATTCAATGCTTTGCTAATGCTGCTTACATCCGACATCTTCACTTGCCGATTCACATCTTTACCTTCACTTCGCCAAGTTCTTTCAATTGAAATGGATCCTGTATACGCAAATATTTTTGGAAGGATACCTGATTTCATCGTTTCTAATGCGGCCACATAATACAGGTTTAATTTTGGTTGCCAAAGGTAGCCCACATTTTTGATGTTGTCATCTCTTCCGCTTAAAGCGGCGTTAAAAACATGCATCATGGCAGCAACATCGGCAAAATATGTTTGATGATTAGAAACAAATAGAACGCCACTATCTGGCAAATTTCTAATTATTTCTGAACCTTCAATATGTAACTTGTTAAACCCCTGATAACGTTGATGCGAAATAGCCCCAATGAACCGTATTAAAAATTTTTTAAGGAATAAAGCATTACCAAAAGGATCTTGCTTATATAATTTCATTTAAATGATGAGTTGTTTTGAACAAACATACAAAAGAAATAGTTGAAATACTACTTTAAATAATCTTTAATCTCACTTAATATCATCGCCGTTGCACCCCAAACTATATAATCATTTAGTTTAAAACACGGTACATCTACTTTCTTCATATAGGAGGTACTCATATTTTGAATTACTACAGCACGATCGTCTAAAATGTCTGTTAATCTCACTTCAATAAGGGTCGAAACTTCATGATTTGCAATAAATTTAGGTCTATATTCAATGGTTCCGATAAAAGGACTAACCCAAAAATTACTCGGAGGAATATATGTTTTTGTGAGCTCTTTAATAATAGAGACATCCTCCATTGGTACAGCCGTTTCTTCATAAGTTTCTCGCAATGCAGTATGTGCTAAATTGGTGTCATTTTTTTCAATCTTGCCACCAGGGAAACTTATTTGAGCAGAATGAGTTCCATTGTAACTGGCCCGTTGCGTCAATAAAAAATGTGTTTCATTATGTTGATTGGGATAAAAAAGTGCTAGAACGGCAGCACTTTTGGCGTCTGGTTTTACAATCGACCCAAAATCAATTTCTTTTCGGATATCGGGAGCCATTTTGAATTGCGAATCAATTCCACCTAGCGGTTTCTTTTGTAAGCCAGAAATATGTGTTAAAAATGAATTGAAATCCATTAAATGTTTTAATTTTACAAAGAGCTAATTTACTATTTAATATGATGAAATTTTCTAAAAAAGAATAGAAAGTATTAAGAGTATTTAGCGACAAAGAATTCAAAATGAATATATGAAAATAGGTATTGTATGTTATCCAACTTTTGGTGGGAGTGGGGTTGTTGCAACAGAATTAGGAATTGCGTTGGCAAATAAAGGTCATGAAGTACACTTCATTACCTATAATCAACCAGTGCGATTGAACGCTCTATCTAAGAATATTCATTTTCATGAAGTTTTTGTTGAAGAATATCCTTTGTTCCATTTCCAACCATATGAATTAGCCTTATCGAGTAAGTTAGTGGCCATGATAAAACTTCACGACATAGAAATTTTACATGTGCATTATGCTATACCACATGCTTATGCGGCCTATATGGCCAAACAAATGTTGAAAGAAGATGGCATTGAAATCCCGATTGTTACCACCTTACATGGCACCGATATTACCTTAGTAGGAAGTCATCCTAATTATAAAACGGCAGTCGAATTTAGTATTAATAATTCTGATGAAGTAACAACCGTATCTCATAGTCTAAAGAAAGACACCTTACGTTTATTTAATATTCGAAAAGATATTAAGGTTGTTCATAATTTCATTGATGTAGACAAGTATGCAAAGGCACAGAAGGAAGAATGTGTGAGAGGTAACTTAGCAAGACCAGATCAAAAAATATTGACACATATTAGTAATTTTAGACCTGTAAAACGTATTCAAGATGTTGTCGAAATATTTTATAAAGTGCAAAAGGCGATTGATGCTAAATTATTAATGGTAGGTGATGGTCCAGAGAGAGATGTAGCAGAGAAAAAAGTAATTGAATTAGGAATTAGCGATAAAGTAATATTTCTTGGTAATAGTAGTGAAGTTGATAAAATATTATGCCTATCTGATTTGTTCTTGTTACCATCAGAAACTGAAAGTTTCGGATTGGCAGCCTTAGAAGCAATGGCTGCAAATACCCCAGTAATATCAACAAACTCTGGTGGCCTGGCGGAAGTTAATAGTGATGGTGTAACGGGGTATTTAAGTAATGTTGGCAATACTGAGGAGATGGCCCAAAATGCGATATCTATACTCGAAAACGACGAAAGACTTAATGCATTTAAGGAAAACGCTTTTAAATTTTCTCAACAATTTTCTTTAGAAACTATTTTACCGCAATACGAAGATATTTATAGATCGGTAAAAGTGGGTATCTGTTAAATTATTGATTGTAAAAATCGAAGCCTTCTACTAGAACTGAATTCGATACTGTGCAATCGATTTTGAATTGAGCCAAATTTTCTAGCAGTACGAAATTTACAGTGGATCCAATATTTTTTTTATCGTATTTCATTAAATCGATAATAGCATCATAATCTGCTTGTAGAATTTCTATCTTCCCAAAAAAATCGATTATTGTTGATTTTATACTATCAAGTTCATCCTTCGGGAAATTTAGTAGTTTGCTAGAGAAGTAACCTTCTATAACCATACCTACAGCAATAGCTTCACCATGAGTTAATGTTTCTTTTTGTGTACTTTCTAAAAAATAGGATTCGATGGCATGTCCAATAGTATGTCCGAAATTTAATATTTTTCGCAATCCATTCTCTTTCGGGTCTTGCAGTACAACTTCGTTTTTTATTTCTATTGAACGATAAATAAGTTCATCTAAATTGGCATCAAGTAACTTCGAATTTGATTTAATTTTATCCCATAATTTGGTGTCATAGGTTAATCCGTACTTTATGATTTCCGCCAGGCCAGAATGTAACTCTCTTTTCGGAACCGTAAATAAAAAAGAAGAATCTATTAAAACCATTTCTGGATTGCTGAAGAGCCCAATTAAATTCTTTAAGGTACCTAAATCCACTCCAGTTTTACTACCTACAGAAGCATCTACCATACTTAGTAAGGTGGTTGGAATATTGATAAATTTAATCCCTCTTTTAAAGGTAGACGCAACAAAACCGCCTAAATCAGTTACCATACCGCCTCCTAAGTTTATTAGTAAGCTTTTTCTATCAGCATTTAAATCGGTTAAAGCTTTCCATACCAAGACACATGTGTCAATGTTTTTATGAATTTCTCCTGCTTTTATTTCTATGGTTTCAATGTTTTCATTAGAATCCAATTTAGTCAAGAAACGAGGAAGGCAATCTTTTTTAGTGTTTTCATCAACTAAAATGATCATTTTTGAAGGTTTGTTCGTAGCGATATAACGATTTAGCCTTTTAAAAGCCTCTGATTGAAAATGTACTTGATAATTGGTAGCTTGAATAGAATTCACAGTAGCATTTGTTTTTTATAATAAAAGGCGAATTTATTGAAAAATATTGTGGGCAGTAATTATATTTGCTAAAAAGATCAACCTTCCAATGAAAAAAATATTTGAAGATACAGAGACAGCTTTTGCTTTGAAAACAGATACCGAACTAGATCGAGCTTATTTTTTATTCAAAATGATTCAAAGCGAACCTTTAGTTAGAATAGGTACTGCCATTACGAATTTTGCTTTAAAGGCGCATATGCCAGTTGAACATTTAATTAGAGCATCTGTTTTTGATCATTTTTGCGGAGGTGTTACCGAAGAAGATTGTTTACCAGTTATAGAAAAAATGTATACCAAAAATGTGCACGCCACCTTAGATTATTCAGTTGAGGGAAAAGAAGATGAAAATCAATTTGATTTAGCTCAAAAGATAATTTTGCAAAATATTGATTTTGCTCAGGAGAAGAACAGTATCCCATTTGCTGTTTTTAAACCGACAGGTTTTGGACGTTTTGCCTTGTATCAGAAGCTCACTGAAGGAATAGAACTAACCACTGAAGAGAAATCAGAATGGCAGAAAGTAATTCAACGTTTCGATACGGTTTGTAAAGTGGCTCACGATAAAAATGTAACGCTCTTAATCGATGCGGAAGAAAGCTGGATGCAGGGTGCAGCAGATGATTTAATTGAGTTAATGATGCAAACGTATAATAAAGAAAAGGCAATAGTCTTTAGTACTTTACAAATGTATCGTTGGGATCGCTTAGATTACTTAAAAGGATTGTATAAGCGTGCTATAGCGAATGGTTTTTGTGTTGGAATGAAGGTGGTACGAGGCGCTTATATGGAGAAGGAACGAGAGCGGGCTGAAGAGAAAGGATATCCATCTCCTATTTGTAAAGATAAGCAAGCCACCGATGACAATTATAACGCGGCTATTAGATTTATGATGGATAACGAAAAAATGGCCTTGTTCGCAGGAACACATAATGAAGAAAGTTCTCACTTGCTCATGGAGCTCGCCGACGAAAAGGAAATTTCTAAAAACGATAGTAGGCTTTGGTTCGGACAATTATATGGCATGAGTGATCATATTAGCTATAATTTGGCGAAAGAAGGATATAATGTAGCGAAATATCTACCTTACGGACCCGTAAGAGATGTAATGCCTTATCTCATTCGAAGAGCCGAAGAAAATACCTCAGTATCGGGGCAAACGAGTCGAGAATTGAGTTTGTTAAAGAGGGAACGAAAGCGAAGAAAATTATAGTGATTTCTACCGATGAGATAAAAAAGATCCTAGAAAAGAATAGTAAAAGCCTTGTTCAAGAGCTTAAGCAGAGCAAAGAACTTGTCATTTTATTGAATAAATCTGCCTACACTAAATTATCGGAAGAAGAGAAGGCAAAAGTAAAATCTCAGTTATTAGACGTATTAAAAAGTATACCAGCGCTGGCTGTTTTTTTATTACCAGGAGGTTTGGTGCTATTACCCATTATCGCGAAATTAATTCCGGATATTCTGCCAAGCGCTTTTAGAGATCATCCAAATAAAGATGAATAAGAATTATTCGAAAATGACATTTTCTTCATGTTCAAACCATGATCTATAGAATTCTCTATGTATTTTCTCTACGCTATTTCGTTTCACTTTTAACGTTGGTGTTGCTAGTCCATTATCTACAGTCCAGTCTTCTTTCATCACAACTATTTTTACAATTTTTTCATGCTTCTCGAGACTTGGATTAATTTCTTGAACACTTTTCCATAAACTTTTAGAAAATTCCTCATTACTCTTGCCTTTTCCCAATAGTGATGGCGTTACCAAAGCTATAGGTTGTGGAATACCTGTTCCAACGATACAAATCTGTTCAATATCACTATTTTTCGTAAGCTCAAGTTCAATTGGAGCCGGAGAGATGTATTTTCCTTTATCTGTTTTAAACTGGTCTTTTGCTCTACCGGTTATGGTCAAATATCCGTCATGGTCATATTCTCCTAAATCGCCCGTTTTTAAATAGCCATCTTCGGTGAAAACACTTGCGGTTATTTCGGGAGCCTTAAAATAACCCGTCATTAAACAATCATTTTTTAAACAGACTTCTCCTTCAGCGGATAATTTTGTATGTACACCTAATAATGGTTTTCCTACTGTTCCGATTTTGTTATGATTCGGTAAATTGATATGTGAAATGATGCAATCTTCTGTCATGCCATATCCCTGTAATACAGTAATACCAATTTTTTTATACCATTTCATCAAACTGCTCGCTAAAGGAGCGGCGCCAGAAATGATTACTACGGCATTCGACAATCCTAATTTTTGTTTTAATTTTTTCTTAATAACACCATTAATAATAGGGATATTAAGCAATACGTTTAATTTTTTATGAGGAAGAGTCTCGAGTATTTTTTCTTGAAATTTTGCCCAAATTCTTGGAACAGCAAAAAATGTATGCGGTTGTGTTCTTTCTAAATTCGACGCAAATGTTTCTAATGATTCTGCAAATGAAATTGTTGCGCCCAACACCAATCCGAACATGGCAATCCCAACGCGTTCAGCAATATGACCCAAAGGCAGATAGGAGAAAAGTTGAGGATTTTTTGGTAAATCTACAGTGCTATTAAAAGTATTTGCGGCAGTAATAAAGTTACCCACAGTATGCATAACTCCCTTTGGCGTTCCGGTAGTGCCCGAAGTATATATAATGCTGGCAAGATCTTCTTTTTTTGGTAGGTGAGGATTTGTTATTGGTGGATGTTTTAGTACTAACTCTCCCCAACTATCTCCTGTGTTTTCTCCATATAAATTGATACTTATTTTATGTATGTCGGGTATTCCTGCCTTCTGAGAATCAAAATTATCGAGCTTACCTATAATGATGACTTTTGATTCGCTATGTGTCAATATTTGATTGATAGAGGTGTCATTGAGCGTTGGATAAATAGGTATAGAAACATGACCGGTCATCATAATGGCAATGTCAGACATGATCCAATGAGCACAATTTTTTGAAAGTAAGGCAATGTGACTTTTTTCTGGAAGATTGTAGTCGTTTAAGGCGGATGCAATTTTACGGATCTCTTCACCGGCAGATTTGTAGGTATAACTTATAATTTTTCCAGCAATCGGCTGGTTTAAAAAGGGAGTCTCAGGAGTATGCTTTTCCCAATATAGGAAAGCCTCCAGTGGAGAATTAAATGATGTCATGTGGTTAACAAATTATTCTCTAATATATAAATAATTTTTCTTCAGGAAGTTTCGAGACGATTTTAATAGATAATTTAATATCCTACAATAGCCGCTTCTGCGCATCGTTCACCATCCATTGCCGCCGATACGATTCCGCCAGCATAGCCACCGCCTTCCCCACAAGGAAATAATCCGTTAATCTCAGGATGTTCTAAATTATCGTTTCTAGGAATACTTATAGGCGAAGAAGTTCGAGACTCAACACCAACAATATTCGCTTCCTGAGTATAATATCCATTCATTTTTTGACCAAAAGCTTTGAATCCGTTTCTCAGTTTTCCTCCAATCAATTTAGGGAGTAAAGAATGTAAAGGCGCAGCATTTAGACCAGGTTGATAGGAGGTAGGGTTTAAATTAGATGATAAGCGACCTTCGACAAAATCAGTTAAACGCTGAGCGGGAGCAATTTGACTTCTGCCTCCGGCGGTGAATGCCAATCTTTCTAGGTTTTTTTGATATTCTAATCCTTTTAAAACCCCAAAATGTTCATATTTTGGAAGATCTCTTTCAATATCAATCTCAACCACTATTCCTGAGTTTGCAAATAGGTTGTTTCTTTTAGAAGGTGACATTCCATTTACAACAACCTCTCCATTGGCGGTGGCCGCTGGAACGATAAATCCACCAGGACACATACAAAAAGAATACACGCCTCTTTCTTTAACTTGTGCGACTAAACTATAGGCAGCTGCAGGCAATAATTCATCACGTTTTCCATCACAATGATATTGAATTGAGTCAATAATATGTTGAGGATGTTCAACACGAACACCCATGGCAAAGGATTTGGCTCGCAATGCTATTTCTTTTTTATGCAGCAAGTAATAAATATCTCTTGCCGAATGACCGGTCGCCAAAATGACCCGTTCTGCCGGCATTTCAATATCATTTTGAAGACGAATAGCTTTTAGCTTTTGTGCTGAAATAACAAAATCTACTACGCGACTTTCGAAATGTATTTCACCGCCATATTCTAAAATTGTTTCACGAATATTTTCAACAATTTTAGGTAATTTATTTGTGCCTATATGTGGATGAGCATCTATCAATATTTGCTCAGTAGCACCGTGATATACAAAACTCTCAAAAATTCTACGTACATCACCACGCTTTAAACTTCGCGTATATAGTTTTCCATCAGAATAAGTGCCTGCACCTCCTTCACCAAAACAATAGTTTGAATCTTCATTTACAAAATGTTCTTGGTTTATGGCTCGCAGATCTCGACGTCTTGCCTGCACTTTTTTCCCTCTCTCGAGTACAACTGGCTTGTATCCCAATTCAATACAACGAAGCGCTGCCCACATTCCGGCTGGTCCAAAACCAATGATATGTATTTTTTTTGCTGATGAAACGTCTTTATAATCAAACGAATAAGAGGAGGAGTTCGGTGGTGTTTCTTGTAAGTAAACAGCTACTTTGTAATTGAAAATAACCGTTTTTTTACGAGCATCTATCGATTTTCGAAGAACCTTAATAGCGGAAATTTCACCGCGATCTACCTGTAAAAACTGCGCTGCTTTTCTTTCTAAAATAGTGTCTTGTCTTTCTTCAATGAGATTTACCCTAAGCTGAATTTCTTTTACCATTGCGGCGAAATTACTCAAAATTCAATAGAATAATCCTTTGAAGTTTATTTCTAAGGTATAAATACGGGCAGTCATTGCATACATGTTCCATTATTTTCGCATTTATAAAATATCAGTTAATCGTTGCTAACGTTTCAGTTATTCAATTGTACTGATATAATTCCCAAAATAAATAGATGCATTATGACTACCCGCTTTTGTTTTCAGAAATAAGAGGTTAGTAATCAAAATTTGACTAAAATATTCATGAAGAAGTAAACACGAATAGAGGAGTATACTAATACATGAGACTTAGTTAGCTGATTATAAAGGTAATAAATTAATTCTAATTAATGAAAAAAGAAAATTTTAATGCAAAATTATCTAATTAAATCTAGTATTTTTGCAGCTTCAAAATTATAGGGATGCAATCTATTAGAAATATAGCAATTATAGCACACGTTGATCATGGTAAAACGACTTTGGTTGATAAAATTATTGATCAGGCAAAAATATTGGATGATCGAAAAGAACGTAAAGATTTATTATTAGATAATAATGATTTAGAACGTGAAAGAGGAATTACTATTCTTTCTAAAAACGTTTCAGTGACGTACAAGGAGGTTAAAATCAATGTGATAGATACACCTGGTCACGCGGATTTTGGAGGTGAAGTAGAACGTGTATTAAAAATGGCTGATGGAGTTTTATTGCTTGTAGATGCCTTTGAGGGGCCAATGCCACAAACACGATTTGTATTAGGTAAAGCCTTAGAACTAGGATTGACGCCTATTGTAGTTGTGAATAAAGTAGATAAGGAAAACTGTACTCCTGATTTAGTGCATGAGAAAGTCTTCGATTTAATGTTCGCGTTAGACGCAACAGAAGATCAGTTAGATTTCACAACAATTTATGGTTCTGCGAAAAATGGTTGGATGAGCACTGATTGGCAGCAACCAACTGATAATATTTTATCATTGTTAGACGCTGTTGTAGATGTAATACCAGAAGCTCCTTATAGAGAGGGAACTCCACAAATGCAAATTACGTCATTAGATTTTTCTTCTTTTACTGGAAGAATTGCCATAGGACGTGTATTTAGAGGAGATTTAGAAGAGAATAGAGATTATATGTTGTGCAAAGCTGATGGTACGACAAAGAAAGTTCGAATTAAGGAACTACATGTTTTTGAAGGAATGGGTAAGGCCAAGGTTTCGAAAGTACGAAGCGGTGATATTTGTGCCATGACTGGAATTGAAGGTTTTGAAATTGGTGATACCATTGCTGATTTAGAAAACCCAGAAGCATTGCCTAGAATTGAAGTAGATCAACCAACGATGAGTATGTTATTTACGATTAATAACTCTCCGTTTTTTGGTAAGGAAGGTAAATTTGTAACCTCACGTCATTTACGTGACCGTTTATTTAAAGAGACCGAAAAAAACCTGGCTTTACGTGTAGAAGAGACGGATACTGAAGACAAGTTCAATGTGTTTGGACGTGGTATTTTACATTTATCTGTATTGATTGAAACAATGCGAAGAGAAGGTTACGAACTTCAAGTTGGTAGACCGCAAGTAATTCTAAAAGAAATTGACGGTGTAAAATGTGAACCTTATGAAACCTTGGTTGTAGATGTTCCCGAAGAACTTGCCAGTAAGGCAATTAACTTGATTACATTGAGGAAAGGTGACCTGTTAGTTATGGAACCTAAAGGAGATTTACAGCATTTAGAGTTCGATATTCCTTCTAGAGGGCTGATAGGCTTACGAAATAAAATATTAACAGCTACTCAAGGAGAAGCTATTATCAATCATAGACTACGAGGATATGATACTTATAAAGGTGAATTCAACGATGTTGTGAACGGTGCCATTGTAAGTTCTGAGGCTGGAAAAGCAACCGCTTACGCAATTGACCGTCTACAAGATAGAGGAAAGTTCTTTATTGACCCAAATGAAGAGATTTACAAAGGTCAAGTGGTCGGAGAAAATACACGTCAAGATGATATGGGAGTTAATTTAATTAAAGGAAAAAAATTATCTAATGTTCGAAGTTCAGGAGCTGACGACGCTGCTAAAATTTTTCCTAAAATTGATTTTTCATTAGAAGAATGTATGGAATATATTAAAGATGATGAATATCTTGAAGTAACTCCTGCAAGTTTGAGAATGCGAAAAATTGAGTTTAGATAATCTTTTGTTAAAATATAATATTACTGTTTTTGAAAACCATAAAATTGTAAATTGCGAATCAAATAAAAAAAGCAAATGAATTTAAAAAGACTAGCACTATTATGTATGTTACTTATGGCGATTGTCGCTTGTAAGAAAGATGATGATACTACTGATAATTTTGATGCTGCCGCACAAGCAATAGAAGATGATGAGATATTAATTAATTATTTAAAATCACATTATTATATTGAACCACAACCAGGAGAAGTTTTTGGGGTTATTGATACTATTATGAATAACGAAAGTTCGTTGTTTGATGATGAAAACATGAAAGTTCAAAACGTTACTGAGAACGATATCAATTACAAGTTATATTATTTATTGAATGATGTGGGTGTTGGTGAAAGTCCAACTGAAACTGACTCAGTATTAGTGAACTATAGTGGTTTTATGTTGGATAGTGTGAAATTCGATGAAAGATTGTCATATACTTGGTTATCTCTTACGAATGTAATTAGAGGTTGGAGCCGTGGTTTTGTGAATTTTAAAAGTGGTGAAAATACTACGGTGTCAGGTGAACCAATATCGTTTTCTGGCACAGGAGGTGGTATTTTGTTCTTACCTTCAGGTCTAGCATACGGAAATGTTGGTACGGCAGGAATATTTCCAAACGAGTCGATTCTTTTTCATATTCGTTTAGGTTTGGTAGAGCGAGCAGATCATGACGCTGATGCGTTATTATCGAGTTATGAGGATTTAGATAATGATGGAAATCCTAATAATGATGATAGTGATGAAGACGGTGCACCAGATTATTTAGATCAAGATGATGATAATGATGGTGTCGCGACTCGAGATGAATTGGAGTTAAAAACATATAGCATTTTGGAAGGTGAAACGGAGCCAATATTAGCTACAAATGAACGCGAATATGATCGTGTAAAAAATGGTGATACCATAACTATTTATACTGCAGTGATATTAGATTCGAATAATGATGGTACCCCAGACTATTTAGATGCTGAAGTGAATTAAGTATTTAAATCATTTATTTATAAAAAAATAAAAACCATTTCTTTTAATAAAGAAATGGTTTTTTTATTCCACTAAATTTGACTTCTAACGGAAAGTTTGTTTAAAAGCAATAGCCATTTTCTGCCTTCACTTTTTCTGCGATTTCATTACGTAAATCTACAATATCTGGGTAATTTACATATTTTGTAAAACGTTTAAGACCCATTAACATCATTTTTTGTTCATCACCTTCGGCAAAAGAAATAATACTTTCTTTTCCTTTTTCCTCAATAATATCTACTGAATGATATAAATACAATTTCGACATTGCAATTTGAACAGATTGCGCTTCTTCGCCAAAACGTTTTACGTTTTTCTCGGTTCTCAAGATAGCAGATTCTGCCATATATATTTCAATTAAAATATCAGCAGCAGCAATTAATAATTGTTGGTGCTCTTCTAATTCAGCTCCATATTTTTGAGCTGCTGAGCCAGCAACCATTAAAAATATTTTCTTCAATTTTTTAATGATTTCTTTTTCTTCCGCAAAAAGTACTGAGTAATCTGGTGTATCGAAAGATGGCACACCCATTAATTCATTAGCTACCGCTGTGGCAGGGCCTAATAAATCTAAATGCCCTTTCATAGCTTTCTTTACAAGCATACCAACACAAAGCATTCTATTGATTTCATTAGTACCCTCATAAATACGCGCAATACGAGCATCTCTCCAAGCAGCCTCCATTGGCGTTTCTTCTGAGAAGCCCATACCTCCAAAGATTTGAATGCCTTCATCAGCAGCATTTTGTACATCTTCAGAAACGGCTACTTTTAAAATAGAACATTCTATAGCGTATTCTTCTACACCTTTCAGCTCAGCTTCTTGATGTGTATTACCTTCCGATTGACGGATAGCAATTCTGTCTTCAATATTTTTTGCTGCTCTATAACTAGCCGACTCACCAGCATAAGCACTTGTCGCCATTTCAGCTAATTTTACCTTGATTGCTCCAAAATCGGCAATAGGGGTTTTAAATTGCTTTCGCTCATTTGCATAGTTAACTGCTGTTGATAAAATACGTCTTTGAGAATCTAAACAAGCAGCAGCAAGTTTAATACGACCAACGTTCAATGCATTCATAGCAATTTTAAAACCTTCGCCACGACCAGCTAACATATTTTCAACAGGAACAACCGTGTCATTAAAGAATACTTGGCGCGTAGAAGAAGCACGAATCCCTAGTTTATGTTCTTCCTCACCCATGGTTATACCATTACTAGCATCATTTTCGACAATGAAACCGGTAATATTTTTATCATCTTCAATACGTGCAAACACAATCATTAAACTACAAAAACCGGCGTTTGAGATCCACATTTTTTGTCCATTGATTTTGTAAGTTTTTCCATCATCAGAGAGAGTAGCTGTTGTTTTACCAGAATTGGCATCACTTCCGGCACCTGGTTCTGTTAAACAGTAGGCGCCAAACCACTCTCCAGTGGCTAATTTTGGCACATATTTTTTCTTCTGATCTTCTGTGCCATATAAAGTAATCGGCATTGTACCAATACCAGTATGTGCACCAAATGCAGTACTAAAAGAACCCGTGCCACTTGAAATATAATCACAGACAAGCATCGTAGAGACGAATCCCATATCCATACCTCCGTAAGCTTCAGGAACAGAAACACCTAAGAACCCTAGTTCTCCGGCTTTACGCATACATTCTTCTGTTAAGGCGTAATCTTTTGCTTCAAAGCGAGGTTTGTGAGGAATAATCTCACGATCATTAAATTCTTTTACAGCTTCTTTCATCATTTGCTGCTCTTCCGAAAAATCTTCGGGAGTGAATACATCTTCGCATTTGGTCTCTTTTACAAGAAACTGACCACCGCGTAAAATATCTTTATTTATAGTTTCTGCACTCATGGTTATTATATGTTTTTAGTTTTTGTTTGTAAAATTTAGTTTAAAAATTCGTACACACCTGCTGCACCTTGACCAGTACCAACACACATGGTAACAACACCGTATTTGTTCTTTCTACGTCTCATTTCATTGAATAATTGAACTGATAATTTAGCACCAGTACAACCTAAAGGATGTCCTAAAGAAATAGCACCACCATTTACATTCACGATGTCTTGATTTAGCTCTAATTCACGTATAACACCTAGCGATTGCGAAGCAAAGGCTTCGTTTAGTTCGAATAAATCAATATCCTTGATATCTAATCCGGCTTGCTTTAAAGCTTTTGGAACAGCCTTTATTGGCCCCATACCCATAATACGAGGTTCAATACCTACTGCAGCATAAGAAACCATTCTAGCAATTGGCTCCAGATTTAATTCTTTTACCATTTCTTCGCTCATAATAAGCACAAATGCGGCACCATCACTCATTTGAGATGAGTTACCTGCTGTAACACTTCCTCCTTGCGCAAATACTGGGCGTAATCTAGCCAAAGCTTCTTTAGAAGTCCCTCGACGTGGCCCTTCATCGGTATCAACTTTATATGACCTCGTTTGTTTCTTACCATTTCCGTCTAAAAAAACTTGCTCTACATCGATAGGAGCGATGTCCTCTTTAAAGGTTCCATTGTCTAAGGCTTTCAATGATTTTTCGTGCGAATTGAACGAAAACTCATCTTGATCTTCTCTTGAAATATTATACTGTTGTGCAACTGCTTCGGCCGTAAGTCCCATTCCCCAATAATAATCTTCATGTCCAGCAGCAGCTGATTTATAATTAGGAGTTGGTCTATATCCGCCCATCGGGATATAACTCATACTTTCTGCACCTCCGGCGATAATACAATCAGCCATACCAGACTGAATTTTTGCAACACCAATACTAATGGTCTCAAGACCTGATGCACAATATCTATTCACCGTTACTCCTGGAACATCCTCAACTTTTAATCCCATTAAGGAGATCAAACGTGCCATATTTAGACCTTGTTCGGCCTCTGGCATTGCATTTCCAACAATCACATCGTCAATTCGAGTCTTATCTAATTGTGGAACATCTTTTAAAAGATGTTCAATTGTTTCTGCAGCTAACTCATCAGGTCTTTTAAATCTAAATAAACCTTTTGGAGCCTTACCAACTGCGGTTCTATATCCTTTTACTATATATGCTGTTTTCATTTTCTTAATTTCTTAAAGGTTTACCTGTTTTTAACATATGCTCGATACGTTCTAGTGTTTTACGCTCTGTACATAAACTCATAAAAGCCTCACGCTCTAAATCCAATAAATATTGCTCACTCACATAGGTTGGTTCTGATAAATCACCACCGGCCATTACATAGCCTAACTTATTGGCAATTTTCTGATCATGTTCTGAAGCATATTTACCATGTACTAAGCTATCGGTACCCACTAAGAACATACCTAATGCTTGCTGTCCCATTACATAGGCTTGCTTCGGAGCAGGTTGAGAATAACCATCTTCTAACATTTGAATGGCATGACGTTTAGCCGTTGCTATTTGACGATCTTTATTTACAATTACCAAGTCCTTATGCTCCTTGAAGAAGCCTAAATCGAAGGCTTCGTGAGCAGAAGTAGCTACTTTCGCCATAGCCACATTAATGAAGTAATCTCTTAGTTTATTTAACTTAACATCGTCTTTCAATGCACCTTCGGTGGCTCTTAATGCCATTTCTTTTGATCCGGCACCTCCAGGGATAATACCAACACCAAATTCTACCAATCCGATATAGGTTTCCGCTGCAGCGATCACTTTATCAGCATGTAATGATAATTCACATCCACCACCTAATGTCATTCCATGAGGAGCAACAATTGTAGGGCAAGAAGAATAACGTAAACGCATCACAGTATCTTGGAAATATTTAGCACCAAAATTTAACTCATCATATTCTTGTTCAACGGCCATCATAAAAACCATTCCTAGGTTCGCACCAACTGTAAAGTTAGCTGCTTGATTCCCTAAGATTACTGCATCATATTCTGTTTCTGCTAAATCGATTCCTTTATTGATGGCTTGCAACACACCAGATCCTAAGGTGTTCATTTTTGATTGAAACTCTACATTTAATACACCGTCACCTAAATGTTGAATAGAAGCATCAGCATTATTCCATACTGTTTTAGCTTCACGGATATTATCAAGAATGATAAAGGCATCTTGACCAGGAATTTTCTCTTGTGATTTTGCAGGAATTGAATAATATTGTCTTGCGCCATCCTTTACAGTATAAAATGTTTTTCCTCCAGCGGCAACCATTTCAGAAACCCAAGAAGCAGGCTCTAATCCTTCGGCCTTCATTAATTCTAAACCAGCTTCCACACCAACAGCATCCCATATTTCAAACGGGCCATGCTGCCATCCGAATCCAGCTTTTACCGCATCATCTATTCTATATAATTCATCAGAAATCTCTGGTATTCGATTCTGAGCATATGAAAACATAAGTGCAAATGTTTTGCGATAAAATTCTCCTGCTTTATCCTTACCTTTTACAAGTACTTTAAAACGATCAACTACGTTTTCAATAGTTTTAGTTGCTTCTAATGAGGCAAACTTCGCTCGTTTCTTAGGTCGATATTCTAAAGTGTTTAGGTCTAAGGAGAAAATTTCTTTCCCTTCTTTTTTATAGAATCCTTGTTTTGTTTTACTTCCTAACCATTTATTCTCCATCATGGTATTGATAAAGTCTGGTAATACGAAAGAATCACGCATTTCATCATTAGGACAATTATCTGCAACACCATTAGCTGTATGCACTAACGTATCTAATCCAACTACATCTACCGTTCTGAAGGTAGCCGATTTTGCTCTTCCGATTAATGGACCGGTTAATTTGTCAACTTCTTCGATGGTTAAATCGAGTTCTTTCACGACATGAAACAAACTCATGATACCAAAAACACCAATTCTATTACCTATAAACGCCGGTGTATCTTTCGCTAAAACAGAAGTTTTACCTAAAAATTTCTCTCCGTACGTCATTAAGAAATCTGTAACTTCTTGGTCACAATTCGGACCAGGAACGACTTCAAATAGTTTTAAATATCTCGGTGGATTAAAGAAGTGGGTCACTGCGAAGTTTTTCTGGAAATCTTCACTACGCCCTTCATTCATAAATTTAATAGGAATTCCAGAAGTATTCGAAGTAATTAATGTACCTGGTTTTCTATGTTTTTCAACTTGTTCAAAAACTTTTTGTTTGATATCGAGACGCTCAACGACTACTTCAATAACCCAATCAACTTCAGAGATTTTATGTAAATCATCTTCTAAATTACCTGTTGAAATTCTCGAGGCAAATTTTTGGTTATATATAGGAGAAGGTTTTGACTTCAATGAGGCCTTAAGACTACCGTCTACAATACTGTTACGCACTACTTTGCTCTCTAAGGTTAATCCTTTTGCCTTGAAAGCATCAGAAAGCTCCCGAGGTACAATATCAAGTAGCAAAACTTCTACACCTATATTGGCGAAGTGACATGCAATTCCAGACCCCATGATACCGGATCCAATGACTGCTACTTTTTTAATCGATCGTTTTTTCATTCTATTATTGTTCTATTAAATTTATAGCGCCTTGCTTTTTGCCTTAGTAAATATGGCTCGCTCGGCTATTAATTGGTTTATTTTTTCAGTAACTTCAAAAAAGTGATTTAACTTTTCTTCAGAAACAAAAGCTCTCACTGTTTCATTAAAAGTAATCACAGTTTCTCGAGAAACTTTACGCATTTCTTTTCCATAGTCTGTTAACTTGATTAATACACTTCTACCGTCTTCGGGATTTTTTTCTCTGTAAATGGCGCCTTTTTCTTCCATAGTTTTTAAAATTCTAGAAAGACTTGTTGGTTCCATTCCCATTAAAGGTCCTAAAGCAGTTGAGGGTGTGCCATTTTCGAAGTCAATATTCAACAGTACAAAGGCCGTTGCCATTGTACTATTATGTTTTGCGGCTTGCTCATTATACATTTTTGCTACGGCTTGCCAGGTAGCGCGTAGTGAATGATCTATGGTATTCTCTTTATGCATGTTACAAATATATAAAAAAATACTATGCATGCATAATAAATTTAAAAATAATTATATTTTGTAACAAATGGCAGCTTTTTTTGTCAAATCAATATCTTTACCAAAATTTATTCAATACATGAACAATTTACTTGTCGCTGAAAACATTGTCAAGACTTTTGGCGATTACACAGCGCTCAGCAATGTCTCTATCGAAGTGCCAAAAGGAAGTATTTTTGGATTATTAGGACCAAACGGAGCAGGGAAAACCACCCTTATTAGAATTATCAATCAAATTACAATGCCAGATCAAGGTTTGGTAACCCTGGATGGGGAACCTTTAAAGCCCGATCATATTAAAGACATTGGTTACTTACCCGAAGAAAGAGGCTTATATAAATCAATGAAAGTTGGTGAACAAGCCCTGTATTTGGCTCAACTAAAGGGATTGAGCAATGCCGAAGCAAAAAAGCAATTGAAATATTGGTTTGACAAGTTCGAAATAGGAGATTGGTGGAACAAGAAAATTCAGGAGTTATCTAAAGGGATGGCTCAAAAAATTCAATTTATTGTTACGGTATTGCATAAACCTAAATTGTTGATTTTTGATGAACCATTTAGTGGATTTGATCCTATTAATGCCAATATGATCAAAGATGAAATCTTGCAATTGAGAGATGATGGGGCCACCGTAATTTTCTCTACCCACCGCATGGAGTCGGTTGAGGAATTATGTGATCATATTGCTCTAATACATGAGTCGAATAAAATTCTTGACGGAAAGTTGTTGGATATTAAGCGAGCATATAAATCTAATACCTTTGAAGTAGGTTTGATTACTGATAATAAATCTGAAGTTACTCAAAGTTTAAAAGGGAAATTTGAAATCGCTGATGCGACTTTTAAAACGATTAATGATGAACTAAAATTCAATATTAAAATTGAAAATGGTGCTTCACCTAATGAATTAGTGTCTTATTTAACTTCAAAAGGAGAATTGACCCATTTTGTAGAGGTAGTGCCGAGTGTAAGTGATATTTTTATTCAAACCGTTCAAAATAATTAAAATGAATCATTTAGGATTAATTACAAAAAGAGAATTCTTGAATAAAGTGAAGAATAAGTCTTTCATTTTAATGACTTTTTTAAGTCCGTTGATCATGGTCGGTGTGATTACTTTGGTGGTCTATTTAACGCAATTAAATAATGATAAAGTACGTACCATTTCTGTATTGGATGAAAGTAAATTATTCGCGAATGAATTTGTTGATACTGAGAATACGAAATACGATTTATTAGAATCACTAGAACTTGATGCAGCAAAAAAAATAGTACAAGAAGCAGGAACCTATGGCTTATTGTATATACCCAAAGGGGCAACTATAGACGAAATTTCTGATAAAGTTAAGTTCTTTTCTGAAGATTCACCATCATTACTAGTGATGGATAAAATTGAGGATAAAATTGAAGAAAAGGCACGAAATATAAAGTTGAAAAATTCAGGTTTGGATCCAGAAATTGTCAATAGTTTAAGGGTGAAAATCAATGCTAATCTAGAAACTTTTGAAGGAGAAAAAACTTCGAAAATGGGAAGCGGATTGAAGTTGGCAGCAGGTGGAATTGCCGGTTATTTACTCTTTATGTTTATCATTATCTATGGTAATATGATTATGCGCAGTGTGATTGAGGAGAAAACCAGTAGGATTATAGAAGTTATTATCTCTTCTGTAAAACCTGTACAATTGTTACTAGGTAAAATATTTGGTACAACGTTGGCAGGAATTACGCAGTTTTTGACATGGGTTATTGTAGGAGGTATATTGGTGACAATTGTATCGGCGGTATTCGGAATTGACATTGCAGGTGCTCAGATGGAGCAGCAGCAAGAAGCCATGAATCAAGTGGCAAATAGTCAAGAAGTTCAAAATGGTGTAAATGTCTTGATTCAAGAGTTTTTAAATTTACCATTAGCCAATCTTATTATAATGTTCGTTTTCTTCTTTGTAGGAGGGTATTTATTATATGCTTCTTTGTATGCAGCTATTGGAGCGGCGGTAGATAATGAAACAGATACACAACAATTCATGTTACCTATTATTATGCCGTTGATGTTGGCTATTTATGTTGGTTTCTTTACGGTTATAGAAAACCCTCACGGTACCGTGTCGCAAGTGTTTTCTTATATACCGTTTACTTCCCCCGTGGTGATGCTCATGCGTATTCCTTTTGGAGTTCCTATTTGGCAACAATTAATTTCCCTTGCCGTATTATTTGGCACCTTCTTTTTAACGGTGTTATTTGCAGCAAAAATTTATCGTGTTGGAATTTTAATGTATGGTAAAAAACCAAGTTATAAAGAGTTAATAAAATGGTTGAAGTATTAAAGTAATCTCGTACCTTTAACTAATGGATAAGCTATTAGATTTTCTTAACTATGAATTTCCTTTCGGGGATAAGATTCATATATCGGTTAAGGTAATCTTGATTTTAATTATTGCACTGTTCATAGCCTCTTTTGTTTTAAAAACATTACGAAAGTTAATTACCAGAAAATTACCTCAAGACGATAAAGTTAAGTTTGTTTCGGTATTTGGTTATTTAAAATGGCTTATTTATGTCATTATTTTCCTATTTACACTTCACAACGCAGGTGTAAATGTGACAGCTATTTTCGCTGCTTCTGCGGCGTTATTGATTGGTATTGGATTGGCTTTGCAAACCTTATTTCAAGATATCATTTCTGGTATTTTTATTTTGATTGATCAAACAGTGCATGTTGGTGATATTATTGAATTAGATGGTAAGGTAGGTAGAGTAGAGGAGATTAATTTAAGAACTACTAGAGCTGTGACTATTGATAATAAGGTACTAGTTATTCCGAATCATCTATATTTAACGAATACACTATATAACTGGACAGAAAATGGAACTACTACGCGAGAAAGCGTGCATGTGGGAGTTGCATACGGTAGTGATACCGCATTGGTGAAGCAAGTGTTATTAGAAGTAGCTAAAGATCATCCAGATGTTTTTAAACACCCCGAACCCATAGTATTATTTACTAATTTTGGAGATAGTTCATTAGACTTTAAATTAGTTTTTACCTTAAACGATAGTTTTCAAGCTGGAATTCCTAAGAGCGATATTCGATTTGCAATCGACAAAAAGTTCAGAGAACATAATATTGAAATTCCGTTCCCACAGAGAGATATGCGCATTATAAATCCTGAAAATTTAAAGGAATGATTGAGTAATCGAGATGGCATATATCTTGATATAGAATTAATAAATAAAGCAGATATAATTCAATTTATCACAAAACGACTAAAAGCACCAACAATAAAATTATGAGTAAAATATTGATCATAGAAGACGAGGCAGCCATCCGTAGAGTATTAAAAAAGATCATTTCAGAAGAAAATGATGCCTATCAAGTTGAAGAAGCAGAGGATGGTCTTGCCGGAATGGAACTCATTAAAAATAACGACTACGATTTGATTTTGTGCGATATAAAAATGCCAAAAATGGATGGAGTTGAAGTCCTTGAAAAAACACAAAAAATAAAACCAGAAATTCCGATGTTGATGATTTCCGGTCATGGAGACCTGGATACAGCTGTGAATACCATGCGCATGGGAGCATTCGATTATATTTCGAAACCACCAGATTTAAATAGATTGCTAAATGCGGTTCGAAATGCTTTAGATAAAAAGAGTCTTGTAGTAGAAAATAAGCAGCTCAAGAAAAAAGTGAGTAAGAATTATGAAATGGTTGGTGACAGTGATGCCATTTCACATATAAAAGACATTATTGAAAAAGTAGCGGCAACAGATGCTAGAGTACTGATTACTGGCCCTAACGGAACAGGGAAAGAATTGGTAGCACATTGGTTACATGAAAAGAGTGAGCGATCTAAAGCTCCAATGATTGAGGTGAATTGTGCTGCGATTCCATCAGAACTAATCGAAAGTGAATTATTTGGTCATGTAAAAGGTTCTTTTACAGGTGCTAATAAAGATAGAGCCGGTAAGTTTGAAGCTGCTAACGGTGGTACCATTTTCTTAGATGAAATTGGAGATATGAGTCTTTCCGCGCAAGCGAAAGTATTAAGAGCGTTGCAAGAAAGTCGCGTAAGCAGAGTAGGAAGCGATAAAGACATCAAAGTGAACGTACGTGTGGTTGCAGCGACAAATAAGGATTTAAAGAAAGAGATTGCCGAAGGTAAGTTTAGAGAAGATTTATATCATAGATTGGCAGTGATTTTAATTAAAGTACCGGCGTTGAATGAGCGAAGAGATGATATTCCGTTATTGATAAAATTCTTTGCAGACAAAATAGCGGCAGAACAGGGAACTGTGGCAAAATCGTTTTCCGATAAGGCAATTAAAAAATTACAAGAATACGATTGGACAGGTAATATTCGTGAATTACGAAATGTAGTTGAGCGTTTGATTATTTTAGGCGGAAGTGAAGTTTCGGAAGATGATGTGAAATTATTTGCGAGCAAATAAAAGTTGATTTTTCGATATTGAGAACTAATATGCTAAGTATGTGAACATAATAGTATTTTGATTTTCTTAAATTTGATATGTTATGCAAGTGGCATGCCTTTAAAATTTTAATATCATGAAATGGAATTCCGATAAGATTGTTAGTCTGTCAGCAATGAGTATTAGTTTAATAACCCTCGTCATTTTTATTTACCAAACCAATTTGATGAGTAAACAAAACTATTTATCAATCTTACCTTATTTGTCACTTTCAATTTCTAGCAGCCCAGTTGATGGTACATTTAAACTTAGATTAGAAAATCATGGAGTGGGGCCTGCTATTATAGAAAGTGCTATGTGCACCTTTGAAAATAAAAAATATGATTTAAGTGAATTTGATGATGAACTTTTCACTTTTCTTAGAGCGAAAGCACCTGAGTTAGATAGCATAAAGGCCATATCCCATTCTTCTTTAGAAAAAGGGATGGCAATTCCTATAGGTGCTTCTTACGGACTTATAGAAGTTAATGATTCATCTAGTGACTTTATCTTGTTAAGTTCTACGTTGAATCGCTTAATCGAAGAAGGTCTTCGGTACGAAGTTATATACCGTTCTATTCAAGATGAAAGATGGTTAATAAATAATGATACTCAAGGACCTAAGAAATTGAACTAAAAGAGCTCACTAACAAAAAAATAGCCTATCGATATATTTATATTTCGATAGGCTATATATACTTTTAAGAGCTTCTTTATTTCTCTCTAACTATAATATCTCCATTAAAACTTTTCATCATAATTTCTATACCACCGCCATTAATTTTACCATACACCCATTGTTCAATTTTTACTCTATATGTATTTGATCGAGAGCTATTTTCAACTTTAGGTTTTCTTTTCTCAAGCACCATATCAAAATCGGTAAAGATTTCACCTTGATCAGATTTCGCTTTTATAGTAGCTTTTGAAGCTTTCGGTAAAGTAATATCGATATCTTCATTAAAACTACTCAGAGCCATATTCGTAGAATTATCAATTTTGCTAAAGTCGACAGTTAACTTTCCATTGGTTGTGCTAGCATTTACAGAACCACTAATATTGGTCATGGTAATTTTTCCGTTGACATTTTTTATTTCAAAATCACCATTTACATTGTCTACGTTTATATTACCGTTATTTATTGCGCTTAAGTTCAATGAAAAGTTTTGTGGTACCTTAATATCTAAATTGATACTTCGCTTGTACGAGTTTGTGCTTATTTTAACGTTGTTGTTATTTTCTTCAGCACTTACATTTAACGTTCCAGACGAGACTCTTTTAAGTCCGTTTTTCGTCGAATTTTTATATCTCTTCTGAACCATTTCAGCATCAATAATAATTTCTTTGCCGCTATATCCTGTTACAGTAATCGAACCATGAATGAGACCTACTTTTAATTGCCCAGTTTTTCCTGGATTGCTTAAAGGAACAACCAACTGTTCTTTTTCATTTCCTTGAGCAATCACTTCAATTGACGAAGTCAGTAAACATGCAATTGCTACTATATGTATTATTTTTTTCATCTTTTTATCTCTTTTAAATTATAGTTTTTTTATGGAAACATCTCCGTTTAACGTTTTAAAATCTAATCTTGTTCCTCCATTGCCTATTCTCACGAGGGGCTTCGATGTATAACGATATTTTACGCCTCTTTTTTTGTTTGTTCTATTTTTTTCACCACCGGTAATATATTCACTAATAGTAAAATCTGTATAGAGGTCACCATGCATACTTTCGAAGGCAACATCAGCGGTTAAGTTCTTTAAATAATTAATAGTAATATCTCCATTAATAGTACTGTACGATGATTTTTTTACCGGATTCTTAGCATAGGTCACATCGATTGTTCCGTTAATGGTATGAGCTTCGGTCGCACCAGACACATTATTTAAGGCAATAGAACCATTTATATTTCCGGCCTTAATAATTTGTGCTTGAACATCATTTACGGCGACATCTCCGTCATTAATTGTACTCACATCAATACTAATGTTTCTTGGTACCTTGATTATATATGACAATTCAGCATTATAGGGCACTTTATTACCGTAACTACCTCTGTTTACATTCATGCCGTGATATTCAGCATCAAAACAAATATAGGGAGCGTCCGGATGTACTATGATTTTATGGGCAGTTTCAATTATATTAATTTTAAATTCTTTCTTCCCTTTTTCTAGACCGGCCTGCGAATTGGCAGTTATAGTCTTTTTAATTTCAATTTTAATGGTAGTTCCATTGTAAGCTTCTACATCTATCGAACCGTGAATATTTCTGGCCACGAACATATTTTCAGTAGCATTATTTTTAAAAGACACTTCTTTTGTTATAGTTTCGACAGATTTTTGGCCATATACCTGACCTATGCATAACATGACTATTAATAATACGAATGATATTTTGTCTATAGTATATGTTTGGTATTCATGATGTTTATTTGTAAAATTCATTGTCTTCATTTTTATGTTAGTGATTGTACAGATTTCTCTAGTTCTTCACGCACAGAGCTATTAAGATCGTCTTTTTCTAATAATTTATTGAGTTCTTTACGAGCCCCTTTTTCTTGTAAAGCAACCATTACTTTGGCAATCGTTACTTGTACCATTGGATCTTCTTGATATCGTATTGATTTTACCAATCCTTCTCTCACAAAAGGTTCGTCAGCAAATAGCAACAATGATTCAATAGCCGCTAACCTTACATTTACATTATCATCATTATTTAATGTTTTTAACAAGGCATCGACGATAGTTTCATTTACTTTATCAAGCTTATTGGTTTCATTTAGAGCTTGCATCCGTTTATTAGCCGCAGGTTGTTCCAGCAACGTCAATACAAGCGATTCTCTAACTTCATGAGTTTCTAGCTGTGCTAATTGTGGAATGTCATTACCGTTTGCATTAAAATTTAAGGTATATCCTAAACCTAAGCCAATTACAAGCATGGCTAATCGATACAACCATTGGTTATTATTCTGAGTAAAAAATGTGAATAATGGATCAAACAAAAAATTCAAAGAAAAAGAGCTCCGTGTAGATGTCTGTTCTTTATAATCATCGAGCATCGAATAGAATTTAGTATCCATTTCTTTACTAGGATCTGGTGATTCATGATCTCCTAAAGCGTTCCAAGAACTCGAAAGTTCATTGAACTCTTTTTGATGATTAGGATGTTCTTCAAGAAATTGTTCAAACGCTAGTTTCTCATCTGATGATAAGGTATCAGCTAGGTAATCTATCATTAATTCATTAATCTTATTAGTATCCATGATGTGTATTTTCTAATTTGAAAAATATCTCTTTTAACTCCTTGAGCGTTCTATGAATTTTAACCCGAACTGCGCCTTCGCTCATTCCCGTAACTTCTGCAATTTCTTGATATTTCATATCTTGATATCTACTTAAAATAAGAAGCTCTCGCTTTTCGGGATGCAATTCTTGCAAGGCTCTCTTTAATTGCAATTGTTGTTCATTGTCATCTAACTGTATCTCAATAGAGGTATCATCAACAAGTTTATAGCTTACACTATCAACAGCAACATTTTTCAATTCTTTTTTGTTTTTTCTATACTGATCGTAATACATATTGCGCGCTAAATGATACATCCAGGTTGAAAACTTTCCGCTACCCGTGAAGGTGTGTTTGTATTTTAAAATTCGTACGAATACATTTTGCACTAAATCTTCACTGGCGGCTAGATCGTGATTCATTTTAAAGAAAAAACCTAACAACATTTTTTTATAACGTTCATACAACAACCCTAGCTTGTCTACCTCACCAGACTTTACTTTAAGCATTAATGCATTATCAGATAAACTATTCAAAATTTGGTTGTTGAATTATTAGTTATAACAGGGTAACTGTATCTTTATATAAATGTTACAGAATTAAAATTATTTTTTTATGAAAGATACGAAATGACAGTAAATGATACTTTAGACTAGTATACTATTTAGTTTTGTTCGTTGAGTTGAGACACTATTTTATGTAGCGCTATGCTTGCTTCTCGCATCAATGGAAGTAGGGGCCAAATATGCGGCATTCGTTCTCCCTTAATGATACTAATGTTACAATCATTTTCTGTTAATTTTTCAACAGCCAATAATTGATCAGGATAGGTAATATCATTTTCTGCCAGGAATAGCATGGTTGGTGGAAAGTTTTTAAAGCTACCATAAAGAGGAGAAATCATATTGTTTTCTAAGTCCTCATTATCCGCACACATTTTTTTAGCACTTAGTACGCCTAATTTTGATAACATAGGATCTATTTTATCCAATTCCTCTATTTTAGGATTAGACATCGTGGCATCCATCACGGGGGAAATTAAAACCAGTAGTCGAGGTAATTCAAGATTTTTTGAAATTAATCGTTGTATTAATGCAGTGATTAATGTACCTCCAACAGAATCTCCCAGTAAGGTAATTTGTTTGGAAGTGTATGTTCCTAAGGCCTTGCTGTAGACCGCATCGATATTTTGAGATATTTCTGAAATTTTGCTTTCAGGTGCTTTTGGATAATCACACATCCAAACTGTATGGTTCGTTTGATTGATAATTTTTTTAACAGTATCCCAATGGTGTTTTGCCGGACCAGAAATAAAAGCGCCTCCATGAATAAATATAACTAAGTTATTAGTTGTTTTATTCTTTTTTATTTCAGTGACGGTCGTATTTAAAATATCAAAGCTTTGTACATTAAAATTTCGAAAAGTACTTCTCTTTGGGATATGCACATCTTCTCCTCTTATTTTCTCAAAATCAATTGGGTCTTTGCTAAAATCTTTTTTTACACCTTTTAACTTTAAGACGAATAAAATGAGATAATACGTGATGCTTTGTTTCATTAATTTTTTTGATTATTTAATGATAACAAGATCAACTTTTTCATCGAGAAAGCCAACTTCAGTTTTAATTTAACTCAATTGATTTAAAAATGAGTCCATATTGATTTGTACTTTTTTAGGAATCCCATCTTCTTCAATCCAAGTGTGTAGGTCTCCTAAATATTCCATGCCCAAATAATTTGCACTTTCTTTAAAGGGCATCGCAAAGCCTTCTTTTAAATCATTGTGATTGCTTACGCTTATCATCGCCATCTTCTTTCCTTGTAAGCACCTTCCTAAATCTTTATGTGTTTTTAAGAGATCAGAAATTCTGTCAAAGAACACTTTTAAATATCCGCTCATACTATACCAATATACAGGTGTTGCAAATAGAATGATGTCATAATTACTTATAATTTCTTCCATTAATGGAATGAAATCGTCGTCAACATTATGAAAGTCATAGTCAAAATGACCAATAGATTTATTTTTTAAATCTACAATATCAACCTTCTTTTTTTTAGATATATAATTGATGATGGTCGCGGTATCTCCATTACTTCTTGCACTGGCTTGGATAATTATGATGTTATTTTTCATGCAACTAATTACGGGATTCTATTAGCAAATAAATAGATCATAAGATAGAAATTATTGATATCGTAAGAACGAAAACCTATTGTATTATTTCTATCTTTAACCCATATAATCTATTTAATCTATGAGTACAGATAATTATAAGATCTCAAAAAAAATAGCCCTTAGTGAATTTGCGACTAAAGAAGTACAAGATGCTGCAAAGAAGAAATTAAAAAAAGTTAGAAAACACATAAGTGCCTTACAAGATACTATGTACGCTCATGGCAAATATAGTATGTTAGTATGCTTACAAGGGATGGATACCTCCGGGAAAGACAGCCTGATACGAGAAGTATTTAAAGACGTGAATGCGCGAGGTGTTGTTGTACATAGTTTTAAAGTACCAACAGATAAAGAGCTGAAACATGATTTTTTATGGAGACATTATATTGCATTACCCGCGCGTGGTAAGATCGGTGTCTTTAATCGTACTCATTATGAAAATGTACTGGTTACAAGAGTACATCCAGGTTATATCTTGGGCGAAAATATACCTGCTATAAAAAGTGTTGATGATTTGAACGATGCTTTTTACCATGAGCGAATGGAGCATATCAATAATTTTGAGAGACATCTTTCTGAAAACGGAACCATCATTTTGAAATTCTTTCTACACCTTTCGAAAGAAGAACAGGCGAATCGGTTGTTAAGACGAATCAACTTGAGGGAGAAAAACTGGAAATTCTCGGCAGGTGACTTAAAAGAAAGAAAATTATGGGATCAATACCAGACATGCTATGAAGATGTGTTAAATAGAACATCAAAAAAGAATGCACCGTGGTATGTTATTCCTGCCGATGACAAGCCAACGGCTCGTTTAATAGTAGCGAATACTATATTAGAAACATTACAAAATTATAAAGACATCAAGGAGCCAGAACTGGATGAAGAGACGAAGTCAAGATTAACAGAATTTAAATCACTACTAGAAAACGAATAAAATGAAAAAGATATTTTCAATTACCTTATGTTGCACAGTATTACAATTTTTTAGTTGCGCCGAAGCAGTCTCGCAGCAAACAGCTATTCAAACGAATGACAAAAAAGATTCAATTCAGATTAAAAACATATTTACGAAGTCACTTACTGAAGGCAAGAGTTATGATTGGTTGAATTATTTGTCTAATCGGATAGGAGCACGTTTAGCTGGTTCGGAAGGAGATAAAAAAGCGGTGGCCTGGGGGAAAAAAGAATTAGAAAAATTAGGTTTGGATAGTGTTTGGTTACAGCCGGTTACAGTTCCTCACTGGGAACGAGGTGAAAAAGAGGTAGCTCGTATCGAAACACAATTTGGAAATTTTAATTTGGCTATTTGTGCCTTAGGAGGTTCAATTGCAACACCTGAAGGTGGTATTACCGCAGAAGTTATTGAGGTTCAAAGTCTGAAAGAAGTAGAAGAGTTAGGAGCAAAAGTAAAAGGAAAAATTGTTTTTTATAATAGACCCATGCCTGCTGATAAAATTGAAACCTTCAAGGCATATGGAGCGAGTGTAGACCAGCGATATAGCGGTGCAAGAGTTGCCGGCAAATATGGAGCAGTAGGAGCGATTGTGCGCTCAATGAACTTGAGTATCGATAATTATCCGCATACTGGCACCATGAGTTATGGAGATAATCCTGATCATATGAAAATTCCTACAGCCGCTATTAGCACGCGTGGCGCCGAGACTTTAAGTAAGTTTTTACAACGGGAAGACAAAATTAAAACCAAATTGTTTTTTAAACAAAGCTGTAAAACCTTGCCCGATGCACAATCATATAATGTTATTGGAGAACTCAAAGGAAGCGAATTTCCAAATGAAATTATGGTCGTTGGAGGGCATTTAGACTCTTGGGATTTAGGAGATGGTTCTCATGATGATGGAGCGGGAATAGTACAATCGATGGAAGTTTTACGTTTGTTTAAGGAGTTGAAAATTAAGCCTAAGCGCACCTTGCGGGTGGTCTTATTTGCAAACGAAGAAAATGGCCTTGCCGGAGGTAACGAATATGCTAGATTGGCGAAAGAAAATAAGGAAAAACACATTGTTGCTTTAGAATCTGATGCTGGTGGATTTACACCACGCGGATTCGGCTTTTCTTGTAATGATGAAAATTATGAGCAGGTGCAAGGTTGGAAATCATTATTCAAACCTTATAATTTACATATTTTCGCTAGAGGTGGAGGTGGAGCAGACATAGGGCCGTTGAAAAAGGATGATAATGTAATTTTGGGATTACGCCCAGATTCACAACGCTATTTCGATTATCATCACACTTCTATTGATACGTTTGATAAAATTAATAAACGAGAATTAGAGTTAGGCGCTGCGAGTATGGCTGCTATTATATATTTGTTCGATACTTACGGAATCAAATAATCTACGTGTATGAAAATTAAAAGATATTTTTTTGAGATAGGATGTCTTGTCTTATTACTTTCTTGTAACACAACGCAGCCAACGGTAAAACAGGCAAGAATCGTAGATGATGGCAAAATTAGTTTTACGTTTTTGCAAGTGAATGATGTTTATGAAATTGCCCCATTGGCAGGAGGTAAAGAAGGTGGATTGGCTAGAGTAGCTACCCTGAAGAAGAACTTATTAAAAGAGAATCCCAATACCTTTGCTTTTATGGCTGGTGATTTCTTGAGTCCATCATTATTAGGAACAATCAAATATAATGGCAAACGAATTAGAGGGCAACAGATGATTGAAACCATGAATGCTGTAGGTTTTGACCTTGCGGCGTTCGGAAATCACGAATTCGATTTAAGTAAAGGAGAACTGCAACAACGATTAAATGAATCGGATTTTGCATGGACTTCAGCTAACGTGCGTCAAAAATTTTGCGGAGATACTTTCCCTTTTTTTAAAGAGAGAAATGGCATAAAAGAGTTTGTGCCCGATACGTATATAATTGAAGCCAAAGATGCCGATGGAACGCAGATTAAGATAGGTTTCTTTAGTGTGACCCTGCCGTCAAATCCTAAAAATTACGTTGCTTATGCGGATATATATACGGAAGCAAAACGGGCCTATTTAAGTTTAAAGAAGAGCTCAGATATTGTCTTTGGGTTAACCCATGTAACGCTAGAAGAAGATAAAAAAATTGCAGAATTGTTAAATGATATCCCATTAGTTATGGGAGGTCATGAACATACCAATATGCTCATCGATGTTGGCAGTACCAAGATTGCAAAAGCAGATGCGAATGCAAAAACTGCTTATGTACATCGTATTGAATATAACAAAAAGACAAAAGTTTACACCTTAACATCGGAGTTGAAACCAATTACAGATAAATTGATAGATGATATAGCAACACAAAAGGTAATTGATAAATGGAACAATGTCTTAAATGAAGAGATCAAAGAAATCGTATCGAATCCTAATGAGATCATCTTTAATGCGAAAATTCCTCTAGACGGTAGAGATGCTCCAATTCGAAGTGTTCAAACAAATTTAGGGCGATTGATTGCTCGATCTATGGCCTATGGTTTTGATAATAAAGTAGATTGTGCGCTGGTTAATGGAGGTTCTATTCGAATCGATGATCAATTAACAGGTGCAATTAATAGTTTAGATATTTTTAGAGTATTGCCTTTTGGTGGAGGAATTTTGAAAGTTGACATTAAAGGAAGTCTTCTAAAAGAAGTTTTAGACTATGGGCAATCGAAAGCCGGCAACGGTGCATATCTTCAAAGGTATCTTGCTGAGTTCGATGCAATTTCTAAGGCTTGGAAAATTAATGGTAAGACTATTGATAGTGAAACAATATATAAGGTAGCCTTCAGTGATTATTTGTTAAAAGGATTCGATATTCCATTCCTTAAACCTGATAATGAGGGGGTTTTAAAAGTGCATACACCTTCAAATGAAGAGATGGGTTCTGATATCAGAAAAACGACTATCGAATATCTAAAGTCTATTGATAAATAATTATTATCCTGATAATTAATCTCTTATATATTTATTTAAAATTAATCTAAATAAACCTTTTTTTAATTCATTTCCATTTATATATTTGCGGCTTCAAATAATTTACTATTTATATTAAGTCTAAATAAAAGTGCAATGAACAAAATAAAAGTTTTACTATTTACCGTTTTATTCGCTGCCGTTTCATATGCTCAAACGGCTCCAGATTCATTAAGTATGAATCCTCAAACCCAAATCAATGCAGCCCAACGAATTTTAACGGGTAATATTAATACAGGTGTTACAGTTGGAGGTTATGGAGAGGTGTTATACAATCAACCAGAAGGTGATAACGGTGAGATAGATGTGCAACGTTTGGTTTTGTTATTTGGATACAAATTTAACGAAAGGGTTCAGTTTGTTACGGAGGTAGAATTGGAGCATGTTGAGGAAGTCTTCGTAGAACAGGCTTTTGTGCAATATAGTCTGAATGATAAGGTAAATCTGCGCGCAGGATTGATGTTAGTTCCAATGGGAATTGTCAATGAGTATCATGAACCTACAACTTTTAACGGTGTTGAAAGGCCAAGTATAGATGCGTCTATAGTACCATCTACCTGGCGAGAAATTGGCTTTGGTGTTTCAGGTAGATTAGATGAGATATCGATGCGCTATCAGGCCTATGTAATGAATGGTTTTGCATCCGTTAATGGAACTAAAGTATTGGGAGGTTCTAACGGATTACGAAATGGACGTCAAAAAGGAATAAGATCGACTGTAAACAAACCAACTTTTTCTGCAAAACTTGACCATTATGGTATTCAGGGATTGCGTTTAGGACTTGCTGGTTACGTTGGTCGTACACAGGCAGAAGATGATGTAGATGCTCTCGACGGATCGGATGTTGGTGTTGCCATGATTGGTTTAGACGCACGTTATGCCTTTCAACGATTCACCGCGAGAGGCCAGTTTATTAACGCTTCCATTTCTGATACTGAAGCTTATAATGATAGAAATAATGCCGAGCTAGGGAGTGCATTACAAGGATGGTACCTAGAAGCTGGATATAATTTATTACCTCAAACAAAAAAACAACGCTTATTTGCTTTTGCGAGGTATGAAGACTATGATACGCATGCATCTGTTGATGGTGATCTTCTAAGAAATTTGGCCTATGATAGAAATGAATGGACTTTCGGCTTAAGCTATCATATTGCACCTGGTGCCGTTGTAAAAGCAGATTATCAAATAAAAGATAACGCCGCAGTAAATAGTGACGTCAAAAACCAATTAAATTTTGGTGTTGGCGTATGGTTCTAGCATAAGTGTTTGGTTAGGTGAAGAGCTGATTTTGAACTTTTTTAAGTTTGAATTCAGCTTTTCTTAATTTTATTTAGATTTATTATAAATAAATATTTATTTTTGCTGTATGAAGTCAGTAAAAATGTTGTTGGTTTTTGTAATGACCGTTTCAATCGGGTTCATGTCTTTTAAGGCACCTTCTAAGTTGCAAAAGAAAATAGCGAAAGAGATTAAATTAGCTTTTAGTGTTGAAACTTACACTTTGAATGAAATTGAAATTTCTGATTCAATTAATAGTCAACTCTCTTCGAAAATTCAAAAAAACACATTGTTTAATATTGTATTAAATGATGAAGTTTTAGGTTATGCCTTTGTTGATAAGGCACCCAGTAAGACTGATGAATTTGACTATTTGGTCTTGTTTGATAAAGACCTAATTATCAAAAAAGCTAAAATTTTAATCTATAGAGAGGATTATGGTGGCGAAATTGGTAGTAAGCGTTGGTTGAAACAATTTATTGGCAAAAGAGGTAATGATAAATTGATATACGAAAAAGATATTATCGCGATCTCTGGAGCAACAATTTCAGCTAATTCTATGACTATTGCTATAAACAAATTATTGCAATCAGTTAGTGAACTTCAAGAGCATAAGGTGCTATAGTCATATGCAATTAAACGGATTACTTATTACTTTTCCTAGAGAAATCAAACTCCTTATCGGAATGTTTCTATTGGTATTAAGTGTTGGTTTTTATACGGGATTGTTATTTGTCGGAGAGACATCATCCACGGAGCCCAATGGTATCGAAGAAAATTATTTAGGTAATGAAGCCGACGATGATGCTACGGTGATGAAATTTAAAAAATCTCCAAGAGAAATGCTAACGATTGTACATACGCATATTTTGTCTATGTCTTTAATATTCTTTTTAGTCGGTGCTATTCTCGCAACAACTAAGTTAACTACTAATTGGAAATTGTTTTTAATGCTTGAACCTTTTGTTTCAGTGATATTGACTTTTGGAGGCATTTATTTTTTGTGGACCGGTCTTACTTGGTTCAAATACATTGTGATGTTTTCTGGATTTCTAATGACTTTAACATATTCTGCATCTGTGCTCATAATTTTTTCTCAATTAATTAAAAAGAAAGAATAGTATGGCAATGACAATAGCAGATCTATCAAAAGGAGAAAAGGCCATTATTAAAGATTTTGTAGCAAAAAACATTCCCTTAAAACTTATTGAGATGGGCTGTATAGAAGGTAATTCTGTGGAGCTGGTTCAAAGAGCACCTTTAAAAGATCCATTATATTTAAACATCAATGGTACATATCTGGCTATCCGCAAAGAAATTGCCGCTCAAATTAGTATTGAAAAATTATGAGTGAGCGTTTAAAAATAGCATTGATCGGAAACCCGAACACAGGGAAAACATCGCTGTTTAATATCCTGACCGGCCTCAACCAAAAGGTAGGAAATTACCCAGGAATAACCGTTGATAAAAAGGTCGGAACAACTAAACTATCTGCAACCATAAAGGCCAATGTGATCGACTTGCCTGGGTCTTACAGTTTAAATCCGAGTTCCTTAGATGAAGATATTGCTGTAAAAGTACTTTCAGACATGAGCAATCCAAATTATCCGGATGTTGTCGTAGTTGTTGCGGATGTAGAAAATTTGAAGCGAAATTTACTCTTATACACCCAAGTAAAAGATCTAGGATTGCCAACTATTCTTGCCATTAATATGGAAGATCAAATGAAGGCGAGAGGTATCACAATTGATATTGAAACCTTAGAAAGAGAGTTGGAAACTAAAATTGCATTAATTAGTTCGAAACGTAATAAGGGAATCTACAAACTAAAAGAGCTCATTTTAAATTATGAGCAATTGTCGCTCGAACCTTGTTTCAAATCATTCGATAGCTTACTTGACAAAAAAAGTACTCAAGAGAAACAACAAAAACATCGCGAAACAATTAAGCGTTATCAATTTTTAACGACGGTTTTGAACGAATCGTACGGAAAAGATCGGACCCAGGTGAAAGACTTGAGAAGTAGATTAGATGCCGTGCTTACACATCACATTGCTGGATATGTCATTTTCTTTTCGATATTATTTTTAATCTTCCAAGGATTATTTTCTTGGTCAGAAGGACCAATGGATTTTATTGACGCTTCATTTGCCTCTTTAGGAGAATGGGTAAAGGGGGTAATGCCAGCGGGAGTTTTCACAAATTTATTATCAGAAGGTGTAATTCCGGGTATTGGAGGCGTGGTTATTTTCATTCCGCAAATTGCCTTCTTATTTCTCTTCTTATCCGTGTTAGAAGAGAGTGGTTATATGAGTCGGGTTGTCTTTTTAATGGATAGGGTGATGAAAAAGTATGGCTTGAGTGGTAAGAGTGTGGTACCCCTAATTTCAGGTACAGCATGTGCTATTCCTGCAATTATGGCGGCTAGAAATATAGAAAGTTGGAAGGAACGTTTGATAACTATTTTAGTTACGCCTTTTACAACCTGTTCTGCACGAATCCCAGTTTATGCGATCATTATAAGTTTGGTAATCCCCAATGAACGCGTATTGGGAGGTCTTATAAATTTGCAAGGCTTGACCTTGATGTTGTTATATATACTTGGTTTTGTAACGGCAATTCTGGCGGCATATATTTTGGATAAGGTATTAAAAATACAATCTAAATCGTATTTCGTAATTGAGATGCCAGATTATAAACTACCACTTTTAAAAAATGTGTTTTATCATGTCATAGAAAAAACGAAGGCATTTGTTTTTGAAGCTGGAAAAATTATCTTGGCCATTTCAATCCTGTTATGGGTGCTTGCATCATACGGTCCAGGAGATGATTTTAACAAGGCCGAAGAAATAGTGAAGAGTGAATATACCGAATTGCCAGAAGCTGAATTGAACGCCAAAATAGCTTCTCAAAAATTAGAAAATTCTTACATCGGTATTTTAGGCAAAGGTATAGAACCTGTGATACGTCCTTTAGGGTATGATTGGAAAATTGGAATTGCCTTGATTACTTCATTTGCCGCTAGGGAAGTGTTTGTCGGTACGTTGGCGACAATCTACAGCGTTGGTTCGGAAGAAGAAATCTCGATAAAAAATAAAATGAAAAAGGAAGTTCACGCAACCACAATGAGACCCGTGTATAATTTCGCTTCTGGCATTTCCTTGTTACTCTTTTATGCTTTTGCGATGCAATGTATGAGCACGGTTGCAATTGTAAAACGAGAAACCAATAGTTGGAAATGGCCAATGATACAGTTATTCGGAATGACTATCTTTGCATATGTTTCTGCCTTTATAGCGTTTCAACTCTTAAACTAACAAATGGAAATTCTTCAAAACATATTAGTGGCTTTAGCAGCTCTTTTGGCTGTGTATATCTTATATGCTAAGTTCTTTAAAAAAGAAAAGAACGCTAAAAGTTGTGGTCATGATAACTGTGGCTGTTAGTTTTAAACTTTTAACACAATTCTTCTTTTTTTAATTAGTATATTTGTTCGCAATTAAATTTTAATTGCAAAATGATAGCTCACAATTCTAAATTTGTAGGCGAAGGATTAACATACGACGACGTTCTATTAGTTCCTGCCTTTTCTGAAGTACTTCCAAGAGAAGTAAGTATCCAAACAAAATTCACAAAAAACATCACGATTAACGTTCCTATAGTATCAGCTGCTATGGATACTGTAACGGAATCTGCGATGGCCATTGCGATGGCACGTGAAGGTGGTATCGGGGTATTGCATAAAAACATGAGTATTGATCAACAAGCTCAAGAGGTACGTAAAGTAAAGCGTGCCGAATCAGGTATGATCATTGATCCAGTTACACTACCTCTTATGGCAAAAGTAATTGATGCAAAGCAATTAATGAAAGAGCATAGTATTGGAGGGATTCCAATTGTTGATGAAAGTGGCACGTTAAAAGGTATTGTTACAAATCGTGATTTACGTTTCGAACATAAAAACGATCGAGCTATCGTAGAAGTTATGACCGGTGAGAATTTGGTAACCGCAGCAGTTGGAACTTCTTTAAAAGATGCTGAGGCCATTTTGCAGGAAAATAAGATTGAAAAATTACTAATTGTTGATGATAATTATAAACTATCGGGTTTAATCACTTTTAGAGATATTACTAAGGTTACCCAAAAACCTATTGCTAATAAAGATACTTATGGTCGTTTACGTGTTGCGGCAGCTTTGGGTGTGACTCCTGATGCGGTCGATAGAGCACAGGCTCTGGTAAAAGCTGGAGTAGATGCTGTTATTATTGATACAGCCCATGGGCATACCAAAGGAGTAGTAGATGTATTGAAAACAGTTAAAAAACAATTCCCCGATTTAGATGTGGTTGTCGGTAATATAGCAACTCCGGAAGCGGCTAAATACTTGGTTGCAGCAGGTGCTGATGCAGTTAAAGTGGGAATCGGCCCTGGGTCGATATGTACGACTAGAGTAGTCGCAGGTGTAGGGTTTCCGCAATTCTCGGCAGTGCTTGAAGTAGCACAAGCTATTAAAGGAAGCGGCGTTCCAGTTATTGCCGATGGAGGTATTCGTTATACTGGAGATATTCCTAAGGCCATCGCTGCAGGTGCAGATACCGTAATGTTGGGTTCTCTATTGGCAGGAACAAAAGAATCCCCAGGAGAAACAATCATTTACGAGGGTAGAAAGTTCAAGTCATATCGAGGAATGGGATCTGTTGAAGCTATGAAACAAGGCTCGAAAGATCGTTATTTTCAAGATGTTGAAGATGATATTAAAAAGTTAGTACCCGAAGGAATTGTTGGGAGAGTGCCGTACAAAGGAGAGCTATTTGAAAGTATTCATCAATTTATTGGAGGATTAAGAGCAGGAATGGGATATTGCGGAGCTAAAGATATCGACACCTTAAAAGAAACCGGAAAGTTTGTGAAAATCACAGCGTCAGGGATCAATGAAAGTCATCCTCATGATGTTATGATTACCAAAGAATCACCTAACTACTCAAGAAGATAACAGTCTTAAATCCTACAAGTTTGAACGCAGAAATTATTACGATTGGCGATGAGATTCTTATCGGACAGATAGTCGATACGAATTCGGCCTTTATTGGAAAGGAGTTAAATAAAATTGGCGTTTCTGTCTATCAAATTACCTCTGTTCAGGATGATAAAGAGCATATTTTGAAGGCGATCGCAGAAGCGGAGCAAAATGTAGATATTGTTATTCTTACTGGGGGTCTCGGACCTACAAAAGATGATATTACTAAACATACCATTGCAGAATATTTTGATGATCATTTAATACAGAACGAAGCTGTATTAAAACATATTGAATTCTTATTTGCTAAATACATTTCAATCCCAATTTCTGATATAAATCGACAACAAGCCTTGGTGCCATCTAAGGCAACTGTGCTGACCAATAGATTTGGTACCGCTCCAGGGATGTTACTCGAAAAGAACAATAAAACTTTTATTTCATTACCTGGTGTGCCTTATGAAATGAAGGCATTGATTACCTACGAAGTACTTCCAAGACTTCAAAAAAAATACAATTGCCCCTATATTATTCACAAAACACTCTTAACCTATGGTCTTGGTGAAAGTGCTATTGCGAGTAGAATTGAAAAGTTTGAAGACAATTTACCAACCGAAGTGAAATTAGCCTATTTACCCAACTTAGGTAAAGTAAGGTTGCGCCTTTCCGGAAAGAGTTTCGATAAGAAAAAAATTGAAGCGGATATAGAAAGATTATCTAATGAATTGATTTCATATGTAGATGATATTTTTGTTGGCTATGAAGGAGAACATTCTATTGAAGCACTTATCGGAGAATTATTAGTCAAAAGCAATGCTAGGTTGGCTGTTGCCGAAAGTTGTACAGGTGGAAATATTTCTAGAATGATTAGTTCTGTTGCGGGGGCATCAAGCTATTTTGCAGGTTCGGTAGTAAGCTATTCCGAAAAGGTTAAGATAAACTCATTAGACGTGTCGAAAGAGCTTATAGACACTTACAGTGTTGTGAGTTCAGAGGTTGCCGAAAGTATGGCTCTAGGAATTCAGAAGAATTATAATGTTGAATACGCAATTGGGGTTACTGGTAATGCTGGACCAACTAAGGACAAAACGGATGCTTCTGTTGGACAAGTTTATATTGCAATAGCCACTCCAGAAGGTGTTTTTGTTAAGGATTTTAATTTTGGACAACCGCGAGAAAAAGTTATTCAACGGGCTTCGGTTAAGGCCTTGGAATTACTAAAAATAAGTATTTTAAAAAAGTCGTAAAATAAGTTTGTAGTTTCTTTAAAAAGTTCTTATTTTTGCACCTCGTTTTGAAACAACAATTTTAAAGTTAAAGAAATGTCAAGAGTTTGTGAGTTAACAGGAAAGAAAGCAATGGTAGGAAACAACGTTTCTCACGCCATGAATAAAACGAAAAGAAAGTTCGACGCTAATTTAATGAAGAAGCGTTTTTATCTTCCAGAAGAAGATAAATGGATTACTTTAAAAGTTTCCGCTTCAGCATTAAAAAACATCAATAAAAAAGGAATCTCTGCTGTTATCAAAGAAGCAAGAGCAAATGGATTCTTGAAAAAATAATAAGAAATGGCAAAGAAAGGTAACAGAATACAGGTTATTTTAGAATGTACTGAACACAAAAATAGTGGGAAGCCAGGTACTTCTAGATATATTACTACAAAAAGTAAGAAAAATACTCCTGATAGAATGGAATTGAAAAAATTCAACCCAATCTTGAAGAAAATGACAGTTCACAAAGAAATTAAATAATTAGAGATTTTTTAAAATTTCAAAACACCTAGAGGTATGGCAAAGAAAGCAGTAGCATCGTTACAAACAGGTTCTAAAAGATTAGCGAAAGCTATAAAAATGGTAAAGTCTCCAAAAACTGGAGCTTATATCTTTGTAGAAAGTATTATGGATCCTTCTAAAGTAAACGATTTTTTCAATAAATAAATCGCTTACTAAGTATATAATAAAGCTACTTTCAAATCAATTGAAAGTAGCTTTTCTTTTTTATATTTGTTAACACAAATGGTTTGCTTCCGAACCAGCCAATTAACCCTATTAAAGAATAAACAATACAATGAGTTTATTTAAAAAGATATTTTCGAAAGAGAAAAAAGAGACCTTGGATAAAGGATTAGAGAAAAGTAAAACCACTTTTTTTGGAAAATTGTCAAAGGCCGTTGCTGGTAAGTCTAAAGTAGATGATGATGTATTAGATAATTTAGAAGAAGTATTAGTTTCTTCAGATGTTGGCGTTGCAACTACCTTAAAAGTAATTGATAGAATTGAAGCACGTGTTGCAAAGGATAAATATTTAGGAACTGAAGAACTAAATCAAATTCTTCGTGAGGAAATTGCCGGATTATTATCCGAAACAAATATTGGTAATGAAACTGAGTTTACGATACCGAAAGATAATAAGCCTCATGTTATTATGGTGGTAGGTGTAAATGGAGTAGGTAAAACAACGACCATTGGTAAACTAGCCGCACAGTTTAAGAAGCAAGGATTAAAGGTGGTCTTAGGTGCAGGTGATACGTTTAGAGCTGCAGCCATAGACCAGTTACAAGTTTGGGCAGATAGAGTAGAGGTGCCTATTGTAAAACAGAAGATGGGTAGTGACCCTGCTTCTGTTGCTTTCGATACATTGCAATCGGGTGTTCAACAAAACGCCGATGTTGTCATTATTGATACTGCTGGAAGGTTACACAATAAGGTAAACTTAATGAATGAATTGTCTAAAATAAAGCGCGTGATGCAAAAAGTATCGTCTGATGCACCGCATGATGTCTTGCTGGTATTAGATGGTTCTACTGGACAAAATGCCTTTGAACAAGCGAAAGCATTTACCAAGGCAACTGAGGTTACTTCTTTGGCAGTTACAAAGTTAGATGGTACTGCAAAAGGTGGGGTAGTGATCGGAATTTCTGATCAATTTCAAATTCCGGTAAAGTACATTGGTGTAGGAGAAGGGATTGATGATCTTCAGGTATTTAATAAAATTGAATTTGTAGATTCTTTTTTTAAATAGAAATTAGTTTGTTAAGGCGTTTATTTTTCCCCATAAATCATTGTCAAAATTAGAAAGTGCAAAATTTTCACTCTCTGCAGCTTCTCCCATTCTAATGATAACTAATTTTTTACTCGGAACAATATATATTTTTTGATCATTTTTGCCTAATGCAGCAACCATGTCATCTGGAGCGCTAGGCACTAATTTCTCATTAAATTCTGATTGGGATGAGGGCAGCATAAAAGAAGATTTACCGTTTAACCACCATAAATAGCCATATGAATTGTTGATGTTTTGAGAACTATTCATAGCATCAGATAAAAAATCTTGAGGAACAATTTGGGTATCTTCCCATTTGCCGGCAGCATACATAAGTAGGCCAAAACGTGCCATACTTCTTGAATCACTCCAGTAAACATTAAAATCACCTAGTTGAATCCACCTATTTGTAGAGCTATTTGTCATGCCTATTTTATTTTTCAAATTGGTATTGAAATAGTTTTCAAATGTGTCATTACTAGCTCGAGCAATAACATCTTGCATTTTTCTATATACATTATGGTAAGCCCAACGCGTTCCAGCGTCGGCAATGAATTGTAAGTTTTCAGGTTCTACTGCATCACCTAAACTATCATCTAAACCGGAATTCATTGATAATAAATGCTGACATGTAATTAAATTTTCTTTTTCTAGAGCTGCACTTGTCCACCCCGTTCCCAAATAATCTGAAACTTTGTTATCGATATCAATAAGTTGTTCTGCTTGAGCAATTCCAGACAGGGCAGTGGTCAATGTTTTTCCAGCACTAGCCCAATACCAAACCTTATCTTTGTCATGTGCATTAAAATATTCTTCAACTACTATTTTTCCATTATGAAGGATTATAAAACTTTTCGAATTCGTTTCTTCCAAATAGTCTAAAAGAGGTGCGAGCTCGTTTTGATTCCATCCTAAATCACCAACAGTTTTTCGCTCCCAGTTGTCATCGCCATTTAAAGATGGAAAATAAATGTCGTTTGGTTCTTCATCAATTGGAGTTGTAGCTTCTTCAGACGTACATCCCAAAAAAGAAAGCGTTATTACAAGTACTATTATGTTTGGATATAATTTCATTCTAAATTTTATTTTAGGACTATAAATTAGACAAAAGGTTTAATTTAGATTGTATCTTTGCGGACTCATTATAGTAGGGTAAATATGCGGACAAAATCCACCAAACAAAATAAGATCAACGTAGTTACATTAGGTTGTTCTAAAAACGTTTATGATTCTGAAGTATTGTTAGGGCAATTGCAAGCTAATGGTAAAAATGCTGTGCATGAAGACGAAAACGACGATGGCAACATAGTTGTAATCAATACATGCGGCTTTATTGGTAAGGCAAAAGAAGAGTCTGTAAATACTATTCTTCATTATGCTCATAAAAAGGAAAGAGGAGAAGTAGACACGGTGTTTGTAACAGGTTGTTTAAGTGAGCGTTATAAACCAGATCTTGAAAAAGAAATTCCTGATGTAGATGCTTATTTTGGAACACATGATTTACCAAATTTACTCAAAGTTTTAGAAGCTGACTATAAGCATGAATTAGTGGGAGAACGGTTAACAACAACGCCCAAGCACTATGCATATTTGAAAATTGCCGAAGGCTGTGATAGGCCATGTTCTTTTTGTGCTATTCCATTAATGAGAGGCAAGCATGTGTCGACACCGATCGAGAATTTGGTAATAGAGGCTACAAAGTTGGCAGAAAAAGGAATTAAAGAATTGATTTTAATTGCCCAAGATCTAACCTATTATGGATTGGATATTTACAAAAAAAGAGCCCTTGCAGATTTATTGAGAGAATTGGTAAAGGTTGAAGGCATTGAATGGATTCGTTTACACTATGCTTTTCCGACAGGTTTTCCGCTAGATGTATTAGAGGTGATGAAGAATGAATCGAAGGTCTGTAATTACCTTGATATCCCATTACAACATATCAATACCGACATATTGAAGTCAATGCGTAGAGGTACAACCTTCGAGAAAACGAATAAATTGCTGAAAGACTTTCGAGCTGCAGTTCCAAATATGGCGATAAGAACTACTCTAATTGTGGGTTATCCAGGTGAAACGGAAGCTATTTTTGAAGAATTAAAGCAATGGGTGATTGATACTCGTTTTGATCGATTAGGTGCTTTTGCTTATTCGCATGAGGAAAATACACATGCAGCTAATTTGGTTGATGACGTTCCAGAAAAAGTAAAAGAACAACGAGTTTCCGAAATTATGGAAATCCAAAGTCAGATTTCTTTTGAATTGAATCAAGAAAAGATCGGAAATACCTATACATGTATTTTTGATAGAAAGGAAGGAAATTACTTTTTTGGACGTACAGAATTTGATTCGCCCGACGTTGATAATGATGTCGTTGTCGATGCCACAAAACATTATGTACAGATTGGCCAATTCGTAAATATTAAGATTACGTCGGCCGGCGATTTCGATTTAAATGGTGAACCTGTTTAGTTAAAAAAGTGTTAGTATTTTGATGGGATTTCGACTGATGCGTAAAAATTAGTATTTTTATCAAAAATCATACGATATTAAACCTAATGGTAGACGAAGATTGTAAAGCGAAGACAAGTACAATTCCATTTCAAAAAACAGGCTATTTTTCTAAAACTATTTGTGATTATTTAGATCGAAAGGATGCGATTGCTCCGTTTTATTCTAATTTTCCAGATGTAGCCGGATTTGAAAAGCAATTAGGAGAAAAGCGAGTTTCATTTAATACAGTGTCAAGAACAACGCTGGTAGCCGCATTACAAAGACAATATGACCATATAAATACTTCCGACAAAACAGGGTCAAATATTGAGCTTTTACAAAAAGAAAATACATTTACAGTTACTACTGGGCATCAACTGAACTTATTTACGGGCCCCTTATATTTTCTCTATAAAATAGTATCTGCCATAAATTTATCGAAACAATTAAAGAAGGAATTCCCAAAAGATAATTTCGTTCCAGTGTATTGGATGGCGACAGAAGATCATGATTTTGAGGAAATACAGTACTTTAATTTTAAAGGAAAGAAAATTACATGGAACAAGGATTGTTCTGGCGCCGTGGGTAGAACATTAACCAAGAGTATAGAGTACGTTTTCGAAGAGTTTTCTGCGTTAGTTGGCAATTCTGAGCATGCTAAAAAGCTTAAAGATTTATTTATAAAGTCATACGTAGAACATGAATCATTGACGCAGGCAGCACGCTATTTAGCCAATGAGTTATTTGGAGCATATGGTTTAGTTATTGTTGATGGTGATGACGCTGATTTAAAACGACAGTTTTTACCATTCGTAAAAGAAGAACTATATCATAATAGATCATTTAAGGAAGTTACTAAAACCATTGAAAATCTTCAAGAAAACTATAAAATTCAGGTAAATCCACGAGAAATTAACTTGTTCTATCTTATAGATGGTTTGAGAGAACGTATTATTTCGGAAGATGCCGTATTTAAAGTTCATAATACAGATATTGAGTTTAGTCATGAAGAACTGGAATATGAATTGAAATTACACCCTGAACGTTTCAGTCCGAATGTGATTATGAGACCTTTATATCAAGAGGTGATTTTGCCGAATATCTGTTATATTGGAGGAGGCGGAGAATTGGCCTATTGGTTTGAGCTACAAAAATATTTTGAAGCTGTAAAAGTTCCCTTCCCAATATTATTATTGCGTAATTCTGTAGTATTGATGTCGGAGAAACAAGAACAAAAGCTAGCGAAACTCAATATTTCTAAAGAAGAATTGTTTTTAAAACAGTTGGATTTGATACACAAAAAAGTAAAGGAAATTTCTTCCTTAGAAATAGACTTTTCTTCTCAAAAAGAATTACTTGTCAAACAATTCGCCGCGCTAGAAAGAATTGCCGCACAAACTGACGCCTCTTTTATTGGTGCAGTAAAGGCGCAAGAAAAGAAACAATTAAATGGTCTTGATACCTTAGAGAAACGGTTGTTAAGAGCTGAGAAAAGAAAGCATCAAGAATTAACAGAAAGAATCAAAACTTTACAGGATGAATTGTTTCCTAATCAAAGTTTGGAAGAAAGACAGCGTAACTTTTCTGAATACTATTTAGAATATGGTGAGGGATTAATTCCTAAACTAATAGATAGTTTAGATCCTTTAAAAGGAGAATTTTCTATAATAACCCTATAGCATTTATGAAAAAAAGCCTTGGCTTACATCCTAGAAACAAACATCGTTCTGGTTATGATATCGATGTCTTGTGTAAGTCATATCCGCAATTAAAAACACATGTTTTTATAAATAGCTATGGAACACGAACAATCGATTTTGCCAATCCAAAAGCAGTTAAAGAACTTAATACAGCGTTGCTGTTTTCTTATTATGGAATTAATTTTTGGGAATTTCCTGCTAATAATTTATGTCCGCCAATTCCTGGTCGTGTAGATTATATACATTATATCGCCGACTTATTAGAAAAATCAGGAATTAAAGAGATCAATGCCTTGGATATCGGTACAGGAGCAAGCTGTATTTATCCTATCCTTGGGCACAAGGTATATGGTTGGCAATTTGCTGCGACAGATATTGAGAATGAATCGCTAAAATATGCTCATCAAATTATTGTCAATAATAAAATGAGTAATGAAATTGAATTGCGTCACCAAAAAGATAAAACTCAAATTTTTAAGGGCCTTTTAAACGAAAATGATCGTTTTTCTGTAACAATATGCAACCCGCCATTCTATAATTCTTTATCAGAGGCGAAGCAACAAAATACAAGAAAGAATAGAGGACTAAAAAACGATTCAAATCAACGGAATTTTGCCGGTAAAGAAAATGAATTGTCATACAAAGGGGGAGAGAAAGCATTTTTACATACCTATTTATTCGAAAGCTCTCAGTTTAAAAAACAGTGTTTCTGGTATACGACCTTGGTGTCTAAAAAAGAAAACGTGCAAAGTATGTATACTTCCTTAGAGAAATTAGGAGCAACAACAATTAAAACGATACCAATGGAGCAAGGTAATAAAGTAACGCGCATTGTGGCTTGGACCTTTTTGAATGAAAAAGAACAACAAGAATGGAGTTCATAAAAAAGCAAGCCCTAAAGCTTGCCTTCTCATTCTAATTCAAATAATTACTTTAAATCTAGTTACATGCATCAGGTATATCTTTTGTTACTATTTCACGGGAAATAAGATGACTTATTACAGTAGTTCCTTTCAAAGTAATTTCAATAAAGTCTGTACCTATTTCTTTAACTACCCCGGTAAACCCGTTAAAATTGAATTGGGCCAAAATTTCATCTCCATTTAATTTTGTATTATCTAATACACCGCGTATCCTATATTGCTGAACGTAAGGTACTTTAACATCTTTATATTCTTGATAAATATCAGCTGCAGTAGTTCCTCGTCCGGGAGGTACTGTTATTGTTCTTTTAGATGATAATACAATTGTTTTTGATGTCGTAACACCTTGAGATTCAGTTTTTGTTTCTGTGGTACTGTGACCAACACTTATTCCAGCAGTTGCAGAGGCCGTTACTGAGTTTGACGCTCCGAAAAATTGACAATTCACACTAGATTCAACTGTTGCAGATATGGTTGTAGATAAACTAGCTTCAACTGAAGTGGCTACCTGAATAGATTCTGACCAAGAGTACGTGTCTGTTCTCGTTTCTGATGTTTCAACACCTACGGTATCAGAAAGAGGTCCACTACCACAATTTCGAAGTCCCGTATTATAAGCTGCAATGGTTTTTGATGGAGGAAGAATTGGGTTTTGAAATTTAGTACCAACAGATTCAATATCCCATTCGATTTCGAAGTTTAAAATCCTAAAATAGGAGGGGGTCTCTACTGTTTGTGAAGTGATACTTGCTAAATTTTCAGATGCAATCAAAGGGATATTTGTTATAATAGGAATGATAACGTATTTACCGATATCAATTTTCTTTATTTGAAATTTATAGTTTTCAAATAATGTGGCATCGGTATTTCCTCCATTTCTGGTAATATTCGCTTCAGATTGTACATTTAATCTATTATTTGAATCTAAATATAGGTAATGTTTTTTTGTGCCATTTGGATTGTAAATGTTGAAGATGTTGTTTGCAGCATCAATTGTTTCAAATCGATATTTAGTAAACGGAATTGTTTGCTGTGTATCATCAACATAATCAAGATCGTCAGCATCCCGTACTTTGACTTCAGTATTGAAAGAAGTGGTAGAAGTTCTAAGGGTTGTTGATGGTGCTCCAAAAACAAAAGTAACATCCTTATTTACGGGATCTTCTTTTATAATTTGCATATAGTAATCTATATTTGGATTCAGTGTTATCGGGTTTCTGTCTTCTTTTGCAGGATCATCTACTTCAATCTCATTTGGGGTCGGAGTGAAAGAATATTTAGTGCTGGAATAGGAAGCAAGTTCCTCATTAGTTGCATTTTCAATTCTAATGTCAATAGATACGCCTGACTGTAACTCACTCTTTTCTGTTTCACTTAAATCTTTATTTTTAAAAAAGAATAACGCTAAATCAGAATCTTGATTTATATCTTCTTCATATTCCCCTGCTTTTCCTCCTTCATTTATAGTAATTATGGCCTTTGTTGGAAAATATGCTTTCCTTTTCAAGTTTCGAGTACTTATACTAATTCCAACCTCACCTTCATCGATTTCATAGTCATTTATATCAACATTTGACTCGGTTGGTTCTAATTCACTACCTGGGTTCGTGCTTGGATCTGGCATCGAATCGTCTTTAGTACATGCCAGAGTCATGATAAAAAGACCTAACAACATGATTTTTTTAAATAATTTAATTTGCGTGTTCATAAGTATATGTTTTGTGATTTATACTTGTTTTGTGTGACCTTGCGCAGTAAAGTCTGCAGCCCATGTTAGCGCAAGACACCACAAAACGGTTTGTCAATAATTATGACATCGCAAACATATTCTATGCGTTTTAGGGTAGAAAATAATGAGAGCGGACAAGGAGTGGACAGCGTCAAATTTGACGGTGGACAAATGGTGGACACTCGTTGAAGCCCTTTAAACTAAAGGGATAGTATGAGGTCTTGTAGAGAATCTTCAGTAGAAATATCTAGTTTTTTGCGCAATCGATAGCGTGCTTTTTTAATTCCCTCTTGAGAAATGTTTAAAATATTCGCAATTTCTTTTGATGATAAATTCATCTTTAGTAAGGCCATTAAGCGTAATTCATTTGCCGTAACGTTCGGGAACTGTTGTTTTACATTGCTGTTAAAGTTTGTATGAACTTCTTGAAAGTATTTACTGAAATTTTCCCAGTTGTTATCATCTTTTAGATCAAAATCAATGGTTCTAATCAATTGTTGATACCCTTGTTGAATATTTTGCGATTTTTTAAATTCTTCAGCTTTGAGTTTTAGGCTTTCGAGTACTTCATTCTTTTTTGCTAAATGTAAGGCATGAGTGGTTAGTTCTTTCTTTTTAAAGGTTAATTCGGCATCTACTTTTTCTTTTTCTAATTTATTTCTCTTCATATGTTGCCCGAATCCATAAAACCCAAATCCGATGAATCCAAATGCTAAAATTAAACCTCCTATTAACAATGATTTTTGAAGCTTACTTACTTTATTTTTTTGTTCTAATAAGTTAATTTCATTTTCCTGCAAGGCTATTTGCTGCTCTTTCTCTTTAGTTTCGAAATTTTTTGTTAAACGCTGTATATCTTTTGACTTCGCTACATTGTAAACAGAATCGTATACCTTCTTATACAATTTGTGGTTTTCGAGTGCCTTTTTATAATTGCCTAATAGTTTAAGGGCTTCGGTCTTATTTTGATAAGCAACATAGAGATCATCAATATTTCCAATAGAATTTGCAATGTGAATCGATTGGTTAGAAAGTTCTATAGCTTCTTTGGGTTTATTGAGTTTGATATATGCAGTTGTCAATCCGTTGAGACCCCAAACATGATATAACGGATTTTTCACAATGTTTTGTGAATAATGTATAGAGCGATTCAAGTAGTCCATACCTTTAGCAACTCTATTAGTTTCGACATAAAGTCTCCCAATAATAAATGTCGTATTGGCAATACTCCCATTACTATTCAGCTCTTCAGAAATTTTCAAACTCTCAAAAAGATAGTCAAGAGACTCATCATATTTTTTAATAAAATAATGACTATTTCCTAAATTACTCAAATTAGTTGCGATGGCTGCTTTATCATTCAGTTTTCGACCGATCTCAAGTGCCTTTTTTTGATATTTTATGGAGTTTTCGTCATCAATAATATAATTATATAAGTTGCCAATTGTAGTATAACAACCGAGCAATTCTCTTTGGTCATTGATTTTTTTTGCAATATCAATAGCAGAAAGGGCCTCTCTAATTCCTAAGTCGTATTTGGTTTGTCTCATGTAGACGTTAGCTTTCATCTTGTGTAACCTTAGAAGTAATGCCGAGTCTTTTTTCACGGCATTGTAGTATTCTAGATTTTTGTCGATCTCAAAATGCGCTTTTTCATACTTACCTCTTTTAAAGAGAACATTAATCAGGTAATATTTTACGAGGCCAATTTGATGCTCCTCATTTAATACGCTAAAATTTTTGAGTGATTCGTTTAAATAATATGTTGCCGAGTCTAAATTATGACGTCGACTAAAGTGCCTTCCCAAATTTTTATTAGTTAGCGCTATGCCATGGTCATAATTTAATTCATGAGATAATTTTAAGGTATTTTTCGCTAGTTTTAATCCTTCATTGGGGTCGATCCAATAATAAATTTCAAAAAGTGCATTTGCAGTATTTACCTTAAGTGTATCCGTTGCATGTTGATTATAGGCATTCAGAAGACTATCTAATTTCGTAGTATCTTGAGAGTTGATGTTTAAGGGTGAAAAATGAACTAGAATTAATACCAATAATGTGTATATTGATTTGTTACTAGGTATGATAAATTTGTATGGTCTCATTATCAAAGGCTTAATACTAAGTCTTGTAAAGAATCTTCTGTTGATATCTCAAGTTTCTTTCGTAATCTGTAACGTGCTTTTTTAATTCCTTCTTGAGAAATGTTTAAAATATTGGCAATTTCTTTTGATGATAAATTCATCTTCAGCAAGGCCATTAGGCGCAATTCATTGGCCGTAACGTTCGGAAATTGTTGTTTTACGTTGCTATTAAAGTTTGTATGTACTTCTTGAAAGTATTTGCTAAAATTTTCCCAGTTATTATCATCTTTTAGGTCAAAATCAATGGTTCTAATCAATTGTTGATACCCTTGTTGAATATCTTCCGATTTTTTAAACTCTTCAGCTTTAAATTTTAGGCTTTCTAGCACTTCATTCTTTTTTGCTAAATGGAGCGCATGTGTAGTCAGTTCTTTCTTTTTAAAGGTTAGCTGTGCATCTACTTTTTCTTTTTCGAGTTTCGTACGTTTTATTTTTTGGCGAAAGCCATAAAACCCAATTCCGATAAGTCCGGTAGCGAGTAATAAACCACCACCCAATAGGGATTTTTGCAGTTTGTTAACCTTTTCTTTTTCTTCTAGTAGACCTATTTCGTTTTCTTGCAAGACGATTTGTTGTTCCTTCTCTTTCGTTTCGAATTCAGCCTTTAAACGATCTACTTCTTTCGATTTTTTAATATTATATACGGAGTCATTAATTGCCTTATAATTCTCATGATCGTTTAAGGCTTTTTTAAAGTCTCCCAAAGCTGCATATGCTGCTGAACGATCTCGGTACGATTGGTAGAGGTCATCTTTATTTCCTACAGAATCTGCTAGTACAATAGCCCTATCCAAATAAGGAAGTGCTTTTTCGGGCATATTAAGCGCCTCGGTATACACACTTCCTAATCTCTTCAGTGCCCAGGATTCTGACAATGGATTATGTGAAATATATCTCGAGTGGTGAATTGATTTTTTCAAATAATTTATACCCTTTTCGACTGAACCTTTTTTGACATGGGTTTTACCAATATTAAATAAGGTAATACCAATGAGACCTTGATTTTTGACTTCCTTAGAATATGTTAAACTTTCATTTAAGTACTCAAGAGCTACATCATAATTTTTTATTCCGTAATTCGAATTTCCCAGATCATTAAGTGTTAATCCTATTTTTCTCTTGTTATTATTTTTTCGGTGAATCTCTAGTAATTCTTTCTTAATCGCTAATGATTTTTCCTTATTATTGGTATAATGATATAAATTAGCCAATGAAGCTTTCGCCTTTATTTTTTCATTTTCTAGTCCTAACCCTTCTGCTATGTCTAAAGCGTTTAAAGCTGATTGAAAACCTTTGTCATACTGAGTTTTCCGCATATAGACTTTAGAGCTTATTAAATGAAGTTTCATGAGTATAATTGAGTCCACAGGTTGAGCATATTCCTTTAGAGTTTCCGAAATACTTTGCAGAGCTTCATCATATCTAGCAGAAACATATAACAGTTGAATTAAATTATAAGTTACTAAACCGGCTTCATGTTTGCGATTTATACTGTTGTAAATTGAAATGGATTTTTCAAAATAGTATCTAGATGAATCTATTTTTCGTGCAAACAAAAACCTTCTTCCTTGATGATTGAAGGATTCGGCAATTCCTTCACTGTATCCAATTCTTTTTGAAATTGTCAGCCCTTCTAATGAATATTGAAGTGCAAGTCTCGGATTTTCATCAGCATATAAATCATAAATAGCATAAGCCGTTTTTACTTTTAAAGAATCTTGAGGTTGATATTTATAAACTTTTAAGAGGCTGTCTAATTTATGCTGATTTTGGGCGGGGATAAAGGTTGAAAAAAGAAGCAATGAAATAAATACAAAAGCAAAGAAGAACTTCATAACACAAAATTATAGTTTAAAGATATTCATTTTTAGCTAATTATGATATCTCCAATTAATCATCTTTAGAATTGCTTTAGAAAGTATAGCTACTTTCGATGTTACTAAATATGTTGATGTGAAAAGAACACTACTATTATTATGTTGTTTAGCAATGAGTGCAATGGCTTTTTCTCAGGTAAAAGAGTCTGGTTATCAAGATGTTGTTAGCCTTAAGAAAGACGCTCAGAGTACAGTTACTTATAAAGATTTAGGTGATTTTAAAGTGTTTCCAAATCCAACAAGAAATAGCTTAACCGTTGGTATTGGTAGACTAAATGGAGGTATTTCGTTTCAAATTAGTGATATCTTAGGAAAATTAGTGTACAGTAGAAAAATTGTGTCACACGATTTACAACAAAATAGTTTTAAACTTGACATGTCATCTTTTAGAGATGGAATCTATATGTTTTCCTTAAAGACGAAAACTGCATCTAAGACCATAAAAGTGGTAAAGCTATAGTAGATCGCACAACTCTAATGCTTTTAGATAAGCTTCAAATCTAAAACCAACATCATAATTTTTTAATTCTTTTGGTTGTATCCAACATAATTCTTCAAATTCGTCATCTTGAGGAATTAATTTCATGGATGTATTATATCGAACTTTAATGACAGACAGTCGTTGTCCTTTATAAATAAAATAAGGGTCTTCAGGAGGGTAGAGGTATTGTACTTTTTCTGAAATAACTTTTAGAATGTCTTTATCAGAAATGGAGACACCCAACTCTTCTTTTAATTCTCTTTTAATACCAGTTAATGGATCTTCATTAGATTCTAATCCACCTTGAGGAAATTTAAAACCACCATCACGAGGAGAAGAACCAATCAGAACTTTATTTTGGTCATTTACAAGTACTGCCATCGCTGCGATACGAAATGTTTTTTTCGTCATAGCGCAAAGTTATAATAAAACTATAACATAGCTCTTCGAAGAAAACTCGAAAGTGCTTGCTTAAAAGGTGAATTGATCAACGACAAATCATCGTCTTCAATAATTTTAATTCTTCTTATAGTTGCGAGATGATCGATTACTGCAATAACATCTTCTATTAATTCGTAGGTCGCGAATTTAAATTTATCCTCGATTGAACTTTCGCTCTTCTGTGGGTACAATACGAGTAAAAAATGCACATGAGTTGGTATAGATTCATACAAATGTGCTAGATTTTTGTAATATTTTATATTTGAAAATCTCTTTGAAAGATCTGTGAAAACTTTAATTTTTCCGCTTTCAATATTTGTAGGATTAGTAACTTTTAAGAGCAGGTCTAAACGGTCATTATAGGTACCGCGTTCATCATTAGTAAGTGTATTAATAGTATTGATATTATCAACACCTAAACGCTTGGTTAAATAATTTGATATAAGCTCATCGATCGTAGATGATGCTTGAATAAATTGTTGCTTTACTTCCTTTAATACTATATCCATAACAATGGGTTAAAAAGATTAATAAAATCATTGACCAACATATACTACATATGCAGGCAGTTAGGGGATTCTATCGTATTTAAGGGAGATTAATTATTAAAGTATAAGGACTATATCTATAACAATTAAATGAAGCAATAATAACAATACAGATTATTATCGTTGAAACAAATATATCTATTTTTTTTAATATATCAAATTAACTAGGCTCAGAAAATTTCGTTCCAATAATGGGAATATCTCTTCTATGTATCCATAGCGTACTAAGACTCAGAACAAATACAATTACACCTAAGTAAAAAAGTAAACCACCATCTCCTTTCACTTCGATTCCAAGTTTAGTTAGATGTGTAACAATTGCTCCAGAAATGATTCCAAGTGATAAAACAGCTCCAATCCATATGGTTCGAGGTATTAAAATCAAAATTGTTGCAATAAGTTCTGCAATACCAGAACCAATTCTACCAGCGGCACCTAGTCCGGATTTTTCGAAGATATAGACACTATCAGGATGAGCCGAAAATTTATAAAATAGTGTTTGCACTAAAATGATAGCGATGATAATTCGCGCAATAAGTGAGATATATTTTTTCATAAGTGTTTGGTTTTAGTTATTGATTTCGTCGCCAAACACATACTATAATTACATATTCCAGATTCTAATTCTTAATTCCGGGTTGCTCTAACTTAAAATTTTCTTTAGCCTTTGCAGCATCTACTTGTTTTTTAACATCGGCTAACAATTTTTTTGCGTCATAAATTATACCATCCTTAATGGTATACTTTACACCTCCAACACGTACAACTTCATTTTTTTCAGTCAATTTAATCGCTCCAGTTCCGTATAATACCTTTAAATTTTCCAGAGGATTTTCTTCCAAAATAACGAAATCTGCAAGCTTCCCAATCCTGACAGAACCGATTTTATCATCCATTTTTAAGGCTTCGGCACCGTTTAATGTAGCCGCTCTTATTATTTCTAAGGGATGAAACCCTGCTTCTCTTAGTAATTCTAACTCACGTATATATGCAAAACCGTATAGTTGAAATATAAATCCAGAATCAGATCCTGTAGTTACACGTCCGCCTCTATTCTTGTATTCATTGATAAATGTCATCCAAAGTTGGTAATTCTTTTTCCATACGATCTCCTGTTCTGTTCCCCAATAATGCCAATAAGACCCATGAGAAATTTTACTCGGTTGATAGAATTTCCATAAAGAAGGTAGGGTATAATCTTCATGCCATTCTGCCCTTCTAGCACGTTGCAAATCTCTGCTAGCTTCGTATATATTGAAGGTTGGGTCTAGCGTGAAATCTAGAGCAATTAGTTCATTCATGACTTTATTCCAGTGCTCAGAATAAGGTTTCGCTGCTTGCTCCCAGAGTTTTCCAGCTTCTTCAAATCGATGCTGCTCGTTATTGTAATTATAGTTTAAGGGGTATTGTTGTACCGTTTTATCGTCAAACAAGGCTTCAGGTAAACCGTACCAATGTTCCATTGATGTTAATCCAGCTCTAGCGGAATGTAATACATTCCAACGAGCAACACTCATTTGTGCATGATGACAGGCTGATCCAAGTCCTAATTTCTTATTCTCATCTAAAGCAGCAGCCATTATTTCTGGTTCTGCACCAAAAAACTTAATACCGTCTGCACCTCTCTTGGCATTTGCACTTACCCACGCTCTAGCCATTTCTGGTGTGCTTATTGGAGCATCTTTTAAGGGGTTAAAACTTTTACTCGTTTGACCGAAACCGGTGTAAGAAAAAATTCTAGGAGCAACGATTTTATTTTGAGCACTGAGTTTTTTGAGATTAAGGGTGTAATCTATGCCACGCCCACTTGGTTCCCGTACCGTCGTAACTCCATGTGCCATCCATAGTTTAAATACATAATCAGAATCAGCTCCTTGAGCCTTGCCACCTATATGGCCATGCATATCGATAAACCCAGGTAATAAGTACATGCCATTAGCATCAAGTTCTTTTCCTCCGTTTTTCAATTTTGGCCTTTTAGCTTCATTGATTTTCACTCCAGGATAACCGACTACTTGAATTTTTACAATTTTGTTTTTCTCGACAACAATATCTACTGGACTAATAGGTGGTGCTCCATTCCCATTAATAAGAGTAACACCTCTTATAATTAATTGAGAAAAGGGCCCTTCTCCGTTATAGGAACTATTTTCTTGGCTAAAACCAAGAGAAAAAGTTAATAAGAAAATCAAGAATGTGAATACAGTTGGTTTGTTAAATTTCATAAGGCTTTGCTATATTTTGTCAAATGTTTCTTTTGTATATTCGTGGGAGACATCACCAGTATGCTTGATGTTAGACGGTTCAAAAAGGAGTATCCAAACTTCTTCCTTCGCTATTGGTTTATGCTCAACACCTCGAGGTATCACCAACATTTCACCTTCATTGAGGGTTACTTTTTTATCGCGAAATTCGATGATTAATGAGCCCTTTAAAACATAGAATAATTCATCTTCATTTTTGTGATCATGCCACACAAATTCGCCTTGTAATTTGGCCAATTTTACATCTTGTCCATTCAATTGACCAATTATTTTTGGACTCCAATGATCATTAAATAATTCAAATTTTTCTTTAAGGTTTATAACTTCCATACTTAATGCTCTAAAAATTGTGGTGCTTTTCTGTGCTTTGTTCCTTGTTCATAACTGTAGGCTATTTCTAATAAGATTGGTTCGCTCCAGGCTCTACCAAAAAAAGAAATTCCAACGGGTAATTCGCCCACTAGACCCATTGGTACAGTAATGTTTGGATAACCTGCTCTCGCGGCAGGAGAGGAGCTTCCGAGGCCGAAAGCATCTCCGTTGGTGTGATCTGTTTTCCATGCTGGTCCACCGGTAGGCGCAATTATAGCATCTAGCCCATGTTCATCCATGACTCTGTCAATGCCATTTTCTCTTGACCCTTTTAGCATTTCTTTTAAGGTATTTTTATAGCCTTCTGAGTCTAAATCGTCTTTTTCTAGTGCCATTTCTAAATAACGCTGATTGTAAAATTCCATTTCGATAGAATCCTTTTTGTTAAAGGCAATCAATTCCTCTAAATTTTTAATTTTTGCATTCGGGCCGAGCGATTTAAAATAATTATTGAGACCATCTTTATATTCGTACAACATTACCTGAAATGACAGGCCACCAATATTATTTTCGGCTATTTTATCGATTTCTACGACTTCGGCTCCTTGACTTTTCATGTAGGCAACGGCTTGATTAAATATGGTGTCTACTTTAAAATTTCTACCCAAGGGAGCTGTGTAGATTCCGATTTTCTTACCTTTTAATCCGTTTGACTTTAGAAATTGCGTGTAATCTTCTTGGATATGTCCGGCACTTGCCAACGTTTTGGTATCCGTTGAGTCAATACCTGTTAATACGTTTAAACAAAATGCAGCGTCAGTTAAAGTTCGAGCCATGGGACCTGCAGTATCTTGAGTAAAGGAAATTGGAATTATGCCTGAGCGACTAATGAGACCCACTGTAGGTTTAATTCCCACAACACCATTAGCATGAGACGGACATACAATGGATCCATTAGTCTCTGTACCTATAGAGATCAATGAAAGTCCGGCAGAAACCGCAGCACCAGAACCAGAACTTGAACCACACGGATTTCTATCTAAAATATATGGATTTTTTGTTTGACCATTAATACCACTCCAGCCACTTGAAGACATTTCTCCTCTAAAATTTGCCCATTCACTTAAATTGGCTTTTGCTATAATAATAGCACCGGCCTCTTTGAGTTTTTTCGCTACAAAACTGTCTTTTAATGGTTTAGATCCTGTCAAGGCTCTAGACCCAGCAGTTGTAAACATGCTATCGTGTGTGTCAATATTATCTTTAATGATAACGGGTATTCCATGCAGAGCCCCACGAGATTTACCATCCTTTAATTCTTGATCTAATTGTTGCGCAATGCTAATCGCATCAGGATTTATTTGGATGATAGAATTCAATTTAGGACCATTGTTTTCAATAGCATCTATATGATTTAAAAAACTTTGTGTTATTTCTTCAATCGTATATGTGCCATCAGCGTAGAATTTTTGCAGTTGAGGTACTGTTATTTCTTCAAAAGAAAAATCATTAGTAGTGATCATAGCATCCGAAGAAGCTTCATTTTTGCATGAAGTCACAAAGGTCATAAATAATAGGAGGCCAAGTACCTGGAGAAAGGGGCGATTTTTTTTCATGAAGTATGATTTATTTAAGCTCCCTAAAGATAGTAATTTACCTCTATCTAAAGACTGTCAATTACTTTTATGATATCCTTGGTTTTTTCTTCTAATAAAATCCATTGATGTGGTTCATGTGTTTTCCCAAATTTCTCTTGCCATTTTTTATAGGTTCCAAATTCGTCATATTCACGTTGACTTAAAAATTCAATAGTAGTACCCGATATCGAAACATTATAGTCCTGAACACCACATACCTGGCACACACGTGTTTCAATTTTGGTCGCAGCAATTAAGATAAAGAGCAGCGAAAGGAATAGGATAACAAGGCGTTTCTGAGTACGATTCATATGATAGATTTAATGACATTCTAATTCATCACAGTCAATGGTATCACTATCTATTTCTATAGTGATGTGCTGAATATTATGATGTTCTAATTCATGTCTAAGATGCGCTTTTATTTTCATAGAATCTTGAATTGAATATTCTTTATCAAGAATGATATGAGCCGATAGTGCATTTATAGTGCTGCTCAATGCCCATATATGAACATGATGTACATCTTTGACACCATCATTATTGAGAATTATTTTTTTGATGTTCACTAAATCTATGCCTTTTGGGATGGCATCTAATGTTAATTTTAAACTCTCTTTGAATAAGCCCCAGGTTGTAACAAGAATGACCACAGCGATAATAATACTCACAATAATATCTGTTATATGCCAATTGGTATACAAAATTATAATTCCAGATATAACAACACCTACTGAAACTATTGCATCAACTAAAAGATGAAGAAATGCTCCTCTTACATTAATATCGTCTTTTTGACCTTTGTAAAATAAAAATGCCGAGATAGTATTAATTAAAACTCCTATTATGGCGGTAATTATAATGACTTTACCACCTACTTCTGGTGGAGAATTGAAACGTTCAATAGCCTCTTTAAGTATGGTAAAAACAACCACGAGTAATAATACTGAGTTTATAAAAGAAGCCAAAATAGATGCTTTCTTATAACCATATGTGAAGGTTAGATTTGCGGCTTTTTGTGCAAGTTTCATGGCGACTAAAGAAATAACTAAACTAGCTACATCGCTTAGATTATGCGTAGCATCTGAAATTAGGGCTAATGAATTATTCAGGTAACCAACAACAAATTCGATGATGGTAAAAAGTAAATTCAACGCAATGCCAATGTAGAATGCTCTGTTGATATTTTCCAAAGTGCTCGGCCCATGATTGTGTCCGGCATGATCGTGATGATGACTCATATACACATAACTAATGAGCACTAAAATTACACTTTATTTTATGAAAAAGTGATAAATAGTGTAGCGTAGAGCACAAAAAAAAAGCCTATCAAATTTGATAGGCTTTTGTCTTGTAATGTTAAATAGTATATATATTATAGTACTCTTACATTTACTGCGTTCAATCCTTTTTTACCTTCTGTTAATTCGAACTCAACTTCGTCACCTTCTCTTACTTCGTCGATTAATCCAGAAATGTGTACAAAATGATCCTTGTTAGATCCTTCTTCTGTTATGAATCCAAATCCTTTAGAGTCATTAAAAAATTTTACTGTGCCTTTACTCATTTTAAAAAAATTATAATTTATTAAGTTGCAAAGGTAAGGTATATATTTAACATAGTCGTTTTTTAATCTTTAATTTTCTTTTTCTAAAAGCACACTTAATGAGTATTTAAGTATCTGAAATTTAATAATTTATGTTTTTTTGTGAAATTTATATGATTAAAATGATAATTTAATAACTAGTTGTTAACTATTATCACTAGCTTCTACAACCTTAATAAATAAAAAATAACGTATGGATTTTACCAATCCGCTGGTATATGGTGTACCATGCTTTTTAGCTCTTATTCTTCTTGAACTGACGTATAGTCGATCACATGATCATAGTCATCAGCACAAAAACCTTTATAACATTAAAGATCTAAAAGCTAGCCTGTTTATGGGTATTGGATCGACCATTATTGCGCCGTTGATTAAAACAATATCGGCCATCGTAATTTTTACTTTTATCTACGAAACGTTTAATCCTATAGTTGATGGTGTTCGTACAAATATTATGGGGTGGGAATCTTTCGGTTATGCCTGGTACGTTTGGATAGGATGTCAATTGTTAGATGATTTCACATATTATTGGTTTCATCGACAGAATCATATGGTTCGTTTTTTGTGGGCAGCTCATATAGTTCATCATTCTTCGGATAACTTTAACTTAGGAACGGCGGTTAGGAATGGATGGTTTACCATTTTTTATAAACCTTTTTTTTATATGTGGATCCCGGCGATAGGTTTCCCTCCAGAAATGTTGGTTGTGTGTTTAGGTATTGAAGCATTATGGCAATTTCAATTGCATTCGGTTTATATACCAAAATTAGGATTCATAGAGAAGATATTTAATACGCATACTATGCATCAGGTGCATCATGCAAAAAATGTAGAGTATATGGATAAAAATCATGGCGGTTTTTTAAATATATTCGATAGACTTTTTAATACTTTTAAAACGTTAGACGATAATATAGATGTTGAATATGGCGTGACACATGCTCCAGATTCTTATAACCCCTGGATTATTTTGACACATGAGTATAAAGATATTTGGCAAGACACAAAGAAATCTAAAAATTGGTTTCACAAGTTCATGTATGTTTTTGGACAACCGGGTTGGAGTCATGATGGAAGTACCTTAACCGTAAAACAGATGCAACTTGAATTAGAGAAAGCAAAACGAATTAAAGAAGGACAACTAATGTCTTTAGCAGGAAAAGCGTCTTAGTTAAAATGGCAGTAAACTGCTGTTGGACATAATCGCCACATATAATTTCGGTAAAACCTTCGATATCATTTGAAAGTTGAATGTTAAAGAGCTGTATTGATTGGACGTGATAGTGCTTGTTTCATTGTATTCTTTTTTCTTCGTATTTATTTTGTGAAATAGATATATAGTACAAAGAGAATTGTATATACAAGTAAGTAGAATCTATAAAAATTTCGCTGCTTGATATACACACTATTTTCTGGAAAAAGATTCCCGAAAAGCGCCTTTATTTCTTTAACAAAAAGTGGTTTGACATTGATTGTCCAACTATCAGTTTGATAGACTATTTTTCTAAACTTACTTCTATAATACGTTAAGGGAAGTCCCCATAGAATAAAGAGTATCAACCAACTATTTTCTTGAATCCACTGCATACTATTTTTTAGGGAACCAAGGAAAAAATGCATTGGTTCGTCGTATATATTCTTTATAGTGTGGTTTGCTATTTTTTAAGGTTTTTTCTAACATCGCAACACCAGAAATTTTTATAATGAGCCAGGTCATTAAGACAGATCCCAATATTGGTAAATAACTGCCCACGGCAATAGAGAACAATCCAAAACCCCACCAAACCATGGCATCTCCGAAATAATTAGGGTGGCGTGTATATTTCCAAAAACCAGCTTGTAATAGTTTACCTTTATTAGTTACATCTTTCTTAAATTTCATAAGCTGATAATCACCACCAGCTTCAAAAATAAAGCCGATACTCCAGAGTATTAAGGCAATATAATCAATATAATATAGGGAACTGGAAGGCATATAGAACATCGCAGCAAGTAGCGGAATAGAAATTAACCAACTTAAAATTCCTTGTAATAAGAAAACTTGGAAAAAACTAAACCACCAGTAACGACTGGCGCCATACTTTTTTCTAAACTCTTGGTATCTATAATCTTCGGGTTTGTTCCAGTTTCGTATCCCTAAATAAATAGAGAGTCTTAAGCCCCAGATAATCACCAGACCCACGACCAACTCTTTTCTTGTGCCGTGGCCTTCCGTAGTTAAATAATAGGATATAGCAGCGAGTATAAAAGCTATTCCCCAAAACGAATCTATGATACTTACATTTTTTAGAAATATACTAACAATCCATAAGGTGGTCATTAAGACCATGATCACAATTAAACCCTGTATGTAACTTTCTATAAAGTTCATAATACGTCAAAAAAAAACCGCATTACAATAACTGCAATGCGATTTTAAACTTAAACTCTAAATTTTGGTAATTATTCATTACCGTCGGCAACATTAGCTTGTAATATTGCTTCTTTTTTACTCAATGTGAATGTATATTTTCCATCAAGTAGTATTTTTACTAATTCTTTCGAATCATTAACCCAGTAATAAGCAGTCTTCATACCTTTACCTTGGTGTACAAATTTATGTAATTCTTGTTCAGTACCATCAATATCCTCTTTCGATTTACCTAAGTAATTGATTGTATGATTTTTCTTCACATATAATTTCATTTCATCTAACGAATTAAATTTGAATGTACCTTTTCTATCAAATTTTAAATTAGGTACAATCGCTAATATATTAAATGAAGGAATCGTTGTAGCAGGAACTCTAATACTAGATTTATGCTCCGATTCGATAAATGGTTTTACTTCTGGATCAGGACTCATACGGTTTTTATAGTCACCTGAAAATTGCCAAAAAGAGGCTTTTTTCGTCGTTTTAACACGATTACCGGTGAAATTTACCGCGTCCATGTTTGAATCTATCGTTCCGTCAAAGTACATTTTTGATGCATTCAACATCTTGTCTGTGTCACAAGTTGTTGTAAGACTAAAATCTAATTTTTCGTTATCAAAGTTTGCCTTAACGGTTGTCTTTAAAATAGGTTGCCCTTTTTCATTGACAGTCTTCTCAAGGCTTATATATCCTTGATTATCAGCGGATTTATACCAATATGTTTTTGGCTTTTTTTCACCCGTAAATGAAAAAATCATAAAGCTACACGCAATTAATAATAAGGGGAGTCTTCTTTTCATACAAATACATTTTTAAATTATTTATTAAACTTTTTATTAGGTTTGGATAAATAAAACAATATACAAAGATATTACTATTCATCATAAATATAACAATTTAGTCTACAAAATTCCTACCAAACTTGTATCGAATTAAATTTTAATGAAGTTAATTGGCGTTTCTTTTTCTCCTTCTCTCTTCCCTTTTCTTTTTCCTTTTTGCTTTACGATCCGCTTTTTTTTGGGCTCTTTCAAGGGTAGTTCTCTTACTTTTGAATAGACTTTCGAAGAATTGTTCTAATCCGGTATCTTCAGTATAATCTTCACATAATAGGGCATCTGAATATTCTATAGGTAAGGGTTCGAAATTGCTAAAGTATTTACTTTGAAGCCATTTACTCCTTTGTACAGATTGAAGTGTCTTAGCGACTAATGGCAGCGCTAATTTGCTACCAGCACCGTTTGAACCAGAATTAAATTTAATTATCGGTGATGATGCTCCAACTCTTGTAACCATTACCAATTTTGGATTGTATGCGGCAAACCAGGCATCTGCATAATCCTGAGAGGTCCCGGTTTTTCCTGCCAAAGGCAGTTTTATACCGTATGTACTACTCAACGAGGCACCAGTACCTTCAACAATTGCTTTTTGAAGCATGGCATTCATTAAATTAGAAGTCGTTTCACTCAGCACGGTTTCCTTACTTTTCAGCATTCGATTGCTATAAATTACAGTTCCATCTGAGGTTTTAATAGAAACGACACTTTGCGGTTTTATTTTAAACCCTTTATTTGCGAAAGCAGCATAAGCAATTGCCAATTCATAGATACTAGCATTTGAAGTTCCTAGAGCAAGTGAAGGTTTGTTTTCTAATTTTTGAGAAAAACCTAATGTCCCCCACATATTATTGACAGCACTAAATGGAGTTTGAAGAAATAAATTCACGGTTGGGATATTCAATGATTTTGACAAAGATGCTGCCATCGTATACTTTCCACCGAAAGTGTTGTCGTAATTTCTAGGTTGCCAATTTTCAAAATCGGCTAGAATAAGTTCATCATTATCTAAATATTCACAAGGGCTTACACCTTCTTCTAGAGCTGCGGCATACAAAATAGGTTTAAAGGTAGATGCTATTTGACGTTGAGCAAATATTTGATCATAAGGTTGGGTTCTATAATCAATGCCCCCGACCCATGTTTTAATAGCTCCTGTATTTGGATCTAATGCTAAAAAACCTGCATGTAACAAAGTTAGCGTATGTCTTAAACTATCTCGTACAGAAATAGAGTCGGTATAGAAGCCTTTCCAAGAGAAAAGTTCTCTTTCTTTTCGACTATTGGCGCCTTTACTCAATTTTAATCGTTTCAATTCTTTTATCAGCAGGGAATTTAACGTCTTACGACTGTCTCCACTTTTGTATTGATTTCTTAGTCTATTTTGCATCAAGCCTAAATGGCTTTTATAAGAACGCAAAACATAATTTTGTAATGTTAGATTTAAAGTTGTCTTTATAACTAATCCACTTTCTTCGATGGTATAATCTGTGTTAGATTTTTTATTAATTGATTCAAGAATGGCATTTACTTCATCTTTTACTTGGACTAAAAAATAATTTGCTGGTCCTTCTGATTCCAAGTTTGCATAGTCTAATTTTAGTGGAAGTTGTGCAAGAGAATCTTTTTCGGAGTTTGTTAGATACTTATACTTTTCCATTTGAGTCAAGACAACATTCCGTCTTTGTATTGCATGGTCTGGATACAATCGAGGATTATAATAGGTATTTGCTTTTAGCATCCCTATTAAAACAGCACTCTCTTCGGGCTTTAATTTTTCTATTGGTTTATTAAAAAAGCGTCTTGAAGCTGCTTCAATACCTAGAACATTTTCTCCAAATGGTACTGTATTCAAATACAAGGTTAGAATTTCTTCTTTACTATAAATTTCTTCTAAGCGCCTTGCTAGAAATACTTCTTTTGTTTTATTAACGGGCATAGTTAATGGTCCATGCTTTTCACGACCATACATGTTTTTCGCCAGTTGTTGGTTAATTGTACTACCACCACCTGAATTTTTTTGATTCAACAAGATGGTTTTAAATAGTACGCGCAATAAACTTCTAGAATCAACACCTGTATGTTCAAAATAGCGAGCATCTTCAGTAGCGACTAATGCATTGATGAGGTGTTCGGGTATTTTTTCATAGCTGGTATTTGTACGATTTTCAGCAAAGAATTTTCCAATAATTCTTTCTTCTTCGGAGAGTACTAATGTAGCTGTTTGATTTTTAAATGCTTTAAGGTCTTCTGTAGTATATAAGGGGCCGAAAACACCATAATATACGGATAAGACAAATAAACTAAGAAGTAATGCACCAATTAAAATAGTAATGAGTACATATTTTGCTATTTTTTTTAGCATTATTAGAGGAGTATTTTTAAAATCTATTGATTTTAAAACGATTGAATTTGGATTCTAGTATTTATAGAAGCACTTAATTATTCTCATTAAATAGTATGTGCTAAACCAAAAATCATTTCGTAAATTGCGCCTCTAAAATTTACTATACATGTTTAATAAAAATATAAAATTGGTTCTCGCTGTCCTTATTCTAGGATGGGCGATTTATCAATTTGTTGAAGGAAATATTGGCAACGGGATTGCGTTGATTTTTTTAGCGGGTATTTTCGTTTTCTTTTACTTTAAAAATGAATTTTTATTACTTGCTTTTTTAAAAATGCGTAAGCAAGATTTTGCAGGTTCTACGAAATGGCTTTCTTATATCAAGAACCCGAGTAGTGCCTTAATACAAAAACAAGAAGGATATTACAATTTCTTACAAGGAATTATGGTTTCTCAGACTAATCTAACGCAGGCGGAAAAATTTTTCAAGAAAGCAATCAAGTTGGGATTAGCTATGGATCATGATTTAGCAATGGCGAAGTTACAGCTAGCAGGTGTTGCAATGACAAAAAGAAGAAAGCGAGAAGCAACCATGCTCATGACCGAAGCAAAGAAATTAGATAAGCACGGAATGCTGAAAGAGCAAATTCAAATGATGAAACAACAAATGAAGAAAATCTAGGAATAGGTTTATAAAGAATAAAAAGCAGTAAGTACCTACTTACTGCTTTTTTTATTTTTAGATCATCATTTCACTATTCTTGAGCGGCCAAATACCTTTCGGCATCTAAAGCAGCCATACAGCCACTACCAGCAGCAGTAATTGCTTGTCTATATTCTTTATCCTGCACATCACCAGAGGCAAAAACCCCAGGGAGATTTGTCTTGGTAGATTTTCCTTTAGTAATCAAGTAACCCGTTTCGTCCATATCTAAAATGCCCTTGAATAGGTCAGTATTGGGTTTATGTCCAATCGCAATGAATACACCCGTAACTTGAATTTCATGTTTTTCGCTAGTTACGTTATTCACTACGCGAGCACCTTCTACAACGGTCTCTCCTAAAATTTCATCCAATTCAGTATTGTACAATACTTCTAAGTTCTCCGTGGCATTTACGCGATGTTGCATTGCTTTGGAAGCTCGCATCTCATCTCTACGAACAAGCAATGTTACTTGTTTACAAAGTTTTGACAGAAAAGTTGCTTCTTCTGCAGCGGTATCTCCACCACCAACAACAATAACATTTTGATTTTTATAGAAAAAACCATCACATGTTGCACATGCTGAAACTCCACCACCTTTTAGGCGTTCTTCACTTTCTAATCCTAAATATTTTGCCGTTGCACCGGTAGAAATTATAACGGTTTCAGCTTCTAATTCCTTTGTCCCATCTACTATTACTTTGTGAATACCTCCAACAGTATCATTAAGGTCAACCTTGGTTACCAAACCGAAACGAACATCAGTGTCAAAACGTTCGGCTTGTTTTTTGAAATCTTCGGTCATTGCTGTCCCATCAACACCATCTGGATATCCTAAATAATTGTCTACTTCGGTAGTCGTAGTTAATTGACCACCAGGTTCCATACCTGTATACATAACCGGTTTGAGGTCAGCTCTTGCGGCATATACTGCAGCACTATAGCCCGCGGGACCAGACCCTATGATTAAGCATTTTATTCGTTCTATATTTTCAGACATATATTTTATAATTTTGAAGGCAAATTTATAATTTTTTAGATTTAAATTGAACGTTGGTCATAACTTTTTATAACTCTAATTAAAGTTGCAAATTGATAGATCAAGGTTCAGGCAAAAGCTTAGTCGAAAATAACTTTTTTCTTTACACGAAGTTATTTAAGGCATAATAGTTGTTTGTACTAGTTGATTAAAACAATTTTATCAAAAATGAAACTTATGAAAACATTACAGGGAAACAATAAGAAGTTTATAAGGTCGATTGACCTAGTTGGAAAGAAAATGATACTAACGGTCATTGCTTTATTGGCCTTTACGTATAGTATGAACGCTCAAGAAATTTCTTCGAATGCTATCGGACTGCGTTTTGGAGATAACGATGGTTTTGGTGTTGAAGTATCCTATCAACATAAATTGAATGATGCCAAACGGTTGGAAGTAGATCTTGGTTTTAGAAATAATAATAATTTCGATATTTGGAAATTAACAGGGTTGCATCAATGGGTTTGGAATATTGATGGCGGATTTAACTGGTATGCAGGCGCAGGAGCCGGTATTGGAAATGTAAACATCAAGAATTTTGACGACGATGATGGTCTATTTGTAAATATTGCAGGTACGGTTGGTGTTGAATATAATTTTGATATCCCTCTATTAGTGTCGCTAGATTTTAGGCCAGAAATAGGTGTGATTAATGACTTCGGTAACAATGATCTCGATTTAGATTTGGCCTTGAGTGTTCGTTATCAATTTTAATAAATGAATATTTAAATAAAGCCTGGCATCTTCGCTGGGCTTTATTTATGAATGATTTGATCTTTAACTAGAGAAACGACCAAATCTTTTTTCTACTGCGATTGTTCGATAATCAAAAATCTCATTTAATTTGCTTTTGATTATCAATGAATTTGCAATGGCCCCTAGAAATCCAAAAGGAGGTTTATAAGAGACGATGTCTTTCATTAGAACACCATTAGAAATAGGTTCAAGGATATGTTGGTGATGCCAAATAGTGTAGGGTCCAACACGTTGTTCATCAACAAAATACTGTTGATCTCTCACTTGCGTTATTTCGGTTACCCAGGTTGTATTTATTCCGAAAAGTGGACTCACTTTATAACTTATAATCATACCTGCATACATTTTATCAGGAATATCTTGTGATGTGATATTAAAACCCATATAATCTGGTGTTATTTCTTTCAAATTTGCAGGAGAAGAAATAAAATTCCAAAGTTCTTCTAAACTAGTATTTACTTTTTGTTCTTTTTTGAATTGATATAATGGCATCTGAATTTTTTTAAGTACTAAAGTTGTTCAATTTCTTTAAGAATCCTATCTGCTTCAGCATATTTTTCATCACTTGCTCTACGATTGGATTTTGATAGTTTAAAGGCCTCTTCTAAGGCTTTTTTATGCTTTGCTTCTAGGATTTCTTTAGGAGATTTTTTTTTGAAAAGACCAAACATTAGGTATAATTTTAATTAAATAAGTAGACATAATAATTTAAAGACGTGGCAATACATAACCAAGTCGCATAAGGCAAAACAAGTAAACTATTTATCTTGGTTTGTTTCCGAAAACCAAGTAGAAAATAAAAAACAAGTAAAGTTAATAATACAATAATGACTAAAGAAGATAACACAAGATGTTGATTAAAGAAAACATAATTCCAACTTACATTTAGTAGTACTTGAATACCAAATAGAACTTTGACTTTCATAGAATCATTTTTCGTAAATAACGAAACCATAAAAAATGAAAAACAAATCATAATGGTTGTCCAAGCCGCACCAAATACCCAACCAGGAGGTGTCCATGGTGCTTTCGCAAGATTTAGATACCATTCTGTCATAGGCCCATTATTCATTAACCAGCTTCCTAGTCCAAGAGCACCAAAATTTACGATTAAAAAAAATACAAATAGTTGAATGTGTTTTCTAGTCATCCTTAAAGTTTAACACTTACGATTCCACAATCCATTTCAAAAACTTGTCCAGTTAAGGAAGTCGTCTTATTAGAAATTAAAAAATGTGCCATATCAGCAACTTCCTGTGGAGCTAAGAATTTCTTAAGAGGATGTCGATCTTTAATATTTTCGATCATTTTATCATTACGCAACAATTTAACAGCTAATGAAGTATCGGTAACCGTTGGCGCAATTGCATTTACGCGAATTGTTGGAGCAAGTTCTGCGGCTAGTGATTTTACCAAACCTTCGATACCCGCCTTAGCGGTGGCAATACTTGCATGAAAAGGCATGCCCAGTTTCGCCGCAACGGTGCTAAACAACAGTATCGATGGATGTTGACCCTTTTTTAGAAGAGGAAGGTATTTTTGCACTGCCTTTACAGCGCCTAAAACGTTAATTTCAAAATCAGCCCTAAAATCATCCAGGCTTAATCTAGAAATTGGTTTTAAATTGATGCTTCCTGGACAATATAGTAAAGAATCAATAGTGTCGAGATCAGGAAGTTCATCTGTTAAAATATCACAAGAGTGATGTTGTAAGTTATCATGTGTAATTTGAGGTGGAGTTCGACTAATATTAACAATTTTATGATTTTCTATTAGCGATGAAACAATCGCATTTCCTATGCCCTTACTACCACCTACTATTACAACAGTTTTCATTTTGTTTTATTTTAATCTCTTTTCCGCCCTTTGTTTAATTGCGGTGAGACGTTTCATAATCTCCATTATTTCAGGATCTTTATTTTCTTTATAAATTTCATTTAAGCTCAAAATAAGCTCTTTGGCTTTTCTTGAAACGATTATACGCTCCGTTGTGCTCGTAATGGGTAATTTAGATTTTTCAAACTCTAGTGCTTTGTTGATAAGGTCACTCATGAATGGATTTTATGTATTGATATTATTTAGCAACTTAATTTCACCCAATATATGGGTTGTTTTTTAAAAATGCTATCAAATAACGCAAATTTTAGTCTATTTTTTGACGGATACATAAAAAATATTCAATGAATGTTCATTTTTTAAGCGTTTTTATTGATTTTTAACAAATTGTTAGACATTTAATAGTAACCACTGGAGTTTAGCTTTTTTTCTATTTTTTTATTTTTACATAGACATGGTTGGTGATTTAAATTCTGTATCGTACTTTATTTTTAAATCCATCATTTTCTTAAAGAAACTTCGGTTTTCACTTAGTAACATATTATTTCTAAAATTTATAAATCTTCCTTGCCCATGAATACTCGATCCATCTGATTTGTAAATTACGAGTTGATAATAGGGGAGCACCCAAGTAAATGTTTGCAGTCCCTTATTTATGTGGATTAGTATGCCGGCAGGTCTTAATTCAATATTAGCATAATTGGTATCTGCAATAGTATTTAAGTACTGATGTAGATTTAAACTCACTTTTTCAACCATCATTCTTTTTGATCCAATACCCTTTAATCGAAATCGATCAAAAAGACTGAATCGCTTACCGACTAAATCATTGATTAATTCGGTATTGGTTTTACTGGTATATGTTGAATTAAGAACCATACTTCAAATATACACAATGTTTAATGAAAAAGCAAATAAGTTAAACAAAACTAAAACTAGTATTGCTCATACTAAAATGGGAAGGGTATATTATTTTAAGATTCTAATTTTGATGTATTTACCAAGGCATTGATCATACCTTTAAAAACAAAGGCATGAAATGGTAGCACCATGTACCAATAAACACGTCCCCAAACTCCATGTGGGCGAAATACGGCCCTTTGGTAGAGGCGATCTTTTACAATTCTAAATTCTAACCAGGCTTCACCAGGAAGTTTCATTTCGGCGAAGAGTAACAGCCTTTTTTGCTTTTTGTCTGCTAATAAAACACGCCAAAAATCTAGTGGATCACCAGGTTCTAAATAATTTTCATGAGTTCTTCCACGTCTAAGTCCCACACCGCCGAATAATTTATCTACATATCCTCTAAGGCGCCATAAACCATTAAAACTATACCATCCATTTTCACCTCCAATAGACCAAATTTTTTGTAACGTTGCGTCTTCATTGGTTACGCTTCGAGATCTTACATCTTTAAAACATCCGAATTGAGGAAGCTCAATATGTTCGGCCAATTGGTTTTTGAAAACGCCACTACTAATAGCATCCTTCCAACTTGACACGACGGCATGCTGTTTTATTTTTTGAAATGCTAATAAAACTGCTTCTTTATACGTTACTGGCGTTATTTTTATATGAGTATTGATGTCGCTTTTTTTTCCGATTACCTCGACTTTCATACTGTCGACTAAAGAGCGCGCTAAATTGAACGTTGTAGAGGTAACAAAATACAACCAATAGGATGATAGTTTAGGCGTTAAAATAGGTAGAGTTAAAATGACTCTTTTTAACTGTCGCACTTCTGCAAACTGCAACAGCATTTCTTTATAGGTCAATATTTCGGGTCCAGTAATATCGTAGGACTTATTGAATAAGACTTTTTTTCCTGCTCCTTCAGATAGATATGTCAATACATCTCTAATTGCTATAGGTTGTGATCTTGTGTTCAGCCATTTAGGTGTTATCATAAAAGGTAACTTTTCAACAATATCACGAATGATTTCAAAAGAAGCGCTGCCACTTCCTACAATAATTCCAGCTCTAAAAGTCGTAAGTCCGTAGTTTTTTGATTGCAAGGTTTGCTCCACTTGAAATCTTGACTGAAGATGTTTTGATAACGATTTGCTATTGATAATTCCGCTAAGGTAAATCACCTGTTTACAATTCGTATCCTCCACCAATTTTTTAAAATTCTCTGCACATTTTGCCTCCAGCGATTCAAAGTCAGTAGCGTTAGAAGACATTGAATGAATAAGGTAATACGCGGTATCAATATCTTTTGGAAATGTGATGTTTTTTGGTTGTAGAAAATCAATTTTTAAAAATTCAACACCTGGTTGATTTTCAATTTCATCAGGAATTCTATTCATGTCACGAACACAACAAATAAGTTGATGTCCATCTTCAAGAAGCTTTAAGGCTAATCGTTTTGCAACATATCCGGTTGTTCCTGTGATTAGAATTTTCATTATAATATTGTTTTAGGCCGCTGATATGTTTGTCTTTCTTTTAAGGTGGGAATTGCATATCCGTCAAGGCTATTAATTGCTGCAACCTTTCCTTTAGAGAGGTTTAAAAATCCATCTTCTTCGAGCATATCTTCTAGAAAGTATAAATTTTGAATTTCTCCCACTATCAAGGTAGTACCATTTGACTTGATAAGATATTCTTCCTTAAATTTCATTGCCATCTGTAATGGACTGCCTTGAACAAAAGGAGCGAGAAAGTCTTTTTTATATTCCTGTAATAGGGAGGTCCTATCAAATTCTGAAACTTCTGAAGCGTATTTCGCCGACGTGTGATGTGCATCTGCAATTATAGTTTCATGAATATGATTAATGGTGTAAACTCCTGTATTTTTAATGTTTTCATAGGTATTACGAGGCACGGTATTTGGACGTAAAATAAAACCGATCAACGGAGGTGCCGAACCCATGTGTATAACAGAACTAAAAACCGCAACATTTGCGATACCATCTTTAGATTTGGAACCAATTAGATTCGCTGACTTATAGCCAGAGCAACTATTGATCAAATTGATTTTAAATAAATGCCCTAATTCATCAATTTCTTTTCTACAAAAATTCTTCATTATAGGTTCATAAAGTTATTGATTTTAACAGCGGATGCTTTTAAATCAAACATTAAATTATACAAACCAAAAAATGTTCTGTTGATATAAATAAAATGTTTAGAACCTCTATTTCCATTCATTTTACGCAGTTCTGTACTTTTACTATAGCGTTCACCTAGTGCTGAGATTTGATCAAAAAACTCAGGATTAGAAAAATCAAATTCTTCTGTGTGAAAAGGTTGGGTAAATAAACTCAACATTTCGTGAAACATTTCCTTGAAAAATACAATCTCTTTCTTTGAATCATCCTCTCTCAAAATTTCTAACTCATAAAGTTTGCGTTCGAACAACTCAGTATTATTGATCGTTTCTTTTTGAGCCAACTCAAAATAAGGCGTATAAAATTCATCAGGAATGATTTTCATGCAACCAAAATCAAGCGCAATTAAAGAATCGTCTTCGTCAACCAAAAAATTACCAGGATGAGGATCCGCATGTACTTTTTTTAAGGAGTGAATTTGAAACATATAAAAATCCCATAAAGCTTGACCTAATTTATTTGCAACTTTTTCGTCAGTATTTCGTGCTGTAAATTCAGATAAATGAATACCATCCATCCAATCCATAGTAATAATTCGTTCTGAAGAGAATTCCTCATAATAAGCTGGAAATTTTATATTTTCAATGTGGGCACAAGCATTTACAATTTCCTTGCTTTGTTTAATTTCTAATAAGTAGTTTGTTTCTTCGATTAATTTATGTTCTACTTCTTTAAAGTATTTATCAGAATCAGCTCCTTTTATATTGAACATATTCATGGCAATTGGTTTTACCAATGCAAGATCTGAAGCGATGCTATCGGCTACGCCGGGATATTGAATTTTAACGGCTAATTTTTTACCATCTTTTTTAGCAACATGAACTTGACCAATGCTTGCTGCATTTACAGATGTAGCATCGAATTCATCGAAAATTTCTGTTGGAGCTTTTCCAAAATATTTTTTAAACGTTTTGAGTACCAATGGTGCCGATAAAGGTGGAACAGAAAATTGCGCTAACGAAAATTTCTCTACATAGGCTCGAGGTAAAATACTTTTTTCCATACTGAGCATCTGTGCAACTTTTAAGGCACTACCTTTCAGCTTTTTTAGCCCGTCGTAGATGTCGTCAGCATTATTTTGATCTAGCCGCTCTTTTGCTTCAGATTCAGAATTTACTAATTTATCACCGTAATATTTGATGTAATTCACACCTACTTTAGCTCCCGTTTGAACTAATTTAGTGGCTCTTTGAATTTTCGAAATAGGAATTTTATCTATCGTTTTCATATGTCTTACAATTTGAAATGCTTTTTCTCTTTCAATATAAATTTGCCCAGATCGATTACACTTTTTAATAACTTAGTATCAATAAGATGAAAAGTTGTATTGATCGTTTTTTCTATAAACACATCTGTCTTCTCAAAAGCTTCGGAAGTATCTTCCAACCAAAACTTGAGAATAATCAATAATTGTACCCAGGCCGACTGTTGTAACGCTTTTACTTGTATATTCTCAATCGCTTGTTGACCGAGATCGATACGGTCAAGATCGAGGTTAGCGATATAGGCGATGTAACTTTTCTTAAGCTTTTTTAATTTTTTTAAAGACTTTAATCCATTAGTGTCACTTTTTAAGGCTTTTAAAACATAGGCTCTATTTGCGGTAAGGTTCTCAAAAAAAGTATAGTATATACTGAGCACCTTGTTTTTAGAATCAAAATTTGCGTATCCCTCGTCTTCCTCTAAAGCGTTGACTGTATTAAAGAAAAAAAGATAAAATATTTCTTTTTCAAGAGATTTGAAAGAAGAGAAGTGTGCATTGAAATCTTTTTTGGTAATACTATGCTCGTCACAAAACTCATCAATTGAAGCTGGATGATATCCATTTTCTGACACGAAATCCATGAACCATGAAATAATTGAAATCTTATCTGTTTGCTGTTGTTTTGCCATGGTATAAAGATACTACATTGCAAAGATACATATAAAGAAAGTTTTGTTTAATAAATTTAACAAAACTTTAAACAAAAATATATTCCTCGTAATACCTTCTTGCTTTATTTTTGTATCGAACTTAAACTCTATATTAAAATGAAAACTAAAAAATTATTGACGATTGCAATGTTATGTTCATTAATGGTTGCTTTTGCAGCTACTAATAATAGTACAACAAAGCTACAGAAGGAAACAGATCCAGTTGAAACTAATGTTAAGACACAAACTGCAACGATAGTTGGTGTTGCTGCAGGAAATGAAAACTTTACAACCTTGGTTGCAGCAGTGAAAGCTGCTGGCCTTGTAGAAACATTAAATGGTAATGGCCCTTTTACCGTATTTGCTCCTTTAAATTCTGCATTTGATAAGTTACCCGAAGGCACGGTAAAGGGCCTTTTAAAGCCCGAAAGCAAAAAAGCGTTGACTGCATTATTAACATATCATGTGGTCGCAGGTGAATTCAAAGCGGCTGATGTGTTAAAAGCCATAAAAGATAATAAAGGAAGTTTCAGTATTACCACAGTACAGGGTGGTAAGTTAACTGCCTCGCTATCTGGAGCTAATGTTATTCTGACAGATGAAAACGGAAATGCTTCGAAAGTAGTATTGACAGATGTAGGAGCTTCAAATGGTGTCATTCACGCCATTGATAGTGTAGTAATGCCGAAATAAGATTTACATGTTTGGTTAGTTGGTTGCTAACTGCCGTTGTTTTGGAAAGGAATTTCTAATTCAACGGTTTTTTGTTTAGGTCCAATTACCTTAAATTATTCAAAAATGGCGACTGCTCTAACTGGAGAACCTGTTCCTCCTTTAATTTTTAAAGGAAGTCCGATAAATCGAAATCTCCCTCTACCAATCAAGAGGTGTAAATTGATCATATTTTCGTAGTGTGTAAAGCCCAATTCTCCACATATATAATGAACTTCTTTATTTGATATCTTAGGAACCCCAGGTGACATGGTTTCAACACCAAATGCGGCAATCTTTTTTTCTCCAAGCCAACGGGCGGCTTCTGCTGATACTCCGGGACCATTTCCCCATTCTTCTGTTTTAAAGTGGTTTCTATAATGATTGGTATATAGAAGAACCGTATCTCCTTTTTTAATTTCAAAGTTTTCTTTTTCGCAGGCCTGTTTAATCTCAAATGATGTAATTAATTCTTTTAATTTTTTATGGGAGAAGTCTAGGCAAATACCTTCAGTGTAAAAGGTAGATAATGGCATAGTATCAATAGACTGCCCTTCGTATTGTATGGCCATATGGTTGATTGCATCAACATGTGTTCCGGTATGTTCACCTAGTTCTAATTTATGTACTGCGGGTGTTTTTTTCGTAGGATTTTTAATTCCGTTCCATTCTTCATGAGAATTGTGAATTTCCATTTTTACTTGAGGAAGATCTTTATATACTGGCATGCCCGCATAAATTTCTTGACTGAGGTCAATTATTTCTTTCATATCTTATTGATTACCCTATCGGATTTTGATGATTCTATTCGCTTTTAATAGGTGTACAAACTTCAATTAAAAACCCGTTGTTATCTCTTAAGTATCCAACTTTTTGTCCCCATGGTTTTTCAATGATAGGTTCATATTCAGTTGCGCCAGAGTTGATTGCATTTTGAAAATCCGATTCGATATTTTCAGAGGTAAATGCCATTTCAATTCCGAATGGCTTTTCGTTTATATCTATTTTTTTAAACCCATTCTTAAAATTTGAATTGCCCAAATCTAATGAAGCAAATGCAATCGTAGTTTGACCCGAAATCACCTCTCCATAATCTTTTTCTGGTGATACGAATTTAGGACTAAATCCGAAGGCATTTTCATAAAATTTAATCGATTCTGGCACATTTTCAACGTATAATATAGTATAGGCATATTTCATTTTCGATTTGTTTTTGATATTGCGAATTTGTGTTTGTAATTATGAGGTCAAAATTATATAGGTCATCACAGTGTCGTTTCACCTGTAGACTTTCGATTCTTTAAAATTAGTATGGTGATTATGTATATTAAAACAATCGTAAATGGTATGATAATGAATCGGTACTCAGGTAGTGTATACCATACGACTAAGATTAAAACTGTCCTTACTAGTGCATGAAATATTCCAATCCAATGATTAATAATCCAAGAAAAAGGTAGCCACATTAATCCAGTCAAAATTCCAACTGTCATTGGAAGAGATGAGTAGTCAACTAGGAAAAAGGGTATTGCGATCGCATATACTAGAATGGCTTGGGCCGCTGTAAAAAGGAAAAGTTTGTCAAATTCATTTTTTGGTTTCGTTTTGTCGAGAAAATTTTCTCCTGTAAATTTTGAAAGGAATAATCCTAGATAAACGATGCTTCCGGTTCCGATAAAAATCGACCACACTGCCACAAAATCTGAAAAAAAAATCCCTACACATCCGATAACCGTCCAAACGATCAATCCAGCTAATGGAGTGGCAAGAAACTTTTGATTAGAAAATTCAATTCGCTGTTGTTCGAGCGTTCTTTTCATCTATTTAAGTATTTTTAAATACACCAAAATTATAAGTTATTTGAATTATTGCGGAAGATCATATCCGATTTTCCGCAATTACCGAAAGATAATAAATTGCCGTGAATTCTAACAAGAGAATTCATCTGAAATTAACGATCCTACTTGCTCATATTCATTTCAGATTGATTCCAGGTACCGGTTTTAGCAGTTTCTTCGGCATATTCTAAAAAAGTTTTCGCCTTTCTACCTAAAATCCGTTCAACGTCATGAACTACTTGTTGATTTTTTGGATTCGTTAAAACATGACTAAACAAATATTCAATTAACCAAACCACATCATTTGGCATGTGCATTTTTCTCATGCCTTCGATATATTGCTCTAAAGTGATCTCATTAAAGTTTAAATTTCTTTGACTAGTCTTAGAAATAATCTTGATAATGTCTTTAAAAGTGATTAATTCTGGGCCCGTAACTTCGACAATTTGGCCATTATATGTATCATCTAATAAAACAGTTGCTGCGACTTCAGCGATGTCATTTACATCTACAAAAGGAATTAATACATCAGACATGGGTAAGGCTACCTCACCTGATATAACTGGTTCTAAAAAGAAACTTTCACTCCAATTTTGATTGAACCATGAAGCTCTTACAATGGTATAATCAATCCCAGAATTCATGACAATATTCTCACAAGCTTCTGCTTCTATTTCTCCTTTGCCCGAAAGCAACACCATTTTTTTAACGCCTAATTCTTTGGCTAGATAGGTTAGGCTTGATATAGCTTCTTTAGCACCAGGCACTGCTAAATCTGGATAATATGTGACATACATTTTTTCAATACCATCTAAGGCACCTACCCAAGTGTCTTTATTATGCCAGTCGAAGCTTGGTGAAGCATCTCTTGATCCAATTCTAGGTTCTATTCCTTTTTTTTGTAGTTGTTCTACTACGCGACGTCCAGTTTTACCTGTGCCGCCAATAATTAAAATGTTTGTGTTCATAATAAGGGTTTTAAAATATTTTTTGAATGAATGTTGCTAGTAGTAAGAGCGTAAATGAGATCACGTTAGACACAGTTCTAATACTGTGATAATAATTCCATCTATGTTCATAATAAACTCTAAAACTTTCTAACTCTGTTAGACCTATTTTGGAAATGTTAAGCGCATCTAATTCGTTATTTAAGGGAACATTTCCAAAGGCTGTTACGCCGAAAGTGCCAATTAAATAAACAATCGTCGATGCCAATAACAACCAACACATTGGTTTGTTTTGAAATTGTAAATATGTTGTGATAATTAGTGATAATAAACTGCCAAAAAAGACTACGAAAAATCCGGGGTTTAAAATTTCTCTATTAATATTTTGCATCGTTTCTAAATAGGTAAAATGTGTTACTTTTTTAGTGCCTGCGATGACCGAAACAGACCAAGCATAGAAAAAACCTGCTGAGAGTGCGTTTAAGAAAACTGTGATAAAAAGTGTTGAGATTTTCATGTCTTTATTTTTTTAGTTAGATAGTTGCCGTAGTATAATACCGTGAAATAAAATTCAACCACAAGAATGTAAAAGAATGGATCTCCAAAAAAACTGGCATGGTCTCCACCGCTAGGAATTATAAATAGAGGAACAGTAATTAAAGCATCCATGCTAACGGCTACGATTATAAATGTTAATGCTAAGTATGATGGATTCATTTGCTCCTTTTTATAGAATAAATAGGTGCCAAAACAAGCACTTGGAATAATGGCCAATGCTAGTATTATATTGGATTGACGTTCAGGGTTTTCTAAAATTGGAATATAGTAGGATAGAAGGTAAAAGCTTACGCCTATAACCCAAACGATAAGCGCACATGCGATACTGAATAGTTTTTTACGAATCATAATTTTTTGTTTTAATTATGAAGCAAATCTATTGCAGGTTTGAATAGTTAACTTATTCAGAAAGAAGTATGATTTATTCGAAAAGAATTTTAAGCTTGACTTGGTCTATAACCGAACTTTTTCTCAAAAGCATTAGAGAAAGAGCCTAAACTATCATAACCCACAGCCCAAGCGGCTTCTTGTATAGTTTTATGATCATTCTTAATTAAGTCGTATGCCTTTTTCAGACGTTCATTTTGTAAGTACTTAAACACCGGTACACCAAATTGGGCCTTAAACTCAATTTTTAGTTTATTGGTATTGGTTCCAATTTTATGGGCTAATTCGGTTAACGAAGGAGGATTCTCTAGATCGGAAATTAATATTTCTTGAGCTAGATTTATTTTTTTCAATAGTGGAGCGTTTATCTCAGTTGATTTTTGTTGAGCTAATTGTCCAAAATAATGAGAAAACAATGCAGCCATATGACTTTTATAAAACATCATTTTAAGATTACCTTCATAATTATTGTTAAAGAATTGTTCAACCAGTAAAAACATTTCTGGAGTCATATTAAATACAGTGCCCTCAACATAATGATCTTTTGGATGCACTAGTTGGTGTAAAAATTCTTCGAGAAATTGACTCTCGCCATTTGGTAATTTATCCAAGTTTCTAATGGTGGTCGTAATTACTATACATTGTAAGGGATTATTCGCAGATACATGATGCTCAAATTCAACTTTTTCATCGGCATAGAATGATAAAACCATGCCTTTGGTATGATGGAACTCTTTGGTTTTACCATCGTATTTTACTTTTAAACTAACATCTCCTGCGCCGTAAAAAGCAATTGCAATTGCAGGTTCATCAAAAAAGCAAGAATCTATTAAAGTACTATCGGTAGAAGCCTCTTCTAATAAAATAGTACAATCGTTTATATCTATTATTTCTCGATTCATAATCTTAGTGTTATTGTTTTAAGGAAAATCCTTTGCTAGTTTTCTACGCTCTAAAAATTCTTCTAAAGTTTCCCAAATTGCAGGTAAATAGTTAAAGCTCGCACCATATTGAAATGTTACCATTTCACCTGAATCTAGCTCTTCTGCACCTAATAAGTAATGTGTATCTCCAACATGATAACTAAAAAATTTTTTCGCCGAACTAAAAATGATCGTATCTCCGACGTTGTATTTTTTAAGAATTGTTTTATCACTTTTAAAGGCCTCTTCGGAAGATGCATCAATATAATATTCGCTAAATCTATTTAAATTTTTGCTATTTCGTTTTAAAGCTGAAGGTTGTTTAACTAAAAAAGGTTTGTTTAAATAATGTTTAAAGGGTAGGTCTTGGGAAATATCTGTTGTTGCTGAATAAGCTATAAACCAAAAGAATAAACCAATAACTACAATTGTAATACTTAGCAGGATCCTTACAATTATTACAGATTTTTTCATTTTTTCTTACAGTATTTTGGATGAAATAGGTTCGTTATTTTAGATCAATGACCTTATTAAAATGTTGTTAGATAATTATTTAATAATAAAGAAATTAATACTGTTGTTTGAGCTATTGTTTCTGGCACCTCTGGCACGACTAATTTAACCAAATGAAATCAAATTATAAGAAATATACACTACTTTTTATGTCATATGAATATAGGTAATTGACAATACCTGTTATGAAAAGCTATTGCATATTTAGATAATCTAGGTTATAGTTTAGCAATTGAATTTCTCACCATTTTCCATGTCTTGGAATTACAATTTACTTTTGCATAATTGTCAGTGTTAAAAATTGAATTGTGGTTGAACGTGCAAGGACGCTTTTGTCAGGTTGCAGGTAAGTTGCCGATGTGTGGTTTGTGTTGTTATAGACCGAACTTAGTAAAAATGTAGAAAAGGCATTAGGTTTTACAATAAAGTCTAGAAAACTATTTATTCGATATGAACTATACAGACCGTTATGGACTGAATTGCTTAATTTTAAAAGTAAAACAGACTACCTAAAATTTAAGTAGCCTGTTTTGGATAATTAATACGCTATTACCTATTTAATTAAAATTTCCCATTGGTGTTCTTCCAATTTTCTTTTGCAGGAATAGATTGAATCACATCCCAATGCTCTACAATTTTTCCGTCTTCTAATCTGAACAAGTCATAAAAAGATGTGTCATCACCTTTACCAAATTTACCCTCACTCATTGTTAGGACAAAGTTACCTTGACCTAATACTTTATGAAGTTTAGTGTATTCCATTACCAGTCCGTTTTCAGCGAAGTATTTCATTGCGGCTCCAAAACCATCTAAACCATCTGCCACGGCAGGATTATGCTGTATGTACTTTGTAGGGTTAATGTATGTTGTTAATTTATCCATTTCATGGCCCAATAGTACCTTTTCAATAAAGTTTTTAACGATTTTTTTATTCGCTTCAGTTTTATCTAAATCGGTTATACCTGTTGCTCCGTCGAATTGTGTTCTTCCGCTTGGGTTAGGTTTTTGTACTTCTAGTAAGTTATCCCAATGCTCTACGATAAGTCCATCTTCAAATCTAAAAACATCAAAAGCAGCTTTTGGGCCGAAAAAGTCATATTCAGTATGTGTAAATACATAATCCCCATCTTGAAAAGCTCTTATAACATTTGCTTTAAAACCACCTTCTGGCGCATGATGCATCACTTCTCCAAAGCCAGATAAGCCATCGGCTACATCTAGATTGTGTTGAATGTATTTGTTTGGATTGATGTAAGAAATAGGTGTTTGGTCACCTGTATTAAAACTGTTTAATAATGCGACTACTTTGTCTTTGTTTGTTAATTCCATTGTATTGTTTTTTAGTGATTTAAGTGTTTTATAACGCCCCATATTCATAGAGGATTGATCCATCATTCCCATGAATTTTTTAGAGATAGGCGCTTCCATAAAAGGTTGTAATGCAACGTCTGAATTGCTTTTAGTATCCCAGTATATTGCAACAACTTGTCTACCTTTTTCATTAGCACCAGTTATACGTTGTTTAAAACCGTTCTGTTTTGATGTAAATTCGGTTTCAACACTTTTATTTGTTTTACTAAAGGTGTCTAGATTGATGTCTAGTTTTGTGTCGAAAGACATCACTTCAATAAATTCGCTAGTGTTTGCATTAAAACTATCTTCAATAATATAACGAGACATGTTCATTGTAGAGCCATCAATCATGGATGCATATTCTGTAACTGACGAGTCCGACATGAATTTTTTCATGGATGCTTCTGCATTTTCATTAGTATTCCAATAGACCAAGACAACATAGTTGCCGTTGTCATCAACACCGCTTTGTCGTTTAATAAAACCTGGTTGATTGATTGTAAAGTTTCTTTCTACTTCAGCATCTAATTTGTTGAAAACTGAATTGTTCACTGTAGATTTTGTTCTAAAAGTTGTGACTTCTAATACTAACTGTTCACTAGAACAGCTTGTCGCACCAATTATGATAGCGAGTATGATGATTGCATTTTTAATTTTCATGTTGTATAGTTTTAATGGTTAAATTACTTTACTTAAGTATGCTTTTCCTCTATGAATAGCATGAGTGGCATAGTTGTTTTTTCTTTTGAGTATATAATTCGCATATTCTTGAGTACCGGTCATATCCATATTGTCGGCATAGATTAATGTATCCTTATGAAAATGAGGTTCCAATAGCCTGAAAAGTGGTAAGTACAAGTCTTTCCAACCATCAAGAAATAAGAAATCGATTGGCTTGTCGTAGTCTTTTAGTGTTTCCATAGCATCTCCAATTCTTACATCTACATAATCAGTTAGTCCAGCATTTTCAATATTCTTGATGGCTTTCTTTGCTTTTGTTTTTAACAGTTCTGTTGTAACTACGTGTCCACCAGTTTGGCGAGCTGCATCAGCTAAATAAATGGAAGAAATTCCGAAGGATGTACCAAACTCTATGATAGATTTGCAATTATTCTCCAAAATTAATTGCTTCATTATTTTACCTTGTTCTCTAGAAACAGGTAGGTAAGCATGCTCAAAATCGTTAGGTTGCATAGGTCTAAAAGCGGATTTTACCAAGCCTTTGCCGATACGCAAGAAATCTTTTTTTGCGTCAATATGTAGTTTATCTAATGTATGCTCAACAGTATTTATTTCATATATATTCATGTCTGTATTTTTTGATTTAATAATGACACAAATGTATAGACACAACTAAATTATTTGACTATAATAAAAGGGGTAATGACTGTAAAAATGGGAGGGTCTTATTTTTTTAATCGAAATTGCTCTGGTGTATTTTGAGTTTGTCGCTTAAAATATTTGTAAAAATTCGTAGTTTCTTCGAAGCCTGATTTATAAGCAATTTCTTTAATAGATAATTTGGTATTGAGCAATAAGCGTTTAATCTGTTTGGTACATATTTCATCAATAAATGCTTTGGCAGATTTATGAACAATACTTTTCGTTACTGCGTTTAGGGTTTTTGTGCTAACACCCATTAAACCTGCATAATCCTTGACTTTTGTAGTTGTATTCACGTTTTTTTCTACTAAGTTTTGGAGCTCAACAAATTCCTTTAAGTACTTCTTATCTATACTAAGTTTCTTGTCTTTTTCTTTAAGTCTTAATACGTGTGTTGTTAATATATTTAACTCACTTCTTATTACACTTAATGAGTGGTCATCATTTATAGTGAAGTATTCGTATTCTATGCGTTTTATAATTTGATGAACAGTAAGGAAGTTTACATTGTTTAACTGTAATTTTGGAACACTTAGCAATTCATTAAAAAGCAGCATTGTTTTTTGTGCTTCCATTTTTTCAAGGAAGCTGACCAAAAATTCGTCGGTAAAAATCAGCAATAAACCTTTTAAAGTTTTGCTTTTAAAAAATTTATGGATTTGATCTTTTCTTATGGTCAGTAATGTTCCTTTTTCACATGTATAGTCCGTAAAGTCAATGGTATGATGGCCTAGTCCCTTTTCTATAAATAATAGAATGTAAAACTCAACTTTATGATGATGCTCGATAGAATGGTCTAGGTCAGTGCGCTGATATAACTCCTCCAATTTAACAATGTCAAATTGATATTTTAAATTTTGCCGATTTAGAAATTTTATATTTTTCGGATTTTCTCTTTCCATTTCTGAAATTCCACACAACAATTTGTATATGGTCAGTTACGGAAAATCAGTTAGAATTTTCCGACATACGACGAAGTTAATTAATTCAAGTGACATGATCATTGTGAACCGACGCTAGCAATTTCTTTGAAATCATTTTGAAGCAATTAATTCTGTTTCTTATTATCTCATGTTTGGTTTTTTAATTATCGGATCTAATTAAACTTTTAAAAAAAAGTAGAGTCTAAATTTAAAAGAACTTAAATTATATACATCATGATTAACAAAAACCTATTTCTCGGATGCTTGCTAATATTATTTTCAAGTTGCACGGGTAATTCAGATGACATCTCGAACAGTGAAGAAGACTTCGAATCTGGAGAGTCAACATATCAAGCTGAAGGGTTTGTTAAAATAGAGAATGGTCTAGGGGGACTTATTGCAGATCTCGAAGAAGGAGATAGGTTCGGAAGAGACCATGACGCCCTAGGAGATCTTAATGGAGATGGTGTTATAGATTATGTAATTGGCGCACGATCGGATGATGATGGTGCAATTGATGCTGGGGCAGTTTATATTTTATTTATGAATAATGATGGTACTGTTTTGTCGAATCAAAAAATCTCAATGCTTGAGGGAGGATTTAATGAAACCTTAACTGCGGGAAATTGGTTTGGATATGGTGTTGCTGGTATCGGTGACTATAATGACGATGGTATACCTGATATTGCGGCATCGTCCCCTGTTCCTCCAAATAACTCCTTATATATTATTTACCTAAATGAAGATGGAACGGTAAAAGATTATGTGAAAAATGAAAATATAACAGCGCAAGGTCTAACAGCTATTGGTGATATTAATAATGATAACAAAATAGATTTAGTAGCTTGTAATCCAGGATCAAATGATGGTGGGTTATCAAGAGGAGCTATTGATATTTTATTTTTTGATGACTCATCACAGGTTATTAGTGCCAGCATAGTAACCATTAGTTCTACTCAAGGAAATTTTGGTTCCGGGTTGGAAGATAGAGATCAGTTCGGGGGCAGAGAAGTTGCCATGCTTGGGGACTTAGATAGAGACGGGTCTATTGAACTGGCAGTGGGTGCCTTTATGTCCGATGGAGGCAAAGGTGCTATTTGGATACTTTCATTAGATCCAACGAACTTTAATGTGATTTCTAAAACTAAAATTTCTGAAGGTTTGAATGGTTTTACAGAAACACTTGACGTAGAACTTAATAGTAATGGAAGTTATGGAGCGCAGTTTGGCCATGCAATGTGTGCGGTTGGTGATTTCGATGGTGACGGAATAACAGATTTAATTACAGGAGCAAACCAACAAAATGAGGGTATGGGTTATGTTTTGTATTTAAATGCAGACAAAACGGTAAAATCAATAGAAAAAATTAGTGCTACTGAGGGCGGATTTGATTTAATGCTTGGCGTTCAAGATCGCTTTGCACGCTCTATTTCCTACGTAGGAGATTTAAAAAATGACGGTTCTATTGCAGTAAATTTTGGAGGCGGAGTAGGGTTAGGAGGAACAGGGTCTCTTTACACTCTTTTCTTTAGACCTAACTAAAAAAGTATACTAAATTAAGATTGAATTTTCGTCGCGGTATTAATACTGACGGAATTAATTATTCTGCTTAAAAGACAAAAGCGAAGCAAATTGGCAAAGAAATAATAGGCGTTATTGAATTTAGTTCATTAATTTTTCTTCTGTTGTTCTTTCAACATTGCTTCAAGATAATTATTAGTAGTTAAGTATTCTTGTTTTAGATCTTGAAGATATTTTAATACTTGACTTCGGGCTTTATAATTCGGCTCAAGGCAGTCATTTATATTTGAGTCTGTGACGGTTAGTCCTACGTACCATTTTCCCGAACGAGAAACATGCGCTTCTTTTAATAAAGCATCGTTACCATTAGATTCCCTTTTAGCATCAATTGCAATAGGTACTAAGTTTACTGTTTTACTTGAGCGTTCAATTTCATGAAAAGATAGAAAGTAATTTTGGTCAGAGATAGAAATTGGAACATTCCATTGTACATTTTCGTCTTTTAAATCATATTTCATGTTTATGAAATCATAGAATTCATTGGCATCTTTAGGGTCTTCAAAAATAAATGTATAATTTCTAGGAAGGTTTCTTTTAAACTTTTTACCCAACATAACTTCTTCACCTTTAATATTTGGTGCAACTTTTAATGGGATACAAGAAGAAAATGAAATAAGAATGAATATTAATACTAATTGTTTCATTTAAATATTTTCAGATGAATAATCAAATACTATGCCAACGATCATAACTTTTTGAATCCCAAAAACAACGGTGTCAAAAATGATTAAGACAACAAAAAATCGTAGAACTAAGGAAATTCTTTTGATTCCTGAAATGGTCTTGATCTACAATCGAACAATTAATTTGATACGCGATTGACAACGGTCTATTGGTTTTAAACTATTTCTTTTTCAAGTGCCATATAGTGAGTTGTTTGAGTATTGTATAATGGTATAATTTTCACTTCACATTTATAGGTGGTTTTGTCTTTTCTATAGTTAAGAATAGTTTCGCTAAAGGGTTTGTTTTGTAAAATTTTTTGTTTGATTCTTTGTTTCACAAGCTTAGAAGTTTTTTTTCCTTGAAGGAATCTAGGTGTTTTGTTTGTCGCAAATGTTTTCGAATATCCAGTCATTGAAGAGAATCCATCATCAGTCCAAATTATTTTTTGATGTATATCCGTAATAATTACGGCATCATGATCTATATCGTTTAATAATTTATCAAAATCATTTTTCCAATTAAACCTTTTTGACAAGGAAATAATTTGATTTAATTCATATTTCTTTTTTATTTCTAGCAATCTTTGACCGTAGTGTTCGCTGTAAATATCCCAACTTTTAAGAGGAGGCATATTTATACTTGAGGCCTCATTATTTTGTTTTATTTCTTTATACTTGTTAGGTGATAAATTGGATAAATAGATATCCAAACACATCATTTCAGATAAGTCGTGTTTCATGTTTTATTTTATTGTTACCAAAGGTTGGTCTCCGGTTTAACGTCATTGCAAGATAAGAATTTTCTAATAGGAAACTCCGCATTAATGAGGGGAGAAAAGCCAACCGACGAAGCAATTATAGCATTGTTGTATAGTGTTAATTATTCGTCTTTAATTTTAAGCCATTCTTCATAGGAAACCACTCGTTTTTCCTTTTCTGATTTAGTTTTTCCAGGAAGAATTCCAATAAATTCAAGTTCGTGTCCGTCTGGATCACTAAAATATATTGATATCGCTGGCATCCAACAAAACACCATTGGTTTTTCTTTATCATCGTTTAAAAAATTCCAACATTTTATGTTATTCGACCTAAAGAATTTAACCGATTCGTTTAGAATCCATTTTGGATTACATTCAAAAGCAAAATGACGAATATCAATCTCATTTCTCGGTTTTTCCCATAAGCCTAGCATAGATTGCTTCTCTTTACCAATCCAAAAAAAAGCGGTTTTAGGTTCATCTCGATATCTACATTGTATTAATCCGAGTGTTTTCGAATAAAATTCAATTGAGCGTTCAAGATTCGTTACAAATAAATGAGTTTCATAAAGTCCTTTTATCATCTAAATTAGTTTTGACACATGATATACAACGTTTGGGTAATGGCTTAACCTTGCAGATTATTTTTAAAGTTCGTTTTTTAGGTGTAACATTTTTGTAAAAAATTTCCTTATTTCAATAGCATGTTGTGAAATTATCTGCTAGGGCATTTCAAGAAAGCCGAGATGACGAAGCAATTATAGCCATTTTTTTTAACGTTTTATTTCTAAGAGGTCCCAACCATAACCTGTGCCAGTCCACCAAGAATATACGCTTGTTCGAATTATACCATGCTCCTTGCTATAAATTGTTGTCATTCCAGGGCCATCGTTTGCCATAAGAGCATTATTAATAAAGACATTTAATCTATCATAATGGTTTCCTAACAGGCTATAGTTTTTAGCGAATAATTCGGCATTAGATTCGGTATATTGAAATGATGTTTTCCAACCTAAAATTTGAATTTCTTGATCTTCAAATTCTCTTAACAAAAATTGAGGTCTAGAAAAGTTTCCAAATCTATATATGAGATGACTTCTAAAATTACTGAGGTCAAAGACCAAAGAATCATTCTGTATATTCCAATAGTTTTGGTAAACAGCATCTTTGTTTTCCCAATAATAACTGTCGGTATTTACCATCATATTCGAGAACGGGGTTATTTTTTCTGAAATTAGAAATTTATTATTGTCGGCAGATAAAACTTCTAATTCAAGGGTATCACCTCGATAAATAAAATTGTCACTACTTGCGTCAGCATATCCTTCGCCAGTTAGTAAAACATATCTGAGCTTTTGACCTATTTCTAAATTCAAAATATTCGTTTGACTTAGATCTGGCGTATCATCACTTTTACTACAAGAAGAGAATAACAAAAAAGAAACAATTAAAAAACGTATACATTTCATAGTTGTGATTTTAATTCATTCGTATTACGAGTATTTAATGATTAACGGATTGTTTAACTTCAATAGTTATTTTCCGAAGTTCGTTTTATGTATAACCTCTTTGTAAGATAGTGAATAAAATTCCTTCTTTCAATAGCGCATTGCGAAATTTTTCGCTAGAGAATTCCAAGAAAACCGAGCGATCATTGCAAGATAAGAAATTTCGTTTATTAACTTCCGTCATAAGGACGCGAAAAAAGCGAACTGGCGTAGCAATTAAGTCGTTGCTGTCGAAGGTTTTTCTAGCATTTAATTTTCAACCTCAAAACTTTATTTTCACTTTCCTGATGATAATAATCTTTTATTCTTACAAAACCATATTTGTTGTAAATAGCTCTTCCTATTTGATTTTTCTCAAATACTTCGACTTCTCAATCTGAATGCTCTTTTTTAATAAAATCTACAAATTTTGTCCCAATTCCTTTATGATGACTACCTGGTAAGACAAAAAGACCACCAATTTCATTGCCTAAGATACTTATAAATCCTACGATAGAATTTTCGATTTCATAAACCCATGTTTCCGATTTAGGAATATAAATATGAGTCATATCATTTCTAATTTTTAAGCTTGCGCGCAACCGTTATAGCCAGTTATTCTTTGATCTCTAAATCTTCTCTTTTTACAACTTCACCTCCAATAACAACTTTTTCAATACTTTCATATGCTTCAATATCCGTTAAAGGGTTTTTAGTAATGATTAGCATATTAGCCTTTTTTCCAATAGCCAATGACCCAAGGGAAGAGTCTAAATGAAAAGCTTTGGCATTGTTAAGGGTAGCAGACATAAGTATTTTATCTAAAGGGACTCCTGCTTTTTTCATCAACTTAAGCTCCCAATTTCCGTTATGACCAGGTTGATTGCCATAAATTGGACCAGATGGAGTATCTGAACCAAATAGAATTAGACCATTATTATCAGAAAGGTATTTCAAAACTAGCATTGCATGAGCTTGTACATTGCCATAGATGTTATGTATCTCCTCTACATTAGATTCGCTAAAAAGGTCTTTGGCAAACCATTGACCTTCTTCCGTTTTATACCATTCAAGTAAATTTTTAGGAACTATCTTTTTTAAGACAGGCATATTAAGAAATTTAGTGTCAACTAAAGCTTCTTCTCCTGCAATGACTGTTAATGTTGGGGTATAACCTATTCTTTTTTGAATTTGTAAATCCAACATTGTTTTTATTTCTAAAGGTAGAGAATCGGTCGGCACATCCTTATACTTTCCCCAGCTCCAAAGTCCATGTGCTATAATATCTACTCCTATATCAGCCAAAAAAGAATGTCCTTCAAGTGAATTGGCATGAACTGTAAGGACAAGCTCATTTGCATGTGATTCGTTAAGTAATTCAGTCATGATGCTTTTTGTTGGCAGCGGTAAATTAGAAATCCGTCCAAAACCTGACTCGTAGTAAGATTTTACGGCTATAGCGCCAGAATTTTTAATACGATTAACGACTGCTTTAGGTGTATGGTTGGCTGGTTTATATTTAACCGGAATATTTTCTGCCTGGCTTTCCATGTATATAAAATTTGGCGCAAATTCAAATCGAAATTCTTCAGGTGTAAAATTCATTGGATAACCATTCGCAACGGCAGCTCCTGAATATCCAGTATGATATAAATCGGGTTTTACTGGTTGCTTGTTAAAAGAATTGATTCTTTCATCGGATATGCCCCCAAGATTAATGAGTGTGGTAAAGCCATAGTATAAATAACTTTTAGGCATTTGGCTATTAAATGCATCGACCATATCAGGGTACTTTTCTTTATGGTGTTGAAGCATTCCTTGTACATCTGTTATATGAACATGACTATCAATTAATCCTGGAATAATAAATTTCCTGGTTCCATCGATCTCGTCAAATGTTCCGCTAATGTTCGGCTTATTCTTATCTATATAAACGATTTTATCTTTTTCGACCACTAAATGACCAATAAATGGGTTATAATTTCCATCTTCCGTTGAGATAATGGTAACGTTTGATATGTATAGACCTTCCGTAAGATTTAGTTGTTCTTTATTGTCCTGACAAGAAAATAAAATGACAATAAGGAGAATAGTTAGTAATTTTTTCATTAATCAATTTTTTGGTTCTTTAACCAAGGACGATTATACCTTAAGATTGTTACAGCTATTTGAATTTTCGTGTTAGTGTGGAACATTCTGATTCATGATTGACTACAGCGGTTAGTGTAAACTGCGGTTTAATGCAGTATTACATGGTGTTTGTACTTGTTTTTCTATCTTTCACTGTTTTAATTCCAAGCATGAGTAGGGTAATAATCAATGCTATAAAAAAGACTGTTGTTGTCATGCTTTTTACTACTGAAAAAATATTTGTTGCATCCATTGAAGTTTGCGACAAGTTTGGGTAATTGTTCAACATTGTGATAATTCCAAAATTCTCCAAATAATCAGCTAATCCAGCAATTAATGGTAGAAAGCATAGGTAGAAAAATACGGAACTTAATTTGTTTAGTTTTTTCAAAAAGTATCCAATTAATAAGCAATAACTAATTCCAAAGAGAAATGGATAAATCATATCAACTGGAAGTTGACTATACAAATAAACTCGTCGTCCATTTTCTCCCAAAGCCTCGAAAAGAGAGTTAATATATTCTGAATTGTATCCCATTGGCATCATATCCAGTATTTTCATTCCATTTGAAAACGTCATTGTTTTTGGAATTGTAACTATCAACATTATCGCATAAACAAGATTTGTTAGGACAAAAAGCAATAGCACCTTTTTGCCAGTCAAATTCTTATCAATAATTTTCCTTATTCTTTTCATTTATTTTCAATAAGTGCTTACGGTTTGTGTATGGTTAGTTGCGTGAGCCACTAAGATCACAAAAAAGGGCAGGAGTATGGAAATCCTAACGGATTTCCGAGACACACTTAAACCATCGCCGCAATGAATTATAGCCGATGTTACAAACCGTTTTTAATCTTATTTATTTTATTTTTCACAATCAGTTAATTGTTTAAAATACTTTTACTCATAATATTCCAAGTTTATGAATTTATCTTCATCTATTGAACTGTACTTTATCGCATTACCATCTGCATCATATTCGAAAGAATATGTAAATAATTGGTCGTTTTCAGTTCTATTTAGACAATTACTGGTTGAGATAAATAGGTTTGGTATATTATCTATACGATAATTCCAATATAACAAACTTTGTGTTTTTAATCCATTTGAATCCCATTGTGAGAATGTAGATTGTCTATCGCTCTGAACCGTACCGTCAGAATTATACCAAATCTCAGTCCAATTTGTTAAATCCCCAGTCTCATTGTGGGTGTAGATTTTCTCACTTGATTTAGAACCATCTAAATTGAAGAAGGTAATTGATTTGATAAGGTTATTGAGAAAAGTGTACTCAAAGGTGTTGTCTTGAAAGACTGTTCCATCGTCTTTAAAAGTTTTATATGTACCTGTAGCAATTGAAGAGTTAAATTGATTATAAATTAATTCAGTATTTATGATACCTGTACCGGGAACATGAATTCTTTGTAAGCTTTTTGATAGCATTTCATTACTATAAAAGATATATGTTGAATCTAAAGTGATTTGGTTGCTAGTTCTAGTTATTAGTATAAGTTTGTCCTCATCATTATAAAAGTACTTATTCCAATAGTTGTCTTGATCCGTGGTCTGTTTTAATAATTTAGGCTCATTTATATTATTAAGATTAATTATTATGTTTCCAGTATCAAAGACATCTCCGTTTTGAACTCTTACGATGCCAGTAATTATTGGGTTGATTTCAAAATTAAAAAGATCGTTATTCAATACAACTAATTCTCCTGTTGTAGGGTTAATTTGAAATGCATTATTTGGAACTTGTTCAGTAATAGAAAACACCAAATTACCTTGATTAGTTGTTGCTTGAATAACTCCTAATGATGCATTAATATTTGGATTTTCATCAATGCTTATCGTAAAATTTGACACGGATACACTAACATTAGTTAATTCTTCATTACTATCTGAACAAGAAATTATTAATGTTAAAACAAATAGTAGGATAACTTTATTCTTTATCATAGTTTAATTATTTGTGTTAAATGGCTTGTAACGGTTTGGCTATGGTTTCGTTGCGGAATTGTCCGCGAGGACCATTCTGCGAGAACCAAGCGATAATTTAAAGGTAGTGATTTTCCGTAGGAAAATCCACCACAATGAATTATAGCCGTTGTTAGCAATAGTTATTATTTTGTTAGCCATTCTTGCTTACTAGTTTTACCCAATTGAGTCTTTAAAATTCCTCCTCTCATTCCAATGTAGATAGTTTGTCCTTCAATCAACATAGAGTTTGGGTAAAGATAAATTGACCAAAAGCCTTCATCAATTAGTGTTTCTATTTCAAAATCTTTATTGACCTTTAAAAACCCCTTGGAAGTTGCTATTAAAAATTCATTATCCTTTGTTAAAGTGGTGGAATATGGTACATTCGGTATGCTAACTTTTTTTCGAACGGTCCATTTATTATTGTTATTTTCAACTTTAAATATTTGTCCTCTAGACAAAGATAAATGTGCTAAGCCTTCGGTAGCATAAACCTCTCCTTTTATTTCAAATAAGTCTTTAATATTCCCGTTAGCTATCTTTTCATATTCCGTTCCTTTTTCATTAAACCAAAATAAATTACCACCCCATTCTCCCTTGTCAAATCCAACTAACCACCCGCTTTTAATTTTAAGATTCACTTGTCGTCCACCAAAGAAATGGCCTTCGGCTGGCTTAGGCTGAATTTTAAATGGTAATTCACTCCCTTTAATTTTTCGATAGTTATAGTTTCGATATGCAACTTTGCCTTTAGAATTGAAGAATATTTCGTACTCAAAATCAGAACGATTTAGTTCTCGAGCCTCTTCTTTTGTTGGTGGATTGTTTACTTTTAATTCGGTAATCGGACCACTTTTTGCCAAAAACATTACAAGGATTAAAATTGAAAGTAGTTTTGTCATTTTCTAATTATTGCCAACGGTTTGTGTATGATTAGTTACGGGAAATCCGTTAGGATTTTCCGACGTATTGGCAAGTTAATTAATTCAAGTGACACGAGCAACGTGAACTGGCGCTAGCAATTCCTGCTAAGGAATTCCGTAGTAATTAATTATACACGTTGTTACCTACAGGTATTATTTTTTTAACCTAAATCCAAAAACAGACAATTCATCTTGCATAAAGTCTAAATCATCTGATCTTTTAAAACCAAGTCTTTCGTACATTCCCCAAGCGGTTTGCATTGCTTTGGTTGTGTGAATTATAATTTGTTCTGAATTTGATTTTTTTCCTCTATTTATACATTCGATTGTTAACTCTTTTCCTAAATTCAATCCGCGGTATTTTGAATCCACCGCGAGAAGTCTAAATCCGCAAGCATTCTTTTCTTTTGTCGCTGTTCCGCCTGAACCATAGTCTTTCATATCTTTAAAGTATACAACCGCACCTCCAATATTACCTTGTTTAGAAACCGCTACAACAAGTTCGATAGTAGGATTTTTAGTCAAACTTCCAACATTTTTTAGCATTTCATAGTAGTTTGGTTGTTCATCAATTTTTGGAAATCCTTTTAAGTTTGAATATACATCGACCATTATTTCACCTACTTCTCGAAATTCTTCATCTTTTGCGTTTCTTATGGTAAAGTTATAGTAGTTTTGAAGAACTCTTTTCTTAAATGAAGATTGATTTAAAGTGTCGTTTACTTCTTGTATTTTTTGTAAGAAATTGTCTCCGGGAGGTTTAAAAATAGCATATAATTCTAAGGCAAATGATTCCCATATTGACTCTAACTTCGGTTTTAATAAGACTCCTTTATGTGTCAATTTAAAGAGTTTTGAGCGCTTATCGTGTGGATTTTCTTTAATTTCAATTATGTTTTCTGCTGCTAATTCTTTGACTACGTTTTTCACTGTTATTCGTGAGTACGAAATTCTTTCAGTAATCTCCGTTACAGACAATTGTCTATTGGTATAGGCTATTGTATGAAAAATTGGAAACCAACTTGATTTAAAATTTAAACCTAAAGTATCGTAAATATTGTCTCCGTCTGATTGAAGTCTCTCGTAGATACTTCTCATTTGCGACCCAATTGAGAGATAACCTAATTTGCTTATTTCGGTGCCCATTTATATTATTTATGAAATATATTTCTCAAATATACGAAAGTTATTTCATAAATCCTATTATTTCACTTGCAGGTAACGGTTGGGCTATGGTTTCGTTGTGGAATTGTCCGCGAGGACCATTCCGCCGATACCAAGCGATGGTTTAAAGGTAGGAATTTCCGGAGGAAAATTCCGCCACAATGAATTATAGCCGTTGTTGTACTTTCGTTATTTTTTCATTTTTACGCTTGGTTTAGTAGCTTCAATTATTTCATCTATGAGTATTTCGGTTTCTTCGCATCGCTCTTTGACTTGTTGATAATGCCAAATACTATTGTCTAAATAATTTTCGAATGTTACCTCTTGAAACACAGGATAATAATCTGGTTTTACTTTAGAAATTCCGGACCAAGGATAATTGCTGGTCATATCCATTTGTTTAAAAGATATTTTGGGTAATAAATAAGGTATAAGCTTATCGTTTGCCCAATCATCTAATTTTGTCATACGAGTTTTTCTAATTTCAGATAATGTATTCCATTTATAAAGTAAGTCTGTAGTTTTTTCATTTTTCAAAAGGTTTAACTTTCCACTTTGCACAATATTTTTAATGGTATTATCAGCAAAAGCCATTTCACTGGCTCCGAAAGAAATATAAAATATGCTATCTAAATTATGTTTATAAAGTTCTTCTTTAGAAGTTCCAATTAAATTCATTAGAGTTATTTGTGCATTCATCTGATTATTAACTTCAATCAGAAAATCTTTCAAAACCTTTTTATTTAATTTAAAATCTGCGTGTAGTTTAGCAATTACCTCTTTTTCTTCGTTTTGCTCAATGCGATTGTTGTTCCAGTTATTGACTTGTAATGCCAAAAGAATACCTATCATTACAAGTATAATTTCGCCAATGGCGTATTTAAAGTACTTACCTGTTTTATTTTCACTCATAAGCTTATATCGTATATGTCTAAAGAATTTAATCATTGGTTGGTCATAGTTTCTAGTCCATAGCTTCAGCGTAGGACGAATGAAGCACAACTAAGGGCTAAACGTAGTTCAGCTTCGGGAATGAAGATACACAAAATGGATAACAATATTGTGATTAGGCGACTTCCGCTTAAAATCATAATATTATTTGTCAACTAGGTAACATAGTTACCGTTTGTTGCCATTTTATTGTATTGGGAATTCAAGGAGTTGATCCAAATTACTTTTAGCAGACGATGGCTCACGTTTAGGCTCAATGTCCGTCGAAGGCGATTGTTCTACAAGTATCAAGGAGTAAGTAATTTGGTTTAGCCCTTAGATGGAACACATTCACTTTAAGGACGGGAGTGCGTAGCACGTAGTAATTAAAGTTCGCCTTTGGCGAATGTGTTCCATCGGTTTGTGTATGGTTAGTTACGGAAAATCAGTTAGGATTTTCCGACGTACTCAAAAGTAATTAATTTGGAGAGAATTCCTGCGAAGGAATTCCGTAGTAATTAATTATACACATTGTTGTGCTTTCGTTATTATCTATAATTATATTTTATTGTAGTTCTTCCTCCAATAAATTTAAAATTCCATTAATATGTTCGATGCCTTCCTTTATTCGCTCATTCCCGCCATTAAAATTATCCTTGTTGGTTCTCAGAATGTTAGTAAATTCGCTTTCATCCTTTAATATGTTAAGGTCTTTTAGAACAACGAATTGTCCAAATTTGAATTCTTTTGTTTCTTTTCTTAAAATATAAATCCAATCTTCTTTAAATGTTTCTTCTATATCTCCAATAGCTTTTACCACACGTCTTATTTCGTCATCATAGTATGCGCCAATATCAAATCTTAACTCCTTATTTGATATGAGGTCAAGCCCTTTAGATTTCGCAACTTCAAAAGCATTTGTTAAAGGCTGAAATCTATCAAATCGAACTATATCAGATAGCCAATATTTAAGACTATCTTTTTCATTAGTTGTCCATTCTAACTTTAAAACCTTATCTGTAGAATTCATTGCATTTTCAAAATTAGCCTGTATTGATTCCAAAGTCAGTTTGTCTTTAATTAAGTTAGCTTGTATTTGCTCAAGTATTTCTTTTTCAAATTCTCGATTCTTTATTTCTTCATTCCAATTATTAATAGATAGAGCAATTAAAATTCCGATAACAACAAGTATAATTTCTCCGATTGCGTACTTAAAATACTTTCCGGTTTTATTTTCCATAAGTAAGTTTTGCCTAATTTTTCTAAAGAATTTTATCATTGGTTAATGGTTGGTTATAATGAAGCACAACGGTTCGGCTAAGGTTAGTACGGGATTAAATTAGCATTTAATTACGGATTAAGCGATTAGCCAAAACTTTTTATTTTGTTTTATCTTTTTCTGTTCTAAAGCCAAATCAAAAGATTTAGCGGACTTTATAAAAATACACTAAACTTTGGATTAAGCACTAAAACCCGTATTAATTTTAGCCATTGTTAGCCAAAGTTTATTTTCCCCAAATTTCCCACCACTTTTTATCGTCAATCCCCTTATTTTGCTCAACAAGTTTCTTTGCAAGTTGATAATTCCATTTACATTTTTGTCTTTTATGTGGCCCATTGTGCCAATAATCATATGTTACTTCATTTCCAAATGATTCTATTAATTCAACTAAGCTTTCAGTTCCACCAAATGGCCCAGCCCAAGGATTGTATTTTAATTTTCCTTTGTCTTCCAGTTTACTTATACTTATTAATTCATATTCTCCTTGAAATATAGTATCAATAAGAGATTCAAATTCCCAAATTTTGTCAATATTAAACATCGGATGTTTTATCCTAATATCGGGCTTTGTTAATTCCCATAATTTTCTATACGTTTTACCTTCTTCACTATGGAAATCAAACACATTTGAAAACCATTCAAGAGATTTTTCATCTAAATAATTAATCCAGTCTATTGTTTCTATCCTATCAAGGTTACCGTCCTGAATATATATATCTTTCTCTTTTTTTATCTTAGTGAATAATTTCTCTAATTTCTCAAAACTTTCTGTTTCATTAATTTTAAACTCTAAGTAAAAATAATCTGAATCCATAATTTATATTCTGGCTAATGTTTTTTATTTGGTTTTATAAATCAGTTGTTAGATTTTCTGGTTTATAGTATTAATTTTCCTTTCTGAGTGAGAGAAATTTTGGCTAACGGTTGGGCTATGGTTTCGTTGTGGAATTGTCCGCTAGGACCATTCCGCGAGAACCAAGCGATGATTTAAAGGTAGGAATTTTCAGTGGAAAATTCCGCCACAATGAATTATAGCCGTTGTTAGCTACTTTGCATTATTTCATTTTTGATTCAATAAAAATTTTTCCATTCAAAGGAGTCCAAATTCCAATTGAATAATCATCTTCTGTTATAATTTTTTGAAATTCGAATATTTTATCACTGGTCAAATCTCCAGAATACTTTATTGGAACTTTTTTTATTATTCCGAACAATAGTTTGTCTCCACCTTGACAATTCGTGTCAATATGAAATTCAGTCGGTTCAAAAGTCAATTCATATTCGAGTTCGCCTTTCTGATCATAAAATTTCCATAATCCAGTCCGATAATAATGGAAAAACCTGCAGGGACCACCCGTACAGCAACCTATGTAGGATCCTAATCGGTAATTTCCTTCCGTTTTTAGTGTCCCGTTTTGGTAGTACTCTTTCCAAAACCCAACTTTCAAGTCGCTAATTCCATATTTACTAATTGCGACCGCACCTTTACCTAAAAGAATACTGTCTTTTTTTAATTCTATTATTGTATCCTGCTTTGGAAGTCCATCTTTTAATTGTCCGTATAGTTTATTATCCGAAATGTAAGTCCCTAAATCTTCTTGCCCAAATAATGTTTGGCATTGAAGTAAGATAAGTGATATGATAATTACGATTCTCATTTTTGGCATTGTAGCTAACGGTTGGGCTATGGTTTCGTTGTGGAATCGTCCGTTAGGACATTCCGAGAAAACCAAGCGTTCATTGCAAGATAAGAATTTCCGTTTAGGAAATTCCGCCGCAATGAATTATAGCCGTTGTTGTAAACAGTTATTTTTTAACACCCGCAATACATGTGAATTTCGGTGTTTTTTCCAATTTCCTTAATTTCAAAATAACAACCAACGCCATTGTCCATTGGTCCAAATTTGGTTTTATCCGAATTCCAACCATGCTTTATATCCATTGGCGAACTCTCAAAAATAAGCTCAACCCATTGGATTAAACTTCCTTTAGCGGTTTTTGGCAAAATCAGTTTAGAAGTTATTCCACCAGCTTCTCTACATTGTTCTTCTGAGTAAACAATTCCGTTCTCAAATTTTTGTTTAAAAGAACAAACACTGTAATCAGGATAATCATATTTTTTCACTTCAAACTTTTGAGATTCCGTTTTATAATTCCGATTCAGATATAAGTAAGTAACATTTTGGGAATAGTTTGTTTTTTTTAATTCAGAGTTCAATTCCTTAACCTTTGGTTTTTTGAGCTCAAAATTTTGGGCTAGACCAAAAAAAGGAAAGATCATAAATAACAATATTAAGTATCTCAATTTCATAATTGTTTACAACGGTTGGGCTATGGTTTCGTTGTGGAATTGTCCGCTAGGACCATTCCGCGAGAACCAAGCGATGCTAGAAAGGTAGGGATTTTCCGTGGAAAATTCCGCCACAATGAATTATAGCCGTTGTTGTGCTTTCGTTATTTTTTTTTCGATTTGTTTGCTACTGATATTGAATTACCTCTTTTAAGTCTATATAATTTAATCGTTGAAAGGTTCATCTAAAAGTTTTTTGATAGACTTTAAATTAGTTAACAAATCTCTATAATTTTCTAATGATTGATTCGTATTATAGAATCTATTATCTACTAAATTTTCAAATTTCAAGGAATTTAGTAATCTTCTATTTTCAATAGTGTTAAATTTTGAAGGTCCGAGAGTCTTACTAAATTCAGAAAACGCATTATCCATATTCTTAAAATTCATATGGTCATACATATATGGAACCATATTGTCGTTTATATCTTCGGATTCTAAAGTCTCTAAACGTTTTATTTCTTCAAAAACCGCAGGAAGGCTATAGAGTTTTTGTTTTAATTCACTATTTGAAAGCAATGAAACTTGCCCTGTATTTAGACCTTCTTCCAGCGTTCCTATTTTTATGTCAATCGAATTTGATGACATAATTGCAAATATTAAACTATCAATGGCTCTTGAATTGATTTTGTCTTGAGGCAATGAAAACATTTCTAAAAGAGATTTGGTCTTTTCCACTTGTTCTTGTTCAAGCAAAATTTCTAGATTAGTGGCCTCAATATTTTGGCCTACTTCTTCAGATAATCTTTTAATAAAAGTCTTTGCTTCATTCCGTTGTTTTTTCAGTTCGTTCCAGTTATTAATTTGTAAAGCAATTAAAATTCCGATTACCACAAGAATGATTTCACCTATTGCGTACTTAAAATACTTTCCGGTTTTGTTTTCCATAAGCAAGTTTTGTCTAATTTTTCTAAAGAATTTTATCATTGGTTAGCGGTATCTGATAATGAAGCACAACGGTTTGGCTATGGTTTCGTTGTGGAATTGTCTGCTAGGACTATTCCGCGAGAACCAAGCCATCATTGCAAGATAAGAATTTCCGTTTAGGAAATTCCGCCACAATGAATTATAGCCGTTGTTGTACACCGTTTTTAATTTAAAATTGACCAACTACTTTTAGAAGTATAGCCGTAGGCGCAACGACTAACCCTAAATAAAAAATATACTTTCCATGTTTTCTGTCATTATCAGAATATGAGTAAACTTTTTGTCCATTAGGTAAAGTCTTTTTAGAAGTCCATAGAAAATAACCAATGATTAGTCCTAAAAAACCACCTAAAAATGAAAAAAAATATCCTCCAATGATCCAAGGTTTTTGATTTCCTTCTGGTTTTGCCAGATCTTTTAACCTTGCATTTTTCATCGAGTTTAAAAGTTCTTTGTCAATTGATTTTCCTCTCTTTTTTAATAGTTTTTGTGCAAGCGCATAATCAAATTCATTCCATTCGTCAGACTTTAATAAAATCTCATATAGTTCCTCATCAGAAAACTCAAATAAATAATAATCCTTGTCAATTTGATTAATTATCTCTTCAGCTTTTTTTTCAAGAATTTCTTCAGCTTTTTTAAAATCTGATTGCTTTATTCGAATTTCTATTTCGTTTTGTAAAGTATTTCCGGAAAATGTAACATCCACTGGAGGAACATTATCAGCAAGTAATGATTCAATTCCACTCTCTTTTAACAAATTCTTTAATTCATTTGCCTGTTCCAAAGTTGGGAATTTTCTAAATATTGAATAATTGTCTTTCATTCAAGGATTTTTCAAATGGTGTACAACGGTTTGTGTATGGTTAGTTGCGGGAAATCCGTTAGGATTTTCCGACGTAGGAGCAAGTTAATTAATTCAAGTGAATTCCTGCGAAGGAATTCCGCCGTAATTAATTATACACGTTGTTGTGCTTTCGTTATTTCATTGATTATTTGAGTAATTCCTTCTTCTAATGACGTCACTTTAAAATCAGGAAACCGGTTGTTAAACTTAGAAGAATCGAAAATATAATCTTGATCAAATTGATATAATAATTCTACAATTTCTTTCACATTTGAATTAAAAAGACCAAATATTTTTATCATCCATTTTTTTAAAATCATATAGTTTAGTTTTGAACCATAGACTTTAGAACAAATTTCAATAAATTCTTTGTTTGTCTTTCTATTTGAATCACAAGGTAAATGCCAAGTCTGATTATATGCATCAACAGTATTACCGAGCAAGGCGGTCGCCCTACCCGCATCTGGAGTATAAATTAGGGTTCGAAGGGTAGAATCATTTACCAACACTTGTAATTTCTTCCTCTTTTTAATATTGTCGAAAATAGTAGCATTCGTTCCACTTTGTGTATTTGCCGGCCCGTAAAATTCGGGAGCACGACAAATCATTGCAATTATCGATTTTTTTTTCATTTCTTTCAATAACATTGTAGCTATTTCAGCTCTGGCTTCACCTTTAATACTAATCGGATTGAAGGGAGTTTCTTCTGTCATTACCCCATTTATTGCCCCATACATATAAACATTATCAAAAAACACCATTTTAGCCCTGTGACGTTTACAGGCATCAATAATATTACTCATCATAATTGGCCATTTTTCCTTCCAAATAAGCGAATTATATGGCAATCCGACCGCCATATATACGATATCACTGCCTTTGACAGCTTGGTCACATTCTGATTCGATCAATAAATTGGCAGAAAATAATTGATCTGTTTCATTTACTTTTTTGGGATTTCTACTAACTAAACGAATATTTTTCGTGAAATTTTTATACAGCTCTTTTGCTATTTCAGTTGCGATAATTCCATTGGCTCCCAATATTGTTTGCATAATCTTTTTTAAAATTCAATTAGGTTATACTTTTAATGAAGCACAACGGTTTGTGTATGGTTAGTTGCGTAAGCGACTAAGATAACAAAAAAGCGTAGGAGTAAGGAAATCCGCGAGGATTTCCGTGGCACTATTTAAACAACTTAGCAATTAACTATACACGGTGTTAGCGGTAGTTTTTATTGTTTCGTATTCTATATGTTCGGATAATGTTTTCTAATTGTTGATGAGTGATATCTAATTTGTCAATTTCTATTTTTTCAAATATTTCATCATCATACCAATAAGTCAGATAGGATTTTGCGGATTTCCCATATCCTTCTTGAATCACTTCTTCACTTTTGATATTTGTCCAATTTTTAAATTCAGTTGTTATTGTTTCGATTCCTCTATTGTTGATGATTATTTGAGGTTTATTGTTGAGAATTTTGCGTAATTCTTTTATAGAGTTATAAATTCCGATTAAGCTCATAATTCCACCCAATACATAATTTCTATTCGTTCCTTTTGAAATAAAATATATTCCAACTGCTATTATTAAAATTGAAATGATTAGTTCAAATATTCCTAAGGATTTAGAAAACTTAATTATAGTTTTTGGCGGAATAGAATTATCTTCTCGATAAATATCTTCTTTAACGAATTTTTTTTCGAGCTTTTTTAGTTCTTTTTTATCTTCAAGAGTTCTAATTTCAGTTTTCTCAAATACATTTCCGTCATTCCAAATCAGTTTTTCTTGGATTGCTCTTTTTTTTAGTTCATGAACGTTTCTAACATTACCAAATGCCCAAATACGCCATTTGGTAATCATAAAACTCCAAACTAACCAAGCAATTACAAAACCTAAAACAAATCCAATTCCAATTCCCCATTTTGGAATTAAATTTTGATTGGATAAATAAAATGACAATGCTGGAATTCCAATAATACATATAAAGACAGGAACATTCACCATTAAATGTCCTCTACTTATTGCTTCATTAACTGAAATTTCTTGTCTCATTAATTTCGATAGTCAAATTACCGCTAACGGTTTGTGTATGGTTAGTTGCGGGAAATCCGTTAGGATTTTCCGACGTTGAGCTAAGTTAATTAATTTCGAGTGAATTCCTGCGAAGGAATTCCGCCGTAATTAATTATACACGTTGTTGTGCTTTCGTTATTTTTTTAGTTTATCTTCAAAATCACATTGATTGGATAATTTTGATTTCATTATATCAACTTCGTTATTAATCAGTTTCAATAATTCTGAACGTCTTCTTAGTATACTCCCTTCAATTACTAAATCTTCATATAATCTGGACTTTGACTCAATTGGGATCTTTTTAGGCAAATCTACACTTAAGTTATCTTGTATCTCTTTTGGGTAAATTTCTTTATAATTTGAATGTACTGCACCTACATTAAACCAATCAGCAGTTTGTATAACTCGGTTGATTACTATATTAAAATTACTTTGAATTGTATTTCCGTAACCCTCAACTGTTTTTGCGTATCGATTTAATGATTTCGTGATGTTCTTGTTTTTAATTATATTTAAATTTCCACTTGATTTTATGTCTTCATAAGTTGAAGTATTCGGAACGAAATATTGACTTCCGTCTCTTCTTGAGAGCGCAACAGCTTTTCCTAATTCTATTAGATTTACCTTCTCATTCTGTATAGTGATTATTGCCTTATTAGATGCTTCAATACGTTTATTATTAAGAGTCGTTAATTGTTCAATTTGAATTTTATCTTGTTCTATATCGTCTAATAACAGACAGTAATAGGATTGTTCAAGTTTTGATGCCTTTCCATTCTCATTCCAATTATTAATCTGTAACGCAATCAAAATTCCAATAACAACAAGAATAATTTCTCCGATTGCGTACTTAAAGTACTTTCCGGTTTTATTTTCCATAAGTAAGTTTTGTCTAATTTTCCTGAAGAATTTTATCATTGGTTATTTTGGGTTCTCTTAATGAAGCACAACTAAGGGCTAAACGTAGTTCAGCTTCGGGAATGAAGATACACAAAATGGATAACAATATTGTGATTAGGCGACTTCCGCTTAAAATCATAATATTATTTGTCAACTAGGTAACATAGTTACCGTTTGTTGCCATTTTATTGTATTGGGAATTCAAGGAGTTGATCCAAATTACTTTTAGCAGACGATGGCTCACGTTTAGGCTCAATGTCCGTCGAAGGCGATTGTTCTACAAGTATCAAGGAGTAAGTAATTTGGTTTAGCCCTTAGATGGAACACATTCACTTTAAGGACAGGAGTGCGTAGCACGTAGTAATTAAAGTTCGCCTTTGGCGAATGTGTTCCATCGGTTGGGCTATGGTTTCGTTGCGGAATTGTCCGCACGGATTATTCCGTGTTACCAAGCCTTCATTGCAAGATAAGAATTTCCGTTTAGGAAATTCCGCCGCAATGAATTATAGCCGTTGTTGCCAACTGGCTTTATTTCATTATTTGAGTCAGATAAACGATTCCAAAAATCCAACCAATATAGAGTAGAGTGTAAGTCAGCGAGTAAACTGCTGAAATTCCAATATCTCCTTTTGTATCTTTTGATTTACTAAAAACAAATTTTAGTGCTCTGAAAAAAATCCAATACAACATTGCGATAATAATAAAAAGCGAAAACCAAAAAATAGCTTCTAGAACCATTAGCAATACAATTATTAAAATGGTCATTCCAATCCACAAGAGTATTGATAGAATCAATCCACCAATTCCGTCGCCAGCATCAATTGAAGGTGTATCGAAAGTCGGTGAAGTAGTTCCGATTATATCACCTCGTTTAAATTCCCGAAACTTCGGAAAATTGTCAATCAGCCCAATTCCGGTAAAAAGGCCATACGTCATAAAAAGGAATAGTGATGTTGCAATAATACCTAATGACAAATAGAGATTTGAAGTTAGGCTTCGGTTGTAGTTAATTCCCGTCAAATAAACAGTTAGAAATGTAATTCCGATTACAAGTAATGAAACTATGAAAACGGATTTTCCTTTTAAGTAATTCTGTTTAATTTTCAATTTAGAGTATTTTGGTCAGCTTGTTGGCAACGGTTTGTGTATGGTTAGTTACGGAAAATCAGTTAGGGTTTTCCGACTTTGAGCTAAGTTAATTAATTCGCGTGAATTCCTGCGAAGGAATTCCGTAGTAATTAATTATACACATTGTTACCTGCTGGCTTTTTTTACAAATATTTTTTTCAATTCGCTTTTATATTTATCATAATCTTTGCTGGTCGAAACCATAAATTCTCCTTCGCCAATTCTCCAAGTCCTGAATTTGTATTTATTCCCATTTTGTTCGAATTCCGAAGCTGTTAATTCGATAAACATCTTTTGGTTTTTATTCGAATTAAAATATTCTCCTTCAAATGTTTTAAAATCAGTTTGTGGTAGATTTTCACTTATTCCAGATGATGTTAATATTATTCCGTCTTCAGGAACTTTTAATTTTTTTCTCCAAGTAAAGGCGTTAATTCCAAATTCCTTTTGGTTATCTACATTATAAATTACAGTGACATAATCTTTTGAGAAATTTTTTGGTAATTCAAAAATCAGTGGCCTGTTTTGATATTGATACCAACCAAACAAAAGAAAAACAATTCCGCTTTCAATTAGAAGAATTTTTTTCCAATTTTTGACAAACTTTTTAAGTAGCAAGTCAACTATAAAAAAGACAACTGCAAATCCGATTAACGCAAAAGCAACAAGTAGTCCCCAGCCTTGTCCATCAGATTCCTTGAAAAAAATATAAATCGCCCAAATAATTGAAATTATCATTAGAATCAATAAAGGCGTTATTTTACGAAAAGTTTTCATCGGCTTGCAGGTAACGGTTGGGCTATGGTTTCGTTGCGGAATCGTCCGCAAGGACATTCCGAGAATACCAAGCCATAATTGCAAGATAAGAATTTCCGTTTAGGAAATTCCGTAGCAATGAATTATAGCCGTTGTTGGCAACTGTTTTTGATTTAAACAAACCGTAACTGGTATTTTCCGCATATTTCACCAACTTTTTCCAGATCAGGTGGTCCGGCAGGTAATTCCGATAATTCTTCAAACATTCCTTCCAATCCAGCTGGAAAAATACTTAGCATTGCTTTAGCTTTTTCGTCCCCAACGACTCTCCATGAGTGAGGAATTCTCCTTGGACAAAAGATCATGTCTCCAGCAGTTAACGTTGTCGATTCTTCACCAATAATCATTTCCACTTCACCAGTCAATACATGGAATACTTCATCTTCATTCTCATGCACATGAGGCGGAATTCCCATTCCAGGATTGTTATTTTGCTCGATCAATGTGAACAGACCATTTGTGTCGCTAGATGAAAGTTTGATAACTTGATTATCGCCCATCACATTTAAACTGTGACCAGCGTCATTTTTTACAATTTTTGGTTCCATTTTAATAATTAGGTTTATATAGTTGCCTAATGGTTTTGTGTATGATTTCGTTGCGTGTTTCAGCAACTAAATTAGCAAATACAAACCGAATAGAAAATCCACGAGGATTTTCGTAATTAGGCGAGTACTAGCAATGAATTATACACGTTGTTGTGCTTTCGTTATCTTTCATTAATATCTCTATTAATTAGAGTTATCATCTCATTTATATTGCTTTTAATATCTAATAAGCGTCCATATTGTATGGTTGATAACAATATGTAAAAGGATAACATATTTTCAAATTCTTTGTCTTCTAAAAGTAGTTTAGAATTCCACTCGAAATTAGATTTTAGTAACTTATGATTTTTGCTGTAAAAACTAAACAAATTTTTGTAAGGTAAATGTTTTGAATAAAGAGGACCTTTTACATTTAAATCGTAATGTGATAAAAACGAGTCTACTTCTTCTAACTCATCGATATATTTGTTCCAAGTAGAGATGTGTTTTCGAAGCGCTCTATTTTGTATAATACCCATTTTTCCTGTACTCAAAATCTCATTTAAAGTTCCTAATTCAGGATCAAAACCTGGCGACCAAATATGGTTTAAAGTAAGTTTTTCTAAACTGTCTGTTGGAATATCTTTTTTGTATTGGATGACACCAAGTAATATAGAATCCAAATATCTATAATTACTGTTTTGATCGAGTTTGTCATCGAGTTGAACTAAAGCAGATTCTAGGTCAGACTTTAAACTCAAAAGGGTTTCTTGCTCTACATTATCGTTTTTTCTATTTTCATTCCAATTATTAATTGATAGTGCGATTAAAATTCCAATAACAACAAGAACAATTTCTCCGATTGCATATTTAAAATACTTTCCAGTTTTATTTTTTTCCATAAGGTCGTATCGTATTTTTCTAAAGAATTTTATCATTGGTTATTGGTTGGTCATAATGAAGCACAACTAAGGGCTAAACGTAGTTCAGCTTCGGGAATGAAGATACACAAAATGGATAACAATATTGTGATTAGGCGACTTCCGCTTAAAATCATAATATTATTTGTCAACTAGGTAACATAGTTACCGTTTGTTGCCATTTTATTGTATTGGGAATTCAAGGAGTTGATCCAAATTACTTTTAGCAGACGATGGCTCACGTTTAGGCTCAATGTCCGTCGAAGGCGATTGTTCTACAAGTATCAAGGAGTAAGTAATTTGGTTTAGCCCTTAGATGGAACACATTCACTTTAAGGACAGGAGTGCGTAGCACGTAGTAATTAAAGTTCGCCTTTGGCGAATGTGTTCCATCGGTTGGGCTATGGTTTGTTGTGGAATTGTCCGCTAGGACCATTCCGCGAGAACCAAGCGATGATTGAAAGGTAGGGATTTTCTGTGGAAAATTCCGCCACAATGAATTATAGCCGTTGTTGTACCACGTTATTCTTTAATCCTATTATATTTTTTGAGTATTTCAATGAGTAAATCGTGAGGTAAGGCATAAGCTTTGTTCCCATTAATACCTTCCATAGTTTCAGCTGCCACCATTGCATTGATGATTGCTTCTTCAACAGCCTGAACGGTTGCTTCAAAAACAGGCATTAGTTGGTCATTTGCCATTGATTCTACAGTTGTTGTTTCATCTCGATTAAAAGCACTTTCATTTGCAGTTGAGAAGGCTAAAAAAATATCTCCAGAACCATTACTTCCTCGTCCACCTACAATTCCAACTCCTAAAGGGATTCTTTGTGCGATTCTTTTTAATTGATGGGGTAAAAGTGGAACATCCGTTGCTACAATTACTATAATTGAACCATCTCCTTCTTGTCTCCTTGATTTTGGTGGTCCGTTGAATTCGTAGTTTAATGTGTCTTTTAATTCAACTCCAACTGGTACACCAGCAATTGATAAGTTCCACTTTGCCCCAAAATTGGACTGAACAATTGCTCCAACAGTATAAGTTGAATCCTTTATTTTAAAAACTCTCGAAGAAGTTCCTGTTCCTCCTTTATATCCCAAGCACATCATTCCAGTTCCTCCACCAACATTTCCTTCTGCTATCTTTCCGCTTGATGAATTTTTTATTGCTTCTAAAACATGTTTTTCTTCTACGTGAAAACCATAAATGTCATTAAGGAAACCGTCATAAGTTTCTGCTACTACGGGATATGTATACCACCAATCTTCTCCACTATACCAATCTGTATCTACATACCATTTCAAAACTGCATCTCGAACAACTCCAACACTGTTGGTGTTTGTAATCATAATAGGTGTTTCCAAAAAACCTGATTCAGTTACCCAAGTTGTACCTGTCATTTCTCCATTTCCATTAAGACTATACCAATTGGCATAAACTGGACTAAACTTCTTGGATTTTCCTCTAGGAAATATTGCAGTAACTCCAGTTCTTACAGGTCCTTTACCTACAATGTTTTCTCCTTTTCCAGAAATAATTGTGCTGTACCCAACTTCTACACCTATAACATCCGTAATAGAATTAAATTTGCCAGTTTTGCCAACAAATGGAACTCCTAAATCTCTTGCTCTTGGTTTTTGAGCATAGGATTGGAAACAAATTAGGGACAGTAAAAAAACGATAAATATTTTTTTCATATTGGTTGATTTATAATGTGGTACAACGGTTCGTGTATGGTTAGTTACGGAAAATCAGTTAGGATTTTCCGACGTATTGGCAAGTTAATTAATTCGAGCGAATTCCTGCGAAGGAATTCCGCAGTAATTAATTATACACATTGTTAGCAAATCGTCTTTTTCCTTTAACTCATCCAACAAATATAAGTTCTGACGAGTTCCCAGTCAACTTTCTTTTTTCTATACAAATAATAACATCCGTTTGCATTTTCTCTACCAATCCAATATTCCTTATAAATTAAGACAAAATTTCGGTCTTTGGAAAATAGAGGGATTGAGTAAATATATCTTTTTCTCCTTTTTTTAGATATTTTTCCATTTTCAAAATCCGATTTCCATTCAGTTTGATTTATCGAGTTTTTTTGGTCGATTAAAAACCCTCTATCTGTTTTTGAAAATATCGTATCGAGTTTATTTTCTTTGGTAAATAAGAATTGTAATGAATTTGAAAAATTTCTCTGACTAAAGCGGTCAGTCCATTCCTCAATTTTATAATATATCTTATTTTTTTTCGAGTTTGTTTTTAATTCCCATTCGATAAATTCATTGATTTGTTTATCAGAAATTATGGAACTAAAATTTTGAGATAGCACGAAACTACTCGAAAGTAAGAGTAGTATAAAAATGAGTCTGTCCATTTTTTTTAGATGTTTGCTAACGGTTGGGCTATGGTTTCGTTGCGGAATCGTCCGCTAGGACATTCCGAGAGAACCAAGCGTTCATTGCAAGATAAGAATTTCCGGCAGGAAATTCCGCCGCAATGAATTATAGCCGTTGTTGTGTACAGTTTTATTTGATTTTTAATAATTTCAATTTTCTGACAATAAATAGAGGAAGCGATTGAATTCTGTAAGTCAAAATCACTTTTGATTTCAAACTTGTTGGTTCTCCATATTCAAATTCCAAATCAAATTCAGACTCTAAATATTCAAAAATTCCGTCGTTACATTTAATTTCTCCCTCAAACCAATTAGTCCAACCAAACATTATTTTTTTAAGCCCTTTTCTTAAAATCAAAAAATCGTCATCAATTCCTGCGTCAAATCCGTAATATTTTGCTGTCACAATCCATCCTCTTTTTCTCAATCCTGAGATTATTTCATTCCACTTTTCCGTTCTAATATTTATAGCGATTTTGCTCAAAAAATTATTTGTTTTATAAAGTTGAGAAATTGTACACAACGGTTTGGCTATGGTTTCGTTGTGGAATTGTCCGCTAGGACCATTCCGCGAGAACCAAGCGATGGTAGAAAGGTAGGAATTTTCAGTGGAAAATTCCGCCACAATGAATTATAGCCGTTGTTGTAGCACGTTTTTATTCTTTTTTTAAATATAACCCTATTAAATTACTTGCTTTTGCTAATTCGTATGAGGATTCCGTACAAATTTTAGTTCCTTCAAACATTTTGCACCTTGTAATGTCCAAATAATTTACAGGAGTGAATTTATCATCCGGTCCTGAAGGTTTTCTGTCCGTAATTTGCTCTATTCTAAATTTGTAATTTTTTCCAATTTTTAATTTAATTCCATTATAAAGTTTTCTTTGATTCCTGTGAGAAATTATTTTGAAGAAATCCTTGTCGTTCTTCACAAAAACAAAGTAATAATCAGTAATTGAGTCGATTTTTGAAATTGTGGCGTTCACATCAATTCCAAGATCAAATTTCAGTCTGAGAGGTTCAGTTCCGATTTTTTTACTTTTACAAGAAACAGACAAAAGAGCAAGAATTATAAGGATTTTTTTCATTGCTTAACATTTTGTCAAATATTATTCAATTATTTTTTAAAACAAACATTAAATGAGGGAATTTGGGTTTTGGATGAGTAAAAGGGATTTTTAGAATTGTCAAATGTGCTACAACGGTTTGTGTATGGTTAGTTACGGAAAATCAGTTAGGATTTTCCAACGTTAAGCTAAGTTAATTAATTCGTGTGAATTCCTGCGAAGGAATTCCGCAGTAATTAATTATACACGTTGTTACCAACTGTACTTTTATTTCGTAAGCTCTTTTAACCTTTCCTGATCTTTTTTTGATAAATTTTCATAACCTTTCTTATTGATTTTGTCCAATATTTTATCAATTTCAGATTGCTTATTTATTTTGTTTGTGTTGTATTGATCTTCGATAGAGTGTAGTCCTTTAGATTTAGTAAAAGGATTTGAAACTATTAATAAGTGAGGCATTTTAATTAGAAGAAACAGAAAAACCAAAGACGGAACTAATATTAACGCAATCGGGAAAAGATTCGTCTCCAAAATTGAAGCGTTTAATAAGATTGCTATTATTAATCCAATTACCCCACCTCCCAAGTGAGCCTCATGTCCGATATTGTCTCGTTGTGATTTAATACCATAAATTGAATATGCCACATAGGCAATTCCGAATAACCATCCTGGGATTTGAATAGGTAATAATATAAATCCTATTTCCATTCCTGGAAATAACACTATCGATGCGAAAATCAATCCGCTAACTGCACCTGAAGCTCCAATTGCACTATAATCCGAATGATTTCGATGAACGTATAATGCAAACAAATTTCCGCCGATTAAACTTCCAAAATAAATAAGTAGGAATGAAGGAATTCCAAATATCGCTTCTAAACTATCGCTAAAAAGATAGAGAGTAATCATGTTGAATAGAAAATGGGTCCAATTAGCATGTAAGAACCCTGAAGTAATTAACCTTTTATAATCTTTATTGAATAATACTTCATCAACTTTAAAAGAGTATTGATCTAAGAAAGAAGAATCTTTCAACCCTTTATATGTCACAAGCCCATTTACAACTAATATTGACAGGGTGATTATTCCAATTTCTTCCATTTAGTATTTTCGTATTGTTGGTAACGGTTGGGCTATGGTTTCGTTGCGGAATTGTCCGCGAGGACATTCCAAGATAACCTAGCCATCATTGCAAGATAAGAATTTCCGTTTAGGAAATTCCGCCGCAATGAATTATAGCCGTTGTTGTACGCTGGCATTGATTTTTTACCAATCGAGTTGCATAGCTTTCTCAGATCCAGGTTCTACCTTCAATTCCTGTCTGCAATATTGAATGGTACTAATTAATATTTGATTTATATCGGCGTACTTGTTAATTTTTTTTCCATTAAAAGTTGGGGTAACATCTAATTTTGATGTCAATGAGTTATACGTTTTTTCAAGAAGGTCGGCATTTTTTATTTCATTCCGAACCACAACATATGTAATTCGTATAGCATCAAAAGGTCCATTATCTCCATAGACTTCCTCTCCATTTAAGATTGGAAATAACCAAAGTTTTATAGGATCACCTTTTTCAGTATTATTCTTAATTCCGAAATAGTCATCTGTTTGCTCAAATCCTAAATCTTTAAGTTTTTCGAATTCACTGCTGTTGGGAGGGAAGTTTGGGTTTTTAAATCCAACGATTGTAAACAAATCTCCGAAAGTCGGTTTTTCAGAATTGAATTGAAAATCAATACTTATTCCTTCAAATGCTAATGTTTCTAAGTCCTCGATTTTAATATCCGATTTTTTATTTTTCCTTTCGATATTCTGGCAACTTACAAGACCTAAAATAAGGATGATAATGCTTAATTTTTTCATTTTTCAGCTTGCGTACAACGGTCTCGGCTATGAGTAGTTGCGTGGTTTAGCACTCAACTTTGCAAGTACACACCAAACTGAAAATCCGCGAGGATTTTCAGAAGTAGGCGAGAACAAGCAATTATTTATAGCCATTGTTAGCAGTAGTTTTTATATATTCATTTACTAAACTATATGTCTCGTTTATTAGTTCGATGAATGATGATTCTGAATTCAAAAATATTGCAATAGTTAAAGGTTTATCTAATTCCCTCACGACTACAGTTCTCGCTCCAATCCAACTTCCAGTATGAAATGCAAAATCTTTATTAGTAAACCATCCCATAGCATAGTTCAATTCACTATTCCCTAAAAATGGAAGCCTTTCCTCAAAAGGATTCGATTCAGGCCATTTTTTTGGAAGTGTTGAACTTGGTTTAAAAATTAAAGCGCCAATGTTTTTTGAAATCATATTATTATTAAGCAGTGAGTTGTCATATGCTATGAAATCATTTATACTTGTGTAAACAGCTCCATCTCCCATCATTCCGTTCATATAATTACCATCTACTTTTTCCCAATTATTTAAACTGTCTTTTTCATAACAAAAAGCTCTTTCGTTAATTTCTGTTGGATTTGCTAGGCTATAGTAGTTGGTTTGTTTCATACCTGCTTTGTTAAAAATATTTTTCTTGGCATATTTAGAAAATTCCTCGCCAGATATTTTTTCTACCAATAGAGCTAAAACTATATATGCAGTATTTGAATATTCCCAGCCTTCTCCTGATTCGAATAATGGCTTTGGATTAGTGGCCAACCATTCTAGAATATCTTTATTCTCAACTATTCTATTTTTATCCCAATTTTCATCGAAATTTTCATAATAGTCAGCAATTCCTGATGTATGATTTATTAAATGTTGAACAGTAATATTTTCAAAAACAGGATAATCCCAAAACTTGGTTATAGAATCACTCAAGGAAAGCAAGCCCTCGTCCACAAGACTTAAAACACTTAGAGCAGTAAATTGCTTGCTCACTGAGCCCATTCTCATATTAGTATTAATGGTAATTGGCGTTTTAGTTTCTAAATCTCTTAAGCCATAACCTTTTCCAATAATCATTTTTTGGTCATAAGAAACTAGTACTGCAGCACCAGGTCCATTTATTCCGATTTTTGAATTAAAAAGTGAATCTAATTTTACTTCTAGTTCCTCTAAACTTGTTGCTTTAGTTTCCGCTTTTTTATCATTAGAATTCTTGCAGGAAATTAAAAGGAAGGCAAATGCTATTATTAAAAGGTAATTTTTCATTGAGTTGGTTTAAATTACTGCTAACGGTTGGGCTATGGTTTCGTTGTGGAATTGTCCGCTAGGACATTCCGAGAGAACCAAGCCATCATTGCAAGATAAGAATTTCCGTTTAGGAAATTCCGCCGCAATGAATTATAGCCGTTGTTGTAGGTAGTTTTTTATAATCTAAGCCCTATTCCAAATTTTAGAATATTGATATTCGTATTGTAACTTAAATCAGGAACACCATCTTCGACTCCAATTTTCACAAAGTCGTACTGCCCTTGAATGAAAAACTTTTCTGATAAATCGTACGCAATTCCAACGTTGAAATTAAAACCACTCTCAGAATCGTCAAGGTCAGCGGGTAAATTTGCAGCTCTATTTTCAGCCCAATCTGCATTATAGATAACGATTGAATAACCTATTCCAATTTGAGGGTGAAACTTTTCCAATTTCGGAATAATGAATTCCGCAAAAATTCGAGGTTGTATCGGAAATATTTTAACGTCAAAAAGCTGATTTAAATCCGTAGCACCAGATTTTGTATTTTGAAAAAAACCAAAATTTATAGAAGCTCCAATAATTACTATTTCATTTTCCGAAAATCGATATTTGGCACCAAAATCAAGCAGGCCATTATAATTCTGTCCTAAAAAGTTGTCGCCAATGGCAATCGGATAATTAGCTTCAATACTAAATTTTGAATCTTGCGAAAACGTTTTGATTGTAACAGTCAATAAAAATATCAATAATAATTTTTGTCTCATAGTTTTGTTTGAAATTACCTACAACGTGTTTGTGTATGATTTCGTTGCGTGTTTCAACAACTAATTTAGCAAATACAAACTGAATAGAAAATCCGCTAGGATTTTCGTAAGTAAGCCTGTACTAGCAATTAATTATACACGGTGTTGTAAGCCGTTTTTAGTTCAGTTCTATTTTTTCAAAATTCTTTCTGCTCAACATTTCCTTAAATTCATTTCTGTTGAGACTTTTGTCGGTTCGATAATGCCAATGATAATAACCAAATTCAATGTTATAGTATTCTCTGGTTTGTTCAAATCCGATTTCAATTATTTTTCCGATAAATTCGTTAAATACAGACTCATCTTTCGTATGTAATTGAATTTTTTTATGCTCGTCCAAAGTGAGATTTGTTTCCCCTTTTTTCGAATGAACCACAATGTCAATAAATCCGTTTTGCAAAGTTGATTCATTATTTGACTTTAAGAATTCTATTATATTCTCTTTTGAGATTAAATCTTTTCCAGCGTGCAGTTCAGTTTGTTCATTTTCCCAATGGTCACGAATATAAATCCAAAATCCATCTGTATCAGGTAAAAAGTCAATTGCTTTAAAATACGTTTCTATAAGTCTGGAATTATCTGCAACAAGTTCAAATTCAAATATTCCGTTGTCATTTTTGCCATAAGCAACAAAGCATTCTTTTATCAAATCCGTTTCGTATTGGTTTTCATCAGTTCCAAATGCAATTCCAGTTGGTGGCGTAAATTCCTTTTCTTCTTTTTTTAATTCGTAAGTATTGAAAGTCGAAAGCATAAAAATGTCCGAATTCATTTCTATTGCGTTATCTGGTAATTCAAAACCTTCTAAATTATCTAATCTACAAGTTTCAATTAATTCTGGTTTTATTACACCTTCTTTTTCGGCTGTTTTCATTGCTTTTGCTAAACAATCTCCGCAATGTGTTCCGTAAGTATAAAAGTTTGAATAAACTCCTGTTTTATCGTCTAAAGTTCCTTGTAATAGGAAGTACCAAAATTCTCGGTTTTTACTCATTTATGTTGGTCTGTTCAAATGGCTTACAACGGTTTGGCTATGGTTTCGTTGTGGAATGTCCGCAAGGGCCATTCCGCGAGAACAAAGCGATGATTTAAAGGTAGGGATTTTCCGTGGAAAATTCCGCCACAATGAATTATAGCCGTTGTTGTATACCGTTTTAATTTTCTTTAAGTATTTGCGATTGAATAATAAACTACTTTTGAAGTAGGTTCTAGAAATATAATTATACTCCCATCACACCAGAAATTCATGTGTTGATGAATTTTTTCTTCATAGTCATCTTCGCTTTCAAAATTCTTTTGTTCAGATTTTAGATGATTATTACTGAAAATTTGAACAACAAATCTCATTTTTTTATTTGTCTTTGGGCATTTTGGTATAAGAACAGGTTCTGATTCGAAATTTGGTTGAGGCTTTCCTGTAATCGCAAAGATTTCATATTCATTGTCATCATTGATACCCATAAAATCTCTAATTGAAAATTTTTTTTCTTCGTATATAATTTCTGAATCTATAGTTAATTCAGAATATGCAGAGGTAATGCTTTCGGAATTTTCGGGGTGAATTATTTTTGGGTTACTATTGTCCGAATAATCTAGATAAAGTGCTTCAAAATCAGTTAAAATAGGGCAGATTAAGTTTAAGTCAAATGGTAGCCAATTGAATTTCGGGTCCATATTTGATATTTTACCGAGATATTGAAATCCTGCTAAAAAGTTATTCTCAGGAAATTTAAAACCTTTAGGCACCTTGCCTCCGAAATGATGAATTCCATTTTTATCTTCGAAAAATTCAAGTTGATTTTTCTTTCCAAAAAGTGTTGTTAATATTTTCATTTCAAATGGTATACAACGGTTAGGCTATGGTTCGTTGAGGCTAGGTGGTTTTGTGCGGTCTGCTGTGCCGACATCTAACCGCTAACCTGCTGAGGCACTTTGGATGCTAGCAATACCACCAGACCTCGAAATTCTTAGCCAAGTTATTTTTAATAAATGTAATAAATATTTTTGAGCGGGTAGGAGCGTGAGCAATGAATTATAGCCGTTGTTGTAAAACGTTATTTAATTAGTTTTATAGATTCAAAGAATTTTTGACTTATATCATCACTAACTTTATTGGATAATTCAAAAATAGAAAAGTCGTAAATAACTTCATCAATAAAAAAAATCTTCTTAACTACCTTAACTAAGCCCAGTCCATTTTCGCCTTTATAATCCCTTTTATAAGAGATTTTACGCCCAACTTGTTTATCAATGGAGGTACTTTTATTGTAAAGTAAATTTGGATTGCCCCTAGAATCTAACAAACCTTGAATGTAAGAATCATAAAATTTATCTAAATCCACTTTTTCCGCATTGCTTTTCACGTGTTTTGGCATACGTAAATACATTGCCTGTAGACCGTATTTGTCACTTGATGTGGAAAACAATTTCCAACCATTCGTATCTTTGATTTCTGGTGTCGAAGGAAATTTGATGCTTATTTTGGCATTCACTGTAATGTTCACCCAATCTTGTGCTTGTGCAATAGTTGTGCTTATAAGAACTAAAAGAATTAAAATAATATGTTTTTTCATATAATGTTTTACAACGGTTTGTGTATGGTTAGTTACGGAAAATCAGTTAGGATTTTCCGACGTTTAGCTAAGTTAATTAATTCGAGTGAATTCCTGCGAAGGAATTCCGCCGTAATTAATTATACACGTTGTTGTAGCCAGTTTTTAATTTATTCCAATTATTTCAGCGATAATTGAGTCTTTATCTAATCTATTTTTTGACGTATTCCGATAGTTAATTTTCCCTTCCATAAAGGATTCAAAATTCGACATTTCATTTTCTGATTCGATTTTACAAAGGACCTTTCCTGGGTTAACAATATCTCCCGTTTGAACGTACCATTCCGAAATTCGCCATATCCCATTTCCAAGTAGAGCCTCAGGAATCTTTAATTCAATTTTTTCTCCTTTTGCAATTTTTACTCCCTCAACATTATTTTGGTTAAAATTTCCAAAGAGTGATTCAAAAAATTTTATGATTGATTTCATTTTTTTATTATTGTTAATTCACCTTCGCAAGTCATTCCCCAATCTTTGGCTTCTTTGTCCATATCCCAATACCAGTAGTTCGAATTTTTGTCAAATCCTTTACCAAGCATTGTTGAGTCCATTATTACGTTCGAAGTTGTAAAGACTATTAGAAGTCCAATTACAAGTTTATATACATGGATAAACATTTTGGGTTTGTTAATTCTATCAATCCCTTTACTAATAAAGTATAAAACAATACTCCAAGTAAGAGTGTTTAATTTGAGACCAGAAATACTGTAGAAATATTCCATTGAACTTCCCAAAGATTTCTGTTTAAATACGAAAGGGTTTCCATAATAAGTGGGAAACATTTCCTGTCCAATACAATCATATTCAATTCCAATTGTGAGAGACAGAACTAATCCTAAAGCGATATATGGAATGATAATTAATTTCATTTCTCAAATTGGCTACAACGGTTGGGCTATGGTTTCGTTGCGGAATCGTCCGCGAGGACTATTCCGAGAGAACCAAGCCATCATTGCAAAATAAGAATTTCCGCTTAGGAAATTCCGCCGCAATGAATTATAGCCGTTGTTGCCATTAGTACTTTTTATTTCCATTCCCAATTCCTTTCGTCGACATATTCCGCACCTAATCCGATCACTCGTTTTTTGAATTCCATTTGATCTTGAATCGAATGCTTTGGTACGATTAGCGACAAATCAGTTGCCAGTTTTATAAAGAAATGGTCTTTTGTTTCAATCAATTCCTTGAGTTCAGTTCCGTTTATTTTACTTTCAGATGTGAAGTCCTTGGCGTTTACAGAATTTTCATCAAAGTCAATTTCCACAGGTTTGTTAATCCGATTTTTATAGTTTTCCTCAACGTGTTTTGTAAAATGCCTTTTATATCTCCATTTAGCATACATTGGATAAAAAGCAAACCATAAAATTCCGATTCCGGCGAATAGGATTCCAATTCCGTTGTCTTCATTTTTATTCGCCAAATAAAGTCCAAATAGAATATAAATTATTGGAATGATTATTCGAGAACGAAATCGTCTTTTTTTATGCAGTTCGGATTTCGAAGAAGTATAAAGTTGGTAAGCTAAAAAATCCGAATTTGTAAGTTGATAATTTATGTTCATCTCGTATTAATGGCAACGGTTTGGCTATGGTTTCGTTGTGGAATTGTCCGTTCGGACCATTCCGCGAGAACCAAGCGATGGTTTAAAGATAGGGATTTCCGATTAGGAAATTCCGCCACAATGAATTATAGCCGTTGTTGTACTGCGTTATATTTTTTCAATAAACTATCAATTAATTCAGTTAGTTTTTCTTCTGAGGAAGGTTTCGGAGCATCTAAACTAACAAATTTTCCCGATGGATCAATCAATAAGTATTTCGGAATAGAATTTATATTCAAGTCACTAATAAATTCCGATTTTCCATTTTTATTTTCGAACAGTTGAATTCCCATTGGACTTTCTTTTTCAAGAAAATCTATCCATTTATTTTTATCACGTGAATCATCAATCGAAATACTAATAAAAGATATTTTATCATTTTTGTAGCGTTTTTGTATCTTTTCAAAATATGGTAATTCATATTTACAAGGTCCACACCAAGTTGCCCAAATATCAATTAAAACAATTTTACCAATGAAATCAGAAAGTGATATTGTACTTCCGTATTGATCTTCAAACGAAAATTCTTTGGCACCTTTTCCTATTAGTAATTTTTTAGACTTATTGGATTTTAATTTTTTTAAATAAAGTTTAACGAATTTCTCGCTTGTGTAAAATTTATCAAAACCACTTTTTTTCTTTTCTAAAATGGAATCAGATATAAGACCTTTATATTTTTTGATTAAGGCATCATGTTTCTCTAAAAGATTAGTTTTAATAAATAGATTTATATCATCGCTTCCATTTTGGGTATAATTCCGACTAGCCGTATTTCTAAGTCTTTGCTTTTCAGAATTAAACTGATTTAGTATGTAACCTTGACCAGAATAATTCAAAGTACTAATAACATCTTGCGAATCGAAAGTAATATCTAGGTCGTAACCTTTTTCTAAGTTAATTGATGTTCTATATCCGTTATATAACAAGTCGTAGTCATTATTGGGAAAATTTAAGGTATCTGAAAACTTACCGTATTTATCAATTTGGATTACTTTTTCATAATTTAATTTTTTATAAACATAATCGATTTGTGTACTTCTAATTATAATATCGGTATCGATAATATTGTTTTCAATTTTGCCAGTAAGACTAATGAAATTTTCTTTAGATTTCTTTTTACAAGATAATAATGAACAAGCTAAAATTAATGTAAATAAAACTATTCTTTTCATAAATATGCGAAATGCGGTACAACGGTTTGGCTATGGTTTCGTTGTGGAATTGTCCGAAAGGACCATTCCGCGAGAACCAAGCGATGATTGAAAGATAGGAATTTTCAGTGGAAAATTCCGCCACAATGAATTATAGCCGTTGTTGTACAACGTTGAATTTATTCCATATTTTTTAAGAGTATTGCTCATTCCCTCGGCATTATAGACTAAAACTCAGGTTCATCAAGTTCCATATTTTGAGTTTTATCGTTAGAAGGGACAGGTTCAACACGATACATAAAAAATTGGCCAACAATAGTTTCCGTCAAAAACATCCAAGATTCAGAGTCTGGCACGAAAAAAGAGCCTACCAAATTGACCTTGTCAGCTTTAACACTATAATATATTACAATTTTAACACCTTCAACGATTATTTCCTCCGTTTTTATATCGTCAGATTTTGATTTCACCCCGTTAAGTGAAACGTAAGTTTTGAAATGATATTTACCTAATTTTTCTGATACAATATGAAGAAATTGCTCACCTGAATAATCTTTTATTTTTAAGGAATCCTTTTTTATTATATGTTCCGCAATTTTAAGAGCAATATCTCTCTCAGTCGAATGAGTAGGAATTTTTACGCAGGAAAACGAACAAAAGCTTATAGTAACGAGTAAAATTAAAAATTTCGTTTTCTGCATTTTAAATTGTTCGGTTGGCATCGGCGTTCCAAATGTTGTACAACGGTTTGTGTATGGTTAGTTGCGGGAAATCCGTTAGGATTTTCCGACGTATTGGCAAGTTAATTAATTCAAGTGAATTTCCTGCGAGGAAATTCCGCCGTAATTAATTATACACGTTGTTAGGTGTAGTTTTTTTAATTCAATGGAATTCCGAATTCTTTCTTTGAATTCTTTTCCAAAAAATTAGGTAATTCCTTATGTTTTCTTTCAAAGAACAGTTTGAGTCCTTTTTCAATTGATTCTTTACTAAATCCTTCTCTAAAACTCTCTTCCCATTCTCCATTCACCTTATACGAGTGATAGATTACATAGACAACTTCATTATTTTCAGGGTAAGTCAAAATTCCAAAATCATAGTCATTTAGGTTGTCCTTAATTCCGATTGTTGGGTTTGATTTAGCTTCTGGATTGTTGAATTTGCTTGTTTGTTCTTTCCAAGGGAAACTTCGGAATTCCGTTATAATATTCTTTAAATCTGTTTCTCCTTTGTCTTCTGCTTGATTGTTTTCAGAATCGTAATATTGAAAATTATAAGTAAACTTATCAACCTGTTTAGTTCCGCAACTAATTAATAAAAATCCGATTATCAATGACGTGAAAATTGTTTTTTTCATTTGAGTTTTAAATTACACCTAACGGTTTTGTATATGAAAAGTAGCGTTAATTAAAGACTAATAATTTGTATTAATTAAAAAAAGTGCAAACCATTTAGATTTGCACTTAGTCAGCTATTTTTTATATACCTTGTTGTGTGCAGTATTATAAATTTTACGAATAAAATCTATTATTATAAACAAACAGAATACGGCAAAAATAATAGTCAATATAATCTGAGTTACATTATAACTTGAAAAAAAGTCAGTGAAAAAAAATTGATATATTAAAAAACTGAATATTACAAAGTATAGAATAATTCTTGGGCCTTTAATTTGATTAAATTTTTTCATTTTTAGGTGTTTTCTGTTGTTATTCTATTTTCATTAAGGCATGAAACGTAGGCATAAACTGTAACAGCAGCACCTACCCATCCGAGAGTTCTAGTAGCAACTTTTCGAATAATTTTCAAAACACCTTTTTTCCCAAGAGATTTTATTTTTCCTTGGAAATATTCAACAATTGTATCCACTCCAACTGCTACTAAAGCACAGTCTAAATATACATTTCCTGTTTGTGCATAAGCACTTGTAGTTATAAAAGAAAAGTCATTGTACACGTAATCATCATCATTTAGTTCTTTTACAAAATAACTCATTTGCGACATATCATTTATTCTATGAACGGCTAAAGCGGCAGTCGCTATATCAGGACTATCTAAGCTTCCGAATTCATTAATTATTTCCTCTTCAGTTACTCCAAATGATTTCAAGAGAGCTACCCCATCGTTTACAACTGGTTTCAGTATTTCTTGGGCTTCTTCTTCCGTTGGCTCGTCTTCAGAGCTTAAAGAATCAGTTTTAAATTCATTTGATAAATTATTCTGTTGTTCATGATAGCTAAGAATTGAACTATTTTTTATTTTCTCATTAGCTATCTTAACAGAATTAATAAATTTTTGCGATTCAATCTTATTTGGGCTTATTCCATCTTCATAATTTAGGTCGTCACTACATGCCTGATTTAGAAACATTAAGCCAATAAATATAAATTTAATAGTAAAAATTGCAAACATCCCTTTTGCGAATTTTTTTAATCCGTTTTCATTAATTTGATTTTATAGAAATTTTTATCTTCTAAGTTAATAATATTTTTCTACTCTTTCGATTTTCGTTACTCGGCTTACTTTTTGTTTTATTTCGGTTTCAACTTTCACATTTTCCGATTTTGGATGGTCAGTCCATTTTTGACCGTTATGTTCGTTTTAATTGCACACAACGGTTTGGCTATGGTTTCGTTGTGGAATTGTCCGCAAGGACCATTCCGCGAAAACCAAGCGATGATTGAAAGATAGGAATTTTCAGTGGAAAATTCCGCCGCAATGAACTATAGCCGTTGTTGTAAGCAGGCATTTTAAAGGTATATTCCTTCAAATTCTAATTCAAAAGGTTTATTCATAGTCTTTATAGACATTAGTTTTTCTAAACTAAATTTCTTCCATTCAACAGATTCAGAATTGTCTTTTGAAAAATTCCCTTTAGTAATTTTCATTTTCTTGCTCAGAAAGTTAATGCTATAATCCGTAGTTTCTCCACTGCCTCTATGAGCTTCATTCGAATCATAGCCTATTAATACAAATTCATTATTTTGAAAACGAAATTTATATTTGTGATTAGACATGCTCCAACTCCCAGCGCTATACCAAAATCTAAAATTGATATCTAAAATTCCTTTTTTACTAATTAAGAAACCTTCGAATGGTTCATCCATCGTTGGTGAGTCACGAATAATAATGAAACCTTTCGAGATTAACTTTCGAGTGAAACCACCTGATTTATCTCCAAAATAAATACCAAGAATCCTTGGATTTAAGTCAATAGTATCGGTTCCAAGTCCATCATTAAATTTAATATTCTTTTCGTCGGTATTTTGGATAGCAAAAACCAAATCGGAGATACCATCTTGATTTAAGTCGCCAGTCTTAGAGTCTAAAACTCTCCAATTATATGGGATTATATCTTGAAGAGTATTTCCTTTCTCTTTTAGGATTGACTTATTTTGACCGGAACAAGTAAAAGATATTAAAATTGTTAAAATCGGTATTAGTTTTTTCATTTTCAGCTTGCTTACAACGGTTTGTGTATGATTAGTTGCGGGATGGTTCGCGAGAAACATTCCGCTATTGGCTAAGATAATTAATGCGTGTGAATTTCCGGTGAGGAAATTCCGCAGCAATTAATTATACACGTTGTTAGCCTTTCGTTATTTATTATTCAGTTCTGTTCTTATCAATTCAGTTATTTCCTCAGCTGATGATATAAGAGTTTGAATATCAATAGTGCTGACTCTCATTAGCATTTCAGACTCAGCCATAAAATTTTCGAAAAGTGGGTCTGACAACAAACCAAGGTAATTTTTATTTAAAGAAACTTCTGAACCTGAAGGAAGATTGTATTTTCTAAAATCAAACTTTTCATAAATATCGCGCATTGATATATATTTTGAATAAAATGGCACTAATCTCGTATCTATTAACTGATTGTGCATTCGCTGCTCTTCAAGCATTTCTTCAACTATTTGTGGCCATTCTATTAGATTACGTTTTAATTCTTCATTTTTAACGTCATTGATCAGACCTGTATCAAAAACAACATCTAGCATTTTAAAATCTTCATTAAATTTAAAACCGTTAACAGTCCTTGATAAAAGATAATCGATTATACTGTCTTTAGGTCTGTTTTCTTTGTTGGCGATAATTGTATTAAGTTGAGCTATAGCAGAGATGCTTTGATTTTTTGCGGATTGCATTTCCTTAAGTTCGAATAAGCGTGTGTCAAAATCAATTTTAAGGTTGGCAAATAGGTTGTTTTCCTTTTCTTTAGCTTTTCTATTCTCATTCCAATTATTAATTGAGAGTGCAATTAAAATTCCAATAACAACAAGTACAATTTCTCCAAGAGCGTATTTAAAATACTTTCCTGTTTTGTTTTCCATAAGCAAGTTTTGGCGAATTTTTCTAAAGAACTTTATCATTGATTTGTTGGTTGTTCATAATGAAGGCTAACTAAGGGCTAAACGTAGTTCAGCTTCGGGAATGAAGATACACAAAATGGATAACAATATTGTGATTAGGCGACTTCCGCTTAAAATCATAATATTATTTGTCAACTAGGTAACATAGTTACCGTTTGTTGCCATTTTATTGTATTGGGAATTCAAGGAGTTGATCCAAATTACTTTTAGCAGACGATGGCTCACGTTTAGGCTCAATGTCCGTCGAAGGCGATTGTTCTACAAGTATCAAGGAGTAAGTAATTTGGTTTAGCCCTTAGATGGAACACATTCACTTTAAGGACAGGAGTGCGTAGCACGTAGTAATTAAAGTTCGCCTTTGGCGAATGTGTTCCATCGGTTTGTGTATGGTTAGTTACGGAAAATCAGTTAGGATTTTCCGACGTTAGACGAAGTTAATTAATTCAAGTGAATTTCCTGCGAAGGAATTCCGTAGTAATTAATTATACACGTTGTTAGCTGCTGGCTTTTACCATTTTATCAAATCGATGAAACTGTCAAACTTTTCAATTCCTAATTCTTCATCATATGTCCTTACAAATTCAGGTTCATTAAAAGGCATCGCAATATATTCAAAATTCCATTTTTTAGTCCACAAATCAAAAGTGATATGTAAAGATTCTTTTCTGTAATCCAATGGATCATAAATACTCACAACTAATTTATCCATTGAAGTTGATCCATATAATCGATTTTTTAAATCAGTATTTTTTATGTGTCGAACCAATTCCAAAAGTCTTGAATGCTTACCTCGCCAATCTTCGATATATCTGTTTTCGATAAATTCCCAAGATTGTGCTTTAGCATTCCAAGGTTGGTATTTTCTTATTGGTTTCATTTTTTTGCTTGCAGCTAACTAAGGGCTAAACGTAGTTCAGCTTCGGGAATGAAGATACACAAAATGGATAACAATATTGTGATTAGGCGACTTCCGCTTAAAATCATAATATTATTTGTCAACTAGGTAACATAGTTACCGTTTGTTGCCATTTTATTGTATTGGGAATTCAAGGAGTTGATCCAAATTACTTTTAGCAGACGATGGCTCACGTTTAGGCTCAATGTCCGTCGAAGGCGATTGTTCTACAAGTATCAAGGAGTAAGTAATTTGGTTTAGCCCTTAGATGGAACACATTCACTTTAAGGACAGGAGTGCGTAGCACGTAGTAATTAAAGTTCGCCTTTGGCGAATGTGTTCCATCGTGTTTGTGTATGATTTCGTTGCGTGTTTCAGCAACTAATTTAGCAAATACAAACCGAATAGAAAATCCGCGAGGATTTTCGTAAGTAAGCGAGTACTAGCAATGAATTATACACGGTGTTGTGCTTTCGTTATTTCTTATTCAATTTGCTTTAGTTCAGCATCAATGGTTTCTATCAGTTTTGTGTTAACGTCCTTCATTACCTTTAGTTTTTTTAACGTTGTTTCACGTTCATTGATATACAAATCTAAATAGTCAATAAAAGGGCCTTGTTTCATTAAACTATTCATTATTTCTATTTTAGAAAGGTCTTCGTAATACCGACCTGATTCTAAATAATTTTGTTTCAGCATATTGCCGTATTTTTCTAAATTATCCGCAGAACTTTGGACACGTTCAATTTGTCTGATATAATATTCGTGAAACACATTTTTAAGACTATCACTTTGAATCAGGTTTAATGTGTTTTTATTTTTAGCATTTATATAACTACTATTATCTATATATAACGTTGGACGACCTAATTGCATAATAATGCTACTTTCATCGACAATAAAAGAATTACTATTGATTCGTTCCAGAAATTCTTTAGCATACCGACTTCCATTTTTTATATTCCCAGATATGACAATAGCATCCTTCTCTAAATTTTCTTTAATTGCATTAAGGTCAGAAATGTATTCTTTTGTCAGTTTTTTTTGTTCATTCAAGTTATTGATTTGTAGTGCAATTAAAATTCCAATTACCACAAGGACTATCTCTCCGATAGCATATTTAAAGTACTTTCCGGTTTTACCTTTTGAAAGTAAATCTTGTCTAATTTTTCTAAAAAATTTTATCATTAGTTAGCGGTTGGTTATAATGAAGCACAACGGTTTGGCTATGGTTTCGTTGTGGAATTGTCCGCTAGGACCATTCCGCCGAGACCAAGCGATGGTTTAAAGATATGAATTTCCGGTAGGAAATTCCGCCACAATGAATTATAGCCGTTGTTGGCAATAGTATTTAATTTTTAACCTAATAAAAAGAACAAGCCAATCAAAAAACAGAGTAGGGAATAAATGAGTATTGAAGTTACAGGAGCTTTTTCAATTAGAAAAGCCTTTTCAACTTCATTACTATTCATGTAAACGGTAACAATTTTTCCCTGTTTATAGATTTTATCTAAATTTTTCTTCATTTTTTTTGTTGTAAACCAATTATTATAGTCCAAATAATAAATCTTGGTTGAAGTATAAGTGATATTATCTACTTCGTATTTAAATTTAATGTTTTGATCATAAGTTACTTCAGTTGAGGGTCCAAATTCATCCAAACCTATAGAGTGTCGAGTCACTTTTTTCGACAAATTAGAAATTAAAATTTCCCCTTTCGAAGTACTCCAACCCACAGCTTTTTCATTATGGAGAAAATTCAATATTATGAACGTAGAAAAAACTAACCCAGCAATTATAAATATTATTCCAATAATAAATCCAAACAAATTTCCTTCCATTATAAACTTAAATGATTTTATATAACATGTTTACTATTATTGCCAACGGTTAGGCTATGGTTCGTTGAGGCTAGGTGGTTTTGTGCTGTCTGCAGTGCCGACATCTAACCGCAAACTTACTAAGGCACTTTGGATGCTAGCAAGACCACCAGAATTCGAAATTCTTAGCCTTGTTATTTTTATTAAATGTAAGAAATATTTTAAAACAAGTAGGACGTAAGCAATGAATTATAGCCGTTGTTACCAAACGTAATATTTTTCCATTCAAATTATTCTCAAGCTTTCTTTTGAGGTTTATCTGATAAAATTCCCATTAGCAAAATTCCAAGTCCGACGGCGAGTGTAATTCCACCAACAGTTCCGTTGAAAAAGAGTCCAACAAGTCCCACAAGTATAATTCCTCCCGCAACAATCATTAACCCTAAATCTCCTTTTTTCTTTTTATTATCTGTCATGTTTCTTTATTTGTTTTTTCGAAAGTGCGATATGTTTGGTAACGTTAAATATTTGGCGACTCTGCAAATAGACAAGAACTTTTCGGTTAAATATTAATCGCCCAATTTGCTATATATAGTGTTGTGTGTTCGTACTTTTTTATCTAATCGTTTCCCTAATTCCAGGATACATTTTCCCATTGAATCTAGTGCTTTCTTCTTCAGGGTGAAAATAATAAATCTGCTTTCTCTTTAAATCCCTATATGCATAGCAATTATCGAACAGTATTATTCCGCTATTTTTTGTTTCCCAATAGTCAACTTTCGGAAACCATTCAGGTATAATATTTCCCACTAATTTTATTTGCGATTGGAAAATTCCAATATAAGTTTTGTCTATATGATTTTCCTTATTAAAAATTGAATCATAAAGTTCCTCATTTTCGTAATCAAAAACTCCAAATACACATTTTGTACTTAAATAGGATATGTTTTTTATATTCTGTGCGTCAGATTTTATTAATTCGATAGGAAACCAACCTGTCAATCTCGGATTTTCAATTTTATCAAATTCACTAAAATTCCTAAATTCTTGTAAATAATCTCCGTTATTACAGGACGCAAAAAACATCAGAACTATTATTCCATAAAATTTTAAATTCAGATTAACATTCCTCAATTTCATTTAGTGTTGGTTTTTTCTGGGTATGACACACAACGGTTTGGCTATGGTTTCGTTGTGGAATTGTCCGCTAGGACCATTCCGCGAGAACCAAGCGCTGATTTAAAGGTAGGAATTTTCAGTGGAAAATTCCGCCACAATGAATTATAGCCGTTGTTGTATGGCGTTTTTATATTTCTTTTTTTGTTTCACACTGTAGATAATTCCAAATACTAATCCGATTAGACCACCTAAATAACTGAAATTATGCATTGAACCGACCATTATGAAGTTATCAATATCTATTAAATTCTTTGGCAAAAACCAATTCGGAGGATTTTCAGTCAGAAATAATTTTCCATAACCAAGACCAATTACCCCAGTTAATAATGCTATAACGGTTGTTAAGAGAAAGGCTCTCATAGTTGATTTAAACATTTCTTTTCCATTCCTATGAATTAATCCAACTAACCCGAGTATAATTCCTATGATAAGTCCTACCCACCAAGTGGCTAAAATTCCGACAATAACAGCCCCAAATCTTGGGTTTTGCAGCAATATCTCTGGAGTATTTTTTGTTCCAATATTTTCTCCTAGACCCCAATTTTCTAATCCGAACTGAATGAATTTAAATTTAGAATAATATTCATTTGAAATAGTGTAGGTAATTTGATCGTGAATTAATCCATAAATTCCACCTAGTAGAGGTGCGATAATTAAAATCAAGATTAATGCTATTAATTTATTCACTGAGTATTTTAAATGACATACAACGTCTCGGCTATGGTTAGTGCGGGAATTAAAATTACTGAATTTCCGATTAAGCACTTAGCCAAAACTTTTTATTTTGTTTTATCTTTTTCTTTATAAAGCCAATTCAAAAAGATTTGGCGGACTTCATAAATATACCCAAAACTTTGAGTTAAGCTCTAAAACCCGTATTAATTATAGCCATTGTTGCCCACAGTATTTTATTCGTCCAACTCTTCAAAGTTCAGATGTAAGTCGATAATATCACTAGAATAGGGTTTGTCATATCCATCACAAAGAATAATAGTCCATTTATTTTCAACTTTTTCGGTATCTACGTAAACAGTATCTCCATCTTTCATAGTAAATCGTATAAATCTTTTGTCAGTATGGTAAGATTTCATCGTTCGACTTTGTAAAAAATCATATGCTTGAGATCTGTAATAATTTATATCATCCGCAACAGTGTAAAAGTCATCTTCTCCCAATCTTTCTTTCATTTGATTAATTTCTTTTTCATTAGGTGAAATAAAAATTACGTTTTGATTGTCAGCATTGTAAATATCAGAAATGACAATTTGGTTTTTTAAAACGATTATGTTTTCTTTTTCAATTCGTTCCAAATTCAGTTTCTTCCAATCTTTTTCTATTGGTTTATTCTCTAAATTATCTTTTAAGCCAATTTTTGACGATTCCTGAACAGTTTTTATAGATTCTGATTGAGTTTTAATTTCAGCTTTTTTATTCGAATTACAACCTGAAATCAAAATTCCGATTAATATTATTTGAAGCAGTTTTCTCATATTGTGGGCAACGGTTTGTGTATGGTTAGTTGCGGAAAATCTGTTAGGATTTTCCGACGTATTGGCAAGTTAATTAATTCAAGTGAATTCCTGCGAAGGAATTCTCCGTAATTAATTATACACGTTGTTGTACAACGTTATTTATTATATTCAATTTTTCTTTCCCAAACAAAACCTAATTTTCCATTTGAAAATCTTTTTTTTGTAATCCAATTTCCTTGATTATCGTAAGTGTATTTAAAAGAAGTTTGATGCTTTTGTTTACCTTCTTTATCATACCAATTTTGAATGGTCAAATTATTTAAATTATCATATTCCGAGACGAATTTTGTGTAACTACCATTAGATTTAAATAATTCAGATTCAATTTCGTTTCCATTCACATCGTATTTGTAAGTTCTGGTGTCTTTTACTGTTCCATCCGAATTATATTTTATCTTTTTTATCACTTCATTGTTAGAATTGTACTCTAATTCTGTTTTATAAACTTTATCTGATTTTGGGTTGCTTCCAGTTCTGGACGTTACATTTCCATTTGTATCATATTGGTTTTTTTGTAAATAAACCAGTTGATTTTCGATATTATAATTTTTGAATTCTGCGACATTTCCGTTTTGGTCAATTGTTGTAGTATAATATTTTTTCAAGTTTCCTTTTGAATCGTAGATTGTTCCTTTTATAGGATTCCCATTTTGGTCTTTTTGAATTTTGGTAACTTCATAAATATTGCCTTGACCATCATATTGACCATATTCAATTATTTTTTCATTATTATCAAAGACATCATACCTTTCGAGATGGTCATTTGTAAACGCAGAGTCTCGTGGCATTTCTGCGGTCCTTTTTGCACTATACGATGCCTGAATAGTTTTCTTAATTTTTGAATTCTGTTTCGTACTTTGAGCACGTATAATGGAGGTAGAGCAAATCAATGCAAATGCTAATAAAAGTATTTTTTTTGTTTTCATATTTTAATGTTGTACAACGGTTGGGCTATGGTTTCGTTGCGGAATCGTCCGCCCGGACTATTCCGAGAAACACTAGCCATCATTGCAAGATAAGAATTTCCGTTTAGGAAATTCCGCCGCAATGAATTATAGCCGTTGTTGTGCTTTCGTTATTTTTTATTTATCTCAATCTTAAATAATTCTTTCAATTCATTGACATTATTCAGCATTTGCTTTAATTCAATTATTTGTCTTTTTTCTGTGTAATTTTTAAGATATAAAGCGTTCTCAAGAGTCAATATTATTTCTGGGTAGTTTTCGGTATAGTTTAAATGGCTATTTTCTTTCAAGTGATAATTGTTTCTATAAAATCCTAAATTCCCAGCTTTTTGTAAATCACTTAAATAAACACTGTAATTTCCATTGGCTTGACTGACAATTCCTTCTTGTTTTCTCACAAGATTTATCAACTTTTTTCTGAGGTGAGCAGGTATCAATTTTATGTCTCCTGTTGATTCTAATGTTCCAATAGTATTGGAGTTAAATGATGGATACCAGAAAGCTAACTTAACTTCAGTTAGTGCATTTATCATTTCGATGAGTTTTAAATTGGATTGTTTAGTAAGTTCTAAATATTCCTCATATGAATTTATACTTTCATCAATTCGAATAATTATTGATTTTAGATTGTGTGTCTCATCATCCAAGTCTTCTTCTAATTGGTAATAGTAATTTTGAATAACATTACTTTGTTTGCGGTTTTCATTCCAGTTATTAATTTGAAGAGCAATCAAAATTCCAATAACCACAAGAATTATTTCTCCAATAGCATATTTAAAATACTTTCCAGTTTTTCCTTCTGAAAGTAATTTTTGCCTAATTTTCCTAAAGAATTTTATCATTGGTTAGCGGTTTGTCATAATGAAGCACAACGGTTTGTGTATGGTTAGTTACGGAAAATCAGTTAGGATTTTCCGACGTATTGGCAAGTTAATTAATTCAAGTGAATTCCTGCGAAGGAATTCCGTAGTAATTAATTATACACGTTGTTGTATACTGGCATTTAATTTTTTTTAATCTTTAGTGTTCTATTCAATTTTTTAAAACATTCCTTTTCTTTAAAAATATTTGATAAATCATTAATAAATTTAGATGCCTTATTTACATCTGTAAAGAGAATTACGACATCGGAGTTATGGCAAGGGTCAATAAATGAAAAATTCACAAACATTTTTATAAGTTCATATTTTATCGGTTTTCCAGTATCAAAATTAACGTATTCATTTTCCGTAAATTCATATCCATCATTTATTAAATTTCGCTTTAAAACATCAACTATGAGCTGGTTTATCTTAGAGTTGGTTCTAATCTTATGACATAATTTTGAGTTTTTTGAGAGTCCAATGTCTTCTCTGTTAATAGCAACGCTGTAATCAGATTCAGGGAAGAAAATAAACAAATCCCAGCATTCAAGAGACGAACTTAAGTCAGCTTGCAAATCGTATTTTTTTACTTTTTCTTGAGAAAAACAGGCTAGGGAATTAACTAATAAGAGAAATAAGATTATACTTTTAGTTTTCATTTTAAAGGGACTACTGCTTGTATACAACGGTTGGGCTATGGTTTCGTTGTGACTGGGTGGTTTTGTGCGGTCTGCCGTGCCGACATCTAACCGCAAACTTACTAAGGCACTTTGGATGCTAGCAAGACCACCAGACCTCGAAATTCTTAGCCTTGTTATTTTTAATAAATGTAAGAAATATTTTTGAGCAGGTAGGAGCGTGAGCAATGAATTATAGCCGTTGTTAGAACACGTTTATTTTTAATATCTTAGATTACAATTCCTTTTTAAATTCAATTTTTGTTTTATACAATATTCCAGTGTTTACTTCCATCCATATTTTCACCTGGGTACCATTCTTGTCCGAAGTTAGAATAATTTTATATTCCTTATTACTTGGGTCAACCATTATTCCAAGGACCTTTATTTGTACGAAACTAACTTCTATAGATGATGGTTTTTCAAAAGGAGATTTTGTCCAATCTTCCTTTTTCGGCTTTAAAGTTTGTATTAATTTTAAATCATTATCTATTAAATAATTTTGAATTTGGTTTCTGTATGTTTTAAAATGTCTATCCTTGATTAAACTAAACACCTTATAAATCATGAACCCTGCAATTACAATAAAAAAGATAATTAAAAAAGATTCCAATGATTGATTTTTAAAAAGTTCGATACGGTATGTGTTCTAACGGTTGGGCTATGGTTTGTTGTGGAATTGTCCGCTAGGACCATTCCGCGAGAACCAAGCGATGATTGAAAGGTAGCGATTTTCTGTGGAAAATTCCGCCACAATGAATTATAGCCGTTGTTAGGCTTAGTCTTTATTCTATTTTAATTAGTTCGTAATCTTCAACAAACCCTGAGAGTTTTTCCGATCTAACCTTAATCTCTAATGGAAAAAAACCAGGAATTAGTTTACTCAAATTTAGAATAGAATGAGCTGGTAAGTCAATTTCGCTGGTTACATACATATCGTAAATCGAGTCTCCAAGCCCAAGGGTATTAACTTCCTTTATTAAAGTCAATTTAAAACAATCAAACCCCATTATAATTTTCCGATCCGATTCATTTTTAATTATTTTATAACTGTCCTTCGTTTCCAGAAGATCATATTTTTTATAATTTATAGTCCTTGACTTGTCGTAATAATAGAGGAAAGCATCATCTTTTTTAATCAGATAATAATCCCCAATAATTTTACCATTCTGTCTTTGATGTCTCCAAATACTATCGTTTATAATTTCAATAACAATTTCCGTCGGAGTAGATTCCATTAAAGATTTTCTATGAAAGTCACCCATCATTTTTTTGAATTCTGAAGAATTACGAATACTATCATATTGTCCTTCTGGGACTAAAATTTCATCCTGAACTGATGGAGTCAAAGAGTCAACTTTTTCAATAAAGTTATTTAGTCCACTTTCTGTAACCAAGAGTTGGCTTTTAAAAGTAATTTTGGAGAAATCCGAGTTACGCGTCTCCATTAGTTTTTTACTCGAACAACAACCAGAACAAATGATAAAAGCAAAGATTAAATAAGGTAACTTCATTTTGTATTAAGCCTAACGGTTTGTGTATGGTTAGTTACGGGAAATCCGTTAGGATTTTCCGACGTACTCAAAAGTAATTAATTTCGAGTGAATTCCTGCGAGGGAATTCCTTAGTAATTAATTATACACATTGTTAGCTGCTGGCTCTATTTATGATATTCTATTTCTCGTTCTGTTACTCCCACATTTTTACTATTAGGAAATTTTTTGATTAATGTAATCCAATTCCCATTTTTGTCATATTTGTATTCGTAATATTCGTCTATTACTATTTCATCATCTTGCTCGTATTTCTGATATTTACTTTTCAAGTTCTCATGATTATATTCGAATAGTTCTTTAGTGTAGTGACCATTTCCAGATTCCTGAATACTTTCGATGATATTTCCTTTTCCGTCATATTTTTTATGCTCTTTGAAATATTCAGGATTGCCACCCTTAGGATAAGTAGTTCTATGAGATTCAAATAAAACACCTTCATTGTATATATAATTCATCTTCTGGTAAAGGTATTTATCTTCAATATGTTGAACGGAAGAAATAATCTTGTTTAGTTCGTTGTATTCAAATACCATTGTGGTTTTTGATTTTTTTCCCATCCATATTTCTTCTGTAACCTTTTTAACTAGGTTACCAGCTCTATAGAAAAATTCAGTTTTAGATACAGATTTTTTTGATTTATATTGATTACCCGATTCATAATGTTTAACCTTAATTTCGTTTTTTTCATTATAAACGTATTCTGACCTTCCATAAGTTCTAATTCCTGTTTTTGAAGACATAGAAACTAATTCGATTTGATCACCATGTTCATTATACTTATATAAATAGCGATTCTTTAGATTACCATTTTTGTCATAACTGTCATGTCTTAAAATATTACCTTGATCATTATATTCGTGAATATCATATTGGAATGAACTAAAGGCTTTTTTTCTTTTAAGAACTTTGTCGTCAGGTCCAATAAAGTAATCCACTTTCTTTATAGTTTTTATAATAGGTTTTTCACTTTTTACAAACTTTTGTGTGGGAGCAAAATAGATTAGTCCAAATAAAAATAATAAGGGGCCAGAGTGCTTAATTGGATTGATCATATTTTTCTGGGTTTCTAATTCTTCAGCTTGCAGCTAACGGTTTGGCTATGGTTTCGTTGCGGAATTGTCCGCCAGGACATTCCGAGATAACCAAGCCATCATTGCAAGATAAGAATTTCCGTTTAGGAAATTCCGCCGTAATAAATTATAGCCGTTGTTACAAATAGTATTTTATGACTTAATTTATTACGCCTAATCTTTAATTACATTCCTTATTATAAAAGATAATTATTTTTGTTATCTCAGCTTTTTTTAATTCCTTGTCATTTATTCTTTTCATTAGAACTGGACAATCTTCAAATAAGTATAATTTTTTACTTTTAATTTTAGTCCCAAGCTTTAGAGTAGTCCCATCTTTTTCAACAAAATAAGTTTTCCCTGAAGCCACTGGAAGTCCCATTGGGCCTGCTACACCTGCATTTGAAGAAAATATGCTATACAAATTAATTTTTCCAGAAATTTCTAATTTCATTGGTTTTAGATAACCTTTCTCAACTTTTTTGTATCTATACATTTTCGTCATTCCATTGTCTTTAACATCATAACCACTAATATTCTTCTCATCATAATTAATTTCATTAGAATCTTGGTTTAGTTTGAATTTAATACCACCAAAAGCTCTAATTTTAATTAGACCTTTTCTCTTATTTCCTGTTTTATCATAGATTATCCCCTCTTTGAATTGTCCATGCGAAATTAGGAAAGATAAAAATGCGATAATTGTCAAAGTTTTTTTCATATTATTTGTAACGTGTTTGTATATGGTTTGTTGCGTGGTTTAAGCACCTAATTTCGCAAATAAAAACCGAATAGAAAATCCGCGAGGATTTTCGTAAGTAGGCTAGTACTAGCAATAAATTATATACGGTGTTGGCAACTGGCTTTTATTTATTCAGTTCAATTATTCTCTAAATTAATTTAAAAATAAACTTGCTAAAATTGGCAAAATTCCAAAAATGACAAGTCCAACTATAGAAGTCCAATATTGATAATTTTTCTTCTCTTTTTTTATGGTACTAAAAATTATAAAAATCAGACTCAATAAAAGTAAAACTGTTCCTAAAATTCCAAAATAAAATAAGACTTGTGCTGTGTTGTCTCCTTCATTAAATATACTTGTATAGCTGATTGTCAAATAGAAGGAAATAATATTAATTATTAAAATCCAAATCATAAAATGGAAAGCCCATTTTTTAAAATTTATATTATTCATTTAAGTTAGTTTTTCATTTATTCGGTCAAATTTCTTTTCTCCGAGTTCATTTTTTATTATTTCCGAATTCTGTTCCACAATATTTTTAAATTTCAGAAATTCAGTTTGATTTTCATTCCAAAATTCAGTCGGTAAACTTGAAACAGCGATAAGTAAATCGCCTTCGTAAAAATCACATTCGGTCAAAATATTACGTTCGAGTTTTTCGAGTGCGATTCCGGTTAGATATTCAATTCCGATTTTTTGAGAAATTAGAAGTCTTATCTGTTCGTTTGTCAATTCCGCAATACTGATTTTCCGATAATGATAACACTTTTCAACCAAATCAGTCGGAAATTCGGAAGGGTTTTTCCAAATATCTTTCTCTAATTGTTCGATTGATTTTGTTTCCATATGAGTGATTTCAGCTTGTTGCCAACGGTTTGGCTATGGTTTCGTTGTGGAATTGTCCGCTAGGACCATTCCGCGATAACCAAGCGTTGGTTGAAAGATA